>NZ_JARXWF010000001.1 GCF_029892605.1 Parabacteroides sp. PM6-13
GGGGAGGTGGTTGGTATATTATATGTCATTGGATGTCAATAAATAGAAAAAGGATCCAACCACCTCCCGGCTCGTACCTCGCCGTACTCCTCCTTTGCTAAGGAGGAGAAATTTTGTCACTATGTTTAGTATGTCTTTATCTTCAGATTAAGTAAGATGGGAAGGTGGGGATCGCGCTGCAAGCGCGAGATTATGCATAACCGTATGCAAGCGCAGCGCAGCTTACGGTATAGCGACTCCTTATCAATCAAGCGCCGCAGGTGCGAGATCTGCCATAATCCCGCCCCATGCGGGGCATTTTATATAGATGATTCACTACCGTAAGCTGCGCTGCGCTAGCATACGGTTATGCATAATCTCACGCCTGCGGCGTGCTTTCCCCCAATCCAATATCCTCCAATTTGAAGATCCGCACCCATCAGATAAATCACTTTTTGAGAATTGACATTTTGTCAAAATCGCCCGACTAATTTCCCAAAAACGTAGGGGTATTTAAAATTAGTCAGGCGAGTAACACTTTTTAACGTATCATATTGTATAGCAAAATGGCGATTTTGCTATCATTTTGATATTTTCATATCCGGCGAATCAGCGCCTTATATTTTACTTCTTCAACAGGAATTGTTCGGCGCGGCCGGGCGTGAAAAGTTCCCAGAGGGAGGCAACGGTCCAACCCGGGGCGAAGATATTATTGTAATAACCTTTCCCATTGCGCCCGTAATCCCAATTGGTGTGTTGCACCACTTCGGGGTAATAGCCCACCTTGGCAACGCCGCACATATGGCCTTCATAGGGCAACAGTTGGCGCATGGAGGTGGAGATCACTTCGGCAAAATCAGCGAAACGAGGTTCGTTGTACTGGGTAGACAGCCAATGCAATACATCGGCAAATTCAAAGATAAACACATCGATATGGTTATTCTCCACCGATACATTTCCCCAGCCACGGGTTTTCAGACCGATATCGCCCAACATTTGTCCGGGGGCAAAAGGAACGTCCCAGGTGTAATACCATGACAAGGCAAAATAGGCTGCTTTCTTCGCCAGGCGGGCGTAATGCGCTCGTTCCTCGCCTTTTGTGACCAACGCCAGGTAATAGGCAGCCGTCGCGCCATACAAAGAGGCCTCTTTATCTTCGCAATTGGAATCCAAGGTAGAAGAGAAATAGTCGGCTTTCGAGATCAGTTCCTTCTCCAGGTAATCGACCGTGCGCTTAGCGCTTGCCAGATAGCGTTTGTCGTTGAAATATTTATAGCCCAACACCAGTGACAAGGTTGCCGAAGGTGTGCTGCCGCCGCTCGCGTCGACGATTGAGTAGTCGTCTTTGAACTTACGCGGAAAGCTGCCGTCCTCGTTCTGCAGGCGAAGGAAGCTGTCGAGCATATTCTTAATGCGTTTTTCCCATTCAGGGTGTTTGCGCTTTTGTTGTTTTTCATAATTCAGGTAATGCAACACGGCATATACACCTTCCGACTGCCGGCGGATGCTATGTCTGGATTCTTTGAAACCCCGGTCATAATGAACCACTTCATTGAAAAAACCGGCGGGCGAAAACCCGTATTGCAAATAGGTATCAAAAATATGGTTGGCATCACGGGTCAATTCCGGGCGATTCTGTTGTGCTCCATATTCCAAGGCATTGAACGCATTGAGCAACGTACGTCCCACAAAACCGACTTCCGCCACATCCGTACTGGCGCAGGTCGCCGTTTCCAGCTCTACACCGGAGTAATAATGGGTTGGTGTCTTATCGACATAGCTCTCCACAAAGAAGTTGCTCATCACCGCTTTCATCCGGTCTATCGAGTAAGGAGTCTCCACCGGTTGCGGACGGTTGGTGTCATAGCTATATTCCCAGGTACGCTCTACACAGTCCGAATAATCGGCAGCGGCGCGTTCCGACAATTCCCAGACAAGGGTGATGCTCTCACCTTCGCGAAGCAACTGATAAGCCTCGACAGCAGGAGCCAGTGTCAGTTTGCGGATATAGGTTTTCGGCGCCTCTTTGTAGGGGAAGCCATAGGCAAGCACAGTCATGCCTCCTACATTTTCAAACCCTGTATAACCGATCGAGGTCTCTCCGGAGAGAATCACCTCTCCCTCTTTATGTGTGCTTAAAGCCTCCTTATCGAACGCGTCGATACGGATAACCGACATGGATTTCTTCTCCGCGGCGCTATAGGCAGCTGTCAGCGGGGTACTCAGGCGGTCTTCGCGCACCAGCCAGCTATCCGACGTATGGAACGAAGGCGCTTCAGCAGGCGAACGCAGGTTACGATGATACCAGAATCCGGGCATATAGAACTGGCAATCGGCATGTTTGTAAGCCGTTTTTACCTGTTCGCCATAATTGAAATAGATATCTTCCAACGCTTTGAGAACGACGGTAATGCGCTGCTTACCCTCCTGCTCCGTTACCTGCCGGGTAATACGCAGCGGTAACTCTTCGCCCGGTTGGGCGTTATACATACCGTTGGACAGGGCATGAAACGTCAACGGATAATGTTGAGCGTCATTCCCCGGTACTTTCAGAGAGATGGATGCTGAAATATCTTCCTGACCCTGATTCATCGCACCTACCTGTGTAATAGCAGCTAAAAGCGCTATCACTAAAAACAATCTTTTAGGCCTTATAGCCAATACACTTTTCTTCCTCATACTATTTTTCTTCATTCGATTTTTATACTTAAAACACCGGTTTCTCGGACTTGATCGAAGGAGAGGCCTCCTTTACCGACGGCCATCCGTTCTGCCAGTCTATTTTATCCATCATCAACACACGCCCGCTGGGATCTTTTGTGTTCACAGCGTGATAGAAAAACCAGTCATTACCCGCCTTATCCGTTACGATCTCCGAATTATGCCCGGGTCCGACAAAGGAGTTATTCTTACGAATCAATACTTCGTGTTTGTTATCGGACATACTTCCCCCCTGCTTGTCGACATAGGGGCCGAAAAGACTCTCCGAGCGAGCAACAACGGTCGTATAGGTGCTGTTCAGCCCCTCACAACAGGTGCCGATAGAGGCAAAGAAGTAATAATAGCCATCCTTCTTATGGATATAGGCTCCTTCGTATGCCGTGCCTGCTACCTGCCGCGGAGTGGCACCCTCTTTCAGGGAAAGGCCATCGTCCGAGAGTTCGATAACGTAGAGGCCGCGGAAACTGCCCCAGAAGAGATACTTCTTTCCATCTTCCTCGATATAGAAGGGGTCGATGGAGTTTTGCACATTGATTTCATTGCTGCGAAACAACTTGCCCTGATCTGTGAAAGGCCCTTCGGGTTTCTCGGCAGTCGCGCAACCGATACCGCAAGTCCATTCGCCTCCCCATACCGACATGGAATAGTAGAGCACATACTTATCGCCAATCTTATTAATATCAGGTGCCCATAAGCCCCCTTTCGCTTCGAAGTCCGGACGGGTCCGGTCGGTAAAGGCGGTGCCTACATATTCCCAATCGAGCAGATTGCGGGAACGATGGATCGGCAGGTTGCGGATATCCTCCGTGGCATACAGGTAGAAATATCCATCATCGGCCTTCATCACGGTAGGATCCGGCAAGCTGTAGCTTATCACCGGATTGCGGTAATACATCCCGTCATCATCGGGTATATCCTCCTGGGCGGGCGAAGAGGAGCACGAGAGAAGGGAGAAACATGCGAACAGAAGTAATTGCTTTTTCATTTTGTCAACTTGGGTGTTATATATTCTTTACTCATCCGCATACGATCCACCCCGTTTACCTTCTCGAAAGAGACCTCACCGATATGCATCGCGCGCGGATGGATATTGCTTTTGTCTTTATGGGCATGGAACACATGACGCAATTTACCCGCTTTGTCGGTAAACAGAGCACCGTGGCCTACGCCAACCAGATCGCCCGGGAACTGCAACAAAGGGTTTTCATCGTATTTGGTCCATTCGCCCATCAGATCAGTAGCCGTGGCACAGCCCACGCCATAAGAAGGACTCTCATAGCTATTGGCCGAATAGATCATATAGTAGATACCGTTGCGTTTGATCACGAAGGAGCCTTCATTCACCCGCGGCCATACCTCTTCCCATGCCTGAGAGACATGGATACAGGGATGCATGGTCTCTGTTTTAATCGTGAGAAGATCCTTTTCCAATTCGGCTACCCAGATATTCAATCCGTCGTTGAAACGGTCGAAAAGCAGGTAAGGCGTGCCGTCGTCGTCGATAAACAGCGAGTTATCGATGCATTTTTCGTCGGCAATCATCGGTTCTTTCTTCTCTTGCACAAAGGGACCCAGAGGAGAATCGGCGACAGCCGCGCAGATATGCTCATCCGCCGAATAATACATATAGAAGCGGCCATTCAGGGCATATACCTCAGGTGCCCAGAACCAGCGATCCGCCCAGGAGTCTTTCTTGTCCAATGCCAGGCGCTCATACTTCCAGGTCAACAGGTCGTCGGAAGTATACACTTCAATACCATCGGCAGCATGTGTGCCATAGGCGTAATAAGTACCGTCGTAGAGCATGATAAACGGATCACCAAAAGGAACCGGCATCTCCACTTCGTCCACGATAATCTCGTCCACATTCTTATACTCCGGAGAACACGACTGGCAGGAGGTGAATGCCAGTAATACTAAACATACGCAACTACAAACTAATCCTTTTTTCATCTTATTTATTTCTTATGTGATAATACAATATACCCTTATAAACCGGATTATAATTATCCGAACAGAACCCGACGCGGGACGCGGGGTATTGGATCTCCGGTAGTTCCAGTTCCCTGCCGTCGACAAAAAGATACAGCTTTTCTCCCCGGCGTACGGCACGGAAGTGATAGGATTCTTTCAACAACTCATGGATACCGATGGTATAGATGTGACGCTGCAAATCTTCAGCCTCTTTATTGGTAAAACGGATCGCCTCCGCTTTCACGGGTGCAAAGGCCAGACGGTTGTAAGCCGGGTGCTCGGCCACCGCCGCTCCCTGGTTGTCTATCGGATGCCATTCGCCATTACGCAGGTAGTCGATGGTGAACTTACTGAACATATCCTCCACAAACGCGGATTTGTCGCCCGCTTCATGCCGGCTCAGGTAAAGAGCATCCAGGCGGGTAGGCGTGGCAAAGCGATAGGTCTTCTCGATAAAGTCGGTATATTTCACATCCGGATAGATGGTTTGCCGATGGGCTAAAGAGAAATCCTCCCGCCAGGCCTGTTTGCCTTTCTTCATAGCAATCACTTCGAGCTTGCCGGTCACGGCATTGAACTGTGCTTTCACATAGTTTTTCTCGTCTACATAGACCGGATAGCAGCCTGCTACGCCCTGGTCGGGCAAACTGGATAACTGAAAGCTAAACTCATAATCGTTAAGCCAATCCCCTTTCAACGCTTCCGAACGCTCCGGCAGTTGCACATCTATATTATCAAAACCGATGGTATAGGTCACGCCTTCAAACAGGGCATCGTCTGACTTATCAAAGACACCGGGGAGACCTGCTTCTTCCGGCACCACCTCATGAAAGACAGATTTTCCGGGAGCAGGCATTTCATCCAGCCAGATCTGCAAGCAACCGGCCTGACGCTCTACGCGCAGATGGTGATATACGCCCCAACGGAAATCGGCTGGTAAAGCGTATGTTTCTTTGGTCTCTTTTCCTTGTAAGCGGGTATATAGATACCAGGACTGAGTCCCGGCATCCAACCCTATATGAGCATAGTTTTCAGAATCTTTCCACCAGGCAATCACACCGGCCTCCTGTTTCGTTTTTACAGCGGCTTCAAACAGGTAAGTGGTCGATGCCTGTACATGTTGCAAAGCCCCAAAAGAGGGAGTTTCTTCTTTCTGAGAGAAGGTCGGCAAAGCCGGCTCCGGATGATAACCCGGCGTACGAGGACCGGTTATGCCATCGACATACATGGTTTTATCAAAGAACTGAACGCGGTCAATGTATTGCCCCCGGCGTTCGTTGTTCTTATTGGCCATATAGATAAGCCACCATTCAAAACCATTGGGTCCTCTCAGTATGTTGGGCTGCCCCGGTGTCATCAGGATATCATCGGCTACCTCTCCTTTCATATCGAATAGCGAGACATCAAAGAAGCAGGAACGTCCTTTCTTTGTTTCGACAGCCAATAGGTTCGTTCCGTTTTTCAGCGCGGAACGCAGTTTCTTATCCAGGTTCAAGATGCCATAATCGCGCCCCTGTTTCTCGTATATAAGTGTTTCGTTTAGATAAATACGGGTGTCGCCGTCGTGAGCCACGCGTAAGGCCAGGTTGCCCACCTGGTTGCCGGCAACAAATGTTTTGCGCAGCCATAGGTCGGACGAATTCCATACGGTGCCCTGATGGCGGGTGGTAGAGCCTTCCACCTTCTGGGAGGCAAATCCCGATTCGCCCTGCTGCCAGGCGGAAGCGTCATAGGTTATGGTTGTCCAGCCGGTAGCCGGTTTGTTTTCTGTATAGTTAAACAGTGGTTCGTATCGGTTGTGGCTATAACGCAACAGGTCAACATACTGTTCTTCCAGTTGCGTTTGATTGCTTCCGACAAGCGGATAGCTATATTTATTCCCATGTTGAAAACCTAAAGGAGAGTCGGCCTCAGCCACTCCCAACTGATAATTACCCCACCCGGTAGAGGTATGATTGGCGTTATACATCATATAGTAGCGGTCTCTGTATTTGATGACCCAAGGGCCTTCCGCCACCCGGTTGTCCATGGTCTCCCAGGTATCCGGCAAGGAGGCGAACAGGCAAACCGGTTCGCCGGCAAACTCGGCCGGGTTCTTCATTTTACGCGCCCAGATGGTGTTGCCATCCGTAAAGCGTACCATATACATATAGAGTTGTCCGTCGTCATCGCGAAACACCATCGGGTCGATACGGTTATCCATCCAGCTCTTTCTGTCCGGTTCGCTGTAAGGGCCTAACACATCCTGGCTTTGAGCATGCACCACATGAACGGCATGCCTATCCCTTCCCCAGTAGTTGACCGACCAATACAAATGGAAATCACCATTCAGATAGCGCATGTCATTCGCATGGATCTGGTCGTCTGCCACTCCGCTGCCCTTTATCCATTCATTGTCTATAGAGACAACATGAACAGGGGCGCCCCATTCGAGCAGATCCTCAGAGACATAGAAGTCGCCGTTCGTATACACGCCGCCGATATAGTATTTGCCGTTGTATTTCATCACACCGGCATCTGCCACTCCGGGAAGCACCGGATTCTGGATGTTTTGCGCCACAAGGGTATGGCAACAAACAAAAAGAAAAGGCATTAATAATTTTCTATAGACAAACATCATGGTATAAGATTTAAAGGAAAAAGTTATGCCAGAGGTGCCCCGAATCGTAAAGGGCACCCCCACATAACCTTATTAGAACTAATAACCCGGATTCTGTGTCAGTTGCGGCACATCATCCACTTTGCTTATATCCACCTCACTGGTCGGTATAGGCAGACGCACATGTTTACCGATCGTAAAGTTATTAAAGTCCTTGTCGCGCGCTTTCAGTTCATCGATACCCGATTGCGAATCGAGCAGTCCCCAGCGTTTCAGGTCGGCCCATCGCCAGCCTTCGAAGCAAAGCTCCAACGTACGTTCCATCTGAAGACGCTTGATAAAAGCCTCTTTCGAGTTCAGGCAGTCTTTCCATTGGCTCTCTTTCAACTTCGCCATACCGGCACGTTCTCGTACCTTATCCACATGAACAGCGGCATCGGCAGGAGTAGTGCCTGTTTCAACCAGACATTCCGCATAGTTCATCAATATATCCGCATAACGCATGATGCGGTAATTGTTGCGTGCGAAGTAGTCTTCGCGTTCACGGAAATACGAGGTGTTATACTTACGGATGTAGCAATCTTCCGGGTCTTGTCCCCAAGCATCGCTCCATGCGGAAGCATCCGCCACATGGTAGTATTTCGTCGGCTGATCGGGAAAATCGTTAGCGAAGCCTTTATAAATAATACTGTTATATAAACGCAGGTCATTCGTACCGTCTACTCTCTTTTCTTTCAGGTATTCCTCTACCATCCAACGGCGCGCTTTACCATCGCCCCAACCAATACCGCCGGGCGCGTAGAACTGTGTACGTTGGAAGCCAAAGGCCATGCTGGCGTCGTTGCCTGTGCCGCCTTTGTTCTTATCGTCGAACTGGATTTCGAAGATACCCTCTTTGTTGTTCTCGTTCAAATCGGTAATTGTCTTCCCGGTTATCAATCAATCCGTACAAAGAACCCTCCTTATCGATCAGCCATTGCAGTTGTTCCTTCGCCTTATCAAATTTGCGTTGTTGCATATAGGCTTTGCCCAATAGCGCCTTGGCGGCTCCTTTGGTAGCGCGTCCCAGGTTGGCGGCATCCCACGATTCCGGCAGATTATTCATGGCATAGGTAAGATCTATCTCTATCTGATCCCAAATTTCCTGCTCGGAAGCATCCTGAGGAATATAGTTCGCGTCCTGAGGTTCCAACACCAAGGTACCTTTGCCCCACAACAGATTGATCTGGAAATACCACAAAGCCCGCAGGAAAGAGGCTTGCGCCAGTACCTGGTTTTTCTGAGTTTCGTTCATTTCAATGGCAGGCACGTTGGTCAATACCTGATTGCAACGGAAGATACCCACATAGAAATGTTCCCAATGTACCTTATTGCCTTCATAGAAATTATAATTATTATACAGGAAGCGAGTCCAGTCACCCAGTTCAATCCAGGGAGAAGAGCTCCATCCTTCGTCCGATGACAGGTCATAACGGAAAGAGAGCCAGCGCATCCAGGTTCCTTCTTTGTAGAAGAAGCTATAACAGGCATTCACTCCCGCTTCCGCATCCTCTCCCGACTGCCAATAGGTCGTATTGGTCACTTCATTGGGGTTGTCGATATCCAATAAGTCGGCACTACATCCGGCAAAGAGAAATAACATACCGGTTAACAATAATCCATATATCTTTTTCATACGTTTATTATTCTACTGATTTATAAATTAAAAGGTCACATCCAAACCAAACATAACAGAACGGGTATTGGGATAGGCAAAGCTATCTGTTCCGCTGTTCCAGATGTTTGTATTCACAAAGTCGGGATCAAGACCTGAATAGCCTGTAATGGTAATCAGGTTACTACCGGTAGCAAACAAGCGCAGGTTTTCGATACCCAGATTGGTCAGCCACTGCTGCTTGAAATTATATCCGACAGAGATATTCTTCAAACGCAGGTAAGAACCATCTTCCAGGAAACGATCGGCATCCTTCACATTTCGCGCGTCACCATAAATGATACGCGGAGAATTGGAGTCGGGATTTACCTGATAAGGCTCGTCGCCTTTCTTGAAACGGATGTAGTTAGAGTTATCTGCAAACATACGTCCCTGCCATTGTGCTACGTTGTACACCTTATTGCCAAACTGTCCGTTCCACATCATGCTGAAATCGAAGTTTTTCCATTCCGCGTTGAAGATAAACGACAATTGCATCTTTGCCCAGGGGCTGCCGCAGAAGACACGGTCGTCGGCTGTGATATCGGCATCTTGCTTTCCGTCTTTGTCGGGCATATCGATATACTTCACATCACCCAACTGCGGACGTTTTCCGTTGATCATAATAGGACGGCCATCCTCGGTCAGATAGTTGTCGATCTGTTCTTGTGTTTTGAAGATTCCATCTGTCTTCAACAGGTAGAACTCAGCTAATGAGTGACCAAGAATGGTTCTTGCCTGACCCGAGTCGATGCTTTCTTTGCCATATCCTAATTCCAACACCTTATTATTTAATGTTGTCACATTCAACAAAGCGCTATACTTGAAATCAGATACCTGATCTCTCCAGCCCAGCGTCATTTCAAATCCGCGGTTACGCAAGCTGGCGGCATTGGCCTTGGGCGAACCACCCTGGTTACCGGTAGAGACAGCAATCGGCATATCCGTCAACACGTCTCTTGTTTCCGAGTTATAATATTCGGCACTCAGTGTCAAGCGCTGGTCCAGGAAGGAAGCGTCGAAACCAACGTTCACCGTTTCTTTTGTTTCCCAAATCAAACCGGTATTTACCAATTTCACCTGCGTACCCCCTGAGTAGATAGATCCGCCAAATACGGTCACAATACTCTGGTTGATCGTTCCGATGTAATCCCAATCGCCGATAGAGGCATTCCCCAGGCGTCCCCAGTTCGCACGGATCTTTAAGTCATTGAGCCATGGAGCTTGAAAGAACTCTTCATTCGAAATTCTCCAGGCACCCGAGATAGAAGGGAAGTTACCCCAACGGTTTTCCTTCGACAAACGGGAAGTACCGTCGCGACGGAAAGTAGCCGTCAGGTAGTATTTGTTATCATAAATATAGTTAGCACGTCCCAGGTAAGAGATCATGGCGTTCTCACTGATATTGTTCGTATTCTGCTGGTTACTCTGTCCGGCATTCAACACGGTCAGGTATTCGCCATTGCCTAAATAGGGGAAGTTCAAACGAGAACCGGCAAGACCTTCCCATTCGTGGTGCTGATACGTGGTACCGACCACGGCATCCACATGATGTTTACCAAAGTCCTTATTGAAGTTCAGCGTATGTTCGATCAACATATTATAGGTATTATCGCGCGCTTTTGAACTTTCCGGATCACGGTGTTCCTGGTTTTGCGTCCAGTTGCCTTCGCCACGGAACCAGGAGTTCTCATAGAAATAGAGATCGATCCCACCATTGAACTTATAAGAAAGGAACTCAAAAGGTTTGAACTCCAACCACAACGAGCCGTTCAAACGATTTTGGCGGAAATGACGGTATTCCAGGTCTTCGCGAGCAATCGGGTTCACACCGAAGGTATTGTATTTCGCCTGGTCACCATAACCATACCCACCCGGATTATTTTCGTCGTAGATAGGAATGGTAGGCATCATACGCAGGAAGTCATTGTAAGTATTGGTCTGGTTCGGATCCGTATTGGTGTGTGAGAAAGCCAGGTTTTCACCAAAAGAGAACCAGCCCTTCTTGCCTTGTGTATTCACACGGAAGCTGTAACGATCGAACGTATTACCATACGATACACCATCGTTTTTATAATAACCAGCCGATAAAAAGAAGTTACCTGAGTCGCCACCACCGGAAAGCGATACGTTATAGTCTTGCACCAAAGCGGTCTTCAAGACTTCGTCCTGCCAGTTGGTGTCATAAGAGGAGTGTTGTTGCGTAGAGGTGATAGAAGCGACACCGTTCTTGATCGCTTCGTTATAGGCGATATCATTGTATTTAATATACTCCGCCGCGTTCATCAGATCATACTTCGGACTCCATTCCAACGTTTCTTTTACGCTTACATTTACCTTCATCGGGCCTTTCGCTCCCTTCTTGGTCGTCACGATAATCACCCCGTTAGCCGCGCGCGAACCATAGATAGCCGCTGCCGAAGCATCTTTCAGGATCTGGATCGACTCCGCATCAGAGGGATTAAAGTCAACACCCGGATCGGTAATCATACCATCGACCACCCAGAGCGGAGAGTTATTGCTCAGAGAGCCGACACCACGGATCTGAATGGAAGCGTCGGCACCGGCTCTACCCGTGCTGCGCACATTCACACCGGTTGCTAATCCCTGCATCTGGCTCACCAGCGTTCCTGCCGAGCTCTTCTTCATCTCTTTCGTATCGACTACGGCAACCGCACCGGTCAGGTCTGATTTCTTTACGGTCTGATAACCGATCACCACCACCTCTTCCAATGCTTTCGAATCATCTATCAGAACGACAAACAGAGGAGCGCCTCTGAAGACCACCTCCTGAGGGATCATACCGATATAAGAAAAAACGAGTGTACTCCCGTTATCTCCCTGCACCGAGAAGCGACCGTCGATATCGGTCACGGCTCCCATTGTCGTACCTTTCACTACGACGTTCACACCTGTTAAAGGTTCGTTATTTGCATCTGTTACCGTTCCGGTTATGGCCATTTGCTGGGCATAGGTGGTAGTTGCAAACACAACAAAAAATAATACTAAAATTTTCTTGATCATCTTTGATAGAATTAGATTTTAAAACTATATGACGAAAACACACATTCGTCTTGGGGTTACATTTGGCAAAAATACATGCCTTTTGCCATGCATAGAAAACTCATTTGATTGCGTTATATCATAGGCTCTAAGTTTATACTATTATTAGATTTTTAGGTTAATTCCTGAGGCAAATATATTCGTATAAAAGAGAACGGGATGCAACTTTTTTTTCAATCTATGCAATTATAAATCCAAAGCACCCGCCTTGGCTGGATTGTTCTATTTTCGTATTCGTTTGGTCTATTATTTCACAAAATCTTTCGGCAGGACGCCAAATTGTTTCTGGAAACATTTCGTAAAATAGGAAGGAGTATTGAAGCCGGTCATGTAACACACCTCGTTAATCTTACATTCGCCCTCTTTCAACAAAAAGGCTGCTTTCTTCAAGCGTTCCAGGCGAATATAATCGTTCGGCGTCATGTCTAATATCCCTTTTATTTTCCGGTTCAGGCTCGAGCGGCTCATATGCAACGACCCCGCCATATCGTCCAGATTAAAGTCTGGGTTCTGCATATTCTCCATGACCAATTCATTCAATTTCTTCAGGAAACTTTCATCCGCTTTCGTCATGGCGATGCTGTTTGTCGGCACAAAAGGAGAATGGGCAAAAGAGACCCGGAGCTTTTCACGGTTATTCAACTGGCTGGACACACACACCTTCAGGTATTCCACAGAGAAAGGTTTTTCGATATACACATCCGCCCCGATCTTCATCCCTTCAATTTTTGCCTGTAGGGTGGTTTTGGCCGTCAATAGGATAATGGGTATATGGCTGTAATCGAGCTCCGACTTCAGGCGCTCACACAATTCCAGTCCATCCATCTCGGGCATCATAATATCCGAAATAACCAGATCTACCGTATGTTTGTCCAAGACCTTCAGTGCCTCTACCCCATTCATGGCTGTCAGAACCTGATACTCCATAGCCAGCTGCTTTACCACAAAAGCTTGCATTTCCAGACTGTCTTCTACCACCAGGATGGTATAGCGATTGGCTCCTGATGCCGTTTCCGCCTCCTCCTCTTCCACGGGCTCTTCTATCGCCGGTTCGTTTTGCTCCGCAACAGCCGCTGGCAACGTGGCATGCCCCACCGGGAGCGACAACAGGAAGCAATTCTCTTCCATGGAATCATCCATACAGAGGGTGCCCTCATGTAGTTCGGCAAGCGAACGAGCCAATGCCAGTCCAATCCCCGTACCCGAAACGGAGCTCAGCCTGCCTGCTTTATACTGTATGAATGGTTTGAATATCTCCTCACGCATATCTGCCGGGATAATCAAGCCATCGTTGCACATCGAGAGCAACAACCGCTCCTCTTCCACAGAGAGTTTGATATGGATATAGCTCTTCGAATACTTGATAGCATTCGTCAACAGATTGCTGAGAATCTTCGTCAACCCCTCTTTATCAACCGAGACACACAGTGATTCAGGTGCCTCGATAGTGACCTTCAACTCCTTCTGGCGTGCCAGATGTTTGAATCGTTTGTATGTTTTATGCAATATATCCGCCACATCACATTCGGTGAAATCCAACTGAAACCCCTGTGTCTCGGTTTTGCGGAAGTCGAGCAACTGATTAACCAGGTCGAGCAGCCGGTTGGTATTCAAATCCATTATCTCCAGATCGTCTTTGATCTCGTCGGAGACCGACCTGGATGCCAATACATTCTCGAGCGGGCTCTTTATCAGCGTCAGCGGAGTGCGTATTTCATGAGCCACATTCGTGAAGAAATCTATTTTGGCGGTATATAGCTCCCGCTCTTTCGTCCGTTCAAAGTTCTCCATGGTCTGCTGCTGCTTTCGCTGTGTTTTCTTTCTGAAATAGAAGAAAAGACCGACCAATAGACATAAAACCAATACGACATAGACCGTATACGCCCAGGCGGACAGATAAAAAGGCGGATTGATGCGTATATGAAGCAGGCGCTCCGCCTCGTTCCACTTACCATCGCTGTTTGAGCCTTTGATGCGCAGTTTATAGCTCCCATACGGCAGGTTGGAATAGTTGATAGCGGAACTTTTTCCGACCGTATACCATTCGCGGTCGAATCCTTCCAATTTATACTCCAGCTCATTCATTTCGGGCGCCTGATAACTCAACGCCGCCACATTCAATGAGAAGGAGTTTTGGTTGGCATCCAATTCTATCTCATCCGAGTAGGTGATGCTTTTCTTCAGGGGCGAATCTGGGCTGTTTACCGAAAGACGCTTATTGAACAGATAAAAATCGGTAATAACGACCGGAGGCATAAAAGCATTTTCCACAAAGGTCTCCGGATCGAAAACGATAAAACCATTGATGCTCCCCAGGTAAATACGCCCCTCCTTATCGCGATATCCCGACTGGAAATTGAACTGATTACTCAAAAGCCCGTTGGCGGTGGTATACACACGTTTATTTTCAGTCTCCGGGTTGAAACATACCAGTCCGTAGTTAGTCGTTATCCACAGGTTTCCCTGCTTGTCTTCTACCATTTTATAAATGATATTATTCGGAAAGCCATCCGACATATCGTAATGAGTGAAATTGTCTGTCGTCGGATTGTAGCGACAGAATCCTTCTCCCAGCGTCATAAACCACAAACGCTTTTTACTGTCTTCGTATATACTGATCACTTTGTTGTAGGGAAGCGAAGTAGGATCCTGCTCGTCGGAGAGATAATTCTTCCATTGCTGCGTGCGCACATTATAGCAGAACACTCCGTTGGAAAAGGTGGCAAACCACAAATTTCCATGGAAGTCTTCCAATATTTTATAGACAAACATATTCCTCAGTTGAGAGACACGGGAAAAGTCGTCCGTAGCCCGATTATACTTCAACAAACCCGAGGTAGTTCCGATCCACACATCACCGGTGGTGGTCCGGCAAATCGTAAAAGCATCATTGGCAATCATCGAGTTTTCAGTCTCTCCTTTGGAATAAGAACGCACCTGCCTGGTACGCAGATTAACGCGGCACAACCCGCCGGAGAACGTACCCACCCAGAGATCGTCTCCGTCCAGGCAAAGGCCATGCACATTCTGGTGGATGGCAGGATGCCCAAAGGGTATGATATTGCCAGTTTTCGGATTAAAATTGAATAAACCCTTGTCTTCGGTTCCTATCCACAACGTACCGTCGTTGCTCTCACATATCTCACGTACCCGTCGGCCGAATCCCGGAAGGTCATCGCGGGGATAGAATTTCTCAAAATAGGTCCATTGATACGGATGATAATTCACCCCTCCGAAATAAGAACCGATCCACATCCCATTTTCCGTATCGCGGTAAAGCGCGTAAATAGCATTATCCGACAAAGCGTAGGAATCATCCTGATCGGGCACCGCCAGATGCGTCACTTTATCATTCGCAAGGTTATAAATATAGACTCCGGACTCCGTGCCCACCCACAATTCGTCGTCCGAGCGAAACTGCAACGCCCGTGCATACACATTCAATAGCCGACGTGTCTTCCCGGTGGTCTGGTTGATCTCTGTCAAGCCATGGAGCGAAGCAACATACACACAGTTGTGCGAGCCATTGACCTGCCAGTTGATCACATCCCCTTTGAATATCTCATTCCCACCGGCATCCCTGAAAGGCTGTAAAGGTGTCTTAAAGTCATCCTCTGTATAGTACAGATTATCGGCATACGAAGCCAGCCAGCATGTATTGCCGGTAAACCAGAAACGGGTGATGTTGCCGATGGAAGAATCAGAGAGATGATTCAATAGCTTTTTCTCCTCGTGTTTATAACAGAACATCCCCTGGTTTTCGACCGATATCCAGATGTTTTTATCTTCGTCGCCGCCTATCATCGTCACGAAATCACGAATGACAGTCTCTTTATCGCTCAACAGATCGAAGGCTTCAAAAGAGTCTAATACCGGATCATAGATAAAAACGCCCCCGTCGGTTCCTATCCAGATGTTCCCTGCATGGTCTTCATAAAGCGCTGTGATAAAGTTTTTCCCCAAATCGGAATTCTCTTTCTTATAGACCCGGAAAGACAAGCCGTCGTAGCGGTTCAGCCCATCTTTCGTTCCAAACCACATAAAGCCTTTCTTATCCTGCAAAATCTGATAGACCGTATTCTGGGAGAGTCCGTCGCGGATGTCCATTGTCCTGAAATAGTAGTGAACAGCATCCTTTGCATACGACGGCAACACCGCCAGGAGGCATAATCCAAAGAAAAATCGTGTGATTATTTGTTTCATAACTTCATCTCTTTATTCCGATGCGCTGCCATGCACTACCCATAACCCTGTCAAGGGCTCTACCGCGATCAGTCTTGTGTTTTTCAATACGAACAAAGATAAGTCGATTCGGAAATATAAAATAGCATTTTAGAATCAATAAATAGAACGTTTCAGCTGTTTCTATCCGTTTTATTCATTTATAGCGCTCCTTCAACTACATAAAAAGCTTGGGAAGAAAGATAATACAGCCTATGACAGCGGCGGTGATAGCGGCGATCAGCACGGCAGCGGCTGCCAGATCTTTGGCGTGTTTGATATGGTTGTTTGGCTTTTCGGTGATCGCATCCCCCAGGCTCTCGATAGCGGAGTTGAAGGCTTCGGCGGCCAGGACAAATCCGATGGCGGCGACAACGGCTACCCACTCCCAGACGGCTATACGAAAAAGAAATCCGGCAACGATCACGCACACAGCCACAAAAGCATGTATCCAGCTATTGGCTTCCTGGGTAAACAAGCGCTTAATCCCTTGAAAAGCATACTTAAACCCGGCGATGCGGCGGCGGAAGGTAAAACCGTTATTTTTCATACGAGCTGTTTCTTATGGTTAAACGACAACCCTACGGAAACCCAAGGATTCCAATAAGGCGGCTTCTTCTTTATTTGCATGCAGAAAAGAATAGGCATGAAACTCCCGGGGATGATCATAGTGATTCCGGAACCATTCGAACTTGTCGGGCATCTCCCGGAGACGGGCATCCACCACCAGGGGATTGAAAGAGGTGAAAAGGACGTTTTCAATCCGGTTCTCAGTGAAGGTATCCAGGTCGATCACCGGCTGGACAGGCGCTTCCGGCTTCACCTTATCGAGGAAAGGGATCTCCAGGCGGAAGAAACGGGCGATCTCTTCCAGGCACATACGGGTGGCATTCGCCTTTCCGTCGGCGGAAAATCCGGCAATATGGGGCGTAGCAATGGCTGTTTGTTGCAATAAATCGAGTGAAATATGCGGTTCGTTTTCCCAGCAATCCAGGATAAGGGCACCTATTTTCCCCTGTTTCTTTCCCCATAACAGGGCGGAAGTGTCACATACGGCTCCGCGACTGCTATTAATCAGCGTCGGTTTGCGCTGCAAGGATTCGATGAAAGCGCGATCGGCCAGGTGCCAGGAGGGGTGTGCACCTCCCTTTTCCAGCGGTGTATGAAAGGTGATGATATCGGCCTCCCGGGCAATATCCGCCAACGAGACAAATCCGGCATCGCCCTCTTTCTCCGCCCGAGGCGGGTCACACAGGATTACCCGCATACCTAACGCCTCGCAATGCCTTTGCACACGGCTGCCGACATGTCCGACGCCTACGATACCTATAGTCTGATTCTGTATGGGTTTGCCGGTTTGAAGAGCCTGAAGCATCAACGAGGCGACCACATATTCAGCTACGGACTCCGCATTACTGCCCGGCGCGTTCTTCCACACAATGCCGACCTCATCGCAGTAAGCCGTATCGATATGGTCGAAACCGATGGTCGCGGTGGTGATCAGCTTCACGCGGCTGCCTTCGAGTATCTCGCGGGTGCATCGGTCAATGCTGCGCACAATCAATGCGTCGGCATCACGGATAGCTTCACGGGTAAACTGTCCGGCAGGAAGATAGGTGATATCGCCCAAGGGGTCGATGATCGTTTGAAGAAAAGGGATTGTATTATCGGCAACTATTTTCATAATCAGACATGCTATTTATCTGCAAAAATAACAAAGCAATCCGCAATAGCCGCACGCTTGTCTGTTTATTTCACGACCACCTCCCGACTGAGGCGTTCCGTTTTGACGGTGTACTCGCCCCGGGAAATCGGAATGGCGCTAAATGTGCTGGTCGGCGTATGCTCGAGATGCAAGGCACTGGTAGCGTCATAAATGTAAATGGTTTGTATCCGATTGGTCTCAATCATCAAAAGGCTGTTCATGCTGTACACTTTCAGAAACACCTCTTCGACGGCGACGCGGGTGCTATCGTCTGCCGCAGTAACCGACTCGATCACGACCGGTGTCATCTCTTTCACGAACGCATTCTTCGCTTCCGATCCATCACCCCATGCCCTGTTCACAGTCATGAAAAACAATACAACAATATAAACAGATAACCTTTTCATCTCTTTGCCTTAAAAACTAATAACTAACTTAACACTAAACACTAATCACTAAAAACTAACCTATAATTGCCTTTATATAGAGAACAAAAAATAGTGCTTTTTGTTGCATGCAATAGGGGTGATTCACAATGTTTAACTACTTTTGCCTACGCAGTAACTGAAATCACCAAACAGTTACCCTACGAATAATCTGAAAAAGGAAAGAATAATGAAACGACTTGCTTTTTATGCCTTACTCCTCTGCCTGGCGTTAAGCGCTTGCAACAAGAAAACAAAAGAGGCTGAGGCACGGCTTGAGGCGGCGCGCGCCTATTACGAACAAAATGAATTTGCTGCCGCCAAAATAGAGATCGACAGCCTGCGCGCTCTCTACCCGAAAGAGCTGAAAGTGCAGCGGGAAGGGCTCACCCTGATGCGCCTGGTGGAGATCAAAGAGGCGGAAAGAAATATAGCCTTTTGCGACAGTGTGCTTCCTTTGCGCCGGGAGTTGCTTGCCGAATTGCAGAAAGATTTTGTATTTGAAAAGGATTCCGCTTACGACGAGGTGGGCAATTTCATCTACCGCCAGCAGACCGTCGAGCGCAACCTAGAGCGTTCTTACATCCGTAGCGGCGTGAATGAGAAGGGAGATATCTACATCGCCAGTGTTTATTATGGTGCCAAGCCAATCAATCATACAGGTCTTACCCTAAGCCTCAACGACGGCACCTTTGTGAAAACCGCCTCGATCGCTTACGACGGGGGCGTGAATTACCGTTTCGAGAACCTGGGCTTTACGACGGAAGTCGTTACCTACACCAACGAATTGGGGTTGGACGCGTTGCAGTTCATCGCCGAACACGAGAAGGAACGTATCCGTGCCGAGTACACCGGTGGCAGCCCATACGTGATGTATCTATTAGATAACGACAAAAAAGCCATTGCCGCTGCCTACCGTTTCGGGCTTGTCTTGAAGGATATTATCCGCATGACCGACGAGTGCGAGAAGTCTGCCAAACGCATCGAATACCTTCAGTCGCGCCTGCAGGCTACTTCAACGCCTGCAGAACCAATAGATAAAACGGAATAGCCGCACTGGTATGATCAAACTTGCTGGTGTGTAGTTCCACAGAAGCCCCTGCTTGTTGGAAAGCATCATAAGCCGCCTGCGTATTGCTAAAAGGAACGGTTTCATCCTTCGTGCCATGTGCCAAAAGGATAGGCGCGCGGGGCACCCAGTCGATCAGGTTGTTTTTGGTCAAAGAACCTTTGAGTTTGCGAATCTCCTCGTTGTGATTGTCTGTAAAGAAGTCGGGGTGAAGCCAATCGCTCAACCGGTTCGACGGCAATAGATGGTTGATTTCCCCCAACGTATATTTCTTACTGACACACCATTCCCGGTAGCTCGAAAGGACAGGTTCCAGGAATATCTTTGTGTAATCCAGGTTCAATCTATCGGCATAATCCGCTCCAACAATCGTAAGCAGGATAGTGGCCGGATTGGCCACCTCGTCTTGTTGCATAAAATGGTCGAAGATCGATTCCGGCAGGTAGGGGCCTCCTCCGGCAAAGGCGCGAAGTATCTTTATCTTATCCGCATATTGCTGTTCCGCCATCTGCTGAAAAGCCAGGGCGGCATAGCCTCCTTGCGAATAACCAACCACATAGGCATCCCGTTCTACGGGACGCTTGATAAGCGAGAGGTATTCGCGTGTGGCAAAGAAGAGATCACAACTCACCTGCCCGGCCGATTCGGCATGGATATAGGTCTGCGGCAGATCGACTGTCGCCCCGAATCCGATATAATCAGGAACAGCCACGGCATAGCCATAAAGCGCCAACATCGACTCCACCGTTGCCATAACCGCCGAAGGCGATTCGCGGTCGGCGCCAATCGTGAAATGCGGTCCGATCACCACGCCTCTGCATGCTCCCTCCGCGGGATAGGTGATAAGGCCGGACACCTCCAATGGTTTGCCTGCGGGATCCTTGCTCACATAACGGATAGCCTCCGTTTTCACCTGCTTTTCCGGGAGGATCAACAGGAGGGGGTTCGTACTTTCCAAACCCAATTTGCCAGCCAACGAGGCTTTGTTCAATGTTTCGGTTTTGGTTACCTCTATAAAATAGCCTTCATCGACCTTATCCGGTGGTGGCACCTCTCCCCCATTTTCTTCGGGCGAACAGGCTATCAGTCCACCTATCATAAGGATCATCAAGACCCTGTATATCCAATTTAATTCTATTCTTCTCATCTTTATTTCTATCTAACGGCCTCAAAGGTAGAAATTAATTTCCTACTTTTGCCCCACCAAATCTACAAGGAATGCAAGGCGCAAAGAATCTGACACAAGGGCCAATCACCCGCCAACTCTTCAATCTGGCCATGCCCATTATGGGCACCTCTTTTATCCAGATGGCATATAGCCTGACCGATATGGCCTGGGTAGGACGCTTGGGCAGCGAAGCGGTGGCCGCGATCGGAGCCGTCGGCATCCTGACCTGGATGACCAACTCCATCTCCCTATTGAGCAAGGTGGGGTCGGAAGTCAGCGTGGGGCAGTCGATCGGTGCGCAAGACCATGAAGGAGCCCGCCAGTATGCGTCGCACAACCTGACGATTGCCCTGGTGCTCTCCGTTGTTTGGGGTGTCTTATTGTTTAGCCTGGCTCATCCGCTGATCAGCCTTTTCAAACTGGAGCCTCCCATTGCCGAAAAGGCGGTGGAATATCTGCGCATTGTATCTACGGCTTTCCCCTTTATATTCATTGCCTCTGCCTATACCGGCATACACAATGGCGCCGGCATGAGCAAGATACCGTTTTATATCAGCGGCACCGGGTTGGTGTTGAATATGCTTCTGGATCCCCTCTTTATATTCGTGTTCGACTGGGGCACAGCCGGTGCGGCCTGGGCTACGTGGACGGCCGAAGCGGTGGTATGTCTCTGTTTCATCTACCAGGTGAGATACCGGAACCGCCTGTTTGGTGGCTTCTCCTTTTTTACACGTCTGAAGGGAGTCTACACGCGGCGCATCCTTCAACTGGGGCTCCCCGTGGCTCTCCTGAATACTTTTTTTGCCATTATCAACCTATTCATGGGACGAACGGCATCGACCTACGGCGGGCATATCGGACTGATGACTCTGACAGCCGGCGGACAGATCGAAGCCATTGCCTGGAACACCTCGCAGGGATTCAGCACAGCACTCAGCGCCTTTGTTGCCCAGAACTATGCTGCCCGTAAAAACGAACGGGTCATCAGCGCCTATCATACCACCCTGAAGATGACCATCTTCTTCGGTTTCCTTTGCACCCTCTTGTTTATCTTCTGGGGCAGTGAGATCTTTTCATTGATCGTGCCCGAGCGCGAGGCCTACGAAGCCGGTGGCATATACCTTCGCATCGATGGCTATTCCATGATGTTCATGATGTTGGAGATCACCATGCAGGGACTCTTTTACGGAACCGGCCGCACGGTTCCGCCTGCTATCATCAGCATCACCTTCAACACACTGCGTATTCCGATGGCTATTGGACTGGCCGCGTTAGGATTCGGCATCGAAGGCGTTTGGTGGGCCGTCAGCATCAGCAGCATCCTGAAAGGAATCGTCTCCTTCATCTGGTTCCGGTTTTTGCGGAAGAGGATATTGTTGTAGTGGGTAGATGAGGAAGTGGTTAGTGGTTAGTGAGGAATGATTAGTGGTTAGTGAGGAATGATTAGTGATTAGTGAGGGAAAAGAAAAATCTTTAGTTTGTGTAAGTTTGAAGATTCCCAAGGAGCGCTGCAAGCGCGATTCAACCCAGCCCATGGGTGACCGAAGGGAACCCTGGGTATCAAAGTCTAACAATAATGGAGTTCTGAATCGAAGATCGGCCTTAGCCAAAGAACGACTAATCATCCCACAAATATTTCTCGTCATATTCGATGTTATACTCTTTTAAAAACATCAAATACTCCTCATGAGCATCTATCTTTTTGTGATGAATTTGTTGATTTTCAATATACTTTTTTGTTCTCTCGCAAATAGACGGACTAACAGAAAAACGGCATATCCTTTTTGCCATGCAAATTTTCGATAATAGGGATCTAATGATTTTATCCATTGACTGCTTCTACTTTTAATATGTTGAATCAATTGAGACAACGCCACATTCTTAGGTAATACAGAATATATGAACATGATCCTCTGTCCCGTTAATAAGAATTGGAGAAGATTTCTCTTCTTGAAGCAGTGTCCCGAGATAGGAGTATAACCGTGGAGTTTCTACTGTACGGATTGGTACATGCCGAGGACTTATATGAAAAATAATATGAACGTAAAGCTTTGATAATGACTGAGACATAATTTCTATAGTTATGGTTGTTCTAACAAAGATAAAAAATATCTCTATTAGTCGTTCTTTGGCTAAGGCCGATCTTCGATTCAGAACTCCATTATTATTATGCTATCTAAACCCAGGGTTCCCTTCGGTCACCCATGGGCTGGGTTAAATCGCGCTTGCAGCGCTCCTGGGTAGTTATACCAACAATATTGTGTGTGTGTGTGTGTGTATATATGTGTATACAGGGAGGTATTTTTCAAGGAGGCTTTTTTCTCACGTTTTTTTGCCCCCTGAAACTTTTTTCTCACGCCGGTGAGAATTTTTTCTCACGCTTTTTAAAGAGCTGAGAAAAAATTCTCAGAGGTAAAAAAATGTGAGAATTTTCTATTATGGCAGCTACATGATTACTTTTTTACGTTTGCGAATTTTCGGATATCTTCAGCCGTCAGCTTTCCGACGATGCGGATGACTGTACAATCTCCGCCATAGTTAGAGTTTTTCTTTGAATCATAATTGATCATCACTAAATCGGTAATTAGATTATCATTCGCCTCCGCCCTTGCTTCATCTACGGAGCGTTGCACCCCTTTGCGTGTATAAAACATAATTTCCGTGTCACCTTCCTGCAGAGATAGTATTAGGTCATAGTCTCTTTCGATAATCGAAACAGTATTCTTCTTCATGACATTCCCTAAATGTCCGGTACTGCCTTTCGATTCATTATTGTAAATCTCCACCTGCTCCAATTTGTTCTTCATCTCTTTGATAGTCGTGTTTCCGACTTTCAAATCCGGCACCAGATCAAACATCGGTTTTGTGATGAATGTCGTTTTTAGATAAGGATGCTTTTGAAAGCTGCTAAAAGGGGTTTCCTGTGCATAAAGTGAAGTCGCACATAATAGGATTCCCAGTAAAATACTAATCATTTTTGTTTTCATAATCGATCTGTTTATTGTTGAGTTATTATTTCATTCACCTGATCCAAGCTGCGTGGAATCTCTTCCAACTGCTGTAAGCCTTTCTCCCAATTCATGGAAAGTAATTCAAGCGCTTCCACCAATGCTTGCTGTTCTTCTTTCGTGATAGTAGCGGTGGTATTATCCGTATCATTTCTTTCCATGGCGTGAAAGACGATAAGGAAGGCTATGGCAAGGGTGGCTGCCACCGTAGCGATCTGCCACCATAGGGGTTTTCGTTGCTTCCTGTTTTCCTTTTCCTCTTTTTCCATATCCTCGAACAGCTGTTCTATTCTCGGACGCAAGGTGACGGGGACAGACATGTTCCTCATACGCACAAAGTATGGCTTTTCTTCGATCAATTCCGAAGCGACATCATCGGAGGCAAAGTAATCGAATAGGAACTGCTCTTCTTCATGGGAGGTTTCACCCTGGTAAAACCTGTCGATCAGTATTTTTATTTTTTCTGTTTCCATCTTCTATCTTTTTTGGTTAAAATAGTCACGCAACGTTTTCCGTGTACGCGACAGTATGACACGTATATGATTTATATTCATTCCAAGCATGTCGCTGATCTCTTCGTATGAGTAACCCTCATAATCTTTCAATAAGACTATTTTTTTCGGTCTGTCTTGCAGTAGGTTTATCCGATCCATCAACAATTCGACCTCATCTTTCACTTCCATCTGTGTATATAGAGACTCGGGCTCCTGCATATCGGAATCATAGGCTACTGTACGTTTGTGTTCCGCCCGGCGGATCGAGTTCAGGCAGAGGTTTCGCGTTACCTCCACAATATAGGCTTCCGGCACCTGGATAGCGTCTAATTCGTTTCGCCTGTTCCAAAGCTTTAGATAGACTTCCTGCACCATATCTTCCGCATCCTGAGAGCTCTCCAGCATACGAAATGCTATCCGGTATAGTTTCCGGTAATAGGGATAATAGGTGTGCCTGAATAATTCCGCGTTCATTTCTGTCATTTATAAGTAAGACACCTCAGGAGCGAAAACATTACAATAAAGAAAGAAGAAAATAACTTATTCACCTTGTCGGGTATCATGTCCGGCGGTCGCGAGGGCGTTTTCAACTACTTCTGAAGGGAAACCATAGAGTTCCAGGATGCGGATCGCGTTTTTCTGCACGCTGCGTTCGTAGTTGATCTTATAGTTGAAGGAGAGTTTTCCCTCTTCGATATTCTCCGTGAAGTAGATAGGGATGAAGCGTTCGCGAAGCAGTTCGATCAGTTCCACATCGTGGGTAGCCACAAGGATCAGGTTCTTCGGGTTGGAGGCGAGATAATCCAGGATAGCTTTGGCACCGGCAATGCGTTCAATCGTATTGGTGCCTTTAAAGAGTTCATCAAGCAGGATGAGGTTATTGCCACTGCTGGTTTCAGTCAGGATATATTTCATACGCAACACCTCACTCAGATAGTAGCTTTTTCCTTCCAACAGACTGTCGTCCATAGAGATAGAGGTGTAGACCTTTTGAGGAGCCAATTGCAGGCTGTGGGCAAAGGCGGTGTGGATGGTTTGCGCCAACAATACGTTGACCCCTACGGTGCGCACAAAAGAGGTTTTACCCGACATATTCGAACCCAATACCAGAAACGAATGGTGATCCGCGGTAAACGAGTTGGAAACACAGTCGGGTATAAGCGGATGATAGAGCTTTTCGGCCAACAACGGCCCCTCTTCAAACTGCGGCAGGCAGTAGTAGGGCATCACTTCGCGCAGGGTGGCGATTGACTGTAACGTATCGACCAGGCCGACAAAAGAGAAGATCGCTTGCAGCGACTCTTTTTCCTGCCGGAGAAGGGCAAAAGATTTGTTCAGTGTCAACGGGTCTTGCAGGAAGAATATTTTCACCAGTTCGCGCAAAGTCCATACAATAATGGCCATATCGGACTCCAGCTTCACATCCAGTTTGAAGACAGAGAGTTTCCGCCTGAGCGGGTTTACCCTCTTTATCTCTTTTTCTATTTCGGGGTTCACCTCCTTGACCGCAGGCATTGCCGCCAGTTTCTCTGCCAGAACAATCATATTATACATCTGTGGCATAGAGCCGGAATAGACAAAAGAGATCGTTTTCGCCCGGTAATGAATGATGGCATTGACAAAAAAGAGAGCAATCGCCAATAGAAGAATGACAGGGGAACGGAAAATAAAATAGCTTCCCAACAGAAGAGTCGGCAAGAGTTGCAACACACGCAACAGATAGACCTTGTTTTTTGAGTAAGGGATATAGTCCTGTTCGATCAACGAATAGACGTCGTACGCGTCGCGGTGATCCAATTTCTTTAAGAGAAGAGGTAGCTTTTTGCGTAAGCTCTCATCCGTGCGGTAGCGATCGAGCCACGATTCATACGGCTGGATCCTGTTTGTCTGCGGGATGTGGCGCAACAGATTGTATAGGTATTGCTTGCCGATCGACGAATGGGTGTGATTGATAAAGGTAAAGAGTTCGTCCAGATTCAGGTCATAACACGATTCGTCATCGATTCGCTGGCGGGCATCTTCCTTGTTCAGGTCGAAGTATTTGCGGGTGTTGTCCATTTCGTATAGATTGGAGTGGTTTCTATTGAAAGATCAAAAACCATGCCATCTTTCGAAGAGGAAGAGGGGGGAGGGAGAGAAAAGAAAGAAAAAAAGAAAAGAAAGGAAAGAAAAAATACCGTATTAAACATAAAGCCGCAGGCTTTCCTATTCGTAACCGCGGGTGTAGCGAAGCAAACCCGTGGTCGTGGTCGTAGTCACGATCGTAGTCATGGTCATGGTCATGGTCGTGACCGTGACCGTGCAAAAATCTCACAACTCACCTCAACCCGAAAAGGGTTGAATTGATATAAAATCGGTTTGTTTTTACAAAAAAACTATTATCTTTACACATAACCAAAACGTACGATTATGTCTTATACTCAAATCTATTGTCACATTGTATTGCGAACGAAAAATAGTAAAAAATCTATTCAACAACACAACATCTCCGAACTTTACAAATACATTTGGGGGATTATCAAGAATAAAAAAAAGCAAGCTATACCGAATCAATGGAATAGAGGATCATATCCATCTATTCGTGTCACTCCATCCAACAATTGCTATATCTGATTTTGTTAAAACAATAAAAGTAGCTACCAGTCATTGGATGAAAGCACATGACGATTTTAAACAGTTTAATGGTTGGGGAGATGGCTATGCGGCTTTCACTTGCCAGAACAGAGATAAGAATCAACTGATAAAGTATATTATAAATCAACAGGAACACCATCGAAAAGAGAGTTTCAGAGATGAGATTATACGCATATTTCGGGAAGAAGGCATTCTTTTCAATGAAGATTTTTTAGCTTGAATAGCCTCACTTCCAAAGAGGTTGAATGGCATTCAACCTCTTTGGAAGTGAGGAGAGAGAGGAGTGTCAGTCTTTTCGCCGCGGGTTTGCTTCGCTACACCCACGGTTACGAATAGGAAAGCCTATCGGCTTTATATCGTTGCAAAAACGAGGCTGTTTACCCCATAAAAAAAGGCAACCCCATCGAGGTTGCCTTTTTATATCTAACGAAAATAACTCCATTAATCTTCTTCCTGAGAAGCTTCGTATTCCTTCAACAGTTTGTCCTGAACATCGGTCGGAACCAATTCGTAGCTGGCGTATTTCATGATAAACGAGCCACGACCTCCGGTGATAGAGCTCAACGAAGTGGAATAGTTCGACATCTCTTTCAAAGGCACTTTCGCTTTCAGCTTTTCGAAACCGCCTTCGCTGTCCATACCCATAATGATCGCACGGCGTCCCTGCATGTCGCTCATCACGTCACCCAGGTAATCGGCCGGTACGGATACTTCCACATCGTATACCGGTTCGAGGATCTTCGGCCCCGCGTTCTTAAAGGCGGTGCTGAACGCGTTACGTCCGGCGAGCATAAAGGAGATTTCATTACTGTCTACCGGGTGCATCTTTCCATCGTACACGATGATGCGCACGTCGCGGGCATACGAACCGGTCAACGGTCCCTGCTCCATACGTCCCATGATCCCTTTGAGGATAGCGGGCAGGAAGCGTGTGTCAATGGAACCACCAACGATACTGTTGATAAATACCAGCTTACCACCCCAGTCGAGCTCAACGACTTGTGTATCGCGCACACTGATCTTGAACTCCTGTCCGTTGAATTTGTACATTTCCGGCGTAGGCATTCCTTCGGTATAAGGCTCTACGATTAGATGCACCTCACCAAACTGGCCGGCACCACCCGATTGTTTCTTATGACGATAGTCGGCACGCGCCTGCTTGGTGATCGTTTCACGATACGGAATCTTCGGTTCCAGGTATTCGATCGCGATCTTATCGTTGTTTTCAATACGCCATTTCAACGTACGGAGATGGAATTCACCCTGCCCGGAGATGATGGTTTGCTTCAGTTCTTTGGACTGCTCTATCATCCAGGTCGGATCTTCTTCGTGCATACGAATCAGGATCTCCATCATCTTTTCCGAATCGGATTCGTTGGCAGCCTTCACCGCACGACGGTATTTCGGATCCGGGTATTTGATAAAGTCGAACTTATTGTCCGCTCCCTTGCCGTTAAGGGTATTACCGCGACGCACATCTTTCAGCTTCACGGTCGCACCGATATCGCCGGCCATCATTTCAGGCACCTGCGAGCGGGTTTGTCCGGCCGTTACAAACAACTGGGCAATACGCTCTTTAGAGCCACGATCGGCATTCAACAGGTCATCTCCCTCTTTTACCTTTCCTGATATCACTTTGAAGTAAGAAACCTGTCCGATATGCGGTTCAATGGTGGTCTTATAGAAGAACAGGCTGGTCGGTCCGGCGGTATCCGGCTTCACCATCTCGCCGGCTATATTGCCATAACCCGGCATCTGGTCGGGCGAAGGAACTACATTACCTAAGAATTCCATCGTACGACGCACACACATATCTAATTTGGCGCATACGCAGAATATCGGGAACATACCGCGAGCCAACAAACCGGCGCGGATACCCGAACGCATTTCGTCTTCCGAGAGACTGCCTTCGTCGAAGAATTTCTCCATCAACGCGTCGTCGTGTTCAGCGGCTGCTTCTACCAATGCCTGATGCAATTCCATGGCTTTATCCATCTGGTCGGCGGGGATGTCCAATACATCCGGAACGCCTCCTTCGGGTTTCCATTGATACATCTTCATTTTCAACACGTCCACCACAGCATTGAAGCTGGTACCCGTGCTTACGGGATACTGAATCTGAACCGCTTTACTGCCCCAGCGTTCTTTCAGCTGATTGATTGTATTATCAAAATCCGCCTTGTCGTTATCCAATTGGTTTATGACAAAAATAACCGGCTTCTTGAACTGGTCGATATAACGGAACTGATTGATTGTTCCCACTTCTACTCCATATTGCGCGTTCAGCACCATAAGAGCGGTGTCCGTCACATTCAATGCCGAAACAGTACCTCCGATGAAGTCATCAGAACCCGGGCAGTCCACAAAGTTGAGCTTTTTATTCTGCCATTCTACACTGAAAACGGTTGAGAAAACGGAGTAACCATACTCTTTCTCAACCGGAAAATAATCGGACACGGTGTTTCCACTGTCTACAGATCCACGACGTTTTATAACTCCACCCTCGAAAAGCATTGCTTCAGCGAGAGTGGTTTTCCCAGAGCCAGAACTTCCCAAGACGGCGATGTTCTTAATTTCATTTGTTTGATATACTTTCATGATATCAGGGATTTATTTGGGTTTAACAATAAAATCTGCACGTGAATTTTCACGAGCCCGCAAATTATAGAATGTTAAGGGAATAAGCAACCCGGGCACTTGTGTTTAAGAACATAAATGTCAAAGTGCCTAAAATGTTTTATGCATAATTTAAAATGGAAACTTTGCAGAATGGCTGAAATTGTTTTCCTTTGCATATACACAATAAAAAAAGAATTTTATGTCATTAAATAAGGTAATTCTAATAGGCAATGTCGGGAAAGACCCGGATATCCGCTATTTCGACAACAACGTGGCTGTAGCTAATTTCCCACTGGCAACATCCGAACGAGGGTATACGCTGGCAAACGGAACGGTGGTTCCGGAGCGTACCGAATGGCATAACATTGTGGTGTACCGCGAACGGGTACAGTTCGTAGAGAAATGGGTAAAAAAAGGCTCTTCCCTGTATGTAGAAGGAAAGATCCGTTCGCGCAGCTACGAAGATGCCGCGGGCATCAAGCGCTATGTAACGGAGATCTACGCCGATCGTATTGAATTCTTCAATTCAGGAGGACGCTCCGACAATGCGACCACCTCGACGCAAACGGCTCAAACAACTCAGCCCGCTCAGCAACCTGTTCAACAGCCGGTGACGCAACAACCGCCGACTACCTCTATCCAGCAACCGGCCAGTCCGGCTTCTCCTTCTTTAGACACGAATGGCGCAGACGACGATCTCCCGTTCTGATATTGTTTAACTAATCCCCCGGATCCTTGGACTCAGACTATTTTTCGAGTATTTTCAGTAACGTTGTCATTAACGAGTTTACAGCAAGCTCTATCATTGCCTTTTCTGTAGCAGCGCTGCTCTTGTGTATTTCCGCTTATGTATCCGCTTCCGAAGTGGCCTTCTTCTCCTTATCACCCGGTGATCGGGATGATATCAACGAAGGCAGGCATGCCTCCGACAGCATTATTCAAAGGTTATTAAATCGCTCTGAATACCTATTGGCCACGATTCTTATTGTCAACAACTTCGTAAATGTGGCGGTGGTAATGCTTTTCACCTTTGGTATTCACTTGTGGATAGACTTCACCGCCGCGCCTTTGTTCGGTTTCATTCTGGAAACGATCCTGTTGACCTTCCTGTTGCTTCTCTTCGGAGAGATCATGCCTAAGATATACGCGCAGCTCAACCCACTACGCTTTGTTCGGTTTTCCGCTCCCGTATTGAGCGGAGCAGAGGCGTTTTGCCGCCCACTGGCAAAGCTATTGGTTGGCTCGACCTCGTTTATCACCAAAGGGAAGGGGCGTCGCAAATACGACCTATCAGCCGAAAAGCTATCCAAAGCATTAGAGCTGACTTCCGCCGAGATACAGGATGAGAAAGAGATGTTGGCGGAGATTATCAAGTTCTATGACAAGACGGCGGATGAGATCATGACCTCGCGCCTCGATATGGAGGATATCGATATCAAAACAAACTACCGGGGAGTGATCGACTTCGTTATTCAATCGGGCTATTCCCGCATTCCGGTCTATTCCGATACGGAGGACCATATCAAAGGCATCCTGTACATCAAAGACCTCCTACCCTATATCGACAAACCCGACAGTTTCCGCTGGCAAAGCCTGATACGTCCGGCCTACTTTGTGCCCGAGACAAAAAAGATCGACGATCTGCTCGAAGAGTTTCGCACGAACAAGATACATATGGCCATTGTGGTCGATGAATATGGCGGTACGTCGGGCATCGTCACCATGGAGGATATCCTGGAAGAGATCGTAGGCGATATCTCCGATGAGTACGATGAAGACGAGCGGCAGTATATCAAGCTGGCGGATGGAAGTTATATATTCGAAGCCAAGATTATGCTGACCGATTTCTTCCGCACCATCGATGTACCCGAAGAGGATTTCGGCAAACTAACCGAAGAGGTCGAGACCTTAGGCGGCTTGTTATTGGAACTGAAAGGCGATTTCCCGCACCGCAAAGAGGTGATCACCTACGATAAATATCGTTTCCAGATACTGGAGATCGACAATCGTCGCATACTGAAGGTCAAATTCAATCTGGTCACTGATCCGGTAACCGAAGAGAGTTTGCAGGAATCATGAAATAAATTACGGGAATCATGAAACGCTTTCTCCTGGTATGGATAAGTCTTTGCTGTGTGGCCTGTACGCAACACTACACGCCCAAGCCGCGCGGTTATATGCGCCTGGAACCTCCCGCGCCCCATTACAGATTGTTTACGTTAGAGAATCTTCCCTATAGCTTTCACATCTCCCACCTGGCGGAGATCGAGCTGCCACCGGAAAACGCCAACGAAGGATGGATCAATATCGCCTACCCGTCGCTGGGCGCTAAGATCTACGGCAGCTACCTGCCTGTTACCCCATCAACCCTTCCCGAAGCGGAGGCGGATAGCCGCGAACTGGTGGTTCGTCAGGCACGCCATGCCGAACGGATTTCCGAAAAAGCCTATACCGATCCGGAAAAGCGAGTCTACGGTTCGCTCTTTCTCTTGGATGGCGAAGCAGCTTCGCCTATACAGTTTACGCTGACCGATAGCAGTTCACATTTCTTTCGGGGTAGCTTGTTCTATGAGGCTCGCCTGAACGCCGACTCACTGGCACCGGTGACCCGCTACCTCCAGGAGGATATTCAGGAGATCATACAATCATTTAGCTGGAACGACTGATGCCTTTATTTGCCACATACGAGAGTCCGCGCCGTGCCATCTGGCAGATCACGGAGAGTAGCGAGGAGTTGTTCGCCTGTTTTGCCGAAAAAGAGAAGATTCTGCCTGCCCTGGAAAAGATAAAAACAGAGAAACGACGTACCGAATGGCTGGCCGTACGCCTTCTGTTGAAAGAACTTTTAGGCGAAGAGACAGTCATCGCCTATCACCCCAACGGCGCCCCTTTTCTGCCCGATCATCCCTTGTCGGTCAGTGTCTCCCATACGAATGGCTACGCGGCGGTATTGCTGCAAGAGAACAAACCCGCCGGTATCGACATGGAATACCGAAGCGACCGTATCCAGAAAATCCGTGAACGTTTCCTAAGTGAGGCAGAGAACGCCGCCATCGACCCGGCACACACAAGCGAACACCTCTTAATCTGCTGGTGTGCCAAAGAGGCCTTGTTCAAATTAATGCCCGAAGAGGAGATCGACTTCCGCGAACACCTCCACATAGCTCCCTTCCCCTACTCCACTACCGGCCTCCTTACCATCTCCGAAAGCCGCAGCCCGCACAAACGAACGTACCTGTTGAATTACGAAGTTAGCGAAGAGTTTGTTGTGGTTTGGGAGAGATAAATATAGAAACAAAGACACATAAATGCTTGTATAATAACCAAGTGGTTATTATCTTTGTAAGACAACCAAACCCTTTTCTATTATGATTAATAAAGAAGAGTTACGAGCTCGTATAGAATGGACAAAGAGAAATCTTCAGTTTTATGCTCTGTTCTGGCATGACTTGTTAAAGGAGCAATCGCCCGAAGAGCTGGAAAAACAAATAAATCAACATTTAGATATGCTGATAGAACTATTAAAAACGGAGGATTAATCGAAGTCCCTTGCGTAAAGAGTTTTTATAAACGTAAAATTAAATCGATGATTATGGATCTAAAGAAATGGAAAGAAGAATGGATGGCGCTTGAAACGGCGGAAGAAAGCACCGCGTTTGAGAGACGTTTTCGGGAGGCTATCAAACAATTACCTGAAGAGGATTTGGCGGGTGCTCAGCGTGAGTTCCTCCACATGGCCAAGACTGACCTGATGGAAGCAGAACGTTTCATGGAGAAAATAAAGCAAGCTGTTCAGCTGATCTGACCCCAAAAAGGGAATCACTTCTCCTGTATCCGCAGAAAAGGTATGACAAGAAATACAGGGATACAGCAAAGGATCACCCAGAAGAAGAAGTGTTGGTAGCCGATTTGCTCCTGAATCCAGCCGGAGGCCATGCCGGGGAGCATCATACCCAAGGCCATAATACCGGTGGATATGGCATAATGAGAGGTCTTATACTCGCCTTCTGCAAAGAGCATCAGGTACATGGTGTAGGCGGTGAAGCCAAAACCATAGCCCAACTGTTCCAATCCCACACAGAGATTGACCACAACAAAGTTGGTCGGCAGGGCATAAGCCATATAGAGATAAACCAGATTGGGCAGGGATAGCGCCAGTGCCATCGGCCAGATGCTTTTCTTCAGCCCGAAGCGGGCAATGACAATACCGCCCAGAACACCTCCCAACAAAAGGGCAATCACCCCAATCACCCCATAGGCTATACCAACATCCGCCGTCGAAAGTCCCAATCCTCCCGCCTCCGGATTATCTAAGAGGAATGGCGACGCCATCTTCACCAATTGAGCCTCGCCCAAGCGGTAAGTAAGCATAAACAATAACGCTGCCACAATCCCTTTTTTCTGAAAGAAACTGGTAAAGGTGCGTCCGAACTCCCGCAGAATCTCCCGGGGCGTTTGTTGCGTTCGCTGCTTGTCGGAAGCCGGGTAAGGGAAAATATAACGGTGCCATAGCGCCAGGGCAATCATGAGCCCGGCGATAATAAAGAAGATGATACTCCAGGCAAAAGGAACTCTTCCGGTCGCTTTCTCCAACAAGCCGGCAAGCATCACCAACAGCCCCTGTCCCGTGAGCATAGCAACCCGATAGAAGGTGCTGCGGATGCCGATAAAGAACGCCTGGTCTTTCTCGTCGAGCGCCAGCATATAGAAGCCGTCGGCCGCGATATCGTGCGTAGCCGAACTAAAGGCCATCAGCCAGAAAAAGGCGAGGGTCGCCTGCAGAAAGAAGTCCAACGGAATCATAAAAGCCACACCGGCCATACCGCCACCAATCAATAGCTGCATGGCGTAGATCCACCAGCGCTTTGTCTTGATCAGATCGACAAAAGGACTCCAGAGCGGTTTGATCACCCAAGGGAAATAGAGCCAGCTTGTATAAAATGCGATCTCCGCATTAGAGACCTGCAGGTTTTTATACATGACCACCGACAGCGTCATGACCACCACACAAGGCAGTCCTTCCGCAAAATAGAGCGACGGCACCCACGCCCAAGGAGACTTCTTTTTCACTTGCACACGAACAACTAATCACTAACCACTAATCACTCGATAACCTCAAACCGATCCGCATCTTTCCAAGCCGGGAACTTCTCGCGTATCTTGATAAGATCTTCCTTTTCAATCGTGCAGGTGCGCGTGATCTCTTCTCGCTTGCCCGCATCGGCCAGCTTCTTTCCTTTCGGGCTGAACACCATGGAGTCGCCTTTATATACAAAGCCTTTGCCGTCGATACCCACACGGTTCACGCCGCATACAAACGCCATATTCTCCAAAGCACGCGCCTGCAGCAGGGATTTCCATACCCGCTTGCGGGCTTCCGGCCAGTTGGCTACGTAGATCAACAGATCGTATTCGTTATTCACATTACGGCTCCACACCGGGAAGCGCAAGTCGTAGCACACCTGCAAGCAGATATTCCAGCCTTTATAGGGAACAATCGTGCGCTTCGTGCCTGCGGTATAATGAGCATCCTCGCCTGCCATCCGGAACAAATGGCGTTTGTCGTAGTAATATTCATCGCCTTCCGGAGTGATAAAGAACGCACGGTTGTAGTATTTGCCCGCCTCTTTCACGATGAAGCTACCGGTCACGGCAAGTTTGTATTTCACTGCCCACCCTTTGATGGTCGGGATAGTCACCCCATCCATCGTGTCGGCCAGTTTCTCTACATTCATGCTGAACCCGGTCGAAAAGGTCTCCGGCAACACCGCCAGATCGGTTCTTCCACTTACCCGGCGCAATAGTTCGCCATAGTAACCCAGGTTCTCATCTCGGTCTTCCCAAATAATGTGGGATTGTATCATGCTGATGCGCAATGTGTCTGCCATAACAGTATTTGTTTAAAGTTCTTTAGTCGTTATTTCTGTCTATACACTGATAAAGTTATCCGGTTTCCCTCCTCTTATACCACGGTAATGGGTGCGGATCGTATAGATATCCTCCTCAACATTCCCGGTGGGATAGAAAATGGTTTTGACACCGGCCTCCTTCTTTCCGTAGTCGATATAGGCCAACAAGATAGGCACTTTCGCCTCCAAGGCAATATAATAAAAGCCTTTTTTCCACTCTTCCACCGGTTTGCGGGTGCCCTCCGGGGTGATAGCCAACTGGAAACGATCGCGGCGATTGAACTCAGCCACCATCTGCTCGGTCACCGATGTGCGCCTGTCCCGATTTATCGGCACGCCTCCGATCGAGCGAAACAACAGGTTGAAAGGGAAAAAGAACCACTCTTTTTTAATCAGAAAATGAGCGGTGGTACCAATAGCCGAATAAAAGAGTTTTCCGATCGGGAAATCCCAGTTACTCGTATGGGGCGCTACACAAATCACACATTTCGGCAGTTCCGTTCCTTCCGCCGGGCCTACTTTCCAACCAGCCAATCGGAGGATGGTTCTGCTTAACCATTTACTCATGCGATCTTATCTTTACTCAGCTCTTCGATGGCTAACAGGATGGCTTCGATTTCCGCTTGCAGGTCGGTTACCAATTTTTTATAATAGGCTTTCACCACCTTTTTATTGTCTTTGCCGCCCGGATGAGATACTCGTTTGATATATTCATCCTGCATATCAAGGATACGGGTCAGTACAATATCAGCCGCTCCCTGGTCTATTTTCGATACCAGCATCTTTGCCACCAACACCTCGGTGAAGAGTTCGCCTGCGATATAGCTGATGTCCCGTTTCAATGTTCTTCTCTTAGCCATCTTACTTGTTTTTTTTAGTTGTTCGACAAACTTATATAAAAATATGCGATTTATAAGCGAGTCGCCTAAAAAATAATGATAATCGCAGCAGAGGCAGAAAGAGAGAGTTTGCCATTTTTTTCGTACCTTTGCCGCCTTAAAAACTATTTAACAGGCATATATAAAAATGATTACAGTCAACAATCTGGACGTACAATTTGGGAAAAGAGCCTTATTTCAGGACGTAAATATGAAATTTACGCCGGGCAACTGCTATGGCATTATCGGAGCGAATGGCGCCGGCAAATCCACGTTCCTCCGGGTGATCAGCAAACAACTCGACCCTACCCGCGGAACCGTATCGCTGGGACCGGGCGAACGCCTCTCGGTATTAAGCCAGGATCACTTCGCCTTCGATGAGTACACCGTATTGGATACGGTACTTATGGGGCACACCACGCTCTGGGAGGTGATGAGCGAGAAGAACGCGTTGTATATGAAAGAGGATTTTTCGGATGCCGATGGGATCCGTGTTTCTGAGTTGGAGGATAAATTCGCTGAGATGGAAGGGTGGAACGCCGAGAGCGATGCCGCCAGTTTGTTGAGTGGCCTGGGAGTCTCGGAAGAGATCCATTACAGCCTGATGAAAGACCTGAGCGGGAAGCAGAAGGTGCGCGTATTGCTGGCACGAGCGTTGTTTGGCAAGCCCGACAACCTACTGCTCGATGAGCCGACCAACGACCTCGACCTGGAAACGGTGAACTGGCTGGAGAACTACCTGTCGAACTTTGAAAACACCGTATTGGTCGTGAGCCACGACCGTCACTTCCTGGACTCTGTCAGCACCCATACGGTCGATATCGACTTCGGTAAACTGCAAATGTTTGCCGGCAACTACAGCTTCTGGTACGAATCGAGCCAGTTAGCGCTTCGCCAGCAACAAAATCAAAATAAGAAAGCGGAAGAAAAGAAGAAAGAGCTGGAAGAGTTTATCCGCCGCTTCAGCGCCAACGTGGCCAAATCAAAGCAGACCACCAGCCGCAAGAAGATGTTGGAAAAACTCAATATCGAAGAGATCAAACCCTCTTCGCGCCGTTATCCGGGTATTCTGTTTACTCCCAACCGCGAACCAGGCAACCAGATACTGGAAATCAAAGGACTTACAAAAACTGTCGAAGGAAAGGTCTTGTTTAAGGACCTGAATCTCAATATCGAGAAAGAGGATAAGGTAGTATTCCTCAGCCGCGACCCGCGTGCCATGACAGCTCTTTTCCAGATTATCAACGGCGAGGAGACGCCCGACGAAGGCACCTACCAGTGGGGACAGACCATCACCACCTCCTACCTCCCACTCGACAACTCGGACTTCTTCAATTCTGATTACAACCTGATCGACTGGCTGACTCAATTCTCACCCGACACCAACGAAGTGTTCCTGAAAGGATTCCTGGGCAGAATGCTCTTCTCGGGCGAAGAGTTGTTGAAAAAGGTGAGCGTACTCTCCGGAGGTGAAAAGCAACGTTGCATGATCTCGCGCATGATGCTGACCGATGCCAATGTGTTGATCCTGGATACGCCGACCAACCACCTGGACCTGGAATCGATCCAGGCGTTCAACAACACCTTGAAGACATTCCGCGGCAATATCATCTTCGCCAGCCATGACCACGAAATGATCCAAACCGTCGCCAACCGCATCATCGAACTGACGCCCAACGGCATCATCGACAAAATGATGGACTACGACGACTACATCACCGACCCGGGCGTAGCTGAATTGAGGGAAAAGCTTTATAAATAAATAAGCCGAAGGGATTTAAAGACTTTAAGGTCCTTAAGGACTTTAAGGTCTCCTGTTAGGCCAGGTAAACTTTTTCGTATTTTTGCCTCTTAAATGAAAACAGACTACAAGGACAAGACAACAAAGCGCCTTTTATATATTGTAGGGCTATTCCTGATGTGGTTACCTGTTTTTCTGATTCAGAAGCCGGGGTTTATGTTGTACCATCCGGATTTAACAGAGGGGGTAACCGGGATGGAGTGGCTGCAGGTGATGTGGCATGGATTGAAGCTCGACATGACAGTGGCGGGTTATTTAAGCTTCATTCCGCTGTTGCTTGTGATGATATCTGTATGGCTACCCGGTGCCTGGCTAAAAAAGACACTGAAAATTTATTACCTGATCGCCTCCCTGACGATGGCTTCTATCTTTGCGGCAGACCTAGGGCTCTATGGTTTCTGGGGGTTTAAGCTCGATTCGACGGTATTGTTCTACCTGCAATCCTCCTTCAAAGATGCGATGGCAAGCGTTCCGGTCGTGGAAGGGGTTATACTTTTATTGTTTGCTTTGCTCTACGGTGGTTTCATCTATTGGCTATTCAACCGGTTTCTCCTTTCACGGACACCACAGAAAAAGCCCCAAAGGCGTATATCAACAACTATCACCCTATTATTGGCGGGAGGCGTTATGTTTATTCCCATACGAGGTGGCCTGACTACAGCCACGGCTAATGTCGGGATGGTCTATTTCAGCCAGAATCAATTTCTAAACCATGCGGCAGTGAATCCCTGTTTCAGTCTCTTCTATTCCATTTCATCCGAACAGGATTTTGCTTCTCAGTTCAATTTCTTTCCGGAAGAGGAAAGAAAAGCATTGTTTAGCCAATTGGTGCCGCAAAAGGATGAAACAGAAGAACTGCCGGAGGAGACTAAATTGATCAATCAGGAGCGTCCGAATATCTTACTTATCCTTTTGGAAAGCTTTTCATACAACGCCATAGAAGCGCTTGGAGGAGAGCCAGGCGTGACGCCAAACCTGAACCAGCTAGCGGCAGAGGGCATACTATTCGATCGTTATTATGCCAACTCATTCCGTACCGACAGAGCGTTGCCGGCCATACTGAGCGGTTATCCGGCGCCCCCGACCACCTCTATCCTGAAGTATCCGACCAAGTCTGCCCATCTCCCTTCGCTGGCTAAAAGCCTGAGCAAGGTGGGATATGTGACCGATTTCTTATATGGCGGTGATGTAAACTTTGCCAATATGGGCAGCTATTTCCATAGCTCGGGCTACCGGCGGATCACCTCCGACAAGGACTTCCCGCTGAATAGCCGTTTGAGCAAATGGGGTGTGAATGATGAAACGACATTCGAATGGCTTTACCAATCGATGGAGGAGCGCACGGCGTATGATTCTCCCTGGTTCTGCACCTTCCTTACGCTGAGCAGCCATATTCCTTTCGACGTGCCCTACCGGAAGCTATCCGATCCCTACATGAATTCGGTGGCTTATACCGACAGCTGTCTGGGCCATTTTATCAACCGGATAAAGGAGACGCCCGCTTGGGATGATCTGTTGATTATTATGATGGCGGATCATGGATACCGCTATATGGAGGGCGTGCCCGAATACGATAGCCGGCGCAATCATATCCCGATGGTCTGGAGCGGCGGAGCCATCCGCAAGCCGGAGATCATATCGACCATCGCCAACCAAAATGATTTTGCTACCACCCTGCTTCGTCAGTTAGATCTTCCGAATGATGATTTCCTCTTCGGGAAAGACATTATGAACCCCCATCATCCTCACTATGCCTTTTATACCTTTAAGAACGGCTTAGCCTTTATAGATCATACCGGCACAACCATCTACGACAACGACAGCGAAAGCATCCTACAGAACGAACCTGCCGAACACAAAGAAGAGCGCCTGCATAACGGCCAAGCCATCTTGCAAACACTCTACAAAGATCTTCAGGAGAGGTGAGGACTGTTTTCCTTAGTCCTCTGTATAGTCTAAGATATCTCCCGGTTTACATCTCAACTCGCGGCAAATGGCATTCAGAGTATCGAAGCGGACCCCTTTCACCTTTCCGGTTTTTAATAAAGAGAGATTGGTCATGCTAATATCCAACCGGGCAGACAAGTCCTTGAGGGATATCTTATTCTTTGCCATCTCTACATCTAAATTTACGATGATCGCCATTACACAAACTCCTTATTTTCTTGTTGTAACTCATAACCGTATTTGAAGACATCGGCTATAACATATAACATAAGCCCTACCAAAATTAAAGTAAAGTCAATTGAAAAGGACAACACAGAAGAGGATAGATGCACATATTTCAAAATAATCAAGTGATTTATCCCCTTCAACAGCCATTCTACTGGATAATACAAGATAAATAACAAGGCAATTTTCTTGATACGTTTCACATTATCATAGATAAAGGGCTCCTGTAGATTTATAGAATTGAAAATCTTTCGCAACTGCCACAAAATCATTAGAACAAAAAAAGCCTCAACCAAAAGATTAAAGAAAAACAGAGCATAAGAAACGAAGGACTCTTTTATATCTAGTTTGATACGAGCCTGATTGTCATAAATCTTCACTGATAAGATATTTTCGTTCGCAAAGCGCTCACTACTTACAACTTCAGTTAAATAATAATCAAAAGGCACATCAAATGAGACATGTCCTTTTCTACGATTCTCCACAATCCAGTACACGGAGAGACCGAATAGTAATATTATTAATAGATACCATACGACACTCAGCGCACCCCGAACTACTTTAAGCATTTTTTCAGATCTTGCTTCCATACTTTTACTTCTTATTTGTTAATGACTTTGTTTTTTACAACACAAACGTAAACAACAAATTTCAATAAAACAAATATTATTTTATGTTTTACATAAATTATTTGCAAATACAAGTAAAAATACCCTAAGCAAGAAGGCATAAAAAGACCATCCAGGCTACCCTGAATGGTCTTTTTTCTTATCGTTTCAATAGCTTTTGCGCTATCCGCATTTTCAATTATCCATTACTTCGCATAGCTTACCGCGCGGGTTTCACGGATTACCGTGATCTTCACCTGACCCGGATAGGTCATTTCGTCCTGGATCTTCTTGGCGATTTCAGTAGAGAGGTTCTCCGTATCCTTATCGTCGATCTTATCGGCTCCTACGATCACGCGCAGTTCACGACCTGCCTGGATAGCGTAGGTCTTCACAACGCCCGGATAAGAGAGTGCCAATTGCTCAAGGTCGTTCAGACGTTTGATATAGGCCTCCACAATCTCGCGGCGTGCACCCGGACGGGCTCCGGAGATAGCATCACACACCTGTACGATAGGTGCCAACAGGGTCTGCATCTCGGTCTCATCGTGGTGAGCACCTACGGCATTGCAGATATCGGGTTTCTCTTTGTATCGCTCACACAGCTTCATACCCAATACGGCATGTGGCAATTCCGGTTCATCGTCAGGCACCTTACCGATGTCATGCAACAGACCGGCACGTTTTGCTTTCTTTGGGTTCAAGCCCAGTTCAGACGCCATCACAGCACAGAGATTGGCTGTTTCGCGCGCATGTTGCAACAGGTTCTGTCCGTAAGACGAACGATATTTCATTTTACCAATCAAGCGGATCAGTTCCGGATGCAGGCCGTGGATACCCAAGTCGATAGCCGTACGTTTCCCGGTTTCGATCACCTCTTCTTCCACCTGCTTGCGCACTTTGCTTACCACCTCTTCGATACGTGCCGGGTGAATACGTCCGTCCTGCACCAGTTGATGCAATGCCAGACGCGCTATTTCACGGCGAACCGGGTCGAAGCCTGAGAGCACAATCGCTTCCGGCGTATCGTCAACCACGATCTCGATACCGGTAGCTGCTTCGAGTGCCCGGATATTACGTCCTTCGCGTCCGATGATACGTCCTTTTATTTCATCCGAATCGATATGGAACACCGTGATGGAGTTCTCGATAGCCGTCTCGGTGGCTACCCGCTGGATCGACTGAATAACAATCTTCTTCGCCTCCTTATTGGCCGTCATCTTGGCCTCTTCGATGATCTCGTTCACATACGAAGCCGCATCGGTTTTCGCTACGTCTTTCAGTGATTCGATCAGGCGATTCTTCGCGTCTTCGGCAGAAAGGCCGGAGATCGCTTCCAGATGTTCTATTTCGCGTTGGTGGATCTTATCCAGTTCCACCTTCTTTTTCTCAATAACCTCGAGCTGCGCCTGCAGGTTGTCTTTGACAGCCTCTACCTCGCTGTTCTTGCGTTGTAAATCTTCCTGACGCTGGTTGAGCGTCATCTCACGTTGTTTCAGTTTCGCTTCAGTCGACTGGATCTTAGCATTCCGTTGGGACACCTGTTTTTCCAGGTCTGTCTTCAGGTTAAGAAACTTCTCTTTTACTTCCAAGAGTTTATTCTTCTTGATTACTTCCGCCTCTTTCTCCGCCTCGGCCAGGATACCGGCATACTTGGACTTCAGGAGGTAACGCATCGCTATCCATGTCAGTACACCGCCTACAATAAAGGTGATGATTGATATGATTATATACATTTCCATTTTAACAATTAATTAAGTTCATATATAGTTATAAAAAAAGCACTCCTTTGCATGGCTATTCCATGTAAAGCAGTGCGGAAAAACTGTGTCTTATCTTAACAAGAGAAATAAATTACTTACCCTCTAAATACATTTCTAATTCGCTGGTCAGTTGCTCTATCTTCTCCGTAAACGGAGCGGTATCGTTCTTCTCTTCCAATTGCGAGCTGTAAACAGACAGCTGCAAAGCAACCATGGCTAACAAATCTTTCATATCCAATTCGGATTTCGTATAATTTTGCCTGTATTCATTGATCTTCTTGCGCAGTTGCTTCGCGGCTTCGCGCACAAGCTGCTCATCGTCTCTACGAATCCAAAGACCATACGTCTTATCGGCTATTTCTACGTGTATAAGAAATTTTTCGTCCATCACATCACTATTCGTTTAATAGGGCAATGCACTTATCCACTTCCCGCACTAACTTCGACAACCGTGTTCGGGCACTCTTCAGATCGCCATCGTTCACCGATACGACACGCGCCGTCAACATATTGTCGCACTTGGCATTCAACTCATTGATCTTCTCTTTCGCCAGCTGTATTTCCGTCTCTTTCTGGCTTATAATACCAGAGAGCTCGTCGATCCGTTGCTTTTGTTTGTCACATAATGCCATCAAATCACGAACTCTAACCTCTATTACTGCTAACAATCTTTTATGATCTTCGGTCATTTCACGCCAAATCTTACACAAAAGTAGCACTAAGAAATGAAATAAACAACAAAGGAGGAGTTAATAATGAAGAAGTAAAGAAAAATAGAAAAGCAATGATCCGGCAGAGAACAATAAAGGCCGTCCAATCCATATTGAACAGCCTTTTCAATCTCTTCCTTCGCAGGGGTCGGTTACACCAACGCTACGAATACTTCACCTTCAACCTCTTCGAAAGACAATTTACCTTCTTTGGCTAACCAGCCTAAAGCAGCATACAAATCTTTGTCAGCTTTGATTTTGGTTGCTTTCTTTACTGCTTTTACATTCTGTTTGCCACCTTCGTTCAATACATTCCATACGAGGCCGGCATTTGTTCCAATCAATTCAATCATTTTTGGTTGTAAATTATGTTTAACGGCAGCAAAATTAAAGATTTACATATAGACAGGCAAAGAAAATCATGTTTTTTAGCATGAAATACAGATTATTTTTTATTTGTTGCCGTATTTTAACAAATCAAATAATTATATTAACGCGATCGGAAGCGGTTATTTTCTCCGCCTCAAAATCAGCTGCTAATGCGTATGCTCTCAAGAGTTTGGCCGCCGAGCGCACTGCCTCCTCCATCCCTTCCCGACCGGAATAGCCATTAATGATCATTAACAAACGGGAGGTATTCAGGTCGATCTTGGTACGCTCCTCATCACTGGTCGGGGTGCCAATGCCTCCCTGGCGGTCTCTATAAACCGGCAATCCTTCGATATTCAACAGCCCACGTCCAATGGCTTCGTAGGGTTCACCCGCCCGGCCTACGCCCAGCTCCAGGTCGCCATCTATCTTATCCGCATCAAAGCCACCGATCGAAAAGCCGCTCTCCAGCGACACCAGGTTGATAACATCCACCAAGGTGTCGATGCGATACAAAGGTAAGTCCCGGAGCACCCTACGCCGCAACGCCTCCGCAGAAGGGCGGTAGCGGTTCGGATCTTTCCCCAGCCGTTTATAAGCCTGCCGGGTTGCCCGGATCGGAAGAAAGGCATTGATCTCTTCCAAACGCATCGAAGCACGCATCTCAGCCGTCACCCGGTCGATCTCTTCCCACAACCGTGCGTCCGGCTCCCGGTTTTCTACCTTAGCTACGAGGGCTATCACTTCCAACTCCGGACAGGCATCCCATATCGTTTCTGAAATCGTTATTCGTATCATCGCTTTCTATTTTTATTCTTTTATCATAATGCCCGTCAGCATCCGGCCGCTCTTCACCCCGTCCCGACGAGCGGAAAAGAACAATTCCGGCTGCCGGTAGGTACATTCGCCGCTTACCTCGATCCGTGCTTCCTGCAAACCCTGTCGCAACAGCTGCTTTCGGTTCGCCTGCCACAGATCGATATGTGGCTTTCGGTCACCATCGAAATAATAGACCAGCTCTTCATCGCCCTCAGCCCGAAACACATCGACCACCTCTTCGCCCACCTCAAAAGCCTCCGGGCTGATAGAGGGTCCGATGCCCGCAAACAAAAGAGCCGGATCACAATCAAACCGATCCCTCAACAGAGCAACCGTGCGCTCCACGATCCGCCCCGCCGTTCCTTTCCAACCGGCATGTATAGCCGCCACCATCCCGCGATCGGGCGCATACAACACCACCGGCACGCAATCGGCTGTCGTCACAGCAATGCAGACTTGCTGCTCCTCGGTGATCAACGCATCGATGCCATATAGCCGCTTTTGCTGCTCCTCCGGCGGGAGAGAGAGAAATGCCTTGTCGACAACCAACGCCTCCAGACCATGTGTCTGATGTGGAACAATTAACGAAGCGGGCGAAATACCCAACTGATCGCACAATCGGATTCGGTTTTCGTCGACCGCCTCCTGCTTGTCGCCACAATAATAGCCCAGATTAAGCGACGCGTACGTCCCCCGCCCTACTCCACCCTGACGGGTGGTCACAAAATGAGAAATGTTGCAATTCCCCTTCAACAGGTCGAATTGCAACATCTCTATCGGGAAGTCCAAGCGGTTATTCTTCGTCATCCCAGTCATACTCTTCGATATCTTCGTCCCAGTCATCATCATCGTCCTCTTCCATCTCCGGGATAATTAAATCCTCATCGAATACCAGGGAGCTCACATCGATGCTCTTACGAATAATCTGTTCCACCTCATGGAATGTCTCTTTATTGAGCTCTCTCCAGAGGATATCTTTGAGTTCGGTCAACCCCATCTGCGCTACAGAGGAGATAAACACGTACGGAATATCTTCGGGCAGCTCTTCGGTCAACGCCTCGATCAGTTCCTCGTCGAGCATATCGCTTTTGGTAATAGCCAACACCCGCCGCTTATCCAAGAGATCCGGGTTATACTTCACCAACTCGTTGTGTAATATCTCATACTCCTTCCGGATATCATCCGAATCGGCCGGAATCATAAAAAGAAGCAACGAGTTACGCTCGATATGACGCAAGAAGCGCAATCCAAGCCCTTTCCCTTCGCTGGCTCCTTCGATAATACCCGGTATATCCGCCATCACAAAAGAGCGGTTGTCGCGATAGCTGACGATTCCCAGGTTAGGCTCCAGCGTGGTAAACGGATAATTGGCGATCTTCGGTTTGGCGGCGGTAATCACCGACAAAAGCGTCGACTTCCCGGCATTCGGAAAACCGACCAACCCAACATCGGCCAACAGTTTCAATTGCATAATAACCGTACGCTCCTCAGCCGGCTCACCCGGTTGGGCATAGCGAGGCGCCTGGTTGGTTGATGTCTTGAAGTTCCAGTTACCCAGACCTCCGCGTCCTCCTTTGAGAAGCATCACCTGCTGACCATCTTCCGTTACGTCGCAGATAAACTCACCGGTCTCCGCGTCATACACCACCGTACCGCAAGGCACCTCGATGATCCGGTCTTCGCCATCTTTCCCGGTGCTTCGCTTGGCACTTCCACCCTCGCCATTGGTTGCCATGATATGGCGTTCGAACTTCAGGTGAAGCAGCGTCCAGTAGTTGCGGTTACCTCGCAGGTAAATATGGCCACCCTGTCCACCATTCCCTCCGTCAGGCCCTCCTTTGGGGATGTATTTCTCACGACGGAAATGAGTCGATCCTCTCCCGCCCTTTCCGGAGCGGCAGTAAATCTTTACATAATCTACAAAATTTGATTCAGCCATATCTTTTGAATTATGAATTATGAATGATGAATGATGAATTGAAGAGGACACGTATGCCTCATAATTCATCATTCATCATTCATAATTGTTTTAGCGCGTTTTTTATCTTTTCAAAAATATCATCGATCGTGCCGACGCCTTCGATGGCGACATGCTTCCCTTCCTTTATATAATAGTCGGCCAGGGGAGCTGTTTGGTTGTGATACACCTGTAAGCGCGATTGGATCGTCTCCAGGTTGTCGTCCGAACGGCCCGACGATTGACCTCTTTTCAACAGGCGTTCGATCAGTTCCGATTCCTTCACCTGCAGGTTTAACATGACACTCACATCCGTTCCGCGTTCATTCAGCATCTTTTTCAACGCTTCGGCCTGTGGGATCGTACGGGGGAAACCATCGAAGATCACCCCTTTTTCATTCTTTTTTTCATCCAGCACCTTCGCCAGGATGTCTACAATCAGCTCATCGGGCACCAGTTGTCCCTTACTAATATAGCTATCCGCTATCTTCCCCAGTTCAGTCCCCTTTTTAATTTCTGCCCTCAGCACGTCACCGGTCGAAATATGATCCAGCCCAAATTCGCTGATAATCTTTTCGCTTTGTGTTCCCTTTCCTGATCCGGGAGCACCAAATATTACTACATTCAACATGATATAATAAGTTTAATTAGGTATCACCGTTCGCCGCTATTCCCCTACCAATTTATAAATGTCTTTGTAAGTGCGGCCTAACTCATCGTAATCCAAGCCATATCCGACAATAAAATCCGTCGGAATGCGTAAACCAATATAATCAGGAGTCAAATCACATCGCATCGCATCCGGCTTAAACAGCATCGTAGCCAGTTTAACATCCGAGGCACCCTGCGATTTTAGTTTTTCCATCACATATTGCATAGTGGTTCCGGTATCAACAATATCTTCCAGAAGGATCACCAGGCGGCCACGAACATCGACCGTCACCGGTAAGATTTCATTCACCCTCCCTGTCGTAGAGGTACCCCGGTAAGAGGAGTAACGGGCAAAAGTCATCTCATAAGGGCCATCCAGCTGACGCATCAGCTCTGCCGTAAACATAAATGCCCCATTCAGAATGCTTACAAACAATGGATTCTCTCCTTCAATATCCTTTCTGATCTCCACAGCCATCCCCTCGATGGCCTCCCGGATCTGCTGCTCCGGGATAAATAGTTCAAATTCTTTATCTTTCAGACATATTCTGTCCATCTGTTTTTCCTTTTAAATGGCAAAGGTACGAAAAAAATAAAAAGAGAGAATATTTTTATTTACATGCTGAGGAGAAAGAGATATAAAGGAGAAAGGAGAAAGGAGAAAGGAGAAGGGAGAAGGGAGAAGGGGGAAGGGGGATAGGAATCGAAGATCGCTTAGCCGAAAGCGCAGAGCAAATAGGAGATATTGGCACAGATAGCACAGATAACACTGTGTTTGACTTTATTTATAAGACTGAAGGTCACGAGGCCTGAAGGGCTGAGTCCCAGCGGGACGAAGACTTAGCCCACGGGTAAGCAGGCCGAAGGTCTGCGCCACCCTGGGGATCATGACAATACAATTAGTCAAGTTCTGAAAGAACGATAGATACTATGAATTCAGCAAGCCCGGAAGGGCTTCAACCTGGATAACCCCGTGCAAACCGTAGGTGCAGCTCGGGGTCGACGTAATACATATATAATGAGCTCCGTAGGAGGTCAACTGTTGAGCCCCTACGGAGCTCGTTCCTACGACACTATCAACCCCGAGCTGCGCCTTAGCGGCTTGCACGGGGTTATCCAACTATAAGTCCTTCCGGACTTCATTTCAGTGCACCTTGCCCATCTTCACATCTTACTATATCTGAAGACGCCCCTTTCTCCTTTCTCCCTTCTCCTTCAAAGATTCCCAATTTGACCAAATTGTCAAAAACGCCCGACTATTTTTCCAAAAACGTAGGGGTATTTAAAATTAGTCCCGCGAGTAACACTTTTTAACGTATCATATTGTAAAGCAAAATGCCATTTTTGCTTACATTTTGTATTTTGAGATTTCGAGGAGAAGCGAAGCCTTCGAATAAAAGGGAAAGTGGAAGGTGATTTATTTCTTTTGCGTATGCAGACCAAATAAAAAGAAAAATTATTTGCCTATTTAAAGAAAACCGCTACCTTTGCACTCGCATTCTGAAAGAATAATGGCCGCGTAGCTCAACTGAATAGAGTAGCTGACTACGGATCAGCCGGTTACAGGTTTGAATCCTGTCGCGGTCACTATCAGAGAAAGAATAGCAAAACACATCATGGAATGGCCGCGTAGCTCAACTGAATAGAGTAGCTGACTACGGATCAGCCGGTTACAGGTTTGAATCCTGTCGCGGTCACACCTTCAGAAAGCGTTGGAAGAGATTCTTCCGACGCTTTTATGTATGGGGAGTTTTATGTATGTTTACAGTCTAATGCTAAAAGAGAATGACAATCAATAAGAGTATCCGTGTAACCTTTCCCGCCTCTGAAAAGATCTATATAAACGGGGCCATCAACAAGGTGCGGGTAGGCATGCGACAAATTACGCTGAACGACACCCAGACGGTAGACAATGCCGGCACCGTGTCATATAAACCCAACACGCCTCTTATCGTCTATGACACTTCCGGCCCCTATTCCGACCCCAAGATATCATCTCTTTTGCAAACAGGCATCCCACGTATTCGCGAAGAATGGTGCAAACGTCGCAAAGACATCGTCCCTATAACACCTCTCGTTTACAAGGCGAAAGAGGGGAAAAACATCACACAACTCTCCTATGCCAAACGACGCATCATCACCCCCGAAATGGAATATGTAGCCATTCGTGAGAGCCAGCACATCGAGTCCCTGGGACTGAAATCCTATATCACCCCCGATTTTGTTCGCAAGGAGATTGCCGCCGGACGCGCTGTGATCCCGGCAAACATCAACCACCCGGAGCTCGAGCCAATGATTATTGGTAGTAAGTTCCTGGTAAAAGTCAACGTACCGATGTACACCACCTCATCGGCCTCTCCCATCGAAGGGGAGCTGGAGAAGATGATCCGCAACTGCAAATGGGGTGCCGATTCATTTATCGACCTATCCAGATCCGGCGATATCGCAACAGCACAGAATAGCTACCTGAAGAACTGCCCGGTACCCATCGGAAGCATCCCGCTTTACGAGGCCTTTCAACAGGCGGGTGAAGAGGTGGCCGCATTAAACTGGGAGGTCTACCGAAACACCTTAATCGAACAGGCTGAGCGAGGGATTGATTTTGTGGTGGTTCATGCGGCGCTTCTGCAAGCGCATATCGATAAAACCCTGCCGCGGCTGACCGGCATCGCCTCACCGGCCGGCCTATTGATGGCTGAATGGATACACCATCACCAAAAAGAGAATTTCCTGTACACACACTTCGAAGAGCTATGCGATATCCTTCGTCAATACGACGTGACCCTGGTGATTGGCAACAGCCTGGGAGCCGGTTCCATCTATGACGCCGGCGACAGTGCCTATTATGCGGAATTGAAAACAAAAGGGAAGCTGACTGATATAGCCCGGGAGAATCTGATACAGACAATTGTCGAAGGACCGGATTGCCTGCCGATGAACAAAATGGAGGAAGAGATGAAAGAGCAGCAGTACACCTGCCGCCAAGCGCCCTATTTCATTTATGGCCCACTGACTACCGACATCAGCTACGGATACGACCACATAGCCTCTGCCATAGGTGCAGCTCAAATGGCTTCACTGGGTGCCTCGCTGATCGGCTGCGTCATGCCCACCTGTCATGACCTCCCCGCGATTAATAAAGAAGAATACCGAACAGCCATCCATACACATAAGATCGCAGCACACGCAGCAGATGTCGCCAAAGGGCATCCGGGAGCACAGGCGCGCGACAACGCCTTGAGCAAAGCGCGTATTGAGCAACGCTATAAGGACTTTTGCCACCTGGCCATCGACCCCGAGAAAGCGCTTCTCGCCTACAAAAACAAGATCAAAGAGAAAGAGTAGCCGAGCGAAAAGCCTTTTCGGCCGAGGCATACCCTTCGTCATACAAGGCTTGCAGCTTACGGCTATCCCGTTCGGTGCGCCCTACTTCGAGCGGCTTCTCAGGGCGTATCACCAAAGCTCTCCCCGCCGCCTCTTCGGCATCCACAAAATCCAACAATTCATTGTAACGACGGTGACGACTACGCAGCTGTTCACGCAGCGCCGGGTATTTCCGGTAAATAAAGCCGGGCAGACGCACCTCTTTCTCCTCCTTCCGATAGCCTTTATTGCGGGTCATGACCACCACATTTTTTACGAATCCCTCCCGGATCGATTGACGAATCGGGATAGCGTCGCACACCCCGCCATCGACCATCGGAATGCCATCGACATATTTCACAGGACACATCACCGGAATGCTACAGGAGGCACAACAGATATCCACCAGACGGTCGCGATCCTGCCGCTCTTCAAAATACTCGGCACGCCCTGTCAGACAATTACTCGTGACCATCACAAAGCGGCCGGGCGAACGAAAGCAGGTATCATAATCCAAGGGATAATAGGCATCGGGGTATTCATAAAAAAGAAAATTCATGTCGATATACCCCCTCCCTTTCAGGAAATAAGACAAGCCGATATAGTTTCGCTTCTCCAATAGATCGATATTACTGAAGCGCGAACGCCCCCGCTGACGCGAAGCATACGAAATGCCATTGCTGGCACCTGCCGAAACACCGATCGTATAGGGAAACCATATCTCCTTATCCATCAGCCAGTCCAACACGCCGGCCGTAAAAGTAGCCCGCATGCCTCCACCCTCCAATACCAATCCTGTTTTATTGTCTATAAGCATATCCTTTTCACTGTTTTCGTTTGTACACAAAAAAACCATTGCTCGATTCACATCGAACAATGGCTACAAAAATATAATAAATCAGCGATAAATAAGGGTCAATTATATCTTAATGTCTTTACATACAACCTGTATCTTCAAAAACCGAACTTCAAAAGCACCCAAAAGAATGACACGGGTCTAACTTATTTTTTATTAAACCTGTACCTTTTGAAATCTACTATGTAACTTGAAAATAAAAAGCCTTGAAACTCCATACACGGTTATACGTAAAATTACTTTTTCTCATTACTATCCCTTTCAAACACCTATATAACTATCAAGGCATGGAAAATGTTCGGTGTCAAGGAAAAAAAATTTTCACCCGGGTGCCTTTTCCCAAGTCGGAAGAGACGGTCACCTTCGCCCCGTAAGCCTGCAAGACCCTGATTGACAAAGACAAGCCGACACCATACCCGGCAAAGCCTTGTGTGTTACTGGCTCGAAAAAAAGGTTGAAAAATGTTTTTCAATTCCTCCGGAGGAATGCCAATGCCATAATCTTCAATCTCCAATTCGTTCACACGAAGCCGCACATCGACCGGACGAGGGTCGGAATATTTCAACGCATTATGTAAGATATTCTCTATGGCGATCTTCAAAAGATGCGGATTTGCCTGCACGCTATAGGCAAAAGTATCGGGCGAGAAGTGCACTCTTCCGCTGACAAACGTCATCATAAACTCCGCGATCTGGACAGATTCGGTAAAGCTTCGCAGTATCTCCTCATTACCTCGGGAGAGAAAAAGGAGCTGCTTCGTCAGGTGAATAATGCGTTTTGTCTCATGCAGGATTCGCCTGACAGCCGCCTGGTACTCTTCCGGGGTGCGCTCCTTTAATAACGTAATCTCACATTCCCCCTGAATAGCGGTCAACGGGTTATTCAGCTCATGAGACGCATTACGCACAAAGGCTTTCTCGCCCTGGTATGCGGTGTCGATACGTTCGATCATGCGTGCGGAATAACGACGACTGATCAGGTAGACCAATAACGAACTAACCAAAACAAAGGCAGTCAACACAGCCACCAAAAAGCCAAACAGGGAAGAGAAAGCCCCCGCCCCCGCTTCCTTCGGCATAAAGAAATAAGCAAATAAAAGAAAGACAATAGCCAACAACGCCATACTTCCCCCGATAAGCCCGGTGTAGGTAAGTGCTATTTTGTTTTCCGTCGTCATGCTTCCAACCTGTAGCCTACGCCCGACACCGTATGGATCAGCTTGTTGCGAAAGCCTTTATCCACCTTGCCACGCAGGTAATTCACATACACATCGACCACATTCATATTCCGATCCGGCTCTTTGTCCCACACCTCCCGGATAAGTGCTTCGCGGCTGACCGCCTCTCCGGCATGAAGCAGTAAATATTCCAACAGACGATACTCCCGCACAGTCAGATCTATTACTTGCCCGGCACGGGTAGCCCGACGGGTCTCTCGATTGAGTGAAAGATCAGCATAATTCAATGGGGCGGTGATATCCATGCCTGCCCGGCGCAACATAGCATTCACCCGAGCCACCAACTCCTGAAAGCTAAAGGGCTTCACCAGGTAATCATCGGCTCCCGCCTCCAATCCGGCCACGATATCCTCCGTGGTGCCCAAGGCGGTCAACATAATCACCGGTGTCTGAAAGCCATATGCCTGCCGGAAACGCCGACACAGTCCGATACCGGTCATGCCCGGCATAACAATATCCAAAATAAGCAATTGGAAAGACTCTTTCTGAAGCAACTCCCAACCGGAAAGGCCATTATTTGCCACACAAACAGCATACCCGAACTCACCCAATCCCCGCTCAATGAAAGAGGATATATTCGCTTCATCTTCAACCAATAATATATTTGCCATACCGATTCAAGGAAATATTTTATAAAAAGCCAGCTGTTTCCCTAATAAATGTTTAATTCATGTCAAACTTACACTATTTTGCAGACATTCACTATATTTGCTAAAGAAAATATCCTCTCGAATTATCCATGAATACATAAAGAAGTAAAAACAAAGATGAAAAGACGTGATTTTATTAAGTCCAGTGTAGTGGCTGGCGCAGCCCTTTCCCTGAATTTTGAAGGCCTTCAGGCAGCATTATCTTCCAACACCATGGCTGTACAGGCTGCACCCGACATGGTCGCTATCATGGGAGGCGAACCGGAAGCCATGTTAGACAAAGCATTGGAAACCTTAGGGGGCATAAAGAATTTCGTAAAAAAAGGAGACAAAATCGTTATAAAGCCCAATATCGGCTGGGACCGTTCACCCGAGATGGCGGGAAATACCAACCCGGATCTTATCAAAGCTTTGGTAAAAAGATGCCTGGATGCCGGCGCTTCCAAAGTGACGGTATTCGACCATACCTGCGATAACTGGCAGAAATGCTACGACAACAGTGGTATAGCGGCTGCTGCCCGCGAAGCCGGCGCCGTTGTTATGCCGGGGAACGAAGAGCGTTACTTCAAAGAGGTAGCACTTCCGAAAGGTGTTAAACTGAAAAGCGCCAAGATACATGAATCGCTTATCGAATGTGATGCTTGGTTTAATGTGCCCATCCTGAAGAACCACGGGGGAGCTAAGTTCAGTTGCGCCATGAAGAATATGATGGGTATCGTATGGGATCGCCGCTTCTTCCATCAGAACGACCTCCATCAATGTATTGCCGATATATGTACCTGGGAGAAGAAACCCGCACTGCATATTGTAGATGCCTACCGTATGATGCATCAGAACGGACCGCAGGGTAAGACATTAGCCGATGTGGCCACCCTGAAATCGCTGATCGCTTCGACAGACATTGTGGCTATCGACACCGCCGCGCTCGGTATGTTCAACCAGGTAAAGAAGTTGGATATGGAAGCTGTGGGTCACCTGGCAAACGGTGAAGCGCTCAAGCTCGGGACCACCGATCTGAAAAAGAAAAACATTCAACGTATTCGCTTATAATGAAAAAAAATAATTACCTGAAAGGATTGCGGGTGACACTGGCAATCCTTCTTTTCGTACCCATACTTCTCTATTTTCTGGATATTCGTTATGAGCTACCGGCGTGGTTCAAGATATTCCCGCACATACAGATCATTCCGGCTATTCTGGCCGGGACGGCGCTTATTATCCTGTTGCAGCTCGCATTGGTCCTGCTGTTTGGACGCATCTATTGCTCCACGATATGTCCGGCGGGAGTCCTCCAGGATATTATCAACCGCATCTATTGCATCGGAAAGAAAAAGAAGAAAAAGAAAGGAGTGCAACGGTTCAAGTATCACAAGGCTAATAATATCCTGCGATACGGACTGACCGGCGCCACTTTCATCCTCCTGCTTTCCGGGTTCGCCGGTCTGGCGCTGCTTTTAGACCCATATAGTAATTTCGGGCGTATCGTAGCCAATCTGTTCCGACCGGTGCTTATTTGGATCAATAATCCGTTAGCTTCCGGGTTATCCCGTTTCGACAATTATACGCTTTACCACATTACCATCAGTACGGTAACCACATTCAGCGTAATCGCCTCCTTGGTGGCGCTAATCCTGTTTGTTGTATTGGTTTCCTGGCGGGGACGCATCTTCTGCAACACCCTTTGCCCGGTTGGTGGGCTATTGAGTCTCTTCTCACGCTTTTCTTTGTTCAATGTGCATATCAACAAAGAAAAATGCATCAGCTGTGGTCTTTGTGAAAAGAGCTGCAAAGCAGAAGCCATCGACACGAAGAATATGACAGTCGACAATTCCCGCTGTGTAGATTGCTTCAACTGTATCTCCTCCTGCAAAAAAGATAGTATCAGCTACAGCTTTAATCCGCCCTGGGCAAATAAAAAGGAGAAAACAACGGAAGCCAGCGTAGAATCGGTAAACGAAACGGCTACCCCGACCACAAACACCCGTCGCCATTTCCTGGCTACCAGTGCCACGGTGGCCGCCACCCTGCCTATAGCCTCTGCCTGGGCGCAAAAGCAACAAAAGAGCGATCACCCCGCCCCGATCACCCCACCAGGATCGATCAGCCTGGAGCGCTTCAAAGATAAATGTACCGGATGTCATCTTTGCGTGGTGCAATGCCCAAGCCATGTGCTTCGGCCGGCCGGACTGGAGTTTGGAGTAGGTTATATGTTGAAGCCCCATATGGCGTATATCGACAGCTATTGCAATTACGAATGTACCATTTGTGCCGATGTTTGCCCCAACCATGCGATCCATCTCGACTCCAAAGAAGAGAAGCTGACGACGCAGGTGGGTATTGCAGAGTTCTTCCTCAACCGTTGTATTGTGGAGACAGAGAACACCGACTGTGGCGCTTGTTCCGAACACTGCCCCACACAGGCCGTGCATATGGAACTTTATAAAGAGGGTTCTACCCTCACCGTGCCAAAGGTGGAGCCACATCTCTGTATTGGCTGCGGTGGTTGCGAATCGATCTGTCCGGTACGCCCCAACAGAGCCATTATCGTCAAAGCCAACCCCATCCACCAGCAGGTAGAGAAACCGGCAGAAGAAGAAATCAAAGAATTCGAAATCGACGACTTCGGATTCTAAAAGAAAAAAGAGGGAAATTTAAGTTGAACTGACGCTTCGATGCGAAGAATCGCTATCTTTGCTCATGTATAACTAATAAAACAGTATGTTATGAACGAAAATGACGAATTCCTTTACGACGAAGACGATTCCGTACGTTTTATCCAGAATTATCTTCCACAAGAGATGAAAGGCAAGTTCAGCGACGACGATATCAACTATATCGTGGATCTGGTTTATGACTTTTATGATTCAAAAGGTTTCCTTACTGATGATGAAAGCGAAGCGGAAGATGATATCGAGATCGATGAAGACGAACTGATCGAATATGTGATAAAAAACGCGAAGAAAGACGGCGTAGGCAAATTCGGATCGGAGGAAATCACCTTTATTGTTCAGGGCGAATTGGCTTATTGCGATTCGATCGATATGTTTGAATAACGTAAAATACCGGGGGGTAAACAAGTTGAAGCGTTTTTCTGTTATAGAATTAAACGAGTAATTTAAATGTATAAAAAAATGAAAAGCGTAAAGTTATTATCAGTTGTGCTGTTGAGTTCAGCCTTAGTTTTTACAAGTTGTGGAACATGGAGTAATACAGCCAAAGGCACAGCCATTGGTGTAGGTGGAGGAGCTGCCGTAGGGGCAGGTGTAGGTGCGATAGCCGGTAATACGGCATTGGGTAGCATCATTGGTGCTGCCGTAGGCGGAACAGCCGGTGCCCTGATCGGTAAAAACATGGACAAGCAGAAGAAACAGATCGAAGAGGCTGTTCCCGATGCAACGGTAGAAAAGGTAAACGATGGCGAAGCCCTGAAGGTGACCTTTGACTCCGGTATCCTGTTTGCTACCAATTCAAGCACCTTGAGCGATGCCTCCAGAGACGCATTGGCTAATTTTGGTACTACGTTGAAAAACAATCCGGACACCTATATTCGCATTATAGGACATACCGACAATACCGGTAATGTGGACTATAATCAGACCCTGTCTGAGAAACGTGCCAAGAGCGTAGACGACTACCTGAAGCTGCAGGGAGTAGCTCCCAGCCGTATGGCCTACGAAGGAAAAGGAATCCATGAACCGGTTGCCAGCAATGCGACAGCAGAAGGCCGTTCACTGAACCGCCGGGTGGAAATCCTGATCGTTGCCAACGAAAAAATGATCGAAGAGGCACAAGCCGGCACATTGAACTAAGCAAATCGCGATAAGAAAAGGAGAGACAGGCCCTAAAGGTCTGTCTTTCTTATTTTAAGGCCATCGCTTGATCTTCATGGGATATCGGGAGAAAAAAGAGCATTTGGAGAAAATAAAAGCCGAAAAATGTTTGTATATCAACTTTATTGCGTTTCTTTGCTACGACAAAACAAACGATTGTTCTTTCCACAAAGCGATCTTTGTTTCTTATTAATTATTTATTATTTATTTTTTATGAACATTTACATTGGTAATTTAAATTACCGCGTTAGAGAACAAGATTTGCAACAGATTCTTGAAGAGTATGGAACAGTTGATTCTGTTAAGTTAATCATTGATCGTGACACACGTCGTTCTAAAGGTTTCGCTTTTGCTGAAATGCCTAATGATGACGAAGCAAGAAACATGATCAAAGAATTGGACGGAGCTGAATACGAAGGTCGTCAGATGGTAGTAAAAGAAGCAACTCCAAGAGGCTAATCTCTATAGCCTCGGCTAAGAAGATATTGGTTTTTATAATGGGGAGATGGATTTTATCTATCTCCCTATTTTTATTATAAACGGTTTTTCGCTACGTTTGTAAACAAATCATAAGAGAAAAATGTATTTCATCACAAGGGAACGGTGCATAGGAATAAGGCTACTTACGGTGGGCTTCCTTCTCTTTTTGTCTGCTGTTTTCTCTGTACAGGCACAACATGCCGAGGGCATCTATTCAGACGATTACACCGTCGACCCGGAGAAACACAAAGAGCTCTCCCTGGAGCTCAACAACCTCAACTTCTTCAAAAATATCGAATACGACAATACGGTGATCAAAGGCTACTCGCTGCCCGGATTATGGCTGCAGCCCAAAGTGGTCTATCATGCTTTGCCAAACATAAAACTGGAAGCCGGTTTGCATGCTCTGTTGTATCATGGTAGCTATCGCTATCCCAATGTAGCCTACCATGATATCGCTGAATGGAAAGGCGGCCAGTATCAGAAAGGAGCCCATATCACCACTTATTTCCGGGCACAACTACAACTGACAAAAAACCTGAACATCGTATTGGGCAATATCTACGGAGGAAGCAACCATCAACTGATAGAGCCACTCTATAGTCCAGAACTGAACCTGACGGCGGATCCCGAGGCGGGCGTACAGCTCTTGTGGGACAGTCGACGGATCCATGCGGATCTATGGCTCAACTGGCATAGTTTTATTTATAAAGGAGACACCCACCAGGAAGCGTTTACGGTCGGCTTATCAAGCCGCTTCGACCTGAATGATCCCGATTCGAAAGTACATCTCTATGTGCCCCTCCAGGTGTTGGCACAGCATAGAGGCGGAGAATTGGACACCATGCAGGTCAACTCAATCAGCACCTTTGTGAATGCAGCAACCGGGATCGGAGCCACCTGGAATACCGGGCATCGCCTGTTCCGACGCTTAACCCTCGAAGCCGATTTCCTCGGCTATTACCAACAAGCCGGTACCCTATGGCCCATAGACAAAGGGGTTGCCAGCTACCTCAGCCTACATGCCGAGATAGGCAAATTTCATCTGAAGACAGCTTATTTCAACAACCAGGATTTTATCTCTTTATTCGGCAATCCGCTTTTTGGTGCTATGTCGTTGATTGAGGAGAACGCGGTCTATGAACATCCGCAAATGTTTTACTTGGGAGGAGAATATACCCTGAAGCTCGGCAAAGGCTATGCTTTAGGGGTTGATTTCGATCTTTATCAGATGTTCTCCGACGTGATCAACCACCCCGAAACCGGCAAGCGCTCTATCAAGGGCAACACCAACTTCTCCTTTGGCGTCTACTTCAGGGTAACCCCTTCTTTCCTGTTGAAAAAGTTTCACTAATGGATAAGGGATAATTGCAAAGGATTTACCGGATATTGCATAAAAAACCACTATATTTATGCGCGTCTATCTCGTATACCTTTATACCAAATAAGCATTTTAGCTACAAGCCACTACGGCAGCGCTATATATTTCCGATATCAACTAATACGAAAGAGTAACCACAATGAGTAAAACACGCAATCTCTTTTCAATCTATCTTATTATCATCGGCTTGATGATAATCTGGACTGAAACAACCCAAGCCGCGCAAGGCGAAAAATTGTTGGATGTAGGAGATAACCTTTCGGGAACCATCTTTTATGATATTGCACAGGATTCACAAGGCAATATCTATATTGCGTCAGAAAAGGGGTTAAACATTTACGACGGCGCAAAAATCACACTGTATAATCAGGAGGCAAAAAACGACGGAAGCAAAACGGCAAGGATTGTCATGGCTCTTTGCGCGGGCCGTAACGGAGATTTATGGATTGGGCGGACGGACGGAATGGCACTATATAACCATACGACACGACGAATGAAAGAGATCTCTTTCTTAGGCAAAACAGGCGAACTGATGGAAACGTATGTAAAGGATATCGTTTCCGATGGTTCCGGAAAATTTTACGTAGCCACATTGGGACATGGCGTCTTTTGTCTCCATGAAAACGATCATATAGCCCAGCAAACAGGCCAGGGAGACGAAGTGGATTATTTTGTCAACGCATTGCTTTGTCATGAAGGAACCTTATATGCCGGTACCGAACGTCACGGACTTAGACAAGCCGTAAGGACAACCGACTCGGATGAAATCACGTGGAAAATTGTGGATGGGACGGAAAGCCTGAAGGTAACAGCATTGGCGGCTACGCAGGACAGTACACTCTACATCGCGACAGATGCCGGTCTTTATCGAAAAGACAGACAGGGGAAGATCGGCCTTGTGAAAGGCATCGAAAAAGAGTTGGTGCATTGTCTTTGTCTAACCCAAAAGGGGGTGTTATTGATTGGCACCCACGGAAAAGGAATCCATGCCTATGATCCCCATTCCGATACGCTCAACCCTATTCCTTATGACCTCACCTGTACCGATCCCCGAAAAGCGCGCGTATGGTCTATTTTTGAAGACCGGTCTGAAAATCTATGGTTGGGCTTACAGGGGAAAGGCGTCGTACGTATTCCTGCCAGAAAAAGCCCTTTTCACATACTTGAAACACCCCGTTATGGGAAAGAAGCCGTGTCGCAACTGGAAAATATTACCTCATTGGGGCTAAGCCAGCATAGCGAACTCTATGTCGGCACCGATGGAGAAGGCTTATATCGCTTTGGAGCCGATCATACCTATCTCCGACACTACGACATAAAAGCATCCGACAAACAACCGGTTTGTATCAGCGCAATTGGATGTGATGCCAAAGGAGGCATTTGGATAGGCTGTGAAAAAAGAGGTTTGCTAAAGTTGAACCCCTCCACCGGAGCGTGTGACTATGTGCCTGCCATGGAGGGATTGCACATCTCATCCATTTTGCCGGATGGTACGGATGCCCTTCTTGTATCAACCATGGGAACCGGTTTTTATCGTATCGATCTTGAAAAACGATTACTAATGAGTGAACGTGGTTATACAGCCCGCGACTACCACCCCACCGCCAACACCCTAAACAACAGCTGGATAACAGGACTAATGCGTGGGCAGAGTGGCAAGTTATACATCAACACCTGCTATGGACAAGGTTGTTATGACGAAGAAAAACAAAGCTTCATAAACCGTTTTGGAGAAAACAGTCTTTTAAGAGGCAAGCACATCATTTCTTCTATGGAGGATAGCCGTGGCACGTTGTGGATGGGCACGCCTGACGGACTTTACCGACTTGACAACGGCAGCTCCGAGCCCTGTTTTTACGATACACACAACGGCCTGCCCGACAATTACATCTCCGGTCTCTGCGAAGACCAGCAAGGAAACATTTGGATAACTACCATGTGTGGTATTGTTCGAATGGATCTTCACCAGCAATCATTCACGACCTATTATGAAGACGACGGACTGCAGAGCAACGAGTTTTCACCCAAGGCTTTACTCATAACACCCGATGGATGCATCTACGCGGGGGGCACGAAAGGTGTCAGTTACTTCCATCCGACCGGCGTCGACTCGTTGCTTCCACATATCCCCGAAGTACGTATTGTCGATTTTTATCTACACGGAGAGCCGGTTTTGCCTGACAATAAAGGGGGCTATCAGCTGAAACCTACTGACAATGCTTTTTGTATTGAGTTTGCCACAACCGATCCGGGTGGTGATAAGAACTGTCATTTTTTCTATTCCTTAAACGAAGGTGAATGGCACTCCCTGCCACAAGGCATGAACAAAGTGTACTTCAACGGGTTACCGGCCGGTGAACATATCATCCGGGTGAAAGCCGGCAGACAGCAGCCCTTGTCGGAGGCTTGTGTGTTTCAACTTTATATCAATCCTCATTGGTATGCCACCTCTTGGGCCTGGGCTATATGGTGTTTGTTAATAGGTGGGATTGTATGTACGATACTATGGTTTTTGCGTCGCCGGATAGAACAAGTGCATCGGGAGGAGCTAAACGAGGCAAAGCTACAGTTTTTCACAAACATCGCTCATGAGATTCGTACGCCCATGACATTGGTAGTTAATCCTTTGAAGCGGCTGATGGAGAGTGATGGCGATCCAAAGCGACAACACCAATATCACATTATCTATCGCAATGCCGACCGCCTGCTTCAGTTGGTCAACCAACTGATGGATCTACGTAAATTAGACAAAGGGCAGATGAAACTCGACTTCTGTCGTACGGACTTGGTGGCTTTAATACGGCGTACGGCCGCCCTTTTCGAAGGACTGATGATCGATAAAGATATCACGTTCACCATCGAAGCCAACCCCGACAGTATCGAGGCTTGTATTGACCCAGGCAACTTCGACAAAGTGATAGTCAACCTGCTTTCGAATGCGTTGAAATATACCCCGAACGGTGGTAAAATAAGCTTCGTTTTGCATAGTGAAGAGGATCAGATCTATTTGGAATTGAGCAATGAAGGCCCCGGCATTCTTCCCGAAGATTTAGAACGTATCTTTAATCGCTTTTATCGGGTTGATTCGCAACACAACCAGAGCATGCAGGGAACAGGAATCGGCCTGCATTTGGTTCACTCATTCGTAAAGTTGCATCATGGCAACATTTTTGTCCGCAACCTGACGGATAACACAGGCTGTTGCTTCACGATTACCTTGCCCGCTGCCGACCATTTTCCTCACCCGGAACTTTTACAGATGGTTCCTGCTGAAAATCGTGAAAGCGATTGCCGGCCTATCATACTCTCGCCTATACCCGAAACGGCACCTCCAACAAAACAGTCCAAAGGGAAATATCATCTGTTGCTGGTTGACGACGACGACGAAATACGCACCTACCTGAAACAGGAACTTCAAAACGAATACTGCATACAGGAATGTGAGAACGGGAAGGATGCCTTATCGGAGATGCACCGTCATCGCCCGGATCTTGTCGTATGCGATGTGATGATGCCCGTTATGGACGGAATCACCTTCTGCCACAAAGTGAAACAGAATATCGGTTTAAACGATATTCCCATCATCTTGCTCACGGCACGAACACGCGAGGAAGACACCTTGCTTGGATTGGATACAGGTGCCGACAGCTATATGATAAAACCTTTCAATATGCACATCCTTCGCAATACGATTGCCAACCTATTGCATAATCGTGAGCTGCTACGCAATATCTATCAGGGAAAGCAACTGCCGACAGGAAAAACCGAGACACCAATAGTGCAGGCGCCGAATGAAAGACTGATGGATCGGGTGACTAAATATGTCAATCTTAACCTGGCCAATCCGGATTACACCGTAGAGAATCTCGCTTCGGACGTAGGATTGAGTCGTATGCATCTGAATCGCAAACTCAAGGAGCTGACAAACCAGACATCACAGAACTTCATCCGTAATATTCGTTTGCACCAGGCAGCCGAGTTATTGAAGAAGATAGATGTAACAGTTTCCGACGTAGGTCAGGCAGTAGGCATCCCCAGCATAACCTATTTCTCCTATGTCTTCAAAGAACAGTTTGGCGTCTCTCCCAGGGAATATCAAACAAAAGCGAAAAAGGCAAATGAGAAGAAGACAGACTAAGGCTGTTTAAGCATATACTCACTCTCCGCCATTTTCAAATAGCTTTCGCGATAGCCACCGCTGTCCACAATAACTTTATGTAGTACCACTCCCGGATCGAGCGGTTCAAAGGTCAATATCCAGGAGTCCTCTTTCTCGGGTACAGGGAGGCGAATCGGCAATTCAATGATGCGGGCGGATCCTGTGGGATACATCAAGGTGTACTTATTCTCCCATGTCAACAAACCGTTCATATTCACTTGCCGGGCGTCAGCCCCCTCAAACCCTACCCGTATATGATGTCCCCCGTTGCCCAGGAAAGGCATCGTACTCTTCAGGATGAGTCTTACATCTACAGAATCTGCCGGGCAAGCCGCGTCTATGCGGTAAGAGAGACTGGCTCCTTGGGTGGGCGAGGTGTAAGGCATCAAGGCTATGCCGGACAGGGTGCGTCCGTAGTGTGGAATGACAGTCCACGTTGTTCCTTCAGGGGCATGGGAGGCATAATAATGCTCCGCTTCCATGACGGCCACCTTATCGCGCATAGAGAAAATATAACCTCCCTCCTCTTTAGGCTTCTCCACACGGTACACCTTGGGACATATATTGTATGGAGGCGCATACCAATCCGTATACCCGATATGCACCTGATCCATCATGTGGTTCCATTTTCCGTTGGCCATACGAAGGTTATAGTCCCGACAAAGCAAGGAGTCGCGATCATAACATTGTTCTACGTGGTCGGCCCAGTCGTTGGCTTTCATATCACCTTCGGCTGCAAGCTTACGATTCATAGCCACCCCATAATACATATCATAGAGGTTTGCCATCGCTTGTATCGGAAAAAGTATCAACTGCTGATAGCAGTCGCCGGCATCTGTCGACAACTCATCCCGTAAGCGAAGGGCACGCGCTTCGAGGGCAAGGAATTCATTGCGCACCTGTAGGTATTCATTGGACGCCAGATCATACGTATGTTCGTCCAAGAGCTCACCCGTAATACGGGCAGCATATTGCGAATAGCTATTCAACAAGACGGCAGCCTGTTCGGCATATGCCTCACCAAAAAGTGACGCGCAAAAGCGTCGCGTGTAAGCATGCAGGTTGTCGGCACGAAATTGTTGCGGATCCCAGGCCATCTCCATAAAAAAGTCAATAGGATACTCATGGGGTTTAAGACTTCCCACATTGAGGATCCACAACCGATCCACTCCGTAATCATAGGTCAGTTGTAATTGTTCCCACAGATGCTCTATCTGATATGTGTTAAGCCATTTGCAAGCACGCGGAGCGCCATAGTAGCTGACATGATAATACATACCATATCCACCGGGATGACGTAAGCTATCCAAGGATGGTACCCGGCGTATGTCCCCGTAATTATCGTCACAGAATGCCACAATCACATCATCAGGCACGGGGAGTCCCTGGTTGAAATAATCCATCACCTCGCTATAAAGCGTCCATACCTGTGGTGTCTCCCGGGCAGGACGTCCAGTGACATTTTCGATGATATCGCGCTGATCGGTGATGATTCTTTTCATCAAACGGAAATTCTCCTCGATACTTCCTGCGTCTTCCATCGGACGATCTTCATCACCTCTCATGCCGATGGTGATCAGATTCTCACGTCCGGCACTATTTTCTATACCCTCTCGGAAGAAACGCCGCAGCGCTTTACGATTCGTTTGATAGTTCCACTGGCTGTTTCCATACGCTTGTTTATGGCGTATCCATTCTTGTTGTGAGCGTTGCATCGGCTCGTGATGCGAAGTCCCGATGACGATGCCATATTCATCGGCCACGACCGGGTTCAGCGGGTCATCTTCGTTGAAGCAGTTGCCTTCATACAACCCCGCCTCATCTTTCAAAATAGGCACTAATGGTTTGTATTCCTTGAAAGAGCCCCACATGGCAGGCCACAGACAGTTTGCTTTGAGACGAAGAAGAAGTTCATAGAGATGGGCATACATCTGGCTGTTCATTCCGCCAAAACGTTCGCGTGCCCACGATGTCATACCCGGAAACTCATCATTAATGAATATACCCCGATACTTCACGGCTGGTTCGTCCGTGAAGTGAGACAGGTTATGCGGCAAATAAACCTCTTCCCGATGACGCACCGGCGCATCAGCCCACCAATGCCAGGGTGATACACCGAGTTGGCGTGATAGTTCATAGATGGCAAAGATAGTCCCCCGTCGGTCGCTTCCTACAATAACCAATGCCTGTTCGACATCCGGCAGAGGATGATCCACTACGGCAACGAGGCTGCTCTCCCACTTCCCCTGTAATCTCTCTATAGGGAGCTTTCCACTTTGTTGGAGTTGCTCTATCAGTCGGCTGTGTCCGAGCGTGCCGATAATCACCGGGCAACGTGTCAACTCACCACCTACCGACGTACGCAGTGTACGTCCAGTGACGCGATAGATATCTTTTTGTAAATCCTCAATGGCACGTATTACGCCGGGCGGTTCGGCCGGATCGTAGCAGATGGAAGCATCCCCATGAGCGGTAACAAAAGGAAACGATCCCTCTTCCTTCTGTTCATGTATCCATTCATCAGATTGCGCATTCAAAGGAATAAAAACAAATAGTACGAAAGTCAGGAAGAAAGCTATCTTATACATACACCTATTGATCTTAAAAACAATTCACCACGGACAATACCGTCTGTAGCTTTTCCTTACAGACAGTATCATTCGTGGTGTCATTTCATATTATTAATATCCCGGATTCTGTTCTATTTTATGTCCGGTATTTGCTTCGATAAAAGATTGTGGAATGGGATACAATTCATATTTGCTTTCGAAGTCTTTGCCATCCGCGCTATGTGCCGCGCTATAATAGGGATTGTATTTCCGGATGCGTTCGGTCATCATACCGGTACGGGAAAGTGTCAAGACACGTTTCTCTTCAATACCAAACTCACGAAGACGTTCGTCCAGGATGTAATCCATATCCATCTGGGCAGCTGTTGCTTCCGTGGCATGCGCGCGGCGACGAACCACATTCACATCTGCAGCCGCCTTATCCTTTTGTCCTAACTTCACATAGGCTTCGGCACGGAGCAGATAGGCTTCGGCTAAACGGAATAGATATTGATCCGTATAGGTCTTACCGGCCGATCCTGTCAGCATATAAATGTCTTTGTTGGCATATTGCGAAGCAGGATGATTGTAGGGATGGGTACACTTCGTTTGGTAGGCTGTCAGATATCGGTTCGGGATCTGGTCGGGAGCGGTGACAATACCCTGGCTGCTTGCGCCGGTTTCCAACATAGCGCCTTCCGGCAACTGCGGATTCATCAAGTCAATGCTGTCGCCAAAAAGTGATCCGTATTGAGCCAAGAAACCTGAATCGTTGTATTTAAACTTACGCGGATAGTTATAGATAGAGTTACGGATATCGTTCTTAAAGTCTTCGCTATCCTTTCCGCCCCAGATACCTAAGAAGTAGTGCTGGTTGGAATAGAAGTTTCCGATACCACGGCCTCCGGTATAATCACCCACCGGCCACATAAAAGGCGACAATACTTTGCCGTCATATTTAATACGGAACAGCCCAACTTGCGGAGCACACCATCTCTCTTGCCAGAAATCACCTTCTACCCAGAATGCGTTACCGGTATTTCCGGCACCACCAATCACATTCGGTTCAATTTGTACGACCCAAATACCCTCCTTGTTTCCACTGGCGCGGTTTTGATTGTTCAAACGGAAAAGATCCCAATACACATCACCCGCTTCGTTTGCACGCGAGCCAAAACGGTCTGTCATCAACGCGAGTGCCGGGTTGTTAATCACCTGAGTAGCCGCGTCTACCGCCTTTTGATTCTCGCCCGCTGCCAGATAGAGTTCAGAAAGCAGGAAATAGGCTGCTGTCGCGCTAATTTCGCCATCGGTCACATTAGCTATGTCTGTCAGGTTCTCCGCGGCAAATTTCGCATCCTCAATAGCTTGCGCCAACACCTCTTCTTTCGAAGCGCGTGTGTAGTCTGTTTTCGGAGCGGTCACCTCTTCGAGTTGCAAGGGGACTCCTCCATACATATAAACCAACGTACGGTATGCCATGCTACGGAAGAAACGTCCTTTTGCTTCGTAATTTTTCTTTTGCTCTTCACGCAGACTTGAGGTGGGGATACGCGTAATAACCGTATTGGCTTGCGCGACCAATTTATACAGATTGTCCCAATGCCACGTAGCCGCTCCTCCGGTAGGGTTCATATCGGCAGCGAGGTTTGATGTCGGCGGATCGGCACGGATCATAAAGTCCGTCCGGCACAGATATTCGTTCATGCGGTCATAGTTTCCACAATAAAACTCCTTACGAACAAGGCTGTAGAGCCCATTGACAGCCGCATCGAAGTCGGCCGTAGTCGAATAGGAGTTGTCGCCACCCATAAAGTCCAAAGGCTTTTCTGCAAGGAATTTATCCTCATCACAGCTCACGAGCGAAGCTGAGGTTATCATTGTTGCCGCCAGCAACAAGGGGAATATATATTTTCTCATATTGATTAATTTTTGAATCTTGTTTTCCACTTATTTAGAAATTTACATTTATACCAAACGTGATGCTCTTCATTACCGGACGGTTGGCATAGCCACTTCCCGTGATGATGTTGCGGCCGTTACCATCCTGACACATCATGTCGGGTTCAGGATCCCATCCATGCCATCCTGTCAAAGTCAACAGGTTTTTGCAGTTCATATAGATATGGATGCCTTCGATACCGATTTTCTGCATCCACATACGCGGAAGATCATAACCCAACGTAACATCCTGCAAACGGACAAAATCACGTTTCTCATAACGGTGAGGACTGCTTCCTAGCTTGCCGTCCTGGTATGAACGATCGTAAATACCACCGGGGTTCTTGGGCGACCAGAACAGATCGGCCTCCTCCGTAAAGTGATTGTAGCGCTTTCCATTGTCATCCGGACGTACGACATTGGTGTTTTGTCCCAGATAGCCATCCTTTCCACCGATCACCGAATTAAAGAAGAAGCTAAGCGTAACATTCTTATAGCGCAGCTTATTGAAAAGCCCCATACGCGCAGCCGGATCGGTCTTACCGATCACCGTACGGTCAGCAGCATCAATCGTACCATTGCCGTCCGTATCCACTACGCGGTAGTTACCCGGATAGAAGCCTTCAGGGATATCATCGCCTACCTGATAGATACCGTCCACCTTATAATCGTAAATAGCCGAAAGCGATTCGCCTATGAAAAGGCTACTGGCCGTCATATCATCTTCTATGCCGTCGCCGTCAACATCCTTGCCGATGAGCGATTTGATTTTATTCGCGTTATGCGAGATATTGAAAGTGGTGCTCCACTCAAAGTCTTGCGTGGAGATATTCTGTGAGGTAAGTGTCAATTCGACACCGGTATTTTGGATCTTACCTACATTGGAGCGGATGCTGCCAAATCCGGTAACGGAAGGGATAGTCACGTCAAACAATAAATCTCTGGTAGTGGTTTTATATGCTTCCACCGTACCGCGCAGACGATTATTAAACATATTCAAATCCAATCCGAAGTTAAATCCACCTGTCTTTTCCCACTTCAGGTCTGCATTTCCTAAAGAGACCAATTCCTGTCCCAATACACCGGAAGTAGCACCATTACCAAAGATATAGCTGATACCGGAGTTTACGCGAGCCTGCGAGGAGTAGATCCCTGTCTGGTTACCACTCACCCCGTATCCGGCACGTACTTTCAGGAAGTCTATCCAGGATACATTAAACCAGCTCTCTTCCGAAGCCACCCATCCTAAAGCCACCGACGGGAATGTCGCGAATTTATTGTTCGCAGCAAAACCGGAGAAACCGTCGCGACGAATGGTAGCCGTCACCAGGTAACGATTGGCAAATTTATAGTTTACACGCAGCATCTGATAAAGCAGAGCCGATTGCCAGGCATCGGAATTGGCAAATTGCTCCTTACCCTGTTCAAGGCTGTTGTAACCCAATGTGAGACGAGCAAAATTTTTGGCTTCGGCACCGGTATAGGTGTATTTACGACGGCTGGCACCATACACGAAAGTGGCACCGACACTGTGCTTACCAAAGTCCCCAACGTAGTTCAGGATATTATCGAATGTATAATCGTAATAGGTATTACTGTTTTTATAGGCTTGTCCACTGGGGTAATTGCTATACTTATTGGCATAATCATGTTCGTAGGTACGGTAGTTATTACCAAAGTTAAAGCGATACGTCAATCCTTTCAGTGGCAACTGAAACTCCGAATAGAGGTTCGCAAAGAAAGTGTTCTGCCGCTCTTTATCATCGGCTACGGACCCCATAAAAGGATTATCGCGCATAACGCCTCCCATTGGATAGGGAACAATATTGCCTTCCGCGTCAAACGGCTCAGCGAACGGGCTATAGCATACAAGGAAAGGCAAATAGGTCTCTGCCCCGTCTTTGTTCACGAATGATCCGAAAGCTTGAATACCGGCTTTCCACCATTTACGTGGCTGTACATCCAGGTTTACGCGAATACTATTACGCTTAAAATCATCGTTCAAGAGTTGGTTCTTCTGATCCGTATTACCTACAGAAAGCATATAGGAAGCACTTTCGTTCCCTCCCGAAATACTTAATTTGTTTTCAAAGATGTGTCCGGTACGCGTAAACTCATCCCACCAATTATAGTCGGTCGTAATCAGATTACCACTTTCATCTCTCATATAGGAGTCGGGAGCACTCTTGGCTAAATCAAAGTTCGGATTATCCGCTGTATATCCCGAATTCTCAGTATACGCGTCACGCCACTGTACCTCTTTCATCCAATCGACCAATCCCGCGCGGTCCATTGGCTTCAGATCGTTGGTAGGACTCTGAAAACTATAAGAGCTGGAGAAGGAGATCTTAGCTTTCCCTTGCGTTCCTTTCTTGGAGGTAATCAACAAGACGCCGTTAGCAGCCTGCGCACCATACACAGCTGTAGCACTGGCATCTTTCAACACATCCACCCGTTCGATATCGGCCGGATTGATCGAAGAGATATCACCGGTATAAATGATTCCATCCAAGACAATCAGTACATCTGTACTTCCCGAAATGGTGTTTTTACCACGAATCTGAACGGAAGGTGAACCACCTGCCGTAGAGGACTGTCCGATATTCAAACCGGGAACCGTACCTTGCAAGCTTTGCATCAGGTTGGTATTGGGTGCTTTTTCAAAGTCTTTGATATTAGCACTTACCACCGCACCGGTCAGGTCGCTCTTCTTGGCAGTACCATACCCCACCACCACAACGGTTTCCAGGATTTGGGTATCTTCTTCAAGCTTTATCTCTAAGTTCTTCTGTCCATTGGCTTTCACCTCGTATGTGCGATAACCGACATAGGAGATAACCAAAGTGGCTCCCGGTTGGGTATTTACCGAGAAAAATCCATCCAAATCGGTAATGACACCTGTCGGAGCATCTTTCACTTTCACTGTCGCGCCAATCACGGGTTCATTATTGGAAGCCGTGACCACCCTACCCTCTGTAATACTACCTTGTCCCCATACGGTAAGAGTAAAGAGACAAAGCGTCCAAAACATTAAAAGTCTTGTTTTCATGTGCATTGATTTATTTTTATGATAAATGAATTAATGCGGCGAAATTAGACGTTTTGTTTCTTTATGTTAACAGAATGCAGGCACGTATACTTTCGACGATGTAACAGGAATCAAAAGGCCGTAACATTTACTTATGATCATGTCACATCCCTGCGTATATCCTCATATCAAAGAACTATTTAAATGAATAATGGGGCCATAACGCCCCATTATCAATTGTATTACGCTTTGCGCTTCGCTAAGCGATCTTCGATTCTTCATTCCTCATTCTTAATTCTTAATTCTTAATTCTTAAAAACAAGCCCCTCCCCTTCGCGATCTATCACAATCGGTCTGTTCCGATCTATCTTTGCAGCCAATATCTCTTTCGAGAGCTCGTTTAATACATATTTCTGAATAACACGCTTCACCGGACGGGCACCAAACTGCGGATCAAACCCTTCGTCGGAGATAAAACGCAGGGCGGCATCCGTAAATTCCAAAGCAATACCATTCCCGGCAAGCATCTTCTTTACGCTATTCAGCTGCAGGGTCACGATCTGGCGGATCTCCTCTTCGTTCAGCGGCGTGAACATGATGATCTCGTCGATACGGTTCAGGAATTCAGGGCGGATGGTCTTTTTCAACAGCTCCAACACCTGAATCTTCGTCTCGTCGGTCACCTGTTCGCGGTTTTCCGGTGTTATCTTCTCGAAGTTCTCACGGATAAGCGACGATCCCATATTGCTTGTCATGATGATGATCGTATTCTTGAAGTTGACCACACGACCTTTGTTGTCGGTCAACCGCCCATCATCCAATACCTGTAACAGGATATTAAACACATCGGGATGTGCCTTTTCAATCTCATCAAAGAGCACTACCGAATAGGGTTTCCGGCGTATGGCCTCTGTCAACTGTCCGCCTTCGTCGTATCCCACATAGCCGGGAGGCGCTCCGATCAGTCGGGTAGCGCTGAATTTCTCCTGGTATTCGCTCATATCGATACGCGTCATCATATTCTCATCGTCGAACAGATATTCGGCCAACGCCTTGGCCAACTCCGTTTTACCCACCCCGGTCGTACCCAGAAAGATAAAGGAACCGATCGGGCGCTTCGGGTCTTGCAGCCCGGCACGGCTACGGCGCACGGCATCCGATATGGCGGTGATTGCCTCTTCCTGCCCGATGACGCGGGTATGCAACTCGTCTTCCAAATTCAATAGTTTGTCTTTCTCGCTTTGCATCATCCTGTTCACCGGAATACCAGTCCAGCGAGATACCACATCGGCAATATCTTCGCTGTCGACCTCCTCTTTGATCATGGCGTCATTGCCCTGCATGGCGTGCAGTTTCGCCTCAACCTCTCCGATCTCCTCTTCTTTCGCCTTGATCTTTCCGTAACGCAATTCGGCCACCTTGCCGTAGTCTCCTTCGCGTTCCGCTTTGTCGGCCTCGAACTTCATATTCTCAATATCGATCTTATTCTGCTGAATTCGGTTGATCAGCTCCTTTTCTGTCTGCCATTGAGCCTTTTGTTTGTTTTCTTCCTCTTTCAGGTTGGCAATCTCTTTGTGGAGGGATTCCAACTTCTGCGCGTCATTCTCTCGCTTGATGGCTTCCCGTTCGATCTCCAATTGCTTGATACGACGCGACACTTCGTCTAACGATTCCGGCACGGAGTCTACCTGTATACGCAAACGGGCAGCCGCCTCGTCCATCAGGTCGATCGCCTTATCGGGCAGGAAACGGTCGGTGATATAGCGGGAAGAGAGTTGCACCGCCGCAATAATCGCATCGTCTTTGATACGCACCTTGTGGTGGTTCTCGTACTTCTCCTTCAGTCCCCGCAGGATAGAGATCGTATCCAGTTCGTCCGGCTCTTCCACCATAACGGTTTGGAAACGGCGTTCCAGGGCTTTATCCTTTTCGAAATATTTCTGGTATTCATCCAATGTCGTGGCACCGATCGAGCGCAATTCGCCACGTGCCAGGGCAGGCTTCAGGATATTGGCGGCATCCATAGCGCCTTCTCCCTTACCGGCTCCGACCAGGGTGTGGATCTCGTCGATAAAGAGAATGATCTCTCCATCCGATTTGACCACCTCGTTGACCACTGACTTCAACCGTTCTTCAAACTCTCCTTTGTATTTAGCGCCGGCAATCAATGCCCCCATATCCAACGAGAAGATCTGTTTCGACTTCAGATTCTCCGGCACGTCACCCCGGATGATACGATGCGCCAGCCCTTCGGCAATAGCTGTTTTACCTACGCCGGGCTCACCAATCAGGATCGGGTTGTTCTTCGTACGGCGGCTAAGGATCTGCAACACGCGGCGTATCTCATCGTCGCGACCGATCACCGGATCGAGCTTGCCGCTACGGGCGCGTTCGTTGAGGTTGATCGCATACTTACTGAGGGAATCGTAGGTCTCTTCCGCCGACTGGCTGGTGACTTTATTCCCTTTACGCAACTCGTCGATGGCCAGGCGCAATTCTTTCTCGGTCACACCGGCATCTTTCAACATCTGCGAAGCGGTACTGTTTTCGGTCAGTAACGCCAGGATGATATGTTCCAACGACACATACTGGTCGCCCATCTTTCCCGAATAGTCGATCGCCTTCTGCAAAACAGCATTGGTCTCACGCGACAGATAAGGTTCTCCCCCTGATACTTTGGGATAGGATTCGATCTGACGATCCAATACCAGGTTGAGGTTTTGTATGTTTACGCCCAACTTTTGGAAAAGAAAATTGGTGACGCTCTCTCCTGTCATAATGACAGCTTTCAACAGGTGAACCGTTTCGATAACCTGCTGGCTATTCCGAGCAGCCAACTGCACGGCCTGCTGCACGGCTTCCTGCGATTTAATTGTAAAATTGTTCAAGTTCATAGCTTTTTATATTTATTGGTTTATTGTTCCTACCTAAGGAGATACAAAATGGATGCCATTTTATAAATCGGCCATTTTTGGCATAGTTTTTCGCCCGTTCGTCTCTGATCATAAAACAACCGGGCTTTTCAAAAGGTTTCTCGGAAAGATGGTCGATCCCATGTGAAGCAGACTCAAAGAAACAAAAGTACCACCTCTTCGAGGCCGAGGGAGACACTCATGACAAGCACCCCATGTTCCGCTATCGCTTCGCATGGGGTTTATCAACGTGATACGTCTTCGACGCTATTAGTCACATCCAGTAAGACCGAAAGGGCTTCAATGTAGAGAAGGGGCTGACTCAAAAGTAGCGGATTCAGCCCCTTGATAATAACTTACTTCATTTTCAATTGATACCCCGCCCATTCGCTGATCCATTCCGTCGGGTCGATTGTTTCAACCGGGGTATTGCGGATGAGGGTATTCGTTTCCGTGGCACCACGCAGGAATTTATCCACAAAGGCTACAACAGCTTCATGCTGGCTATCGTTCACCCGACAATGCGGATGCCCCGGTGAGAAGTCGTATCCGATCCGGTCTTCCACACCCATGGCTTTCCATACCTCCATGGCTGCTTCGGTGGCAACATATCCGGAAGGATCACCCAGCCATTCGAAGTCCGGATTGCCTAATACCAATACGGCACGCGGAGCAATTAAAGCGATCAATTCATGGTGGTCGTAAGGCAAACGATCGGCCTTACCATCGAAATCATTCCGCAGCCGTTTCATAAACCAGCTATAATTGGTATTGCTTATTTTCTCTACCTCGCCGATCGTTTCCGACACACGCCAGGCATTGACGCCTCCGCCACCCGACTCCTGCACAATGGCCAAAGCGATGCGCTCATCGAAAGCAGCGCCAAACAGGGTCATCTTCCCGGCATACGAACAACCGGTGAGCCCGATGCGCGACATATCAGCATTCAGTTGCGACTGTACCATCTCCAATCCGTCGATCAGGCGGCTGATACCCCACGACCAGGCACAATAGTCGCCCGCCTCTTTCAGGTGAGGATACATCTGGAAGAAGGGTCCCTCTTTCTCCGGAACGCCATAGCCATATAGAGCCGTTTGGTTATGGAGATAAGGGATCTGTATAAAGTCTTCGAACAACTCCGCCGCCATGGTGCCGGTCGGTCGGTTCATGCCGATAATAACCGGGAACGGCCCTTCGCCTTTCGGCATGGTTACGGGAGAAGACAGCGTCAATGTCTGCCCATTATCTTTGATCACCACCTCCAGAACACCGTTCGAATAGGTAGCAGTCATATCGGCAGGACGTGGTGGACGCAGTCCCAATTCATACGAACTAATCTCATGAATGATCTCCGTCCGCCGACGGGTCCATTCTTTGAATGTTTTACAACGCCCGCTTCCGTCCGACCAGGCAAAAGGATCCGGCAACTTCGCGACGGAAGGCAATTGCTCTACCGGAAGTATCTGGGGTAACTTGGTATCTGCTCCCCGATTCTCTACATTGAAAGACAAAGGAACCTGCTTGGTCTGTGTACAAGCCGACAAGGCACACACCGCCATACATGCGATTAGAAGTTTTTTCATCTGTAACAATTATTTAGTGGTTTTATAAAAAATATGCGCGGATAAATGTAGGAAATTTATTTGTCTTTGGAAGAGGTGCGGACTCTTTTTATGATCATCAGCAGTAATCCGGTCAGTTTCAAGGCAATCGCCCCATAAAAAAGAATACACCAAAGCCAGGGCAGCGGATAGAGATATCTGAAAATCATCGAGACAAAGATCATTGCCACCCCGGCAAGAATAAGTCCCAACCAGAGGCTCAACTGAAAGTTCCCGGAACGGAACACCCGAATGAGGAAGATCGTTTTCAGTCCAATCGCGATGCCGAACAACGGCGCCCAGACCATTGTCGGGACACCTAAAAAACGGAGAATGATAGCCAGAAACAGGAGTCCTAAGCCATAATACAAAAAGAGTTTATTGTTTATTCGTTGCATATTCCTTGCTGTCTGGTTATCATTCTCCTTTTGTTTTCTTTATTCCGCCACAAAAGGCACCAGGCGGGCTTTCAGGTCGGGCATCAGCATATCTTTATCGAGCGGATACATCGGGCGGTCGATCCGTTTGTAAGGAAGACCATAGAGATCCTGGTTCACGCCGCCTACGGTCAAGGCCATCATCCAGTCCGCCTGCATATTATAGAGCTCCGGTTCGAGGTAGCCAATCTTTACCACGACGATATCCGACTCGCGCGGATGCAGATTTAGTTTGGTAAACTCCCTTTCGGTATGAAACCCTTTCCGTTTCTCGGTCACGATCACATGGATGCTACCGATCTGAACCGCTACTTCCGAATTGGCAGGGTTATCGTAGATCGCCGTTACCACCCCATTCAGCCTAACCGGAGGCGCAAAGCGATGATCCACCTTAGCACCGGCTACTCCGTCGATGCGACCACCCACACCTACCTCTTTCGCTTTCTTGACAAATTCCGGTCCGGGCACCGAGGCATAAATCAACGAAGGCCCGTCAGCCGAACGAAACTCCTCTCGTTTCAACAGTTCCGTAATAGTCCAGGTCACATCGCCTGCCCCACCCGCTGTCGGGTTATCGCCCGTATCACTGATGAAGAATGGCTTCTTCTCACCTTTGAGCGCTTTGGCCAAACACTCTTCCAAGGTACCTACCGGCGCAACAAACTCAAACTGATGGCGCACGCTCCAGAAGTGGTGCGCCAGGTATTCCGCCGTACGTGTCACCATATCTTGGTCGTCGCCGGTCACCATCACCACCGCTTTGTTGCGCGGCTCGTCGGCCCAGGCGTAACCAATCCAGATAGCCGCATCGATAATGCCCTCCTGTGCCGTGGCAGGCGCTACGGCGGCATAGAGTGATTTGGCCGGTTCCACCCGCGTACTGGTCTGTTCGCCCGGTAATAGGATGGGGATCGGGATCCATGCCTTATAACCCGGACGGCCTTTCCCCGATTCAATGCGTTCTAATAGATTGCTAACGGCTCTCTCTTTGGATTCCATAGCGTCTTCGTGCGGTGCCATACGATAGCAGGTCATCAGGTCGGTATTCTCCGCCAGGCGCCAGCTCACGTTGCCGTGTAAATCCATATTGGTTGAGATGATGGGCTGTTTCCCGATCAGTTCGCGTATCCGGATAATCAGATCACCCTCCGGGTCATCCAGCCCCACCACACTCATTGCCCCATGAATATCAAAAAAGAGGGCATCGTAAGGCATATTTTCTTTCAATAGATCCAGGATCTTTTTCACCATCGATTCATAACTCTCCCGGGTCACCGCGCCACCCGGCGTAGAATAGGCCGTCATAGCCGGAAACCATTCCGCCTTTTCGCGCAACGGTTGCCCCGGACGCAAGAAGGGGTAGGAATTCAATAAATCGTCGCCAAAACGTTTTGTAAAAGCATCTTCAGTGGTCAACGCGGGCGAGAAGGTGCACGACTCTATGCGTATACCGGCAATCCCAATACGGGGTTTCGTCTGCGCATGCAGGGAGGTAAAGGTCAACAATCCGACCATCAGGATCGAAAAGAAAAAAATGTGTTTAGATTTCATATAGCTATTATTACGTTTATGATGCAAATATAGTGAAAGCAAAGCGCAATCCAAGCTTGCTTGCAGATTCTCCAACCCGCTCCTATATATCGCAAACAGACCGTCCACTCCCACTTGCTTTACGTCTTCAGGCCAAACAAACGCCGTTTGACAAAATGTAAGCAAAAACAGCATTTTGCCTTACAATATGATACGTTAAAAAGTGTTACCCGCAGGACTAATTTTAAATACCCCTACGTTTTTGGCGAAATAGTCGGGCGATTTTGACAATTTGTAAATTCGTCTGAACCGAGAAACAACGTTCGCTTCCGAAGGGAGCAATACGCTGATTTTTGGATTTTTCGGATGTGATTGGTTTGATTTAATATGATTATTCTGATGGATGCGGATCTTCGAATAGGAGGAGATTGGAAGGAGAAAGGAGAAGGGAGAAGGGAGGGAGAAGATTGCGGGGAAGCACGCCGCGGGCGTGAGATTATGCATAACCGTATGCAAGCGTAGCGCAGCTTACGGTAGTGAATCCTCTATATAAAAAGCCCCGCATGGGGTGGGATTATGGCAGATCTCGCACCTGCGGCGCTTGATTGATAGGGAGTCGCTATACCGTAAGCTGCGCTATGCTTGCATACGGTTATGCATAATCTCGCGCTTGCAGCGCGATCCCCACCTTCAATTCTTATTTTATTTATATGACTGAAGGTCACAGCGGGCCTGAAGGGCCGAGTCCCGGAGGGGACGAAGACTTAGCCCACGGGTAAGCAGGCTGAAAGCCTGCGCCACCCTGGGTATCATGACAATACAAGAAATCGAGTTCTGAAAGAACGATAGATAGTATGATAGGATATATGGTGATAGCGCCTGTAAATAGTAAATTTCTTCTTTCGTTCTTACAGAACTCATTTTTATATATCCATGGAATCCCAGGGTGGCGCAGACCTTCAGCCTGCTTACCCGTGGGCTAAGTCTTCGTCCCGTTGGGACTCGGCCCTTCAGGCCCGCTGTGACCTTCAGTCATATAATGAAAATCTTCAGATATGGTAATATTTGGTTTTCCAAAGCGAGCGCAGCGAGTGGCCGCAGGCCTCTCTTTTGCCGTTCGATTTATCGAACGGTTTTAAGATGTAGGCAAAGCCTCTACCTCTGTAGGTTTCAACCCCTGCCATGCTGCTTTTAAGCGGATTAAAACCCAGAGCGGTATCCGGGCAAGCCGGAATTACGTCAACGGCAGTTGAAACTGCCGGCAAAAGAGAGACCTTCGGCCGCTCGCTATGCTCGCTTGCAAAAAGCTTCAAAACGCGGAAGCAGAAAGCTAAACATCAAACAATAATAGAAAACAAATGTGTAATATTGCAGTAGATTTCAAACTATGACGATATGATATATTATACACCTGTTGCTATGGGGAAGGATTCGCTGATGTTCTCGCATGCGGACAGGATTATATTGTTGGGTTCCTGCTTTACGGAGAATATCGGAAAACGATTGGAGGAGAATAAATTCCGGACAGATATCAATCCGTTCGGGATATTGTATAACCCCGCTTCTGTCGCGCAGGCGATCCGGCGATTGATCCGGCCCGAACGCTTTCGGGAAGAGGATCTCTTCCTATACGAAGGGGCCTATCATAGCTACGCGCATCATAGCCGTTTCTCTATGCCGTCGCAGACGGAGACGCTGGAAGCGATCAACCGTCGCCTGGAGGAGTCTGCCGAAAAGCTACGACATACCACCCGTCTGATAGTCACTTTCGGAACGGCTTATGCCTATCGCCTGAAAAGCAATGGGGCGATTGTTGCCAACTGCCATAAGCAACCGGCAACGCTCTTCAGCCGCGAACAATTAACGGTGGACGAGATCCTCTCTGACTGGCACGACCTCTTGCTCTCGCTTTGGGAACATAGCCCTAAGGCAAAGGTATTGTTTACGGTGAGCCCCATTCGCCACTGGAAAGATGGGGCGCACGGCAACCAACTGAGCAAAGCCACCCTGTTATTGGCAATCGATCGTTTGCAACAAGCCTATCCCGAACAGACCGATTATTTCCCGGCCTATGAGATTATGATGGACGAATTGCGCGACTACCGTTATTATGCGGACGATATGCTTCACCCCTCTTCGCTGGCCATCGAACACATCGGACAGCGATTCGAAGAGAACCGCTTCACGGATGAGACCAAACAGGCAGTATCGGAATGGCGCAAGATCCGAAAGGCCATCGAACACCGCCCTTTCCAACAAGATAGTGACGCCCACCGCCAGTTCATCCATCAAACTTTGTTAAAGATGGATGCGTTTCAAAAAAAATTCCCTTCCTTTGATATAAGTAAGGAACAATTAGAATGGATGAATAAAGAAAAGTAATTATTTATTCTTCATTCCTCATTCTTCATTCTTCATTAAAAATGGACTACACAATTCAAGAAATAGCCGCTATCTTAGGCATTAAACAAGAGAAATGGAACGACGCTTCGATCAGCATATTGCTGACCAATAGCCGCCGCCTTACCTTTCCGGAGCAAAGCCTCTTTTTTGCCATTCCTACCCGCACGAACGACGGGCATAAATACATAGAAGATCTCTATCGCCTCCGGGTGCGCAACTTTGTTGTCAGCGAGATGCTGCCTGTGTTCGACACCATGCCGGACGCCAACTTCCTATTGGTGAAAGACAGCGTGAAGGCCTTGCAGAAGCTGGCCACCCACCACCGCAAGCGGTTTCGCATCCCGGTGATCGGCATTACCGGCAGCAACGGGAAAACCATTGTCAAGGAGTTTCTCTATCAGCTGTTACACAACGAGTTTAACATTGTCCGTTCGCCGCGTAGCTACAACTCACAGATTGGGGTTCCCCTATCGGTTTGGGAAATGAACAACCGACATACGCTGGGTATTTTCGAGGCAGGCATCTCTCAGCCGGACGAGATGGAGAACCTTCGCCCCATGATCGACCCGACCATTGGCATCTTGACCAATGTAGGCGAGGCACATCAAGAGAATTTCCTTTCCGTCCGACAAAAGATCATGGAGAAACTACGCCTTTTCACTGAAGCGGAGACACTTATCTATAACGGCGATGATCCGATACTAACCGACTGCATCGAAGCCTCGTTATTATCCCATAAAGCGGTAGCCTGGAGTCGCACAAACTCGGAAGCGCCCCTGTATATCAGCTCAATAGAAAAAGGAGAAGGGGAGACGGTGATCCGCTGTACGCTATTGGGTATCGACCGAAAGATCAACATACCATTCACCGACGATGCCTCCATTGAAAACGCGATCCACTGTCTCGCGACCATGATCTATCTGAAGCCGAGCACCCTGAACGAAACCTCCCGGTTCGAGAAATTGGAGCCGGTCGATATGCGATTGAATATCAAGCAGGGCATCAACAACTGCCTGATCATTAACGATACCTATAATTCCGATATCAACTCCCTGGACATTGCGCTCGGATTCATGCAAGGGCGGCGGGTAGACCAAAACACGCCATGTACCCTTATCCTGTCCGATATCCTGCAATCGGGCACCCTACCGAAGTCGCTCTATAAGAAAGTGGCCGACCTGGTCAGACGCAAAGGGGTCGATCGCGTGATTGGCATCGGACGAGACATCTCCGAGTTCGGCCAGTTCTTTGAGATGCAAAAGGAGTTTTACCTGACGACCGACGACTTTATCCGTTCGGAAACCTATCTTACTTTCCGAAACGAGCTTATATTGATCAAAGGATCGCGGCGTTTCCATTTCGAACGGATCAGTGAACTCTTAGAGAAGAAGGTGCATGAAACGATCCTCGAAGTCAATTTGGATGCGATTATTCATAACTTCAACTACTATACCTCCCGCCTGCAACCGGGCACCAAGATGGCCTGCATGGTCAAAGCCTTTGGCTATGGCGCCGGATCATATGAGATTGCCAAGACCTTGCAGGAACAGCGTTGCGACTACCTGGCCGTGGCGGTGGCCGACGAAGGAGCCGAATTGCGCAAAGCGGGCATCTCCATTCCTATCATGGTGATGAACCCGGAGTTTAGCAGCTTCAATATGCTGTTCGACAACCAGTTGGAGCCGGAGATCTACAGCTTCCGCCTCTTGGATGCCGTGATCAAGGAGACCGAACGCCGCGGACTCACCTCCTACCCCGTTCACCTGAAGATCGACACCGGCATGCACCGCTTGGGCTTCCAACCGAAAGACATTCCGGAGATTATCCGCCGCATACGCGAGCAGGGCGGCATTATGGTGCGCTCACTCTTCTCCCATCTGGCAGGGACCGACAATAGTGCCTTGGATGAATTCACATTCGGTCAGATTCGTCAATTCGAACAGGCCGCGAAGGAACTGGAAGAGGGATTGGAACAAAAGGTAATCAAACACATCCTGAACTCCGGAGGCATCGAACGCTTTAGCGACTACCAGATGGATATGGTCCGCTTGGGCATTGGTCTGTATGGAGTCAGCGCGTCGGGGCAAAACGGCTTGCGTCCTGTCAGCACCCTCAAAACCATTATTCTGCAGATACAAGATGTGCCGGCTGGCGACTCTGTCGGATACAACCGAATGACCTATCTCAAACGCGACTCCCGCATCGCCATCCTGCCAATCGGTTATGCTGATGGACTCGACCGCCATCTGGGCAACGGCGGAGGCGAAGTGTTGATCAACGGAAAGCGTTGCCCGATTGTCGGCAATATATGCATGGACACCTGCCTGGTCGACATCACCGACATCGAAGCCGCCGAAGGCGACCCCGTCACCCTCTTCGGCAAAGGCCTCCCGGTGGAAGAGATGGCAGCCCGCCTGCAAACCATCCCTTACGAGGTACTCACCTCCATCTCCCCTCGGGTAAAAAGGGTTTATTTTAGGGAGTAATTATTTTTTTACTTTTAAATTCTGTTAAATACAGTTCTTTAACGGGTCTTTATAGTTGCATTACTGAAAAGTATAGTTATATTTGAGCAATTCAACTCAAATAAGTGATTGCTATGCGTAAATTAACAGCTAAAGAAGAGGAGATCCTGGAATATTTCTGGTCGAACGGTCCCCTGTTTGTCAAAGAGTTATTGGAACTAATCGGAGAACCCAAACCTCATTATAATACATTATCCACGATTGTTCGTGCGCTGGAAGAGAAAGGATATATCGGCTACAAAGCTTATGGGAATACCCATCAGTATTATGCCCTATTGTCGGAAAATGAATATAAACAGAAATCCCTAAAACAAGTAGTAGATAAGTATTACGACCAGTCTTATAAACGGGTGGTATCCTGCCTGATTGAAGAAGAAGAACTGACTGTTGAAGACTTACAGGATCTGATTCGGCAAATCAAAGAAAAGAGATAAAACAGTATGGAATCTTTTTTATTCTATATCCTCAAATCCAGCATTTGCCTAACAATGCTTTATATATTTTTTAAAGCATTTCTGAGCAATGACACCTTCTTCCGCCTTAACCGCTTCGTTTTGTTGGGCGGCATAATAGCCTGCCTATTGCTGCCACTGATGCAAATCGAAATTAAGGAGAGAACGGCTTTGCAGCAGCCAATATTGAAAATGGAAGAGATAATATGGGGCAATATAGAATATGAAAGCACTTCCTCTCCGGATACAAAAGCAGAAACAGCATCTGTGGGAACATACACTAAACCGCCTCAACAACAACACAAACCATTCAATGGCGTTCATCTTTTCTCTATCCTATACTTTGCTGGCGCATTTGTCTCGGTGGTAATGATCATTATATCTCTTCACCGGATGTCTGCCATTATCTATTCCGGGAGAAAGATCCCCTGGGGTAATTATTATTTGGTTATACTCGCCGGAAAGATAGCCCCCTTCAGCTGGGGGAAATATATTGTTTTGTCAGAAAACGATTATTATTCAAATCCGGAAGAGATACTTCTGCACGAAGAACAACACCTACATCGCAGACATTCCTATGATCTATTTTTCATGGAACTGATTATCCTCCTGTTCTGGTTTAACCCGGTCGTTTGGTTATTGAAAAAGGAATTGCAGGATATCCATGAATACCAGGCAGACCTGGGCGTTCTTTCCAAAGGTATCGATGCAACAAAATATCAACTATTATTAGTGAAAAAAGCTGTTGGCTCCAGTTCCTACGCTCTCGCCAACAGCTTCAATCACAGTAAAATTAAAAAACGTATTACTATGATGTTAAAAGATCAATCCAACAAATGGGCCCGGTTGAAGCCATTGCTCCTGGTTCCCTTAGGCTTTATCGCCTTACAGTCGTTTGCACGCCCTTCTAGTGTGCAGAAAGAGATAACCACTCCGGTCATAGAGACAACGGAAGAGGTGGTTACCACTACAGAAAACAAAGATAACACGATTACTCCTATTGAGCAAAAAAAGGAGACGAAACCAGAAGCGAAGCACACAAATGCACCACCTCCACCCCCTCCGATTCCTGTTGACTACTATATAGTAGACAATAAGCAGATGAGTGTTGACGAATACGAGGCATTAAATAAGATAGCAAAAAAACGATCCATGGATAAGAAGAAAATGGTGAATGCCACAGGAAAAGTGCTGACTGTTTATGCCTACTATACAAGAAATGGAGAGTTACATTCCTCGCTAGCCATTTATCTGGAGATGCCAGGTGAGCAGGAGAAAAAGGAAACTCCGCCTCCGCCCCCACCGATCTCTTCCGGGAGGAACCATAATCCGTAAAAAAACAGGGATGCCTATATCGTAAATCAACCTCATAAGAGGAGTGAATTCGAACATTCACATCATGTTAAATTGTTATATACGGTGAAATTAAAAGTATTATTTATACTCTTGCTCTTTCTTAGTTGTTCAAATGCAACTAAGAGAGAGCCTGTTTCTGAAACAGAAATATTTGTGCTTGCTCCTAATATTGATCTATCTGACATCATCACCAACCTAGATGGCGAAATGCTATTATCCGAGTGGTGTGATAGCATTACTTATGTGCCTCTGGAAACGAATTCACGAAATTTAATGCGAAGCCCTAGCTTGACGCTTACTCCCGAATATATTATGCAATACAATCATCTTTATAATTGGAATGGGGAATATTTGGCGCAAATTGGGAAAAGAGGGCAGGGGCCTTGTGAAGATCATGGATCGATCATATTATCTATGGCTTATGTTAAGAATCATTTTTATACACAAGGTCGTAAATTATTAGAATATGATGAGAATGGGGTTTGTACCGGAAAAAATTTGATTTTAGGAGGAAATAAAGAAGGGGATTATTATAGAAACTACAATCGGCTAGGCTCTATTCATGGGACAAAGAATAATTTGGTTGCTTTTAGTTTTCCTGATACTGTTTTCTTTTTTTCTACCGACTTTGAAATTGTAGGGCAATATTCAACCGGAATGCAGTGGGATAACCCGAGTTTTGCACAGAAGTTGAATTCGCCCTATCGTAAAGAGTTTACTCCTTATAATGACACACTCATTTTCTACAATTACTATACGGATACGGTCTATCATGTTGCAGAAAGCACCTTGATTCCCAAGTGGATTATCAAATTGAATGAAAAACAAAAAATATCATCAGATCTAATTTATCATTATGAAGAAATTTTTTTCAAAGACCAGTTCGAAGCACGTAGTAGCGGCAGGTTAGAAACTTCCAGAGGTGCCAAACTGTTAGATCATAGGATTTATGTTCAGGCTATTCATGAAACCGATAATCACCTATTCATTTTGGCATCAGAAATGATGTTTGCTCCAAAAGATCGTGCTCTTCCTCCTCTTTCTGCTTTTCCAGTATGTATAGACAAACGTACGGGGAATATAAGCGGAGCCAAAAAAGTGATTGATGATTTGGGAGGCTTGGATAACTTTATTCCGAGATGGGGTATTTGCAACGATATCATGGTAAACTCGATCTGGCCGTATGAACTAAAAGAGTTTATTAACGAAAAGAAAGCGGCGAATAAAGCGATAGGCCAACGCCTAATCGACCTGTCGAATATGGTAGACGAAGAAGATAATCCCATTCTTATTCTGGCGCATTTGAAAAAATCCTTCTGAATATTTCCTACGGGCAGGCAAGCGATTTTAACATCGTAAAGCAATTATGTTTAGTATGCATGACCGAGAGCCACAATAGGCCTTCGGTCATTTTAAAGTTCGACCTCTTCGAGGCCAAGGGCGGATGATTTGCTCTCGCAGCCCCATGTTCCGCTATACTTCACATGGGGTTTATCAACATGGTGCGTCTTCGACGCAAACAACATAATGAACTTCAATGGGTTTACCCACAAAATCGCCGGGTTGCAAAACGTTTGACAATTGTCGATCAATCGGTTGACAATTATCGTTCAATTGATTGACAATTGTCGTTTAATTGGTTGACAATTGTCAATCAGTGGAAAACCCGGCGATTTTTTACGCATTCGGCGCATTGTCCCCCTACTACCGGAAAGCAAATACAAGGAAAGTGGATAGAATCAAAAAAAATTCACTATATTTGTATAGTAATCAAAATCAAACAGAAAGGCGAATATTATGGTCGTTATAACATCTTCGGAATTAGAAGCTAATCAGAATAAATTCTTTGACATGGCAGAGAAAGAGCCTATTCTTGTAAAAAGAGGCAAATTTCTTTTCGAGCTGCGGAGAGTTCCACAGCCTTATGAGAATCCTAGCCCAAGTGGAGATCCCTGGTTTAATCACCCCAAAAACAGACAACTATTACAAGAGCGAATAGAAGAATATAAGAAAGGAGAAGGTAAAGGAGTTTCTCTTTCTAGCGAAGAAGACATACAGTCTTTTCTTGAAAATCTTGAGTAGAATGTATGCTATTATTCTTCAGAAAAAGGCCGAATCCGATATTGCTGAATTGAAAAATTAGAACTATCCGGATTAAGGGTATGCAGCGATTTCCACCCCGCCCCTTTCGCATCAAACTTATACACATTCTTTCTTTTACTTCAAACCTTTGTGCACCTTTGCGATACTTCGTGGTTCAAAAAAACCAGAGGTCTAACCCTTAGGGGTGTTCCAAAAGTCATCCCCCGCCTTTAGATAGTCATCTTTCTATATCTTTTAAGAATCTCGTTTGGGGCAAATCAATAATAATCTGTACATTTGTTCCCTAAAATGATTTTCGAAATGAAATACAATACAGAAGAGAAAAAGCTTGCTATGCCCGAATATGGACGTAACATTCAAAATATGGTGGACTATTGTGTCGCTATAGAAGACCGCGATGAACGGAAACGTTGCGCCGATACCATCATCAATATCATGGGGAATATGTTTCCCCACCTGCGCGATGTGAATGACTTCAAACATATTCTTTGGGATCATCTGGCGATTATGTCAGACTTCAAGCTCGATATCGACTACCCGTACGAGATTATCCGCAAAGAGGATCTGCATAGCCGGCCGCCCCGGATTCCGTATAACAATTCGCGCATCCGTTACCGCCATTACGGACGCACACTGGAATTGATGATCGACAAAGCCACCGAATTGGAGAACGGCGACGAACGGGAGCAATTGACCAAAATGCTGGCGAACCATATGAAAAAGTCGTTCTTGACATGGAACAAAGAGAGTGTCGACGACCGGAAGATATTCAAAGACCTGGATGAATTGTCGCAGAGTAAGATCGTGCTCAACGAAGAGACATACAAGCTGACGGAGAGTCGTGATATCTTGGCGCGCAACAATCAGCCATCCAACAACAATAACAACAATAAGAAAAATCACCAACGGAAAGGGAGATGAGTTCGTTTGTCATAGAAGGAGGCTACCGCCTATCGGGTGAGATCGTACCGCAAGGGGCAAAAAATGAAGCCTTGCAGGTGATTTGTGCCACGCTATTGACCGCGGGAAAGGTCACCATCAGCAATGTGCCCGACATCCTGGATGTGAATAACCTCATCCAACTGTTGCGCGATATGCAGGTAAAGGTGGAACATCCGGCTGCGGATGTCTATACCTTCCAGGCGGACGATATCGACCTGGATTACCTGAATACGGATGATTACCTACGCAAAAGCGCCTCATTGCGAGGCTCCGTGATGATTGTCGGCCCTATGGTAGCCCGCTTCGGGAAAGCATTGATACCCAAGCCGGGAGGCGATAAGATCGGACGCCGCCGCCTGGATACCCATTTTACCGGTATTCAAAAGCTGGGTGCCACATTCGATTACGATAACGAACGCCATCTGTACAAGGTGGAAGCCGACCGATTGACCGGCACCTATATGTTGTTGGACGAGGCCTCAGTAACAGGTACAGCCAATATCGTGATGGCTGCCGTCTTGGCAAAAGGAAAGACAACGATCTATAACGCTGCCTGTGAACCCTATCTGCAACAACTCTGTACGATGTTGAACCGGATGGGAGCGCGCATTTCCGGCGTGGGATCAAACCTGCTCACCATCGAAGGAGTGGAGGCATTGGATGGCACCGAGCATCGTATCCTGCCGGATATGATCGAGGTCGGCAGCTTCATCGGCATGGCCGCCATGACCGGTTCCGATATCCTGATAAAAGACACGGGCTATGACCACTTGGGCATCATCCCGGAGTCTTTTCGCCGTTTAGGCATTACAGTAGAACAGGTAGGCGATGATATCCATGTGCCTACACATGACACATACGAAATAGACACCTTCATCGACGGATCCATTATGACCATTGCCGATGCTCCCTGGCCGGGATTGACGCCCGACCTGTTGAGTGTGTTCCTGGTAGTTGCCACGCAGGCAGTGGGTAGTGTACTGATCCATCAGAAGATGTTCGAAAGCCGCCTTTTCTTTGTCGATAAGCTGATCGACATGGGGGCGCAGATTATTCTTTGCGACCCACACCGGGCGACAGTGATCGGACTGGGCAATCGGTTTCGTTTGCGCGGAGCGACCATGGTTTCGCCGGATATACGCGCGGGTATCGCTTTGTTGATCGCCGCCATGAGTGCCGATGGCACCAGTTGCATCAACAACATCGACCAGATCGACCGAGGATATCAGAATATCGACCAACGATTAAACAAAATAGGCGCCCGTATTACGAGGTTATGATAAGGCAAGAAGAGTTATTCCGTATCGGACGGTTTGCGAAACCCCACGGGGTAAAGGGAGAGATATCGCTACAAACAACCATCGAATTGTTGGATGATATCGAAGAGCCCTATCTGGTATGTGATATAGAAGGTATTTTCGTTCCGTTCTTTATCGAGGAGTACCGCTATAAGGGCAGTACGATCATATTGATCAAACTCGAAGGGGTTGATACGGAAGAGCAGGCCCGGAAGTTTATGGGACGGGAAGTGTATCTGCCTTATGAATTAGTAGACGAAGAGGAGAACCTCCTTGGTGAAATGACCTGGGATAGTTTTATTGGTTACCAAGTCAGGGATGATGAAAACAATTCGCTGGGTGTGATAACTGCGGTAGACGAAAGCACGCAAAACATCCTGTTTCATATCGAACACGACGGAAAAGAGATCCTGTTCCCTGCCGCCGAAGAGCTGATCACAGCGGTCGACCATATTGCCAAAGAGATACAGATTCACCTCCCGGAAGGATTATTGGATTTATGGTGAAGTAAGATAAAGAGATGAGAAAGAAAGATAGTACAAAGACAAATAGAACAAAGAAAAAAGGAACGTCCAGAAGCGAATTCTGGCATAAGATGCGCTTTAAGTATAAGCTCTCCTTTTTCAATGAGAGTGCTTTGGAAGAGGTATGGTCGTTCCGTATATCTATGCTGTCGGCCGTAACGATGGTACTCTTCTTTGCCGGGTTATTGATCACCCTCACTTCGATGATAATCATCCTGACGCCGATACGCAACTACCTGCCCGGATACCTCGATGTTGAGGTACGGAAGGAGATCGTTCAGAACGTATTGCGCGCCGACTCCCTGGAGCGTATGATTGCCATCCAGGCCATGTACATGGATAATATCCAGGGCATACTAACCGGCACCACAGAGATTGACTCTATTCGCAGACTGGATACGCTGGCACAGACAAACCCGGATTTTGAAATTGTCCGGGGAGAAAACGAAAAAGCCTTTATCCAGGCATTCGAAGAGGAGGAACGTTATAACCTCACCAGCTTGAATCCTAATCCGATTCCTGACGGTATTTTCTTTGTTAAGCCACTTAACGGTGTGATGTCGGCGGCCTACAACCAGGAAATCAAGCATTATGGCATCGACCTTGTCGCCTCGCTGCGGGAAAGCGTATTGTCGACCCTCGACGGCACAGTGGTCTTTACAGGATTCGACCCAAAGTTCGGCAATGTGATACAGGTGCAGCACCGGAACGGTTTCCTGTCGATATATAAGCATAACGAATTACTATTGAAAGAGATAGGAGACCAGGTGGTTGCCGGAGAAGCAATTGCTTTGGTAGGAAATACCGGCGATCTGTCGACAGGCCCTCACCTGCATTTCGAATTATGGTATCGCGGACAACCGGTCAATCCGGGCGAATACATTGCATTCTGACGCATGAAGAGACAAATAGCCATATTAGGTTCGACCGGTTCTATCGGCACGCAGGCGTTGGAGGTGATCCGCGACCATGCCGATCTGTTTGAGGTATATGCCCTGACAGCCAACAACAATGTCGATCTACTGATCAATCAGGCACGCACCTTTATGCCCGAAGTGGTGGTGATTGCCAACGAAACAAAATATCCGGAACTGAAAGAAGCCCTGGAAGATCTGCCGATCAAAGTATGGGCCGGCGCCGAGGCGATAGTACAGGTGGTGCAGATGGAACCGATCCAATTGGTATTGACCGCCATGGTAGGCTATTCGGGCTTGCGTCCCACCATCGCAGCTATTCAGGCGGGCAAAGCCATTGCCCTAGCTAACAAAGAGACGTTGGTCGTTGCCGGGGAGTTGATCACCCGCCTGGCGCAAGAGAACCAGACACCCATCCTACCGGTCGATTCGGAGCATTCCGCCATTTTCCAATGCCTGGCAGGCGAATGGGAAAACCCGGTGGCCAAGATATTCCTGACTGCCTCAGGCGGTCCTTTCCGCACGAAGACTATCGACGAACTGGCTACCGTAACCAGCCAACAGGCCTTGCGCCACCCCAACTGGACGATGGGTGCGAAGGTTACCATCGACTCGGCATCGATGATGAACAAAGGCTTCGAGATGATCGAAGCGAAATGGCTGTTTGGCCTTACGCCGGAACAGATCGAAGTGGTGGTACACCCACAATCTATTATCCACTCCATGGTGGAATTTCAGGATGGCGCCGTGATGGCTCAACTGGGTATTCCCGACATGAAACTGCCGATCGCCTACGCATTCTCCTACCCCAAACGACTAAAAGGAGTATCTCCCCGTTTGGATTTCAAACAATATAGTTCACTCACCTTTGAAGAGCCCGACACCCGTCGGTTTCGCAACCTGACATTCGCCTACGAGGCGATCCACCGTGGTGGCAATATGCCCTGCATACTGAACGCAGCCAACGAGGTGGTGGTAGCGGCGTTCCTACGCGATGAGACGGGTTTCCTGGCCATGAGTGACATCATAGAGAAAACAATGATGAAGGCAACATTTATTGAAAAGCCTTCGTATGACGACTATGTAGCAACCGATGCCGAAGCGCGCCGGTTGGCTACGGAATATATAAAGTAAACAAATTGTAAATGGAAACATTTTTGATTAAAGCGGCACAATTGATTCTCAGTTTGTCGATTTTGGTGATAGTACATGAGTTCGGGCATTTTATTTTCGCCCGTATCTATAAAGTGCGTGTAGAAAAGTTCTATCTTTTCTTCGACGCCTGGTTTGCCCTCTTCCGGTATAAACCAAAAAACAGTGAAACGGAATATGGTATCGGCTGGCTTCCGCTCGGAGGTTATTGCAAGATATCGGGTATGATCGACGAAAGCATGGACAAAGAGCAGATGGCTCAACCGCCCCAGCCTTTTGAGTTCCGCTCGAAATCAGCCGGAAAACGCTTAATGATCATGATTGCGGGGGTATTGTTCAATTTCCTCCTGGCGCTTTTCATCTACTCCATGATATTGTTTAAATGGGGAGAAACATACGTTCCGTTGGATAAAATGACCAACGGTATGTATTATAGCGAGACATTCCATAACATTGGTTTCCAGGATGGCGACGTATTGTTGATGGCCGATAGTGAGAAGTTAGACCGCTTTGGCGAAAACAGCTTCCGCAAGGTGGTGGAATCATCCAATGTCACCGTATTGCGCAACGGCGTGCAAACCGTGATCCCTATTCCGGAAGGCATGATGCAACGCATCCTCCGCGACAAGAAAGGATTTGCCGACCCCAACCGTATCCCGATGATGGTACGCGAATTAACGGGCAAGAACACCCCGGCCGCCTTGGCTGGGCTACAACCTGGCGACAGCATTGTGGCTATTAACGGCACGCTGACCCCCCTGTTTGAAGATGCCGCTAAGATATTAGAAGAATATAAAGATGCGGATATTCAGATCGACTACTACCGCAACGGGCAAGCGATGTCGACCACCGCGCACACCGACGAGAACGGCAAATTAGGCTTCTACCTGATGGCACCGGCCGATATCTACGGTACCTATACCAAAACGTACGGCTTCTTCGAATCGTTCCCGGCCGGTATCCGCCTGGGAGTGAACACCCTGAAAGGCTATGTGAGCGACATGAAGTACGTATTCACCAAAGAGGGAGCCTCCAGCCTCGGAGGATTCGGTACGATCGGTGGCCTCTTCCCTGCGCAGTGGAACTGGAAAACATTCTGGGAACGCACCGCCTTCCTATCCATCATCCTGGCCTTTATGAATATCCTGCCGATCCCGGCATTGGATGGTGGCCATGTGATGTTCCTATTATATGAAGTCATCGCCCGCCGCAAGCCAAGCGACAAATTCCTCGAATACGCGCAAATCGTAGGTATGCTACTGCTATTCGGCTTGTTGATCTACGCAAATGGTAACGATATCGTAAGGTATTTCTTCAAATAAAACCTCCCCGATACCCCCAAAGTGACACAAAACTTTGGGGGTATTTTTTATCCTTGAAAGAGCAAAAAACCATTGCCGAAAAATTTCTTTAATTTATTGCTTCCTATATGGAATTAGGCTACCTTTGCGCTTTTATTTGTGCAGTGTGAAAATCTTATAAACAATTAAATAACTTAAACTATTATCTTATGTGGTTACTTAATTCTTCTATTGGCAAGAAACTGATCATGAGTATCTCAGGTATCGTTCTTGTTCTGTTCCTCACGTTCCATGCGGCCATGAACGTAGCAGCGGTATTCTCTGAAGAGGCGTACAACATGATCTGTGCTCTTTTGGGGGCTAACTGGTATGCTGTGGCGGCAACTGTGGTGTTGGCGGGCATTGTAGCGATTCATTTTCTGTATGCGCTATTGCTCACGTTTCAAAACATGAAAGCACGCGGAAGCGACAGCTACGCCGTGAACACGCGTCAGAAAAACGTGACATGGGCATCTAAGAACATGTTTGTGTTGGGTGTGATTGTTGTGGGCTTTATGCTATTGCACTTTGCCCAGTTCTGGTACAAGATGATGTTTGCCGAGTTATTGGGCAATCATGAGGTCACCTTGGGAGCTTCTCAGGTTTCTCCGCAAGACGGAGCGGCGTTTATCAACTACTACTTCAGCCAGCTCTGGGTGGTGATTGCTTACCTGATCTGGTATGTGGCTTTGTGGTTCCACCTGACTCACGGGATTTGGAGTTCTATTCAAACAATGGGTTTGAGTAACAACATCTGGATCAAACGTTGGAAAGTAATCGGCAATATCTATGCTACGCTATTGATGGCAGCCTTTGCCTTTGTTACTATTTTCTTCTATCTGAAAAACCTTTGTGGTGGTTCTTGCTGTTAACTAAAGGTATAATCCATTTGAAAATCAAAGAAATATGACACAGATAAATTCAAAAATCCCACAAGGCCCGTTGGCTGAAAAGTGGAGTGATTATAAAGCACATCAGAAGCTGGTGAACCCGGCTAATAAACGCCGTTTGGATGTGATCGTGGTAGGAACCGGATTGGCCGGAGCCTCTGCCGCCGCATCCTTAGCAGAGATGGGATTCAATGTTCTCAATTTCTGTATCCAGGACTCTCCCCGTCGCGCGCACTCGATTGCCGCCCAGGGAGGTATCAATGCAGCTAAGAACTATCAGAACGACGGTGACTCGGTCTACCGTCTCTTTTACGATACGATCAAAGGGGGTGACTACCGTGCCCGCGAAGCCAATGTATACCGTTTGGCAGAGGTTTCCAACGCTATTATCGACCAGTGCGTAGCGCAGGGTGTTCCTTTCGCACGCGAATATGGCGGTCTGCTCGACAACCGTTCATTCGGGGGCGCGCAGGTATCACGTACCTTCTATGCCCGCGGACAGACCGGACAGCAGTTGTTGTTGGGTGCTTACTCAGCGTTGAGCCGTCAGATCGGACTGAATAAAGTAAAAATGTATACTCGTCATGAAATGGTTGACGTGGTAAAGGTCGACGGGCGTGCCCGCGGTATCATTGCCCGTAACCTGGTGACCGGGAAACTGGAACGTTTCGCAGCTCATGCCGTGGTGGTAGCCACCGGAGGATATGTAAATACCTTCTTCCTTTCTACCAACGCAATGGCTTCCAACGGTTCCGCTGCATGGCAATGTTATAAGAAAGGGGCTTACTTTGCGAATCCCTGTATGGTACAGATCCACCCGACCTGTATTCCTGTGCATGGTGAGTTCCAGTCTAAGCTGACCCTGATGTCTGAGTCGTTGCGTAACGACGGACGTATCTGGGTTCCGAAGAAAAAGGCGGATGCCGAAGCGATCCGTGCCGGCAAACTGAAACCAACACAAATCGCCGAAGAAGACCGCGACTACTACCTGGAACGCCGCTATCCGGCATTCGGTAACCTGGTGCCGCGCGACGTAGCATCACGTGCTGCGAAGGAACGTTGTGACGCCGGTTTCGGTGTGGGAGCCGGACAAGCTGTTTACCTTGACTTTGCCGAGGCTATCAACCGCCTGGGACGCTCTGTGGTAGAAGCACGTTATGGTAACCTCTTCCAGATGTATGAAAAGATTGTTGATGATAATCCATACGAAACGCCGATGATGATCTATCCGGCTCTCCACTATTCCATGGGAGGCTTGTGGGTTGATTATGAATTGATGACCAATATTCCGGGACTGTTCGCCATTGGTGAAGCCAACTTCTCCGACCACGGTGCGAACCGCCTGGGAGCATCCGCGTTGATGCAGGGATTGGCCGACGGTTACTTCGTGTTGCCGTATACGATCCAGAACTACCTGGCCGACCAGATCCAGGTGCCGCGTTTCAGCACCGATCTGCCTGAGTTCGAAGAGGCTGAATCTGCTCTGAAGGCACGTATCGACAAACTGATGAGTATCCAGGGTACATCTACCGTAGATACGATCCATCGTAAACTGGGACTTATCATGTGGGACTTCGTAGGTATGGCGCGTAATGCCGAAGGCCTGAAGGGCGCTATCGAAAGCCTGAAGAAACTGAAGAAAGAGTTCTGGAGCAATGTGCGTATTCCGGGTGAAGCCAATGACCTGAATGTGGAATTGGAAAAAGCCCTGCGCTTGGCCGACTTCCTGGAGATTGGCGAGTTGATGGCACACGATGCCTACGACCGTCAGGAATCCTGCGGTGGTCACTTCCGTGAAGAATATCAGACAGAAGAGGGCGAAGCGATGCGTCGCGACGATCAGTTCTCGTATGTATCCTGCTGGGAATATCAGGGCGAAGACAAAGACCCTGTGATGTATAAAGAGGCTTTGGATTACGAATTCGTAGTGCGTCAACAACGAAATTACAAAAATTAATGGTTAATACTTAATTGTTACTGGTTAATGAGAAAAGCCATTGGCCGGAAGCAATTAATAATTAACAATTAATAATTAACAATTAAAAGACATGGATAAAAATATAAATATCACAGTAAAGGTATGGCGTCAGAAGGGACCGCAATCGAAAGGCGCTTTTGAATCCTACCAATTGAAAGAGATTTCTCAGGGAAGTTCTTTCCTTGAAATGCTTGATATATTGAACGAGCAGTTGGTGAACGAAGGCAAAGAACCGGTGGTGTTCGACCATGACTGCCGTGAAGGTATCTGCGGTATGTGTTCGTTGTATATCGACGGGCATCCGCACGGACCGGATACAGAGATTACCACCTGCCAGCTTCATATGCGTAAGTTCGACGATGGCGCAACCATCACCATCGAGCCCTGGCGTTCGGCCGGTTTCCCGGTGATCCGCGACTTGATGGTCGACCGCTATGCGTTCGATAAGATCATGCAGGCAGGCGGTTTCGTATCGGTAAACACCGGTGGTATCCCCGATGCCAATGCCATTCCTATTCCTAAGAAAGATGCCGACCTGGCAATGGATGCGGCGGCGTGTATCGGTTGTGGTGCCTGCGTAGCTGCTTGTAAGAATGGTTCGGCTATGTTGTTCGTTTCTGCCAAGGTAAGTCAGTTGGCATTGCTTCCGCAAGGAAAGATCGAAGCGGCCCGTCGCGCGAAAGCCATGGTTTCCAAGATGGACGAACTGGGATTTGGTAACTGTACCAACACCCGTGCCTGCGAAGCTGAATGTCCAAAAGCTGTTTCTATCAGTAACATCGCTCGCCTGAACCGTGAGTTCATCAAGGCGAAGTTGAAAGACTGATATAAATATACCCTCAATTTTGCAGAAAGGCTGTCTCACGATGTGAGATGGCCTTTTTTCTTTGGGGCACAGATTACGCAGATTACACGGTTTTTATGTTTCTTTGTACGGATTCACCGTAAAATAACGGTGATTCATCGGGAAATTGACCCCAAAAAGCGCTTTTTGCTTGCGGAAGGCATCTCTCGCACCCTATCTTTGCTTCAGTAATTAAAACGAAAAGAATATGAGCGAATCAAATGAAGTGAATCACCATTCACACCGCAAAGGAAACCAGCTGATCACAGCGGCTATATTTATTATTGTAGGCGTCCTGTTCCTGGGTAGGAACCTGGGGTGGGTCGACCGGGACGTTTTCCATTATATTGTCTCCTGGCAAATGTTGCTGATCGTGATTGGCGTGGTACAACTAACCCGGCGTAACTTTGTCGGCGGATTGGTACTGGTCAGTGTCGGCGCCTTCTTCCTCATTCCCTCCGAATATGGCATTGGCAACTATTGGCCGGTGATATTCATTATTATCGGTATCGGCATACTCCTGAAATTCACCCATCCCCAAAGCCATGGGCGATGGCACCACCGCCATTCCCTAAAATCGGCAGAGACAAACGATGGGTTTGTGGAGGCGGATGTAAGTTTCGGTTCCTCCCGGCATATTGTACTGGATCCTGTTTTCCGGGGCGCTGACCTGGAGGTCTCTTTTGGCAATATTGCCTTAGACCTACGCAAAACACAATTGGAGCAGGAGGAGACCTATCTTGATATTGAGTGTTCTTTTGGCGGAGTAGAATTGTTTATCCCTTCGACCTGGAACGTGTTATTACAGGTTGAAAACAGCTTCGGTGGGGTAAACGACAAGCGTCATTTTGTGCATGCGATAGACTACGATCACAAACTTATTATCCGCGGCGAGATTAGCTTTGGCGGACTGGAAATAAAGAGCTAACCCGCATGCAAGACCACCCCTTCACAGTCTCTCCCACCCGCAGAGCGTTAGGTGTATTATGCATGGTTGCCGCCGCCTTGATCCATTGGTGGCTATTGACGGCATACGCCCAGGCGCTCCCGCTGCCCGCGGCTATCGACACAATCCTTTCGATAGGGCTACTGACGGCGGCCGGGTATTACGCCTGGTATGCGTTGACCTACATACGTGTCTGGCAGGTGCAATTCCTACTGGCGCTCGTGGTTCAGTTTGTTTGCGTCGGGGTTAGCTTTGCGTTGTTGACCATTGCCGGATGGGAAAACGCCTCCTCCTTTGTCGCGGGACTACCTCTGCGGGGGCTTTTTGGCCTGATGGGCTGGATCATACTACTGCAATGGTACGACCGTTTGCGCGAAGAGGAGGAAAAAGAGGCACTCATGCCACCTCCTGTTGTGCCGGAAGAAAAGAAAGAACCGGTCGAGCTCCTTGAAAAGATCTCCGTCAAAGACGGCACACGCATCCATATCGTGCATGTCGAAGAATTGGTCTGCCTCCAGGCAAGCGGCGATTATGTGACGCTCTTCACGCCGCAGGGGCAGTATATCAAGGAGCAGACAATGAAATATTTCGAGACGCACCTGCCCACTTCTTTCGTTCGCATCCATCGTTCATCGATCGTAAACAGCGAATTCATCCTCCGTGTCGAACTGTTCGGCAAAGAGAATTATCGGGTAAAACTAAAAGATGGCACCAGTTTGCGAGCAAGCAGCGCCGGTTATAAACTCCTCAAAGAGCGACTCGCTTTATAGTTTTCCACCCCCGAAAAGTGTTAATTTTAGCAGAATTTTGCTGAATTCTATCTCTTTTTCGTTTGTCTAACACTTTTTGGCAATAACCTCCGCGTACCTTAACATCTATTATTGATAAAACTCTTGACAGGAACAGAAAACCCTCTATCTTTGTACTGTGGTTTTTTCATAATAGTATTAGATTTAAGGTTAACAAAGTTGGTTAGGGGTTGTCGTGAGACAGCCTTTAATTTTTTACAGAAGTCTATTTAAGGTAAAAAGATAGCCGGTATCCTCCCAAGCGGAAAGGTACCGGCTCTGTTTTTTTGTCCTACGGAGAATTTGATTGTTGACGATTGTCGACAATTTTGTCGACGATTGTCAGCAATTTTGTCGATAATTATCAGCAATTTTGTCGATAGCTATCGGCAACCAAATTGTCGGTAGGGTAAAAAAATCGGGACACTCGTCTAAAAAATTTCAGAGCGTCCAACATGATCCCAAATAGTGTATCTTTGTCCCTAAGTTATCTGAAGTTCTATCAGTCTTTAGAATCAGGTGTGCAAAAACAGGTAAAAGAAAGTGTGTCAAAAAAAACATCGATATCAAAACAGAATAAGTATGAAAATAAAAGCATATAATACATACTCATTACGTTTAGACCCATTTAAGGTAAGAAAGAATACACACATATTATATTGTTTTCTACTTCCCATCGCTTTGTATTTATTCATCTCTTGCAGTCATGTTACAAATGTTGAAAAGCAACATATCTTATCTGCCGAACAATACATAACAGCGTCTCCTTCCCTGGCAAAAGAAGAATTAGAGCAGATTGCAGAAATAACTTATCTAAAGATGCCCTTGAAATGGCAAGCACGCTACAACTATTTACAATGTCAAATTGCTGATAAACTGGAATCAGACTTCCCTCTATCCCGGGAAATCAATGAAGCAAGAGCATGGTATATAAAAAAGGGGGAGGCAAGCGACATAGCAGCCTTATGTTTATTTCTTGGCAGAGTTTATACGGATGAAAGGAATTACGAAAAAGCTATAGAGAGTTACCTTTATGGCTTAGACTGGGCAAAAAAAGCGAACCTAATCAACGAATCCGGATATATTAACAGCTATTTGGCCGATTTATACCTACAGAATAATCATATAGAAACCGCTCTTAGCAAATACCGGGATGCAGCAGATTGCTTCTTGGAAGCTAATAATTTGCGAAGTTATGGATTTGCCAAACGGGATATAGGACATTCGTTTGATCTGTTAGAACTACATGAAGAAGCTATTGCAGCCATGAATGAAGCGGATTCTATCGGTAAAATACTCAATGATTCTCTTATTCAGTCTACGGTACTGAATGGTTTGGGGAATATTTATTTATCTATGGGCGAATATGATCAGGCAATAGATTATTTTCTAAAGTCAGTAAATCCCTATTCGACTTCATCCCATGATAAAATGGCGCTTACTGAAGCATATATAGAAACTGACCGCCTGTCGGATGCCCGCCAAATCCTCGACGCCATGTTACAAGACTCCATACCGGAAATATTTGAACGTGGCATCCACTATTATTATTATCAGATCTACTCGAAAGAAGGAAAGCACAAACTGGCGCTAGATCACTTTGAACAATATTATCATCTCATAAATGAGAGATTGGATGAAATAGAGGAACGCAATTATATTGAGGTTGAAAAGAAGTACAACCACCTCAATCAGACCATACAGGTAAAAGATCTTATTATCGATAAACAAAGGAATATACTCCTTATAAGTTTACTGTCTGTAATGGTTGTGATTTTAATTTTTCTTTATCTGTATTGGCGAAAGAAAGCAAAGAGAGAATTAGCTCGAAAACAACATAAAATTACTTGTTTATTACAAGAGCTTAAAAACAAAGAAAAAGAATTTGCTCTGGCGAATGGAGAAATGGTTAAACAAAAGGAAGAAGAAATAAAAAGGCTCAAAGACGGACTGTTAGAAACTCGTGAGAACATGATAAAATCATCTTCGTTGCGAAAAAATTTAATCAACAAAATTAAAAATTATAGAACGTCGGGCAAGATACTCCTAAATGAAGAGACTCAATTGCAAATAGAATTGGAAATAGATATAGTATATCCGGATCTTCTTATTCGTTTGATAAAACAATTTCCTAATCTAACTAAAACAGAACTTCAATACTGCGTTCTTAGCCTCTATGACTTCGATACGAACCAAGAGTCTGTCCTATTAAATATCGATCCGGGGTCTGTTAGCAAACGAAGAACCCGTATCCGGGAGAAGTTGCAGACTTCATTTGTGGATAATAACCTGTCCTCTTTTCTTAAAAATTACAGCTTAAATATGTAATAAAATATACTTGTCCATCAAAATCCACATAATCGACTGGTATTCAACATCAGTTGTCCATCTGAATTCCTGCCAATATTACCAAACTATTCCCGCTTACTCATAACTTTGTAGTATCAATTTTCAACAAAAGTTACTGAAATGAATACACACAATACATACAAAGTTATTATTGGCATTATACTATGCCTTCTTCCTGTTATGGATATCATTGCCAAAAAGAGCATTATCTTAGAAGAGATTAAACGGAATAGACAGGGAAAGTCATTAAACATCGGGCAAGTACAAGGGTATCTTGACGATAACACTTTAGTCATCGAATTCCCTCAAACCTATGGTATAGTTCATATCTCCATAACCCACGAAAACTCTAATCAAGTCGTATATCAAGACGATTACTTAATAGTAGAACCTGATCTCTCTTTAAGTATTCATTTACTTAATCAAGTTAGTGAAGGTCGCTATTTCATCCAGATTTCCACAGAGATAAGTAAAATAAGTGGATATTTCGAAATAGAGTAATCTCGGAGAGATTGAGTTGGAACGTTAGAGTTGTTTTTAGCTTTGCTTTACAAGAGACGTTGGACGATAGAGTTATTGTTCAAGAAAATGAAGCAGAACAATCCAACCGCATTATTTCTATGGCGAAAACGAAAATGTGATACGCATACAGATATGGTGTACTTTGATCGTGCAATTACTCCAATGAAGTATCATTGTTTATTCTCTTTACCTTAATAGAAATATTTTCGATTACCGACATATTGGTTAATATTATTGCATGTTTAATTAAAAAAAACAATTATGAAAACAAATGTTCTTAAGTTTTTAGCACTGAGCTTTATTTTTAACATTTTTACAACTTCTTGTTCTGAAAACGAGCATGAATACATTTCAGACACAGGTCTACCTCCTTCTGTAAACAGCTACAGAGTATCAATTGAAGATGCCAAAAAAGAATTAACAAACTTTATTACGTCCATTGACCAAGGAAGCAGCATAGGAACAAAGGGATATATGCAAAATAGAAAAATAAAAAATATTGAAGTCGTTAAATCCGATCATAAGAATATATCCTCTTATATAACCAAAAGTAATACATCAATAGATATTGACACTCTTTTGTATATAATGAACTTTGATGATGAACAGGGATTTGCTATAGTTTCAGCAGACAAACGTACAGCCCCAGTTTATGCGCTTATTAACGAAGGCTATTTTTCCATGAATGATATCGAAAAAGTAAATAATCCCGGTTTTATTATATTTATGGAAGAAGCTATAAAAAAAACAGATAAGCGACATAAATAATCATATTGAAGCAGAAACAAAATCGTCAACTAATCCTGGAACTCCAACAGCAAGAGTTGCTCCCCAATTATCGGTCAAGTGGGGGCAAAACGAACCTTACAATAAATACTATCCTATAAAAGATGGGCTTAAATGTCCTACTGGCTGCGTCATAACTGCAACGGCTCAAATACTCTCTTATTTTCAAACAATAGGAAGTGTTCAATGGAGTCAAAACGGATCATATGGAAGTGCTAATTTAAATTGGTCTCGTATTATTTCTGATAGTCAAAACGGAGCAGATTATGGTGTATTAACCGATAGAGAAGCTCTAGGATCTTCTATTGAAGTTGCTCATTTAATGCGCTATTTAGCGATATCTCTTGATGCTGACTATGGAAGCCAAAGCACAGGAGCGGAAAGTAATGATGCTGTCAAGTGGATGAGAAGTTGGGGAGGACTTTCAACAACAAACTTAGAAAACTACAATACCGACAAGGTTATAAATGCCTTACTATCAGGAAAATCGATTTACATGAGAGCAAATGCACGTTATTACCATGTTGGTTTCGTAATTAGAAAATATGTAGACGGACATGCTTGGGTTATTGATGGATTTGAAAAATATCCTCACAACAGAAGTTATATATATTACGTACATTGCAATATGGGATGGGACGGAGATGCCGACGGATACTATCTTAACGATGTTTTTACAACAGATGCTGGCCCTGAATTTATTGAAGAGGAAATTAACGATGGAGGTACAAGCTCGTATAACTTCCGTTATAAAAAAGAAATATCAATTGTAGGACGTTAATTACATAGACTTTCCTTTATAAGAAAAATATTTTTACCTTTGTTGATTATTAATAACTAAAAGATGTTGATATGAAAAAGATGCTTTTATTGTTTTTAGTTGCAATCGGTTTGTCGGGTTGTTCGGGTTCAGAAGATGCTATTGTCAGCTATACCCCTCATATTGTAATCTTATATTCTGATGGAACAGGATTTGTAGAGATGAAAGAAATGGATAAAGAAAAGATCGATGATTCAGATAAGAATAATCTTGAGATAATATCCATTACAGATGAAAAAGGAGATACCGTACAATGTACGGTAAGGAATTTTCGTAAAATAGGGCAGACCGTAATGATTAGTTTGAATATATCGGAGGCATTTTCACCTCAAAAGAAAGAGACAAAAAGGGAATATACAATAAAATACAAAGTACCCTTCCTGTTAGGACATGATCAGATCGAAGAGATAAAACTGTATTACACGACAAGACTAAGAGGTGATTTCTCTCAAATTCTCTATAACAATATAGATATACGATGCGTTACCACTGACTCTTGGGAAGATCCTACAAGAAATCCGACTGAGGAAGAAATAGCCGAACTCGATGCGAAAACTGATGAGTTACTTTTTAGTGGAGATACCGTAGCTTCACTATCGGAAAGTCGTGTTGTGTTGATTGTACCGGTAGAAGCTAAATAGTAATCAAGAAAATTCGTTCATTTAGTATGACGGTACGCAGCTACGCAGAATACGCAGATGTATATATTGTTTAATATGATGGACTATGAAAAAAATCTGCATAACAATTATGGTATTGGGCCTAATCGCCCTTATAGTAGGTCTATATATTGATAATTCGATACTTTTTAATGCTGGAATTGGATTTTTCTTTAATGGGGCAGGAGTCTTATTAGGCTTACATTGGAGGGGAAAATAGCACAATAGCCGGAGATGTCGGGGAACCCGTATATCTCCGGCCGTTTTGTTATAAAAGGCCATTTCCTGCCCTATCCCCAAAAAGGTAGATCGGGGTAAACGAAGTAGTGTCTGCCGGGAATTTCGGTAGGTCTATAAAATTCCGGAGCATCCAACATGTCGGAATGCTCCTGCATAAGCAATATTCAAGAGTGGCACCCGTTAAAAGAGGAAATAACAATCGAATGATGAAAAAGGTAACAACAATCGGATTTATTTGTTTCTTTCTGTGTTTATCGATGGTAAGCCGGGCGCAGGTTATTAAAATAGAGAATGGGATCGCTATAACGGATCTGAAAGTGAAGGGGGCTTCCTACAATCCCATTTATCCCTATCAGGCGAGTATCGGATTGGAGTATATGGATAGAGACCATTGGGGGCTGTCGAGCAGCGTTGGTTTCCTGCGAAAAGGCACCTCTTTCGGACTGCTTGACGAGGAAGCCTCTATGGTAGAAAAGGGGGATGGTCGTTTGCACCTGGATTACCTGACACTCAACACCACTTTCCGGTTGAAAACGAACAGCTTATCGGGCACCAACGCTTATGTAGGCGTAGGTCCGCGCGTTGATATCTATCTGGATGGGCGATATAAATCGGACTACCTCAGCGGCAAAGAGACAGGTACCCACAAACTGATTGCCGGTCTGAAAGCGGAGGTGGGTATCGACCAACAGATCGGACGCTACCGGATAGGCCTCAACGCCAGTTACCTGCCAAGCTTTGTCAAGCCGTATGGCGGAAAGACATCGACCACGAAAGAGCAAACCTTCACGTTGGGCATCGTTCTCGGATACCTCTTATAACTTCTCTTTCAGGAACTGTCCGGTATAGGACTGCGGACAGGCAGCAATATCTTCCGGTGTGCCGGTGCAGACCAGGTGGCCTCCGGCTTTTCCTCCTTCGGGACCCAGGTCGATCACGTAGTCGGCGCATTTGATCACATCCATATTATGCTCGATAATGATCACCGTATGCCCTTTATCGATTAAGGCATTGAATGCTTTCAACAGGGTTTTGATATCATGGAAGTGAAGTCCGGTGGTCGGTTCGTCGAAGACAAACAGGGTAGACTCCTGCTTCTCCTGCCCCAGGTAATAGGCCAGTTTCACACGTTGGTTTTCCCCGCCCGAGAGGGTCGACGAGGTCTGTCCCAGTTTGATATAACCTAAGCCGACATCCTGCAAGGGCTTCAAGCGGCGAACGATTTTCTTTTCCTGCGATCCTTTGGTTTTGCCGAAGAATTCAATCGCCTGATTGACCGTCATCTCCAACACATCGAAGATACTGACGCCCTGGTATTCCACCTCCAACACATCCGATTTGAAGCGTTTTCCATGACACACATCACATTCCAGGGTGATATCCGCCATAAACTGCATCTCGACCGTGATACGCCCCTCGCCTTTACATTCTTCGCATCGCCCACCTTCCTTGTTAAAAGAGAAGTGAGCCGCGCTGTAACCCATCTGTTTGGCCAATGCCTGATCGGCAAACAGTTTACGGATCTCATCGTAGGCACCGATATAGGTCACCGGATTGGAGCGAGAGCTCTTGCCGATGGAGTTCTGATCAACAAATTCAATGGCTTTGATCAGATGGAAATCGCCTTCGGCACTACTGCATTCGGCATTCAACCGGGCGGCACCATCTAATTTCTGTTTCACCACTTCGTAGAATATATCGCGGATAAGTGAACTCTTTCCCGAGCCGCTCACCCCGGTCACAACAGTCATCACGTGCAGCGGGAAGCGTACATCAATCCCTTTCAGATTGTTTTTTCGCGCTCCTTTTATTTCAATATAGTTGTTCCATGGACGGCGCAGGTCGGGTACCTCGATCTTGTCTTCCCCCGTCAGATAGCGGACGGTATGGCTTTGCGTGCTTGCTTCCAATTTATCGACCTCTCCCTGGTAGACCACTTCGCCCCCCAGACGTCCGGCGTCCGGGCCAATGTCGATGATATAGTCGGCGGCGCGGATGATCTCCTCATCGTGTTCGACCACCACCACGGTGTTCCCCAGCGATTGCAACTGGCGGAGTACGTTGATCAACAGATCCGTATCCCGCGAATGCAATCCGATGCTCGGTTCGTCCAGTATATAGAGCGAGCCCACCAGGCTGCTTCCGAGCGAGGTGACCAGATTGATGCGCTGGCTTTCACCGCCAGAGAGGGTTGATGAGAGACGGTCGAGACTGAGGTAGCTCAGCCCTACATCCAACAGGAATTGCAGGCGGCTGGTGATCTCTGTCAACAGGCGTTTGGCAATGGCGGCTTCCGTCTCGTCGAGTTCCAATTGCTCGAAAAAGGCTTTTACTTCGCCGACCGGCAGCGAAACCAGTTGAGCGATGTTCTTCCCGCCAACTTGTACATAGAGCGCTTCCGGTTTCAGGCGGCTCCCCTTGCATACCGGACAAACCGTCTTGCCCCGGTAGCGGGCCATCATCACCCGGTATTGTATCTTGTAGACATTCTCTTCGACGAATTTGAAAAAGTCATCGATCCCATGCAATCCGCGGGCGCCATGCCAGAGTAACGCTTTCTCCTCCTCCGTCAGGTCATAGTAGGGACGATGTATCGGGAAGTTATAACGATCGCTGTTGATGATAAATTCTTTTTGCCATTCGCTCATCACCTCCCCTTTCCAGCAAACCACCGCTCCCTGGAAGAGCGAGAGGCTTTTGTCGGGCACCACCAGGTCTTCGTCGATGCCGATCACCTTCCCGTAGCCTTCGCATTTGGGGCAGGCGCCCACCGGGTTGTTGAAGCTAAACATCATCTCGGTCGGCTCTTCAAACACCATACCGTCGGCTTCGAACTTCTTTGAGTATTCGCGGGTGATGGTCTCTTCGGGTGTGTAGATGCGAATCAGACAGGTGCCATGTCCTTCGAAGAAAGCTGTCTCCGCCGAATCGGCGAGGCGGCTTTTCAATGTTTTATCGTCGGAAACGACCAGGCGGTCGATCACAATCTCTATGACAGGCGATTTCAGTAGTTTCTTATCTTCCAATACCTCAGCAATGCGATACACCTTATCGTCGATCGAAAGGCGTGAATAGCCCTCCTTCTGAAGGATCTCCAACTGCTTCTTCATGGTGCGCCCCTCCACCGGAACGACCGGGGTGAAAATAGCAAAACGCGTACCCTCCGGATAGGCGAGGATCTCGCGTACGATATCGTTCACCTGGTGTTTCTTGACCACCTCACCCGAGATGGGTGATATGGTTTTCCCGATGCGGGCAAACAGCAAGCGCAGGTATTCATAGATCTCTGTCGAGGTACCTACGGTAGAGCGTGGATTGCGGGTATTGGTTTTCTGCTCGATGGCAATAGCGGGGGGAATGCCCTTGATGTAATCCGCCTCCGGTTTGCTCATGCGCCCCAGAAACTGGCGGGCATACGACGAGAGGCTCTCCACATAGCGGCGTTGCCCTTCGGCATAGAGGGTATCGAAGGCAAGCGAGGATTTCCCGCTCCCCGATAGTCCGGTTATAACCACCAGTTTGTCACGTGGGATCGCCACGTCGATATTTTTCAGATTGTTTACTCGCGCACCTTTTATATAGATGGAATGATTTTCAGACATACTCCCTTTCCGTTTTTAAGAACCTGCAAAGTTAATCATTTTCTTTAGCTAAAACAACGGAGCCGAAGAGCAATACGGAACGAAGTGGTGGAGCTCTCCGGATTTTTATGTACTTTTGCATCCGAATTAAAAAACAGTAAACGATTATGATTACATCAGACCAACTACAGAATGTGTTGGAGCGCGATTTGGCGCTGAGGGGGTACCTTTGACATCGATGGGAAGACCATCCAGTTAGAAGAAGAAGAACTCCGCACGCAGGATCCCACTTTCTGGGAAGACAACAAACGGGCAGAAGCTCAGATGAAGATTGTCAAAGAACTCAAAAAGTGGATCGAACTATACAACGAAGTAAAAGCGGCCGCGGAAGAATTAGAATTAGCCTACGAATATGTGAAAGAGGGCATCACCTCCGAAGAGGAGGTCGATGAGGCGTATGCCAAAGCCCTGGAGCTGGTGGAGAACCTGGAATCGCGCAATATGCTACGCCAGGAGGCCGACCAGTTGGGATGCATCCTCAAGATAAACTCCGGCGCGGGAGGTACGGAAAGTCAGGACTGGGCTTCCATGCTTATGCGTATGTATATCCGTTGGGGAGAATCCAGCGGACATAAGGTGACCGTCAGCAACCTGCAGGAGGGTGACGAGGCGGGCATCAAGACCGTGACCATGCAGATCGAAGGCGACTATGCTTATGGCTACCTGAAAGGAGAAAACGGGGTACACCGCCTGGTGCGTGTCTCTCCCTACAACGCGCAGGGAAAACGCATGACTTCGTTTGCTTCGGTGTTTGTCACTCCTTTGGTGGACGACACGATCGAGATCGAAATCAATCCGGCGGATTATACCTGGGACACGTTCCGTTCGGGAGGTGCCGGTGGGCAGAATGTAAACAAGGTGGAGACCGGTGTGCGTCTGCGTTATAACTACAAAGACCCCGACACGGGCGAGGTCAAAGAGATCCTGATTGAGAACACTGAAAGCCGCTCACAGTTGGGCAACCGCGAGAATGCGATGCGCCTGTTGCGCTCTATGTTGTACGATATGGAGTTGCAGAAACGCATGGCTGAGCAGCAGAAGGTCGAAGCCGGCAAGAAGAAGATCGAATGGGGATCGCAGATCCGTAGCTATGTGTTCGACGATCGACGGGTGAAAGACCACCGTACCAACTACCAGACCTCCGACGTAAACGGGGTGATGGATGGTAAGATCGATGGCTTTATCAAGGCTTATCTGATGGAATTTGGCGGAGAAGCCGCTGAGAAATAATAAAAAAGAAAAGAGAGCTTAGGCTCTCTTTTCCGGTTTATCTTGAGGGATGCGCACATAGAAGGTGGATCCCTTTTTTGGTGTCGATTCGACCCAGATGCGTCCACCCATTTGGGTGACCAATCCTTTGCAGATAGCCAATCCGAGGCCGACCCCTTTCTTACCGTTTTGCAACTGTGCAAAGCGGTTGAATATCGCCTCCTGTTCCTCTTTCGGAATGCCCTCGCCGGTATCTTCCACGTAGAAAAGCACTTCGCTTCCCTTGCGCTCATACCCAAAACGGATATGGCCGGTATGGGTATGTTTCACGGCGTTGGTCAGTAGGTTGGTCAATACCTGTATCAACCGGCTGCGATCGGTCTCGACAACCAATTCTTCGCAAGGATCCAACAGGAGTTCGACCGACGGAGAGACCCGCAGCCTTATCATATCGTAGATCTCTTTCATCATCGCTTCGAGCGATTGCTTTTTGTAATACAAGCTGATGGTGTTCGATTCGATCTTGGAGATATCCAACACATCACCGATGAGTGTCTGTAGCAACTCATTGTTGTTCTCGATAATATGGGAGAATTCCTGCCGTCGCTCCCGGTCTTCTTCATCGACCAGTATCTGAGAGAAACCGACAATGGCATTCAGTGGCGTGCGTATCTCATGATTCATATTGGCTAAAAAGGTCGATTTCAGGCGGTCGGCCGCTTCCGCTTTCTCTTTGGCTTCTGCCATGACCGCCTTGCCTCGCTGAGCTATACGGGTCATAAACAACAGGCCACCGACAAGAACGATCAGGAAAATACATCCGCCTATCCACAACATCAGTTGCGTACGCATCTGTTTGGCTTCGATTTCCGCCTGAACCTTCTCCATCTCTAATTTGTCGACTTCATAACGCGTACGCATATCGGCCAGGCTCTCCTGGTAACCGGTTTTGTTGATCGAGTCTTTCAAGAGCATGATCTCTTTCTGCAGATCGACTACCTCTTTGTAGTTGCCCAAATCATAATAGATATTGGCCTTTTGGTTCATGTAATGCTCCTGGGAGCTCAACATATTCTGTTGCCGTCCGAGTTCTATGATATTATCGATATAATTGATGCTTTTCCGAATATATCCCTCCTTTATCTGCGGGTTGTCCGTCACGGAGGCCAGCTTCATATAGTATTCATTATACAACTGGTCGAGGCCGATCTGCCGGTCGATCTCCATATCGTTTTCTTTCACCAGTATTTCCAGTTGATTGATATGTTCAAGCGCTTTCGGAAATTCTCCCGACTGAATCAATTCCCAGGCGTTGGAGAATTGCACAGAGTAATCATAACGACTCAACTGATAAGCGCTTGCCGCGGCAGCCTCCGGATCTTTCCTCAACTCCGCGATATAGTCTTCTGCCTTTTTTACATATATCAACCGGTTATCGCCCGGTGTGAATTGAAATAGTTGAACCAACAGAGCTATTTGCTGAATAAGCGGTGCCTCCCGCTTTTCCATACGATCCAACACATCCAGGTAGACTTTCTCACCATCCTCCGGCATATTGTTGAGAAAATAGAAATAGGCCAGGTTTTGATCCGCCATCTCTATGCCTATCGGATAATCCATTTTCCGGGAGAGCTCTTTCATCTTCTCCACACCATCCAACAGCTCTTGGTTCTTTCCATGCCGCACCAATAGATAAAGGTTAAATCGCCAAATCTCCATCAATTCGGCAGGACGGTTTATCTCGATCAATAGAGGCTCCACCTCCCGAATAAAAGGCTCCAGCTCCTCCTCTTTTTCTATATAATAATAATTAGCCTGCCGCGAAAGGGCACGAGCCAAGTGGCGGGCATCTTGTTGTGCTTCCGCCTCCTGCCGGTAGTATTGAATATAATCATATTCCAATGTATGATCGTTTACCAGCTTTTCCAAATAAAGCAATCGGGAGCTGTCGGGAAGAGTTTGGAGATGCTCCCTCAGGCTATCCGGCCACTGAGTTTCCGCATAGCCTGAGGTGCATATACTAAATAACCCGATCAAAAGAAAGGATATGGAACACACAAACCGACGAGTAAAAGTATTCATGAAAATAGTTCTTTATCTATGCCCAGAGTTTATCGCTCAACAAATGTAAAAAAAACTACCCAATATGAAATACCTTTGACACGAATTAACCGCTTTTTCGTACTTTCTGTTCTAAAAAGGCCAATTATTCTTCCAGATCCATTTCCTCTAACAGATAGGAGGCGCCGGCATATTTATCCATGATAAACAGGACATAGCGGATATCCACGATGATGCTTCGCTGGTAATCGGGCAGGTATTGGATGTCCCCTCCTACTCCTTCCCAGTTACGGTCGAAGTTGATACCGATCAAGGCACCATTTGCATTCAGGACAGGGCTACCGGAATTGCCACCCGTCGAGTGGGTCGTCGCGCAGAAAGCAACAGGCATCTGCCCCTCTGCCGTCTGATAACGTCCGTAATTCTTTGTCTTATATAATTCTTTCAGGTGATCGGGTACCACAAACTCCCAGTTGTCGGGATCCTCTTTTTCCATGACACCTTCGAGCGTGGTCTGGTGTTTATAGTAAACCGCGTCGCGCGGAGCATATCCTCTAACCTGTCCGTAGGTGAGGCGAAGCGTGGAATTAGCATCGGGGAAGTCCATTTTGTCCTGATCCATCTCCAACAATCCTTTCACATAGGAGCGGTGCGCCTGTGCATAAGCGGCGTCGAAGGCGGCCTGTGCCTCGGTCAGGTAAGCTCTTTCTTGTTGTACGGAGGCTGCAAAGAGGATCATCGGATCGTGCTGTAACGCTTTCAAGGTCGGTTTGGCAAAGAAGCGGTTGAAATTGGCCTCACTGCCATAGATTGACTTATCGAAAAGATAATCCACGAAGGCATCCACGTCGCCTTTGAATGTCTTATCGATCTCTCCGAAATAGGCCGGTTGGCTTTCCTTAGCCACCTGAGCGCGGTATTCTTTCAGCATCACTTTGGCGACTTTCCGATCGACTGCCGGAGCATAATCCTTGTTGGCAAATTGTTCATAGTCACTTTTCAGGCGGGTCAATAGTTTTTCCTGCTCCTCTTTATTCTTATTCTTCATGGCTTCCATCAAGGCTTCCACCTGATAGGGCACACGCGTAAACTCCAGACTTTGCAGAATGGCTTCGTTCAGCATCCAGCTACGGAAACGCAAGTCTTTCCGATCGGCAACGATCTGCTCCATCGCCCGCAGGGCATCGGGGTATTCGGTTTTGTTGTTCTGACGCGACCAAGCTAACAGACGCTCTTGCTCTGCCCGCTTCACCTCCTCGAAATCACGCTTTCCAATCGCCCAATTCGTGCCGATCGCGTTCTTATAGGAGTTGGTCGAGCTGGCATATTTGCTGGAATACTGAATACGCACGGCCGGATCAGCCAGCATCTCTTCCAACAGAGCCTGCTGACGCAATTCGCGCATGGCAATACGGACAGCGTTGTCGATGTCACGGCGTTCGGCTACCTCCCAGGAGGTATAATACTTCTTAGTCGTTCCCGGGAAGCCGATCATCATGGCATAGTCGTCTTCCTGCACCCCTTTGAGGGATATCTGCAGCCATTTCTTCACCTTCAACGGTACATTCGTTTCCGAATAGACAGCAGGTTCCCCATTGGCATCGCCATATACCCGGAAGACAGAGAAGTCGCCCGTATGGCGCGGCCACATCCAGTTGTCGGTGTCGGCACCGAACTTACCGATAGAGGAAGGGGGAGCACCTACCAAGCGCACGTCGGAATAGCTCTTTTTGGTAAACATATAATATTGATTACCACCATAGAAAGCCCGGATCTCTACTGACACCCCCGCATGATTAGCTAAGAAAGCCTCGCCTACCTTCTCGCGTGCCAACTGGTTCAGGTAGCGTGGGCTCATAAAGTTCATACTAAGCGGATCCGTATCCTTCTCCAGCTCCTTCTTGACATATTCGGTCACATCTTCGATCGCTTCGATAAAAGTAACCGACAAGCCCGGATTGGGAAGTTCTTCGGCACGCGATTTCGCCCAAAATCCATGCGTCAGATAATCATTTTCCACGGTGCTATGCTGCTGTATCTGCCCATATCCACAATGGTGATTGGTCAGGATCAATCCATCGGGCGACACCACCTCACCCGTACACCCGCCACCGAAATGCACAATGGCGTCTTTGATAGAAGCTCCTTCGGGATTATACAGATCTTCGGCATCCAATTGCAAGCCGAGGCGCTGCATATCGGTAAATTTCTGCTGCTTCAACAGCGGCAACAACCACATTCCCTCGTCTGCCATCATAGGCAGGGAGATGAATAAAATCAATAAAGAAATACAAATTCGTTTCATATCATTATGTTTTTTGTTAGAAATAAAGTTGCTAAAAGACAGGAGTCATCAGCCGTAGTAATGACTCGATATAATGCTTCCACCGCGAACGCTTCATCCACTTGTCGATATCCACCTCGTAAGCATCTTGCATATCACGGAAGAAGATCTCTTTGCATTGCCGGGCGGTATCCGCGTCATACACGAAAGCGCCGCTCTCAAAGTTCAGTTCAAAGCTTCGCGTATCCATATTGGCTGATCCGATAATCGCCAGATCATCATCCGCCACAATCAGTTTGGTATGCAAGAAACCCGCCGTATAGAGATAAACCTTTACATGACTCTCCAATAAGGAACGGATAAAAGAATAGGAAGCCGCCCCGACTAAGCGGTTATCCGATCGCTTGGGTAGCATCAGCCGCACATCCACACCGCTCAGCGCCGCCATCTGCATGGCCTTCAGGATCTGATCGGAGGGCATGAAATAGGGCGTTTGGATATATACATATTTCCGGGCATTGGTGATAGCCTGAAAGAATCCTTCGGTCAGGGATTCATAGGTGTTCATAGGACCACTGGTGACGATCTGTATTGGATTATGCCCTTTGTCGGATATCTCCGGGAAATAATAGGGGCTTTCCAGGCTCTCTTTGTGCGAATAATACCAATCCAACAGGAAAACAACCTGCAGAGCATGCACCGCCTTTCCCTCCATGCGCATACTCAGATCGCGCCATACGCCCCAACTCACGCCTTCCGCATAACAATCCTTTATATTCATCCCTCCGATATACCCGATCCGACCATCGATCACCGCCACCTTCCGGTGGTTGCGGTAATTCACCCGACGCGCGATATACGGGAAACGTATCGGCAGGAAGCAATCCACCTGTACGCCTCCCTGCTCCAACTCTTTGAAGAAACTCTTCTTTGTCTTCAGGCAGCCCACATCGTCGTAGATAATCCGTACCTCAACGCCCTCTTTGACCTTGCGGATCAATAATTCTTTCAAGCGGTTACCCACCCGATCGCTTCCAATCGCGTAATAGAGCAAATGGATATGTTTCTCTGCCTTCTCTATATCTGCAAACAACCGATCGAATTTATCCTTCCCCTCTGAAAACAGCTCTATCTGATTGCCATTTAAGACAAGCGAATTGCCTACGTTCTTAAGTAATATCTTCAGCTTACGGTAGGTATCATCGGAGCTTTCTTCGTCCTGCAGATTAAAATAGGGGGTCGCTTTACCCTCCAGGTCTTTGGTCATTCGGCGGTTTACGCTCCATGTCCTCCGGTGGTTTTCGCCAAAGAAGAGATAGAGAATCAGTCCGATCACCGGCAAAAAGGTGAGTACCAATACCCAGGTGATCGTCTTCTGCGGGTTGCGGTTTTCGGAAACAACCACCGTGATCACCCCTATGATCGTTACGACATAGAGTATTTGAACAATTAATGATATTATTTCATATGTGCCCATTCGCTTTTAGATCGGAAAACAGGCCACTAAGATAGGGAAAAGATAGGGGAAATGAAAACAGGAAAAGGCTTATTGGCGCGATTCTTTCCAGTCTTTGTAAGGATATTGGGTCAACATGGAATTGTAGTAACGACGATCGCCCGTCACCTCTTTCCCGACCCAGGCAGGCAGGGTAAACGACTCATCCGTCGAGATCAGTTCTATCTCAGCGAGTAATAGACCTTCGTTGGCGCCATGAAAGAGGTCTATTTCCCAAGTATGTCCGTCGATAATGGCCCAATGCCTGGTCTTTTCGATGGCACCCGGTTCGCAAAGAAGAAACAACTCTTCCGCGTCTTGTAGCGACAGTTCCTGCTCAAACTCATAGCGACTCAGTCCGCCGTCCAGGGAAGGCCCTTTGATAGTCAGCCATCCCTTCTCCCCGGCAATACGTACACGCACCGTCCTGCCCGGCTGGGAAGAGATATACCCCTGCCGAAACCGCTCCGAGCGGATCACATCCGGCAAGAAGTTACCTGTCACTATGTATTTACGTTCGATCTCAAGCACGGTATGAATTATGAATTATGAATTATGAATTGTGAATTATGAATTAGGAGAATTAGTGACCTCTCATAATTCATAATTCACAATTCATAATTCTATTTTATAGTTACCATCGTCGCCCCGAATCCATATTCGCGGAAGGAGGCATCCTGATAGTAATATTGTTTGTATTTGGTTTTCAATTCTGTTTCAATGGCTTTACGCAATACGCCGTCACCTTTCCCATGGATAAAGACCACCTTTTGCCCCTTCTTGCCGGCAAAAGACTTCAAGGTTTCATGAAACTTCTCCAGTTGGTATTCCAACATATCAGCATTACTCATGCCCGCTGTCGTATCGAGCAACTGGTTGATATGCAGATCCACCTCGACAATGCCATCCGCTGCCTGTTTCTTTTGCACCTTTTTAGGCTCCCGTCGGTCGACGCGCGCCTTTTCCTGCATTGCCTGTTGCAATTCGGCGGAAGAGACCAATAGTTCCCGTTCCGGCAGGTCATTGGTAACAACCGGATAGACCAACGCATCATCGTCGAAGAATTCATTGGGGCGGAAGCAATGAAGCTTGTAGAACTTCACCGTATCCAAGCGTAGCTCTACCGAGATAGCGTTCTTCAAGGCGTAAGGCTTGTCTTTCTTAAAAGCGATTAGCTGCACGCATATACGCTCCAGGTCGTTCAGATGCTCTTTGCCGAACTCTTCCAAAAAGACCTGCGTATTGGGTTCGATTACCCCATGCGAACGACTGTACCAGCTATTATTCTCCCGATTCATGTAGTTATAATAGAGAAAGTAATTGCTGTCGTTGATAAAGTAGGCTTCATAGCCACTATCCGTCAAGGCCTTCGGGTCTACCGGCAGGTAAGCCAGGTAGATATTCAACCGTTCCCCTTCGCGGGTCTCCACGATTGGCAGTTCGTCGGGCTCAGGTTTAGCCATTTTCACTTCGATCGGCGCTTGCGTTTTAGGCTGCGTCGTACTATGCACCTGCATAGTACCTTCGCCCACCACCACACATTCACGGATCAGGGCAGGTACCTCAAAGCCATCGGCATCTTCCACCAATACCTGGTCTTTCCCTTTGAAGCTGCGTACAATGCCTCCTCCCACGGAGTTCAGGAAACGTACTTTATCACCTACTTTAATGTTCATTGTTTTGTTTTTTATAAGGTCTTTAAAGTCTTTAAGGTCTCTAAGGTCCTTAAGGACTTTGATTGTTCTGAGGTTTTTAAGGTCTTTAAGGACTTTAAGGACTTTAAGGACTTTGATAACTTTAAGGTCTTTAAAGACTCTACCCTTTTATTTCCTCTTCTGTTTCAGCCATTCTTCGGCAGCTGTTTCCAGCTTTTCATACCATTCCTCGCCGAACTTTCGCGTTAGCGGCTCCTTCAGAAAGCGATAGGCCGACAAGCCCTCTTTCTTCCCCAGTAGCTCCGCCGCTTTGCAGATGCTCCAGCGGTCGAGGTTCACAGCCGAGAAGGTCTGGTAATGCTTTATGCGCACCGGATACAGATGGCAGGAGATCGGTTTGTAGAAATCTACCCGCCCCTCCCGATAGGCTTTCTCAATGGCACATTTACAGATACCCGCCTCATCGTAACAGGTAAAGACACAGTCCTTGCCATCGACCAGAGAGGTCACCGTCTCGCCACCGGCATCGATATAGGCCACGCCCTGCTTATCGATCACCGCCTGCGCCTCAGGCGACAGGTCATCCCATATCTCAGGTAATATCCGTCGCAATACAACCAATTCACTTTTCTCCAGCGGAGCTCCCGCATCCCCTTCCACACAACAAGCCCCTTTACACTGGGACAAGTCGCAAAGGAATTGCTTCTCTATCAGATCAAAGCTGATAAGGGTGTCGTCTATCTGTAACATATTAATACGAATGGATAATTGATAATTGATAACAATAGAGCATCCCTATCAATTATCAATTATCAACTATCAATTTACTATTTATTTAATAAGATTCTCCCCCGTCATCTCCTTCGGTTGCTTCAATCCCATGATGTAAAGGATCGAAGGAGCCACGTCGGCGAGGATACCATCTTTCACTTTGGCCTCTTTGTTTTCTGTCACATAGACAAAAGGAACCGGGTTCAAAGAGTGAGCCGTATTGGGCGAGCCATCTTCATTCAACGCATTATCGGCATTCCCATGGTCGGCAATGATTATCACCTCATACCCATTGGCCTTCGCTGCCTCTACGGTATCGTTCAGGCAAGCGTCGATTGTCACTACCGCTTTTTCAATAGCTTCATACACACCTGTATGTCCTACCATATCCCCGTTCGCATAGTTACAAACAATGAAATCGTATTTATTCTTTTCGATGGCTTCAACCAATTTGTCTTTCACTTCGAAGGCGCTCATTTCCGGCTTCAGGTCGTAGGTAGCCACTTTAGGTGAAGGCACCAGGATACGGTCTTCCCCGTCGAATGGTGTTTCCAATCCGCCGTTGAAGAAGAAGGTCACATGCGCGTATTTCTCTGTTTCGGCGATATGCAATTGCGTCTTGCCTACATGCGCCAGGTATTCACCTAAGGTATTGTTTACGTTATCCTTATCAAACAGGATGGTCAACCCCTTAAAAGTAGCATCATACGGTGTCATGGTGAAATATTGCAGATTCGGAATGATCTGCATACCTGCCTCCGGCATATCCTGCTGAGTCAGTACGATCGTCAGTTCTTTGGCGCGGTCGTTGCGGAAGTTGAAGAAGATCACCACGTCACCCTCTTCGATTTTAGCTACCGGCTGGCCATTTTCTACATGCACGATTGGTTTCACAAACTCGTCGGTCACCCCTTCGTCATACGATTCCTGCATAGCAGCCACCATATCTTCTGAGGCTTTCCCTTTGCCTGCGGTCAACAGGTCATATGCCTCTTTCACGCGATCCCACCGCTTGTCGCGGTCCATGGCATAATAGCGGCCAATGATCGAAGCGATCTTGCCACCGGTTGTTTTCAGATGGTTTTCCAACTGCTCGATAAAGCCTTTTCCGCTTTTCGGGTCGGTATCGCGTCCGTCCATAAAGCAATGCACGTAGGCTTTGTCTACTCCATATTCCTTAGCTATTTCCGTCAGTTTGAACAGGTGCTCCATCGAGCTATGTACGCCTCCGTCGGATACCAGCCCCAGGAAATGGATCTGTTTGTTGTTTTCCTTCGCATAGCTATAAGCGCGTTGGATACCCGGATTCTCCAGGATGGTGTTCTTACGGCAGGCGATATTGATCTTTACCAGATCCTGGTAAACTACACGTCCTGCGCCGATATTCAGGTGACCCACTTCAGAGTTTCCCATTTGTCCATCGGGCAGACCTACATTTTCGCCCGATGCCTGTAATTGTGAGTGAGGATAATTTTCCAACAGATAATCCCAGTAAGGAGTGGGCGTATTATAGATCACGTCGTTCTTTCCTTTTGAACCGATGCCCCAGCCATCGCAGATAATAAGAAGTGCTTTTTTGTTCATAACTTGCTTTTTTATATTGTTTATTGATTATTCGAAAACGCGACTGCAAAGATAGTAATAAATAGCGTACTTTTGTCCCACCTATGGCGGAAAAGAAGATAACAGACAGGGATCTGGGAACGATCACTTTGCGGTGGGGAACGCGCTATAAACGCATCACCCTCAAAATAGTCCGGGGCGAACTGATCGGCACCATGCCTTCCTTACGGGATGAGCCACGCATCATGGGCTTTATCGAAGAGAACCGCCTGAAGTTGACCGAAAAACTACAACAGACACCACCTCCCGCGATCATCGACGAAAACACCGACTTGCAAACCGCCTCCTTCCGCCTCTCCATCCTGCGCGAGGAGCGAAAAGACATAGCCCTTGCCCTGCAAAACGGATTACTGACCCTACGCTTTCCGGCGCACATCGACATGGCTCAACCTCCTATCCAGCAGCAGATCCGCGAAATACTCAAAAACATCTTCCGCCGGGAAGCCAAACGCCTCCTGCCTATACGCCTCAGCCTGTTGGCAGGCCAACACGGATTCACCTACAACAACCTCCGCATCACCAGCAGCCACACCCGTTGGGGTAGCTGTTCGTCGGCAAAGAATATCAACCTCTCCCTCTACCTGATGCAACTCCCCTGGCACCTGATTGATTATGTACTCCTGCATGAACTCTGCCATACCCGCGAAATGAACCATAGCCCCCGCTTCTGGGCACTTATGGATAGCGTAACCGACAACAAGGCCAAGGCCTTGAGAGCAGAACTAAAAAAACATTCGATATATTATCCGGCGGAGAGGTGAATAGAAGGCAAGAGAAATTTTCGGATTTATTTCCTTACAGGCAAAAAGTTTTTTTCAAAGACCCAATAGTTACATCTTTATGGTGTAATTCGTTTATAAAGTAAATAGCTATTGTCTTCGTAAAAAAGCTGTAAATCATTGAGTGTACGGATGTATGAATTGGTTTCTAAAAAGCGATCAAAATAGATATATCCATCTCCTTTTTCACCTACTTTTGTTATAAGAATATCAACTATTTTTATGCTTTGACTTTTATATGAAATTTTACCGGAAAAGGAATTTGTTGTTGTTGCTCCGGATATGTCACCATTTTCTTTTATTTCCAGTACATAACAGGACGTACAATCCTGCGGTTCAACAGCTTTGATCTCTGCATTGTTGCGCTCGCCAAAGCCAACACATTGCCAGGTGCCGACAAGATCCTGAGGCATATCATCATCCTTGGAGCAGCCTCCGGAGAGCATGGCAAATAGAAACAACAACAGATAAGATAGATGTCTCATAAGCGATTAATTTAGTTGTTTTGATTATGGACATTAGTTAATAATTGGCCTTTTATATAGCAATTCTTTTTCAGGGTGTAATTCGTTTATAAAGTAAGTAATTGTTATCGGTGTAGAAAAGCTGTAAATCAGAGGATGTAACAGAGTAGGATCTTACATCATAAAGGCATTTCAGATATAAGTTCCCATCTCCTGGTCTCAACATATCATCAGGAGTATAGTCCCCGGGGATTTTAATTGTTTTCTTTTTCCCGTTTATCGAAAATGACCTTTCTATTGTCAAATTAGAAGAAGTGCAACTACCTGAGAAGTCTCCATTTTCCTTTATAACAAGCATGTAACAGGACGTACAGTCCTGCGGTTCAATAGCTTTGATCTCTGCATTGTTGCGCTCACCAAAGCCAACACATTGCCAGGTGCCGACAAGTTCCTGGGGCATATCATCATCCTTGGAGCAGCCTCCGGAGAGCATGGCAAATAGAAAAAATAACAACAGATAAGATAGATGTCTCATAAGCGATTAGTTTAGTTGTTTTGATTATGGACATTAGTTAATAAGCAGCCTTACATACGGCTGATTTTGCGAATATATAAATATAACTATATAATAACAAATTTTCAGACATAATAAATTTGAAAAAATAATAAGAAGCTGCTTTTGAATTTTATAAAATAATTTATCATTGTCTATTATTGGGATTCTTCGGCCTTCTTTTCCGCTTATTCGCGCTTTTAAGAGAGTGGGTATTAATTGATATATATCCCCACCTTCCCATCTTACTAAAACTGATGCTGCATTTCCCCTGCGAGGCTTGCATTAAAGAATGAAAAAAAACTTCAATTCTTCCAATATGTGAAGAGTCCCACAGAGCGCTGCAAGCGCGATTCAACCCAGCCCATGGGTGACCGTAGGGAACCCTGGGTATCAGTATGCGACAACAATGGAGTTCTGAAAGAACGACTGTATATATACAAATACTCAATAGTCACTCCTTCAGAGTTCCATTTAGTGTAACCTAAACGACCCAGGGTTCCCTACGGTCACCCATGGGCTGGGTTGAATCGCGCTTGCAGCGCTCCCTGGGAATCAAATCGGAGGGAATGGGAAGATTTTAGAAAGCCCGAAAGGGCTTCAACTTGGATAACCCCGTGCAAACCGTAGGTGCAGCTCGGGGCTGAAGTAATGTCTATATAATGAGCTCCGTAGGAGGTCAACTGTTGAGCCCCTACGGAGCTGTTTTTATTATACTCTCGTCCCCCGAGCTGCGCCTGACGGCTTGCACGGGGTTATCCACATCTAAGTCCTTCCGGACTTCAGCATATTCCAATCTTACAAAATTGGAAGATTTTCTTTATATGACTGAAGGTCACAGCGGGCCTGGAAGGCCGAGTCCCAGCGGGACGAAGACTTAGCCCACGGGTAAGCAGGCCAGAGGTCTGCGCCACCCTGGGTATCATGAAAATACAAGAAGTTGAGTTCTGAAGGAACGATAGATAGTATGATAGGATATATGCTGATAGCGGAGGCTGTAATAGTGGATTTTTCTTTCGTTCTTACAGAACTCATTTTTACATGTCCATAGAGTCCCAGGGTGGCGCAGGCCTTCAGCCTGCTTACCCGTGGGCTAAGTCTTCGTCCCGCTGGGACTCGGCCTTCCAGGCCCGCTGTGGCCTTCAGCCATGAATATATATCCCAATTCCTTCAAATCTTCAATTTTTACAATATTTGAAGACACCCCTTTCTCCTTTCTCCTTTCTCCTTTCTCCCTTCTCCTTCTCCCTCCAAGTATTCCAAAATCCGAAGATTCCCAATTTGTCATTTTGTCAAAATCGCGGGAGTATTTTTCCGAAAACGTAGGGGTTTTTAAAATTACCCGCAGGAGTAACACTTTTTAACGTATCATATTGTAAAGCAAAACGGGGTTTTTGCTTACATTTTGCATTTTAGCATTCCTGTAAAAAATGGAACTAACGAACGTATCCCTACGCCTATCTGTGTGGATTATTTTTTCACTATATTTGAGCCATTATTATTCGTTTGTTTAATTAGATTGACAAAAAACACCATGAAACAGATTTTTATCTTTACGCTGACACTATTTCTATGCCTCCACGGCACAGCCGCGACTGCGCAAAATCCATTACGTTTCGACGATGTCTTCTCAGGCCGGCTAATACAGACCGAAGGAAGCGGAACAATTAACTGGCTAAAAGACGGCGAGCGCTACAGCCGCTTGGAATACAATGCCGAAACAGGAGGTATGGACGTGGTGGCCTACCGAGCCAAAGACAACAAACGGGAGCTGTTGATTCCCTCCTCGCTCTTTATCAATAAGGCAACCGGAAAGCCCCTACCGATACGCAGTATCACTTGGAGCGACGACAATCAGAAAGTATTGATCTACAATAATACCCAACGGGTATGGCGCTATGACACACGGGGTGACTACTGGGTGCTCAATCTGACCGACAACAAGTTGCAACAGATCGGCAAGGGCTTGCCGGAGTCTTCCCTGATGTTTGCCAAATTCTCGCCCGACGCTACCCGCGTAGCCTATGTATCGAAAAACAATATTTATGTGGAAGAGCTGGCCTCGGAAACAATTACTCAACTCACCTTCGACGGCAATGAGACAATTGTTAATGGCACCTTCGATTGGGTCTACGAAGAAGAGTTCAGCTGTCGAGACGGCTTCCGGTGGAGTCCTGACGGAAAGCAGATCGCCTACTGGCAAAGCGATACGGAAGGAACGGGCGTATTCGACATTATCAACAACGTCGATCAGCTCTACCCCACCATCCTACATTTCCCCTATCCGAAAGCAGGCACGGCCAATTCGGCGGTGAAGGTCGGCTTTATCGCGGCAACGGGGGGGAAGACTACCTGGATCGATATACCGGGTGATCCACGCAATAACTACCTGCCACGCATGGAATTTATCCCGGAAAGCAACGAACTATTTATCCAGCAGCTCAACCGTCCACAGAACACCAATACTGTCTGGATCGTTGATCTGAACAATCCGACTCCGCAAAATATCTTTACCGACCGGGATGATGCCTGGCTGGATACCAATGATAATATCCAATGGTTGCAAAACAATACATACTTCACCTGGGAAAGTGAGCGAAGTGGTTGGCGCCACCTCTATCGGGTGAGCCGTGACGGAAAAGAGATCCTGCCGATCACCCAAGGGGAGTTCGACTATATTTCACCCGTAGGCATGGATAAACAAAAGGGGCTGGTCTATTTCATGGCTTCACCCGATAACTTCACACAGCGTTATCTCTATTCGGCTCGTCTGATGGGCAAAGGAGAAGTGCAACGGCTTTCACCCATCGACCAAGCGGGACAGCACCGTTACACCATGTCGCCCACCGGCAAATGGGCGGTACATACTTTCCATAATGCGGTGACACCGCCCGTTATCTCCATGGTCTCTTTCCCGAAACACCAGACGGCACGTGTGATTGTAGACAACCAAAAGGGCAAAGAGCAATACGACGCCCTGGGATTGCGCCCGAAAGAGTTTCTGAAAGTGCGCTCGGGTGACCTCCTGTTGGATGCCTGGATAATCAAACCAATCCACTTCGATGCAACAAAGAAATACCCTGTTATTATCGATGTATATGGCGAGCCCGCCAGTGCCACCGTACAGGACGCTTGGGGAGGTGGAGACCTCTGGCACCAATACCTTGCCAACCTGGGATACCTGATTGTCAGTATCGAAAACCGGGGTGCCAATACGCCGCGCGGAAGAGAATGGCGCAAATGTATCTATGGCGAGGTAGGTACTTTTGCCTCCGAGGATCAATGCCGGGGTATTATGGACATGGTGCGACAGTTCTCCTACATCGACCCATCGCGAATCGGCATTACCGGATGGAGTGGAGGCGGCAGCCAAACACTCAACTGTATGTTCCGCTACCCGGATGTGTTCCTCACAGGCATCGCGGTTGCTTTTGTTGCCGACCAACGCCTTTACGACACTATTTATCAAGAGCGCTATATGAATACGCCACAGGCTAATCCGGAAGGCTACCGCAAAGGCTCTCCCATTACGTATGTAGAAGGGTTACAGGGGAATCTATTGTTGATCCACGGAACAGGTGATGACAATGTGCATTACCAGAATTGCGAACTATTGGTCAATAAACTAATCGAACACGAAAAGGTATTCTCCCAGATAAGTTACCCCATGCGTAGCCATAGCATCAGCGAAGGGAAAGGCACTACCCGCCACCTACGCAAAAGTATGGAGAAATATTGGCTCGATTACCTGCCGGCAGGCGGACGATAACTATTCATATGCCCGCGTCACTGTCGACCGGGCATAGGCGGCAAAAAAGCCCGACACAGGCACCTGCCCGGGGTTATACAGCGATCTAAAATTGGTTTCGACATTAGCCGGAGGACCTCCAAAGAACGGGATGGATCCTTCGGCTTCGCTTTGCGCATGAGAGAGGAAGTCGGCGTAGTCCTTGTTGATTACATCCACCGTCAATTCAATCACATCACCCGGTTGCACCAATGTCTCTTCATTTTTCTGGTTCAAATAGAAGCAGGAGACGCCATCGAACTCCTTCTTGCCGAGGTGTTCATCGCTGATAATAAAATAGCCATCCAGGGAGTCGTTGATTAAACGGCCGTTGCGCGAAGCATGCAGACTGAAATAATTCTCTTCATTATCAGGCAACAGACCATAGAGCTTGATCTCTATCATATCATTGATCAGGGTAACTTTCCGGAAAGCGATCGAATCAAGTTGCGCAGCATATGGCAGATAAGAGGAGGCCTCAAACTCTTCTGTCTCGCCATCACCATCAAAGTCTACCGCTACATGCAGGCGATACGCCTGCCCCTCTATTCCTTTGCGGGCAGTATCCATCAGGTAGGTGCCCGGCTCGGTCAATAATTCATACAGTTCGATCGATTTATCTCCGCTATGAAGCGTCACAACGGCACCTGATACACCTCGGGGAGGCGTCGTCTCAAAATAGCCTGTTGAACGGGTCAAGCGGATAGAGTGCCGCTTTACTTCGTTGGAATAGGTACCATAGATAATCAATCGTTCCGGGGCATTATCAGTATCAATGTCGATTGTTTCCTTGCAAGCATACAGAGATACAACAAGAAAAAGGATCCAACAGAGAGGTAATATGTGACGTATTCTATTCATCTTATGATCGGTTAAAAGGTAAAGTTCCAGGTAATGGAGGGTACAACAGAGAAGAGGTAGATCATTTCCGCATAGGTCATATCGGGGCGCTCGGCATCTTGCCGGAAACGTATCGCCCAGGCGTTCTTTCGTCCATACGCGTTATAGAGGGAGATATTCAATTCATGCCGCAAACGAGCACCGGGCTTGGAGAGTTGCCAGGTGGCCGATAGATCCATCCGGTGGTAATCAGGATAGCGATATTCATTACGTCCCGAATAGATCGGTATATAAGTGCCTTCGATCTGGAAACGCCCTGTCGGATAGGTCACCGGCGTACCGCTGGCATATACCCAGTTGGCCGAGATATTCCATTTGGGAGAAAGTTCATAACTGGCGACAACAGAAACCGTATGTGGTTTGTCGTAAGGGGAGCGATACCACAATCCATCATTGATATCGCTTATCTGCCTACGGCTTTTAGAAAGGGTATAACTCACCCAACCGGTCAATGGCCCTTCGTTTTTGCGAACCATCAATTCCAAACCAGCCGCATACCCCCGACCGAAACGAACCTCCTGTTCCAGGTTTTCGTTGGCGATCAGTTGCGCATGGTCTTTGAAATCGATCACCTGACGCAGGTTTTTATAATAGAGCTCCGCCGATGCTTCGTATTGATTACCCATAAAGTTGCGGAAATACCCCAAGGCCCATTGGTCGCATATCTGCGGACGGATATTGTGGGATGTCTGAAACCAGATATCCAAAGGCGATCCGGCTGTTGAGTTGGAAGCCAACTGGATATACTGTACAGTACGCGAATAGCTGGCCTTTACGGAGTGTTCATCGTTGAAAAGGTAGGCAACTCCCAGGCGCGGTTCGAGATGTCCCTGGTTGTGATAGAAGGTGCCGCGGTCATAGGTCTTGCTGTAAGCTACCTTATAGTCTGTCAACCAGTCGAGCTCCTCTCCGTTGGCTATGTTCTGGAAGAGCGAATAGCGCAGCCCATACTTTAGTTTCAAGTGGTCGGCAATGGTCGATTCGGCAGAGAGGTAGAGCCCATGTTCCAGTGCATACTCGCGGGGCATGCCAAAACGTGCGATGATCGATTCCTCAGTCATTCCGCCACCTTCTCCGGGCATGAAGTTATGATAGAGCAGGTTGTAACCGAATTTCAGCTGATGGTTGGTATGAAGTTGATAGGCGAAGTCCGCTTTCAGCCCCCAGTCCTGCATCTGCGATTTCCATTCCTGATTGATTTGAGTATCGATATCCATCAACATGGCGTAGTCATACACACTGGCCAATAGCGAGAAGTTAGAAAAAAGGCGGGGCGAGAAAAGATGATTCCAGCGGGCAGTTAGGGTTTTGTTAGCAAAATCCATGCCTGCAAATTCATTCCCAAAATGATCCTTGCCCAGGTAACCGGAAAGGAAGATACGGTTGTTATCATCGATCCTATAGTTTAATTTGGCATTCATATCATAGAAATAAAGGCTCGACTTACGCAAATCTTCATTATTAGACAACTTCAGAAAGAGATCGGCATAGGTGCGCCGCGCCGAGACAAGGAAAGAGGCATTCTCATTGACGACCGGCCCTTCTAACGTCAGGCGACTGGAGATCAACCCAATCCCTCCAGTGGCTGCGAAACGCTGCGTGTTGCCCTCTTTCGACCGGATATCCAACAGAGAAGAGAGCCGCCCCCCAAAGCTGGCGGGGATATCGCCTTTATAGAGTGTCACATCTTTGATGGCATCGTTATTAAACACCGAGAAGAAACCCATCAGATGGGAAGCATTATAGACCGTAGCCTCGTCTAAAAGGATCAGGTTCTGATCATGCCCACCACCACGGACACTGAAACCGGAGGTACCTTCGGCAGCCGCCTGGACACCCGGCAGCAACTGGATCGCTTTGATCACATCGATCTCACCCATCAGGGCGGGAATACGCTTGATCTCTTTGACAGTCAATCGCTCCGTGCTCATCTCCACCTTGCTCACATGCGCATTCTGCCCCTCGGCGGAGACCACCACCTCCGAGAGCTGGTTCACGCCGGGCGTTAGGCGAACCGTCAAACGCTGATCCTCACCCAGAAGGATCTCTACCTCCTTGGTTTCATAGCCCAGGTAGGAGAAGACCAGGGTGTATTCGCCGGTTGGTAGTGGCAAGGCATAATGACCGTAGGCGTTGGTTACCGTCCCTAAACGGGTGCCCTTCACCATCACTCCTGCCCCGATCAGATCTTCACCACTCGATGCATCCGTCACACGCCCACTGATAGTGAAGCGCTGCTCTTGTGCCTCTGAGGGTAAGACAAAAAGGGAAAAAGCAAACAGGAGAAGGAACAGACGGTTTATTAAAATCATGCTTATTATAGTTGAAATCGATCGAATAGCCTATTTCCGGCAAAGATAACAGTAAGATCAAAATGTAAGCCAAAAAAGCCATGCGCTTTTGCCTCGGCTTCCTCATATTTCCAAATGAATCAATAGAATAGTAAAGGAAGTTGTTTTTTTTTATACATTTGTGCTCTTTTTGGGTAGGCAGGCAAAATGCCTATACCTGTTTGATAAATAAAGTATAAGATACATCGTATTAAGTAGTATGGAAATCGCAAGTAAGTACAATCCCGCGGAAGTGGAAGGAAAATGGTATCAGTATTGGTTAGACAATCAATTATTCAAGTCGGAACCCGATGAGCGGGAACCTTATACAATCGTCATTCCTCCGCCAAACGTCACCGGGGTGCTTCACATGGGGCATATGCTTAACAATACGATTCAGGATATTCTGGTGCGCCGCGCCCGTATGCAGGGAAAGAATGCCTGCTGGGTACCGGGTACCGACCATGCCTCTATCGCCACGGAAGCCAAAGTAGTAGGCAAACTGGCGGAGAAGGGTATCAGCAAAAACGACCTTACACGCGAAGCCTTCCTGGAACATGCCTGGGAGTGGAAAGAAGAGCACGGGGGCATTATCCTGCAGCAGTTACGCCGCTTGGGTGCTTCCTGTGACTGGGATCGCACCGCCTTTACGATGGACGAGATCCGTTCAGAAAGCGTGATTAAGGTGTTTACCGATCTGTACAATAAAGGATTGATTTACCGTGGCATCCGCATGGTAAACTGGGATCCGCAGGCATTGACTGCCGTTTCCGACGAAGAGGTGATCTACAAAGAAGAGCATAGCAAACTATACTATCTGCGTTACAAGATAGAAGGCGAAGGAGATGCACATATCGTGATCGCCACCACCCGCCCGGAGACGATCCTGGGTGATACGGCCGTATGCGTGAACCCGAACGACCCGCGTTATACTTCTCTGAAGGGGAAACGGGTGATTGTGCCGCTGGTGAACCGCTCCATTCCGGTGATCATGGACGATTATGTGGATATGGAATTCGGTACCGGAGGACTGAAAGTGACTCCGGCGCATGATGTGAACGACTATGTGTTGGGCGAGAAATATAACCTGCCGTCGATCGATATATTCAACGACAACGGAACCATCAACGAAGCCGGTGAATTATACATCGGTATGGATCGTTTTGATGTGCGAAAGCAAATCACACTCGACCTGGAGGCAGCCGGACTGCTGGAAAAGGTAGAAGATTACGACAATAAGGTGGGCTATTCGGAACGTACCCATGTGCCGATCGAACCGAAACTATCGATGCAGTGGTTCCTGAAAATGGAGGAGATGGCCAAGCCGGCTCTGGAGGTGGTGATGAATGATGAGTTGAAATTCTATCCGCCCAAGTTTAAGAACACCTACCGCCACTGGATGGAAAACATAAAGGATTGGTGTATCAGCCGCCAATTGTGGTGGGGACACCGAATCCCGGCCTACTACCTGCCGGAAGGCGGATTTGTTGTGGCCGAAACAGCCGAGAAAGCCTTACAACTGGCACGGGAGAAGAGCGGCAACGCAGCCCTGCAATTGACGGATCTGCGTCAGGATGAAGACTGCCTGGACACCTGGTTCTCTTCCTGGCTATGGCCGATCTCGCTTTTCGACGGTATCAACAATCCCGGAAACGAGGAGATGAAGTATTATTATCCGACCAACGACCTGGTGACCGGCCCGGATATTATCTTTTTCTGGGTGGCACGTATGATCATGTCGGGATACGAATATGAAAAGGAGATGCCGTTCCGCAATGTCTATTTCACCGGTCTGGTGCGCGACAAGCAGGGACGTAAGATGTCGAAATCGCTTGGTAACTCACCCGACCCGCTGGGTTTGATCGATACCTACGGAGCCGATGGCGTTCGTATGGGCTTGATGCTGACGGCTCCGGCAGGAAACGATATCCCCTTCGACGAATCACTTTGCGAACAGGGACGTAATTTCAATAATAAGATATGGAATGCTTTCCGCTTGGTAAAAGGCTGGAAAGTGGACGAGACGATCGCTCAGCCCGAGGCGGCGGCGTCGGCGGTGAAATGGTTTGAGATGCAGCTCGACAAGACGGCTGCCGAGATGGATGACCTATTAGATAAATATCGCCTGAGCGAAGCGCTGATGACGGTCTATAAACTCTTCTGGGATGAGTTCTCGGCCTGGTACCTGGAAATGGTAAAACCGGGATTCGAACAGCCAATCGACAAAGCGACCTACGAAGCGACCCTTTCGTTCTTTGACTCATTGCTTCGCCTGTTGCATCCGTTTATGCCGTTTATCACCGAAGAGCTCTGGCAGGCACTTGCTCCACGCCATGCGGGAGAGAGCATTATGATGGCTATTATGCCAAAGGGAGGCGAAACAGACGACAACTACCTGGCGGCCTTCGAAGCCGTAAAAGAGATTGTCAGCGGGGTGCGTACGATCCGTTTGCAAAAGAATATACCAAACAAGGAAACGCTGGAGCTGCAGATACTGGGCAATCACAACGAGGCACTTGACCCGGTGATCAGCAAGATGTGTAACCTGTCGGCCATCAACAAAGCAGCAGAAAAGGCTGCCGGAGCGGTTTCGTTCCTCGTTGGAACGACCGAATATGCTGTTCCGCTGGGCAACCTGATGAATGTGGAAGAAGAGTTGGCGAAGCTGAACGAAGAGCTTACCTATCAGGAAGGATTCCTTGCTTCGGTCATAAAAAAACTAAGCAATGAAAATTTTGTTAGTAAAGCGCCAGCCAATGTAATTGAAACGGAGCGAAAAAAACAGGCCGATGCAGAAAGCAAAATTCAATCGTTAAAAGATAGCATTGCTGCATTAAGCTAATAAATATTTGTATATTTGTCCATTATGAGGTTCTGTATTTCTATATTACTTCTTCTCTTGAGTGTGTCAAGTGCATTTGCCCAGCAAACTGCTTTTGCGGATAGTGTGGAAAATATTGTGCAGAACATGCCAGAGAATGAGCGTATCCCCTATCTACAGGGAGAGTTGGAGAAATACGGACTGACTCCCGCCCGATTGGTGTATGCCCGCTTGCTTTACCCTGAGGCATTACGTCAGCACAACGAAGAGGCAGAAGCGGATGCGATCTATTTCATGTCGCGCCATTTTTACGGAACCAATGTTGACAGCGCGATGTATTGGATCGAAAAAGCGGAGCCTCTGTTCGTCAAACTCGAACGCCTGGAGGATATCTGCCGGATGAAAGCATGGGCCATCTACCTGTTGAATAAGGGAGGGCGTTTTGAAGAAGTACTGCCAGCGGTAGAAGCGCTAAGAACATTCAGCGACAAAGTAGGATTCCCTCAAGGCCGGGAGATGGCAGATCAGGCAATGGCCGATTTCTATTTTTCCAACAATCTGCAGGAAGATGCCGAACGACTCTACCTAAGCGTGATCGATCGGATGGAAAAACGAAACGCCCCACCAGTCAAGCGTTATTATATCATACGGCAACTGATCACCCGAATGAGTAATCTGCAGAGAAAGGTCGATTACTTAGCCAAAGCGGAAGAGCTATTAGAAGATAGCCGGAAACGGGGAGAGACAGAACTCGACTCGGAGAATCCGCTGCATTCGCTGGAATATGTAATCTACCGAACCTATGCGCACACCTATGTGCAATTGAGGGAATACCCACTGGCATGGACCTATCTTCAGAAAGCCGATTCGATAGGCACACTTCATCACCTGCCCTATAAAGAGAGCGAGCTGGAGCAGATCTATTACCAGTATTATTATTTTACGGGCGATTACCAAAAAGGGATCGAATATGTCAACCAGTCAATCCACAATGCGCAAACCAAAGGTCATTTGGATCTTCTCGTACAAGAACTGACGCATAAGGCGGATATGCTCAATGAGTTGGGACGCTCGAAAGAGGCTTACGAAACGGTCATACAGCTTACGAACCTGAAAGATTCGTTAGACAGACAGTCTTTTCATGAAACGCTCGCGAATGTGCGTACGGAATATGAGGTAGAACGGCTGGAGTTAGAAAAAGAGCGCATGGAAGCCAAAGCGAAGCAGTCGCATCAGCGCATGATGTTCTTAGTGTTAGGATGTCTCGTATTGTTTATTGTGATCCTGGGGCTGATCTACCTGATACGAATCATCAAGCGAAACCAGGCAGAACTGAAGATTGCCAAGGAAAAAGCGGAGGAGTCGGATCAATTGAAATCGGCCTTTTTGGCTAATATGAATCATGAGATTCGTACGCCGCTGAATTCCATTGTTGGTTTCTCCCAGGTATTGATCGAAGAGGAAGAGAAAGAGACCCGGAAGGAGTTTGCCCAGATCATCCAGCATAACAACGAATTGTTGCAGCGGCTGATTGCCGATGTATTGGATATATCGAAGATTGAGTCCAACTCGATGTCGTTGATCTATTACCCGCAGGAATTACCGGGGCTGATGAAAGAGGTGTATGACATGATCCGGATGCGGATAGAGCAGACCCGAACGAAAGTAAATTTCGCTTTGGATCCCTGCGAAGCATGCACCATAGACACAGACAGGAACCGCTTGATTCAGATACTGACGAATCTGTTGACAAACGCTATGAAGCATACTCCGGAGGGTGGTTCTATTCGTTTTGGCTATGAATTATTAGGAAAAAATGTTCGCTTTTATGTGGAAGATACCGGTGAGGGAATTCCGGAAGAAGAACAGAGTAGTATTTTTGATCGCTTTGTCCAGTTGACCAATGGGAAGAGAGGAGTCGGATTGGGCTTAGCCATATGTAAAGGGCTGGTAACTAAAATGGCCGGATCAATTTGGGTTCACTCCAAGGAGGGAGAAGGATCGACCTTCTATGTAGAGGTGCCTCAGAAAAGGCCTCAAACTTAATAGATGAAAAAAAGACAAGGTATCCCGGTAATAGTATTTTGTCTGCTATTGCTTTCTTTCATACCTATCCAAGGACAAAACCCGGCAACGGTTGATAGTCTGAAACAACAGCTCGAATCGGTACCCGATTCGGAGCGTTTAGCCTATCTGAATGACCGCTTAGACGAAAACATCGTCAACACCAATCGCCAGATCTATGCCTATTGGCTCGAAGAAGAGGCACTAAAACAGAAAAATGAAACTTACCTGGCCAATGCCCTGTTTGGACTGGTGAAACATTTCTATGGGGTCAGCCAGGACAGTATGCGTAACAGATCGCAACAGCTCTATCCATTGTTATTGAAACAGCAGCGTTATGATGAATTTTTCCGTATTAAGGCATGGGATGTCTACATGAGTAATCGACGAGGCAATAAAGAAGAAGCATTGGCTGTTATCGAAGAGTTGCGAACATTGAGCAAGGAATATGATTTTCCGGAAGGGATAGAGATTGCCGATCAGGCACTGGCCGATTTCTATTTCGCGAACGATATGAATGATGAGGCAGAACAACTCTATGTAGAGGTTATGCGACGTATGGAGGCAAGAAATGCCCCTCCGGTGAAGATATTCAACATTTACCGCCAGTTATTCAACCGCCCTCCTACGTCCGAGAAACGGATTGTCTACTTGCGGGAAGGGATCGAATTTCTCGAGAATTGCAAAAAGCAAGGACTTACCCATTTGGATAAGGAAAACAGTATTCTTGAGCAGGAATATGTGATCCATCGGTTTTTAGCCCGTGAGTATATTGCCGCAAAACAGTTAGAGAATGCCTGGGAGCAAATACAGCAAGCACAGAAGATTGCTGACATGGAGAATTTGCAACGAGCCAAATCAGAATTTAACAGCATCTACGCGCTTTATTATCTGCAAAAAGGCGAATACGAAAATGCTATGCCCTATATTCTGAGCTTAGAAAAAAACAATCGATCCAGAGGATACAACCAACAGCTTTACAATGCGCTATCTTTTAAATCAAAAGCATTGGAACAGCTTGGTCGCTTAGATGAATCACTACAAGTATCTCGCGAGATGCTCGTATTAAAAGACTCGATAAACCGCCAGGAGTTCAATACGACACTGGCAGGTATCCGAACAAAAAACGAGGTGGAACGTCTGGAACTGGAAAGCCAACAAATGGAGGCGAAAGCGAAACAGGCCCGTCAGATGACGACTATCTTATTGCTCGGATGCACGCTTCTACTCCTGATCATATTTGTATTGATCAAGATGATGCATACACTTCGTCGTAGACGTGAGCAACTACGCGTCGCTAAAGAGAAAGCGGAAGAGGCGGATGCCTTGAAATCGACCTTCCTGGCCAATATGAATCATGAGATCCGGACACCGCTGAACGCGATCGTCGGCTTCTCGCAAATACTGATTGAAGAGGAAGACAAGGAGGCACGGGAAGAGTTTGCCGGTATTATTCAAAGCAATAACGAGCTATTACAACGCCTGATCAGTGACGTACTGGATATCTCTAAAATCGAGTCGGACTCGATGTCGCTGGTCTATTCCATGCAAGATATTCCTACTTTAATGAAAGATGTATATAATATGCTTTCATTCCGGGTGCCTGAAAATGTATCGTTTGTCCTTTCACCATGCGAAGCATTGACGTTGAATACGGATCGTAACCGCCTGATACAAGTATTGACTAACCTACTGACCAATGCCATCAAGCATACGCCACAGGGCTCTATTCGTTTCGGCTATGAGATACAAGAGAAGAATGTACGCTTCTACGTAGAAGACACCGGCGAAGGGATTCCGGAGAACCAACTGGAGAGTATTTTCGGGCGGTTCACCCAATTGCAGAACGGCCAGAAAGGGGTCGGACTTGGCTTGGCTATCTGTAAAGGGCTGGTCACCAAAATGAATGGAGAGATCTGGGCTACCTCTCAATTAGGAGTTGGTTCTACCTTCTATGTTTTACTTCCGATACCATAATTTCCTCTCCAAGGAAACGGGTAGTCAAATCTTATACATTATTAAAAAAAGCGGTTTTTTACAGTCGTGTGCCTCTTGGCGTGAATTATTTGCGTATGTTTGCACTCGATTTCAAAAAATTTGAGTAAAATGAATAAAAACCTGGTTATTGTAGAATCACCAGCAAAGGCAAAGACCATTGAAAAATTCCTTGGTAAAGACTTTAAGGTACTCTCAAGCTATGGGCATATCCGTGACCTAAAAGCAAAAGAAATAAGTATTGATTTTGAACACAACTACAAACCCGAATACGTTATTCCCACGGATAAAAAGAAACTGGTAACCGAACTGAAAAAAGAGGCAAAGAAGTCTGAAGTTGTCTGGCTTGCTTCCGATGAGGACCGCGAAGGGGAGGCCATCTCATGGCATCTGAGCGAGGCGCTCGAATTGGATCCGGCAAAGACAAAACGAATCGTTTTTCACGAAATCACCAAAAATGCCATCTTGCATGCGATTGAGACACCGCGCGAGATCAATATCGACTTAGTGAATGCGCAACAGGCACGTCGCGTACTCGATCGTATCGTAGGGTTTGAGCTTTCGCCGATCCTTTGGAAGAAGGTGAAACCGGCGTTGTCTGCCGGACGTGTGCAGTCGGTAGCTGTTCGTTTGATCGTAGAGCGCGAACGCGATATCAACGCGTTTGTATCGGAAGCATCCTACCGGGTGATCGCCACGTTTGTGTTGCCCGACGGCACCACACTATTGAAGGCAGAGCTCAACAAACGATTGAAAGACAAAAAAGAGGTATTGGCCTTCCTGGAATCATGCCGGAACGCCGCCTTCTCCATAGAAGATATTACACGTAAACCGGTACGGAAATCGCCGGCACCACCGTTTACCACCTCCACCTTGCAACAGGAGGCGGCACGCAAGCTGGGCTTTTCTGTTTCGCAAACGATGACGCTGGCACAACGACTGTATGAGTCCGGATTCATCACCTATATGCGTACCGACTCGGTCAACCTGAGCAACCTGGCGCTGGGTGCGGCAAAAGAGGCTATCATAGAAGAATACGGCGAGAAATACTATAAGTTCCGCCAATACAATACAAAAACCAAAGGAGCACAAGAGGCACACGAAGCGATCCGTCCCACCTATCTTTCTCAGACGGAGATCAGCGGCAGTGCCCAGGAAAAGCGCTTGTACGACATGATCCGCAAACGCACGATCGCTTCTCAGATGGCTGACGCGGAGTTGGAACGTACGACCATCACCGTGGCCATCAGCAACAACAAAAAAGAGAAATTCGCTGCTACCGGCGAAGTGATCACCTTCGACGGCTTCTTGCAGGTTTACCTGGAGAGCAACGACGAGGAGGGTGAAAACGAACAGGACAACGGTTTGTTGCCGGCAGTAAACCTGAACGATGTGCTTTTGGCCAAAGATATTGTAGCGACCGAACGCTTCACACAGCGTCCGCCCCGCTATACGGAGGCCAGCCTGGTGCGCCGTTTGGAAGAGCTGGGCATCGGACGCCCCTCTACCTACGCACCGACTATTCAGACGGTGCAAAACCGCGAGTATGTTGTGAAGGGCGATAAGGAGGGCATCAACCGCGATTACGAAATCATATCGTTGGAAAACGACAAGATAAGCGAGGTAACCAAGACAGAAAAGGTAGGGTTTGATCGCAACAAACTGATGCCGACCGACATTGGCACGGTGGTGAATGATTTTCTGTTGGAATACTTCCCCGACATCTTAGACTATAACTTCACCGCAAGCGTAGAGAAAGAGTTCGACACGATTGCCGATGGGGAACTGGAATGGACGAAAGCCATTGATAAGTTCTATAAGTTCTTCCACCCGAAAGTGGACGAGGTAAAAGCCATCCGTACGGAGCACAAAGTTGGCGAACGCCAATTGGGCATTGACCCCAAAAGCGGAAATCCTGTGTTCGTGAAGATCGGACGTTATGGTCCCATCGCACAGATCGGCCAGGCTAACCCCGACGACAAAGAGGCACCGAAACCGCAATTTGCCTCTCTGATGAAGGGACAATCCATTGAAACCATCACACTGGAAGAGGCGCTGAAGCTTTTCGACCTGCCACGCACTGTCGGGGAGTACAACGGTCAAGAGGTGGTGGCAGCCGTGGGGCGCTTCGGACCATTTATTCGTCACGACGGTAAATTTGTCTCTATCCCGAAAACATTGAATCCATTGTCGATCACGCTCGAAGAATCGATCGCCCTAATCGAAGAGAAGCAACAGAAAGAGGCACAGCGATTCATCAAGAAGTTCGAGGAAGAGCCGGAGTTGGAAATACTGAATGGTCGCTTTGGCCCCTATATCGCCTATAAAGGTAAGAACTATAAGATCCCGCGCAAAGGCACCAAACCAGAGGACTTAACCTTGGAAGAGGTGCGCCAGATCATAGAAGAGGCTGATAAAAACCCGAAACCGGCCAAAAAAACAACAAAGAAACGCGGATAGGCTTACGTCCATCCATCCTATTTATAAAGCCCTTAAAGAATCAATGTCTTTAAGGGCTTTCTGCTTTATAAATATCATATTTCCGCAGTTGTTTCATCAGATATTTTTTTCTACTTTTGTCGAATATAGGATGTGTTTCGGCATCGCCCAAGCGTGTTTGATTTTACATTCATTTTTCACTACATTTGAAGAACCTAAACAGTTACAAATATGATATTCAGATTTCTTATCTTATCAGATGAAGTCGATGACTTCAAACGCGAGATCCGCATCGATGCTGAAGCCACTTTCTTAGAGTTGCATGATATCTTGCTCGACTCCGTCGGATACAGCCGTGACCAGATCACCTCCTTCTTTATTTGCGACGACGACTGGAGTAAGAAAATGGAAGTGACCCGTGTAGAAATGGACACCTCTTCTGAAGTCGATAACTACATTATGGAGGAAACACTGCTCGAAGATTTGTTGGAAGACGAGCACCAGAAGCTTCTGTTTGTATTTGACTATATGACCGAGCGCGCCTTCTTTATGGAGCTGCGCGAGATCATTCCCGGACAAGATCTCTCCGAACCGATCGTCAGCAAATCCATCGGCATAGCGCCTCCCCAACTGATGGCCTTTGATGAAATCGACACCAAGACGATTGTCACCGGCAGCGTAGGTGAGGAGTTCTACGGAGACTCCGAATACGACATGGACGAGCTTGACGGAGCCGGATTTGAAGGACTGGACAGTATCAGTGACGAGATGTTCAGCGACGAGAGCTTCTGATGAAAACACTTCTTGTGTTGTTGGGACCGACCGGTGTGGGGAAGACCGAGCTGAGTCTGCGCCTGGCCGAGAAGTATCAAACTGCTATTATCTCTTCCGATTCCCGCCAGGTTTATAAAGAATTACCGATAGGAACGGCTGCTCCTACTCCGGAGCAAACAGCCCGTGTGCCCCATTATATGGTAGGCATGCTCTCTCTGACCGATTATTTCAGTGCCAGCCTCTTCGAGGAGCGTGTTCTTTCGCTATTGGAAGAGTTGTTCACACAACAAGAGGTAGTCGTGATGACAGGTGGCTCTATGATGTATATCGATGCCGTGTGTCGGGGCATCGATGAGATACCAACCGTTCTTCCCGAGATTCGGGAGGCCCTCTATGCGCAATACGAGCGTGAAGGGCTGCAACCGATCCTCGAAGAACTACAACAAAGGGATCCGCAACACTACGAAGAGGTCGACCGCCACAACTACAAACGGGTCATCCATGCCGTTGAGATATGCCGACAAACCGGACTCCCCTACTCCACTTTTCGTACAAAGAGCCATAAAGAGCGACCCTTCCGGATCATTAAAATCGGACTAACTCGGGAGCGCGATGAATTATGCACGCGTATCAACCAACGCGTCGACCAAATGATGAAAGATGGATTGCTCGAAGAGGCACGCGCCGTCTACCCCTATCGCCACCTGAACTCATTGAACACCGTAGGCTACAAAGAACTATTCCAATACTTCGATGGCACCTGGTCGCTCGATCTGGCCGTCGAAAAGATCAAACGCAACAGCCGGGTCTATGCCCGAAAGCAGATGACCTGGTTCAAGCGCGATCCGGAAATCACCTGGTTTCATCCCGATAACGAAGGCGAGATCCTAACCTATTTGGAAGGAATCACCTTATAAAACTGGCAAATCAAATGAAAACGTTAGACACCAAAACACTTCCTGTACTGGAGATGAGCTGCGCGGTTTGTGCAACCAATGTGGAGCAAACCGTTCAACATATGCCGGGGGTCGTAGAAGCGGCGGTTAATTTCGCGGCAGGCACCCTGACGGTCACCTACCAACCTGACCTATTATCACCGGAGGATATACGCGATGCCGTGCAAAAAGCGGGATATGATCTGATCATTGAAGAGGAGGATCCTGTCGGGAAACAGGAGGAGATGTCGCGCCTGCGCTACGAACAGGCCAAGCGACGCACGATCGGTGCCTGGATTCTGGCACTTCCATTGGCTGTTCTCGGCATGTTTTTTATGCATGCACCCTACGCCAATTGGGTGATGATGGGGTTGGCTCTTGCGATTATGATTGCCTTCGGCCGTCATTTCTATACCAACGGCTTCCGGCATGCCATCCGGGGAAAAGCCAATATGGACACGTTAGTGGCGCTGAGCACGACGATTGCTTTCCTTTTCAGCCTGTTCAATACACTCTATCCCTCCTTTTGGACATCGAGAGGCATCGAACCGCATGTCTATTACGAGGCATCCGGGGTGATTATCGCCTTCGTCTTGCTCGGAAAATTATTGGAAGAGCGGGCGCGCCACAGCACCTCGTCGGCCATCCGCGGCCTGATGGGGCTACAGCCTAAAACAGCCCGTCGTGTATGGGAGGGGGAAGAGACAGAGGTGCCGATCGCTGTATTGAAAGCCGGCGACCTCGTTGCCGTCAGACCGGGCGAGCGTATTCCCGTCGACGGGATCGTTACACACGGCCATTCATTTATCGACGAAAGTATGCTGAGCGGCGAATCCTTGCCGGTCGAAAAACAAACCGGCGACAAAGCCATGGCGGGAACGATCAACCAACAGGGAGCCTTCACGATGGAAGCAACCGGTGTGGGCAACGCGACCGTGTTGGCGCAGATCGTACAGATGGTGCAACAGGCACAGGGAAGCAAAGCGCCTGTGCAACGCATCGTGGATAAGATAAGCGCCATCTTCGTGCCGTCTGTGATCGGATTATCGTTAGTGACCTTTATTATTTGGATCATATGGGGAGGCGACAATGCCTTCTCCTACGGGTTGCTCTCGGCGGTGTCCGTCCTGGTGATTGCCTGTCCCTGTGCTTTGGGACTGGCTACCCCCACCGCCTTGATGGTGGGCGTGGGCAAAGCGGCGGGAAAACATATCCTGATAAAGGATGCTTTCGCGTTGGAAAACCTATGCCAAATAGACACCATCGTATTGGATAAAACAGGTACATTGACAGAAGGCAAACCGGAGGTGATCAACGCCTGTTGGATTGGGGAAGAGAGCCCCAAACTTCGAAATATCTTATATACGGCGGAGATGCACTCGGAGCATCCATTGGCTTCGGCTCTCCTGCGCTGGCTGGAGAAAGAGGGAGCCAAAGCGGTCGTTTCCGACCGTTTCCAGAGCCTGACCGGGCAGGGGATCACCCTTGATCTGGGAACTGATACCTACTGGGTAGGCAGCTATCGCCTATTGCCGGAGAAGGCATCCGTGCCGGAGGTGGTTTCGCAATGGGAGGCCGAGGGGAAAACGATTATTTACTTTGGAAAGGCCGGGCAGTTATTGGCTGTTTTTTCCATTGCGGATCCGATCAAACCCACCTCGTTTCCGGCGATACAGGCCTTGCGCAATCACGGTATAGAAACGCATCTATTGACGGGCGACAGCAACCGCACCGCGGTGTATGTAGCAAAGGCCACCGGCATACCGCACCACAAAGGGCAGGCATTGCCTGATGAGAAAGATCAATACATCCGCAGCCTGCAGGAAAAAGGGCGAAAGGTGGCGATGGTTGGCGACGGGATTAACGATTCGCAGGCATTGGCACGTGCAGATGTGAGCATCGCCATGGGCAAAGGAACAGACATCGCCATGGATGTGGCTATGGTGACCCTGTTGACCTCCGACCTTTTGTTGTTGCCCGAAGCGATCCGTATCTCCCGGCAAACGGTCAAACTGATCCGGCAGAACCTGTTCTGGGCCTTTATCTATAACCTGATCGGCATTCCGATCGCTGCCGGGCTGCTCTATCCCTTCTTCGGGATTCTGTTGAACCCGATGCTGGCAAGCGCGGCGATGGCATTCAGTTCCGTTTCTGTGGTACTGAACAGTTTGCGACTTAAATTCATGAAATAATTAAAACAATCTTTATTATGCAATTCAAAACAAACGCGAAATGCGGTGGTTGTGTAGCCGCAATCCGTACCAAACTAAACGAAGTGGTGCCTGAAACCGAGTGGTCGATCGACCTGAACTCACCGGATAAAACACTGACCGTCGAAGGCGACTATCCGGCGGAAGCGATCATCGCGGCAGTCAAAGCGGCGGGATTCAAAGCGGAACAGCTATAACATTTTATTGTCCGTACAGACGCTCGCAGTACTGCGTGGGCGTAAACCGGGTGATCTGCTTAAACACCCGGTTGAAATAGGAGATATTGTCGAAGGAGAGACGATAGGCGATGTCTTTGACCGGCACGTTTTCAACCAATAGCATCAACTGGGCACGCTCTATCTTCTTCTGGTTGATATAGGCAATAGGCGTACAATCCATCTCTTTTTTGAACAAACGGATAAAGTGATCGTCCGACAGATGGCAGATCGCCGCCAACTGACTGATACGAAGAGGCTGGTCGATATGTTTGCGAATATGGCGCAATACGTTGGCAATCCGCTTATCATTTACTTCGGTTTTCGGTGTGGCGTAGCGCAGAAAACGGGAAAGCAGTTGGGCAAGGATGCCTCTTGTCTCCAAGGCTGCGTATTCTGCCTGTTGAGCTTCAGTCGCTATATTCCGTAACAAGGTAGGCTGGTTGTCATAGAGTCCCGGGTCATATTGCAACAATTCCCTATCCGGATTGATCTCCAACAAACGATTTATCAATGAAAAATCCAACGGATTAGCCGGGATCTCCACCGGGAAATGACACTCTTCCAACAGATGCCTGGGCGAAGAGGGCGTCTCATAGATATGTATATAGAAATGAGAAAACAGGCCGTCGCAGGCATAGCTATGCAACGTGAAAGGCGGAATCAGGTAGAGCGAGCCCGGCCGAAGCGTCTGTATCCCCTGCGGAAGGTCAACACGGGCGCATCCTTCCATCACATAATACAACCGGGCAAAGGGACTGTTTATTCCCTTCCAGTTCCAGTCGCCATCGTGAGACGACCGACCGATATTCAATAGAATAAGCTGCAAATTATCTGTTTCGCGCATATCAAATAAAGAAAACGTACAGACAAAAATACAGGATTATATCGAAATAGTGTTATTGTTTGTCGGTATTCTATAAAGAAAAGGTGCTGATAATCTTTATATTTGCAGAATACAGGATGCGCCTTGGCCATTCAAGCAAGCTTGATGGCGCTCGGCTATCCCTTATATCAGACATATCATATTAACACATAAAATAGATTATACCATGAACACAAACAGATGGAAAGGCGATTGGCCTAAGATCGGCATCCGCCCGACAATTGACGGCCGCATGGGCGGCGTTCGCGAATCATTGGAAGAACAAACCATGAATATGGCAAAAAGCGTGGTTGAACTAATCTCGTCCACGCTGAAATACCCGGACGGGACTCCGGTGCAATGCGTCATTGCCGACTCGACCATCGGACGTGTAGCCGAAAGTGCTGCCTGCACCGATCAATTCAAAAAAGAGAATGTAGCCGTTACCATTAGCGTCACTCCTTGCTGGTGTTACGGCAGTGAAACGATGGATATGGATCCGCACACCATCAAAGCCGTTTGGGGATTCAACGGAACAGAGCGCCCGGGAGCGGTCTATCTGGCGGCCGTGCTGGCGGCTCATGCACAGAAAGGGTTGCCGGCATTCGGTATCTATGGCCACGATGTGCAGGATATGGGTACGACAGAGATACCGGCTGATGTCACCGAAAAGCTGTTGCGCTTCTCACGCGCTGCCATGGCGGTCGCTATTATGCGTGGGAAATCATATCTTTCCATTGGTGCCGTTTGTATGGGTATTGCCGGTTCAATCGTCAACCCCGACTTCTTCGAAGAGTATCTGGGTATGCGTTGCGAAGGCATCGACGAGGTGGAAATCATTCGCCGCATGACATTAGGTATCTATGACAAAGAAGAATTCGAAAAGGCGTTGGCCTGGGCAAAAGCTAACTGTAAGGAGGGTGCAGACACCTGCAACCGTTCCGACTTGCAAAAGAGCCGCGAAGAGAAAGACCAGGATTGGGAATTCATTGTAAAAATGACCTTGATTGTGCGCGACCTGATGATTGGCAACCCGAAACTCAAAGAGATGGGATTCGGAGAAGAGTCGTTAGGGCACAATGCACTGGCAGCAGGATTCCAGGGACAACGCCAATGGACCGACTTCTATCCGAACGGCGACTTTACCGAAGCCATCATGAACTCATCGTTCGACTGGACGGGCGTGCGCCAACCGTTCGTATTGGCTACCGAAAACGACGCGTTGAACGGAACTGCCATGTTGTTCAGTTATCTATTGACCAATACAGCGCAGATCTTTGCCGACGTACGCACCTACTGGAGTCCCGACGCGGTCGAACGGGTTACGGGCAAGAAGCTGGAAGGACGTGCCGCAAACGGTATTATCCACCTGATCAACTCGGGTGCTGCTTCCCTCGACGGATCAGCTCGTCAGAGCGATGCGGAAGGCAATCCGGCGATGAAACCCTTCTGGGAGATCAATAACGAGGAGGCACAGGCCTGTTTAGACGCAACAACCTGGGTGCCTGCCAACCGTGAATACTTCCGGGGAGGAGGCTTTTCGTCTAAATTTCTGACACGTGAAGGCATGCCCTGCACCATGGTTCGCCTCAATCTGGTGAAAGGACTGGGTCCGGTCTTGCAGATTGCCGAAGGATGGACGGTAGAACTCGATCCGGATGCACACAAAATACTGGACGACCGCACCGACAAAGGCTGGCCGACTACCTGGTTTGCGCCGCGCCTGACAGAGAAAGATGCCTTCAAGGATGTGTACTCCGTGATGAACAACTGGGGAGCCAACCATGGAGCGATCAGCTACGGACATGTGGGTGCCGACCTGATTACGCTGGCTTCTATGTTGCGTATTCCTGTCTGCATGCACAATGTAGACGAGAAAGATATCTTCCGTCCGGCGGCATGGAATGCCTTCGGTATGGATAAAGAGGGGGCAGATTATCGCGCTTGTCAGACTTACGGACCGCTTTATAAATAAGCCTTCCCGACATGAAAACACAGAAAAAATCATCGTTGCTGACCGGTAGCGACGGGGTAAACTACCTGATACCGTTTATCCTCATCACCTTCTGCTTTGCCCTATGGGGGTTTGCCAACGATATTACCAACCCCATGGTGAAAGCCTTTTCGAAGATTTTCCGCATGAGCGTAACGGATGGTGCTTTGGTGCAGGTAGCCTTCTACGGAGGCTACTTCGCCATGGCCTTTCCGGCGGCTATGTTTATCCGGAAATACTCCTATAAGGCGGGGATTCTGTTGGGCTTAGGACTCTATGCGATCGGCGCCTTCCTTTTCTTTCCGGCTAAAGCCATAGGCGAATACTATCCGTTTCTCTTTGCCTATTTCATCCTGACTTGCGGGCTCTCTTTTCTTGAGACAAGTGCCAACCCGTATATCCTGTCGATGGGCACCGAAGAGACAGCCACCCGACGATTAAACCTGGCACAGTCGTTCAACCCGATGGGCTCTCTGTTGGGCATGTTTGTTGCCATGAATTTCATTCAGGCACGACTGAATCCTATGGATACGGCAGAACGGGCGTTACTGAATGAGGCCGAATTTGCCGCCGTAAAGGAGGCAGACCTGTCGGTATTGATCACACCCTATATTATTATTGGCCTGGTCATTCTGGCGATGTTCCTGTTGATCCGCTTCACCAAGATGCCGAAAAACCAGGATCAATCGCACAACATCGACTTCCTCCCTACGCTGAAACGGATATTCTCCCTGCCGCGTTACCGGGAAGGAGTGATAGCTCAGTTCTTCTATGTGGGCGTGCAGATCATGTGTTGGACCTTTATCATCCAGTACGGCACCCGCCTGTTTATGGAGCAGGGCATGACAGAAAAGGCGGCGGAGGTATTGTCGCAGAAATACAATATTGTGGCGATGATCATCTTCTGCGTCAGTCGTTTTATCTGCACCTTCCTGTTGCGCTACCTCAATCCGGGCAAATTGTTGATGATTCTGGCTATAGCCGGAGGGGCTTTCACGTTGGGTGTTATCTTCTTCCAGGATATCAACGGGCTCTATTGTCTGGTGGGCGTATCCGCCTGTATGTCATTGATGTTCCCGACCATCTACGGTATTGCGTTGAAAGGCCTGGGCGATGATGCCAAATTCGGTGCCGCCGGGCTTATCATGGCCATCTTGGGAGGATCTATTCTTCCTCCGCTTCAGGCTATGATCATCGATCAGGGCGTGTTGTTGGGTATGCCGGCGGTGAATCTGTCGTTTTTCCTGCCTTTTATCTGTTTTATCGTGGTGGCTATCTATGGACGCCGCGCGTTTACTGGGTTTGGGGGAAGATGAGGTTTGAAGGTCTTTAAAGTCTTTAAGGTCTTTAAGGTCTTTAAGGTCTTTAAGGACTTTAAAGACCTTATAGCCTTTAAAGACCTGAAAGTCCTTTCCCCCCTTACCACTCTTTTTAATTAATTACTTACCTTTGCCGACAAATCGAAAATAACAGAAAAACATGAAAAAGACAGCCATACCTATCTTACTAAGTCTATTGGTTATAACAGGTGCCTGGGCACAACAAGGAAACAAGCGCATCAATCTGCATGAAATCATAAACGGCGAGTTCCGTCAAACAACGGCTATCGGAGAAATGCGCTCCCTGCCCGACGGGGAACATTATACCGCTATGAACCCGGAACGGACGATGATCGTTCGCTATGCCTACCGCACAGGGCAACCGGTCGACACCCTGTTTAATACCGCTACCGCCCGTGAATGCTCCTTCGACACCTTCCAGGGGTATCAGATAGCCTCCACAGGACATCGCATCCTGGTATGGCGCGAACGGGAAGCGATCTACCGCCGCTCGTGGAAGGCAGAGTTCTATGATTACGACGTGCGCCGCAACTACGTTAAACCATTAAGCGACACGGGCAAGAAACTAATGATCCCGACCTTCTCCCCTGACGGACGAATGTGTGCCTACGTGATTGACAATAATATCTGGTTAAAGAAATTCGATTTCGATACGGAGATACAGGTGACCAACGACGGCGAAGCGAATAAGATACTGAACGGCATCACCGATTGGGGCTATGAAGAAGAGTTTGCCGTTACGAACCTGATGGCCTGGTCGCCCGACAATGAACAACTGGCATTCGTTCGTTTCGACGAATCGGCTGTTCGCGAATACAATATGCAGATGTATGGCGACGGACTCTATCCGGTTACCTATGACTTCAAATACCCGAAAGCCGGACAACGCAACTCACGGGTAACGCTTCATGCCTACAATGTCAATTCGAAAGACACCAAGAAGCTCGACGTCCCTGTGGATGAAGAGAGCTATATCCCCCGCATTCTGTTCACGACTCATTCGGATCAGTTGGCTGTTTTGACCTTGAACCGCCATCAGAACCTCTTTAATATGTATTACGCCAATCCGAAAAGCGGTGTGTTCCGCCTGATTCTGCGCGAAGAAAACAAAGCGTATATCGATTCGGAATGGTTGTATTCCCTCACGTTCACAGCGAATGGATTCTATTATGTCAGCGAGCAAGACGGCTATGCCCACCTGTATCAGTATTCCCCTACCGGCGTGATGCAACGTCAGATCACACAAGGAAACTGGGACGTGACAGCTTTCCTGGGCATCCATGAGGCAACGAATACGGTTTATTACCAATCGGCCGAAGAGAGTCCGATGCGCCGTTCGGTCTACAGCATCGATGCCAAAGGCAATAAAATAAAGCTATCCGTGCAGGAAGGAACCAACAACGCAGCATTCAGCAACAATTTTGCCTATTTTGTCAATACCTATTCAAGCGTACAGACACCGGCACGCATCACCGTACATGAAACCAAATCGCGGAAAGAACTGCGCGTATTGCAAAACAATGAATCCCTGAAAACGAAACTCACTCAATACGCTTTCTCACCAAAAGAGTTTATGACCATTGAGACCGCTTCGGGCATCGAACTGAATGCCTGGATGGTGAAACCGACCAATTTCGATCCTTCCCGCCAATATCCGGTGTTGATGACTCAATACAGCGGGCCTAATTCGCAAGAGGTGCTCGACCGGTACGGCATGGATTGGGAACAATACCTGGCAGCCAACGGCATCATCGTCGTCGCTGTAGACGGACGTGGCACAGGCGCCCGTGGCGAAGCCTTCCGCAAATGCACCTACCTCCGCATGGGCGAACTCGAATCGCGTGATCAGGTAGAGGCGGCGCAGGCGTTAGGCAAACTGCCCTATATCGATGGCAAACGCATGGCTATCTACGGATGGAGCTTCGGCGGATACAACACCCTGATGGCAATGACCACCGGAGACGGCACCTTCAAAGCAGGTATTGCCGTTGCTCCGCCGACCGATTGGAAGTTCTACGACACGATCTATACCGAACGTTTCATGCGCACACCGCAGGAAAACTTTGAAGGGTATGCCCTCACCTCTCCGTTGGAAAGAGCTGCCGACCTGCAGGGTAAATTATTGCTTATCCACGGAACAGCCGACGATAACGTGCATTTTGCCCAGTCGATGGTCTATGCCGAAGCCTTGGTGCAAGCCGGTAAGCAGTTCGATATGCATATCTATAAAGACCGCAACCATGGTATCTCCGGTGGAAATACCCGTTTGCATCTCTATACTAAAATCTGTAATTTCCTCTTCGATAATCTATAAACAAGATGAGTGTACCGCATGTTAAGAAGCCTGACTGGTTAAAGATCCGGTTAGGCGGGAATGAGAATTTCACCCGTACGAAAAGCATTGTTGAATCCCATTGCCTGCATACGATATGTACCAGCGGGAAATGCCCGAATATGGGCGAATGTTGGAGCCGGGGCACCGCCACCTTCATGATCGGAGGGGATATCTGCACCCGTTCCTGCCGTTTTTGTAACACACAGACCGGACGACCTCTTCCGCTCAATCCGCAGGAACCGGAGAATGTAGCCGAGAGCATTCGCCTGATGGAACTGAAACACGCGGTGATTACCTCGGTCGACCGCGACGACCTGCCCGACGGAGGCGCTGCCCACTGGGCAGCTACCATACGCGCCATCAAACGGGTCAATCCGCAAACAACGGTTGAGGTATTGATTCCCGACTTCCAGGGCAAACTGGATCTGGTCGATATCGTGATCGAAGCCGCGCCGGAAATCATCTCGCATAATATGGAAACCATACGGCGTCTTACGCCGGAGGTCCGAAGCGCTGCCAAATATGATGTCAGCCTCTCGGTGCTTCGCCATATCGCTGCCAACGGCGTCACCGCCAAAACAGGTATTATGGTGGGGCTGGGCGAAACAGAAAGCGAAGTATATGAATTAATGGATGAGGTATTAGCCGCCGATGTTTCCGTGTTAACCATCGGACAATACCTACAACCCTCCCGCAAGAATCTCCCTGTAACCGAATACGTTACACCCGAACAGTTTGAAATATATCGGATAGAAGCACTAAAGAAAGGATTTAACAAAGTAGAAAGCGCCCCCTTGGTTCGCTCTTCTTATCACGCAGAAAATCACCTCTAACGAGAACAATTACCGTTCATAACTGTTATTAAAAGGAAAGGGGTAGAGTTATTGCGATGAATACAATAAAACGAAACGTACAGAATCAGGCGGTGGGGTTGATACCAATCCTATTGTTCATGTTTTTGGACAATTTCTTCTCTTACCGATTATCGTTCTTTATTGCCGTCGTTTTCTGCATCTTCTGTCTGGGGCTTTACCGGATGTTGAGTAAAGATAAAATCTATCAATTCCTTTTGCTGCCGGCCTCGGCCACACTCATACTCTATGTCCTGTTTATTTTACTCAAATTAGACCCTGTTCTGTTTGGCTACTCACCGGTATTGGTAGAGGTATTGTTTGTTATGGTACTGGCCATTATCGGCTTCTCCAAACACTCGATGCTCCGGCGTATCCGTCAATCGAAGGCACCGGCATATAAGCGTACGCTGATGCGCACCGCCTTAAACGAATTCTATTTCCTTGTGCCCCTCGTACAAAACCTGTATACGCTCCATCTGTTTGTGATTCTCTTCTTCACCTTCCTACCGGAGTCGATGCAGAATCCGCATTTCGAACATTTCTTGTATCGCTATCTGGGCATTGTCATCGGGGTGGCCATTATCGTTTACGAACAGATACGTATCTCCTGGATGCAGGGAAGCCTAAAGAAAGAGATGTGGCTACCGGTATTGGACGATAAGGGGAAGGTAATTGGTTGTATAGCCCGTTCGGTCAGCCGCACCTCCCCCAAGAAGTATTACCATCCGATCGTACGGATCGCTGTCATCTACAACGGTATGCTCTACCTGGTGAAACGCCCGAAAACAGACTATGTATCGCCCGAAACATTAGATTACCCTCTACATGCCTACATCCTTTTCCGCCACACCATCGAAAACACGATCAAAGAGATAATCGGCCGACATATCGGAAAACCTATCGAACCACGTTTTCTGATCCGTTACACCCACGAAGATGAAAAGGTAAAACACCTCGTATCGCTGCATGCGATTTGTGTACGCGACGAGGCCACCATGAAGAAATTGATGCATACACATGGTAAACTATGGACCATGAAGCAGATCGAAGAGAATATTGGCAAAGGGGTATTTAGCAGCTATTTCGAATCCGAATATCCTTACCTAAAGAACACCGTCCTATTCGCTGAAAACTACAACCTCAACGCCACCAAAAAAGAGACTCCCCTCCCCGAGAAACAAGAGAATTAACCAATCTCAATCACCTCCAGATCTTTAATCTGATCTCCATCGATCACAAAACGCACCAAGGTACGTATCTGATGCAACCCGCTTTTCCCGGCCGCTCCCGGATTGATATGCAAACACTTCAGCGCGTTGTCATACATCACCTTCAATATATGCGAATGTCCTGAAATAAACAGGGTAGGCTGATAGGTCAACAGTTCCTGCTTGATGCCCGGCGCATAGCGATTGGGGTAGCCACCGATATGGGTCATCATCACACGCACCTGCTCTACCTCGAACTTCGCAATCAACGGATATTGCTGCCGAAGTGGCTGCCCGTCGATATTGCCATACACCGCGCGCAATGGTTTGATCTGCGCCAGTCGGTAGGCCACCGTGTCCGATCCGATATCGCCCGCGTGCCATATCTCATCACAGTCCTTAAAATACAGTTCGTACTTCTCATCCCACCACGCATGCGTGTCTGAAAGCAACCCTATCTTCTTCATCTGTCGATCTCTTTTTTCTGTCCGGACAAATGTACGTCAAAACAGTTTTTCCGGCAAATCCTTCTTTGCTTCCTCGAAACAAAAGAGATGGTTAGACGAAAATTTGTATCTTTGGCTCCCGGCTTAAAGACATTATACAGGGATACAATATGAAACAATACCATTTTGATGAAGTGATTGAGCGTCATGGTACTTCATCCGTAAAACACGATCAGTTAAAAGAGGTGTTTGGAAGCGAAGACCTTCTTCCCCTATGGGTAGCCGATATGGATTTCCGCACGCCGGACTTTATCGTTGATGCCCTCCGCAAACGTTGCGAGCATGAGGTGTTCGGATACACCTTTGCCTCCGACGAGTATTACAACAGCATTCTCGCCTGGCTGGATTATAAATATGGCTGGCGCGTGGAGCGCGACTGGATCAGTTATATCCCCGGAATCGTTAAAGGCATCTCGTTTGTTGTCGATTGTTTCTCGAACGAAGGCGACAAGGTAATCATACAACCGCCTGTCTACCATCCTTTCCGCCTGATACCCGAAGGCATGGGGCGTGAGGTGCTCTGTAATCCGCTTCGCCTCGTCAACGGAAGGTATGAGATGGATTTCGAACAGTTGGAGACGCTGGTAGATGAAAAATGTAAGCTATTCATCCTGTGCAACCCGCACAACCCGGGAGGAATCGTTTGGCCGAAAGAGACCTTGATGCGGTTAGCCGATTTCTGTCTGAAGCATCAGATCCTTATTATATCCGATGAAATACATGCCGAGATGACCTTTCCGGGCAATAAGCATATCCCCTTCTCGGCCGTGTCTGAAGCCGCCGCAGCCAACAGCATCAGTTTTATGGCTCCCAGCAAGACATTCAACATCGCCGGGATTGTTTCCTCCTATGCCATCGTGCCCGATCCCGCTGTGCGCGAGAAGTTCTTTGGCTACCTCGAAGCCCGTGAACTGAATGCCGGAACGATCTTTGCCTATGAAGCCACCATCGCCGCCTATACCTACGGAGCGGAATGGCTACAGCAGATGCGCCAATATGTGATGCGCAATGTCGATTATATCGATGAATATCTTCAAAAACGCATCCCACAAATCAAGATCTACCGCCCACAAGCCTCTTTCCTTGTATGGCTCGACTGCCGCGAATTAGGCATGGAGCAGGAGGAGCTGGTGGCGTTTTTCATCCAGAAAGCCAAATTGGCACTGAACGACGGCAGTATGTTCGGCCCCGAAGGCAAAGGATTTATGCGCATGAATATCGGCTGTCCGCGTTCCGTTATCGACAAAGCGCTTCAACAACTCGAAAAAGCCGTGGCCGATAAGCGATAAAACACCCATCCTAAACCGGCAAAAAAGACAAAATCGCAAGTGTATGCAAAAAGAGGAAGGCCATGCCAAAATTGCTTTACGCTGCGCTAAGCGAAACTTACATTTTGTCAAAAACGCCCGACTTTTTTTCCGTAAACGTAGGGGTTTTTAAAATTACCCGCAGGAGTAACACTTTTTAACGTATCATATTGTAAAGCAAAACGTTGTTTTTGCTTACAAAATGATATTCGGCATTTTCTTAGCAATCGACGAGAAATGAAGATGCAAAGCAAGCAATGTTTAATTCATGCGCATATCGTTCGGAAAGGTTAGCTTTTCCCTTCTTTCATCTCTGCCTGCTGAGCACTAAGCGTATTTCTTTCCCAAAAAACGCCGTTGGTATATCCTTGGATGGTGTTATCGTTTTCGGCCATTTGCAAACGTTTTTCGGCCCAGATGCAATACGCTTCATTTTGTTCCACGCCTACATAGTTTCGCGCTAATTTTTTTGCCACAACAGAGGTGGTTCCGGAGCCTAAGAATGGATCAAAAACAAGGCCGCCTTTGGGGCAGGAGGCTAATATCAATTTAGCGATAAGTTTTTCCGGTTTCTGTGTCGGATGGTCTGTATTTTCCGGCATGGACCAATAGGGGATACTTATGTCATCCCAAAAATTTGAAGGATAGGTCAGTCTAAAATTACCGCTTTCTGTCTCTTCCCAATCTTTCGGTTTTCCATCCACCTTATACGGGGCAATCACCTTTCTTTTCATCTTGACCGATTCGACATCAAAATAATAGTTATTCTTGTTTTTCACACCAAACCATATATCTTCCATGCCATTTTTCCAATTAGTCAAGGCGCCCCTACCCTTTTCCCTTTGCCAGGTGATTCGGTTCATGATCGTCATATTCTCCTCCATGACCTGCTGCAAGGCGGAGGTACATTTCCAGTCTCCGCATAGATAAAGAGATCCATTATCTTTCAACAAAGCAACCACTTTAGGGAACCAGGATCTGAGGTATTCCAAATAGCCGGTGTTATCTGAAGACTTAAACTTAAAACCATGAAAATCTTTGTCAAGATTATAAGGAGGGTCGATAACGACCAGATCGGCAAATCCGTTGGGCAACTTATCCAACGCGTCAAACAGATCGGCATGTATCGTTCTATTCATTATATCATCAACAGCCAGAGAATCATCACGATCAAGTCGGCAAAGCCTATCGCTATATAGTTTTCGCTCTTCATCCGTTACTGTCAATGTTCTATTTCGTTCTGCTCTCTTTTTTTCTTTTGTCTCACTCATGCTTTCAAACTTTTTTCACAACACGGCGCAAGGTAACCAAAAAACTAAGAAGAATTATGTACCTTTGATTTATAAAAATGATGAAAGAACAATGCGAAGATTGATATTTCTGTTAAGCTTTTGTAGCTGTGTGATTTCCGGATTTACCCAAACCGTTCCGGAACTATATCGTAAGGTCGACAAAGAAAAGATGAATCACTGGGTAGACTCTGTTTTCGACACCTTGACTTTGGACGAGCGGATCGGACAACTATTCATGCCGGTCGCCAATCCGACCACCGACAATCGTAACATACAACTATTGATGCGTTATGTGAACGAGGCCAAGATCGGTGGGATCTTGTTTCACAAGGGCGATGCCGTGACACAGGCTGAAGTGACCAACCGGATACAGAAAGCCTCCAAAATCCCGATGCTTGTCTCCTTAGACGGCGAGTGGGGACTCTCGATGCGCTTGGACGGCACGACGCGATTTCCCAAAAACATGATGCTGGGTGCTATTGAAGATATAAACCTGATCGAAGCCTATGGCGAAGAGGTGGGGCGACAATGCAATGAAATGGGCATTCATATCAATTTCGCGCCCGATGTGGATGTGAACAGCAATATGGCCAATCCGGTGATCGGCATCCGTTCGTTTGGGGAAGATCCTGACGCGGTGGCGGAAAAGGGCATTGCCTATGCCCGTGGGATTGAGAAGAAAGGAGTTCTTTCGGTGGCCAAGCATTTCCCGGGGCACGGCGATACCTCGGACGATTCGCATCACACGCTGCCGGCTGTCCGCCATTCAATGGAGCGCTTGGACAGTGTCGAGCTATTACCATTCAAGCGTTATATATATGAAGGCTTTGCGGGCGTGATGACCGGACACCTCTATGTGCCGGCGCTCGACAAGACAGCCAATCAGCCCTCATCGCTTTCGAAACCGATCGTCACCGGTTTGCTGCAAGAAAAACTGGGCTTTCAGGGGCTTTGCTTCACCGATGCCCTGGCCATGAAGGGAGCGTCGACCAAGAGTTCCGAGAATCCTTCCGTCAAGGCGTTATTGGCGGGGAATGATATATTACTGGCTCCGGCTTCGTTGTTTACCGATGTGGACGCAGTGCGAAAAGCCGTTCAGGAGGGTGTGTTAGACCGGAGCGAGATTGAAGCGAAATGCCTCAAGGTATTACAATATAAATACATTGCCGGCCTGCACAACTATCAACCGATCGAGCTGAAAGGCTTGTCGGAACGATTGAACACGCCTCATGCCGCCTGGCTGGTAGCAAAGCTCAATGCCGAAGCGATCACCCTGATGAAGAACAGCGATGATTATCTTCCACTGAAAGGGATCGGAAAGAAAAAGATCGCAGCACTGTCGCTTGGCGATGGGGTTGAGACGCCTTATATGCAGATGCTTAGCCGTTACGATAAGATCGATCGTTTCCAGCTATTGCGCACCAGCACGGAGGCACAGGTGCGCGAAGTCTACCGCCAACTGGAAAAATACGACGTGATCTTATGCGCCGTACATACGATACGCGTTGCCGAGAGCGAGCAACTACGCCAGTTGGCTGCCCGGAAAGAGGTGGTATTTACCTTCTTCACTCTGCCTTATTCCTGCCGGCAGTATCGCCAGAGCATCGAGCGCTCAAAAGCAGCTATCATAGCTTACGAAGCGACACCGCTCGCGCAGGAATACGCCGCTCAGCTTATTATGGGAGGAATTGCCGCCAAAGGCAAACTGCCGGTCTCTATTCCCGGTCTTTATTTTGCCGGCACGGGACTCTTTACCGAAAAGAGCCGCCTGGGCTATCAGGAGTCCGAAGAGGTAGGACTGGATCCGGCGCGGCTGGATGTGATCGAGTCGATCGTGCAAGAAGGGCTCGACGAAGGAGCCTATCCGGGTTGCCAGGTATTGATAGCGAAAGAGGGTATGGTGGTCTACCATAAAGCCTTCGGCTATCAGGACGAGAAAAAAACGGAGCCTGTCACCCTCGAGTCGGTCTACGACCTGGCCTCTGTCTCGAAAGCAGCCGGTACATTATTGGCGGCCATGAAGGCGTATGATGAAAAGAAGTTTACGCTCAACCAGAAGGTGTCGGCCTATATCCCGGAACTGCAAGGCACTGATAAGAAAGATATCACCATCCGTGAACTATTATATCACCAGTCGGGCTTGGTCTCCTCGATCAATTTCTACCTGAAGGCAATCGATAAGGATAGTTATACCGGTAGTCTTTACAGTGGAACACGCCGGGCCACCCATCCGGTACGCTTCGACGCGAAAACCTATGTACGAAATGATTTCACCTATTTGCCGGATCAGGTCTCTACCACGCCCAAAGCGGGATTCGGAACACAGGTAGCCAAAGATTTCTATGTCGCGGAGACATTTCAGGACAGCATTATGGCCTCTATCATCGACTCCCGTCTGGGGGCGAAAGGGCGTTACCGCTATAGCTGCATCAACTTCATCCTGTTGAAAATGCTTGTGGAACGTGAGATGTCGCAGCCGATGGACAAATTGTTGCAAGAGGAGTTCTTCTCCCGCCTGGGAGCACAAACGACGATGTATAACCCCGTCGGGAAGATAGAGATGCGACGGATCGTACCGACGGAAGACGATCAGTTTGTTCGCCGTCAGCTGTTGCGAGGCTATGTACACGATGAGGCGGCTGCCTTTCAGGGGGGCGTATCGGGCAATGCGGGGCTTTTCTCGACAGCGCACGACCTGGCCAAGGTGTGTCAGCTCTACCTCAACCAAGGGACATACGGCAGGGATACCTTGATTACTCAGGAGACGGCCCGGTTGTTTACACAAAGCAAATCACCCAGTTCGCGCCGCGGATTGGGATTCGACAAGCCCGATCGGGGCAATGTACGCAACTCACCTTGTGGCGCGTTGGCGCCAGCCGGGGTATTCGGGCATACGGGGTATACCGGCACCTGTTTCTGGGTAGACCCCGACAACCAACTGGTCTATATCTTTCTGACCAACCGTCTGCATCCGAGCCGGGCCAATACCAAACTCTTTTCTTTAGAGACGCGCACGCGCATTCAGGATGCGATCTACAAAGCCATCGAGAAGAAATGAAAAAAGGCTGTACCTCCCAGGAGACACAGCCTTTTCAATTTCGTTTTTCGACTAATTATCCTACTTTCTTATTCAGGAAAATATGGCCTAAGTAACCGATGATGATTACTACTAATCCAGTCACAAGAAGCGTGTTGCTCATACTGTTGGTAATCGCCGGCACTGCCAAGATAGCAACCCCGATCAGGAGGATAAGTACTCCAAGATTTTTAATCAATGCGTTCATGGTTTATCGATAAATTTTATTATTGTTTCTTTTTTTCTCTTTTTCTCTCGCAAATAAAGTAATAATAACCCGATTGCGAAAATATTTTAGACTAAAAATGTTGAAAGAGTCCTGTTTAGGTTCTCAATTCGAAGAATTTCTTGGCTTTTAGGTTGCTATTATTCTTTAGTTGTCGTTATCTTTGCCTTAAACAAATACACAAGATGCTACGACTATTTTATATTCTTTATACCTGGTTGATCTTTGTGCCTATTTTTTTGATATTGACTATTCTTACGGCACTGACAACCATTCTGGGATGCCTGTTGGGCGGAGAGAAGATCTTTGCCTATTACCCCGGTATGATCTGGTCGCGCCTGACCTGTTATCTCGCCTTATGCCCGGTAAAAATCAAAGGAAGAGAACATATCGACCGGAAGAAGTCTTATGTATTTGTTGCCAACCACCAGGGCGCCTTCGATATTTTTCTGATATATGGATTCCTGGGAGTGCCTATCAAATGGGTGATGAAGGCCGGTATCGGGAAAATACCGCTGGTGGGTGCCGCCTGCCGCGCGGCGGGATTTATCTTTGTCGATAACTCAACGAAAAAGGCGGCTGCCCGTAGTGTAGTAGAAGCGCGAAAGAGTCTGCGCAATGGTGCTTCGATTGCTGTGTTCCCGGAGGGTTCGCGCACATACGATGGCAAGATGATTCGTTTCAAACGCGGTGCTTACCAGATGGCCGACGAGCAGCAACTACCCATTGTGCCCATCACCCTGAATGGTCCTTTCCATGTGTTGCCGATCGGCACCTTGAACCTACACCGCCATCGGATGGAAATGATCATACACGAACCTATTTCGACTGAAGGGATCGATACGTCTCTGAAGGGATTGCAACATTTGGCGGATGAAACAAGAGAAATCATTGCCTCTGCCCTATGGCCGGAGTTTCGCGACGAAGAGCCTACCGAATAATCCCCGCCTTACGAATCCCTAAGCTGAATCCGTAGCTCTGTTTTCCGAACATATCACCCGTATCGCCTGCCAGCAATCCGCAGAGGCTCCATCCTGCCCAACGCGGATGCCTGTAATCTATTTCTACCAGAAAAGAGCAACCCTGTTTCATCTCCAGGAACGGAGCCTTATGCGTTCCCCATCCTTTCATAACGGTAAACATCGCGCGGTAGTCGAGCGTAGGCAACAGACTTCCTTTCGCCCCTATATGCAAGTCTTCCACACGGGTGCAGAGGAAGCCGGGAATGCCATTTTGATTATAAACCGGTGAAGGAAGAAGTGGAGAGCCTGTTCCTCTGGCGAAATAGCTGTTGCCGGTGGTATACTCTCCGTTGTTGTAATAACAGTCGTTTCCTCCACCACGGCCGGGATGCGCGTCGTGGTCGAAATCGATATAATGGAGTGGACCACTCTGGTTTTTGGTATTCATATATTCCAACACAACACTCTTTAGCCAGGGGAAAGTCGGCAGATCCAACTGCAAACCCCATAAACCATCTGTTTTGTTATAGAACAGTATGCCTGACTTATCGTACGAGAGGTGCTGATAATAGGCCTGTATGCCCCATGTCTCTTTTTCGTACCCCACCTGAAAGTCGTACGAGACGTGATGCGACCCCAATACGTTGATCTGATCAGACAGACTTGCCCCCTCTCCACCGCTTTTGAGGAAGAATATACGAACCATATCTTTCAACGACTGAGGCTGTTTCCCTAAGTTCTCGTTGGTAGAGGTGCCGCCCCATTGCGCGATATGACGCAGGCCGGCAGTGGCATAGAAAGGAATCTCTCCTTTGGCATCTTTGAAGCGGAGATGAAAAGACTTATGATGCCATAACACGTTTTTAATGTAGTCGAAGCGCTCCGCGTCAATCGATTGTTCCAGAAAAGCGGTCTCGAAAGAGCGCCCGAAAGCGACATTCCCTTTTATGTGCAACCGTTGCATAGAAAACGGAATGGGCACGAAGTCGGTCAGGGAGATATTGATTTCCGGGACAGGGCGTGCATTCGACGAGAGGATAAGATCCCCCGTGCTCAGGTCTTTGTCCCAGAGTGAGGAATATTCCTGTTTGCTACCGATGCGAAGGGAGAGCTTTTTATAGCCCAGTTCGGTATAGAGTTGCTGAAGATAGATATTTCGGTAGCGGGGAGTTACCACGACTGCATCGATATGGTTTGTCCAGTAAAACCCTTTCCCGAACAACTGCTGGTGTTTGATTTGAGGGCGCAAAAATAAATTGCCCGACTCGGCAGGAACCACTCCCCAGCGGTTGCTGGTGGTCCAGAAAGGCGTGAGATCGCCTGTTGCCGCCGAACCGGCCAATTCTATTTCATACGTGATAGTCGTGGAATCATCAACGGTTGTCTGTCCATAAGTCATCTGACTTCCGACAAGCAACGCCACTATAATCAACCAAACTGATTTCATGCTACATTTGTTTTATAAGGGTACAAATATAGCAAAATCCGCTTATTTACTTCTTCTCTTCCTTCAACAGGTCGCGGATCTCCGTAAGCAATTGAATATCTGCCGGAGGGGCAGCCGGAGCAGCCGGTTCTTCCGCCTTCTTTTTGTGGAAGCTATTGATACCCTTTACCATCAGGAAGATAGCAAAGGCGATGATGATAAAATCGAAGGTAACCTGCAGGAATTCTCCGTAATTAATGGTTACCGCCGGAGCAATCTCCGCGCCGCCTTCCAAAACGGCTTGCTTCAGGGTGATCTTCAGGTCGGTGAAGTTGACACCACCCACCAATAATCCGACAGCCGGCATAATGATATCGCCCACTAACGAAGAAACGATCTTTCCGAAGGCGCCCCCCAGAATAATACCGACAGCCATATCGATCACGTTACCGCGCATGGCAAAATCTTTGAACTCTTGTAACATCTTTTTCATATACTGCTCTTTTTTAATGTGTTTTGTTTATGGTATAACTAAAATTCGACCCGTTTGGTTCGTTTAACCGATCTGAAAAACCTTGTTTTTCGTGCAAAGAGATTAAAAAAAAACCACAGTTCCAAGTCGGGACTATGGTTTTTTCCTGTTTTTACTATTGCTTATCTCTTCAACGTGATGACGGTATAAGAATATTTGGGGAATGTGTACTTCGCGTTTTTGCGGGCGATGGTCGCCTTCGATGGCTTAAATACGACATTGTCCTTATTCTCATAGGTATTGAATTCCGTCAGTTCGCAATTGCCGATCGTTTGTACATCCGCACGGCTGCCGAAACGGAAATTCGCAATATTAATCACTGCGTCTAAAGGCTGATCCGACATATTCGCTACGTAGATGGTCATTTCGTTCTTCGCGTCATTGATCTTTGCCGTTACATCCAACAGCTCTTCGTTGCTGGTAGCCTTCACGACATTTGGTTTCCATGTCTTCATCATCATCTCATCGATATGAGCCGACGGTTGGAACCAAATGGCATCGGGTGTATAGTGAACACGTCCCTGATCCCACATATAATGTAATCCGTGCGGTTGGAAGGTATTGGCTGTTCCCAGCATCTGGAAGCAGTCACCATAGCGTTGCAGGGTGTTCCAGTTGTGCGCGTGTGCCAAACCGCGATCCCAGTCACAGCGGAAGCCGTTTTCTTCCATCGGGTGCAGGTTCAGTTTGAATCCGGGGTGATCTTTTGCCAATTCTCTTTGCAGATTGATACCCATCTCGTTCAGGAAGGCATTGCCTCTATCGGCAAACTCGCGGGCACCTGAATAATGCGGGTCCCAAGCCAATTTGTCGCCTTTTCCTTGGGCAACAAACCATCCGGCGAGTTCTGACGCCAGGCGATACTGGCTGCCCAGGTTTTCTTCCTCCTGTCGTAGTTGCTGTTGCAGTCTACGTAACTGGCGTTGATCGGCATCTGCCGCCTTTTCCATTTCCGCCAATTGCGCGCGCAGGCGTTCAACCTGTTGTTTTTGCTGTTCCGAACCACCGCGTACATATCCATTACCACCAATATTCAACGAGGTCATGATCGATATATTCGGATCTACCTCCCAGGCTGCCTTAGCAAATTTCTTCATACATTCCACATACCCCCGGGAGATACCCCGTTCGTTGTCTACCTGGATGTATTTCAGGTTGTAAGGCTCCGGATGTCCGTCGGCAGCACGAATCGCGCCCCATTTCGAGGTAACCGGTCCGTTTACATACTCTACAAAGTCACGAATATCTTCATACGATTCGTTCATGCTCATCCCGATGATGGCGATGGCATCGATGGCTTCCGCCGCCTGCAGCATTTCAATAAAACCAAAGCTATGCGTTGCGTAGGCATTAAATCCGCTGCGGAAAGTAACCCGGCGTTCGTCGATCGGTCCGCGCATCAGCTTCCAACGATACAAGTAGGTGTCTGCCCCTACGTCGACCATGGAACCATTGTAACGGAATGCCGTGATGCCCTGCTTCTTCAAAGCCTCTGTGAATTTTGTCTGGATAGGCCATCCGCCTTCTACGCGTCCCCAGGTGCCCGGTTGCAGGAAGGCAAAACCAAGATCGATGGTGCCCGGCGCTTTCAGGGAGATGCCAAAGCGTCCGTTGATGGTGCCACCGTTAGGGATCAGTTCGTAGGTTACCTTTTCATACGAACCGTCTCCGCGGAGCTGATATGATTTTTCTGCCAACACCTTGTTGTTATCGTCGCGAAGCGAGAGGAAAATGGTGGTCGGTTTCTCGGCTTTTATGCGCAATACGCCATCATACGATTTACCATTCTCAAACATAATGCCCGAGCGGTACAGCCCATGGTTGGTAATACCTACTTCGCCACTTCCGCCTGTAAAGCTGATGCGCTGTGTCTGGCGTCCCATATAAGCCTTGCCGTCACGCACCAATTCGTATTTGTACTGCGGACTACCCTCGGTCAGTTTCGACCAGTATTTCGACACCTGTTCGTTGCCGCTGATCCGATCCATCATGATACGCTGAATGTTGGGAGGAAGAGAGTCATACACCAGGAAGCGTCCCGGGAAAATCCATCCGGAGAGATTGTGAGGCGCGCCACCGAATCGTCCGGCGGAATAGATGTCGTTCGAGTTGAAATCATACTTCTCGCCCAGGTTGTTCCAGGAGATACGGGTGTAAATGTCCGACTGGCTCAACAAGTGAGGAATGCCTCTTTCGTCGATCACCACATACACCTTAGAATAGTCTTTCCGATCAAGTTTCAGGAAGTCCACGTCGATGTTTTCTTCAAAAGCCTCGCCATGCAACAGCTGGCTGAACATACCACCATTGGTCTGGTTGTTGAGGTCTTCAATGTTCGTCCCGTTAAACAGTTTTGTAACGGTGGCTACTTTTTCGCCCGCGTCAATATCGATATTGACCGGAGCCTTGTTCTGCGCCGACAAACTGGTTGCCGCTAACAGCAAAACGGTGGTAAAGAATAGATTTTTCATGATACAGATTTATTTATTTCACAATAACAAAGAGTCAAGGGGAGCTTAAATAAGTGTACATAATACACATTACGCAAATATAAACAAATCTATTTAATATCAAATGATTTCGCCCAAATATGAGAATTATTAACTACTTTTGCACGAGAGTATTGATAGAATACATAGATCAATTCAACAAATCGCATGGATTTTAAGCTAAATAACGGCAGCATTCGCATATGTTCAAAAGGTTGCTGTAAAAAACAAGATAAGAAACTAAACACCTACGACTGGCTTTATGATGTTCCGGGAGCGGAAGAGGCAACGGAGTATGTGGAAGTACAATTCAAAAATACCCGTAAAGGGTATTACGTAAACAGTGCAAAACTCCCATTGGAAAAAGGGGATGTAGTAGCTGTAGAATCAAGTCCGGGACATGATATCGGAACAGTCACTCTTACCGGGAAGCTGGTGGAACTTCAGATGAAGAAGAACCATGTCCGCATCGATGCAGAGCCTAAAAAAATCTACCGCAAAGCTAAGCAGACAGACCTCGACAAATATGCCGAAGCCAAAGCACGCGAACACGACACGATGATCCGTTCGCGCCAAATCGCCGCGGACTTGGGTCTCAACATGAAAATCGGCGACGTGGAATACCTGGGTGACGGCAACAAAGCCATCTTCTATTACATAGCTGACGAGCGCGTTGACTTTCGCCAACTGATTAAGGTATTGGCCGACTCGTTCCGGGTGCGCATTGAGATGAAACAGATCGGTGCACGTCAGGAGGCTGGACGCATCGGAGGTATCGGACCATGCGGACGCGAATTATGCTGTTCGAGCTGGATGACGAATTTCGTATCGGTGGCTACCGGAGCGGCGCGTTATCAAGACATCTCCATGAATCCCCAAAAGCTGGCCGGACAATGCGCCAAGCTGAAGTGTTGTATCAACTATGAGGTTGACACCTATGTGGAAGCGCAGAAGCAATTGCCCTCCCGCGAAGTGGTATTGGAGACAAAAGAGAAGAACTATTTTCATTTCAAGAGCGACCTGTTCAACAAGACCATCACCTATTCGACAGAAAAGGCGTATGCGTCGAACCTGGTCACCATATCAGCCGATCGCGCTTTTGATATCATCCGCATGAACAAGCGTGGCGAACGCCCCGAATCGCTCGAAGAGGTGCAACGACAAACACCTAAGAGAGACGCGATGGACATCCTGGGACAAGACAGCTTGACCCGCTTCGACAACGTCAAGAAAAAGAAGAAAAAGAAAAAGAAAAAGCCTGAGGGAGGCGAACCGCAACCGGCCGACCGGCCTCATAATGAGCGTCCGCCCCAAAATCGGAGCAACAATGAACGCGGTCACCAGAACCGGGACAACAACGAGCGTGCTCCTCAAAACCGAGGTAACAATGAGCGTCCGTCCCAGAACCGGGGCAACAACGAGCAGCCACCCCGCTCCTTCAAGCGCCCTATCAAAAAGACAGAGAACTAATCATCAGAGAAGTTGACTGACGCATGAAAAAAGGCATTGGGAACATACTCATATGGATAGGAGCAGGTTGTCTATTGCTTTCGTCTTGTGACAACCGGGTGATCTACGACAAATACCTGACGCTGGAAGAACGGAATTGGGATAAGGAGAAAGAGTATTTCTTTCTGTTTCAGATCGACGATAACACCATCCCTTACGATCTAACCTTCGAGGTGCGCAATAACAACCTGTATCCGTTTCAGAACCTATGGGTATTTATCGAAGAGCAGCAACCTTCGGGCGAGGTGAAACGCGACACGCTGGAATGTATGCTGGCCGACGACTTCGGCAAATGGCTGGGCGATGGCATGTCGGTTCATGAATTGAGCTTCCCGCTACGCACCCATTATCAGTTTCCCGACACAGGCACCTATTCGATCAGCTTCCGACAAGGCATGCGCAAAGAGATTCTACCCGGTATTCAGCAGCTGGGCTTACGCATCGAAACATCTAACAGATAGTTCAAAAAGGCGTATTAATGCTTCACCTTCCGGGAGGCATCCAATCGCAGGAAGATAAACAACAGGATCGTAAATCCCCAGAGCGAGGATCCGCCATAGCTAAAGAAAGGCAAAGGAATCCCGATCACGGGCGTAATGCCGAGAACCATCCCGATATTGATTAATAGGTGGAAGAAGAAGATCGAGGCGACACTGTATCCGTAGACCCTTCCGAAGGTACTATTTTGCCGTTCGGCCAGCCAGATAAGCCGGAGAATAAACAAGCCAAAGAGGATCAAGGCAGCGGAAGCACCGATAAAGCCCTGCTCCTCGCCCACTGTGCAAAAGATAAAGTCGGTATCCTGCTCAGGCACATACTTCAGTTTGGTCTGCGTTCCATTCAGAAAACCTTTCCCCGTCAAGCCACCTGAGCCGATAGCGATCTTCGATTGATTCACATTATACCCTGCACCGCTGGGATCATCCTCCAAGCCTAAAGAGACTTTGATACGTACCTGCTGGTGAGGTTCCAATATATTATCGAACACATAATCGACCGAATAGAGGAAACCGACGGATAAAACGGAGAACAAAGCAATGACGGCGTACGACCATACCCACTTCTTTAGCGAAAGGACAAGAAGATAAACTCCCAATACGGCAATAAGCCCATAGCTTACCCAGACAAAATTCAACGGAATATATAAAGAGACTATATATGCCGCCAGATAACCCAATGCCACAATTCCTAAAAGAATCCACATATTGCGTTTGTCTTTTGCCACGGCCCCGACCAGGGCGGCTGAGATGATCAGGGTCATAACCATAACCAATAGCTCACCCAAAGGGGTGATACCGACCACATCTTCCGAGTACTTAATACCCGTCACAAAATAGACAATGGCGCAAATGCCTGCCAAAAGAATATAGCCCGACATGCCTTCGCGGTAGAGCACAAAGAAGAAAGCCAGGTAAACCAATGCCGAACCGGTCTCTTTCTGTAACAGAATGCAAAGCATGGGGACGAGAATAAGCAATAGGGCAATGAAAAAATTTCGGGGAGTAAGCTTAAACCCATAGCCATTCATAAACTTCGCCAGGGCAAGCGCCGTAGCGAATTTCGCAAATTCGGCCGGCTGCAGACGGATAGGTCCCAACACCAACCAGGAGCGCGACCCTTTGATATCAGGGACAAAGGGCAGATTGGCTACCGCACCGATAATCGTTGCGATCAATAAGAGAATAAAAAAACCGTATATCAGGTAAGCAAACACATTATAGAACTTATCATCCAGCATCATAATGATAAAGATCAATACCACAGAGGAGCCGATCCATATCAACTGAGAGCCCGGACGACCGGAGGGGTCGAACAGTCCCGCGTTATCAAAATCATAACTGGCACCGCAAATGCTAAACCACCCTGCTGCCACCAACAGGATAAAGAAGAGGATCGTAATCCAGTCGACTGTTTGCCAAAGGCTCTTTTTACTGTTGCGCATAGGGTAAGATGGTTGAAGAGTGGATCATTTGTTCTTCTATATAGCGGCTTTCGATCGATTGCTCCACCTCCAGGTACTTCTCCATCATCAAACGACCGATGGGCACCCCGTAGTTGGCACCCCAGCCTCCGTTTTCCACATAAACGGCAACGGCCACTTTCGGATTCTGATAAGGAGCAAAACCGATAAAGGCGGAGTGATCTTTCCCGTGCGGGTTCTCTGCCGTACCGGTCTTTCCACACACCTCGATGCCCGGAATAGCCGCGCGACGGCAGGTACCGGTCACAACTGCCTGTCGCATCCCTTCGGCAACAACCTCGTAATGCGGACGATCCACCGTCGTATAGCGACGGGTGGTATAGATAGAATCCAAAGGGGTATCTTCGATCTCCCGAACCATATGCGGCGTATAGAAATAACCCCGGTTGGCAATAGTAGCGGCCAGGTTCGCGATCTGCAACGGCGTCGCCGTCACCTCACCCTGTCCGATCGCAATAGAGATGATCGTGCTGGAGTTCCAACGCGTCGGATGATATTTATCATAGAACTTACTGTTGGGTATAAAACCACGGGATTCGCCCGGCAGGTCAATACCCAAACGATAGCCATAGCCCATAGAGACAATATGATTCTTCCAGGACTCAAAAGCCTCCTGCACGGTAGGATAGAGCTTCCGGTCGTCTAACATATCATGCAATCCCCAACAGAAGTAGGAGTTACAGGAGGTGGCCAATGCGGGAACCAGCGTGAGCGGCGAACCATGCGCATGGCAAGCAGGCTTTCCTCCCCGGAACGTATACCCCATAGCACAGGAGTAATGTGTATGGATAGTCGTTGATCCCTCCTGCAAGAAGATAAGTCCCTGCGATGGCTTGAAGGTAGAGCCCGGAGGATAAAAGCCCATAATCGAACGGTCGAGCAAAGGGTTCAGCGGATTTTTCTCCAGCATAATGTGATTGGCACCACGCTGACGGCCGACCAATAAACGAGGATCATAGGAAGGAGCGGTCACCAAACAGAGCACCTCGCCGGTCGAAGGCTCGATCATCACAATACTGCCCAGCTTCCCTTGCATCAGCTTCTCGCCGTAAGCCTGCAACTCCATGTCGATACTCAATTTCAAGCTCTTTCCCGACACCGGAGGCACATCGTGAATACCCTCTTCATATTTCCCTTTGATACGCCCATGCGCATCGCGCAACAGGATCTCAATTCCCTTTTCGCCGCGTAATACATGCTCATACGAGCGCTCCACGCCGGAGCGTCCCGAATAGTCACCCTGCACATAATAGGGATCTTTCTCGATATCTTTTTTGTTTACCTCGCCCACATCACCCAGGATATTGCCGGCATTCGGGTATTCATAATCGCGCAGGGTACGGTTCTGGATATAAAAACCGGGGAATTTATAGAGTTTTTCCTGCAGCATCCCATACTCCTGCGCCGAAAGCTGGTTCATAAACAACTGAGGGACATACGAGGAGTAACCCGGATTCAGGCGGCGATCCTTGATTTCCACGATGCGTCGATCGAACACCTCTTTGGTGATGCCTACTGTACTGCAGAACTCAAGCGTATCGAAGGGTTGCACCTCGCGCATCACCACCATCACGTCGTAGGCCGGCTGGTTATAGACCAACAGTCGCCCGGTACGGTCGTATATGATTCCCCGGGAGGGGTAAATGGTTTTTCGCAGGAAGGCATTGTTGTCTGCCCAGATCTTGTAGTCGTTATCCAATACCTGCAGGATGAAAAGGCGAATAATAAAGAGAAGGACCACCACTACGACAGCCCCGCTAATGATATATTTACGGTTTTCAAACTTAAATTTATCGTTTGTCTTCACTTTGTTGTGACTCTACATTAAATGCTTCTACTGCTAAAATCAACAGGATAGTCATCACGCTACTTCCCAGAATGCGTAAAGATAGGAAAAGCGGATCGAAAAGCGAGAAGGATTCAATAAGAAATAATGCCGTATGGTGGATCAACACAAAAGAGAGCGTGTATTTGAAGAAATTACCGAAGCCAAACGAGCGATACGAGGGATATACCCCATCCGGCAGATCCTTTCCCACCCAGAAACGAATCAGCGGCTCCCGACAAAAAGCAGCCAGCGTACAGGCTGCGGCGTGCATACCGGGTGTATTGGTGAACGCGTCTATCACCAAGCCGGTAAAAAACGCAATCAGAAGCATATTGTTACGCGAGATATCGTAAGGCAGTTTCAACAGAAAATAGAGATACAGAAAAGGAGTCACCATCCGTAGGAAATGGATGTGATTCAGAAAGAGCACCTGTATAAGTACAAGCACCACAAAATAGATCAGTCCTCGTATAACATCCTGTATCATCTCTCTTTTATCTCGCTTTCCAGGCGTCGTTGTTCCGCCTGCATCGGGTTAATCAATACGCGCACATTTGTCAGCGACTGGAAGTCGGTCGACGGAGCTATATCCAAGGCATGAAAATTATCATCATGCTGGCGACGGGCATCCACAACGGTTCCCACAATAATGCCCGGAGGAAATATGCCCGAATAGGAGCTTGTCACAACCGTATCGCCCTTCTCGAATTCCACATGGCGCGGCAGTTCGTTCAACTGCACCAGGCGCGGGTCACGTCCGTTCCAGTTCAAGGTACCGAAGTAATTATTTCCTGCCAGCTTACAACTCAGCCCGAACTTAGGATTCAACATCGGCATAACGACTGCAAAATAATCATCTACCTTGGTCACAATGCCTACCACTCCCTGGTCGGACACCACCCCCATATCCGGTTCGACACCAGCTTGGCGTCCCCGGTTGATCGTGATATAGTTAGAGAGGTGTGTCACGCTGTTGTTGACCACCTTGGCTGCCACAAACGAGTAAGGAAAATGTTCGGTCGAGTCGGGCAGAAAGCCCATAAACGGACGCTCTTTCGCCTGCAATGCCTCAATCTCATCACGCAGGGCGATCACCTCCATTTCCAATTCACCGTTGCGCACGGTCAACTCCCGGTTCTCCTCGCCCAGATTGAAATAGCTTATGACTGATCCTGCCAACGAGGCAATATGTCCGGTCACCACATTGGCTGAACTGATCAGTATGGTTCGCTGGTAGGTGCTGTTCTGATATATCAACAGAAAAGCAACCACCTCCAGCAAAAAGAATAAAAGCCAGTGACGTTTGCGAACAAGGAAATCAATCAGTTGACGCATTTCTTGGAAATGAAGAATAAAGAATGAAGAATGAAGAATTAGTTTTCATTCTCCATTCTTCATTCTTCATTCATTATTATCTCATTAGGAAACTAAACTTATCTATATTTTTCAGGGCGATACCGGTTCCTTTGGCTACCGCATGCAAGGGATCTTCCGCCACGTGGAACTTGATATTCATCTTATCGGTCAATCGCTTATCGAGCCCGCGCATCAACGCCCCTCCACCTGCCAGGTAGATACCGTTACGCACGATATCGGCATACAACTCAGGAGGCGTATGCTCCAGGGCGCTCAGGATAGCCGCTTCCATCTTGGAAATAGATTTTTCCATACAATGAGCTATCTCCTGATAAGAGACAGGTACCTCCATCGGGAGTGCCGTCATCTGATTAGGCCCATGAACGATATAGTCTTCGGGAGGATTATCCAGGAAAGTCAAAGCAGATCCGACATTAATTTTAATAGCTTCCGCTGTCCGTTCTCCTACTTTGATATTATGTTGTCTGCGCATATATTCGCGAATATCTTCCGTCAGATCGTCACCCGCCACACGGATCGACTTGTTGGCAACGATACCACCCAATGAGATCACGGCAATTTCGGTCGTTCCTCCACCTATATCCACAATCATATTTCCTTCGGGGGCTTCCACATCCAATCCGATACCAACCGCGGCAGCCATCGGTTCATAAACCATATAGACATCGCGGCCTCCGGCATGCTCCGCCGAATCGCGCACAGCACGCATCTCCACCTCCGTACAACCGGAAGGGATACATACCACGATACGCAAAGAGGGAGAGAAAAGGCGGTTTTTCGGGTTGATCATCTTGATCATCCCACGAATCATCTGCTCGGCTGCATAAAAATCCGCAATCACACCATCGCGTAGTGGGCGTACGGTTTTTATATTCTCATGCGCTTTTCCATGCATTTTTCGCGCTATTTCCCCGATAGCTATCACCTTTTCGGAGCGTCTGTCGAGAGCCACCATCGACGGCTGATCGACCACCACCTTACCATTGCTGATGATAATCGTATTGGCTGTTCCGAGGTCCATCGCCAACTCTTGTGTGAAAGAGAATAATCCCATTGTTCTTTAGTGTTTAAAATGACGAACTCCTGTTTTTACCATAGCCACGTCGTGCGCATCGCAATAGTCAACCGACAACTGATCGTTTACCGATCCGCCCGGCTGAATCACCGCTCTGATTCCGGCCTCATAAGCTATTTCCACGCAATCGGGGAAAGGGAAAAAGGCGTCGGAAGCCATCACCGCTCCTTGCAGATCGAACTCGAACGAGCGAGCTTTCTCGATAGCCTGACGCAAACTGTCAACACGCGATGTCTGACCGATACCGCTTGCACACAATTGTTTATTTTTCACCAGCGTAATCGCATTCGATTTGCTGTGTTTTACGATCTTATTGGCAAACAAGAGATCTTCTACCTCTTCGGCAGTCGGTGCCTTCTTTGTCAAAGGTTGCAGATCGGTTGCCACCTGAATGCTCAGGTCTTTCTCCTGCTGCAATACGCCATTCAACAACGAACGGAATTGAGTTGTCGACAATTGACAGTCCTTACGCACCAGGATAATACGGTTTTTCTTTTGTTTCAATACCTCCAGAGCCTCCTCTTCATAAGCCGGAGCAATCACCACCTCGAAGAAGATCTTATGCATCTCTTCCGCAGCAGCTTTGGTAATGGTGGTATTGGTAATCAGGATTCCTCCGAAAGCCGATACCGGGTCACCCGCCAAGGCATCATTCCAAGCCTCGAGCACTGTCGGACGGGAAGCGATACCGCACGCATTGTTATGCTTCAGGATCGCGAAGGTCACCTCGTCGAACTCATCGATCAGGCTCACCGCCGCATCGATATCCAAGAGGTTATTGTAAGATATTTCTTTTCCATGCAACTGGTCGAACATATCGCTGAGACGGCCAAAGAAGGCAGCCGCCTGATGTGGGTTCTCTCCGTAACGCATCGGGATCGGTCCGTCTACCGCCGCGCGGAAGTAGGAACCATTTCCGGCATCGAAATAGTTGAAAATCGCCGAGTCATAGCCGGAAGAAACCGCGAAGGCCTCTTTAGCAAACCAACGACGATCGTCGATCGTGGAGTTGGCTCCCTTTTCGTTGAGCAGGCTCATCAACGGAGCGTATTGCGCCTTGGAAGCGACAATAATCACATCTTTATAATTTTTGGCTGCACCCCGGATCAACGAGATACCGCCTATATCTATCTTTTCAATAATCGCCTGGTCTTCCGCTCCCGAAGCAACAGTCTCTTCGAAAGGATACAGATCCACAATCACCAGGTCGATCTCAGGAATTTCATATTGTTCCAACTGGGCACGATCCTGCTCATTCTCACGACGAGCCAAAATACCACCAAACACCTTCGGATGTAATGTTTTTACGCGTCCGCCCAAAATAGAAGGATAACCGGTCAAATCCTCCACAGCATCACAGGGCACTCCCAATGATTCGATAAACGCCTGCGTACCTCCGGTAGACACAAAGGAAACTCCTTCACGATGGAGTTTCAAAATGATTTCGTCTAAACCTTCTTTGTAATAAACAGATACCAGTGCGCGTTTTATTTTCTTTGTTGTAGTCATTTACACTGTTCGTTTTGATAAAAAATTTCTTTTGAAGCACAAAAGTAGCTATAATTTCCAAGTTTGCCGCCTTTGCTGTTATATATTTAGGTGAGATCGCGCTATTTTTTTCCGTTTTTTTCCTGCCCTCCGAAGCAGGAAAAAAATTCTCATGCGGGTGAGAATTTTTTCTCATCCGGGTGAGAATAAAAATTGACCAACCAATCCCGCCACCCCGCGGATTGATCTTCGATCATTTTTTCATGTACTGGCTGGGGGCGATACCGAAATATTTGGTAAAGCAACGCGTAAAGTATTTCGGATCATTAAACCCTACTTTGTAAGCAATTTCCGAGACATTCATGGCGCTGTCGGCAGCACTATCAAACAGCTCCTTGGCCTTGTTCAAGCGATAGTTGCGAATAATCTTCACCGCCGATTGCCCGGTAAGCGATTGCAGTTTGGAATGTAGAAGACTTTTGCTCATATTCATCTTATCCATCAACTGCGACACATCAAAAGAGGCATCTTGGTAATGATCCCGAAGGATATTCATCAGATTATCCAAAAAGAGCTTATCGGGCGAACGTTCTTCCATCTTCAGTTTCCGCACATCGAGGTTGTCTTGGAACTCATTATGCAGGCGTAAGCGCGACTCCAGGATATTTTCGATCCGTGCCCGCAACAGATCGGCATCAAACGGCTTGGCTATGTAGCCATCCGCTCCCACCTTATAGCCCTCGATCCGCACCGTCGTTGAGCTCTTGGCCGTCAATAGCAACACAGGGATATGGGAGGTCGAGAAATTATGTTTTATCTTCTTACAGAACTCCAACCCGTTCATCTCCGGCATCATAATATCGGAGATAATGAAGTCCGGCAAATATTTCAACGCCTTCTCAAAACCGGAAACACCTTGCGAGGCTTCAAGAATCGAATACTGATCTTCAAGGATCGAACGAATATAGATACGCATATCGGCATTGTCTTCCACAATCAATAACCGCGGTTTGGAATCGTCGTCTACCAACGATTCTTCTATCTCGACCTCCTCTTCGATCAACTCCGGCTGCTTCGCCTCCTCCGCCAACGGCTCAGCGACCATATCCTCCGCGGCCAAGGGCAACAAGATACGGAAAGAGGCACCACCCGACGGGTTATCCTCTACCCAGATGCGTCCGTTGAGTAATCCTACAATCTGCTTACAGAGCGAGAGACCGATACCCGTACCACTCTGTCCCTGTACCGGCGCAATCACCTTATTCTCCGTCTGGAAGAAGCTATCGAACACCTTTTCTTTATACTCATCCGGAATACCGCATCCCGAATCATTGACCGCCAGATAGAGCCAGGACTGCTCCTGGGCTGCCGCGCGATCGAAGAGAGCCATATAAAGCGTGATCGTGCCTTTGTTGGGCGTATATTTCACCGCGTTCGACAATAGGTTGGTCAATAAACGTTGTATCATATCGGAATCGAATCGGAAGATACGCGGGCCGATCCGATAGCGTTCCTGCAGAGTGATCTCCCGCTTTTGCATCATCGCCCGGAAAGGCGCCAGCAGAACGGCCGTAAACTCCTGCAGATTGCCCGGCCGCTTATAGAGCCTCAGCGCCATCTCCTCCGCCTTACGGAAATCCATCAGTTGATTAACCAACGAAAGGAGGTACTTCGAGTTTCGGTGAACAAGATTCAACTGATCGATCACCTTGGGATTCTGACTCAATCGCAACGCCTGCTCGATCGGCCCTTGTATCAGGGTGATCGGCGTTTTAAACTCATGCCCTATATTCGTAAAGAAGTCTATCTTATCCTGTGTCGCCTGGCGAAGTTGTTCAGACAACACCTCCAACTGCTCTTTCTGTCGTGTGATCTTATCGTTTTGTTCCTGTAGCTGTCGGTTCTGATTCAGGATCTCTTCGGTACGTTTGGCGACCTTCTTTTCCAACAGGATATTCTGTTTTTGCAGGGAACGCATCCGGCGCATACTGAAATAATAGAGCAACAACAGAGCAAGTATTGCCATCGTGATCAGAAACCAGGACTCTTTGTAGAATGGTGGGATCACCCGGATTGGCAGCTCCGTAATAAGTTCCGACCATTCTCCATCCGGCAGCGTACAACGCACCTGGAATGTATATTTACCCGCGCGCAGGTTCGTATAGGCAGCATAGCGTCGATTGGCATCCACCTCTGTCCACTCCGAGCTAAACCCTTCCAAACGATAGGCATAACGCACCTTCTCGGGAGCGATATAAGAAAGCGAAGAGAACTCCAAGGCAAACGATTTATCTTTCTCCCGAAGACGCCATCCATCGGCAAAGAGCTTCGGATTGACCTTTTGGTTGTAGAGCGATGCCCTGGTTATCGTTACCCGTCCCGCATCCGTATTGTTTTTCGTTATCTTCGGTTGGAAGGCAACGACACCATCCAGATTCCCAAAGAGCATCTCACCATTTTGTCGACGACAGGAAGCCACCCAATAGAACTGATTGGTTGAAAACCCGTCGGAGGCGTAAAAGTTAATCGAGCTCTTTTTCTCCGGCGAGAAACAGGAAAGCCCCGAATCGGTACTGATCCATAGATCACCATTATCGCCCTCCTGGATGCTGTAAATCACATTATTGGAGAGACCCGACTCCATATTGTAATGGCGAAAAAAGAGGTTCCCGTCCGCATCACGTTCCAGGTGTGCCAGCCCGTAGCCGTAGGTTCCCACCCAGATATCCCCTTGGGCAGATTCATAGATACAGTTGATCTTCTCGTTCACCGATCCCTTGGTTCCCACAGAAAGGATATTATAACGCTCCGCATGGATAATACCCTGTTCGATATTCGTTTTATTCAGATCAAGACAATAGAGCCCAAATCCGGTGCCGACCCAGAGTCGCCGTTCGCGATCCAGGCAAAGCCCGAATACCTCTTTGATCCGCTTTCCATACTCCATATCCTGCAAGACGGGCGTGGTCGTTCGCCGGGCAATGTCATAGTATTCCAAGCCGGTATGCGAACCGATCCAAAGACCGTTCCACACTTCATCGTAATGAATCCAGGAGATGAGCGGAGAAAGAAAGGAGCCTTCGCTTAATAAATCCTCCGCCCGGTCGAAATAGCCCTCGCGGTTGAGTGGCATACGATTGATGGTCTGTCCCCAGGTACCCACCCAAAGATAGCCGCCCCCTTCGGTGATATAGCTCACCGTATTGTGAGAAAGCGAATGGGGATCGTTCCAGTCGTGACGGTAATGAACGAAAGCTCCCGTGCGGTCGTCGCGCTTATTGAGCCCTCCTTCTACCGTACCTATCCATAGCTTTCCATTCGAGTCTTCATAGATAGAGTTAGCCGGCCCAACGGATAGGGAGCGCGGATCGGCATCGTGGTGAGCATACTGGGTAAACATCACCTCTTTAGGAATCATCTTGTTGATGCCCCCCTTCTCGGTGCCGACCCATATGGTGCCGTTATCGTCCTGATAAAGACTGTTTACAAAGTTATTATTCAAGCTACTTCCCTTATCGGCCTGTTGTGCCACCGGGAAGAATCGATCCTTCTCCCTGTCGTAGCTACAAAGCCCCAATAGCGTAGCGATCAACAGATCTCCGTTCTTATCGATCAGCATATCCTTCACGCAGTTTTGCATAATGGAATGGGGATCGGCCGGATCGTGAAGGTAGGAACGATGCGTTAGCGTTGCTTTGTCAAGACGCACCAAGGCGTCGTAGGTGCCAATCCAAAGATACGCCTCATCTTCCACCAACACAAACACCTCACCGATATAGGCGTCTCGGAGTGTGCCGTCTACCCGACTCAACCGGAAATTATCCGCATCGCCCGGTTCGATCCATTGCAGATACCCCGATCGATACCCCACCCAAAGGCGTCCTTTACTGTCCTCCCACAACGCCGTCACATCACGGCCGATGTCGTTCTGCGGTTTCCGGATAGAGGAGATGTCACCGTTATCATCGAGGGTGATGCGCGTTAGTCCCCCGCTACTTCCCACCCAGATATGCCCCCGGCTGTCTTCGAGAATGGAATAGATAGGATCACGAAAAAGCGGGTCGCCGATAAAAGGCTTCAAGGCCTCCTCTTCGATATCTCCGGTATAGAGATTGATGCGGTTGAGTCCCTCTTCGGTTCCCACCCATAGGTAGTGGTGGCGATCCTCTTGCAAGACATGTACAAAGAGGCTATTGATCGCGTTCGCCTCCGACTGGGTATTGTAATAATTGAACTGATAGCCATCGTAGCAATTGAGGCCATTCCAGGTGGCAAACCACATAAAGCCACGACTATCCTTATAGATATAGTCGACCATATTCTGGGAGAGTCCCTGGTCGGTAGTCAGATAGTTGAAATTGTAGGCTTCGGGGTTAAACACCGCATACCCTTCCCTGCCCGGCAAGAACAGCAAAAGGGTAGCCAGCAAACAGATAAGGCGGTTTTTTCGAGATCTATGGCACATCACACTATGAGATTACTTCCCAAAGATAACGAAAAGCACGTAAGCAGTTATCTTTTTTCTCTTTTTATTTCACCCGTTTCCCCCAAAGAGAATAGCCCTGTTTATCCAGACCGGTGAAGAGAATCGTTTTTTGTTCGTTTTCCCAGTCTTGCCCCATATGAGGGATTAGTTCACCGTAATAATCATCACCCAGTCGCAATGCCAACCGACCATCGGCATATTTCCAATGCCCCGACTGTTCGCCGGTCACCTCACCCGAAGTGGTAAAGGTATAGAGTTGGGAAACATTCACCTCGTCGGCCTGCAGCTCACCCTCTCCCCAGAGAATCTGTCCGGCATAGAGTCCGCGTTCATAAGCACTTTCGCGAATCAGGATAATCTCCCATTCACCGGCAAAATCAGCTTCAACAAACGTTTCGTTCGGAATGGCGGCATAGCGCTCAGGCGAGGCAACCGGCCACCCTTCAGCAGTCCAGAAAAGCTCACGCACGTGCAGATCCATCATCTGATTGCCGGGGCTCAGACGCCCCTGGTGCATCATAAAGAATCGCCCACCATCGTTCACCACCCCGCAATGTGCCACCCCGGCCCATCCCGGATGGTTGGCAAAGCGGTAGGGATGCGTCAGGATAGGATAGTTATTCGTCTCCTTGCGCATATCGTTGCCAAACATATCATAATAAGGACCTGCCGGGGAGTCGGAACGTCCGACACGCACGTTATAGGTCGTCATCAGCGGATCATAAGAGACAAAGAGGTAATATTGATTGAACTCCGGATTGTAGATCACCTCCGGCGCTTCAATATTATCCTTGGCACCATTGGCACGGCGGGCAATAAGGTGTCCCTGATCGCCTTCACGGAGTGCCAGCCCCGTCTCCGGGTCAAGCTGGAGGGCAAACAATCCACCAAAATAAGAGCCGTAAACCATCCAGTGTTCACCCTCTGCCGTTACAGCGATACTCGGATCAATCGCATTCATCTCAGAAGAGGCATCGGTCTTCACCACACACCCCTTCAGTTCCCAAGGACCTTCCGGCGAATCCGACTCAGCCAGTCCCATATAAGAGACCGACTGAGCAAAAGCGGACACGCAGTAATAAAGACGGTATTTCTCTCCATGTTTCACCACGTAGGGTGCCCATATATTGGTAGCTCCCTCGCCACGCAGGGCGTTCGAGCGCACATGTTGCATAGCCTCCTGGGGAATCTTGGGCAATGCCCATCCGACGAACTCCCAGTTCACCAGGTCGTTCGACTTACGCACCTGGATATACCCCAGCGGCACACCTGCCGCGGCAGCCACATCTTTGTCTTCCCGATAGATCGCATCGGTAGAATAGACATAGAAGGTATCTCCCACTTTGATACAGGCAGGGTCATGCACATTATAGGAGCCCCATTGTCGGTAATCGACCATCGCAGAGACCAACGTATAATCATCTGCCCAAGGATTAGGATTGGCCTCCGGCGTGATAGCCTCGCGCTCTGTCGTTCTACAGGAGTGACAAAGAAGGCCAATAACAAGCAGTGTGAGATAAGTGGTAAGGCAATGTCGTTTCATGGGATAATAACTTATTTCAATTCAATAGTAACCAAAGATTTTGCCGGCAGTTTGAAGCGCAACTCACCGTTCTTAAAAGAGGCACCCTTAAAAGAGGTCAGTGTCACCTCTTCGGGCTTGTCGAACGTATTGAAAGAACCAACATCCTTGGCTGTCAACAGCTGGCTGTCGGTGATCTTTCCTCCGGAGAGACCACGCACCGGACAGGTGATCTCGATATCTTTCGTCGGATCAATATTCACAAAAGAGATATGAACAGCCCCTTCGTTATCCTTAGAAGCAGTCACGCTCACCATAGGCATACGTTTGCGCTCGGAACGTCCAACAGTGCCGCATTTCACATCGGCCGGCAGCAGGGTAGCATCCTGGTGTACCTTATACATATCGAACACATGATAGGTAGGTGTAAGCATCATCTTATCACCTTCAGTGAGGATGATCGCCTGTAGGACATTGACCATCTGTGCGATGTTGGCAATTTTCACGCGATCGGCATGACGATGGAATATATTGAAAGTCAGTCCGGCAAGAATCGCATCACGCAGGGTATTCTGCTGATAGAGGAAGCCGGGGTTGGTGCCGGGTTCTACATTGTACCAGGCGCCCCACTCGTCGACCACCAGCTCTACGCGTTTCTGCGGGTCATACTGATCCATAATCGCCGAGTGACGGGTCAGGAGTTCATCCATACGCAGCGCATTTTCCAATGTGCTGTAATACTCATCCATGGGGAAACCGGTGGCGTTGCCTTTGTTTGTCCAGCTACCGGCATAGGTGTAATAGTGCAGGGAGAGACCGTTCATCTGTCCACGAGGAATATTTTTCATCAGCGTTTCCGTCCAACGGTAATCGTCGACATTCGGTCCTCCGGCAATTTTGTAAAGACGGTTGTCGCCATAATTGCGGCAGTAGGTGGCATACCGACGATAGTTTTCGGCATAGCCTTCGGGAGACATATTACCACCACAGCCCCAGTTTTCATTTCCTACACCCCAGAACTTCACCGCCCAGGGCTTTTCGCGTCCATTTTCCCGTCGCAGGTTAGCCATCGGGCTCTCGCCGTCGAAGGTGATATATTCAACCCATTTCGACATCTCTTCCACCGTGCCGCTACCCATATTACCACAGATATAAGGCTCTGTCTCCAACAGTTCGCAGAGATTCAGAAACTCATGGGTACCAAAACTATTATCTTCAACAACGCCTCCCCAGTGGGTATTAACCATTTTGGGACGTTGCTCGCGTGGACCAATCCCGTCTCTCCAATGGTATTCGTCGGCAAAACAGCCACCCGGCCAACGCAGGTTAGGTATTTTCAGCTGCTTGAGAGCCGCCACCACATCGTTGCGTACACCGTTCGTATTAGGGATGGACGACTCCTCTCCTACCCAGATGCCTCCGTAGATAGATCGTCCCAGATGTTCAGAGAAATGGCCATAGATATGGCGACTGATGGTATGGGTGCCCAGATCGGCATTGACAACCACCTCTGCTTTTTCCTGCGCGGAGAGCGAGAGTGTCATCAGGGTACAGATACCTAAGATAATGCTTTTCTTCATAACTCTATTTTATATTTTTAGTGTGTATTGTGTAAATGACTAACGTTTCTTTCCCCAATAGGTTTTTTTCCCGGCATACCCGGCAAAGACGATCGTATGGGTACGGGGAGATGCCTCCCAATCGGCTTCGCGTTGCAGACAAAGCTCGATATTATTGATTGTCAGCGTACTGTTTGTCGCATTATAGCTCCATGCGGCTCCCTTCCAGGTGCCGGAGCTGACAGTATGGTTGGCATCTAAAGTGATGGTTGTCGCCTCCTTTTGACGTGCATACTGATACTGCAAATCGATCAGTTCCCAGTCGCCTAACAGTTCCGCTTCGGAGATGGCAACGTCGGGCACCGCCCCATAGCGTTCGGGCATAACCACGGGCCAGCCGTCGGATGTCCAACGGATGGAGCGAACATGTCCCATCATGATGGCGTTGCTGGCATTGATACCCGGCACATCGTGAGGCATACGTCCCTGTGAGGCATAATACCAATTGCCGTTACCATTGTTGAAAACGGCACAATGCGATATACCTACCCAGCCATACCCTTTACTGAATTTGTAGGGATGCGTTACAACGGGATACATATCGGCTCCGGCAGAGACATTGGCACCATCGATGCCCAGGTAGGGACCTGTTATGTTCTTCGAGCGAGCCACGCGAGTGTTGTAGGCTACCGACAGTTCGTCATACGCCATAAACAGGTAGTAGTAATCGGTTTGGGGATTGTAGACAATCTCCGGTCCTTCGGATGCTTGCCAGCGATCGCCTGCCCGACGGGTAGCAATCAGTTGACCATAAGGAGCTATATCGGCATCCGTACCCCAAGGATTAGGTAATGTCGCAATGGGTTTTCCCGAAGCAGCATCTACCTCAACAATGGCTATACCACTGTGCCATGAGCCGTAGACCAAGTAATGTTTTCCCTCTTTGTCGACAATATAACTTGGGTCGATAGCATTCCATTTGAAGTAACAGTTTGCCCAATTATCGGCCTTCACTCTGAAATTTAACCCTTTGTCCGAAGCGTTTGTAATGACATATCCTTTATCTTCCCATCCATCGTTGTTGGAGGGATCACTGTTTTCCATCAGACCGATGAAAGCCCGTTCGCTCCAAGTGCCATCACCATCAATAAGCCCGGGACAAACAATGCAATAATACATACGATAGAGTCCGTTTTTCACTTTGTAAACACAAGGTGCCCAATAGCCAAAATCGTTCACGTTGGGTTGCACTTTGCCCAAGCCCATATTGCCACGAATCTCGTTTAACTTAGGAATTACCCAACCGGGAAGCGTCGACATGGTGCCTCCCAAGTATTCCCAGTTTACTAAATCTTTAGATCGACGTCCGTGAAAATGCCCACCTGCTACGTGCGCATTCCCATACGAGGCATCTGTTTGATACATATAGTAGTAGCCATCTTCTGCCAATACAACCGTAGGGTCGTGCACATTGGCCAGATTCCACTTATCGCGTTGGTTCCAACCGGCAATAGAGGTATAGTTGTCGGCATAAGTGGGTGCCACATAGTTTTCAAGTTGTTCGTTAAGGCCTAAGCTTTCGGTGGTTGCCGTGAGCAGATCCGAGTAGATGTAACGGCTGTCACTATAGACATAAGCGCGGATATGGTAAGAGGTGTTGCTCATCAGGCCGGAGATTGTAGCCGTGAAATTATTGTCGGCATCCACCACGTTGTCTTTGATGGTTGGACTTTGGGTGTTAACGCTATAGCAGAATCCCTTCTTGACCACCTGATTGGCACCGCTGATGACCGACGAAGCGACAGTCAGCGAGGCACCTGTGGTTTCGGTTACCGTCGGAGTACTTAGGGTTACCTCTCCGTTTTCGATCTCACTGCCGCTATCGGAGCAAGCCGCGAAGGCGAAGAGAATCGGCAGGAATATTATAAGGAATAATTGCTTTTTCATTTGTATGAAGTAAAGTTCCATGCCGTCCCTCCTACGAATCAGAGGAACGGCATGGGTGATATAGAATATTTAGTTATTTAGCTCCGAAGACAAGATGAGACCCGTCGACAGTCAATGCGAAGTTCAGATCGCTGGGATCCACAGTGTTGATACCTAAATAGCACTGTGTAGAGGTGGTTCCTGTTGTACCCTCCATCACGGCCTGGATATCGGCGGTGCTATTACCACAGTTGGTCACGTAAACCGTCACTTTAGCTCCATTCATACCGGCCAGCCAGGTAGCCCAGTCGCCTTGTGTTCCTACAGGGAGACAAGCGGCATATCCGTTGCCCCATCCATGGTTGTCGGCGCGAACCACGCCATATTCGGCCAGATCGGCTTTGCGGAGAATCACCACGAAATTGTTCCAGTTTGCTGCCAGACTGCTGTAGTTGGTGAAGGTGATACTCTTTGTTTCACCCACCGGCACGTTGAAGTCATCAGAATGAGCTCCCCAGAAGCCTGTTGAGTTGTCTTCGGCTCCTACCACATTGGCAGAGTTGGTCACAGCAGAAGATGTTGACTCGGACACGGTCACCTTTACGGTTTGGGTAATTCCTCCATCTGCGGTAATGGTAACAGTATGAGTACCGCTCTTCGCTGCTACGGCAGAGAAACGGAGTTTCGCATTGTCAACAACTCTTGAAGTTCCGTTAGCGTAAGTGGCCGTAACCACCATGCCCGTCGGATCGAACGCCATTGTGCGGTCTGTCAACGTTTCGGTAGCCGCCGAGGTGTAATAATAATAGCGTGTATTTGAAGGCTGAGTAGTCACCTCGATCGATACAATCTTTTCCACCACTTCAAAAGTAGCATTCGCCAAAATCGGCAGATCGCAATTCTCACCCTTGAAGGTCTTGTTGTAGATAACCACAAGCGTTTTCTCGCCCAGTTGTTCCATATCGGGGATAGCAGAGAATTGGAGTTCGGAAGCTTCAACCGTCTTCGTCACTCCCTCTTCAAAGGTAATGATAGCAGAAACATTCGCCATAGCATCTTCGAGCGAAGTACCGATATTGACCATGTCGGGTACATTCAACAGCTCCATGGAGAGGGGGTTCTTGTCTTCGGCAGAGGTCAAGCCACCGATAGGCACGATATTGGTCTGCATGAAGTCGATATAAGAACCTTCGGGAACCAGGAAGCAACGGATATTGGTGTTACTCTCGTCCGCGTTCAGATTGGCTTCCTTGTAGGGTTGCTCATACGTCTTAGTGGCTTCGCTGTTGCTCATCTTCACGAAGAAAGCACTTGCGCTGGTACGGTCTACGGTAAGCGTAATCTTACCTCCCAATCGCTGTATGTTAGCATCCGCATTGCTCACAGGATCGAGAAGCAACGTGCCCGAGATATACTTGAAATCGATATGATCACCCCACTGCGAATTGAATTCTTCAGGCTTACCCGTGACATCAAAGCGGATAGCTCCATATTCGGTATATCCCGCACCTCCGCGATCCACATCGTTGGTGATGATAAGGGCAAAATTCTTGTAATAGGTATTGTCGCCCGGGTTGATGTGGAGGTTGAACACCGCGTTCCACTTCTCCCCATCGGGTATCACGTAATACTTAGAGAAAGAAGACCAAAAGCCGGATGTATAATCCGTATTCCCGAAGGTGTACACATCTTCCTGCATGCCTTCAAGCACCTCTTCTTCCGGATCTTTCTTCGAATCTTCAATTTCCTGGATCTTATCGGAAAGCCAGTCCGGGGCGTTTACTTCGTAAAGCTCGCCGCCCTCACAGCTTGTCAATACCAGCAACCCGAAGGTTAGGGCACAGCAAGCGTATATTAATTTTTTGAATAATCTCATTGTCTTAATTTTTTAAGAGTGTAATTGATTCTTGTTTATTTATTTAGATCTACCACCGGACGTACTTTCCAACCCTGGCTGGTGAAATAAGAGGAGTTATCCGTACTATAGTTAGCGGAATTACCATCCAGATTCGGGTTGTTGTATAATAACCGCTGTACAATAGGCAGGAATTCATGTCCTGGCAGGTAGGTATCGTAAGAGCTCTTCAGTTCTGGATCGGTTGAGATATCACTATAGCTCACCGGATTCTTTGTTCCCTCTACGGTGCGGCGTACCACGGCGTGTTCTTTGAGTTGCTGCAAGCGGTCGTTATTGTAGAAGAATCCCCAACGGATAAGGTCGAAGCCGCGACCAAACTCACAACCGAACTCCTTCGGACGTTCCACGTTGGCAATCTGTTCGAAGAGCTTATCGGCACTATTGAAGTCACTGAGTTTCAGGTCGGCGAGATTAGCACGATTACGCACCTCATTGATCCAGTCGATTGCCTGCTGTGTAGGACCGTTTACTTCGTTTTCGCATTCAGCGGCACGCAACAGCACATCGGAATAACGCATCATGCGCAGGTTGATACCATTACGCAAACCTGTCACAACGGTACTGTAGAGACCAGTACGGAGATTCGTATTTTTGGCAATCGGCAGACCTCCGTAAATGTTGTTGGTCACAATATTATCGGTTGCCCCAATCGCGTGTGTATAAGCCACATTACCAAATTCGAAATCCGCCCAATCGGGTTCGTAGGTTCCGATAGTCCAATAAAGACGGGGGTCGAGTGTTCCCTTCGTGGTGCGCTCCGCTTTGAACAGATGGTAAAGCCAGGGAGATGCTGAGATGTCGGCCCAACCACCATAGTTGCCGGGAGCGAAGTTACTCTCAACAGCCGATCCTTGTGTAGCATTCGGGCTGGTATTCACCGGAGTCCATTCGTCGTCGGTGCCTTGCGATCCATAGTCGAGGAACTGCACTTCGAAAAGGCTCTCCGCGTTGTTCTCGTAAGCCGGACCTTGTTGGAAATTATCTCCATAGTTATTCATCAGTTTATAAGCGCCATACTTCTTACCAATGATGTCTTTCAATACCGGGAGTGCCTCGCTGTATTTCTGACGCATCATAAGAGCGCGGGCATAATAGCCTGCCGCCGCACCGCTGGTAGCACGTCCACCGGCCCATTCACCGCCTTCATCGCGAGAAGGAAGCAATTCCATCGCTTCTTTGAAATCTTTTTCTACCTGGTCGAATACCTCATCGTAGGTGCTGTTGGCACCATAAAGTCCGTCGAGCGAGGAGTAAGTGGCGTAGTCCGTAATAAGGGGCGGATTCTGATAATACCCTGCCAGGTTGTAGTACGACAGCGCGCGTATGAAAAGCATTTGTCCTTTGATGCGTTTCATCTTCTCAGAAAGCTGACTGTTATCTTCACCACAACGAGAAATAGCGAAGTTACATACATTGATGGTGTAGTACCATTCGCGCCAGGGCCACCACGTAATATCTGAAATAACTTCCGCGTTCATATCATCGAAAGGCAGGTACCATACTTGTGAAGAGTTCCAGGCTTCATCACCACGGCATACGTCGATGGTGTAGCCCACACGCGCATAAGAGCCCTCCATACGGAGGTGGTTGTAGGCGGCAATCACGGATTCCTCCAGATCATCGGCATTAAAGCCGAAGGTACTTGAGGTTTGCTGGTTGGGATTCAACAGGTTCAGCCTGTCACTGCAAGAAAACAGTGTGCTAAGTCCCAAAAGGAGAGCAAGTGAATATTTATATAGTTTCATAAAATATATTTTTAATTTTTTGATACCAGATAGAAGCGATTAGAATGTAAAATGAAGTCCACACATGAACGTGCGCGCGGTAGGATAAGAACAGAAGTTATATCCCGGAGTGAATGTTCCTCCCGCATAGTCGACATTATAACCTTTATAGCCGGTGAATGTATGAAGATTCTGTGCTGACACATAGAGACGTACATCAGATACATAATTGCCAAACCAACTGTTCGGGAAGTTATAACCCAATTCGATATTGGCAATCTTCCAGTAGGCCGCGTTCTGAATCTTGCGTGAGCTGAAGAGGTCGTTCCAACCCATGCTGGCACTGTTGGTCACATAAGTACGTGGCACGTTAGAGAGATAAGTGCTGCCATCTTCGCTCCAGCGGTTTGCATCGAGCATACCTACCTCTTTATTTCCCCAGCCGTAAGCAGAGTTAAGCGAGTTGTAGATGTCATCGCTGACGTGATAGTTCAAGGCGCCGAAAGTAGCGATATTCAAGTCGAAACGTTTGTATTCAAAGCGAGCGCTAAGACCGAAGTTCACCTTAGGCATACCGCTGCCCAACACCACCTGGTCGTCGCTGTCTATTCTACCATCGGGCACACCGTCCGGGCCACTCACGTCCTTATAGAGCAGGTCACCCACCTGGGCACCCTCTTGAATGGCATGATTATCCAGGTCTGCCTGCGTACGGGCAATACCATCATACACCCAGCCGTAGAACTGACCTATTTCCTCTCCTACATTGGTAATATAGGCTCCGGAGATATAAGAGTCGGTACCAAAACCTAACGAAGTCACTCGGTTGCGCAATGTAGTGAGGTTGGCAGACACTTCATACTTGAAGTCGCGGTCGCGGTTGCGGTAGGTTGCCGAGAACTCAAAACCGGAGTTGTTCATCGAAGCGGCATTCATTGTAACGGTGGTATTGGATACACCGGCTTGTTCCGGAACAGGTACAGCATACAAAAGGTCTTCACTGGCATTCTTATACCACTCGGCCGTAAACTCCAATTTATTGCTAAACAAGGCGAGGTCGAGACCCACATTGTAGGTTTTCTTTTTCTCCCATGCCAGGTTATTGTCTACGAAAGTGGAAACGGCAGAACCGGTCACTACCGTACCGTTGAAGTTGTAAGTCATATTGTTACGCGACATAACCGCCTGATACATATACTCACCGATATTCTCGTTACCAAGCACCCCATAGCTGGCGCGCAACTTGAACATATTCACGGTGTTTATATCGAATGGGAAGAAACTCTCTTTATCGAAACGCCAACCCGCGGAGACAGAGGGGAAAGTACCCCAACGGATATTGCTGGAGAGGCGTGAGCTACCATCGCGGCGTACGGTTGCCGAGAGCAGGTATCTGTCATCGTAATTGTAGTTGACACGACCAATGTACGACAAGATAGCATGTTTGTATTCGTAGCTTTCCGAATAGGTAGTCGAAGCATTCTGTAGCTGTAGGAAATAAGGCTCCGTGAAATTGATACCCCATCCGGTCAACAGATCGGTGTTTTGTTCCTGGTAGGTCTGCCCTGCCACTACGTTGATGTGGTGCTTGCCCATCGTACCGTCGTAAGTAAGGATATTCTCTATCAACGCGTCCGAATAATCGCGTGATCCTTTGGTCAAGCGTTCGTTGCTCTTGGCCAAGTACACACGGTTACTTTGTACCCAGGCGGGAATCCAGGTAAAGTCCTTGGCGTGGGTCTTGCTGTAAGAGAGGTTGGCTTTATAGTTGAGCTTATGATTTTTGCTATCGACACTAATCATCTTGAGGAGATCCACATCGGCCGAAGCGGTTCCCACGAAGCGGTCTACGCGGGTGTTGCGCTGCAATAGGTTATTTACCAACAACGGGTTGGAAGCGGAGATATCACCATGCACGGTATCGTAATAAACACCATAACCGTAAGCGTCATAATTGTAGTTGTTAGCGATTCCTACCAGGTTATCCAGTACCCATGTGTCAGAATCATACGCCTTGATGGTAGGCTGCATCAGCAGGGTACCACGCAATACGTTGGTTACGTCGCCATACAAACCCTGAACATATTCGGAAGCATTCGACAAGCCCATGTTATCCTGGTTGGAGTGCGAGTAAACAAGACTGGTTTGGAACTTAATAAACTTAGTATCCATGGTGTTGTTGACACGCGCGGTATATCGTTCATAGTTAGGACCGGCTCCTTCGAGCGTCCCTTTTTGGTTGTAATAGTCTAATGATATATTATAGGTATTATTGGCGCCACCTCCGGAAAGGTTCACGTTGTGGTTCTGACGGATACCTGTCTTGAACACTTCGTTAAACCAATTGGTATTGGTGTCGTCCTGGAACTGATATTTCCCGGTTGAGCTGTTGAGCTGGTATCCCGATGGCAACGGCGTGTTGGAGTTCGCGGCCGCCTGACCGAGGTACTGACTGTATTGGTCAGCATTCATCACGTCGTAAACGTTACTCGGAATATTATCCACCCCGAAGTATCCGTTGTAGTTCACCCGCAGCGGCTGGTCTTTTTCTCCGCGTTTAGTGGTGATGATAATCACACCATTAGCAGCACGCGAACCGTAGATAGCGGCAGCCGAAGCATCTTTCAACACCTGGATGGTTTCAATGTCGTTTGAAGAGAAATCGCGGATAGATGTTCCCATCGGAATACCGTCGATCACATAAAGCGGAGAGGTATCGCCGAAAGAACCGATACCACGGATACGAACGGTAGGATCAGCACCGGGCTGTCCGTCAGAGGTCACTTGCACACCCGACACCTTACCTTCAAGCATGGTGGAGATGTTGGAGTTTGATGTCAATTTCAAAGCGTCCGCGTCTACGACCGAAACAGAGCCGGTTAAGTCGGACTTCTTTTGTGTACCATAACCAATAACCACCACCTGATCAAGCATCAGATCATCCGATTGTAACTGAATGGTTTCAATAATGGCACGATTGCGAACAGCCACTTCACGCTCCTTGAAGCCCACATAACTGACCAAAAGGATAGCGTCGCCGGGAACCTCCAGTTCGAAGTTTCCGTCCAGGTCGGTAACGGTTCCGCCTTCTCTTCCTTTAATTCTGATGTTAGCCCCCGGTAGGGATTCACCCTGTTCGTCAATTACTTGACCACGCACCTTGATAGTCGGAGATTGTACCACAGTAGCCATGGCAGGTGTTGCATACAACGCCATGCCGCCGAAGGTACACAGACTAAGCATTACGGAAAGAAATAAATGTTTCCTCATCTTAAAAATATTTAGGTTGTGAAATAATAGATTACATTATAGGTTAATAATATTTCTTAACAAATCGTTCACAAACATAACATACACACCCAATAGCGGGGTGTACATTTATCCGAATTGGGTGGACATTCAAAAGGTGGACATTTAGAGGGGAAATGTGGACATTTGTCCACCCGCGAAATCGCGCAAAAAAAATTCTCACCCGGGTGAGAATTTTTTCTCATGCGGGTGAGAATTTTTTTAGCCCCCTAACAAGGTGTCAAAAAAGCGCCTGTTATTTCTTGGCGTTGTAGGTGGATTGGTAGAGAAAATCGGCTACCTCTTCGTCGGTCATCTGCTGGATCTGCTCCGGCGTGATGGGTTCGCCCAGGTAGACATCGACAGTACGCCCACGCTTATTAAAGGCTTCCGCCGGCATACGCAACGTACGGATACGCCAATCAATGGTGCCCAGCCAATAGAAGAAACGCGTATTCAGGAAATCGAACAAAACAGGGTAAATAGGCACTTTAGACTTACGGATCAATCGAATCACGCTATGTGTCCAGGGGAGATCGACTATCTTCTTCTTTTCCTCATTATACATCGATACGGCTCCTGCCGGGAAAAATCCCATCGGATGCCCCTCTTTCAATCGTTGCAGAGACAGACGGACACCGTTGATATTGACAGGCGCGTTCTCGTCCTGCTTACTGGATTCAGGCACAACGGAAATAAAATTGTCTTCCATCGCTCCTATCCGTGTCAGAAAACCGTTTACCATCACTTTAAAATCAGGACGGTATTTGGCAAAGATGTCGATCAGGATAATGCCGTCCAACGAACCGATCGGATGATTCGAGACAGTCGCAAAAGCGCCTTCCGGAAGATCTTTCAACAACTCTTCGTTATGTACCTTGTAGTGCAGATCGATCAAAGGATCGTTCAACAAAGCGGAGGTGAAATCAGCTCCCCGAAGATGACAGCTGTTGGAATGAACCCTGTTTACTTTATTTACTCCCAACCATTTGAGAGTTAGCTTTCCCAGAAATGTACCGAATTTAGACTTGAAAAACGGCACCATTTCCTGTAGGTCATAGATGTCTATTACAGTCTTTTTCATAATGATCTATACAAAAGATGCACACATTTTTTCGTGCTTACGCATCCCAATGACTAATATACAGTTCAGAACTATTATTTCATATAAGTAATATACCCAGACAAGCGTCGGCGACACAAAAAAGCCGGACAAGACAACTAGAAACATAAAAATCGTGCGTCCGTTGAATGTCAGCAGGTCAATATAGCGCGACATGATGCGTTTGCTCTGTCCGCGGAATGAGAGACGTATCTCTTCCGGGATATCATCGCCATAACGCGCCTTCAGGCTCGCCAGCATGCGTTGCAACTGAGGCGTTGCCTTCATCTGCACCAGCGTGTACCAACGATAGAAAAAATAAAACACCTTATTGACACCGGGCTTCATAGCGGCATAGATGGCATCGACATCGTCTACGGTTTGAAACTCCTTCCCCTTCTCCTTGCTGATGAAATAGAGATGAAGGGTTTTATAGTAGTCGGTAATATTGGCCTGCAACAGATGAGACAAGGCCGACAAGACGGCTAAGGCAAAAAACCAATAGGTGCCGTATAAATGAGACAAACGCAGGGCGAAGCCGATATAAATGGAAGCAAACCAGATATCACCCGCCACCCCGTCGAGGATGCGCCCGATCTCCGATTTGATGCCGGTCATACGCGCCAACTGTCCGTCGACACAGTCTAAAATATTCGCGCACACCAGACACAGGATGCCGAGGCAGTTGTAGTAAATATTCTCGGAATAGAACAGAAAGCCGGCAGCAGCGCCGACAAAGATAGAAATAACCGTAATCGTATTCGGGGTAACACCTGTCCCTTTCAAGGCACGAGCCAAGGAGAATCCTATCGGACGATAGAAGATCCGGTCTATTTTGTTTTCTGTTTCGATCGATTTGAGTGACGATTCGTATTCTTTGCGTTTATCTTCTTTCTTCATTCTTTGTTATTTATAGGAATATCCCCCGTCGACCACGATCACCTCTCCGTTCAGGTAGTTGTTTTCGATCAACATCTTATAGACCTCGGCCAGTTCGCCCGGCTCACAGAAACGGTTGAGGGAGATTTTATTTTCGATATTGCGGCGTATCTCCGCCGGTTTGGTTTTCTGCCATTCGGTATCCACAAAGCCGGGAGCCACGCCGTTCACACGGATATCATACGGCGTAAGATGCTTCACCAGGTTGCGCACCAAGGCATGCACCGCGCTCTTGGTCGTGCCATACACCAACGAAACGGAATGCGGATGCACCCCCATAAGCGATCCGGTAAAGACAACACTTCCGCCCTTACGGATGCGGCCTACTATGCGTTGCAGGAGAAAGACCGGATAATGCACGTTGGCAAAGAATACCCGCTCCCACTCTTCCAGCGACATTTCTTCGAACGGATCGCGGCAGGTAATGCCCGCGTTGAACACCATCGCGTCGAGTAGGATATCGTTTACCTCCAGAAACTGACCGACGACTTCGATAGAGGCTCTGTCGGTACTGTCGGCTTTCAGCGTTAATACCTTCACGTCATAGCCCTCTTCCAGCTCCTGCCGGGTCTTTTCGGCAGACGCCTGATCAGACCCATAAGTAAGCAACAAAGAGTAACCGCTCTGTGCCAGACAGATCGCTACCGCCTTACCGATACCTTTGGTACCTCCGGTTATGCAAACATACTTATTCATAGATTCGTTATTTCTCGCCCAACCCTTCGATCTTCACAGGCTTGGCCTGGCGTTGCGACTGGAGGGTTGCCTCATAACTGTCGTGAATGGTTTTCTTTAGATTGGAAGAAGAGACACCTGTGCCGTAAGGGAAGTAGAATACCTGTACACCCAGGTCTTTCAGGTAATCATATTTACCCCACCAATCATCGCCTACGACAAACGCGTCAATATTGAGCTTCTTCACGATCTCCGTATGATCCAACGTATGCTGAGGGATCACGATATCGGGCGTCTTCAGGGCTTCGATGATCTGCAAGCGCTCATTGAAAGGAATGATAGGGGGCGCCTTATAGGAAGAGACCAACTCGTCCGAGCTAACACCAACGATCAGAATATCCGCCAACGCGCGGGCATAATTAATCATCCGCAGATGATTGTAGTGGAACATATCGAATGTTCCCGAAGTATATACGATTGTTTTATCTTTAAACATGCCAAACTTTTATTTTATCCGACAAACATACTGAAAAACTTCCTATCCGTAAAAGGAAAGTATTGAAAAGAGTCCCCATTCCATTGGGCGAAACACGGACAATACTGGGCTCAATCAAAGCGTTTCCGCGTCATCTCTGGTCAGGTCGAGCTTCACATTGTCTCCACCTTTGTCGAAGTATTGCTTCCGCAACGGATTAGCCGTAGCCTCTTTGTATCGTTTCCGATTCTGGTAAACATCCAAAGCAGCATACAATGCCTGTCGGAACGATTCTTCGGAGGCTTTGTTTTGCCCGGCAATATCATAGCCGGTGCCATGCGCCGGAGAGGTGCGAACGATTGACAAACCGGCCGTATAATTCACGCCCTCTTCCATAGCCAATGTCTTGAAAGGAGCCAAGCCCTGATCGTGATACATGGCCAATACGCCATCAAACGACTCGTACATTCGTGACCCGAAGAAGCCATCCGCCGCATAGGGACCAAAAGACATCACGCCTTTGCGCTCAGCCTCCTGCATAGCAGGTATAATAAGCTCCTGCTCTTCGTTGCCCAAAAGACCACCGTCACCGGCATGCGGATTCAGTGAGAGCACCGCGATGCGCGGCTTAATAACACCGAAATCTTTCTTCAACGCGGCGTTAAACACAACTAATTTGGTGATGATATCCTCTTGCTTCAACGTCGATGCCACCTGTGCCAAAGGGATATGGCCGGTCACCAACGCCACGCGGATATCGTTTGTCATCAGAATCATCAACGCCTTCTGGTCTTCCCGGGCGAAGTGCTCTTCCAGGTATTCCGTATGTCCGGGAAAATGAAACTGATCGTTCTGTATATTCGCCTTATTGATAGGCGCTGTCAATAAGACATCGATCACACCGCGTTTCAGGTCATTCACGGCAGCTTCCAAGGCATCGAAGGCAGCTTTTCCGGCTACCTCGGTCGATTGCCCCAGGTCTATCTTGGTCTCATCCGCCACACAGTTGATGATATTGACCCGATTGAGCCCCGCCTCTTCAGCTTTGGAGATCTGGCTTAGGTTCACAGGGGGCAGATCAAGCGTCTTACGGTGAAAGGCGGCGATCTTGGATGAGCCGTAAATAATAGGCGTACACATCTCCGCCAAACGATTATCACCGAAGGCTTTCAGTATCACCTCATAGCCTATACCATTAATATCACCCTGCGTGATACCCACTCTTATCATTCGTTCGCTCATGCTTCTTATTTGTTTATTCTTCTATTTCTTGTCAGGGAATGACAACCACCTCATTGGGTAGCTCTTCTTCACCCGGCAGACGTAACGTATATAATGCCGCCTCTATGCGGCGAATCGTATTTCGTTTATCGGTTTCAGGCGCGTAGACAAAGCCTTCCGCTACGACCACCCGGTTGTTGGCTTCATCCAGGCGGGCATGGCTCACAAAAGGCCCTCCCATCATATCGCCCTGCATACGCCATAAGCCACGCAACACCCCACAGTATTTTCCTTTCACAGTGATCGGCGAATAAAGGGGCTGCACATAGCGCGTTTCCGTTGTCATATAAGAGTTAGGGAAAGCACCCGGCATATAGAGCTTCATAATAGAATCGCGCTTATTGACCAGGTAGTCTTTGGTAAAGGTGTTTTCATCCCGGTAAGGGAAAGAATAGACGACCACATCCATACGGCTTGTTCCGGCATTGTTGGAGGCCCAGAAGAAATCAGCCGTATCGCGGTAGTAGGTTAAGTTATCCGGCACCTTCAATTCGGCATCAAATTTCTTTTTCACTCCTTCATAGACAACCTGACTGTAGGTCTTCTCGAACAAGGAGACAGCACGCGTCATTTCCTCTTTCACAAACTGATTAACAAGCACCTTGGGATTCTCTGTCAGGTAAGCAATCGCTTCGGCCTCTGTGGGCGCGTTAAGCGTAAGAATCAGCTGCCCCCGCGACCAGCGGTTGCGCTCCATATTGACCGAGACCTGTGTATAGGCTGTCGCGTCGATACGCAGAATCAAAAGATTGCGCACATAGGTCAATAATCCGTTAAAATTCTGAGGAGAGGCATAGGTGATACGCATAGAGTGCTCAACCTGGGGTAATCCGGGCACCTCCGATGCCAGATCGGCTTTCACCGCTTCGCCCACTTCCCCTTTCCAGAGCTGTTCGGTCATCGTAACGACCACCTCATAGGCCAAACCGGTTGAACTGGGTAAGACAGGCGCGGAAGAGCATGCACCTAACAAAAGGACAAACAAGAGCGAGATAATAATTGAATTCGTTTTCATATCTTTTCTTTTTTTATTGTTTCCTTTTATAGGATGCAAATATAACTCTTTTTCCATAAGCCTTTTCTATCTATTTTGATTCTTTTTCGCTGTAGAGAGAAGGCCACAAGCGGCCATGATATCCTCTCCGCGGGAAGAACGAATGGTACAGACCACGCCATGCGCATTCAAGGTATCCCGGAAAATCTCCATCTGCGCGAGATCCGAAGTCTCAAACGACTCACCCGGAATGGCATGAAAACGGATCAGATTCACCCGGCAGGGAATGCCTCGCAACAATGCCGCCAGATCCTGCGCATGCTGCCGGCTATCGTTCAGTCCTTTGAAAACAATATATTCAAAAGAGACACGACGCTGATGAGAGAAATCGTACTCTTTTATTTTGCGTAATACCTCCCGCATAGGAAAAGCCTTTTCGACCGGCATAAGGCTTAACCGCTCCGCCGGATAGGGCGAGTGCAGGCTCACCGCCAGATGACAATCACTCTCGGCCAGGAAACGCTCCAAGCCTTTTGCCACTCCAATGGTCGAAACGGTGATACGCTTCGGGCTCCAGGCGTAACCATACGGGGCAGTAAGAATCTCCAGCACCTTAAACAACTCCTCCGTATTATCCAACGGTTCCCCCATGCCCATGAAGACGATATTGGTCAGGCGTTCATACTCCGGAAGGGATTGTATCTGATTGAGTATTTCAGCCGCGCTCAGATGGGCCGAGAAGCCTTGCTTACCGGTCATGCAAAACCGACAATTCATCTTACAGCCCACCTGAGAAGAGACGCATAAGGTAGCCCGATCATCCGTAGGGATATAAACAGACTCCACATAATGACCCTCCCCTACGGCATAGAGATATTTGATGGTGCCATCCTGCGAATGCATAGACTCCGCGGGAGGGGTTGCGCCCACTTCGTATTTCTCTTCCAACAATAGGCGCTTTGCTTTGGGCAGGTTGGTCATATCGGAAATATGACATACACGCTTTTTATACAGCCAATCCGCCATCTGCCGGGCAGCAAACGAAGGCAATCCAAACTCCCCGGCTACTTCCGTGAGCTCACGCAGTGTCATGCCCAGCAAAACTCTTTTTGTATTCATATCGAAGCTTCTTTGTCAGCAAACAGCCACAACGTTTGTTGCGACATGCAAAGATACACAAAAAAGCCCTTACCGATGGCTTCTACCAAAGAGAGAGGGGCTATAAACAAAGATCGAGACCGGAATAGCTTCCGATCTCGATCCGATATCTTATAAAGATGTTTCCTGATTATTAATAGAAACGAACGCGATTGTCGACCACTTCCGCCTGATCAATCAGTTCCTGAACAGTCTGATAGCTAAAGCGATAAGCATTGGATCCGTTTACCGAAGCCATTTGTTCCGCTTCATTGTATTCGCCTTCAGCCTTGTTCTTCTGAACCACTTTAATCACATACACCCCATTGTTACCAATGATCGGCTCGCTCACCTTTCCTTCGGGCAACACAGCAGCCATCGCGTTGATCTTAGGTTCTGCACCTACGCCAGAGATACGACTGGTATTGAATCCGACAAACTTAACATCTTCTATCGTAGCGTTATTCATCGCAGCGGCGTAATCTTCCAGTGAAGAGAGATTCTTTGATTTCAGCTGTTCCGCGATAATCGCACCTTTCTTCTGTGCTCTGAGTTCATTTTCCAAGATAGGCGTAACAGAGGCCAAAGAACGATATCCTTCCGGAATGGTTCCCAGCATAACCGCTACAACAAATTTATCATCACACTCAAAGATATCAGACATATCGCCTTTCTTTGATTGGAATGCCCAACGAACCACCTGACGAGAGTTTTTGATAAGCCCAAGGGTCTGGTCGTTCTTTCCAAGGTTGAAGTTGCTCACCAGGTTATATCCTGCTTCCTGTGCGTTTTCATCGAACTTCGCCTGCGTATTGTTCACAGAGATGTATTGATTCAAATTGTTGTACAGGTTGCTATAGGTCTGAGAGCTCGGGGAAACAGTCATGCTGATGTTTGCCACTTTGTATTTGTCTACATTCGAGGTCTTCTCATTCACTTTCACGATATGTGTTCCGTACATAGACTTCACCACCTTGATATCGCCCGCGTTTGCAGAGAAAACAGCCGTTTTGAAGTCTTCGTTCACACCACGCAAAGCGGTAGCTTCCGTAAACCATCCCAGCAAACCACCAGCCTGAGCCGATTGGTCAACAGAGTATTGAGCAGCCAATTCAGCGAAATCACCTTTATTTTTCAAAACACCCACCAAGCTATCAGCCAAAGCAGCTGTTTGTTCATCCGTCATGCCTGCCAACATAATATGGCTCACGTTCACTGAGTCCGGTGCAACCACCTTGTCCACCAAACGGAACATACGATAGGTATTGCCAGAGAACAGCGGTCCTTCTACGTCGCCCACATTGGCAGTCGTCACAAAATGCTTCAGGTCTTCGTCACCGGTAAAGGCTGATGCAGAGAAGAAGGCATCCAGGTAAGGATTGTCAGAGTATTCATTCACCACTTCCGCTACATTCGTCGTAGAGGCAAATTCCGGTTTTACACTTTCGATCTCAGCAGATACTTTCGCAAAATCTTCTGCGCTTGGCACGATGTCTACAGCAATGTAGTTGATCACCTTCGCTTCTGTTTGTTTGTAAGTCTCTTTGCGTTGGTTATAGAGTTTTTCCAATTCACCCTTGGAAATCGTAATCGTTGAATCCGGAATAGTAGAATAGGGCTGCATCACATAAGCGATATCGCTCGTATTGCTGTTACCTTCAAAATGATCTTTGGCATCCAATGCATTCGCAGAGATTGCCTTTGTCATCAAACCAAGATATTTCTCTTCCAGACGTTGGCTCTTGAGGTTCTTTTCCCAGAACAACCAGAAGTTGCGCAATGACAACAGCTGTGCCTGTTGCTCTACCGGATAATTCGCGATATTATCATCGTCGATCATCTTCAGGAAGTTCAACAGTGCCGTCTTATCAAACTGACCTGCCTCATTCATAAACATAGGCATTTGTTGAAGCATCGGTGAGATGTTCTCTCCCTGAACCATATCAAACAGTTCTTCCGGACTTACCACCATACCCAGTTTGTCGGTTTCCTCTCCTAATACCATTTCACGTACCATGGATTGAAATACGGATTCGCGCACCTGCGAGTTCAGTTCATCGGTCAGGTTAGCGTTACCCGATTGCATTTTATAGACTTCGATCATCTCGTCCATGCGTGCCTGATAATCCTGAATTGAAATTACTTCACCGTTTACAGATGCAATCTTTTCTTGAGTCTGTCGGAAATACGTTGAACCTGAGTTCAAAAAGTCACCAATGATAAAAGCAAACAATGCGACCCCTACAACAATGATAAGAAGTCCTGCTTTGCTTCTGATTTTTTCCAGCGTAGCCATGTATCTTTTAAATTATATTTTATTTATTTTATTAGTATTCTGCTTTTAAGGGTGCGAAGATACAAAAAAAAGAAAATGGAACACTATTTCTCTTCTTTTTTTTCATAAAAGCACCGTCATGCGCACCAGTTCAATCTTGGTAGCCGACACTTTGATGATCTTAAATGAGTATTTATCGATTACGACCGTTTCATTCAGCTTCGGAAAGTTTTGATAATGATGCAGTATGTACCCCGCCACCGTGGCATAGTCATCGGCTTCGGGTATATCCAACTGAAACATCTCATTCAACGTATCGATCTCCACCCGTCCGGAGAGCAGGTATTCGTCGTCCGACACCTTCTTCGCTATATGCGATTTAATATCGTGTTCGTCTTCGATCTCACCAAATATCTCTTCCACAATATCCTCCAGCGTCACAATGCCCGACGTACCGCCAAACTCATCGACGACCACCGCCAGACTCTTCTTATCGTGCATCAACGCCTTCATCAACTTATTAGCTGCCATCGTTTCGGGCACGATCGATACCTCCTGAATCTGCTGCCGCCAATCGTCCGGATGCTTAAACAATTCCGACGAATGAATATAACCGACTATATCATCGATATTCTCATTATAGACCACGATCTTCGACAGACCCGTCTCAATGAACTTCGTGCGTATGTCCTCTTCCCCCACCGTAAGGTCGCAGGCGACAATCTCTGTTCGCGGCACAATGCAGTCACGCAAACGCACCTTGGAGAAGTCTAAGGCGTTCTGAAATATCTTAACCTCCGTATCGACAGAGAGATGCTGTGGCGTCTCATCGATGGTCTGCTGGATAAAATAGTCCAGATCGACCTTTCCCAAAGTGCGATTCACCGAGGTGTTCAGATCCTTCACCCGCGCGATCCGCAAGAAGATGTAGGAGATGAAAGAGGCAAAGCGAGAGATCGGATAGAGCAAGATATACAATATCAACAGCGGAACAGCAAACAGATTCAAAGAGAAATTCGGATTCAGTTTGAATATTGTCTTCGGGATAAACTCGCCCACAAAGAGTATCAACAGCGTAGATATAATAGACTGTATCAATACAATCAACGCCTCAGCACTCACAAAGCGGGCGATCGTTGGCTCAAGCAATATAGCCATCTGCAACCCGTAAACCACCAGGGCGATATTGTTTCCCACCAGCATGGTAGAGATAAACTGCCCGGGATTACGGTAAAAGATCTCCAGGATACGGCTCGATAAAGTCTTCCGCTCCTTATCTAATTCAAAGCGCAATTTATTAGAAGAGACAAAAGCGATCTCCATGCCTGAGAAAAAGGCAGAAAAAACAAGGGATATAATGATATAGATAAGAAGATTACTCATCGCGCTCCATCAAGAGTACAGGTTCTACTTTTATTTCCTTCGAGACAGGAAGCACCTGGGGCGATTCGGACGAATCGTCACCATCGGGTTCCGGAAGCGCGACCATCTCCGCTTCATCGACACGGGTCGTATCGGCAGGCTGTTCTTCCGTGACAGGCACCGATCCCGTCGGACGGCGTATCACCCAGTCGGTCATATTCTGATCAGAGGAGAAGCCGATCCCATACAGATCCAGTCCGCTCTTCTCGACGATATGCATAAAGGCATCAGAATAGATACGTTCACCTTCCTGATCCCACCAAAGCGTGTCGGTCTCAAACCGCTCTCCGTCCAGATTGACCACCACCACATTTCCAATGGCTTTCGAGAGGTTCTTTTCCGTCCAATGATAGGCGGTATCCGCCTCGAAGCTCGCTTGCACATTAAACAGGGTATCAAACTGCTCTATATAGAGCCCCTGCGGGAAATAATAAAAGGGATCCGATGCTTTGTCGAAGACAAGCATCTCGGGGCTAACCACCCGATAGCGCGTAAGCCCGGAGTCGGATATCAAGGAAGAGATCTCCGTCGTACGCATCGTATAGGTATTTTCCGGATCAAACTCCACCGTAACCACCTCGCCTTTATCGCGGCTACACGAAGGATAGAAAGAAAATAAAAGAAGCATAACAACCACCCCAAAGGTAGTTGTTATGCCACTATTTTTCGTTTTACAAGTAAAACGCTCGTTTGTCATTTCTTAACGGATAGTCGTTGTTTCATTGATCCATCCGCCTACCTTGAATTGTTTTCCTTTCTCAATATCCGGATGCATAAATACATCTTCCGTAGAAGGAAGGTGTGCACGATAGGTGTTGATCAAGCTGTTTGCTTCACCAGCCACTTCAGAATCCACCTGACGGGCTCTCTCGAACTTGTCGATAGCTGTGTTATAAACCACCTTCGCCAAGACTGCATCGTTCGGATAAACCGATTTAGCAGTAGCCGCATACATCTGACCGATCAGGATATAGGCCTTACCATAGCTTGGCACCTGCTCAAGCGCTTTGTTCGCATACTGACGAGCGCGAGAGTAGTTGTTCTGATTAGTCATGATCACAGCGATCATATAATAATCGTCTGCTTTAGATGCCGGATCCTCATCCAGGCTGGCAGCCTCTTCAAAATATTTGATAGCCAATTCAAAATCATTATCACGTACAGCCTGTTTAGCCAAACCTACAGCCGATTCCGCTGTCGGGTTGTTCACGTGCATATAACGAGAAGCCGCGATATACACATCGGTATCCGTACAACGTACACGTTTCAGCAACGCCAATGTTTCCTGCAGGTATTCCATGTTTTCTTTGTTCTCCTCCACTTTCTCAGCGTACATATTCTGCAGCGTTTCGCAATCAGCAGCACCACTACCGGCAAAACCGGCATCGATACCTGTCTTGTATGTAGTCAATGTTTTAATGTCTTTCTCATTGTTTGCCGCATTAGCTGCAACCAATTGAGCATCGAAAATAGCGGTCGAACGCAGATAGTCTTCAATATACTGTGCTTTGTTGGCTTCCGGATCCTGGATCAACAGACGATGAGAAGCAAACATAAAGTAAGAAACAGCCATCGGTTCTGTCTTTTCACCATATTGGTCCAGCGCTACCACCAGCCAGTCGCGCAGCAACTTCGGATCGACGTTTTCTCCTTTATGTTGAACATAAGACTGAGCCTTGCGAGACAAGATCCAGTCGGCACCATAACGCGCGTCATTGCCAAAATACTTAATACGCTGATCGTACACAAACATCAATTTGTTGATCAATTCTTCTTTTTGTGCCGCATCGGTCGCATTGGCAATTTGCCAGTCTACAATCTGCACACCATACAGGTATAGATTCTTATTCGAAGCCGGACATTCTGTAAAAGCAGTTGTCCAAGGCTCTAACGCATCCGCATAGTTACCTGACTTTGCATAAGGATAATACAAACTATTCGCCGTAATACAACGAATACTATCTTCTCCTGAGCCAAAAGGTGTTCCGTTATCAATTCCTTTCTGTGCACTTGCTCCTAACACTCCCATGAAGAGCAGTGAAGCTGATAAAAATACTCGTAGTTTCATATCTGTTCTTTTTTTTAGATTATTCCGTTTTTATATTTTCCGTTTCAGGAACCACATTTCATTAAATGTAAGATTCAACGTCAAACGCAGATATTGCTCTTTCACCATCGTACGTAATTCCGGTTGTACCTTCACATATTCCAAAGAGATATTGATCAAAGAACGATTTTCATCATACGGATATCCTGTACGAACCGGAATCCCCATACCCACACTTACACCATATTCTTTAAAACCATACCGCGTGTTCTGAATCGTTGCTTGTCGATAGGAGTTGCTGTAATGAGCTCCTGCGCGATAGCGCGATCTTTTCAATATATTCCGCTCTTGAAAGTTCGGTATATATTCCGCGCCTAAAGCGATGCGCAACCGATTGTCAAACGAGTCATTCTTGTCAAAGAAATAGGTCGTACTCCAATCTTCATATTTCACATCAGCACCCACGGTCAACTTATTGTTTTTGGTATACGAAACACCCAAGCCTACTGAATTCGGCAAATCAAATCGTTGGTTGGAGGTCGTATCCGATTCAATATATCCTCCCGATGAGGTCGATCCTACCTGCAGTATGTTATAGGAGGTTGAATTCAATTGTTTTGCCGGCGAGTAAACAGCTCCTACAACAACTTTCTGGGTCGCGCTCAGCGGATGCGTATATTGCAAACCGAAGTCAAACTTCACATCATTCACTTTCACCCGTTGCATATTCACGCTATTCCAAGCGCTACTTTCTTGGGGAAAGGAGGATGTTTGCTGATGATCAATCTTTCCAAACAGGTAACCAACATTGGCACCTAATGCAAGACGCTTCTTCCATATATCTATTGACAAACCAACATACACTTCGTTTAAACCGCCTGATCCTGAAAAAACGTTACTATACGTTGCTCCTTCTGTCACAGACTCGCCAAACTCGTATCCCACAAAGGAATAGGGAAGAATCCCTGCGCTCATGGCAATCCGTTTATGAATAGGAAATAACATCGCCAGATACTCCAGATTACCATTGTAATTGCTCTGCTTGTTCTCTCCGTCTGTATACCACGACCGCTGCACATGGACGCCCATATCAAAGATAAAGGTCATCGAATCAACGGCTGTATAGGAAGCCGGGTTCATGGGATTCACCTGCTTTCCTGACCTTAATCCAATACCTAATCCCCCCATAGCACGACCGGCGGCAAACGAACGATCGGCTATCTCACCATACCCAAAACGGGTATAAGGCGAATTGGTATTATTCTGCGCCCACACCTGTAATTGAGTGACTATAAGAATACTTATAACTACTACCCTGCTAATTTTCAACATTATATTCTAAGATTCTATTCAAGCCTGTCAACACTAAATTAATGTCTGCAAAGATGCGGTTTTTTAGGCGTCCCTGCAAATAAAACGAATGTCCACCTGTTAAAAAAACGAAAAGGTCGGAATATTTTGCCTGTAAAGCATCGATATAGCCATCTATTTCGTACACAAGTCCGTTGACCACTCCCGCCTGTATGGCCGCGACTGTATTCGTTGCCATCAACGGGATCTCCTCCTGTTCAGATACCAAAGGTAACTTCTTGGTATAGTGATGAAGCGCCTTAAAACGGGTTGCCATACCGGGCGAAATATTCCCTCCGACATACAGTCCCGACGCCTCGACCAGTTCATAGGTAATTGCCGTACCGGCATCAATCACCAACAGCGTTCTTCCCGGCTGCAAGGTATAGGCTCCGACGGCAGCAGCCAGGCGATCATTCCCCAGCGTATGCGGCGTATCGTAGCCGATCCGAATGGGGAGTGCCGTGTCCGGCGTCAACTGCAAAAGTCGCTTCAAGCGTTTCTCCAAGCAGGCCACCATACGAGCATCAATCCCTATCACAGAAGAAAGAATCCCATATGTTAGGTCATACTGCTCAAATAAGGGCGCCAGCAGCTCACAATTGAAATCCTTATACATAAAAGAGGCTTTGTTTTGCCCCTGGTCATACACAGCCACTTTGGTAGCGGTATTCCCTTGTTCAATGATCAGATTCACTACCTTCGGAATTTTCAGCAAAGAAAAACAAATTTTGCGAAATAGACAATAGAGAGCCCCGCAGACACAAAAAGAGGTCGCCCGCAATCGGAGAACCTCTTTTCTTATTTATATTATAACGTGCTTCTTACAAAGCCGATTTCACCGGCTGAATGATGAAGGTGAATTCCATATCCTGGTAAGGGATACGGTATGGATCCAACGGCATAGCGCCCCAGCTGTTCACACAACCCAAGCCCATCTGTACTTTGTCGATACAGAAATTGGTATAATCCACCTGCGGAACCAATTCCGAATGACTCTGTCCTTTATCCATTCCGTCGTCGAGCGACTCGATAGAGTAATGCAGGGCAGTAGCCGTAAAAGGCGCTTCGCCCACAAACTGCAAGCCGTTTCCTCCGCGATTGGTTTGATTCCACCAGCGAACATCCGTTTTCGCACCCGTCTCTTGCGGACGGATATAAGAATAGAACTGCTCTTCCACCGATTGACGGTAAATACCTAAATCGGTCACATTGTTACGGTCGGAATAGTTTTCTATCGGTCCACGACCATAGAATTTGATATGCGCCATATTTTTGGGCATCTGCATTTGCATACCGAAACGGAACAGATCAGCCACTTTTTCCGACTTATCGGCCACCATCTGTTGGGTCACCTTGATAGCGCCTTCGTTATTGATGGCATAGGTCAGATACAATTTGGCTTTGACCGCTTCCATATCATATTCCGCCTTGATCACTACCAGGCCATCGACTGTTTCGCCCTTCAACGATTTCAGCTTCAATCCCGGATTCAACCAGGCACGGTATCTGCGTTGGAGGTTAGCACCCATATCGTTATCGGTCGGAGCACGCCAGAAGTTCGGTGTCAGTTTACCTCCTTCGTTCAACATCGTTTGTCCGTTTGCTTCGTAGCGCGACAAGAAACCGTCCCGACGTCCGAAGTCCATACGGAATGTTTCACCCTTCACGATCAGGAACTGACGATCATTTTCCACAAGCGTAGCCGGAACGGTTGCCACATGCATCTGTTCCACGTTCTTCAATTCCATATCCGCCGGTTTGCCTTCACGCACCAACAACTGGTTCTTAGCCACCACATAACCGGCCGGCAGCATTGTTTCCGCTTTCTTCAACTTGAAGGCGATATTCAAATACAATTCTTTACATCCACAGATGCCTTCCGTCGTATAGTCGAGCTTCAGGTTTGCCTTCTGCTGCGGTGCCACCTTCAGGTCGTTGATCACACCCGACTGCACCACTTCGCCATTGGCCAACAATTGCCACTCGGCATAATAACCACTCAGGTCGCGGAAGAAGTTTTCATTGTAAACACTTACCATGCCGGTTTTCATATCCACCGGAGTAGCCCAGATCGACTGATAGATATGCCCTACTTCATACATATGCGGATTGGGCACCCGGTCAGGGCTGATCAACCCGTTGTCGCAGAAGTTATTGTCGGAGCCATCATAGCGGTTCCAGTCGCCACCATAGCCATAATAGGTCACCCCGTCGGGGCGTGTGATACGTAATGACTGATCGACAAAGTCCCAGATGAAACCACCTTGGTAATGCGGATATTTACGGGTCAGGTCCCAGTATTCTTTGAAACCACCCTGTGAGTTACCCATCGCATGAGCATATTCACACTGGATAAGCGGTTTGGTCGGATTTCCGCTTACATATTTCTCACTCCGCTCATAGCCCAGATACATCGGACAGTAGACGTCGGTAAACTCATTGCCATGCGCCTGTTCATACTGACAAGGACGGGAAGGATCTTCCGCTTTAACCCAAGTGTAGCATTTTTCGAAGTTCGGTCCGAAACCGGCTTCGTTACCCAGCGACCAAAAGATCACAGAAGGATGATTGAAGCTACGCTGCACATTACGCTGGTTGCGTTCCATATGCGCCTTAGCAAACGAAGCGTTCTTCGCCAACGTTTCTTCGCCATACCCCATACCGTGTGATTCGATATTGGCTTCTGCCACGACATACAAACCATATTCATCACAGAGGTCATACCAGAGGTTGTTGTCCGGATAGTGACAAGTACGCACTGCGTTGATATTAAACTCTTTCATCAAGCGGATATCTTCCAGCATCCGTTCACGGGAAATCACATACCCCAGATCAGGATCCATCTCGTGACGGTTGGCACCCTTAAAGAGAACCGGCTGTCCGTTCACCAGAATCTGTCCACCTTTCTGTTCGATCTTACGGAACCCAACACGTTGCGGAATCACCTCCAATACCTTGTTGCCCTCTTTCAGGGTGGCAGTCAAGGTGTAAAGGTACGGTGTTTCTGCTGTCCATTTCTTCGGATTGGCGACTGCCATGCTTCCGGTCTGCTTGCCACTGCCTTTCACTGTAGCCGAAGCCACTTCGGTGCCCTGACAATCGGTCAGCTTCAGTTCTACGGTCGCACTGCCTTTCAGGTTGAGTTCATAATGCAAGGTCGCATCTTGATAGGCCGCGTCCAGATCGGGCGTCAGGCGAATATCCTGAATATGTTTCGGACTGCGGGCATAGAGATAGCAATCGCGTCCCACACCACTCAGACGGAAAAAGTCCTGATCTTCCAGATAGGAGCCGTCACACCAACGGAACACCTGGAAAGCGATCAGGTTCTTACCCGGTTTCAGGTATTTGGTCAAATTGAATTCAGCCTCCAATTTGCTGTCTTCGCTATAACCTACATACTGACCATTTACCCATAAATAGATATTGGAAGTAACCGAACCGAAATGCGCGAATATCTCTTTCCCGCTCCAGCTCGCCGGAACGACAATCTCTTTGCGGTAAGAACCTACATGATTGTTTTCAACAGGGATATTGGGCGGATTGGTTTTGAACTGATTACGCCAGGGATATTGGTTGTTCACATAGATAGGTTCACCATAACCATTGAGCTCCCAGTTACCCGGTACAGGCATCGTGCCCCATCCTTTGTCGTCGAAACCGGCTTTGAAGAAATCTGTCGGACGCAGATCGGCATCTTTCACCCAGTTGAATTTCCAGACACCATTAAGTGTCATAAAATTCTCCGACGACTCCTTACAGCCCTTCCGGGCAGCCTCCGCCGATTCATAGGCGAAATAATTCGTGTGCATCGGCGCACGGTTGACCTGATTGACTGTCGGGTCAAGCCATTCATTCTTTTGCGCAAAAGTGGTCACCGCCAACAGGGAGCAACCACAAAGCAATAAGCGTTTTAAATTCATAAATAAATTATTGATTATAGAGTTAATAATGCCCCAAGGTATTTCCCTTGGGGCTATAAATAGCGATCAAACAACTCGGTTTATTCTATCCATTTCTGCCATTTCACCTCATCGTTCCAGCCGGCTGTCACCATGGTCTCGATGAACTGCATGCCTCGCAGGCCATCGTTCACATTCGGGAAGTCGAGCATATCCCGGGTAGGCTCTTCGCCCATCAGCTTGGCCATCACGGTCAGTGTAAAGTTACGGTATATATTGGCAAAGGCTTCAATAAAGCCTTCCGGATGTCCGGCAGGAGTACGGGTATCCCATAGGGCTTCAGGACCTAAGTAGGTATTATTGCCCACATGGATCACCTCTTCCGGCTTGTTGCCCCATTTCACGATCAGGCGGTTCGGATCCATCTGATGCCAGTCCACTCCGCCTTTTTCTCCATAGACGCGGATGCGGATATTATTGGCTTCACCGATCGCAATCTGAGAAGCGGTCAAGGTCGCTTTTGCTCCGCCATCCAGGCGCAGGAAAGCGGCTCCGTCGTCATCGATCGGACGTCCGGGCACGAAGGTATTCAGCTCAGCACAAAGCTCCGTCACCTGTTGTCCGGTGACATATTCCGTCAGATGCCAGGCATGGGTGCCGATATCGCCAATACAGCCGGCCTTTCCCGATAGTTTCGGGTCGGTACGCCAACCGGCATTATTACCACCCTGCAATTCGATCCGCTCCGACAACCAGCCCTGTGGATACTCCACATAGATGCGGCGCAGCTTACCCAGTTCACCCTTGGCAATACGCGCCTTCATCTCTTTCACGGCCGGATAACCGGTATAGACATGAGTCAGAGCAAACACCAGACCGGTCTCTTCCACCTTGTCCTTCAACAACTTCGCCTCTTCCAGCGAGAAGGTCATCGGTTTATCGAGCACCACATGGAATCCTCTTTCCAAGGCCATCATGGCGGGTTCGAAATGAAGGTGATTAGGTGTTACGATCACGACAAAATCCATCCGTTCGTCGGCAGGCAAAGCCATCTCCTTGTCGAACATCTCCTGATACGTATTGTAAATCCTTTCTTCCGGCAGGAAGTAAGCGAGTCCGGAACTTTTATTCACCTCCGGATTGGTACTAAAACATCCGCATACTAAATCTACATGATTCTCCATTAGTGCCGCCCGGACGTGAATAGCTCCGATAAAGCCATTCTTACCACCGCCGACCATACCCATTCTTAGCTTTCTTCTCTTCATAACATGTTTTTCAATTAAAATATTAGACAGTAAGTTTCCGGCAAAAGAAAAAAAACCCGGAATACCCGCCTCAAAGATACCTCTTTTTTCATACCTTCCAATTGAAAGTCAAGTACAGAAAGCGTCAGAAATCGTAAAGATATTTAAAATAGGAAGACTTGTTGTTCACAGCCTCGTACAGAAAAACGAGGTAGGTAAAAAAGGGAGCATACCTTTCGATACACTCCCTATCTTTTGAAAAATTATTGTACCTTCTCGAAGGTTAATTCCTTAGGGATATCAAACTCCACCGTTTTCCATCCCAGGATCATATTTACTTGCCTGTCTATTATGAGAGTCCAACGAGCCAAATTAGCATTATCCGCATCTATTATAAAATCCACATTGCCAGCTATCTCCTTTTCACTATCTTTGAAAGAAAAACGAGCTTCTTTAACGCTAGGTAATCCTTTATCTACCAAAAGAGCTTTCACACCATCTATTTCTGTCGAACGAATCACATGTCCATTCTTTTTCCAGATCATCGAACCCATCAACGACTCTACATCGACTTTGAACAGTTCCATATAAACCATCTTTTTTACGATTGTCAATTCATAGCTATATTCACCAACTGTAGCCACCCATTCTCCTTCAAATTGTTCGGTAGGAACAGAGAATTTTGTCCGCAAATTATTCTCCTGGCTATAGGCACTATGACCCAACCATCCTATTGTACCTAATAGGATAAGAACTGTTATTTTTGTTATACAAATAATCTTTTTCATATTGTTTAATTATTGCAATTTACATTCGTTACATTATTAATAGATCTCTCTGGAAACTTTTACATTACCCATACGTATATACTTTCCCGTAAAGCTATATATAAAACTCTTTCTTTACTATTCACATTTCACTCACATGCACGTATTTACACAAAAGTGTACAATAATACCCATTCTTCATTATCAGCACTTTATGCAACAAACACATTGAACACACAACAGGCTCATCCGGTAAATGCGTATTAATTTCATGTAGTGTAATAATGAAGATGGGTAGGATCTTTAGATTTTGGAAATTTAAGTTGAAGGAACGAGGAGATATATTCATGGCTGAAGGCCACAGCGGGCCTGAAGGGCCGAGTCCCAGCGGGACGAAGACTTAGCCCAGGGTAAGCAGGCCGAAGGTCTGCGCCACCCTGGGATTCCATGGATATATAAAAATGAGTTCTGAAGGAACGAAAGAAGAAATCCACTATTCACAGGCGCTATCACCATATATCCTATCATACCATCTATCGTTCCTTCAGAACTCGACTGATTGTATTATCATGATACCCAGGGTGGCGCAGACTTTCAGTCTGCTTACCCATGGGCTAAGTCATCGTCCCTCCGGGACTCGGCCTTCCAGGCCCGCTGTGACTTTCAGTCATATAAAGAGAATCTTCCCCTCTTCTCCCATTTGAAGACCAGCAGCCTGAGGCAACTGGCTACAGAGCGGAGCAATCTACGATTGCTTGCCTTTATCGTCTTCTCCGATTGAATATTTAAAACTGTGTAATCTGTGCAATCTGTGCCAAAAGCCACCTTCCCCTCTTCTCCGATTTGAAGAAAAGCATCCATCAGAATAATCATATTAAATCAAACCAATCACATCCGAAAAATCCAAAAATCAGCGTATTGCTCCCTTCGGAAGCGAACGGTGTTTCAAGGTTCAGACGAATTTACAAATTGTCAAAATCGCCCGACTTTTTTTCCGTAAACGTAGGGGTATTTTAAATTACCCGCAGGAGTAACACTTTTTAACGTATCATATTGTAAAGCAAAATGGGGGTTTTGCTATCAATTTGACAATTGATATATTTTACTTTTCTACAGTTTAGCGATTACTTCATCGAGCAGATAAATAGCTTGAGTTATAAAACTTACACCAAACAAAAGCCAACAACGACTCTTTTACACGATTTTGTTAATTATTAATAAATATAGTAGACCAACTAAAGATGATAGTTGTTTTATATACTCTTTTAGTTACATTTGTCGCATCACATAAAAAAGAAGAGATAGAGATGAAGAAATTAACAGCTAAAGAGGAAGAGATTCTGAGCTATTTCTGGGAGAAGGGGCCTTTGTTTATCCGTGAGTTACTGGATATGCAAGCGGAGCCCAAGCCACATTATAATACGCTGTCTACCATGGTGCGTATCCTGGAAGAGAAAGGGTATATCGGGTATAAGGCGTATGGGAACACCTACCAGTATTACGCCCTGGTGACACAGGAGGAATACCGCAACCGCTCCCTGAAGACATTGGTCAATAAATATTTCGGCAATTCGTACACTTCGGTGGTCTCCACCTTGATCGAAGAGGAGAAATTGTCGGTGGAAGAGTTGCAGGATATTATCCGACAGATAAAAGAGCGGTAATCGTAATGGCGGCGTTCCTGATCTATATTGTCAAATCGACCTTAGGGCTGGTGTTGTTTTACTTCAGCTATAAATTGCTGTTGAGCAACGAAACCTTCTTTCCTTTCAACCGGAAGATACTGATCGGAGGCTTGATTGCCTGCCTGTTGCTGCCTTTGGTAAAGGTGAAAACCGATTCACCCGGATTCATTCAGCAAACCTTTATAGAACTGGAAAAGGTGATCAGCCTGGAAGAAACAGCCATCACCGAACGGCTTATCCTTCCGGCAGAAATCCCACAGGTTTCGGAAGCAAAAGAGACAAACCGCCAAATTCCTTACGGCCTGATCTTTAGCTGTATCTATCTAACAGGAGGAGCGATTGCTTTCACACTCTTTCTGCGCTCGTTTATCCACCTGTTACTCCTGATCCGGTCGGGCAGGAAAATACGCGTCAACGACTATATTATCGTCGTGATCGACCAACCGATTTCGCCTTTCAACTGGTGGAAATATATCGTCCTGCCACAACAGGACTACGAACAACATGCGGAAGAGATACTGACGCACGAGTTAGCGCATTATCATAAGCGTCATTCCTCAGATGTGCTGTTTGCACAAATCATTATTTTATTTCACTGGTTCAACCCGGCCGCTTGGCTATTGAAACGCGAATTGCAGGATATCCATGAGTATCAGGCAGACCGGGAAGTGATCAAAAATGGCATCGATGCAACAAAATATCAATTATTATTAGTGAAAAAAGCTGTCGGCTCCAGCTCCTACACTCTTGCCAACAGCTTTAATCAAAGTAAACTCAAAAAAAGAATTACTATGATGTGTAAAAAACAATCCAATCATCGGGCACGGTGGAAGTCATTACTTCTTATACCGGTGGCAATCTGTACCTTGTATGCCTTTGCCCGTCCGGAAGTAAACCGGCAGTTAGAACAACTTATCCCTGGCGAAGGTACAATTATTTCGCAGGATAACAAGAAGTACACGCCTGAATACTTTGAGGCGGAGTATATTAGGTTTGAAAAAGAAGTGCTCAAGGGACAAGATGCCAGAGAGGCGACTCACCTGTCGTTCTTGCTTGTAAATGCACGAGATCAGATCTTGTACAATAATCAATTTATTGACATCGTACAATTGGAAAGTAAATTGAAAAAAACTTTATTGGAAGAGCATGCCGACGGCAAACCGATCTTGATCTCTTTACAATGCGATGCTGCTTCTACGGAGAGTTTTATCCGGCGAATCTATCAAAATATACAGGTTGCTTTCGAAAAAACAGAAGCTCTCTTGGCTGAAAAAGGTCGAAAAGCCTATGTAAAGAACGAGTCCCCGAAAAATTATGGGCTCACCTTGAAAGAGAACGATCTGTTTAATGAAGGGGAGGAATTTGAGGCGGTCATAGTCTATGTAGTCAATGAATTCGGTCGCGCACCGACACCCATCACCGTAAACGAAAAAACTACTTTTGGAGATTTCCGTAAAGAATTAGAAAAAAAGGAAATCACAAAGATGGAAGATGATTTGGGAATTATACTACAGGTCCCCAAAGATACGCCGAAAGATGTCCTCAATGATATTCATCTGATCGTGGGCAAGACCTACAACACGCAAAGACTAAGCATTGGACAAGCCGAGAAAATAACCATTCAGGAATCCAATAACCCTTCAATCTGACCCAACAAATTAACCCTTTCAAAAGAAAAGGTCACATCTGTTTGTTGCAGATATTCCAATAATTCTTTGGCGCGGGTAAGCATCTCCTGCTTTTTGTCGGGGTAAAGATAGCTCTCTTCGATCAAGGCTTTGATGGCAATCTCCATACGAAGGACTCCGCCGCTATCCTCTCTGTCGAGCAGGCGGCGGACCTCTTCGGGGGAGGCTGTCAGGAGTATGTGGCGGTCTAACGGCAAGGAGTCGTAGACCGTCTGTATTTGCTCGGGAATGCGCCGGGTCGCACCCATCTGACGTTGGGCAATCAACTGGGCAATCACCTTACCCAACTCCTCAATCTGCACCATAATAAAATCCCTGCGTAGCATATCTTTTGTTTTTTATTGTACCGTTACACGTATGATCCGAATATCCGTCTTCGGGCGGTCGTATTGATCGGTCGGCTGATTGGCGATGCGATCAATCAGTTCCAAGCCTTCGGTGATCTCGCCGAAAATAGTATAGTGTCCATCCAGATGGTGAGCACCGCCGACGGTGGTATAGGCCTCTTGCTGCTCCTCCGTAAACAACAGATGACCGGGCGTAGCACGAATCACGGAATCCACCTTATGATTGATCTCCACCACATGTTGATTATACAATACCTTATCGTCTGTTTTCCATTTCTCCATATCCTCTTTGATCGGATCATAAAACTCCGCCATCGCCTTCCGGCGGATCGGACGGTTCGTTGTTTGCTGCATGGATTTCAACTCTTCGGGCGTGTACACCTTCCCTTGCACAATAAAGAACTGCGACATATCCGATTTCTTCTTCGGATTGATATTGTCGGGCTGACGCGGAGCCGCGATCGCTCCTTTCTTAAAGAAATGCCCTTCGCTCTTTTCCGGCATGATCTCAGCGCTGCGATCGCCGCTTCCCACCCGCACACCGGGCGAAGCATTGCGCGAATCGGCTGCTCCACCTTGAATCATAAAATCTTTGATCACACGGGTAAACAGGGTACCATTGAAATCACCCCGGTTGGCACGCTCCGTAAAGGCACGCACATGATTTGGCACATCGCCATAGAGAATCCCCTTCATCGTGCCCACGTTTGTTTCTATCGTCACCGCCTTTTGCTGTGCCTGCAAAAGCATACATGGGAATAGGAGAATAAGAAGAATATACTTTTTGTTCATACGCTATGATAATTAATACTGCCCGCTCAAATCCAATATCTCCACCGTTCGGAAATCGATCGGATGGCCTTCGGATTGGAGTGATATATACCCTTTTGTCAGCGGTCCTTCCGGGATAGTCGGTTTCGGGCTTACATTGCCACCGCCCACACGGATATGCGAATAGCTCATAATGGTATCTCCTTCGATCACATGATGCGCGATGCTATCGCCCAAGACGATCAATTCCATCGTTACCCACTGGTCGCCATGATAAGTTTTAGAGGAAGAGTTGGCACAATGCCCTTTATAGGGCTCCCCTTCGATAGACACCTCCGTGCCCGGCGTGCAGACGCTTCCTGTCGGGCGTTCGCCCGTATTGTCGCCACCCAGAAACTGAGCTTCGATCGACACCGGGAAGTCCTGGTCGAGATGCATGGTTTCGGGTGCCTGACAATGAAGCATGGCTCCACTGTTGCGGTAGGCCCATCCCGGCGCATTAGGCGCTTGTTCGCCTACAAAGCGATATTCCACGCGTAATTTATAATGCGAATAGGGTTTATGAAAAAAGATATGTCCGAAGCGCTCATCAAACGAATCATAGCCATCGTAGCGCACCTTCATCAGCCCTTCCTCCACACGGAAGGTATTGGCAAAGTTCTCTCCGGCCGGATATCCTTTGATTTTCACTGTCCACTCATTCAAATCTTTGCCATTGAAGAGGGTTTCCCACGTTTCTGCCTGCGGTGCTTTTTTCGTGGTACATGCTGCCAGGCAAAGCAACATAACGAAGGAAATAGGTAATAGAGATTTCATAAGATCTATTGTTTTATGGTTGTTCATGATACACCACAAAAATAGGCATTATAAAACAAAAAAAGAAGTTTGCTTGCTTTGCTTTTTTTACCTTTGCCGATCAAGAAATATAGAGATCGTGAAGAAGATAAAACAGCTCATAAGGAAACCGATGCCACCGAAGCATATCGTGCGCTACCGGCGACATTTCCGCACGAAAGGACACGGGGTGCATTCGCCATTCGTGTTCCATCTATTGACGAAGGTTATTGGCGAGAAGGCATCCTATTATCGATTCAAAGAGATTGAATTATTACGCAAGCGACTGTTGCAAAACAACGATATCTTGGTCTATCCCAACCCGCGCCGTCCCAGGAAAACGCGAAAGACAACCGTTGGCGAACTGGTGCGCAAGGAGGCGATAACCCCTAAAACCGGTGCCTTACTGTTTCGGCTGACCCATCATTTCCGGTCGGAGCGCATCTTGCAAGTGGGCTCTTCCATGGGGCTTTCTACGCTTTATCTCACCTCGTATGCCCCGGCACTATCGTGTGTCTCGCTGGAACCCGAACCGGCACTGGCAACCATTGCCCAATGGGTCTACCAGGAGGCTGCGCGCACACCGATCGACCAGCGAACAGGCGACTTCTCGACACAGCTGGAAGCGGTCTTGCAGAGCTACGATTCGTTCGATTTTCTCTTTTTTAGCGGGAAAGATGAACAATATGATACCCTTGAAGTGTTTAACAGGTGTAAACAGCATCTGGCCCCCACCGGTGTTTGCGTTATTGACGCGATCCACAAAAGCAAGAAACATCTGGCCGCCTGGAAAGCTATCTGCGACCTGCCGGAGGTGACGGTCACGCTGGATCTGTATAGTGTTGGGATTGTGTTTCTGAATCCCCAATGGTATAAACGAAATTATAAAATATATTATTGACATGGAAAAGAGTAAGATATACACCAAAGGAGGCGATAAAGGGATGACCTCGTTGGTCGGTGGCCACCGGGTGTCGAAAGCCGATCGGCGTATCGAAAGCTATGGCACCGTGGACGAATTGAATTCGTTCGTGGGACTCCTTATCACCTCCGTAAGCGATGAAGCCACGCGTGCGCTCCTATTATTCGTACAGCACAAGCTGTTCACGATCGGCTCTTACCTGGCGACCGATCCCGAAAAAACGGATATTCGGATAGAGAGCCGTATCACGCCGGAGAGTATCGTGCGAATCGAAAAAGAGATCGATCGCATAGACAATACGCTACCCAAAATGCGTTCGTTTCTGCTGCCAGGCGGATCGCCTTCAGCGGCGCTGGCTCATGTCTGTCGTTCGGTTTGCCGCCGTGCCGAAAGGGAAATCTATCGTTTACGAGAGACGGCCGAAGTAGAAGATCCGGTGTTGATATTCATCAACCGATTATCAGATTATTTCTTTGTTCTTGCCCGTGAAGAGAGCCTAAGGGAGGGCGGAAAGGAAATTATTTGGGATAATACTTGTATCTAAGGAATAATGTTTTATTTTTGCGGAAAATTTGAAACCCAAATCACCCTTAACCGGTGATTGTAATACCGAGAAACTATGTATTGGACATTAGAATTAGCATCGAAGCTGGAAGACGCTCCCTGGCCTGCAACCAAGGATGAATTGATTGACTATGCTCAACGTTCCGGCGCACCTTTAGAAGTGATTGAGAATTTGCAGGAAATGGAAGATGAAGGTGAAATCTACGAATGCATGGAAGACATTTGGCCGGATTATCCCAGTAAAGAAGATTTCTTTTTCAATGAGGAAGAATATTGACAATAAAAAGAAATAAAGGCATGAAAAAACGAGGTAACAGCTTTCTGTTACCTCGTTTTTTATGTGGATATCGAAATTGTTTCGTTTATGAGCAACGCAGGGTGCGGCCGAGGCGCAGGATGGTGTTGCGTTTGATGCCGTTCAGTTCACACAGTTTGTTGATGGTTGTACCATATTTTGTGGCGATGGCACCCAGGGTGTCACCCGATTGTATTTTGTGGTAAACCGCTTCGTTGGTGGCTTCTGTCGAAACACTCTTTGTTTTGTTTTCAGGAAGTGAAGCGACGGCGGCTGTTGTTGCTTTTACGGTTGCCTGCTTCACGGTGGTTTGTTCGGAGGCTTTCACGGCGCTGCTGCTTGCGCTGCAACGGAGCGATTGACCGATACGCAGGGTGGTCGTGCTCTTAATACCGTTCAGGCGGCACAATTCGTTGATGGTCGTTCCGTATCTACGAGCGATCTTACCCAACGTATCGCCCGATTTCACGCGGTGATACACCATTTGGGTGTCGTCGGAGGTGTAGATATTGCTCTTGCGACCGTTGATCTTCACGTTGCGGAATACATACATATCTTTATGCGGAACCCCTTCGGTGAAGTCGATCAGATCAGCCGGATTGAGTGTCTGCCCCAGGAAACGGGTCTCGAAATGCAGATGGGATCCGGTAGAACGGCCGGTGTTTCCACCCAGTCCAATGGGTTGTCCGGCGCGGACAATTTCGTTTTCGTTAGAGAGAAACTTAGAAAGATGGCCATAAACAGTCTCTAATCCGTTCGGATGGCGCAATACCAGGTAATAGCCATAGCCTCCCCGTTGATAAGCACGAATACGCACTTTGCCATCGAAGGCAGCACGAATGGTATCGCCAATCTGCACTTTCAGGTCAATACCCCGGTGCATGCGGCGGCCGCGCGGGCCATATTTGGATGTTACTTTTATCTGGGAATCGATAGGAATATTGAACGCAGAGCAGTCGATCTGGCAGGAATCCGGGAAGACCGGCTTGATCTGCCCCTGGAAAGGGTCAACCCATTTGTTGTCCCAATGCGAACCGTAGAGTTCTTCGGCGGGAAACATTAATGACTCCTTTTGCAAAAGCTGCGCTCTCTCGTTGATTTCGATCAACTCTTGCAAAGCGATATCCTTTCTTACCGGCACTTTGTCTGCCATAAGTTCAGAGATACGTTCTTCCATGAGTTGTGTATGTGAGGTAATTTTGCCGTTTTCCTCATTCTCTACAGTTTGTGCCTGTGCGAATAATGAAAACAGAACTCCCCCGATGCTTAGTAGTACCTTTATCTTCATCTTATAATTTGAAATACTTTCCCTTACTAAATCGATCTTTTTCGACGCTGAATAGTAATAGATCGGTTTAATTGATGCACAAAGTACGTCAATTTGAAGAAGTATGCCAAACGATTGCCTGTGAATAAATTGTAATTTTCCCGGAAGGAAAGAAGTGTCAGAAAATAAATTGTTTGATTTTCAGTCAGATAGAAATGACTATGTTTTATAACATACTAACTAATCATCCCCCAGTTGGTCTTTTTGTTGAAATGCTTTTTAAGGGTTTTGTTCAATAATCGGTTGGTTTCGGCCAATAAATCGGGGTCTTCGTTCAAAATCTCTTGTGCCATATCGCGGGCATATTGCAGTATTTGCCCATCGGTTCCGAGGTTGGCAATTTTCAGATCGATGCCTTCGCCACTCTGTCGGGTGCCCTCCAAATCACCATGTCCGCGCAGGCGTAGATCGGCTTCGGCTATTTCGAATCCATCATTGCTATTGACCATTATTTCCAGGCGTTTACGGGAATCGTCGCTTAGTTTGTAGGAGCTAACCAGGATGCAATAGGATTGTTCCGACCCCCGCCCTACCCGTCCCCGGAGCTGGTGCAGTTGGGAGAGCCCAAAACGCTCGGCACTTTCAATCACCATTACGGAGGCATTCGGCACATTCACGCCCACTTCGATCACGGTAGTAGCCATCAATATCTGTGCCTCACCGGAGACAAAGAGTTGCATCTGCGCATCCTTCTCCTTGGCTTTCATGCGCCCATGCACCATGCATACCTTAAATTCAGGAAATATCTCTTTGAACAAGTCGAAGTTCTCTTCCAAGTTCTTATAATCCATTTTTTCACTTCCTTCGATCAATGGATAAACAACATACACCTGGCGCCCCAAACCAATCTCTTTGCGCAGGAAGTCGAACAATTCCGCCTTCTTATTGTCATAGCGGTGGAGCGTGCGGATCGGCTTTCGTCCCGGGGGCAGTTCGTCGATCACCGACACATCCAGGTCGCCATACAGGGTCATCGCCAACGTACGTGGGATAGGTGTTGCCGTCATCACCAGGATATGCGGCACCTCGATGCTTTTCGACCAAAGGCGTGAGCGTTGAGCCACCCCGAAGCGATGTTGCTCGTCGATAATGGCCAGTCCAAGCGAAGCGAACTGCACCGTATCTTCGATCAAGGCATGGGTACCGATCACAATCCGTATCTCTCCGGCAGCTATGGCAGGCAGGATGCGGGTGCGCTCCTTTTTGGAGGTCGATCCTGTCAATAGAGCTACCTCTATATCCATCTCCCGGAGGAACTCTTTGATCGTCGTATAATGCTGATTGGCCAGGATCTCGGTCGGCGCCATCATGCAAGCCTGACAGCCATTATCAAGCGCCAGCAACATAGCCAACAGTCCTACCAGCGTTTTTCCGCTGCCCACATCGCCTTGCAACAAACGGTTCATCTGTCGTCCGCTACCCATATCGGCACGCATCTCTTTGATAACGCGTTTCTGGGCACCGGTCAGTTCAAAAGGCAGATGATGGGCATAAAAGGTATTGAAGTAATCGCCTACCTTCGAGAAGACGATCCCTTTCAGTTTCATCTTTCGCAGTTCGGCCGAATGAAGGATCTTCAACTGAATATAAAACAACTCATCGAACTTCAGGCGTAGCTGGGCGGCTTTCAGTTTATCAACCGATTCGGGAAAATGGATGTTACGGATCGCTTCCGAGAGCGGCATCATCTTTATTTTCTGCAACAGCCATGCGGGCAATGTTTCAGGCACCTCCCATTTGATGGTGCTTAATAGGGCATATTGCAGGTTTTGTATGGCGCGTGAGTTAAGAAAAGACTTCTTCATCTTTTCCGTCGTATTATAGAAAGGGGTCAGGCCACTTGCCACCTGTTCGGCATGATCCAGCGGATCGATATCGGGATGGGGTATATTAATGATATGTCCAAACTCGTTGGGTTTCCCAAAAACGATGTATTCAGTATTGGCTTTGTATTTTTCCAGAATGAAACTCAACCCCTTAAACCAGACGAGATCGATATTGCCTGTCCCATCAGTGAAGCGGGCAATCAATCGCTTGCCCCGTCCTTCGCCCGCCACATCGAAGTAGAGAATCCGTCCTTTCAGTTGGATATAGGGCATATCTCCCGTAACCTCCGCGACGGTATAGAAACGGCTCCGATCGATGTATTTATAAGGGAAATAATAAAGCATATCCTCAAAAGAAACCACGTCGAGTTCCTTTTGCAGAATTTCAGCCTTACGCGGGCCTACTCCGGGCAGGTATGTGATCGATCGTTTGTCGAGATCAAGCATAGTCGCTCTCTTTTAGTGACAATACGGACAAATTGCTTTGGCAATTAATAAATCAAAAGGCGTGGTGATCTTTATGTTTTCCCGGTTGCCCGGCACCAGATGGATGGCGGCACCCATGGCTTCGGCTACCGAGGCATCGTCGGTAAACCGCGGTGAGTAGTCTTGGCGGTAGGCTTCTATGATGAGGTCGCTATGAAACACCTGTGGCGTTTGCACGGCATAGAAGTCGGCACGATCCATCGGGAAATTTCCCTCTTCGGTCACCTGGCGAATGGAATCAACGATCGGGATAACCGGAATGGCATTTCCCTCCTTCTCGGCACTATTGAAACAGTTGTCGATCACCTCGGATGATGGGAAAGGACGCACCCCGTCGTGTATGGCAACCAGCGCCTTTTTCTTCCGTTCCGGTGAGAAGCCCAATTCTTCGGCGATGTATTTCAACCCGTTCTTAACGGAATGGAAACGGGTCTCTCCTCCGTTGACAATCACATGGGTGATGGTTGTTCCGATCTCTTTACAGAGCATACGCCAGTAGTCCTGATGATCTTCCGGCAACACCAGAATAATCTCAGCCGACTCATCCCATCTGTTGAATGCCTCCAGGGTGTGCATCAATAATGGTTTGCCATCTAATGGGATGAATTGTTTCGGCAGGTCGGCTCCCATGCGCAACCCTTTTCCTCCTGCTACGATGATGATAAAACGTTCCATTATTCCAGTTCTTCTAATATTTTCTTTACTTCTTCGTCGGCTTTAAACAATTTCTCTTTGCAGAGCTTTATCAGGCGTGTCGCCTCTTTGACCTTTTCTGATAAAACATCCACATCGAGCTCGTTGTTTTCGATCTCTGCTACAATTTTACGAAGTTTTTCGATAGCTTCGTTATACGATTCTCCTTTTCCGGCCATATCGGTATGATTTATTTGTTTTTTACTATCTCATGTACCGTCGATTCAACCTCCCCGTCCGTGAAGCGAGTGGTCAGCCTGTCGCCCGGTTGAATATCTTCGGCTTTCTTTATGATTTTCCCCTCTTTCAGGGTTAGGCTATACCCGCGTCGCAGGATATAGTCCGGAGAGACCATCTTCAGGAATTGTTCAGTCAGTTCCAGGTGGCGTCTTTTCTCGTTCCCGAAATGCACCAGGCTGTTTTGCAATCTTCCCGTGAGATTCCCCAATAGGGAGTCATGGCGTGTCAATAGGGTCGATGCCAGATGTGGCAAGCGTCCCGTTATGCCTTGCAGCAGATTCCGGTTCCGCTCCAGCCGTCCGGTGACCAACGCTGGGAGGCGGGTGCCCATGAGCTGAAGATAATTCTTTTGTTCCTTAAGGTGAGTGGTTGCCTGCAGACGTACGCGTTCGCAAAGATTGTTTATCTCTTGCGCGACCTCGTCCATCTGTTCGATCAGAAACTCGGCCACGGCTGTTGGTGTTTTCAGCCGCCGGTGGGCTACCATATCGACTATTGTATCGTCGCGCTCATGTCCGATGCCCGTCAGAACCGGTATCGGGAACTGGGCACAATGGGCGGCTAACAGGTAACTGTCGAAGCTGGCCAATTCGGAGGTGGCTCCCCCACCGCGAATAATCACCACGACGTCGAACAATTCATAGTGTTCATAGACCGCATCCAGTGCCGCCACGACCGATACTTCGGTCTTCTCTCCCTGCATAACAGCCGGAAAAAGACGGGTATAGAAACAGTAGCCCGCCGTATGATGGGTCAATTGGTTCATGAAATCTTCATATCCGGCGGCTGTCGGCGAGGTGATCACGGCAATGCGCTGGGGCAATGTCGGGAATTCCAATTCCTTATTCAATGTAAACACTCCTTCCTCCTGCAGTTGGCGGATAATCTCCAGGCGCTTGCGCATCATATCCCCCAAGGTATAGGTCGGGTCGATATCGACAATGGTCAGATTGAATCCATACACCTCGTGGTAATCGACCAATACCTTCACCATCACCTTGATGCCCGATGTGAACCGTTGTCCTGTCTCCTGCTCGAAGTAGGGTTTGAGCATCCGGTAGGTCTTGGCCCAGATCGTCGCCCGTGCTTTGGCTAACAGCTGCCCGGTCTTTGGGTCTTTCTCGATAAACTCCAGGTAGCAGTGACCGGAGGTCGCATTGGCACGCACATCGCTCGTCTCCGCTTGCAGCCAGCAGCCATCAGGAAAGGCTCTGTTGATCGCTCCTTTCACCTGCAGGTTAAGCGCCGAAAGCGAGATTGCTTCGGGTGGCGTAGATGTATGAAACAGGCTATCAGTCATTTTTCATTCCTTTTTTATGTGCTTTACTGAGGTTCGGTATGCCGTAGCCCTTCTCCGCGTCCGGTCGTTTGTGTTGGCTGGCGGTCGTTTGTAATAGGGTAATCAGTCGGGTAGGGGTCAGCTCGGGGATAGCCTGCCACAGACAGGCAACCAGCCCGGCCACGATAGGCGTGGAGTAGGAGGTGCCATTGGCATAACGGATCTGTCCTTGTTCGCCAATCACACAACAGCCACTGCCCAATGCCGTCACATCCGGTTTGACGCGATAGTCGGCCGTAAACCCCGTGGAGCTAAAGCTGCTTTTTTCTTTTTTGGAGGTGATAGCTCCGACAGTCAGGATATCTGTCGCGTCGGACGGGAAGGTGATCTTTCCCCAAGCGCTATTGCCTTCGTTGCCGGCACTGCAGACCACCAATATACCTTTCTCGGCCGCCATGGCTGCCGCTTTGCTGATAAAGGCCGTTTTCCCGTCCAAGAGCTCTTGTGAGTAATTCATCTCTTTCGCATCGAAAGAGGAATAACCGAGGGAAGAGGTGATCAGGTCGATCCCGACACTATCGGCATATTCAGCGGCTGCTGCCCAATAATCCTCTTCGATAGGAAACTCCGTAGAACTGTCTTCGCTGCGCAGCAGCCAGTAGGTGGCATGCGGTGCTGTTCCGACCATAAGGCCCGGCTGGTTGGCGGCCAGGCAGGACAATACCCGGGTACCGTGATCATCGCCTTGAAAAACAGGTTGTCCGGGTGCCACAAAGTTATAGGTTCCGCCGATCCGCAAAGAATCGAACACGCTGATACGGTCCACATGCGTAAATCCGGCATCGATCACCGCAATCCGCATCCCTTCACCGGTATATCCCGCTTCGTGCAGGCTATTACCTTGAAGCATATCGATTTGTTTTTGAGCATATCCGTAGTAATCGGGCAACAGCTCATCGGAAGGATAAAGTCGCGTGGTGTCAGTCTCAGCAAAAGAGGTTCCCTTTTCCCTATGGGCAACGCCTTTCCATACCAGCTTCACAGAATCAACAAAAGGAAGATCCAGCAATCGATCTGCTATCAAACTGTCGGAAGAGGAAACGGCTACCGTGGAGAGCCATTTGCTCTTTGTGATCAAGACCCCTCCTGCCTCTTCCAGCGCTTGCAGATAGGAGGCAGAGATCGGCAGATCGGACTCAGTCAACAGGTTCCCTGTTTTCAGGCGGCGTTCGATGGCCCGGGCAGAGAGAAACTCCTCCGGCTTCTCAAGCGTATGATTACAATCCCCTTTGTCTTTCAGGTAGACACGAAAGGCATAACTTTCCGTTGCTGAAAGAGAGAAACAGGATATAAATACTAAAAAAAGGATTGTAATCAGTCTATTCATGTCATTCGTTCACCTTATCTATCATACAAAAGTACAAAAAATAGAGCAACAATGAGACTTGAAGAAAGGAGCTTTTTAGCGCGCCGTGATCAACACGGTAGCGTAGGCAGCCATGCCCTCTTCCCGGCCAACGAAGCCAAGACGTTCGCTTGTGGTAGCTTTGATGGAAATATCGTTTTCATCGACCGCCATAACAGCAGCCAACGTTTGTTTCATGGAGGGGATATGCGGGTTGATCTTCGGACGTTCGGCAGCGATGGTCGCGTCGATATTGCCCAGCTCGTAGCCCGCTTCGCGAAGGAGGCGCATGGTGTCGCGCAGGAGTATTTTGCTGTCGATGTCTTTGTATTCGCCAGCCGTATCCGGAAAATGGTAACCGATGTCGCGCAGATTGGCAGCCCCCAACAAAGCATCGCAGATGGCGTGAATCAACACATCAGCATCACTATGTCCCTTCAGGCCTACCGTATGATCGATACGTACGCCTCCCAGCCATAGATCCCGGTCGGGAACCAACTGATGCACATCATATCCAAAACCAACCCGAACCTTCATCATTAATCATTAAACATTGATCATTAACCATTATCTAAATAGATTCCGCAACCCGTCCATATCGAAAGAGAGGGAGAAACGAAGCGTTTGGTCGAGCGGATTACTGGGAACGGTACTGATCAGATAGGCAGCATCCAATTGGAACACGCTCATCTTGAACCCGGCACCCAATGAGAAGTATTGACGGTTACCCATATTTTCGTTTTCATAGTAATAACCTCCTCGCAGGAAGAACTGATCATTGTATCCATATTCGACCCCGAACGAAGCCATCACCTCTTTCATCTCGCCGCTGAATCCCTGGGGGGAGTCATGGAACGATTTGAATACCCCTTTGATCGATCCCATGTTTTCATATTCGACCTTGTCTTTGTCGTACTGCTCAATTTCTTCCTGGCTGGGGTTTCCGGAGAGAACAGGCATTGAGGGCACCAGGTATTTACTCAGATCCAGATAGAATCCGATCGTATTGAAGTCGTCTATCGGATAAAGCAATCCGGTACCGATCTGCAATTTAGCCGGAAGGAACTTATTGGTATGCCCACCATCGTAGGTAATCTTCGTACCGATATTCGAGATATTAAACCCAAAACTCCAAAGGCTTTCGCTGTATCCCAGCATCACATATTTCTCCAGATACCCGGAGACGTCGGCTGCGTAGCCATTGGCAGGCGACATATCGTCGGTTGATTGCGCGTTCATATCGGAACGGATATAACGCAAGGCTACAGCCATGGAGTAGGATTCAGACAGCTTACGGCTGTAGCTCACGTCGACAGCCATTTCATAGGGATTGATAATGGCCGGTATACCACTCATCTCTCCTTGTGAGTCGTTTACTTCTCCCAACGAGAAATAACGGATAGAACCACCGATTGCCTGCAGGTCGCTATCACCAATCTTATAAAAACCGGAGAGGTAAGCCAAACCAACGTCGTTTACCAGCTTACGTAACCAGGGCGTATACGAAAGAGAGACCCCGGCTTTGCTGTAATTGAACGCGTATTTAGCCGCGTTCCAGTATTGCGAGTTGATATCCGGAGTAGTTGCTACCCCGTTATCACCCAAGGCGCCTCCACGGGCGTCAGGAGCAATAGAAAGAGAGGGGATCGCTGTATAGATAGGAGCAAACTTTGTTTTTATATCATCGCCCTCAGCCTTGAGGGATGTAAACGAAACAGTCAGAAGAATGATCATCAAACCAATACCTATGCGAGAAGTTTTCATCATATATAACTTATTTGTTGATATGTTAGCCGGCAGTTAGACCCAACACCGGATATTAAACGTATTATAATAACTGTTTTATGGCAGCTTTATTGTCCGAGCACAATTAATTTATTGCCTTTTGTCGCCTCTTTGGAATAGTGAGTTTGGATAGCCGCTTTGTAGATATAGACACCGGGACGAAGGCGTGCACCGTCATTGCCCACCATATCCCAGCTCACAATATAGGACTTAAACAATTCCGAAGAACCCTTTTCCTGATGTTGCCAGCGCAGACGTCCGGCGGTATCGTAAACATAGAGTGAGACAGTCATCAGCGTCTCCGGCCGGTTGTGATCGAGACGAAACTCAACGCGTTCGCGTGCCGGATTGGGCGAGGCATTCACTTCGATCAAATCAGGTTTTAAGCCTTTTTCTACGATGAATGTGATCGTATCGCGCGTGGAGTTGCTATGAATATCCCATATCATAAACTCAGCCGTATGCTCCCCTTCCGACAGCTCGGGGATAGGGAATACCACCCTTACCTCTCCTTCCCGGTCGGCCACATTCTCTGCATAATTATTCAATGAATAACTCAACGAAGAATTTCCGTCGATGATCAACATAATATCCTGCCCAACGGTATTGTTGCTTACGTTGATACCGCTTTGATCCCATACATTGGCGACAAGCAGAGGCGTGGGATTCACCCGGTCTCCGCTTACAAAAGTGGAATCGTTCAGATAAAGTGAACGGATCTCCGGTCCTTCGTTATCTTCCGGTTTGTTGGGATTGGTACCACCCAGCCTGAAGTAAGAGAAGTCGCCATTAGCCTCCGTACCGGTCGTTCCATCTAACGCGTAGAGGTTCATTTTCCCGAAATCATTGGAATAGGAGATCTTATCGGTCAGCTGGAAAGAGAAACGGAAACGTCCGTTCTCCACCTGCGCATTTCCGGTGTGGAGCATATTGGCATATTCTGTGAATGAAACCGTTGGATAGGGCGAGGTGGGGTTGTTCTTCAGCGTTTCCTTATCAACCTTACTATCGAGGAAGGCGAAATTAGCCGTTCCCTGAAAGTCGGTCACGAGTTGGTCGTCGTAGTCAACAATCTCCCCTTCGATCACCACCTCATCGTAGGCACGAAGTGTCTCCGGCTCGTCGCCAACCGGTTTGCCATTGATCGTTGTCACCTTCATGGAGAGCTCCGGATAGGCCAGTTGCATGGCCGGGTCACCGATCAGGATGAAGTTGAGACGGTTTCTGTCGTTGAGAGCATTTTTCGTCAACCGCATCACCTCACCAAAAGCATGTCTTTGTGTGTTTTCTTTAGGGAAAAGATTTTCGAATAATTTCTTGTTAAGCGGACCGTTTTTAGTGGATAAAACAACACGCGTGGTGGTAAACAGTCCGATACCACCGCTGGTACGATTCAGGAATACCTGTTCACCGGCCGAGGTAGCCACCGCATCGAAGCGGGTGAAGTCGCAGGTCGCCGTAACCCATAGAGGCAACCGCTCATGGCTGGCAGTATTGATATCCGATTCGATCAATATCTTCTCATCGCTCCATGCCTGGGTGTCTCCGTGCCCTATATAGTTGACAGCTAATAAGCCCGTCTTAAACAGATCCAATAGGCGTTTGCGCACCTCCGGATAGGTAGCGGGAGAGGTCGATTTGTCTTTCTTATAGGCATCGAAATAGAGCTTGTTCAACCGATACTCCGGGTGGTAGTCTTCCATATGCAGGGCGAGACTTTCCGATTGTGTCAGGTGCGTATTGGTGAATGAATCCGACGTGTTCCCGTCATCAGCTACCAGCGCGATACTGTTTTTCCAGATACCGGTCTCTTTATTATTCATGTAGTTGATGATCTTTTCTACCGCATAGTAGGCCTCCGATTGCGTGCGGACCGGCAGACGTCCGATACCGATATCCATCTTCCAGGAGGTGAGAGCGTTGTCAATATTGGTAGCGATTGCCGGTTGATCCTTAAGAATACCAAAATAATCGTCTGTTACAAACGAATTGATATCGAGGGAATTCTCGGATTGATAGGTGAGCAACACACGGCTGTGTATCTCTTCGGGTGGATACGCGCTTTTGATCTCCGTCACGAGACCCCGGTTGTCGTATAGGCCATCGCCGAAGAGCAATAGGTATTTCGGTTTATTTTCTCCAGACGCCTTGTCGTAAAGCATTTTCATCAACCGACGGTAGGCGCTGGCATCGGGCGTTCCGCTGGAGAATTCGTTGTAGATATCCTGGGCCATCACCACTTCAACCGAGAGTCCATTTGCTCTATGCGCGTCGGCCAATCGTTCTGCCTGTTCGCGGAGGAAAGGAAGAGTGATGATGATCATTTCAATATTTTCCAGACGATGCAGGTTCTGATTAACCACATCGCCTGTTTTGGTCGGAACAATAAACCCACCGTTATTCGCTTGCACCAGGGCAAATTCGCGTAAATCTCCGGCTTCAATCGCAAACGAAAGTTCAGAACCGTTGAGCGATGTCTGCATCAATTTCACATCCGCCGGATCGGTCACATCGAACACCAGCGAATGGGCATTGGCGCCCTGGATCATAAACCGTGCATCCATACCGATCGACTCCACGCTGCGAAACAGGGTGTATGCTCCATACGGTTGAAGCTGACGCTTTACCTGCATACGGATATAGTCGAGATGGCAGTTCTCGTGGCTTGAACGGTCGTAGGATACTTCTACTTTGATCTTTTCCGTTTTGTCTCCTGTCCAGGTTTTGTTAATGGTTCCATCTTTGGCTCTTGTGTAGGTGCTGCCGTCGTCTCTAACCGTCGTAGAAACCGTCGTGTTGCCATTGATGACCATAGTAAAAGTGCCCGTTTCATTGTTTGTCCGGGCAATGGCGCGCATCGAGACTTTCGCATTGTCGTTGGTGATACCCGGAAAGGAGAAGTCGACGGTGCGGCTTGTTCCGCGCAGAGATTCGCCGAACAGTTGGCGACCGGACTGGTTGACAGATACCAGTTCTTTCTCATGCACCTTGTAATCATCATAGGTTTCGATGACTCTTCCTGTATTGTTATCTTTTCCCGGATCGGTTTCCATCTCCTTCGGTTCAAAGAAATCGCTCAGGAAATAATATCCTTTGGTTGAATAAGGGTTGTTGATATGTTCAAATCGATAGTCTCTACTGTTATACTCCCACCGTCTCACGCCTCGTCCGTAGAAAAGAATAAAGTTATCGCCTCGCCAGAGCGGTACGGCCGGCAGGTCGTCATGCCAGGAGAGGGTGAAATCTTCCTGCAAAGGCCAGCCACCATACCCATACACACCCACCTTTTCGGGGGCGCTGAAGCCCATTTTCTTCAGCTCGTCGTAGGTCAGCTTGCAGACGCCTGTCTCTTCGATCTCAATCCGTACCCATTTGCCTTCATGCAGTTTGGAGACAGAGGTATACTCAATCTTTTCTGCCCGGGCAAACAGACCGACAAAACACAAAAGGAGAGTTATATATAACGTACGATTCATCAATAAAAATTATTTCACATAAAAGTCTAACAACTTTTGGTTGCCCAGCCATCCGGTCAGGTGATCGTCTATTTTCACCGGGCCGACACCTGCCGGTGTTCCCGTGTAAATCAGATCGCCAATCTTCAGCGTCATAAAACGACTCACGTAAGCAATCAGCTGGTCTACCTTAAAAAGCATATCCGAGGTATTACCCGATTGCACGCTATTCCCGTTTATCTCCAGATGGAAAGAGAGGTTATTGATATCTCCTGCCTCTGAAAGAGGAACAAACTCCCCGATAACAGCCGAATGATCGAACGCCTTGCTCAACTCCCACGGTAGCCCTTTGGCGCGGAAATCACGCTGTAGGTCGCGTGCCGTAAAATCGATTCCCACCGTTACCTCATCATAATAACGGGAGGCAAAGCGTTCAGCAATATTCTTTCCGAGCCTGTTGATCCGCACCACCAATTCCGTTTCATACTCAATTTGCGAGGAGAAATCGGGGATAAAGAAGGGTTTTCCATCTTTCAGCAGAGAAGAATCCGACTTCATAAAGATCGTAGGCTCTGCTAATTCTAACGAATGATGCATCTCTTTATTGTGAGAAGCATAATTCATTCCGACAGCAATAATTTTCATAAGTCTATGGATTGAGCGAGTTTAATCGATTGTACATCACCGCCAAATGGGCATACATAGAGGTGTTTTGTACCACAATATGTTCCGGCACGCGTATACGGAAGGGGGTAAAGTTCCAGATGGCTTTGATGCCTCCGGCTATTACCTGGTCGGTAATCTCCTGGGCGTTCTCTACCGGGACAGTCAGAATGGCAATAGTGGCATTCAGGCTCTTTTGTTTTTCCATGAATTCACGGATATGATAGACCGGAATACCGTTGGTAACCTGTCCCGCCAATTCTTCTTTGCTGTCGAAACCGGCTACGATTTCCACACCATATTGCTTCAAGCCCGAGTCATGCAATAGGGCGCCCCCCAGGCTTCCTACCCCAAAAATGCAGGCTTTGTGTTGAGCCGTAAAGCCCAGAAAGTCTTCCAAAACATCAATTAATGACTGGATCTCATAGCCCACACGTGTTTTTCCGGAGATCTTCACAAAAGAAAGGTCTTTGGCTACCTGGCTGGCATCTACGCTGATCTCTTTCGCTATTTGGGTAGAAGAGACAAAAGTCTCTCCCCTCCCCTTGAGGAGTTTCACAAAAGCCAAATACCAAGGCAGCCTGCGTAGCGTAGGCTCAGGCACTTTACAGACTTGCTTTGAGTCGTCGTTGTTTATCATTGTCTGTTGGTATGTCTCTTTCTAAAATGCTTATAATGAACAAAGGTACGCATTTTCGATGGTTTATATAGCGATCGAAATATGATTTCTTCCGAATACCCTCCAAGAGAAAGCAAAAGAGGCATTCCTTTCGGAACACCTCTTTGTATAAAGAAAGCCGCACCATTAGATATGAACAAACTCCGTATGACAGGATTTGAGTGCTTCGTCACCTTTGTAATCCGCTGTGCTAAGCATACCCCGAAGGGCGCGGCCCGCCATTAGCAACGAGAGCGATGTCTCGGAATTGAAATAAACTTGATGAGTTTCCCAATCGAAAAAGTGCGGCTTAACTCCTCTTGTTTTTTTCTTATCACAAATATACACATTGACATCGACACTTCCAAATAATCGACAATCAATTTCTTTGTTATATAACAGAAAAAGGAGCCTCTTTGTTTAACAAGAGACTCCTTCGGGTTTCATAAAGTTATGACATTTACTTTACTTTGTCCACAATGGCTTTGAATGCTTCCGGGTGGTTTACTGCCAGGTCGGCCAACACTTTGCGGTTGATCTCGATTCCATTCGCATGTAAAGCGCCCATCAAACGGGAGTAAGACATTCCTTCCAGACGTGCAGCCGCATTGATACGTTGGATCCACAATGCGCGGAATGAACGTTTCTTGTTACGACGGTCACGGAATGCGTAAGTTAATCCCTTTTCCCAAGTGTTTTTTGCTACGGTCCATACGTTTTTACGCGCGCCATAGTAACCCCTGGTAAGCTTTAAAATCCGTTTTCTTTTTGCTCTTGAAGCAACATGATTTACTGATCTAGGCATAATTCTAATCTGTTTTTGAATGTTAGCGCCATCTTCTTACGGATGATCTTTTTGGCTAATGCATTCGGTTAATAAAAATCTTTTTTAAACTCGCTTTTTTAGAAGGTTACTTCAAGCAAAGCATTTGCTTTACGTTGTTTACATCCGCTGCGTCCACCAAACCGATGTGGGTCAGGTTTCTCTTTTGCTTCTTCGTCTTCTTGGTCAGAATGTGACTCTTGTAAGCGTGTTTTCTTTTGATTTTTCCTGTTCCGGTAAGGGCGAACCTCTTTTTGGCACCGGAGATAGTCTTCATCTTAGGCATTTTGCTTTATTTATTTATTGTTTATAGTAAAGATCCACTGTGGATCTTTTTGTTTTATTCTTTTTCCGCTTCGTTGTCGCCGTTCTCTTCTTTTGGGCTCTCCTCAGACGGTTTCTTGATCACTTTGGGCTTGGCTGCCGGAGCTGTCGAAGCAGCGGCTTTCTTCGGAGAAAGCATGATAATCATGCGCTTTCCTTCCAATACCGGCAACTGTTCCACTTTACCGAATTCTTCCAGGTCGTTGGCGAAACGAAGCAATAATACTTCGCCCTGCTCTTTGAACAGGATCGACCGTCCCTTGAAAAACACATAAGCCTTTACCTTGGCTCCCTCTTGAAGGAATCCTCTGGCATGTTTCAGTTTGAAGTTGTAGTCATGATCATCGGTCTGCGGTCCGAAGCGGATCTCTTTGACAACCACCTTAACCGATTTCGCTTTTTGCTCCTTCTGTTTCTTCTTTTGTTGATAAAGAAACTTCTGGTAATCGATGATCTTACAAACGGGGGGCACAGCATTCGGTGATATCTCCACAAGGTCGAGCTCACGTTCTTCAGCCATTTTCAGGGCCTGAAAAATTGAATATACGCCTTGTTCTACGTTGTCACCTACCAATCGTACTTCACGGGCACGGATGCGCTCGTTGATCTTGTACTGGTCTTTCGGACTTTCTCTCCTGGGAATTTCTCTCCTCATTAAAAAGTTTTATTCTCCTCGTTATTAGTTGTTTATAGCAGTCGACCTTTGCCAGCGATTCATCATTTCTTCTACCTCTTCAGTCAAAAGCGCTGCAAATGTAGCAATTTTCATCGAACCTTTATCACCTTCGCCCTGTTTTCTTACAGAAACCTCGCGATTTTCCATTTCTTTCTCTCCGACAATCAGCATATAAGGGATCCTTTTCAGCTCATTATCACGGATTTTACGGCCTACCTTCTCGTTGCGATCGTCTACGATCACGCGGATATCCGATTCTTCCAATTCGCGGGCAATCTCCCAAGCGTAGTCGTTGAACTTTTCGCTGATCGGCAGGATCGCCACCTGGTCGGGTGTCAGCCATAACGGAAACTTACCTCCCGTATGCTCGATCAATACCGCCACAAAACGTTCCATCGATCCGAACGGAGCGCGGTGGATCATTACCGGACGGTGTTTCTTATTGTCTTCACCGGTATATTCCAATTCGAAGCGTTCCGGCAGGTTGTAGTCTACCTGGATGGTACCCAACTGCCAACGGCGTCCCAAAGCATCTTTCACCATAAAGTCGAGCTTCGGTCCGTAGAAGGCTGCTTCGCCCAGTTCCACGCGTGCCGGCAACCCTTTCTCTTCGCAGGCTTCAATAATGGCGCGTTCCGCCTTTTCCCAGTTCTCGTCGGAACCGATATATTTTTCTTTGTTATCCGGATCGCGCAGAGAGATCTGTGCTTCGAAGTTTTCAAAGTCGAGCGCTTTGAAGATAATAGAAATAATATCCATTACTTTCAGGAACTCATCTTTCAACTGATCCGGGCGACAGAACAGGTGGGCATCGTCCTGGGTAAAACCACGTACGCGGGTCAGCCCATGCAACTCACCGCTCTGCTCGTAACGATAAACCGTACCGAATTCCGCATAACGGATAGGCAGGTCTTTGTAAGAGTGCGGCGTGAGCTTGAATATTTCGCAATGGTGCGGACAGTTCATCGGTTTCAACAGAAACTCCTCCCCTTCTTGTGGAGTGTGGATCGGCTGGAATGAGTCCTTACCATATTTCTCATAGTGACCGGAGGTCATATATAGGTTCTTTCCACCGATATGCGGCGTCATCACCTGCTGATAACCATATTTCTTCTGAATACGTTTCAGGAAGTCTTCCAGTTTCAGACGCAACTGTGTTCCACGCGGCAACCACAAAGGAAGCCCGGCTCCCACATTCTGCGAGAAAGCAAATAGTTCCAGTTCACGTCCGATCTTGCGGTGATCGCGCTTTTTAGCCTCTTCCAACAGAACCAGGTATTCGTCGAGCATCTTCTTCTTCGGGAAGGTGATACCGTAGAGACGTACCAGCTGTTTGCGTTTTTCGTCGCCCCGCCAATAGGCACCGGCCACATTCAGTATTTTAGCTGCTTTGATATACGAGGTGTTCGGAAGGTGCGGTCCCCGGCAAAGATCCGTGAAAGCGCCTTGTGTATAGGTGGTGATCGTACCGTCTTCCAATTCACCGATCAATTCTGTTTTATAGGTTTCGCCGCGGTCGCCAAACATCTTCATGGCATCAGTTTTCGTGATGTCAGCGCGTTTGATCTCTTCTTTGCGGGCGATCAGTTCCATCATTTTTGCCTCGATAGCCGGGAAATCACCCTCTTTGATGGTCATGCCTTCTCCCGGATCCACGTCGTAATAGAATCCATTTTCGATTGCCGGACCGATACCGAACTTAATACCCGGATAGAGCTCCTGCAACGCTTCCGCCATCAGGTGAGCGCTCGAGTGCCAGTAAGCATGTTTGGCTTCGTCGTCTTCCCACTTCAATAGCTTCACGGTAGAGTCTGCCTCGATAGGACGTGTCAGGTCCCATGTTTCACCATTTACGCTGGCCGCCAATACCTCTTGGGCTAAACGGGAACTGATGCTCTCCGCGATCTGCAACGCGGTCGTCCCTTTTGCAAATTCTCTTACGGATCCGTCCGGAAAAGTAACCTTTATCATACGATTTTTGCTTTGTTTTCTGAATAATCGGCAAAGATAGTGCTTTTTAGTTGAAAGTTGAAAATTGAAAGTTGAAAGTTTTTCCAACGTTACATTCACTATCCATTATCCATTATCAATTTTCCATTATCAATTAATTTCAGTTCGTCATCCGTTTGATAATATTGTAGGCATTGATGATACCCAGTTCGCCGGCTTTGCTTAGGTCGGTGATGCCTTGTGTGGTGTCTCCCAGGGAGAGGCGTGCCAGTCCGCGGTTGAAATAGGCTTCGGCGAAGTTGGGGTTACGCATTATAGCCTCGTTATAATCGGCTATGGCAGCCCGGTAGTCGCGTTGGGCGCAACGCAGGTTACCCCGGTTGAACCAGGCGTACACAAAGTCGGGATTAAGCTGAATCACTCGATCGTAGTCTCTCACGATATTTTCATGCGCGTATGCCCGTTGGTTTTCCAGGGCTTTCAGTGCAACCTGATCTTGTGAGATCTGTGCCTGCTGGTTTCTTCCGCTGTTGAGCGTCATGCTGGTAGACGATAGATCCAACTGGTTGTTTGTGGATGTCGACATCTCATATTCCATCTGTTTATAGCGCACCACCGCCCGGTTGTAGTAGGCCATACTGAAGCCGGGATCCAATTCGATCACCCGGTCGTAGTCCTGTATGGCTTCCTGGAAGTCCTGCACCAGCATATAGTCGATGCCACGGGCAAAATAGGCCACCGCATCCTCCGGGTTTTGCTGAATCTGCTGGGAGAGCTGATTGATGGAGTTGAAATGAATAGCCACCTGTACCTCGTTCAACGGTGCCTCTTCATTGGTGATACGCAACAGACGAGGTAATAACTGCCTGTTATTGAAGTCTTCCACCGTTTTATCGTAATAAACGAGCTTCTTCACCGGATCCGGTTTCTCATAATAGGTTAGGATAAAGAGAGGTTCCAGATCAACGCGTACGTTACGATCCTGCACCCTTCCCCGGATATCGCTCTGGTATTTGTTCTGCCATTCATCCTCTTTGTCGTACACCACCAGGCGGTTGAACTTCTCGATCGTCTTATCCGATTGTTCGCGTGTCTTGTCTTCCTGTGGCTCTTCCTGAGGTTCATCATCCTTTTTCTGAGCGGTATGGGTCGTAGAACGGCCGTTGCCTCCCTGTGACATTTTTTCTTCCAATTTGATCGCCGCCCAGAAGTCGCGATCCGCTCCCGCCTGGTCGTTCAGGCGACGCTTGGCATCGGCACGCGTATAATACCCGTCAAGAAACGAGGGGTATTCAGCCAATACCACGTTGAGGTCGTTGATCGATCCGCGCATATCTCCCGTTTCGTAGCGCAAGAGGGCACGGTTGTAGTAAGCCATGAAGTTGTTGGGCTCCAGTTCGATCACCACATCGAAATCTTCGATGGCGCGGTTGGTATCGCCCACCTGGGCACGCAATAATCCCCGGTTGAAGCGGGCAATCAGGTTACGGCTATCCATGGCTACCACCTGGTCGTAGTCGGCCATGGCGCCACGCAGATCGTTCATCTGGTAGCGCACCAGTCCGCGGTTGATGAAGTAGCCGCTTTGGCGGGTGTCCAAGCGGATGGCTTCGTTGTAGTCGGCCAAGGCACCTTCCAGGTCGTGTGTCTGATAGCGCAGGATACCCCGGTTGCCATAAGCCGGCGCGTAGTAGGGATCCATCTCGACGGCTTTGTTGTAGTCGGCCAATGCCTTCAGGGTGTCGCCCTGCTCAATATACATCGCTCCGCGGGTCAGGTAATTCATGGACTCACGCGGATGGGCTACCATCAGCGTTTCAAACGTCTCTTCCGCCCGGGCGAAGTCTTTTTGTTGGATATAGGCGACCGAGAGGTTCACCAGCATCCCCCGGTCTTCGGGACGGTATTCCAGTCCTTTTTTGTAGTCTTCGATGGCTCCCGCCAGTTTGTCTTGATTATGGCGGGCAATGCCACGGGCATAATAGGCCTGCACTAAGAAGGGGTTGCGTTCGATGCAAAGGGTACAATCGTCTTCTGCTCCTTTGAAGTCGTCGAGGTTGATCTTGGCCACCGCCCGGTAGAAATAGGGCTCTGCCAGATAGGGTTTTGCTTTGATCACCTGATTAAAATATTGTATAGAAAGGACATAATCCTCAAAATAGAGCGCATTCCGACCAATCGCAATGACCCGATCGGTATTCACCTGTGCCCAAAGAGAGAGGGCACTCATCCATAAAACGATCAAAAGCAAAATCTTCTTCATGCAGTATCCCTTGTTGTATTGCGGCAGTCCGTTTTCAGACCAATAAATTCACTATTTGTACGAATTAGGGACAAAAATAGAGAAATAAACGGTTTTTTCGGAATAATCACTTGTGAATTAGGAATTCTTAATGAAGAGGAGGGAGTATAAACACAGAGGCACCAAGACACAGAGTTTTTAATTCAATAAGAATAAAAGCCTCTGTGTCTCTGTGCCTCCGTGTTTAAATCATACAATTATCGATTTTCAGATCAGCACCGATGGTCTAAAATTCTTTTACGATACTAAGAACGCCGGTTGACAGCGGCTCGACAGACAAGGTAACGGTACGGTCACTGGCTGTCGCTTTCTTGTTCTTCAGGGCAACGGCATTTTTGTTTTCCATACTGTTTATCGCATCCAACGAGCCGGGTGCGTAATAGGTATAATCAGTATCCGCAATGCCTTTCCAATCGCCACGAATGGTCAGGGTATACGTCTTTTCAGTCGGATTGACTACTTTCACAATGACCTTGCTGCCGTTTTCCGCAAGTGTTGTGGTGATGTTTAACTCTTCAGTATTTCCCGTAAAGGCAAGCCTGTATTTGGAGAAGTTATCATACCACAACTTCGTCACCTGGTAATTAGGCGCCACAAACAGATCTTTGTAATCGAAATTGATAAAGGCATTGTTCCAGTCGGGAGCATCCGTACGACGCATAAACAAGGCAGCCGCACCCATTTCTACCACCGGTGTCCTTTCGCACATATTCAGGAAGCCTCCGGCAAACAGACCGGTACGCCAATCGATGCTGTTGAGGTTCCATTCCGAAATATACAATTTGATGTTTGGATTCGGACATTTGGCGATCATCTCGGCATAGCGATTATATTGTTCGCCTAATCGTTCGGGACCTGTGGCATATCCGGTTGCTCGCTCATAATGATGTAAACTCAAATAATCGAAGTAACTACCGGAGCTGTTCAAGAAGGCTTCGTCTTCTCTGAAACCACCGCAGGCGACAATCTTGATGGTGGGATCGACCTCGCGCATGGCCACGGAGAACTTGCGGACTGCTTTTTCGTATGCTTCGATACCCATTTCCCACATCTCATTGTCGATCTCCCAAAGTCTCACGTTATACGGCTCGGGATGTCCGTTGGCTGCTCTTTTGCTTCCCCATTTGCCTGTGGCCGGCTCATTACAGTAGGCTACCCAGTCGCAGGCATCCTGCAATAGTTGGGCATGTTCGGATTCCGGGCGGTCGAAACCGACGCGCACTACAATAACCGGTTCTGTATTGATCTGGCGGCAGAATTGGATAAACTCATCCGTACCAAAAGCATTCTGATCATAATCAAGCCACATCCAATGCGGCCAGCGTTGCCTTTCTTCCTGTGAACCGATGCCCCATTTCCAGTCGTATTGGGCCACATAACCACCTCCGGGCCAACGCATCGAAGTGGGTTTCAAGTCTTTCACCGTTTGGTAGATGTCAGGACGGAATCCCCCAAGATCTAAACCGGTTTGTGTAGAAACAGTCACCTGATCTATCTGAACCGTTCCCTGATTCGTGTAGATGGCAAAATCAGCATCCCCCACATAATCCCCGGCATTCAGGCTGAATACATATTTTGTCCAGTCTTTGCCCGGCTTTCCGATCATCTTCTCCACGAGATACCGGTCGCCAGCTTTAAGGGCTACAAAGAGTTCGCTTTTCGAATCGCCTTTCGCATACACAGAACCCACGTAGCTCTCCTGACGAATGATGTTTTGAGGGCCTTGCATTAATCCGGTTTTGCTGCCGCTTGCAGTGATCTTTTGCGAATAATCCATATTGACAGCATCATTCTTGACTAACTCAAATGTCCCATTGCCAAACGACTGCCATTGAGGAGCCACTTCAGGTGTTTTCACTGCTTCCGGCATGCCTTCGAAATAGACGGTCTTTTTGTCTGTGGAAGTGATACGGATATCTTTATACAACGCTTCGGTATAGTTCACCCAAAAGGCAATCTCATTGGTGGGGTTGTTCTCGGGTAACTGATAGTTGATGATTTGTTTGTTGTCCCAGTACACACGCACGCGTTTCCCTTCGCAGCGGATGCGCAGCTTATGCCATTCGCCGCCCAGGGTTATCTGCTCCTTTTTGGCGATTGCGGTTTTCAAAGGTTGCAACGCCTTGACAACTCTTCGTTGACCGGTCCATCCCGGCATACCCTCCTGTGCACCTATCTCCATCTCCGAGAAGGTGGAAATAGAGAAGTTAGCCGGCTTAGGTTCCGGAGCACCTTCCCTCATATTTCTTGTTTCAATGAAAGGATCATGGATGCGAAGAAAATAGGGTTCTCCGTTCATTTGATTCTTGAAGGCGAAACGGATATCCAACAGCCCACCGCTCCATCGGCGGCCAGCCAATTTATAGGCTCTCCAATTGACATCCATGGAGATCTCATAGCTATCGCTGTTGATCGTCGTGACAGGAATGGGTTGTTCGTAACGCGTGGGCGAATGCAACACGTTTGCGTCATCCACAAACCAACCATCAAAATAACCATCCCGGGGAGGAATGCCCGGATAGTGTTGAGGCTCAAAAGAGCGACCATAAATCAGTTCCTGCCATAATCCGTTGTTGGCAGAAAAATAGATGTGTTCGAACAGCTGACCATAGATTTTTTGGTCGATCAGTCCATCTACCTTTTCTGATTGAACATGAATAGATACATCTTGTGCTTGCACGGCAGAAAACAGGCAAGCCAACATGAAAACAATCGTGTGTTTGATACTTTTTTTACTCATAACTTAACTTATATAATATTGGTTTTTCCTCTCTGTGGCAATCCCTTTTCGGGCTAATACTCTTTACTCATACGAACGAAAAACAAAAATAGAGAAATAAACGGCTATACAGGAATAATCACTTGTAAATTAGGAATTCTTAATAATGAAAAAAGGTGTGTCAAACGATTTGACACACCTTTTTAGATGGATTTTAGAGTTTACTGTTTCTGTTAGCGCAATGTAATCTTATAACAAATGGGAGCCATGACGGCGTCTTGTCCTTTCATTGGCTTAATCTCCAATCCGTTGTTTGTCTTTTTCCATTGCACTTTTTCGTTCGTACCCAGACAGGTCACCGATCGAACCTTCTCCCCTTTACCGAACGATTTCAGGTTGAAGGTCTCTTGATTATGCCCCATGACAAAAGCATACACCGTTTTGCCTTTGGAGGTATAACGCACCTCTTTCTCGGTGTATTTGTCGATGCGTCCTTCGTTGAATCCTTGCGCGTTCAGGGCAACAGTCGATTCGGCATCAGGCCCTTCTCCAAATACCTTCCAAGGGCGGGTCGCATAGATGCCTTCTCCGTTGACCTCCATCCAGGCACCAATCTTTTCTACGATTGCCAGGGCTTTATCATCAAACGATCCGTCGCCACGCATCGGGATATTGAGCAATAGGTTACCGTTTTTGCTTACCACATCAATTAATTGGCGTACGACTCTTTCCGCGCTTTTATAACGGTTTTGCTCATACGCTCTGATGTCGTAATGCCAGCTTCCGATACAGGTACATACCTGCCAGGGTTGTTCCTGAATCTCATTGGGCGTACCTTTTTCGATATCCCATACCATAGCCTGTTTTTCATAGTCCTCCGTCAATACTTTTCCGGTAAGCACCGCTTCGTTTTTCCCGTTGTTCCATGTCATGGAAGAGTTATAGAAGTGGGCAACCGTTTTCAGGCTCCCTTCACTAAATGGATAGAGAGGTAGTACAGAATCGTCGAAATAGAGCAGATCGGGCTGATAGCGGTTGATCAGATCGAGAGTCCGGTTATAGATATTCTCCGTGAACTTCCGGTCCGGGAAGGTAACCCCTCCGATATTGGTCCAGTGCCAGTTTTTGTGAATATTCTTTTCCGCACTGAGGGCATGGTCTTGCGCATACAGATCTTGTGGATCATACCCTTCCCACCATTTTCCTTTTCCATCTTCTTTCAACAGGCGTCCGTCGTAAGGAATTCCTTTTTTCGGACCGCTGGTGTCGGAAAGCTGTGCCGGTTCATGAAACAACCAGGCATGGGCCGCATGGAAGGTTACGCCAAAGCGGAGGCCGTTCTTGCGTACCGCCTTTTCGTATTCCCCGATAATATCTCGCTTGGGACCCATATTCACAGAGTTCCAGGGTTGATATTTACTATCCCAGAGATCCATATTGTCATGGTGGTTCGCCAAGGCTACGAAATATTTGGCTCCCGTCTTTTTATAGAGGGCTACAATAGCTTCCGGATCCCACTTTTCGGCTTTCCATTCATTGATAACATCTTTGAAACCGAATTCAGATTGATGGCCATACTGTTTGATATGCTCTTTGTATTGATAAGAGCCCTCTTCATAGATGCCACGCGAATACCAGTCGCCTCTTTGCGGTTGACACTGCGGTCCCCAATGGGTCCACATACCGAATTTGGCATCCCGGAACCATTCGGGCACTTCGTATTGCTGCAACGATTCCCAGGTGGGTTCAAATTTACCCTCCTGCATCTTTTCGGCATCGGCACTGATCCTGTAAATATAGTCCGGATCCTTCACCTGAGCTGTCATGCCCTGGGTGACAGTAACAGCACCCAGCAGCAAGACAATGGCTTTTTTTGAAATAATAGTTTTACAATTCATAAAATAAATAGTTAGTTTCCTCCGGGGTTAATTGTACCTTAGAATATATAAGGCTTCCTGCCTCTTTCCCCCAAAGATACTATTTTTCTATTCCAATGTCCTTCAATAACAGATGATTTTCTTTGTTGTACATCTCTTCGCGTGAATGGATGACGGCTTCCCACTCGGCACGGAAGAGATTCTCCCGGTCGATGCGGAAGTTTTCGGAGCCTTCGCGGTCGACTTGTTGCAGGACATAGGAGACCGACAGTAGGTTGATGTCGATGGCCGGCTGGTAATAGATGGTCCATTCGTCGTGGTCTTCAAGCACCTCTGCGACCAGGTTTAATTCAGACAACTGGTAGAGGATATCGGTGGCCAGACGGATGGGGATATGGTATTCCTGCGAGAGTTCGTCGGCGGTGTAAGGCTTCTCCCCTTTTTCAAACCGTTTTACGATCAGGGTCATAATGGTGATCAGGACAAAATCGCGGTAGCGACGGCTGATATGCTGGGTGTCGGCGTCATAATTGAAGGTACTCGCGTTTTGTATCGCATAGGCCAATGCACCGCCAAACAGGCAGATCACCCACGAGAGCTGCACCCACAACAACAACAAAGGAATGGCAGCAAAGGTCCCATAGATGGCATTGTATTTACCTACCCATATCTGTCCACTGATATAAATAAGCTGGAAAATCTGAAAAGCGCTTCCCGCCAACACACCGGCAATAAGCCCCGGCAGGAACTTTACTTTTGTATTGGGAAGGAATATGTAAAGCCCGGCAAACACGAAGGAGGCAATGACGAAGGGGACGATTTTCAGCACCAGATCGACCACGGGGGTGAGGAATACAAACTCGTCGAGAATGGTGTTTTGGATTGTTTGAACAAAGATCGACATCCCGCTCGAGGCGACCATCAATACCGGGATGATCAGTAACAGCGCCAGATAATCGGTAACTTTTCGAGCAAACGAACGCGGTTTGTTGATCTGCCAGATATCGTTGAAGGTGTTTTCAATATTGGAAAGCAGGTTGATTACGGTGTACAATAAGATAACGACCCCGATCCCAATAATCAAACCACCCTGAATCTGATCGAGGTATCTCTCTACGAATCCAAAGACATTTTCTAAATTATCACCTTGTCCGGGAAAGGTGTTTATCAATACCTGACGTACGTGTTCCTGAAATCCGAATCCTTTGGCGATGCCCAACAGTACAGCCAAAAAGGGAACAAAGGCTAAGAGAATGCTATAGGTGAGGGCAGAGGCGCGGCTTGGGAGGTTGAGGTTGAGGAAGCTGCGTACGGCAAGAGAAATAGACTTGGCTGCATGGATGCCCAGATGCTTGTAGCCGGAGACATCGTTGCCGGTGATACGCCACATGTCATAGGTGACAAAGCGGATAGCCAAGGCAATGAAGTCGGTGATGCGCACGATTAGGGAGGGTTTCTTCGCTTTCTTCTGCTGCTTTTTTGCGTCTTTCTCTTTCATAGGGAGAGATATTAATTAAAAATTGCAGTTTGCCTATAAGCCGGGTTCTGTACTCCCTCCAAGGAGAGAGTGTCTGCCATTTATCTCGACGCCGGCTCTCACCGACGCTCTAGCGGTCTACCCCCCGGCATCGGGCGGGCAGCCCTACATGCGCCGGTATACATGACCTTACAACCCATAAGACGTACGGCATCACGCATTGCTGCGCAACCCGGTGAGCTCTTACCTCACCTTTTCACCCTTACCCCCGAAGAGGCGGTCGTTTTCTGTTACGTTACTCTGCCCTCGCGAACAGCTACCCGTTAAGTAGTATGGTGCCCTGTGTTGCCCGGACGTTCCTCCCACCCTTGCGAATGAGCGACAGACCAGCAAACTGCAATCATGTCGACAAAATTAGTTATTTATTTCTTAAAAGACCATCCGACAGATGTTTCTTTTGTTTTGCATGAATAGATGGGGGAATGACCACCTCTCCCCTATGGCTGACCCAAAAGTAGTTACTGATTCCTTCAGACAGGAGAAAAGTGAAGGAGGAAGGAGAAGGGAGAAAGGAATCGAAGATCGCTTAGCCGAAGGCGCAGAGCAAATAGGGAAGGTTGACACAGATGGTATCGGGGTTTTTCTTCAAATAGGAGGAGATGGGAAGGTTTTAGAAAGCCCGAAAGGGCTTCAACCTGGATAACCCCGTGCAAACCGTAGGTGCAGCTCGGGGTAGACGTAATATATATATCATGAGCTCCGTAGGAGGTCAACTGTTGAGCACCTACGGAGCTCGTTTCTATGACACAATCAACCCCGAGCTGCGCCTGGCGGCTTGCTCGGGGTTATCCAAAGTATAAGTCCTTCCGGACTTCAGTATCTTCACATATTCCAATATCTGAAGACGCTCCTTTCTCCCTTCTCCTTCAAATCTCCCAAAATCTGAAGGACAGAAACCGTCCGTTTTTTTGCATGCCTCAACTATCATTTTGATATTTTCGCCCGAGTATTTTTCCGAAAACGTAGGGGTATTTAAAATTAGTCAGGCGAGTAACACTTTTTAACGTATCATATTGTAAAGCAAAATCCACTTTTTGCTTACACTTTGCATTTTGACTTTTTGAAAAAACCGGAGTTGCCAAAAAAAGACTTAAACGAAGCTAATTGTTTAAACTTTCAGGCGGTTTGGATGTTCTATATGTAGAAATGGCAGTCTGCCTGACAGGGGGATGACATGAAACGGGTACATGGTTATGCACAGTACTGTTAATCCCCGTTAAGTAACACCTATTTGGCGTTAAAAGAGTTGAAAAAAGAGGATAGGGTAGATAGAAGAGCACGATTTTTGATTTTATTTGTGCATAAAGAAAAATGTTAAATTTAAGTGTTTAATTAAAAGATTGAAAGTGTATGAAGAAAGCGTGGAAGAATATCTTGGGGGTTGTGGCAATAGCAGCTATTAGTGTGGGTGCCGCTATCGGTACGAGTTCATACCTGACAAATAAGAAATTGTCGGAGGCAACCTATTCGGTGGACTCGGAATATGGGTTTAAACAACAACCTTTTCATTATGCCAATTATAACACCGTAGCGGCGGAGAATATTGATTTTACAATAGCCGCGGAGAACTCGGTGCATGCGGTGGTGCATATTAAAGCAACGGCCAAAGCGCAACAGCGTAGTGGAAGACAATATGTACATCCGCTGGAAGAATACTTTTTCGGCTTTGGCGGTCGTGGACAGATGCAACCACAGCCTCGCGTAGGCTCGGGCTCGGGCGTGATTATCTCTGTGGATGGGTATATTATGACCAACAACCATGTGATCGACGGGGCGGATGAATTGGAAGTGACCCTGAACGACAACCGGAAATTTTCGGCAAAAGTGATCGGAGCCGATCCGCAGACGGATATAGCCCTGATTAAGATTGACGCAAACGACCTGGCAACGATTCCGTTTGGCGACTCAGATGCCTTGAAAGTGGGTGAATGGGTACTGGCAATCGGAAACCCCTTCAACCTGACATCGACGGTGACAGCCGGTATTGTCAGTGCCAAAGGGCGCGGTGGCATTACCCGCACAAATGGAGGAATCGAGTCGTTTATCCAAACCGATGCGGCGGTGAACCCGGGTAATAGCGGGGGTGCCCTGGTAAACACGAAAGGTGAACTGGTGGGTATCAATACCGCGATCTATTCGGAAACCGGAAACTTCGCCGGATACTCCTTTGCGGTACCTATCAGTATTGCCGGCAAAGTAGCAGCCGACCTGAAACAGTATGGCGTGGTGCAACGGGCTATATTAGGCGTGGTGATGCAGGACATCCAGAATGTGGATCCGAAAGAGAAAGAAAAACTGAAAGTGACCGAAGGAGCCTATGTGGTTGAATTTGCCGATCGTAGCTCAGCTCTGGAAGCCGGTATGGAAGCGGGCGACGTGATTGTGGGCGTGAATGACGTGACGATCCGTACGGCAAGCGCTTTACAGGAACAGATCAGCAAATATCGCCCGGGCGACAAGGTAAAGGTGACTGTCGACCGTTTTGGTAAAAAGCAATCCTTTACGGTGGAATTACGCAATACGCAAGGTAATACCGAGGAGGTGAAGAACCGTGGTGATGTGGCCGATGTATTGGGTGCCGCCTTCAAGGAACTGAGCGATAACCAGAAAAAACAATATGGTATTCGCTATGGTATTGAAGTGAGCGGTGTTTCCAATGGAAAAATCAAAGAGGCCGGCATCACGAAAGGCTATATTATTATGGTTGTGAATGAGCAACGCGTGTCTACTCCGGAAGAATTTGAAAAGATTGTAGAGAGTGTGATGAAGACATCCGGAGACCAGGTGTTGTTTATTAAAGGGATGTATCCGAATGGACGTTCAAAATATTACGCGATTGATTTAGCGGAATAGGTCTTCGTCTTTTGGGTAAAAAGATTGTTAAAGGTACTTAATTGGCTGGATGTGGGGTGCATTCAGCCAATTTATCCGAAAAAAAGTGTAACTTTGCACCCCATATTTTCAATGAAACAAATTGGATGAGACAACTAAAGATTACTAAGTCCATTACCAATCGCGAAAGCGCTTCCCTTGATAAGTACCTCCAAGAAATTGGACGTGAAGACCTTATCACAGTGGAAGAAGAAGTAGAATTGGCACAGGCAATCAAAAGAGGAGACCGTAAAGCATTAGAGAAATTGACAAGAGCCAATTTGCGTTTCGTTGTTTCTGTTGCAAAGCAATATCAAAATCAAGGCTTAAGCCTGCCCGACTTAATCAACGAAGGCAACTTGGGATTGATCAAAGCGGCAGAAAAGTTCGATGAAACGCGTGGTTTTAAGTTTATTTCGTATGCGGTATGGTGGATTCGCCAGTCTATCCTGCAAGCGTTGGCAGAGCAGTCACGTATTGTTCGTCTCCCGTTGAATCAGGTAGGTTCGCTGAATAAGATCAGCAAAGCCTTCTCAAAATTCGAACAGGAAAACGAACGTCGTCCTTCTCCCGAAGAGCTGGCAGATGAATTGGACATTCCGGTGGATAAGATTTCCGATACCCTGAAGGTGTCCGGACGTCATATCTCGGTGGATGCTCCGTTCGTAGAGGGCGAAGACAACAGCCTCCTGGACGTGCTTGTGAACGATGATGCTCCGATCGCCGACCGGTCGTTGATGAACGAATCATTAGCTAAGGAGATTGATAGAGCGCTTGCTACATTGACCGAAAGAGAATGTGAGATAATCAAAATGTTTTTCGGTATTGGCTGTCAAGAAATGACATTAGAAGAGATTGGCGACAAATTTGGCCTCACAAGAGAGCGCGTCCGCCAGATCAAAGAAAAGGCAATCAGAAGATTGAGACAAGGAACACGCAGCAAGCTCCTAAAAACTTATTTAGGGTAACACCTCTTCAAAAAGAATTTAACTGCCATCCCACTGCGGGGTGGCAGTTTTTTTGTGCCGTCATACCGGGTCAAGCTATTTGCCTGATTATGATTCCTAAAAAAATACTACCTTTGCCTCTTCACAAAAAAAGACAAGCGTGCATCTTAGAAAATATCTATATTCAATCGGTTTGTGTCTCCTCGTTGCTTTTGCGGCAAAAGGCGACAGTTGGCGCGACAAAACAGAACTACTGATCTATTCCCCCCGTTATTTTGGTCCCAATGCCTTTCCTATGCCGGAGATGCGCTCGGGCAAAGTCGCTATGCGCTACGAAGTGGAGGCACGGGGCGAATACCATTATTATTCAGGCGATAAGACCACCAACGGATACGTTCGCGCTCTATTACCTTTCGTGAAAGGGCGCGCCGGCGTGGAGGTAAGCCTACGTCTTTTTGAAGAATACAAAATGACACCGGAGACACGCGACGAGCGCTATGCGGTAGGCACCGAAAGCCCGATCACCTGCCACGGCGATGTGATCATCAGCTCCTTTTTTCAGGTATTAAAAAGCGAGAAGTGGCTGGACGCCATGGTGACGATCAACCTGAAGTCCGCCAGCGGGGGACGCCTTTGCGATGCCCGGTATACGGACGCGGCAGCCTATTGGTTTGATATCAACCTGGGAAGAGACCTGATCAGAGAGACGCCCCAGGGATTCTCTTTGCGCGCGCAGGCTTTGTTCGGCTTTTACTGCTGGATGACCAACGACCTGGTGCACCGCCAGAACGATGCCACTGCCTACGGAGCCGGCTTGACAGCCAAGTATCGCCCGGTGACCTTCTCTACCGAACTGATTGGCTTCAATGGCTACAAAGACAATGGCGACAGCCCGATGCAATGGCGAAACAACCTGCGCGTCGAATACAAAAAAAACATTCTTTCGCTCCGTTACGACAAGGGATTCCGGGATAAACTTTACGATACGCTGTCGGTGGGGTATATCCGTTGTTTTTAAGAAATTATGCTTATTTTTGTATCCCCTTGTCAGAGAATAGAGAACAGAGGGATCAGAGAAGAATGATAGAACGCATCTATATATTAGAAAATGTGGACCCGGTGATCTTTTACGGGGTGAACAACACACATATGCAACTGATCAAAACATTGTTTCCCAAGCTGCGTGTAGTGGCACGAGGCAATGTGATGAAGGTGATCGGCGAAGAGGAGGAATCGGAGATTTTCCTGAAGAAGATCCGGGAATTGGAGAAATACTGCGAAGAATATAACTCGCTGACAGAAGAGGTGATCCTCGATATTATCAAAGGAAATACACCGGTCGTTGTCAAACAGGAGAACCTGATCATTCACGGGATGAACGGCAAACCGATCCTGGCACGCAGCGACAATCAACAGCGCCTGGTGGAGGCATTCGACGAGAACGACCTGGTGTTTGCCACAGGCCCTGCTGGAACGGGGAAGACATTCGTTGCTATCGCACTGGCGGTACGTGCCCTCAAAAACAAGCAGATCCGCAAGATTATCCTAAGCCGCCCGGCTGTGGAGGCGGGAGAGAAACTGGGATTCCTACCCGGCGAGATGAAAGACAAGCTCGACCCCTATCTGCAACCGCTATATGATGCCCTGCAGGACATGATCCCGGCCGCCAAACTAAAGGAATACATGGAGAATAATGTAATCCAGATTGCTCCATTGGCTTTTATGCGCGGACGCACACTCAACGATGCAGTGATCATCCTCGACGAAGCGCAGAACACCACCACCCATCAGATCAAAATGTTCCTGACCCGTTTGGGCATGAACGCCAAGATGGTGATTACGGGCGACATGACACAGATCGACCTGCCGCCCTCGGCTACGTCGGGACTGATTCAGGCGATGCATGTATTGAAGGGGGTGCCCGGTATCGGACGGATCGAGTTTACCAAAAAAGATATCGTACGCCATAAACTGGTGCAGCGCATTGTGGAAGCGTATGAGAAGTTCGATAAAAAGAACAAAACCGAACGGACAGTAAAAGAAGATTCAAAAAAACTATCTAATAGCAAAGAACAATGAAGAAGGCATTAACAAGAACAGACTTTCAATTTCCGGGACAAAAGAGTGTCTATCATGGGAAAGTACGTGATGTGTATAATATCAACGACGAACTGTTGGTGATGGTAGCTACCGACCGCATTTCGGCTTTTGATGTGGTGTTGCCCGAGGGGATTCCTTTCAAAGGGCAGATGCTGAATCAGATCGCGGCGAAATTTCTCGATGCGACGGCGGATATATGCCCCAACTGGAAGCTGGCTACGCCGGATCCGATGGTCACGGTGGGCGTTCAATGCACCGGGTATCCGGTAGAGATGATCGTGCGCGGTTACCTGGTAGGAAGCGCCTGGCGTGCTTATAAAGCGGGCGCCCGTGAGATATGCGGCGTCGAACTGCCGGAAGGTATGGTGGAGAACCAACGCTTCCCCCACCCCATCATCACGCCGACTACCAAAGCGGAGATTGGCGAACACGACCAGGACATCTCACGCGAAGAGATCCTGAAGCAGGGATTGGTTTCTGAAGAAGAATACACGACGCTGGAAAAATACACCATGGAGCTCTTCCTGCGCGGCACGGAGATCGCTGCCGAACGGGGATTGATCCTTGTCGACACCAAATATGAGTTCGGACACCGCGACGGAAAGATCTACCTGATCGATGAGATCCATACGCCCGACTCATCGCGCTACTTCTACCTCGAAGGCTACGAAGAGCGTTTTGCCAAAGGCGAACCGCAGAAGCAACTCTCGAAGGAATTTGTACGCGAATGGCTGATGGATAACAATTTCCAGGGGAAAGCCGGACAGACGGTACCGGAGATGACACCGGAGATTGTCACCAGCATCAGCGATCGCTATATCGAGCTATATGAGCATATCACCGGAGAAACCTTTGTAAAAGAGGATACCGACAGCTTGCTCGCACGCATCGAAAAGAACGTAACCGACTACCTGCAATCACGGTAAGCCCATGCGACAATATGGTTCGGAAGAGATACTGCCCTACAACCAGGCAGAGGAGAAGGGCGTACAGGTAGAGCGTATGTTCGACAATATCGCCGGGGCCTACGACCGATTGAACCATATACTTTCGTTCGGATTCGACCGGGGATGGCGACGCAAAGGTATCCGTTACCTGAAACCGTTCCAGCCCCGACGCATCCTGGACATTGCCACCGGAACGGGCGATCTGGCCATCGCCATGTGCCGGGCGCTACAGCCTGAGGTTATCACAGGCGCTGACCTCTCGGAAGAGATGATGCGGATCGGACAGGAGAAGGTGGATAAGGAGGGTATGACAGGCCGGATCGTGTTCGATCGACAGGACAGCCTGGCATTGACCTACGCAGCAAATAGCTTCGACGCGGTAACGGCGGCGTTCGGTGTGCGCAACTTCGCCGATATCCGAAAGGGACTCGAAGAGATGCACCGGGTACTGGAGCCGGGCGGACATCTGATGATACTGGAGCTGACCACGCCGGAGCATTTCCCGATGAAGCAATTATTCGCTATCTATTCCCGCCTGGTGATTCCGTTTCTGGGGCGACTGTTCTCCAAAGAGAAAAAGGCGTATGCCTACCTGCCCGCCTCCATCGAGGTGGTGCCGCAGGGTAAGGTGATGACAGGACTATTGGAAGAGATTGGTTTTAAGGAGGTACAAATAAGAAAAATGACCTGGGGCATCTGCTCGATGTACACGGGAAAAAAATAAAGAAACAAAGTAAAACATGGATACATACGGGCTGATAGGCTACCCATTGGGACATTCTTTCTCCATGACCTTTTTCAATCAGAAGTTTGAATCAGAGCGTATCGATGCGCAATATCTAAACTTTGAAATCGAAAACATCAAGGAATTAAAGAATGTACTCCGGGACAATCCCGAACTGAAAGGGCTGAATGTGACGCTCCCCTACAAGACGCAGGTGATACCCTACCTGGACGATATCGACGAAGACGCGCGGCGCATTGGCGCGGTGAATGTTATTAAGTTCAAAAAGGGACTGTTCGGGAAAAAGAAATTGGTGGGATACAACTCGGATATTATCGGGTTTAAGCAATCCATCGAACCGCTTCTCAATCAGTCACATCGCAAAGCGTTGATATTAGGGACAGGAGGAGCATCGCGTGCCATCTTTCAGGGACTGAAACAATTGGGCATCGGCTCCACGCTGGTATCCCGTTCGCCCCGCGAATTCGGAATCACCTACGATGAGATCACGCCGAAGACCATGGAACAGTACACAGTGATTGTCAACACAACACCGGTCGGCATGTATCCGCACGTGAACGAATGTCCCGATATTCCGTACGATCTGCTTACACCCAATCACCTGCTTTACGACTTGCTCTATAACCCCGACGAAACGCTCTTTATGAAAAAGGGAGAAGCGAAAGGGGCTGTCGTGAAAAACGGCTTGGAGATGTTGCTATTGCAGGCATTTGCCGCCTGGAATATCTGGCAACAATAGATATTAAACGAAAACACACGCTCAATATAGATGAAAATTAAACCGTTCGTATGGCTCATCCTCTGTTTGTCATGGATGCTCCTTACCCCTTCTTGTGGTAAAAAAGAAACGCGCCAGATCCACTACAAAGGAAGCTACAACAAAGATTTCAACGACCTGAACCCGCTCCACCTGGAGGCGGCAAAACGCTTGGGCATCACTCCTCTCTCTTCGCGGAAAGAGGCGAAAAAGGCCTCCCGGAAGATGGTTGAAATCGAGACAAATAAAAACTACGAGGTAGAAAAATTGACCCACTCCATTCCCTACCTGGTGCCTGAAGCAGCCGAATTACTGGAAACAATCGGGAAAAATTTCATCGACTTACTCAAAAGCCATAACGCTCCGCTTTATAAGGTGAAGGTAACCAGCGTGACCCGCACCGCAGACGATATTAAAAGACTACAAACGACAAATATCAATTCATCGTCGAACTCCGCCCACCTCTATGGCACCACCTTTGATATTACCTGGAAGCGCTATAAGAAAATCAAGAAAGGAAAGCAAAAGGTAAGCGACGAAGAGCTAAAAATGGCCTTAGCCATGGTGCTCCGTGACTTACAGAAACAGGGAAAATGCTACGTAAAGCATGAGAAGAAGCAGGGTTGCTTCCATATAACCGTACGGTAAAAAAATCAAATGATACCAGCCTGCGACTTCAACAACTCAGTCATCTGCAGTTTCAATTTCTGCGGATTGAGCGGTTTGGGTGAATAGCCGTTGAATCCGTTGCGGCGGATCTGCTTTTCATCCGTAGAGAAGGCATAAGCCGTCACGGCAATGATAGGCACCTCCTGGGATATCTTTCTGAGTTCTACGGTCGCTTCATAACCGTTCATCTTCGGCATATTGATATCCATTAAAACAATATGCGGCGTATGTTCCCGGAACATATCGACAGCCTCTTTCCCGTTCCAGGCATGGATAATCTCATAATCATTGCGCAGAATGGCTTCAAACAATTCAAAATTGCTCTGGTTATCTTCCGCGATCAAGACTTTCAATTTATCACTCTTAACCTCTTCCTCTTTTGCCGCTTCCAGGATATTCTCCGCATGCTCAACCGGCACATAAGGCAAAGTGAACCAGAAGGTAGTACCCTGCCCCTCTTCGTTCGGCTGCACGCCAATCGTGCCACCCATATGCATCACGATCATCTGACAAAGCGACAAGCCAAGACCTGTACCCTGCACAAAGTGGTTCAGCTTCACAAAGCGTCCGAATATCTTTTCCTGCTGTTCGGGAGAGATACCACAACCCGTATCGCTCACATAGAAATAGAGCTTACCGCCCTCGATCAGTTTATAACCAAAGCGGATACTGCCGCTATCGGTAAACTTAGCAGCATTGGAAAGCATATTATTCAATACCTGTGTGATCCGCTTCTTCTCCGTACGGATAAAGCAGTTGGGGATCATATTATCGAACTCCACCTTCACCTCTTTCTTCGCCCGATCCTGTGTCACCTCCTGTAAATCATACAGGATAAAATTCAGGTCGACATCCGAATAATGGAAGTCCATGGTGCCGGCTTCTATCTTGGAGAGATCCAGAATATCACTAACCAACTGCAACAGAAGCGTATTATTATTCTCGATAATGCTGATGTATTCCTGGCGGTCTTCGTCTTTCTCCGTTGCCGCGAGAATATTGGAGAAGCCTACGATCGCATTCAGCGGCGTACGGATCTCATGGCTCATATTGGCCAGGAAGGCAGACTTCAGGCGGTTTGACTCTTCAGCCTTTTCTTTGGCCTGCAACAATTCCTGTTCGATATTTTTACGGTCGGTGATGATCACCGATGTGCCGAGCAGGGAAGTAGCTTTACCATTCTCACTACGTTTCTCTATCGCACCACGCACCTCTACCCAGTCATACGAGGTTTTAGCCATGGTTTTATAGATACGAAACTCACACTTCGCCGTGTGGTTATAGGTCATATTCTCGATCAGCTCCTTCAACGTTTTCTGCACCAACTCGATATCATCCTCGTGGATACGTGAGAAATAACGCTCTTCGGGGATACATAATTGCTCTTCTTCCCGTATGCCTTCCGCGTAACGCTCAATGGGCTTATTGACATCGCAAAGGATCAAACGACGCTCCATATCCCACTTCCAGGGAGTGATATTCGCCACATCCAGTGACATCATCAGTTTGCTGTTCACCGTACGCAACAGCTGCTGTGTCTTATGCAATTCGCTGGTATCGACATAGAAAAGATCCATATACCCCGGATCGCTCGACGGCGAGATGATCAGGCTGAAATAACGATCGGTCGCATCAAAATAATAGGCCATATTCACCCGCGTATGGTTGTCGTATAAGATCGTTTTGTAGATATTCAGCATTTCGCTAAACATCTCCGGATTAGCCAAGCTTCCTTTTTTGCCCACAATCTCCTCGCGGGGCGAGAGTTGCTCCTCGTAACTTGGGTTTACGGCGGAAACGACATAGTCGACCGGTTCACCTTTGGAATCAAAAATCAATCGTTCTTGCCGGTAACCAATCGGCATATTATTGATCAAATCGCTATAGCTGGCACGCAGTTTGGTCTCCCGCGTCTCGATCCGATGGGTCCGGCGGCTGAAGAAATAGACAACAGCCCCCGTCAGCGTCATCAACAACAACACGATCACAAACAACGTACTATTCTTCTCCCAAAAGGTTTGCGGACGCATATAGATATGGGCATCTGCCGGCAACTGCGAAAGCGCCAGGCCGCCATTAAGCATCGCCAGATAGTTGAACGTCGGGTGAGGTGCCGGAGGAACGATAAAAGTAGGATGTACTTCGCCAGCCACCATACGGTCGAACGCCTGCATAACGGTAGCATAGACCTGCTCGAAATGAGTGTAATAACCACCCACCATGCCATTTTCCAATACCCCCACATCGTTCAATGTAAACACAGGAGAATTGGCATAAAGGTAAAAAATACGATAGGCATTCGTCTGCAGGAAAATATCACTCTCATCATCCGAGCTATTGGCATTATACCAAGCAAAAAACAAAAGCCCGGTCTCTTCCGGTTCCCGCGACAAGAGGCCGACCATCTCATCGGTAGACATATCCTCGGAAACAAAATGTTCTACCTTCAGATCCGGATAAGTGGTATACAGTAGTTCTTCCAGATCCGCACGGTTCTGAGCACTGATATAACGTGTGTCGGATATGAAAATCAATTTATTCAGATGGGGGTACAAAGACTTCATCAAAGCAAGGGTTTCTTTGATGTAGAACGGATGATAAACAACCGTCAGATTATCACGGTCGCGCACAATCGGCTCAAGCGGTATACGATTCACCCGATGAATATCTTTGCGTGTGATATAGGTATCAATGGAGCCGATGTAATTATTACGGGCAAGCAACAAAGTAGGGATATCCTCTCCCCAGCGGGCATCGAGGGCTTCATGCATCACACTATACGTGTCGGCCTCCAGCATAATAATGTAGGCAGGCGCCTTTTGGTATTTGGCAAACAACCGCTCCTGAAAAGCGACCAAATCGTCGGTACCTGTCAGGCTAAGCGCCAGCATATGCTCCACATAAACAGGAAGATCCGGATATTTTTCGGCCATATCCGCTACGATATGAGGAATGTACATCGCACTCCAGGCACAAGTCTCCGCATCCGGGTTGATCAATAATATATAATCGGTATCAGCATCTGCCGGAATCACTTCCGCTTTGATGTTACCACTTGCCAAAAAGCAAAAAAGAGTAACAAGCAATAATCTGATAGTATATGGCAAAAATAATCTCATCATGGTGCTTCTATTAAATGCCAGAGGTGTTAGTTCACTTTGTCTTACACTGCAAATGTAACATTTGTTTTTCAAACTTTAACTCGAGTTTCATACTTTTCTAAACATACGTTTTGTCCTCATGATGCTTCAACAAACAACACCCCCTTTTGTTTGGGGCGGACTCAAAAATCAACAACTGAAATTCCTCCCCCTTCACGGAAGGGATGTCGAACTCTTTTTTTATGTTATTTATCTCAAAAACAACGGCAATGCTATCAAAAAAAATAAGATAGATAGATTCGCCTTTTCTTTTTGGCAGGAACACCGACTCTAAGATTCAAGGAGACCCCCTATTTTTGCCCTATATCAATCAACTTTTACAAAACAGACCCTACAAACAATTTAATAAGTCAGCGATAAATCAAGTTTTTGTTATTAACACAGATCAGTGTTTTTAATGTGGGGGTGAAAAGGCGTGCTTATCTATAAGCCGCCTTTTCTTTTTGGCCATGCGGAGGTATGGGGTTGCGCATAAACCGGCCATTTTTTTTTCGAAAAACTCCTTGAAAAAAAACGAACAAAAGGCCCCTTAGACACAGCCTACCCCTTGTTCCATTTCATAAAAACCTCTTTCATAGCTTATCGGTACACTATAGCTATCTACAAATTCACAAAAGCAAAAACCCCTATAAACAAATAGTTTACAGGAATTTTCTATTACTTACTGACTGCTTCTAACCGCATATTACTTCAAATTCCTCGAAAGAAATAATACATGATTATCATCGAGTTTTGCTTTGCTGTACAAATACGATACTAAGACTATATGCACAAAACATCGGTTACATTGTCATTTTTACTCATTCTCTTCATAATAATAGGAATAATCAATTCCTTTCATAAACATTTCGCGACTGTCGATTTCATCTGTAAGGGAATTCTTTAGTAAACTCTTCAGTAGTGTACAGTCTGTGGGACTCAGCAGCATTGCATTATGATAATCTTTTTTGTCAATCTTACTCCAATCGACACATAATTTCAGTCGCTTCTTAAAAATCAGATCCAACCAAATACGAGTGCTTCGTCCGTTTCCTTCCATGAATGGATGAGCAATGTTCATTTCAATATATTTATCGACAATCTCGTCAAAAGAGTTTTCAGGCATTTCTTCTATTTGTTTCAATGTATTGCCTAAGAAATGTGATACCGCAAACTGAAACCCGCCTTTTGAAATATTCTTTTGTCTTATCTGTCCTGCAAAATCGTAAAGACCACCAAACAAATAGGCGTGGATTTGTTGTAGGCTTTTTGTTGTGCCAATTTCCGCATCGTTGATGAGATTGCTTTCGAAAAAAGAATATGCCTTCTTTTTGCTTTGTCCATCAATGCTGTTGTCACTATAAGTAAACCAATCGAGGAATTTAATTGCATTGTTGTTAGGAAAATGCTTAGCAAGAGAAATAACGCCCTCGCTATCAAGCGTATCAGCCAAACGTCTTTTACCATCAGCTGCCATAAACTTGAAACCGTGAGTAGCACTCACAAGTTGATTTTGCTCTTTGGTTAGTTTACGTTTCAACCAACGCCAATAATTATTTGCTTTGGTGTAGTCGTCTTGCCCATAGAGTGCTGCTACTACATCTACTACATTAAACCACCATTTGTTGTTCTCTTCGTCCCAAATGGCACGAACCTCGCGGTCATCGAAGAAACGAATTGATATTTTTGTATTATTGCTCATTGTCCATGTCAAGAGAATTTCTATTCTATGTTTTGATGTTCGGGCATAATTATATTGTGCTTGTCATCTGTTACAAATGTATGATAATAAACAGTCAAAACAATAACCTGCAATAATTTTCTTAAAGCAAAACGGGCTACAAACACCTGGTTTGCAGCCCGTTTTTATTATTTGTTAATTATTTAACTTCTCGATTCTTTGAATTCTAATCGCCTTTTACTTCACTTCTTCGAAATTGAGCGTATGTGAGTATCAGAAAGTTAAGTTTCTATGGTACAAATGCGGTACTGATATAGTGTATAGAAATCATCGGTTACATTGTCGTTTGTGGTTGTTTGTGTTCATTTTGAAATGCTGTTCATTGTCAATGAACATGCAAGGATAGTGAACAAACTCTCTACTCGTAGTCCATTCTTCGCTCTCGAAATTCATTTATTTCTCCGCAATCGCATAATCTGAAATTGATATCGTAATGTCGCTCTAATTTATGTTCATGAAAATGTCCATAATACCAATCTACTATGTTCTTTTGCTGCTCTTGTAGCTTTGCGAATATCAGATCCATAGTTACTCGCTCCCGATCAATGACTTGCTCTAACCCGTCATCCACTTTCAACCAAGTGGTAATACCTTGCTTGGTGGTTGGATAAGCAAAAGAAGGAACGGTATGCGTTGCTACAATATCGATTTTATTAGGATACACATAATTAATTTCGTTCAGCTTCTCCTCATCAAAATAAGGCAATTCAGCATCACCCCAATAGGTTTTCCTTCCTGTTTTTTGCTCTCTTTCTATCCTATATGTACGGTCAATAGAAGTTGCACCTCCGACACACAAAACATTTGTTGCTCCAACCTGTACAATACTGTAATCCTCTAACAAGTGGATGTGTTTATGTTTTTTGAAACTACCATTGAAATAATCCGGAGCATCATGATTTCCTCGAAACATAACCAAGTGATTATTCTTTTTGGACAGCCTCAGATTAAGCTTGCGAAATAATGTCAAATAGTATTCGTCCTTGTGAAATCCCATGCCAATATCTCCACAGACTATCAGAACGGCATTGTCGTATTGATTTAGTTTATAGGCAATCGTTTCAAACTCTCCGTGGATATCGCCACAAAAAAGCAAGGCATCTATATTTTCAAACCGTATATTACTAAGCATTTCTTTTCTGTGTGAATTATCCGACATTTTCGCTACACTATGCATTGCCTCATTTGTTGTTGCTCGCTTTGCTTACTTTTTGCGTGATCGATGCGTGATATGCGTGATTTTTGCGCGATCACAAAAGTTCGTAAAAAGTTCCAGCACCTGCACCAGACATTCCTAATAATCCAAATTTTTCAACCAATTCTTTTAGTTCATTAGTTGCTGTCTTATTTGAAAAGTTACTTGCTTTTGCATTTCATGATAAGCAAATAATATTGTAAATCAAAATCTTATTACTATCGCCATATGAATTTTTTGTACGAATCCGTTTGCCTTCTGGCGAAAAAACACTGATTGGTATTTGAAAAAACGAATGCATTGTTTGCCCATCAGTATTAATCGCAGCAATTACTCTTGGTGTAACGATAGCGACATGAAGTTCATTTCTTTTACACTGTTCGCTTAGGTACTTCAAAAAATGAGTTTTGTCTGAGGCTGCTTGGCCCGTAAGAAATAGCGATTTGCATTTGTTTAGCACAACATCAACCGCTTGCATAAATTCTTCACTCTGCTGGTCTATTTACATTATCATAAATTTAATAGTTGTTTCTCCATTTTGTCACTCGTTCAATAATAGTTTCACAATACTTTTTTGCTGTATTAAAATCATCAATTGAGATAAATTCGCTATTATTATGTGCAACAGGATTCCTTATATCTGCTAAGAAATTGAATTTTTTACCCCATTCTTTCTTTTCATCTCCTAATACTTTTTTAAACCAATCCCAATCTGAGGAAATAAATAAATCATACATATCTCTTGGAAATGTATAGTCTATCAAATGTTCGCTGGAATTACCAAATTTTTTGTTTGAATATGTTCGAGTATTGCACAACTTTTTAATCCCGTCGTATTTTCCTCCACTTTTAGCGTATTTTGTCAAATATTTAGTTTCCCAATCATCATCAAAAACTTCAGTAATCCACGTCTTAATTAAATCTCTTACTGCCCGCTCTGTTTCCTTCCAAAGAGGCCAAAAGTCTATATCATTATATTTCAAATATAATAATTCGGTAAAATAATCCGAGAAACAAACATATGAAGCCGAATTCTGATTTTTAGAATTGTTAAATTCTCTTTTTAACAATGAATATTTTTTCATGGAGCCAACTTTTCTAATAAACTCATATTTCAGAAGTTTTTGCTCATCTGATATTGTAACATTATATATGGGCCCCAAAATTAACTGTAATGCTTTATCGTATAGTTTTTCGTCTTTTAGCAGGATAATTATTTTATCAAAGTTATTAAATAGTGCCAATTTTAGCTCAGACTCCAAATAGGATGGTTCAAAATCAAATTTTACAACTTGGTTTTTTAACATTAAGTTGTAAACTTCATAATTACACATGTCGATCAGAAATGGATGTCTGCCAACTAAATAATCAATGTTTTGCTTATATTCATCCGACACTTCAATGTCTAATCGCTTCAAAGAATCCCAATATTCAGCAATATCTGAATTATTGAACAATCCAAGCCGTAAATCTGAGAAAATGCCACAAAAGTTTGATATCGCACCGTTTTCTGCCTCAATCTCCTGAATAGTTCGACGGGAAACAGTAACCAAGCAAATCTGCGTCTCTGGTTGCGAAGCCAACTCTCGTAATAATTGAAAATCAGAAACAGTGAAAATTGAGGCGACATGGTCAAATTCATCCAAAATAAAAGATGCTCTAAATTCGTTTCGTTTCAAAAAACGGAAAAATTTTTGAACAAGATTCTTGAATTCAAAATTGTCTTTTTCAGCTTTCATCTTGTCATATATTGGTTGAAGTTTATTAAACGAAGATTCGTGGCTTTCTATAAGCTCAAGCTCTTCCAATACTTGACACGCTAATTGTTTAAAAAAATCCTTTGAGGAAACAAGTCGTCCGACATAAATAAACGATAGAATGTTTCTTTTGTTCAGTAGTTTTTCTTTTAACGGCATCAATGCATTCCAAACTAAACTTGATTTGCCTATTCGCGGCATACCCATAATAGCAATGTTTCCATATGCATCACCAAGTATGCGATTTTGTATTGTTTGTACTTCATTCTTTCTCCCTGCAAATCGGCTTCCTTTGACGATTTGACCATAATCAGAAAAGGGATTCTGTGAGTTTAATGCTTTAATAACCATTCTTGAAAAAGTTTTACTTGTATTTTGTAACTATCTTCTCTCTGCTCCAATACTTCTCTCTTAACCAAATCTTTCAATACTTCATCAATATCTATATCTTTGGTTTTAATTGATATTTGATCACGTTTGCAAAATCCAATGAATTTGGCATTTGTTGCAACATTTTTAAGAATTTCCTTAGAAACTTCCTGTTTGTATCTTTGAATATCGTGTTCTTCACCTGCATTAAGCAAATTATCAAATTTGTCGTCGGTAAGCGCTTGTCCTCCATTTATGAAACTATCTGCATTTTTTTTAACATCAGCACTTGTTACCTGAATATATTTTTTACGATTCATTTCAGAAACGAGGCGGGCACAAAAAATTTGAATATAGTACGGATTACAGGAAGTATAGTCTATTATTGTTTCCAGCGCGTCGCCGATAAATCTGTTTCCACCTGATTTGGTTTTTCCAATTGGTTCTTCTATCAATCGGACAGCATCTTCTTTTGAAAGATAAGTAAGTCGTTCATCTTGAGTTATTCCAAATTCGTTTGGAAACTCCTCTTTAAACATTGGAAAAATATCCTGACCAACAAGTACCGAGGAAAACATCGAATCTTCGTTTTGGGTTATCGCTTTCCATTGTTTCATAAAACCATCAGAAATTTTTCCTTTTTTAATCGCCGTATAGATATAGGTGAACTCATCGATCATAATTACTATTTTTTTATCTTTCCATTCATCAAGAGTTGAACAGGCTTTTTTGAAAAGACGAATTTGTTTTCTAAAAAAATCAGCAGGATTAGGTGCTTCTTTAAATTCGGAAAAGGTAGGAGACTTGAATATCGGCACTTCGGTATTATAATTTTCCAATTCTTCTGCAATTAAATCGGTTATTTTATAGAAGAATGTTTCTGTAGAAATGTTTTCAAAGATGTTCCCTATACTAAAAGATATACAGAATGTTTTATTTGTAGCCTCTAGAGATTTTTTCAAATGATAAAGCACCGAAGATTTTCCTGATCGTTTCTGCCCATATATTACCACTTGCTTAGAATCCGTTGTGATTATTGCTTCTGTTATTTTTTTGATGATTTCATTTCTGCCGTAAAACATTTTTGTGTCGGTAACAGGACCACCATTAGCCAACCTCTCGTATGGATTTGGAATTGTTTCAAATTCTTCTTCTGAATACAAACGTAAAGATAGTTGTTCTTCTTTTACAACAGATTCTTCTTGGTTTCTAATTTTGTAAGAAGTAGCAATATTAATTGTCGTAGCTTTATCTTGTATTACTTTATCGGATAGCTCTGCTTTAAGTTGCAATTCGCAATGTTCACCACCATCAACAGAATCTGAATAATCAGCCTTATCTTTTGATTTAACTTCATCAGATTCTTTTAGAAAGACTGATATATCTCTAATTGGTGAAGAATTTTTAGAATTTTCCACTTGAACCTTAATGAAAACCGTTTTATCCTCTTGGTTCACAACAGAGCCTTCTTCGCCTAAAATGCTAACTTTAACAACCGGAATACTTGCTGCTTCAATTGATTTGAAGGAATTGTCTAAAGAAAGAATTATTTTCTCTAACAATGGGACAAATCCTTCATAAGAAAGTTTTGTAGGTTGCTCTCTAAACTCACTTATTAATTGATTTACTTGAGTCTTCGCATTGCCATACAAACGTTCTTTATCTCTGTATCCATTTTGTTTTAGATACTGAGTTAAAACTTCAACTATATCCGTTGTTAATATTGTTAATCTGCTTGTATCTAATGTGGTTAGCCAGTTCTTTTTGAGGTCAGATATGGAATCTTTTAATTGATTAACAATAACCTCAAGGTTGTCGTTCAAATAAATTGCTTTTACGGAAGCTAACCATTTTCGGTAATCACGTTGCCTAATTTCTCTTGCCCCATTCCAAAAGTTTATATAGTCATCCAATGAGACATTTTGAGAGGTAATTACAACTCCTATTCTAAGAAGATATTGAGTTGAATTATCTCTGAAATCTAAATTATTAAAAAGTTTCCCAATTACATTAGCGGAGATGCTTCTATTCCATAAAAACATAGACAATAGACCTTCCCAAATGTAATCTTTTGTATCTTGGTCAATTATATAATTTAATGCTTCATCAACAGAGGGGGTCTTAGACCCTAATAATTCACTGTATGTTGATTTATACGAAATCAAAAATAGCGCAACTTGTGGTGCTGTGAATCTATAATTTTCTTCTAATCCAAAAGCTTCTAAATAATAGTTCCGTATAACATCCATAGAAGAATTTTCCGAAGCGTGATTCAATGCCATAGCATTACAATATCTTGCTAATACAGACTTCAGACTAGATTCTTTTTCGGGTTCTAACGAGATCATTAATTTCGCTTCTGTTAATAGATAGTTCGCTCGTTCTCGCGGTCTAGCTCGTCCAGCAGTGTCGATTAAATCTCTTAAACTTTTTAATGTTGTATGAGTAAAATCCCCTGTGTCTATGACTTTTGCAGGTATACCCAAATACTCATCATAATTATTAAGTGTCTCTTGAACAAACTTGCTTAGTCCACCCCCAAAAGAGTCAAATTCAGCTTCTGCAATAATTTGGCTTTGTTTTTCCTCATCAGGCTCATCCAAAGCTTGCAAAAGACGAATAACATAAGTGTTTTCGGGCAAATATCCTAATGCTTCATCCAAAACAGGCCTTGCATTATCTTTTTCCCCTAATTGAATTAACGAAAATCCTTTTTGAGATAGATATAGAGACATTTTTTTCTTATCTCTTGCTACTGTTTTGTCTTCAAGAAGTAAGTCTACATATTCTATAACTCTATCGAACTCTTTTACGGAAGAATAAAAATTTGCTAAATAATTGTATGTTGTAAGAGTGTCTTGTAATTCTTCTTCATATTCATCTATAAATTCGAGGGCTTTTTGAGGTTCTCCCATTTGAACATACAACATTCCAATATCTTTTATGCAACTCTCCCGTTTTTCATTATTCTCAAAAGCAAGCATATAATATTTAAGTGCAGAATCAAAATCCTTATCAATATTTTTTGCCTTTACTGCTTTTTGATAATTTATATCGTATGATTTTATTTTTTTACCACTGCTGCTCCATGGTTTGATTTCTGATTTAATCTGTTTATGTAGTTTAAGAGCATTGTCATTATTGGGGAAAGAGGAGAAAATTTGTTCAATAAAGCCAATTGCCATATTATAATCTTTTTTTTCAACAAAAGATTTTGCTTTATCTAAAATAGCACTTACTGTTTTGGGTTTATGAATCAGTATTGCCTTGTCACCCTTCGAATTTTTTGAAAGAGTAAATAGAACGGGCAGCTGTAATTTCGTAGAAGTTGAAATCAGAGAACTTGATAATAAACTGTCTCGAATATCACTTGCATGGAAGTATATTTCATAGCCAAACTTATCTAAAATAAAACCAAATTGTCTGTCCGCAAAATATTTTGTAATATACCCATTGGCGCTAACCAGTAATTCATTTTCCAATTTAGCATTGTCTTCCATTTGTTTTTTTTGTTCAGACGAAAGAAGTGTATGAAGGTCGGAAAAATCACGTACAGTTCCTTTTTTTATTTGAATTTCCCCTTTCGGTTTTTCAGTTTTACTTTTTTTGCTAACAGTCTTCTCTAACGATTCAAGAGGGATTTTACCAACAATTTTAATACCGATACTGCTGCTTGTAGCCGGTTTATCATCCTTTACAATTGGCATGGGTTTATTTTCATTGGACTTTATCGCCGATACGGTTTTATTTAATACATCCCAACCACCTAGCATTTTATCAAAAAAACGACTTTTCGTTTGCTCATCACTTTGCAGCAATACATAGTTATCCCCTATTTCGACAACACTACCTTCGGGCTCTTTTCCTGTGGTAAGATATAATTTTACCTTATCGCCAATCTTTACGTCTTGTTTAAAAATGTCGAACATATATTATGATTTGTCGTTAATACTATTTTTTTACAATACTCAAAGCCATAGATAATAAATTTATATCATCTTCAATAGCTGTAATGAGCTTATCCGCTAGCCAAAGCACAAGCATTTTTTGGGGGTTATACTGAAACAATTCTGCAAGCTTTATGACTTGGTCGCGTTTAGCCGAACGATCTCCACACTCAATCTTGCAATATAAAGCATTATCTATTTCAAGAGCAGCGGAAACCTGCCTCTGTAATAATTGCTTTTCTTCACGTAACTGACATTTTTTTTCTGCAAGCAGCATCTTTGATAGTGTTTGACTTGACACAATTCGACAAATTTACTAAATATTTGAGAAACAGTACTCATATGTGGTATAAAGTTATCAAGATCATGTATATATACATAAGCTTTTTTTGTTTTTACGGGCAAAAACAGGAATTCTCCAAAAAGGGAATCGCTCTATTTATCCCTCATACATACCTGCATATTTTTCCCCTTTTTACATTTTGTAAACACCTCTTCTATGGAAAGAATAAATAAGGCAACACTTTTACGAGAAATACTACCCGAAGCGTAGCGGAGGTGTGGAGATTTCGTGTAAAACCGCTTGCGGCTTGGTGTTGACGTTTTATTCTTGGAATATACCTTTGTTTGCCAAATGAAAAAGGAGTTTATTAGCCCATTCTTCTACCTTTCTTCTTTTTCTTGGGTTTTCTCAGTGGTTGCTTATCTTCCGGATTGGGATTACCAACATCTGCAGCGGTGGGGAGTATTGAGAATAACGAAGAGAGAAGGTTTTCTCCGCTAATGCTATCGCTTAATTGATTAATCGATTTAGCGGCTGGCTGGCTGTTTGACTGGCCATGCGTTTGAACGTTTGGCTGTATGTCTGTACCAACGTTGGTACGCTCTTGATTTTTACTATTTTCTATTTCATACACTAAAGGCTTTGAGGATTGTTTTAATTCTTGCTCCTTCATTTGCAATTTCTCTTTTATACTTCCGTTTTTCATCGTATTGCAGTATGTAAATGTTTCTTGCAAATCTCGCTGATAGCCGAAAAGCTTATCAAAACCTGTTTCTGCCTGCTGAAACAAGTTCGTTCTATCAAAGCCACCTTTGATTGCTCCTTTTTTGGTATTCTTATGGTTGGTTAATGGCGATAACTTCTTTTTATTTGACTGGTCTTTTCGGCTTACAATCAAATGGCAATGCATATTCAGCTTATTATCTGATCGGGAGCGATCGAAATGGATTTTTCCATAGAATTTTATATCTTCGGCGGATAATCCTTTATTGAAGTTCTTGGCGTATTCTGGGATAAAGACTTCCCGAATGTATCGTTTCATGGCTTCGGCTTGCTCCTGCTCGGTTTCACCCATCGTTTTCAGTTCTTTTTCTGAGGAGCTAACGTGGATAGCGTAGAACTTGGCATCCGTTTTCAAGAGTTGACCGATATTCGTGTCAATATCCTCAATAACTTGGACTTTATACAGATTGTCTTCCATCAGATTGAAGAAGCCTTCCGTATAAATACCTTTTTCCATACGTTCTAAATCCTCATGTTCGAGATAATTTGCCAACTGACGACAACCTCCGGCATTGTTGTATGTTCCGGCGGATGGTGGCGGGAAGTCTATGTTCATACTATTACTCGTTTATCAAGTTAATAATTTCTGCTTTTAGATTCTCTTTTCGCTTACCATCCATAACTCCACATGTTGTCAGTTCGGTATATAAAGCAATTAGATCTAATAGCTTTTTATTATCCTGCTTTTGTATCTGAGTTAAAGAGGCTATTTGCTTTGTTTGGCTATTGACAATATTTGCATGTTTCCCAAATGTATCGCTTATTCGTTGCAGGATATCTGAATGTTTATCCCACATGAGAGTTATTTCCGATTTAATCAATTCTTCCAATGTTTTGACTACTTCATCGAAACGGGCAGCTATCGAATGTGTCGCTCGGATCATCGGATTCAGCTCCTTTTCTTCAAAATGACGGATAAAACGTATCAGGTCATCCTGTCGCTTATTGATCTTTGCCAGTTCTGTTTTGACAGATTCGGGAGGTTCGGACGGATTTATACAAGCCTTATCCATATACTCGAATGCGAGCTTCACAATCTCTCCTTTTTTCAGATTGTATCGCTTGCAAAGTTTATCTATCTGGCGATTGGTGCTGTGGTCAATTCCAATCGTCGTCAATACTGTTTTATTCTTATTTTGTGCCATATTATAACTTTTTTATAAGAATTCATTTTATTAATCGCCTAATCAATAGGATATTAGCAATTTTGCTTATGCGAGTCTTTATAAAACTCGTTTTTAATATTTTGCTGATTAACAGCAAGTAACCCCGTAGGGCAAGAGGATAGAACAGGACTTGTCCAGTTCCCTCTTGCTACATTGCTCGCCAACAGAGAGCCATTAGATGAAAGCTTAAACTCGACGGCTTTCACCATTCAAAGTGATAAAATTAAACATCACTTTGAGGCGGTCGCCAATCATTCCGCCATAGAACTCATCGGACGAAAGTGTAGCAAAAGTGAAGTTCGTGGTGCCATGTGTTACGACTCCAATATCGCTTCTCAAACTTAACAATTCGGATATGGGTCGGCTGACGTTCCCATAATCCTGAACCATTTTGGATTCTCGTCCAAATTCATCAATGATTAATGGGCGCCGGGCAAATACGCTTGCCGCCTGCTTTACAATTTGCTCCTGCAATTCCACAGACTTGATAAACGTAAACAAAGGCTGATTCAGAAAAAATTTTCTCGAAATATGGTTGTGGAGCAATGAGTATGTTTCCAGCAGAATCGTTTTGCCACAACCATATTTTCCTTGCAGCATGACACCTTTGTTCAAATCTCCGGAGAAAGCAGAATCGTTGGTTATGTAGCAATAGAGTTGCTCTATCATTGGTTCATTGTTTTTGTCAATGACAAAATTCTTAGCCTGATTGCGGTTGTGCAAACAAATTGTACCAAACTCACAAAACAAACTCCGAAAGTCAGCATAAGTCAACGGTAGAGGTAAACGTAGCTTCCGAATCTTTTCTTTTTCATGGGCGACCATCTCTTGAGCATCTTTCTGCAATGCCTGAAAGAATTGTTGATTAGTCGAAATCACTTCCCGTAAAGACTGAGCCTTTCCTTTTTCCATAAGAATTTGTATTAGAGTTTTTGTCTTTAGTCTTTATATTGTAGGGAGGGAGTTTAAGGTCGGACTTAGGTGCTAAAATCTGATACTTAGTTTTAACCCTATGTCCGCCCCCTGAAACATAATCCAACAAACCGGCCACCTTTAGTCGGTCGCGTGAAGTCTTCAGAACATCCAAAGATATATTCGCATTGGCCGCTAATCGTTTGTTGGAACACTCTATCCATTCCGACCAATAGGAACGGTTAGCCAAATGAACCAAGAAGAAATACAATCGGGTATCATTGCCGCTGAAGTTCTCCTGCTCGTCTACTCGCCAGAAATTGCCTAATAAATCGAATAGGTTCATTTCCGTATGTTTTTACGCTTATTGTATTCCGCCTCTGCTTCGGATTCTATCTCCTGAATGGTTTTCTTTTTGCCTTTAGCGATCCATTCCAATAGTTCCTCCTCAAAGAAATAGAGCTTCTTGCCGTTCTTATAGCAGGGAATCATTCGCTTGCGTACAAGAGCGTACACGGTAGGTTTTGATTTGCCGATAATCCGGCAAGCTTCTTCAATGTCAATCGGGATTCGTTTCTGAGGGACAATAGGCGTTTGCCCCTTTTCAACTAAAGATTTGATTTCAGCCAGCTCGCTGACTAAATGCGCTACTGCCTTCGGCAGGTTTTCAAAAGAAATTTCATTTACTTCCATAACTGTTGATTTTAATTGTTATGGCGCAAATGAAGAAAGTGTTTCTGCGGTGTCTGGGCGACACTGGAGAAACACTTAGAAAACACTTAGGGTGGTGATATTTTGTAATTTTATCTCATCAATACCCAATAGCAGAATATTAATACATTAGTAGAAATGAATGCCAAACAATTTTGTCAAATCAAGTAATTCAAACACCAAGATTATGAACAGGCCATAATTTTTCAATCATTTTATAGTTATCCATCAATAAGAACTTATCTCTCCCTATAGCATCTTTCAGTTCTTTAGGGAACTTAGCCATATCTTCATATTTGTCTAAGATTACAAACTCAATTTGATCATATTCAAACGAAAAATCGTGTGGAATTCTCCATTCTCTTTCATGTGTGTAATCACATGTCGTGAAGCTTTTTCTCTTATTTATAGATCGTGGTCTGTATGGTGGCCAAAATGGAGTTACAAAAGCCTTTAAATGGTCATGCCAATTTTGTTTTTCATACTGATCCGCTCGAACATAATATACTGGGCCCCCATTTCTTGAAAAAACTAATTGTTTTGAAAATCCTATCCCATAAGGAGAATAAGCTCGCGTATGATCAATTAAACTACTCCAAGGGCATTCAGTTAAACATACAGCATGTGTACCTGTCCAAGGCATTGTGGATGCAATTATTCTCTTGTCATTAAGGATACTAATTAGCCTAGTCAGTGCATATCCTTTTGCTTTCACTCCTACAGGATTTGCAGGGTCACTTTTCCCTACAGGCTGTCTATTTGTTGTAAAATGCGCTAAGTACGTAGAAAAATCAGGTCTTACTATTTTTCCCATAATATTTTTTTATTGCAGATTTAATATTGTTTTTACTTGTCATCCATAATATGTCTTGCTTAAAACATAAACTCACTTCACAAAGATAGAGATTAAACTGAGAGTGTATCGATATCAATCTCTAATATATGGTTTTCAAACCACTAAAGTTTCTCCTCTATCTTAATCACCCCTTTCAACTCATCATCCTTCAAATGTCGTTTGATGCTTACTACTTCTACTCCCTTGAAAACATCAGGAAAAACGTTTTTTAGGAAGTTAGCAATATCCATCTGATTTCTTGGCTTGAAGTAGTTCCAGATATTCCACCCGAAATGACGGAGGTCGATGGCTGTCAGTTCTTTGACTATAACCGGCTTCAACTCTTTCTCTTCTAATTTGTCCATGTATGCACGGATATTCCGGCAAAGAATATCAAGATCATCATCTGAGAGATAAAGGGCAAACGATTTCCGAGTATAGTCCAGAGCAATATTCAGCATTTCTTCCTGTTCTTTGGCTATGTTTTTCTGCTGTTCATTCCGAATATCGTCTAAAGACACATTCGATTCCGGTATATCAATTTCAAATTTCTTTTCTTCTATCTGTGGTTCAGCAACAATCTGAGGAATTTGTCTTTGCTCAATCTTCTTGCGGAAATAAGGAATCTTAGCTAATCCGTTCCCGATCCACGGCAACATTATATTTTGAAGTGCCACATGGATACTTAAATATACTACCGCCTGAATAGCTAATATCACAATAAAGACGATGAAAGCTGTAAAACTATCAAAGCCAACCGAAACAGTAAACATGCGTGCTAATGCTGCAATCGCCAAAGCAACGCAAGCCACGATCGCATATAATATAATGTACTGCAAAAGACTGTTTTGTTTCATTCTTCTGTGTTATTAAGAGTGTTCAACTGAATCGCTTGTGCCGCTTTGCTTTTCTTCTTGTCCACAACTTTTGCGTAAATCTGTGTGGTTTTTACGTTGGTGTGTCCGAGCATCTTACTAACAGTGTAAATATCTGTACCACTGGATAATTGAAGAGTTGCGTATGTGTGCCTAAAGCAATGAAATGTAATCCGCTTCGTGATTCCGGCGGCTTCTATCCAACGTTTCAAGGGTTTAGAAACCCATGCAGGATCGGGTAAATTTTCGAAAACAAGTTGCTCCGGCTCACGAGGTTCGCCACACAAATCAAGTGCCTGTTGCGAAATAGGCATATATTCCACACCTTTTGTTTTCTGTTGTGTGAAATGCAATTGTGCTTGGTCGCCATTCATGCTGATTTCTTTCCATCGTAATTTCTGAATATCACAATGTCGTAATCCGGTAAGAGCAGAAAACAATGCAGCGCGTTTGAGAACATCACGTTCACATGGTGCGCCTGCAAGAATGTTAAGCTCTTCAACGGTCAAGTATTCACGTCTTGACTCTTGTTCCGGTATGCCTTTGATTTTTGCAGATAAATCAGTTGTCAGGTATCCATCTATGAAAGCTTGCTTTAATGCCGCCTTGAAAATGGAAAAGTATGTTACTGCGGTATTGCGAGAAATAGTTCCGCTTTTATTCCCTCCGCAGGGAGCAGACAACAGATATAACTTAAAATCTTCGGCAAAGCGATTGTCGATTTTGGCAAAAGGCAATGTGTCTCCAGCGAAAAGCTTTATTAATTCGTAGGTTCGTTTCCAGTTTACACGGATAGAGTCCGAACTTTGTGCATGGCGTTTCTTGGCGGTAGCATTAAAATACTCTACGAAATTCTGCTGCGCACGCTCTTTTTGTTCAACTTGTGCACTTTCTGTATCACTATATAGATCAGCATTATCATATTCTCGTTGCCGAAGCTTACGGATTCCATCTGCATACAGCATCGTTTCTTGGTCTTTCTCACTTCGGCAAACGATTATTCCATTATCATCACGTTTGGGCTTGTAGGTTTTTGTTCCATCTGCATCGGTGCGGGCAGTACGTTTTTTATCCCACTCTACAGTAGTAATGCAGCGATTCAAGTATTCTCGAACACGCTGTGGGGTTTGCTTGCCGGGAGCATAAACCGGATAGCTTTCAATATAAACATACCACTCTTTACGGTCTTCCGCCTTACGAAGCCGAACAGTTACTTTTGTATTGGAGAGTTGTTTCATTTGCCTGCGAATATTTTATCGATTAGTTCTTTTGGGGCATATACATATTTTCCAACTTGACGTTTGGGAATACTGTTTCGGCGAATGATTTTATCAACGGAAGAAAGAGAAGCACCATACTTTTCTGATATTTCATTGATAGTATAACATTCATCAATCTCGTAGTGCAGTTTCATAGGCTTTTCTTTTGGCTCTTCTGGTATCTCAACCGCAGTAAACATTTCTTCGAGGTGCTTCCTGCTTACCCTTGTCAGTCGTTTTCCAAAATTAACCGCCGGAACTTTCCCCGATTTAATAAGGCGGCGAATAGTATCTTTAGATATCCCAAACAGAATTGTTGCTTCTGTGATTGAGATATAAGGACGAGTTTGCATTTCCGCAATCCTGCTAGCTGATTCTTCTAAGAGTTTCTGCTTCTGCTCAGCTTCCTTAGCTTTCCGCTTCTTCTCTTTGCCAGACTTGTTTGCACAGGTAGAACCACAGAAACGAGTGACCACTGTTTTTGCCTCAAAGGGCTTTCCACATTGTTCACAGATCTTCGGTATTTTCAGTTGACTAAATCCCATATATTTTGCATCATCCGTTACATTATCGCCGATTAAGGTATAATAAGACCTAATAAGCATGAATAAGGCGCACATTGTCGCCAATTAGCGCGCGGAACAATTATGGTACAAATGTATGATAAAAAACTATCAAAACCAATAGCTATCTACAAATATATAAAAACAAAAATCCCCGTAAACTATTCGTTTACAGGGATTTTCTATTGTTTATTGATTATTTCTAATCGCCTTTTACTTCACTTCTTCGAAGTCCACATCGGTCACTTCGCCGTCGGAGTTGCCGGGGTTGTTGCCGGGTTGTTGCTGACCACTGAAGTCGGCTCCAGGACCGGGTTGGCCGCCGGGTTGTTGGCCGGCGTTGTACATTTCCTGGCTGGCGGCTTGGAATATGGTGTTCAGTTCGGCCATGGCGGCGTCGATGGCATCGATGTCCTGGGCTTTGTGAGCATCCTTCAGCTTGGCAAGGGCGGCTTCGATCTGGCCTTTCTTGTCGGCTGGCAATTTGTCGCCCAGTTCGCTCAGTTGCTTTTCCGTCTGGAAGATGGTGCTGTCTGCCTGGTTGATCTTATCGATGCGCTCTTTTTCTTTCTTATCCGCTTCGGCATTGGCGGCGGCTTCATCCTTCATGCGTTTTACTTCATCATCACTCAAACCGCTGGAGGCCTCGATACGTATGTTTTGTACCTTTCCGGTTCCTTTGTCCTTGGCCGATACATTCAAGATACCGTTCGCGTCGATATCGAAGGTCACTTCAATCTGAGGAACGCCTCGCTGAGCTGCTGGAATACCATCTAAGTGGAAACGGCCCAATGATTTGTTATCGCGTGCCAACGAGCGTTCGCCTTGCAGGATATGGATCTCTACCGATGGCTGGTTATCGGCCGCTGTCGTAAATGTTTCCGATTTCTTTGTCGGGATCGTCGTGTTGGCATCGATCAACTTGGTCATCACACCACCCATGGTTTCAATACCTAACGAAAGCGGAGTCACGTCGAGCAACAACACATCTTTCACTTCACCGGTCAACACACCACCCTGGATAGCCGCTCCAACAGCTACCACTTCGTCCGGGTTCACTCCCTTTGACGGAGCCTTACCGAAGAACTTCTCAACAATCTCCTGGATAGCCGGGATACGGGTTGATCCACCTACCAGAATCACTTCATCGATATCCGAAGTACTCAGGTTAGCATCTTTCAGCGACTGACGACAAGGCTCGATACAAGCCTGGATCAACGAGTCTGCCAATTGTTCGAATTTAGCACGCGTCAAGGCCTTCACCAAGTGCTTTGGAATACCATCTACCGGCATAATATACGGCAAGTTGATCTCCGTGCTGGTCGAGCTCGACAATTCGATCTTAGCCTTTTCGGCTGCCTCTTTCAGACGTTGCAGAGCCATCGGGTCCTTACGCAAGTCCGGTCCCTCTTCGCGCTGGAACTCTTCTGCCAACCAGTCGATAATTACGTGGTCGAAGTCGTCACCACCCAGGTGCGTGTCACCATTGGTCGATTTTACTTCAAACACACCGTCACCCAACTCAAGGATAGAGATATCGAACGTACCACCACCTAAGTCGAACACGGCGATCTTCATATCTTTGTTTGTCTTGTCCAAACCATAAGCCAGAGAGGCAGCCGTCGGTTCGTTCACGATACGGCGAACGGTCAGACCGGCAATTTCACCTGCCTCTTTCGTAGCCTGACGTTGTGCGTCGCTAAAATAGGCCGGTACGGTAATCACCGCTTCTGTCACCTCTTGTCCCAGATAGTCTTCTGCCGTTTTCTTCATTTTCTGAAGTGTCATGGCAGAGATTTCCTGCGGGGTATACAAACGACCGTCGATATCCACGCGCGGTGTATTGTTATCACCCTTCACCACTTTATAAGGCACGCGATTGATTTCTTTTGATACCTGATCATAGGTTTCCCCCATGAAACGTTTGATAGAGAATATTGTTTTCTCCGGATTGGTGATCGCCTGACGTTTTGCCGGGTCGCCCACCTTTCTTTCTCCTCCTTCCACAAAGGCCACAATAGAAGGAGTCGTACGCTTTCCTTCACTGTTTGAGATCACAACCGGTTCGTTACCCTCCAATACGGCAACACAAGAGTTGGTTGTTCCTAAGTCAATTCCAATAATTTTTCCCATTTTCTTATTCTTTATTTTATTTGTTAATATCTTTTCTATTCTCTTGCCCGCTCTTTTTCTCGAGCGAGCTCACTAAGTATTTAACAAATGCCGTGCCAAACTTGTTTACACGAGATCTTACCGGATGACAAACCGCCATCCTGTCATATCGGCAGCTATTTTAGTCACCTTATAAAAAAGAAAACCCGGTACGCTTTTTTCCGTACCGGGCTCTCCCCTATTTTATCTCCTTCTCTTCTTTCATGTCAAGTTCATTCTTGTCGGTATCATAGAAATGATATTCGAGGAATGCCAGACTCTGATCAGGGATCACTTTCATTCCAAGGGAATACTTGAATTTCCACTTCAGACTAAGCGGAACGATTCCTTTGTTCACAAATGCTGCCACATAGGGATGCAGATGCAGGGTAAATTTCTTCACATGATGCTTATTCACTAAGCAATCGATTTTTCCTTCCAGACTATCGGTAAATAAAATAGATGGTTTTGATTTTCCGGTACCGAAACAACTCGGACACGACTCATTCGTATCGAGCTCCATCTCGGGACGGACACGTTGGCGTGTGATTTGCATCAAACCGAATTTGCTGATGGGCAAAATATTATGCTTCGCCCGATCGCCTGCCATGGCCTTCGACATGTATTCAAACAATTTCTGCCGGTTGGCAGGTTCTACCATATCGATATAGTCGATTACGATAATCCCTCCCAAATCACGCAGGCGCATCTGACGCGCGATTTCCGTGGCGGCTGCCATATTCACGTCAATAGCTGTCGTTTCCTGGGCATCACTGCCACGCGAACGGTTGCCACTATTAACATCGATCACATGCATGGCCTCTGTATGCTCGATAATCAGGTAAGCTCCACTCTTGTAAGTAACAGTACGCCCAAAAAGCGATTTGATCTGCTTGGTGATGGCAAAGTTATCGAAAATGGGCAGTTCCCCCCGATACTGTTGCACGATCTCCTCCCGTCCGGGAGCGATCAAACTTACGTAGTCGCGTACATCCCGGTAAATATCGGGATCGTTCACATGAATGTGCTGGAAAGAGGGATTGAAAATATCACGCAACAAAGCCACCGTACGTCCTGTTTCTTCGTAAATAACAGACGGCACTTTGGCTTTGGCTACTTTCGGAATGTTCTCTTCCCAACGCTTCACCAATGTCTTTAGCTCATGATCGAGTTCGGCTACGCGTTTGCCTTCCGAAGAGGTGCGAACAATCACACTGAAGTTCTTCGGTTTGATGCTTTGAATCAACTGGCGTAACCGGGCTCTCTCTTCACTCGATTTGATTTTGGTGGAGACAGATACCTTATCAGCAAAAGGTATGAGCACGATGTATCTTCCGGCAAAGGAAAGCTCGGAAGTCAGTCTGGGTCCTTTGGTGGATATAGGTTCCTTGGCAATCTGCACCAGCACTTCCTGCCCGGCTTTAAGCACTTCACTGATGCTGCCGTTTTTTTCGATCTCCGGCAGGAACTGTGTTTTAGCAATCGAAGGAAACTTCTTCGGATCGCTGTTTAAAGCCTGTTTGAGGAATTTCTGTTGAGATGTGAAATGGGGACCTAAATCCTGGTAGTGAAGAAATGCATCCTTTTTATAACCTACATCGACAAAAGCAGCGTTTAACCCGGGCATAAGTTTCTTAACCTTGCCAATAAAAATATCGCCTACTGCAAACGACACATTGCGTGCTTCTTTCTGAAGCTCCACCAGGTTTTTGTCTTCCAGTACAGCAATCGATACCTCTTTGGGTCTTACATCTACTACTAATTCACTTGTCACTTATAAATTGGATTATATCACATTTCTGATCTTACTAAATACGCAAAGAACAAACTTAGAAGATTGCTTGTAAGTTTGTTCTTTAAGAGTTTGCCAGAAAAATAGACAGCTTATTTTTTCTTATGTCTATTCTTTTTCAGTCTCTTTTTGCGCTTGTGCGTAGACATCTTATGTCTTTTTCTTTTTTTTCCGCTTGGCATCGTTTTATTGATTTATATAATTAAACTAAATTCTTATTTTTCTTTCACTTGCTTCAAGAAGGTCTTCGCCGGCTTGAAAGATGGGATGTTATGTTCCGGAATGATGATCGTCGTGTTCTTAGAGATGTTACGAGCTGTTTTCTGTGCTCTTTTCTTCACCACGAAGCTACCAAAACCTCTCAAGTATACGTTATCACCCTCCGATAAAGAATCCTTTACAATCTCCATAAAAGATTCTACACTGGCCAGTACCGTTGACTTGTCAATACCAGTGCTCTTCGAAATTTCACTAACAATGTCTGCTTTAGTCATGTCTTTTGATATTATATTGAATTATGTCTTTAATTTTTTGGACTGCAAATATATAGCTTTTATTTGGAGTTGGGAAAAATTTGTTTGCCATTTTTTATTAAAAAGATTCTTTCCCTTCTCAGATTATCTGCGTATGTTTGCATCGATCAAAGAGTTATGGTGCCAAATTCACAAAAAAAGAATCCCATTTTGCCCCAAAAGAAAGAGCTGACGTTCAGTAATCTGTTCATCAACTGGTATTTTAAACACAAAAGAGAGCTGCCGTGGAGAGAGACCCGAGATCCCTACACCATTTGGATATCGGAAATTATCCTGCAACAGACACGCGTAGCCCAGGGCATAGACTATTTCCGGCGCTTTATGGAACGCTTCCCTGACGTCGCGTCGCTGGCCGCCGCCGAGGAGGACGAGGTATTGAAATACTGGCAGGGACTGGGCTATTACAGCCGGGCGCGCAACCTGCACGCGGCCGCCCGGGAGATTATGTCTCGCCACCAGGGTCGTTTCCCCTCCACACATAAAGAGGTATTGGCACTCAAAGGCATTGGCGACTATACGGCAGCTGCTATCCTCTCTTTTGCTTGGAACCAGCCCTATCCGGTGGTCGACGGTAATGTGTACCGCGTATTATCCCGCCTCTTTGGCATCTCCACCCCTATCGACAGCAGTCAGGGCAAGAAAGAATTCACCGCGCTGGCGGCGGAGATTATGCCTTCCGACCAGGCCGGCCTACACAACCAGGCCATTATGGAGTTCGGCGCGTTGCAATGCACACCGCAGCAGCCCGACTGCTCAGCCTGCCCCTTCGCCGGTCGCTGCGTGGCATGGCAAGAGCAAAATCCGCAAGCCTATCCTGTCAAAGCTGGCAAAACCAAGAGTCGCAACCGCTACTTCCATTATTTTCATATCCTTTACCGGGAAACCACCTGGCTGCATCGCCGCGAGGGCAAGGATATATGGAAAGGACTGTATGAATTCCCGCTGATAGAGACCGACATGCCGATGGATTTCGCCGAGCTTCAACAAACCGACGCTTTCCACCACCTCTTTGCCGAGGCCGGACAGCTCTCGATCGCCATCGACCGCCCCGTAGAGAAGCACATCCTCTCCCACCAGGTCATCTACGCCACCTTCTACCGGATTGAGATCGAGCAACCCGCTCCGGCCTTCGAGGCCTTCACGGAGATATCCATCCATGATATAGAGCGCTTCGCCATTCCACGCCTTATCCATATTTATCTGGAGAAGAATTTATAAACAGGCAATCAAATTTTGGAAAATTTGAAGGAGAAAGGAGAAAGGGGAAAGGAGTGTCTTCAGATTTGGTAAGATGGGGGAGGTAGTAATATATATTCATGGCTGAAGGCCACAGTGGGCCTGCAAGGGCCGAATCCCAGTGGGACGAAGACTTAGCCCACGGGTAAGCAGGCTGAAGGTCTGCGCAACCCTGGGATTCCATAGATATATAAAATTGAGTTCTGTAAGAACGAAAGAAGAATCCAATATTTACAGGCGCTATCACCATATATCCTATCATACTATCTATCGTTCCTTCAGAACTCTATTTCTTGTATTACCATGACACCCAGGGTGGCGCAGGCCTTCAGCCTGCTTACCCGTGGGCTAAGTCTTCGTCCCGCTGGGACTCAGCCCTTCGGGCTTGTGACCTTCAGTCTTATAAATAAAGCCAAACATAGTGTTACCTTTGCCAACATCTCCTATACCCTTTCTCCTTTCTCCTTCCCATCTTCTCTTTCCTGAAGATCCACATCCATCAGAATAATCATATTAAATCCAGCCAATCACATCCGAGGAATCCCAAAATCAGCGTAATCCCGGTTCAGACGAATTTATCATTTTGTCAAAAACGCCCGAGAATTTTTCCGAAAACGTAGGGGTATTTTAAATTACCCGCAGGAGTAACACTTTTTAACGTATCATATTGTAAAGCAAAACGGGGTTTTTGTTTACATTTTGTCAAAATCATTTTTTAAAATTTCCGGTCTATACAATTTCTACAGTGATAGGCCGTTTTTATAATTGGATTAATGAAACGCATGAGAAAATCTCTGTTAGGCATCCTGTTTGTCTTGTTATGCTGCGCCGGTGTGGTGCGGGCACAATACGACGCGCAGTTTAGTCAGTACTTCATGGCCACCGGTTATTATAACCCGGGCTATGCCGGACAATCGGAAAACCTGAACGTTTTCGGTATCCACCGTCAGCAATGGGTGGGTTTCGAGGGGGCGCCCAAGTCTTCCTTTGTGATGGCCGATATGCCGATCCGTTTTGCCGAGCGAACGCATGGCATTGGGGTGGTGATGTTTTCGGAGAAAATAGGTCTTTCGAATATCACCCAGGCAGGCGGGCAATACGCCTATAAGAAGAATCTCTGGGGCGGCACCCTGAGCGTCGGCTTGCAACTGGGCATCTTCAATATGTCGTTTCAGGGCGATAGCGTGCGACTGCCCGACAACGACGTGGGCGCGGAAGCCGACGAGGCGATCCCCATCACCCAGGCAGAAGGCATGACCTTCGATATGAATGCCGGGATCTATTATTCGCATCCGAAGTTCTACGCCGGTTTTGGCGTTTCCCATCTGATGGAACCCGAAATAGGGCTGGACGAAACAGCTAAAACATACGCGGCGAGGATGTATAATTTTATGGCCGGATACAATATTAAGACCTCAAACCCGTTGATTGAGTTACAACCGTCGGTTTTTCTGAAAACGGAAATGATCAATTTTCAGGCGGACATAACAGCTCGTCTGATCTATAATAAGATGTTCAACGGCGGTCTTTCGTGGCGTGTAAACGAATCGGTTATTCTCTTTTTAGGGGCTTCGATCGGGCCTTTCCAAGTGGGATACGCGTATGACTACTCCTATTCCGCTATCCGAAAGGCGACCCACGGCAGCCATGAAATAATGGCAAAGTTCAGCCTGAAGCTGAAACAGACAAAAACAGGAAAAAACAGACACAAGAGTGTTCGTATATTATAACATATGAAGAAAATATTGTTTGTACTGATAACAATGGCCATCCTGACCACCTCCTGCGGCCGCTCGATGCGGAATGCCGGTGGGGAGGTGACGGGAGTTCGTACGGTAGCAGTCAATGAGCCTGCTCCTTATGGTATGGTTTTGGTTAAAAGAGGTGCTTTCGAGATGGGACCCGCCGATAGTGATGAGCTGTGGGGTATAACGCCCGACACGAAAGGGGTCTCCTTCGATGCGTTCTGGATGGACCAGACAGAGGTCACCAATGCCAAGTACCGTCAGTTTCTATATTATGTGCGCGATTCGATCATCCGTACGCGCCTGGCTGATCCTCAATATGGCGGGAACGATCTGTTTATGATTACCGAAGACCGTTATGGCGATCCGGTAGAGCCTTACCTGGATTGGAGCCGTCCGATACCCTGGCGTCGTGCCAGCGAAGAGGAGCAGATGGCCATCGAAAGTGTGTATTATACCCATCCGGTGACGGGCGAGAAGAAACTCGATCCGGCACAGATGAACTACAAATATGAATGGTATGACTATACGGCAGCCTCGTTGCGCAAAAACCGTCTGAACCCATACGACCGGGTGCGCAATACCGACATCGTGGTCGATCCGAACGAGGTGGTGATGATCTCGAAAGATACTGCTTATATCGACGACGAAGGACGCGTGATCAACGAAACGATTACCCGCCCGCTTTCGAGCGAATGGGATTTCCTGCACACGCGCATTGTCAATATCTATCCGGACGAGACGGCTTGGGTAAACGACTTCAACAACGCCTATAACGAGCCTTATGTGCGGATGTATTTCTCGCATCCGGGCTACGACGACTACCCCGTAGTCGGCGTCTCCTGGGAACAGGCAACAGCCTATTGCGTATACCGCACCAATCTATTCAAAGAATCGTTGAATCTGCCTGCCGGGCAAATGGTTGAGCCGTTCCGCCTGCCGACAGAAGGCGAATGGGAATACGCGGCACGCGCCGGTAAGAGCGAAAACAAATATCCCTGGTCGAACGATGAGTTGCAATCGGAAAAAGGTTGTTTCTTAGGCAACTTCAAACCGGGTGATGGCGATTATACGGCTGACGGCCATTTGATCACCTCCCGTGTAGCCTCCTATGCGCCGAATGAATTCGGTCTCTATGACATGGCAGGTAATGTGTCGGAATGGACATCGACCAGTTATGCGGAAGCAGGACCGGCTATGATGAGCGATATGAATCCGGAATTGCATTACGACGCGGCAAAAGAAGACCCGTACGCGATGAAGAAAAAGGTAGTACGCGGTGGCTCCTGGAAAGATGTGGCCCAGTTTATCCGTTCGGATATGCGTACGTTTGAATATCAAAACGAGACACGCTCGTATATTGGCTTCCGTTGCGCCCGTACGCAGGTTGGCTTCTCGAAAGGAAAAAAAGGTAAATAAGAAATTAAGATTAAGTATAAAGATAGAACATGGGAAAATATAGAAGATATAAGAATCGGGTAGAGATGTTTCTTTCCAGCGAACGCGGAAAGCGACTCCTGAATTTTGTCTACAGCTGGGGAGCCTCTATTGTGATTATCGGTACGATGTTTAAATTGCTCCATCTTCCGTATGCAAACTGGATCATTGGTATCTCTTTGTCGGTAGAGGCGTTGGTATTCTTCATCTTTGGTTTTGAAAAGCCGAACGACGACTACCATTGGGAAGATGTGTTCCCGGTATTGAAATCGAAAAACCCGATGGACCGCCCGGATTTCGTAGGAAAAGGTGGTGCCTTGGTAGGCGCGGAAGCGAATGGAAATGGTGATAATGGCGTGATCCGCATGACAGGTGGCATGCCCCACGGAGGTGGCGGTGGCAGCCTGAATATCGAAGGTAACCTGAATATCTCGGAAGCGGATACCAAGAATCTCGCCAGCAGCATCAATAAGCTAAGCGAAGCCGCCGAGCAGATTTCCAAAATGGCGGAACTGACCGAAGCTACCCAGAAGTATCTGGAACAGCTGTCGGGTGTTTCCGAAAATATGGAGCGCTTCAGCCAGGTAACCAACTCACTGACCGATGTGTCGGATACCCTGTTGAATTCCTACAAACATATTACCGACAATTCGGACGGAATCAATCAGAACTCACGCGGCTATGTGCAGCAGATGGAAATGCTTAACCGCAATATTTCCGGCTTGAATACCATTTACGAAATCCAGTTGAAGAGCATCAGCTCGCAGATCGAATCGATCGAACATATCAATGGCGGCTTGAACCGCATACGTGAAATGTACGATGGCTCGGTAGTGGATAGCTCGGTGTTCCGCACGGAAACGGAAAAGATGACACGTCAGTTGACCGACCTCAACCAGGTATATACCCGCTTGCTTCAGGCTATGACAGTCAATATGCCGGGAGCTGCTCCTGCGAATCCTTATCAGCAACAGGTGCCCCCGCAGCAGGCGTATCAACAACCGCAACAATATCCGCAGCAGGGTTACCCCGGGCAACCCCAACAGGGACAAAACTATCAACAACCCTATAACCCGAATAAATAAGCGCTATGGCAATAGGAAATAATCCGAATTCCCCTCGTCAGAAGATGATCAACCTGATGTATCTGGTGTTCATCGCTATGATGGCGCTTAATGTCTCCTCGGAGGTATTGAACGGATTCGAATTGGTGGAGGATAGTCTTCGGACGACCATCAACAACGCGTCGAACCGTAACGTGATGGTATCGCAGGAAATGGATACCTATTACAATATCAATCCGGAGAAAGCAGGCGACTCATACGCCAAGAAGAATCAGGTAAAGCAGGCAGCCGACTCGCTGTTTAATTATATCCAAGACTTGAAAGAGGCGATTGTCAAGACAGCCGATGGGAAGAATGGGGATGTAACGAATATAGACAAGAAGGACGATCTGGAAGCCGCGTCGCGTGTGATGCTGGCTCCGGTAGTTGGCGAAGGGAAAAGACTACGGGAATCGATCGATGCCTACCGGGCATTATTGACCAGCCTGGTGGATGATCCCGCGAAAACGGAACTGATCGAATCGACATTAAACACCAATCCTCCTCAAAAGGCAGGATTGAATATCCGCACCTGGGAAGAAGCCATGTTTGAAAGTATGCCGACCGCAGCTGCGATCACCATCCTGACCAAACTGCAGAGCGATGTGCTTTACGCGGAAGGCGAGATGTTGAGCTACCTGTTGAGCAGCGTAGACGTGGGCGACTACCGCGTGAACCATATCACCGCCCAGGTGATTCCGGAAAGCCAGATCGTGATGCGGGGAAATAATTACCGGGCAAACATTGTGTTGTCGGCAGTCGATACGACAAAGCGGCCGACAGTCTTTGTAAACGGAGCGGAACTACCTGTCGAAAACAAAGGCTTGTTTACCATGAATACCTCAGCTACGGGAACCTTCCCGGTGAAAGGATATATCGAAATGCCTAATAGCGACGGAAGCATCTTGCGCCGGGAATTCGAAAGTGAATACTACGTGACCGAGCCGAACGCTACAGTGGCTCCGACCATGATGAACGTGATGTATGCCGGCATTGAGAACCCGGTGCGCATTGCTGTTCCCGGGGTACCTTCAGGCAATGTATCGGCAACGATGACCAACGGACGTCTGACCGGTTCGGGCAACAACTGGGTGGCTACCCCAAGTACGGTAGGTACGGAAGCCGTTATTACCGTGAATGCTCGTATGGCCGATGGTCGATTGGCGGAAATGGCTAAGACCACTTTCCGCGTGCGTGCCTTGCCCGACCCGATGCCTTATATTGAATATAAAGATGCCAATGGGGCACCACGTAAGTTCCGCGGTGGGCGTATTGCCAAACGCGACCTATTACAGGCGGGAGGCATTATGGCGGCTATCGACGATGATATCATCAATCAGCCATTTACGGTGTTACGATTTACGGTAACTTATCCGGATTCCTTCGGGAATATGGTCCGTTCAGCAACGGAAGGATCTACCTTCTCGGCAGATCAGCGATCTAAAATCTCTGAGTTCGCCCGTGGAAAGAGTTTCTTTATCACCGGCGTAGTAGCCAAAGGTCCTGACGGTATCGAACGACCGATATCTCCGTTAGAAATAATTGTCAATTAAGAAAAAACAGATATATGAAACGTTTGTATTATATATTGGCTTTAGGAGCACTGATCTCGTCGCAGACGATGGATGCGCAGGAACAGCCCGAACGCCGTACCCCTCAGGCAACCCGTGGCTCACGGGCGCAGACAGAGCAACAATCGGGCCTGCCCGACCTGACCGTTCGCGCGCAGGATCTGAACGAACGCAACACCCAGGAGATTGGCAATGCCCGTTGGATGCGTGTGTTGTATCGCGAAATCGACCTGACCAAAGACGAGAATGCTCCGCTTTACTATCCGGTGCGTCCGTTGAATGGACAGATGAACCTCTTCTCTATGATCTTTCAACTCTTGAGCGAAGGCAAGATCAAGGTGTACGAATACCACGACGGGTATGAATCGTTTGCCGAGGAGGATGTGATCCCCTTTAAGACTGTATTGGATAATGCCTACATTTATTACGAAGAGGTGCCCGGACGTACCGGAGGACAACCCTCCTATGTGGTCAACGAAAGCGATGTGCCTTCGGCCGAAGTGAAACGCTATTATGTGAAAGAGGCCTGGTATTTTGATCAGAACAACTCGCTCTTCGACGTAAAGACACTGGCTCTTTGCCCGATTATGACCATTTATGGTGATTTTGGTGAAGAGACGACGCCCCTGTTCTGGCTGCCATACGAAGATATCCGCCCTTATATCAATACGGCTTATATCATGACTTCCAACCTGAACAACGCGAAGACCTTCACGATGGACGATTATTTCCGCCGCCGTATGTTCAAAGGGGATATCATTAAAACGGAAAACCTGATGAACCGCACGTTGGCACAGATATATCCCGAACCCGACTCCATGGCGTTGGCACAGGATACGATCGAGAAACAACTGGCACAGTTCAACAAGCAACTCTGGTTCCAGCCCGACACGACGACCCAGGCAACGAATACAAAAGCAACCAAAAGCTCCTCACGCGGACGGGTAGCAACCACCAAAGCCCCGAAAGAGCCCAAGGAAAAAGCCGCCAAAGCTCCCAAAGCCGAAAAGGCATCCACAGGCGCCGTACGGAGTGTGCGCAGAAGAAGGTGATAACAAAAGATATAAAGACAGCGCCCTGTTTTGAGAAAATCAAAACAGGGCGCTGCCGGTTAGTTTGTCAATATTAATGAACTTTAATACGTCCCTTTAATTCGTCAACAAACTCATCTACAGATATCGCGTTACACTCCACAGCAGCCTCTTCAAAGCTTTTCTCCTTTTCTTCGATAACAGTTGCAAATGGTAACGTTTTGATGTATTCAAGAAGTTGCTTTGCCTGAAGACTATTGTCTTCTATGATAATTGTAGTCATAATACCTGTGTAATGATTATGTATTTACAAATATACAAAAAAAACTTCCTCAAACCCCCAATACAATATCCGCATCAATATGGAGCGTCTTGCTGATAGTACGTGCCATCTGAAAAGTCGGCTCACTTTTGCCGGAGAGGATCTCGCTAATGCGTGATGGGCTTACGCCAATAAGCTCAGAGAGGCCTTTTTGAGTCAGGTTCATCTCGTACATGCGAAGTTTGAGGATTTCTATTAAAGTAGGTTTTGTTACAGGGAAATGCTTCTCCTCGTAGTCTGCGACTAAATTAGATATTAAATCCAACTCAATGAAATTTCTATCGCTGATAGGTGTTTCATTGCTTACAAGTGGCAGCAGCTCTTCGATTCTTTCGCATGCTGCTTGATATTGTTTTTCTGTTATAATTTTTGTCATAGTAATTCTATTTATTACACGTTTTGGCACATTCAAATATAGTACTTTTTGGGCGAATCTCCAATATATTTATACACAAAAACCGACCCCTTTTGGGACCGGTTTTAGTTTATATTATTTGGTTTATGTCTTTTCTTTATGGCCTAAACCCGATGATCTCCCGTACTTCGCGGAGGGTTTTGGCGGCACTTTCGGAGGCTTTCTCGGCTCCTTGGCGGGCTACTTTTTCGAGGTAGGCTTCGTTAGCCAGGATGTCGAGGATGCGTTCGCGGATCGGGGCGCAGAAGTTGTTGATGTCTTCCGCCAGTTGTTTCTTCAGATCGCCGTAACGGATGGCGCAATTGTTGTATAAATCATTGAAATGATCGTAAGTAGATTGATCGGACACAATCTCCATCATCGTGAAGAGGTTAGCAATGGCCTCCGGTTTTTCGCTGTTAGGCTCGGTAGGTCCCGAGTCGGTCACGGCTTTCATCACCTTTTTCTTGATGGCTTTTTCATCGTCAATCAGATAGATCGCGTTGCCTTCACTCTTACCCATCTTACCCGACCCGTCGAGTCCCGGTATCTTCACCGCCTTCTCGCTCATATGGAAAGAGGCCGGTTCCGGGAAATACTCCACGCCATAGATCTGATTGAAGCGACGGGCAAACTTACGCGCCATCTCCATGTTCTGCTCCTGGTCTTTCCCTACGGGCACCTTCACAGCACGGTGGATGATGATATCCGCCGCCATCAGTGTCGGGTAGGTCAGCAATCCGGCATTCACATTGTCGGGTTGCGAGCGCACCTTGTCTTTGAAGGAGGTCACGCGTTCCAATTCGCCCAGGTAGGCATTCATATTGAGGTAAAGATATAACTCCGGTATCTCGCGCACATCACTTTGCACATACAACGTCGCCTTTTCCGGATCGATGCCGCAGGCAAGATACTCCGCCAAAATGGTTTTCACACTGTTGCGGATGTTACCCGGAGTAGGATGCGTGGTCAGCGAATGCCAGTCGGCAATAAAGAAAAAACAATTGTATTCGTTCTGCATCTGCAGAAAACTCTTTACCGCACCGAAATAATTCCCTAAGTGCAGATTGCCTGTGGGGCGAATGCCGCTTGCTACCGTTTCCATTTCTCTGTTTTTATTTTTCTAAATTGGGGACAAAGATAAGCACAAATAGGGTTTTAACAATAACATTCTTTATATTTGCCCTAACACAGGTATTTCAATGACTACAAAGGAGACAGACACGACGATACTTTTAGAAAGAATAGCGGCAGGCGATCATGATTCTTTTCGGCTTTTTTACGATCGTTATTACCTGCAGGTGTATCGTTTTGCCTCCTATTTAGTCGACTCCCCTTTATTGATCGAAGAGATCGTGTCGGATGTCTTCTGTATCATCTGGGAGAATCGAAAGAAACTGGCTACCATCGACCATTTTGAAGCCTACCTCTACACCATCACCAAAAACAAAGCGCTTTATTACCTCCGCATGGAAAACAAGGTGTTTCTGACGGAACTCGAATCGGTCTACGAGCAACTCTCCCACGAAGAGACGCCGGAGCAACTGGCTGTCGATGAGGAATTATCGCTCTCCCTGAAGGAGGCGATCGATGAGTTGCCGGAACGATGCCGCCTCATCTTCCTCATGGCGCGCGAAGAGGGCCTAAAATACCGCGAAATAGCCACGATCCTTTCCATCTCCGAAAAAACCGTCAACGCCCAGATGGTATTAGCCATCAAAAAACTCACCAAGCGCTTAGGGAATATTGTGTTGTTTATCTTTTGATGCAGGGTAAGGTTCCTCCGGTGGAGGACTGTTGACGGGCGATCTTCAAATCGGAGAAAATTGGTTTTCATATAAATCCCGCAGGGATTTCCTATTCGTAACCGCGGGTGTAGCGAAGCAAACCCGTGGTAGGCAGATAGGCAAGATCTACTCTCCGAGCAACCCCGAAGCGGGTTGAACCCATTCCGGGTTCGTTAGTTATTATTAGCGGAATACCCCCGGTCGTTCGCTTCGCTCTCTAACAGAGGGTTACGAATAGGAAATCCCTGCGGGATTTAAATTATTTCAGTGCACCTCGCCCACCTTCAAATATTCCAAAATTTGATTCAGGAAAGGAGAAAGGAGAAAGGTTGCAGGGATGCACGCCGCAGGCGTGAGATAATGCATAACCGTATGCAAGCGCAGCGCAGCTTACGGTAGTGAATCATCTATATAAAAAGCCCCGCATGGGGCGGGATTATGGCGGATCTCGCACCTGCGGCGCTTGATTGACAGGAAGTCGCTATACCGTAAGCTGCGCTACGCTTGCATACGGTTATGCATAATCTCGCGCCTGCGGCGCGATCCCCACCTTCAATTCTTCCAAAATCTGAAGATACAACATTAAGCCTCCCCTTGGGGGAGGTTGGAGGGGCTGACCTTCCAATTTTCCAAAATTTGAAGATTGACATTTTGTCAAAAACGCCTGAGTATTTTTCCAAAAACGTAGGGGTATTTAAAATTAGTCAGGCGGGTAACACTTTTTAACGTATCATATTGTAAAGCGAAATCCACTTTTTGCTTACACTTTGTATTTTGATCTTTTTACTATCCAACACCTCCCTGAAAAATATTTCAAAAAAAACGGCTATTGACTTAGATGTCTTTTTTGTTTTTATGCTCTTTATATATGTAAGAGATGATAAACCCACAGTGAAACAAGGTTTACCGAAAAAAAACAACATGAAGAACAACAAAACAGATATATGGGTGGCGATTTCCTCTTTTCTGAACGACAGTGCAACGGAGGAAGAGAAGAGAATCGTTGATGCCTGGCTCGAGGAGAGCGAGAAAAACAAACGCTTTCTGGCCAAGCTAAAAGAGCGTCTCGCGCATGAAATGGCCGCCACGCAAGCCATCGAGGCAAAGGAGAAGATGTTCTACCAGACACAAATGAAAATCCAACGATTATTATTGAAAAAGCGACTCCGCCTATGGCAGTCGGTAGCTGCCGCTTCAGTTGCTCTTCTGTTGGTATTCAGTGGGCTCCGATTTATGGAGCAGCGAACTGAGAACGCGCTTCCGATCTACGTAGAATCGAAGAGTCCGGCCGGCAGTGTGACGCAACTGACCCTGAGCGACGGAACGATCGTAGAACTAAACGCCTGCTCTTCCATTAGTTACCCCTTGCAATTCACCGGCAACAACCGCACAGTAAAACTAAATGGCGAAGCCTATTTCGAGGTGGCCGAGAACAAGAAAAAGCCCTTTATCGTGGAGACAAACGATGTAAAGGTGCGCGTCCTGGGTACCCATTTCAACGTGAAATCCTACAATGAGGATGCCAAGATCATCACCACTCTGATGGAGGGCTCTGTGCGCGTAGGCTTCAACCATCCGGACTTTATGGGGAAATCAGTGGTGTTGTTCCCCGATCAGCAGATCATTTTGGATAAAAATACGCATGAAACCAACATATTGAAAGTAGACTCCGAATTGTATGCTTCCTGGAAAGACGGGCAGTGCTTCTTTGAAAACGAGAAGCTGGCGGATATTGCCAAGATCCTCGAGCGGCAGTTCGGCGTAATGATCACCGTTACATCGACCAACATAGAGAAACAACTCTATTCAGGCTTCTTTAGTAAACGGGAAGGCTTATTGCAGATCCTCAATTCCTTCAAAAAGTATCGAAACTTCGACTACAAACAAACGGATGACGGCATTGAGATCTTTGAGAAGTAAATAGTATATGTTAAACCTTTAAATCGAATCAAACATGAACAACACCTCATAGAGAAAAAAGAATCGGAAAATGCGGGAACATTTGCCGATTCTACATACAGTCTATCAAATTCACCGATTTGCAAACTATAATATTACAAATGTATGAAAAAATCTTTTATCAGAAGGTTTTACGGCGATTATTATGCCTTAAAAAAAGTACTGAGAACCATGAAACTATCCACTTTTTTAATCATCGTATCCACCTTTTCTTTACTCGCTTCCAATTCGTTCTCACAAGAGATGAAGGTGAACTTAAACGTTCGCAATCAATCAGTCAGAGATGTGTTGCTGGAGATAAGAAAACAAACGGATGTCTCTTTTTTGTATAACAATGAAGAGTTGAACGACAACAGGCGCGTAAGCCTGCATATCAATGACAATAGCATTGAAGAGGTACTCGATATACTCCTGAAGAACCAGGGCTTGGCCTATTCTATTGAGAACAATGTTATATTAATCTACAAAAAAGCTGCCTTACCCAGCAATCAGCAGGTAGGCAAAAGCATTTCCGGAACAGTAACCGACGACCTCGGCGAGCCGATCATTGGTGCCAATATCATGGAAAAAGGAACCACCAACGGCGTGGTAACCGACTACAACGGGGAGTTTACCCTGTCGGTATCCGAAAACGCGGTATTGATCGTTACCTATGTGGGGTATCTCTCCCAGGAGGTGACTGTCGGCAACCAGCAGACACTGCAGATCGTCCTGAGAGAAGACTCTCGTTCGCTGGAGGAAGTAGTCGTTGTCGGATACGGGGTACAGAAACGTGTATCAGTAACCGGATCATTGGCCGTTACCTCGGGACAGGAGATCGCCAGCGTACCGACCATCTCGGTAGCCAACAGCCTGACCGGGCGTCTGCCGGGGCTTATTGCGACCAACCGCAACGGGGAACCGGGGTATGACGACTCAAACCTGTTGATCCGCGGACGGAGCACCACCGGTGATTCCAGCCCGTTGATCGTTGTCGACGGCGTAGCCGACCGTGCCGGCGGTTTCTCTCGTATCGATGCCAATGATATCGAAAGCGTTACCATCTTGAAAGATGCTTCGGCAGCTATCTATGGTTCACGTGCGGCTAACGGGGTGATCCTTGTGACCACCAAGCGAGGAAAACAGGGACGTACCACGGTGAACTATTCCGGAAATATCGGTTTCAGCCGTCCGACGGTACTGCCCGAGATGAGCGAATCTTGGCAATATGCCGAACTACAGAACGAAATCGAGAATTCTATCTACGGACGTAATGATAAGTACACAGCCGATCAGATCCAGAAATTCAAAGATGGTAGCGACCCGGTTAATTACCCGAACATCAACCTCTTTGATGAGATCCTGCGTACGGCCGCTCCGCAGACCCAACACAACCTATCGGTTTCGGGCGGTAATGACATCGTGAAGTATTTTGTCTCCTTGGGCTACCAGTATCAGGAAAACTACTATAAGAACAGCGCCAGTAACTACGGACAGTACAACCTGAGATCGAACATCGACATTACGCCGCATAAGAATTTCCGCGCGACAGTGAATGTGGCCGCTCGTCAGGAAGACCGTAACTCGCCGCTCTATAGCTCGGAAGATATCTGGCGCTACACCGTGAAGTATGATCCGATGGTGAATGTATACTGGCCGGGCACCAACTATCCGACCACCGCTTCCCAGGACAATTTCAGCCCGGCAACCGCCGTGGATGGATCGATGGGATACCAGGAAAACAAACGCTCTTACTTCAATGCCGACCTGACAGTGCATTACGATATGCCTTTTATCACACCGGGATTGTCGGTTGACGGAGGACTTTATATCGACCGTTCGGATGTTTTCCATAAGAATTTCTCCAAACAGTTCGAACTCTACCAAAAAGTGGGCGATGAGTATGTGACGAAGAAATATGGCCCCTCCAACGCGACACTGAATGAGTATATGAATCAGACACTGGGTATCACCCTGAACGCGCGCCTCAACTACCAGCATACGTTCAATGATGTGCACAACGTAGCGGCTTTTGTGGCCTACGAACAATACACCAGCCGGTATGAATACCTGCAGGGGTATCGTCAGGATTTCATCTCTTCGACGATCGACCAATTGTTTGCCGGAGACAAAACCACCGCGCAGAACGACGGTACCGCCTCTGAGACAGCCCGTATGAACTTCTTCGGACGTGTCGACTATGACTATGCCGGCAAATACCTGGCACAGTTCAACTGGCGCTACGACGGTTCGGAAAACTTCCCGAAGGGCAATCGTTTCGGCTTCTTCCCGGGCGTTTCGTTGGGTTGGAGAATTTCAGAAGAGGGATTCTGGAAAGAGAATGTTTCCTGGATGGACTACCTGAAATTGAGAGCCTCTTTCGGACAGATGGGTAACGACAAGGTATCTTCGTTCCAGTATATGACAACTTATACCTTCCAGAACCCGGCGATCTTAGGCGGCAGCAGCCCCAAACCGCAGACGGGTGTATGGCAAAAGCGGACGGCGAACCCCAATATTACCTGGGAGGTAGCCACCACCTACAACGTGGGATTGGAATCGCGCTTCCTGGAGAACTTCAATTTCGAAGTCGATGTGTTCAAGACCAAACGAGAAAACATCCTGGCCACTCGCAATGCTTCTATTCCTGATTATGCCGGACTCTCTTTGCCGGATGAAAACATCGGGGAATGTTCGAGCTACGGTACGGAACTCTCTTTGGGATACAACAAGCAGTTTGGCGATTTCCGCCTGAATGTGGGAGGTAACTTCACCTATGCGAAGAGCCGTATCGATTTCATCGACGAGGCAGAAGGCGTAGTGGAATGGCAAAAACGTACGGGCAAACCGATCGGTGCCAATTGGGTGATGTATGAAGCCATCGGTATCTTCCGCACACAGAGCGATCTGGATAATTATCCGCACCTGAGCAATGCCAAATTGGGTGACCTGATCTTCAAAAACACAGATGATAACGAGGTGATTGACGCCAATGACAAGGTACGCCTGGAGAAAACGGCTATTCCTGAAATTATCTACGGCTTGAATTTCGACCTGACATGGAAGCAGTGGTCACTTTCCGGACTCTTCCAGGGAGCCGGCCGCGTATGGCAATACACCTTCTTTGAATCGGGAGCGATCGGTAACTTCACGAAAGACTTCTACAACAATCACTGGACGGAAGATAATATCAACGCGAAGTATCCGCGTGTGTACGACCGCGAAGCAACCGTTACCGGACAAAAGAACACCTTCTGGTTGAACGACGCTTCTTACCTGCGTCTGAAAAACATCGAATTGGCCTACAACTTCTCACCCCGGACATTGGAAAAGACCCCATTCAGCAACCTGCGCCTGTATGTAAGCGGTTACAACCTGCTTACTTTCACAAAGATGAAAGATCTTGACCCTGAAACGGCAGAAGGCGGACAAGGATTTGCTGCCTGGAGCACTCCGCAGTCAAAAGTGATCAATTTCGGTGTTAACGTAACTTTCTAAATTAGGACTATCATGAAAAAAATAATCAAATATTCGATTATCTGTTTATCCTCCCTTTTTGTTTTTACCGCTTGCGAGGATTTGTTGGATAAGAAACCATTGACAGAAATATCTGAAGCCGACGTATGGAATGACCCGGCTTTGGTGAAAGCATTTGTGAATTCCCGCTACAATCAGGTGGGAGTTGGTTGGACCGAATCATGGCAAAGCTCTGTGGTCGACGAGACCTACCTGACCTGGTCCAGAGGATGTGAACCAATCACCCAGGGTTATGTGAGTCCGTCGGAACTGGGACGTATGAACGGCGCCTGGTGGGGATGGGACAACCGCTCCTGGAGTACCGTATGGTCGAACATCTCCAATTGTAACCTCTTCTTCGACCGTATCGACGAGGTGCCTTTCAGCGACGAAAACGAAAAGGCGCTATTGATCGGCCAGGTACGCTTTATCCGGGTACTATTGTATCACGACCTGATCTCCAGATGGGGAGGTATGCCTTTGATCACCAAAGCCTTTACCCTCAACGATGTAGACGAGATCATGAATATGCAGCGTTCTTCCTATAAAGATTGTGTCGACTTTATGGTTTCTGAACTCGATAAGGCGGCTACGGAATTGCCGGCAAGCTTCTCCGGATCGGAGAAAGGACGTGCTACCAGCATTGCTGCGTTGGCGTTGAAATCGAGAATCCTTCTGTATGCCGCGAGCGACCTGATGAACATTGGAGTTGAAAGCGAATTGGTTGGTTACACCTCTCCCGATCCCAACAGATGGCAGAAAGCAGCCGACGCAGCTAAAACATGTATCGATCAGGCATTGGCTAACGGTTACGGATTGTATAACAAATACGATGATGTGAAAGAGAACTATACGCAATTGTTCCTCGACGGCGGCAATGTGGAGGTATTGTTCGACAGACAAGGAACCACCAGCGCCGACGGTGAAGCCATCAACACCATCGACCAGACAAACGGACCGAATGGTTACGGACTGTGGGGCGGCAACACGCCTTTGCAGGAATTTGTCGATGCCTTCGAGATGGCGGATGGTTCTGCCTTCGACTGGAACAACCCGGAACATAAGAAAGCACCATTCGAAAACCGCGATGCACGCCTGTATGCCTATGTGCTTTGTGATGGCGATCCCTGGAAAGGAAGAGATGTGGAATGTTATATCGACGCGGATGCGAACGGCAACGAACTGACAAGCGGTGGACGCGACTCCAAATACGGAGGCGACTCTTGGAACACCTCAATCTCAGGCTACAACATGCGTAAGTTTATGGACGAGAGCTATGTGCCCAACTCCTGGAATGTGAAAACACCCAAGAACTGGATCTGGCTGCGCTTAGGCGAACAATACCTGAACCTGGCGGAGGCCTATTATATGGCAGGCGACGAAGCCAACGCGCGCAAAGCGTTGAACACACTGAGAGAACGCGCTCAGATGCCGGATGTAACCGATAGCGGCCAGGCCCTGTTGGATAAGATCCGCAACGAAAGACGGGTGGAGTTGGCTTTCGAAGAACACCGTTATTTCGATGTGCGCCGCTGGAAACTGGGCGAACAATATCTGAACAAGACCGTAACAGGCATCACCGTGTTGAAATTGCCTGACGGAACAAAAACCTATACACCGGGCAAAACGGTGGAAGAGAGACGCTTCTCGAAACAGATGTACTGGCTTCCACTCCCCAAAAGCGAGGTGGATAAGAACCCGAAGATCTTGCAGAACCCGGGGTATTGATGTTGTCGTTTATGGATAAAACAGGAAAGAGGGTGTTTTCCAAGCACCCTCTCTCTTTGAATATGAATACATAAAGAAGTTTTTACTATTTTTACCCTCTCAATGTAACAAGACTATTATTGGCTTTTCAGCAGAAACGGGTAGGGATAAACCTTTTAAAAACAAAAAATTATTAACTCTAAAAGAAAGAATATGAAACATGGTGTATTAGTATTGCTTGGAGCGGCTCTTCTGTTGAGCTCCTGCGGACAGAAGCAGGTAGAGAGAGTGGCTTTCCAGCAAGGGGAGTTTAAGGAATGGGCCGCAACCCCTCCGATGGGTTGGAATAGCTGGGATTGCTATGGGCCGACGGTGATGGAACATGAGGTGAAGGCCAATGCCGACTACATGGCGGAAAACCTAAAGGAATTTGGCTGGGAATATGTGGTGGTGGATATCCGCTGGTTTGTGGAGAACGACAAAGCCGGAGGATACAACCAGACCGACCCTCGTTATGTATTGGATGAATATGGACGTTATCAGCCGGCCACGAACCGCTTCCCCTCTTCCGCCAACGGAAAAGGATTCAAGGAACTGGCCGATTATGTACACAGTAAAGGACTGAAATTCGGTATCCACATCATGCGCGGTATCCCGAAAGAGGCCGTAGAAAAGAAACTCCCGATCTTAGGAGCTGAAGGCGTAACGGCCGATCAGATCTACTCCACGGAACTGCAATGCCGCTGGTTGCGCGACAACTACACAGTTGTAGCCGATCGTCCGGGTGCGCAGGAATATTACAATTCTATCTTCAACCTGTATGCCGACTGGGGTGTTGATTTTGTGAAGATCGACGATATCACCCGTCCGTATCACCAGCCGGAGATCGAACTGGTGCGTAACGCCATCGACCAATGCGGTCGTCCGATCGTATTGAGCCTGTCGCCGGGAAAAACACCGCTTGAGGATGCCGAACATGTGCGCGAACATGCCAATATGTGGCGTATGGTTGACGATGTATGGGACCTTTGGAGAGACATCACCCACCTGTTGGACGTAGCCCAAGGCTGGTATCCTTATATTACACCCGGCACCTGGCCCGATTGCGATATGATTCCGCTGGGAAGAATATCCGTACGTGGCGAGCGAGGCGAAGACCGTATGACCCGCCTGACACCGGACGAGCAATACACCCTGATGACGCTGTTCACCATTTTCCGTTCACCGTTGATGTTTGGTGGCGACCTGCCGAGCAACGACGACTTCACCCTCTCCTTGCTTACCAATAAAGAGGTATTGAAAATGCACCGCGAAAGCACGGATGTGCAGCAGCTTTTCCAGCAAGACAATAAGGTGGCGATTGCCTCTCGCAATCCGAATACGCAGGAAGCCTATTTGGCTATCTTTAATATCGATGACGAAAAGGCACAGGAGATCGCGGTCAACCTGAAAGATCTGGGACTGAATGGCGACTGCAAGGTAACGAATATGTGGACCGGCGAAGAACTGGGTGTCGTATCCAACGACTTCGTACAGACATTGGCTCCGCACGCGTCGGGACTGTATAAATTCGCGAATTAAGGGAGGGGCTTAAAACTCTTTCTTCAATCGTTCTAAGATTTCAAAAACTGCCGGGCAAGTCCCGGCATTTTTTATGGTCAGCGGGTAGATCTGATAGAATTTCTTGCGGTCGGTATGCGGATACTCGCGACAGGCACGCGGACGGTCTTCGTATATGCTGCAATAGTTGTCGGCACAAAGGAACGGGCAGGGCATCTCTTTGAAGACATAATCATTGTCTTCGTCGATGCGCAGGTAGCGGGCAATCACCTCCTGCTGCTTGATCCGCAAGGCAGAGGCCATGCGCTCGATGTCGCGATCAGTCAATCGCGGTCCCAGCGTACGACAACAGTTCGCACACGCCAGGCAATCGATCTCCTCGAATGCCTCCTCGTGAAGCGCATGAACCACGTCATCCAGTTCACGCATCCGGTTCTTTTTTATGTTCTTAAAGAACTGCCGGGTCTCTTTCTCTACCTTTTCGGCTTTATCCTGTAAATCCATGCTAATTTTGAATTATGAATTATGAATTATGAATTATGAAGTTCGTGTTGCCGAATTCATAATTCATAATTCATAATTTCTTATTGTAGCGCCTGTTCAACATCCGCAATAATATCTTCCGCGCACTCGATGCCGGTGGAGAACCGGATCAGGTCGGGAGCGATGCCCGCCTCTTTCAGTTGATCATCGCTCAACTGACGATGCGTATGGCTGGCGGGATGAAGCACACAGGTGCGCGAATCGGCCACATGGGTCACGATCGACACCAGTTTCAGGCTGTCCATAAAGCGGATCGACTCCTCTCTCCCACCCTTCAGGCCGAAGCAAAGCACGCCACAGGTGCCGTCGGGCATATATTTCTGTGCCAGGTCGTAGTATTTATTGCTTTTCAGTCCCGGATAGCTTACCCAGGCCACCTTCTCGTTCTTCTCCAGCCACTCGGCCACCGCCAAAGCATTCTTACAATGTTGCGGCATACGCAGATGAAGCGTTTCCAATCCAAGATTCAACAGGAAAGCGTTCTCCGGCGCCTGAATAGATCCCAGGTCGCGCATGAGTTGTGCCGTTGCCTTGGTGATATAAGCACCTTTACCGAAGGCTTTGGTATAAGTCAATCCATGATACGACTCGTCGGGCGTGCATAATCCCGGAAACTTATCCGCATAGGCATCCCAGTCGAAGTTGCCGCTATCGACAATGGCACCGCCCACTGCCGCTGCGTGTCCGTCCATGTATTTCGTCGTCGAATGAGTCACAATATCAGCCCCCCACTCAAACGGGCGACAGTTGATAGGCGTAGGAAAGGTATTATCGACAATTAAAGGAACCCCGTGTTTATGCGCAATGCGAGCGAATTTCTCGATATCCAACACCATCACGCCCGGGTTCGAGAGCGTCTCACCGAACAGCGCCTTGGTGTTCGGTCGGAATGCCTTGGCAATCTCCTCTTCCGAAGCATCCTGATCAATGAATGTACATTCGATGCCCAGTTTCTTCATTGTCACGGAGAACAGGTTGTAGGTTCCCCCGTATATGCTGGTTTGCGCCACAAAATGGTCGCCCGATTCGCAAATATTAAACAACGCATAGAAATTGGCTGCCTGCCCCGACGATGTCAGCATACCGGCCACCCCACCTTCCAAGGCCGTGATCTTGGCAGCCACCGCATCGTTGGTCGGATTTTGCAGGCGGGTATAGAAATAACCGCTCTCCTCCAGGTCAAACAGGCGTGCCATCTGCTCACTGGTATCATATTTGAATGTCGTACTCTGATAAATAGGAAGCTGGCGCGGTTCGCCCTTCTTCGGTTGCCATCCGGCCTGCACACACAACGTGCCCGGTTTAAATGAATTCCCCATTGTTTTGAATCAATTAATTTGTAGTTATATAGCTCATCAATGGGCGCAAAGATATGAAAATAAGTTGAAAGAGAGCGGCCGGTCTATAAGCCGGCTTTAGCGATTATCCGTTATTTCTATTAATTTTGTATCCGATAAGAGGTATTATATGACACAGAAAAAAGGGGGCAAAAAACCCGTTAAGAAAAAGAAGCCAGGTAAAACAAATCGGAAAGCGAAAGAAAAAAGCTTCTGGACCAGCGTCAGGAGGTTTGTAGGGAGTGTATTATTGGTGATAGTGGGTATTTTCGCAGCTCTCTATCTCACGGATATTATCTATCCGAAGGATCCCGACAACGCGGCGCCCAAACGGTTATTGGCAAAACTCTTCTCTTCCGACCCAAGGGAGACTTTTATGTTTCCCGGTGAGAGAAACGCTGCGTTGAATAACGATATTGACAGCCAGGGGGTACGGATCGAATTGCCTATTCTTCGTGTCAAGCGCAACGAACAGATCATTCACCACGAGGGCTACTCGCTCTCCTATAACTCCAACTATAAGATAGCCAACTGGGTAGCCTGGGAGCTGACGCGCGAGGAGGCGAACGGCAAACTGCCTCGCACCAATATGTTCGTGCCCGATCCGATGGTAAAAGGGGCAACGGCACTTCACGAAGACTACACCGGTACCGGGTTTGATCGCGGACATATGGCACCTGCCGGCGATATGAAATGGTCAGAGAAGGCGATGCGCGAGACATTCTACCTAAGCAATATATGCCCCCAAAACCGGAAACTCAACCAGGGTCTCTGGAACACGTTGGAGAATAAATGTCGCCAATGGGCCAGAGATTACGGATCGGTATGGATAGCCACCGGACCGGTCATTGAGGAGGGGATGCGTGTGATGGGGAAAAACCGGGTCGGCGTACCGACGCATTTTTATAAGGTGATTTGTTGTTACTCAAATAACAAATACCAGGGAATTGCGTTCTTAGTAGAGAATAGAGATTATGGAAAGCAGTCGCTCAGATCGTTAGCGATCCCTATCGATAGCGTAGAGAAGGTCTGTGGGATCGACTTCTTTTATCAGTTGCCGGAAGAGATACAGCAGCAGATGGAGTCGAGCGTAAAGGAATCATTCTGGTTCAAGTAAGGAGAAAAGGTATGTATAAAGCATTGATCGGAAAAGAAAAAAAGCTGGCGGTGATTGGCCAGGGTTATGTAGGATTGCCTCTTGCCATGGCATTCGCCCGCCATTTGTCGGTGATCGGGTATGATATCGACAAAGATCGGTTAGAGAAACTACAACAAGGGATGGATCCGGGCAACGAGGTGAGTCCGGAAGAGTTCGAAGGGAAAGATATCCTCTTCACTTCATCAGTCGACGATCTCCGCCGTGCCTCTTTCTATATCATTGCCGTGCCTACTCCCATCGATCGCCACAACCAACCCGATCTGACGGCGTTACTCAGCGCGACACGACAGGTGGGTCAGGTATTGAAACAGGGCGATTATGTGGTTTATGAATCGACCGTCTATCCGGGTTGTACGGAGGAAGACTGTATTCCCCTATTGGAACAAGCCTCTTCCTTAAAAGCGGGGAAAGACTTTCATGTGGGCTACTCACCGGAACGTATCAATCCGGGTGATCAGAAGCATACGCTTTCAAATACAATCAAGATTGTTTCTGCTTCCGATGAAGAGACCTTAGACACCTTGGAAAAGGTGTACGGGCTGATAGTGGAAGCGGGATTGCATTGTACCCCATCGATCAAAGTGGCCGAAGCAGCCAAGATCATAGAGAATACGCAGCGGGATGTGAATATCGCGTTGATGAATGAATTGTCGATCATATTCGACCGCATGGGTATCAATACCTACGATGTGTTGCGGGCGGCAGGAACCAAATGGAATTTCCAGCCCTACACGCCGGGACTGGTGGGCGGCCATTGCGTGGGGGTTGACCCCTATTATATGGTATATAAGGCACGCGAATTGAATTACCACCCAAAAATGATCAACTCCGGGCGGTTTGTGAACGACTCTATGGGCGGCTATATCGGTAAGAAGATCGTGAAAAGAATGATTGCCCAGGGCAAAAACATCTTGGGCGCGCGTGCCCTGGTGATGGGATTGACCTTTAAAGAGAATGTTTCCGACATCCGTAATTCCAAAGTGGTGGATATTATCAACGAACTAAAAGACTACGGCATGGAGGTGGATGTGACCGACCCTTACGCGTCGCCCGAAGAGGTGGAAAAGCAGTATGGCCTGAGCCTGAAAAAGCAACCAAAAGGGCGGTATGACGCCATCATTGTGGCCGTTTCGCATAAGGAATATTTAACATTGAGCGAAGAATGGTTTTTGACCATAGCCAACGAACCGGCCGTTTTGGGTGACGTAAAGGGTATTTATCAAGGACGAATCGCCCAAATGGCCTACTGGAGCCTTTAAAAACAGGCAGTCGAAATGTTAAAAAGTAAGACAACCTGCAAATAAGTATCGAGAATGGTGAAAATGTGTTTTATAATATGTTTTTTTTTTTGTGCGGTCTCGATAAAAGGCTCATCTTTGCATGCAGATAACCTAAACAATCTTTTTGCCTTAAAGACTAATACCTATTAAAAACCTATAAAGAGGGCCTTTGAGAAAAGGCCCTCTTTATGATTTTAAAAGTCACTACTCTTCAGTCTCCTCTATGATATTCGATATTTTATTGATGGCCTCCTGGAGCGATTCCTCCGGGAGAATGATATTGAATTGTTCCCAAAATCGTTTGTCATAGGTATACTCTGTTTCGGAGAAAACGCTATGGGTTGGGATGCGTTCACTCCGGGCAAAACGTTTTACCTCTTCCGTTTCCGTTTTCACGGTGGCCATTTCAAACCAGATATGTAGCGCGGTGCTAAAGAGTTGTCTCTTCTTACGCACACGAAATTGCAGGTCACCCCGAATGTGGTTGATATAATAAACCCCTTTCGACTCTTTGTAGGAAATGGTATAAGAGACCTCTTGCGGAACAACATGCAACTGGCGACTCTTGCGCTCGACATACATAGGGGCCGCCTCTGACACAAATTTGGGATGCACCCGGAAGGAGACACCCAACAAAGCGCTGTTTTCCATATCGATATAGATCTCACCTTTGAAAAGTGGCGAGGTGATACCGGCTCGTTGTTCGAAGGTGACCACATTGGCGAGTCGACCGTCTATCTCTTTGATATCGGCATGTGCATAGTCGTATAATACACGCTCTTCCGGCAGGAAGAAGTCGGGCAGATTCTTTACCACATCGAGCAATAATGTCGTTTGTATGCCCGATTTGAACTTTGTAATCATGGTATCACGCTCTGAGGTATCACGCAGGCGCCGCATCTTCAAGAGCTTCACCTGATCGCTTGTCACCGGAGAGGTATAGGGCGTTTTATAGAGTTGAAACAATGCCTCGGTGAGGCTCACCAATCGCTTCCGGTTATGGATGCCTTCCCGGTAGAAAACGGTATGATAGACCGGATCTGCCGCGTTGTTCTCCACCCGCTTCGCCAACATCTCATCCAGGAGCTTTACCGGATTCACCAACCGGACAATCACCTCCTGCAGGGGTATCACCTTCGGTTCCAGCGTAATATAGCGGTAAGCACCTGCCAACAGATCGGTGTCAACCGTGTAAGAGGTATAACCTAAATGAGTGAACTGCACCGGATATTTCCGTAAGGAATCGGGGAAGGTAAACCTAAACTCGCCATTCTGATTAGTGATCGTACCGATCGCCCCTTCGACAATACCGATGGTCGCGTAAGAGATCGGCTCGTTATTGTAGCGGTCGGTCACCACCCCTTCGATGGTAAAGAGCGCCGGTTCAGACAATACGTTCTCTTCCCGCGGAGGTGCCTCTTTCGGAAGGAATTTTGTTTCAGCCTCTTGCGGATGAATCAGGATATGGTTACCGGAGATACGCAACGATAAAGCGGGATCACCGGTGATGAGCCGGATGGCCTGCCGGATGGTGTAACGCCCTTTTTTTAGCTTGACCTCCTTGTCGTTGTCGATCACCCGACTGTCGTAGACAAACAAATAGCCGGAACGGTCGGTCACCAGTCCCAGCATCTTATAGACACTCCCTTTGCTTCGGGGCAGATCGATCTTCCGATCCAATCCCTCTCCATCTGCCATCACCGGAGCGGCTACGCACAATAGCCACCAGGCGAGACATAGGATAAAGCGAAAAGGAACCGGCAGTCTCATCTTTTATCTCTTATTTCATGGTTCTGTAATCAACAGGCCCTCTTCGGTTTGGGTATAAGCAAGACCCAGTCCCAGACAAATAACCTCAGCCATTTCTACCGGGCTATGCCCTTCGAAGGCAACCGTGAAGCTACGATCTTCCAACGCAGGAATGGTCAATAGCGGCACCGAAGAGATCTCTTGATTGAGTATACGCAGGACATCGCCCAGGCGTTCATCTTTGAAGCGGATACGCTTCATGGGGTCGCGATTCGCTTCCATCTTATTAATCTGCCATTCGCCGGCTTGCAAGCGGGCTATCTCGCCGGCATTCACCAGGCTGCTCTGTCCGCTTTCCCGGGCAACAACCTTCACAACGCCCGACTTCACGCTTAGTTCAAAAGGCGCGTTTCCCTCGTTTCGTATCCGAAAGGAGGTACCTACCACCTCTACATGCACATTTTCTGTTGAGATCAGAAACGGACGTTCCTTGTTGCCACTGACATCAAACTGCGCATTTCCTTCCAAAGCCACTTCACGACGATCGGTCTCAAAGGAAGAGGGATAACGAAGCACCGCTTTTTCTGCCAGGTAAACCACAGAACCATCTTCCAGGGTAGTGATCAATGTGGTCGCCTCTTCCGCGTTGCGAAGTGTCAGGAAGGAGGAGACCCGGTTGTTCTGAAGCGTATAATGATACACTCCGGCCACCACCAGACACAATAGGGCTACCGCAGCCAACAGGCGAATGCCCCGCGAGGGCAACCTCTTCGTTTTCCGACAGGGGGCAACAGCCCCCGCCAGCAGTCCGTCTTCATCCAGACGGGCATATAACCGGTCCCACGCCCGGTCTGTTTTTCGTTGATGTATATCCATTTTATTCATATTCTATAGGTATAGGCCTCGATCTCTTTTCGTAATAATTGAAGGGCTTTCGTCATCTCTGCCTCCACCGTCTTGACAGATAACGACAGTGCCTCGGCTATCTCCGCGTATTTCATCCCCTCGAAGCGGTGCATCTTAAAAATGCGTTGACGTCGCTCGGGAAGCTGACGAATCGTCTGATCGATGAGTCTCAACAATTCATTGTATTCCAAATCGTCATGCGGTGTCGGGTCTTCGATCTTTTCTTTTCCTGCCATCGCCTCCTGGTAACGGTGGCGCACATCCAGATGTTCCAGGTATTGAAAAGAGCGGTTGCGCACGGCACCATACAAATAATTCTTCAGCGAACGCAATACGGTGATCTGCTCCCTTTCTTTCCAAAACACATAGAACAGCTCCTGTACGATCTCTTCGGCTATATCCATCCGTCCGGTAAGGCTTGCGGCATATAAACAGAGAGGGGTGTAGTAAAACCTGAACACCTGTTCGAAGGCTCCTATATCCCCTTTCCGGATCTTATCAACCAAGAGTATCCCGTTTAACATAACCGCATTATATACCTATCTTATCCAAAGGTACGAAAAAGTATCAAGATATTATTTTTGTTGTTTTCTTAACTTGTTTACGGCTGATTCCAGCGACTCGGTCGGTTCGATAATGTTATACCCACCCCAGAAGTCCTCATCCACAAAATCGGCCACCCGATCAGAGAGCGATTGATTTTGTTTGAATGCTTCCCGGCTGGGGATGGTGGTGTCAGCCGGTTTGCTATCGGTGACCACCATTTCCGAGTTGATCGTGTAGTTGGTGGCAAACAGACGTCGTTTCCAGTCACACCGGAAGCGCACCTCGTTGCGTATATAACTTAGGTAGGTCACCCCGTCACGTTCTTTATAGGTCACCAGGTAGCTGACCTCCAGCGGACGGAAGCGCAAACCAAACGGTTTCTTCCGCAGAATGGCTTGCGTAGCTTTATTTTGATCGTCCATATTCAGATTGAATTCCGCCCGGCTGAACGACATCTTCTCCCGATCGATATACAATTTGCCTTCATACAAGGCGTAAGGCAATATAGCCTGCGGCTTAAAGCTGATCACATAATGGTGGCGATCATCCAGCATCACACTCTCTTCCATACGAAAAGCATAATAAGGCAGCATCTCGCGGTCTAACAATACATCAGGATTCTTCACGATATCTACATAGACCGATAGATTCGGTCCCCCCAATAGCTTCACCACCAACGTATCGCCGGCACGTTGGCTCAACAGCTTACGTCCTTTGTAGATCTGTACCCGGTCGCGGTTTACGTTCATGTCTTTGTAAGGCGATTTATAGACATCGATAATCGCTTCCGAGATGTTGATATACCGACGTCCCTTCTGTGCCGTTTCACGATAGAAACCGGTAAAGAGATTGGCCTGTTTGCTGTAGTTTTCAGGGATCTTTTCCATGGCCTGTTCCACAATCAAACGGGGATCACCTCCACGCACAATCACCTCTTCCAAGAGATTGGCATTGGGCACCAGCGCAACAGTCAAACCGGTTATATCCCGCCCATTCAGGGGGATAATGCTGTTCAGGTAACCGATATGACTGATCTCAATCTTATTGGCACCCAACGATTTCATTACCTTGAGGGAGAATTGCCCATCCTCATTGGTAACGGTACCGACATTTGTTCCCGGCACCGACACGTTGACATATTCAAGCGCTCTTTTCGAACGTTGGTCTTTCACTACCCCACTCACCGTCACGAACGCCTCCTCCATAACATCCTGTCCATAGATCGGCATCATCCCGCTGCCTATCCATAACAATATGCTCCATAAAATGATCTGTTTACTGAACCTTTTCATACGTGTTACTTATTTTAGTTTATTATCTCTTTCCACTCTGTCTTTAAGATCGTTCAATACGAAAATACCCTATTTTTTTGTATAAAAATGACACCATCCGCTTTTTAATTGATTTATTTTCTTATCTTTATAGGATTGTTATGTGATAGACTAATCGTACTTTAAACTAAAAACAACTGAAATATGAAAAACCGACTGTTACAAAACGTTTTTATCTGGCTGTTTGTCGGATTATTCCCCCTGTCTTTCACCGCATGCGAAGAAGATGGAGAAGCAGAAAAGGTCTATAATATATCCATGCAAGTTCTTAATAGCTACGGATCTGACGTGACCACATCCGGTGATGTCGAAGAGGTGGCCTTGTATATTTTCGACGATCAGGAGCGATTGATTATGGAGACATTTCTTTCCAAAGCGGCTATCGAAGGGAAGCAAACAATTCATATCGATAACAGGAACAACTCCTCCCAGCTGACGATTGTGGCTTATGGCAACTACAAAGATGTGAAGCTCCCGGATATCGCGGGCAATGATCCGATCAGCAATTTAAAGATCAAACTAAAACAGAGTGGTGAATCATTCACACCCCCCGGCAAGCTCTATTATGGGAAAGCCGTTATTATGCCGGCACCAGCAAATGAGGTACAGCCGGTAGAGATGCGGCCGGTAACAGGAGGAGTCGTACTTGGTTTTTATGAAAAGGACATGGAGGGCAACACCTATCATGCTAAAATCTCAAACTTAGCAAACACACTTGATTACGAAGGGAATATAACAGGTAAAGAGGCATCCTTCACCCTTCCGACAAACAAGGTTTCGGAGGAAATGGTAGGTCTCTTGGGGCTTGTTTCAAATGAGATCTTTTTATTCCAATCTTCTTCCATTCCCCAAGTTGACTTTTACAGAAACGGAGAATTAATTGAAGACATCTTCTTTGGTAGCGATGAATTACCGGTTTCTATCCAACCCGACCATACGATTTATATCATCGGAGAGTATAGAGAACCCTAAGCGAACTCATCTTTTCCCCTGACGTCGTTCGATAAAATCTTTCATCAGCGCGACTGTTTCGTCGGTGCCTAATACGGAGGCGTCGATCGAGAAGTTGTAGGAGTTGGCAGCGCCCCAGGTCTTATTCGTATAATAATTATAGTAGGCGGCACGCGATTTGTCGGTCTTGATCATCAATTCTCTGGCCTCTTCTTCACCAATCTTTTGATACTCCATGATGCGTTTGATCCGGTTTTCTGTCTTGTCATGGATAAAGAAACTGAACAGTCCCGGCTCATCACGAAGGATGTAATCGGCACAACGGCCTACCAATACGCAAGAGTTCTCTGCCGCCAGCTTACGCATCGCATCGCTTTGCAGTTGAAACAATCCGTCGTTGGAAAGGAAATCGGTATAGGGCATATACATACCCATATAGGAATAACCGGTGGTCAGTGCGTACGAAAGCCCACTGGCCGTGCGTTCATCTGCCTTTTCAAACACCTCTTCGCAAAGACCGCTCTCTTTGGCCGCCACCGCCATAATCTCTTTATCATAGTAGCCGATGCCTAATTCCTCGGCTATCTGTTTTCCTATTATGCGTCCTCCACTGCCGAACTGACGGCCGATCGTAAGGATTATTTTCTTTTCCATATGCTGTTTTTCTGATTAACAATGTACACAAATATATTATTTTTTTCCTTTTAATCGCTTTCTCTGGCGGTTTTAAACTTTTTGAACTGATTCATCAAGACAAACCAGGTGATGATAGCTGCCGTTACATCGGCGAAAGGGATAGAGATCCAGACACCCAACGTCCCCCAGAACTGAGGCAGGATAATCAGGAAAGGCACCAGGAAGATCAGCTGACGCGAGAGCGACAGGAAGATCGATTTGCGGGGCATGCCAATGGAGAGGAAAAAGTTGGTTGCTACCATCTGGAAACCGACGATCGGGAATACGGCAAAGGCAACCCGCAATCCCTTTGTGGCAATATCGACCAGTTCCGGGTCGGTGGTGAAGATCCGTACCATGGTGCCCGGAATGATTTGTGCCAACAGAAAACCCGTCGTAGAAATAGCAATCCCGATCTTTAAGGTCAGTTTGGTAATCTCCATCACACGCGGGAAGAGACGCGCCCCGTAGTTATACCCGGCAATGGGCTGCATGCCCTGGTTCAGTCCCATGATAATCATTACGAAAAGTGACGACAGCCGGTTCACGATACCATAGGCACCAATCGCCAGGTCGCCTCCGTGTTCCTTCAATCCCCGGTTGATCAGGATCACCACCAAGCTGGCGCATAGATTCATCAGAAACGGCGACATACCGATCGAGAAGATATCTTTCACCAGCTCACCTTTCAGTCGGTATATGCCTTTCCGGAAATGGATAAGGTTCGACGATTTGGAAAAATGGCGGAGCTGAAAGCCCAACGAGATCAACTGCGAGATAACAGTTGCCCAAGCCGATCCTTTGATGCCCCATCCGAAACCGAAGATAAATATCGGGTTCAGGATGCAGTTGATCACTACGGATGCCAAGGTAGCATACATGGCCAGGCGGGGGAAACCAGCGGAACGGAGTACCGCGTTCAAGCCAAGATACATATGCGTCACCACATTACCCATCAGGATGATCTCCATATATTCGCGGGCATACTGGATTGTCTGGTCGCTGGCCCCAAAGAAATAGAGCACCGGATCCAGGAAGATCAGGCTGACAATCGTAAAGGCAATACCTAATAAGATGTTTAACACAAACACGTTACCCAACACCCGGTTGGCACTTTCGTAATCGCGTTGTCCCAGCTTGAGCGAAAGCAGGGTGGCCGCTCCGGCGCCAACCAGCGACCCGAAGGCTGCCGCCAGATTCATCAGCGGGAAGGTCAGAGCCAGACCGGAAATAGCCAAGGGACCGACTCCATGCCCGATAAAGATGCTATCGGCAATGTTATACAACGACGAGGCGGTCATAGCAATGATAGCCGGGATAGCATATTGCGTCAGTAATTTACCTGTACGCTCAGTACCCAGTACTAAAGGAGAATTCTTTTGTGTCATAAATGATTGATCTTATGCTGGTAGCAGCGTCACTGCTAAGAGTCTGCAAAGATAGCCATTATTCAGGCTGATTGTACGTTTTTTTAACGTGTGTTAATAGAATAGAGTCTGTGTTTATAGTTATCTTCGCTCTTCTAAAACAAGAAAACAAAAAGATCATGGCTGAAGATTTACAAATCACCGGAACGAGTAAAGAAGAGCGTTACGCCTCCCTGTTTCCCCAAATAGTTGCCCTTGTTGAAGGCGAACGGGACACAATCGCCAATATGGCCAATGTGGCGGCAGCTCTGCGCCAAACCTTCGGCTTCTTTTGGGTCGGTTTCTACCGGGTCGATGGAGAACAACTGGTGTTGGCGCCTTTCCAAGGACCGGTCGCCTGCACCCGCATCCGTTATGGCAAAGGGGTATGTGGCACAGCCTGGAAAGAAAAACAAACCCTGATTGTGCCCGATGTAGATCAATTCCCCGGACATATTGCCTGCAACTCCGCCTCGCGTTCGGAGATTGTCGTGCCCCTGATACAAAACGATACGGTCTACGCCGTATTAGATATCGACAGCGACAGCCTCAACAGCTTCGACGAAACCGACCGGATCTATCTGGAAAAAATCGTAGCACTACTACGGTAACATATACTTAATAATAATCTGTTTGTTATGAAAAAGAATGTACTTTTCATTTTATTACTGATGGCTCTGCCTATCGCTTTGTTTGCCCAAAATAACGATCCGCAACGCAGGATCGGAGTGCACGACCCGGTGATGATCAAAGAAGGCAACACCTATTACCTGTTTACGACCGGGAATGGGGTGAGTGTATTTTCCTCCCCGGATATGAAAGAGTGGAAACGCGAAAAACCGGTCTTCGAGAAAGCGCCCGACTGGACACTGGAGGCGGTAAAAGGATTCCGTGGCCACTTCTGGGCACCAGACATCAGCTACCACAACGGATTGTTCCACCTCTATTATTCCATCTCGGCCTTTGGCAAGAACACCTCCTGCCTGGGATTGGTGACCAATAAAACGCTTGACCCACAGAGCCCCGACTTCGAATGGGTCGACCAGGGTCCGGTGATTTGCTCAATACCCGGTGTCGACAACTGGAACGCCATCGACGCCAATCTCATCTATGGCGAAGACGGAAAACCCTATCTGTTTTGGGGCTCTTTCTGGGACGGGCTTCAGATTATTCGCCTGACCGACGACCTCAAAAAGCCCTATCCGGGCGAAAAACCCCGGACCATCGCCTCGCGCAAGAACGATCGCCGGGCAGAAAACCCGCCATCAATCGATAATAATCCGGTAGACGCGGGTGGCAATGCGATCGAAGCGCCTTTTGTGTACAAAAAAGGGGATTACTATTATTTCTTTGCCTCTATCGACTATTGCTGCAAAGGCATTGAAAGCACCTATAAAATGATTTACGGACGCTCTAAGAATGTGGCCGGACCCTATTACGACAAAGAGGGAAAAGACATGCTCTTTGGTGGTGGTACCATCCTGATGGCAGGCGATGAGGACTGGCATGGCGTGGGACATAATGCCGTTGTAGGCTGGGACAATGAAGACTTCTTGTTATTCCACGGCTATGACGCCAATGACAACGGACGTTCCAAACTGCGGATATTCCGCCTGTTATGGGACGAAAACCAATGGCCGGTTATTGGAGAAGCCATCTATTGATTATTTATTGTCGGATAGACTCTGTTTCAATAATTTTACGTAAGTTTGCCTTCGTTTTTTTAGAAAGAACTATATGTTAAATATTACAATATGGAAAATAATAATTTGCTTGAAATGGTGAGAACCAAAGCCCAAGGATGGCTTAGTAAAAGTTATGACGAGGAAACACGTGCACAGGTTCAGGCCATGCTCGACAATGACGACTCAACGGAATTAATCGAAAGTTTTTATAAGGATCTGGAATTTGGCACCGGTGGGCTCCGTGGTATCATGGGCGTGGGGTCGAACCGGATGAACATCTACACCGTAGGCGCTGCAACGCAAGGATTATCCAACTATCTGAAGAGTGAATTCTCTCATCTGGAGCAAATAAAGGTGGTGATCGGACACGATTGCCGTAACAACAGCCGCCTGTTTGCGGAGATCTCTGCCGATATCTTCTCGGCCAACGGCATCAAGGTCTATCTTTTCGAAGACCTGCGCCCGACACCGGAGATGTCGTATGCGATCCGTAAATTGGGATGCCAGAGTGGTATTATCCTGACGGCTTCACATAATCCGAAAGAATACAACGGCTACAAAGCCTATTGGAATGACGGGGCGCAGATGATTGCTCCGCACGACCGCAATACGATTGCCGAGGTGAATAAGATCCGTAACGCTTCGGATATTAAATTCAAAGGAAACAAGGAATTGATCGAGATTCTCGGTGATGAGATCGACGAACAATACGTGAACGCCTTGACCTCTATCTCTCTTTCTCCCGAAGCAATTGCCCGCCATAAAGACATGAAGATCGTCTATACGCCGATCCATGGCACAGGTGTGAAACTGGTGCCGGCGGTGATGAAGGCGTTTGGCTTTACCAATATCATTCATGTGCCCGAGCAGGATGTGGTGAGTGGTGACTTCCCTACGGTGATCTCGCCGAATCCGGAGGAACCGGCAGCTCTCTCCATGGCGGTAGAGAAGGCGAAAGAGACCGATGCCGACCTGGTATTGGCGACCGACCCGGATGGCGACCGTGTAGGCGCTGCGATCAAAAACGATGAAGGCGAATGGGTATTGGTTAATGGTAACCAGACCTGTATGATCTACCTCTATTACCTGATCACCCGCTGGAAAGAGCTGGGCAAGGTGGAAGGAAAGGAATATATTGTCAAGACCATCGTTACGACAGAGACGATCCGCGCGATTGCCGAAAAGAACGGCGTGGAGATGTATGATGTCTATACCGGATTCAAATGGATCGCTGATGTGATGCGTAAGAATGAAGGCAAGAAGAGTTATATCGGTGGTGGTGAAGAGAGCTACGGCTTCCTGGCGGAAGACTTTGTGCGCGATAAGGATGCCATTTCGGCTTGTGCCCTCTTGGCAGAGATAGCTGCCTGGGCCAAAGACCAGGGCGTTACGCTTTACCAATTACTGCAGAAGATCTATGTAGAGTATGGCTATTCCAAAGAACAGGGAATCTCTGTGGTGAAGAAAGGAAAGAGCGGCGCGGAAGAGATCGAAGCCATGATGAAGCGTTTCCGGGAAAACCCGTTGACCGAGATCGCCGGCTCAAAAGTCAGCCTCTTCAATGACTTCGGTACGCTGAAAAGCTATAGCTACGCAGATAATGAAACGTTGACATTAGATATGCCGACAACCTCGAATGTGTTGCAGTATTTCACCGAAGACGGAACGAAAGTATCTATCCGTCCTTCCGGAACCGAACCGAAGATTAAGTTCTATTGCGAAGTGCATGCGAAAATCAATCGTATAGAAGATATCCCGCAAGCTGAAAAGGATGCCAACGAAAAGATCGAACAGATCAAGGCATCGCTGGGGATCTGATAAAAAAGTGAGTAGTGGTTAGTGGTTAGTGATTAGTAAAATTAACCACTAACTACTAAACACTAATCACTGATCACTAACCACTAATCACTAACCACTAATCACTAATCACTAACCACTAATCACTGATCACTAATCACTGATCAAAAGACTGCTTTCGCCACCTGATAAACGCTTTCGGTGGCCAGGAAAGAATAAAAATGCAGGCAGGGCACGCCATGGGCGATCAGGTCTTTGCATTGTTCGATACACCACTCCACTCCAACAGCTTTGGCCTCCTCATCTGTTTTACATTTGCGCAATTCTGTCGCGAAAGGCTCGGGTATATCTGCCCGGAATATTTTCGGTAATACCGTAAGCTGACTACGTAACACCACCGGCTTGATGCCGGGGATGATTGGCACCGTGATACCTTCTGCCCGGCAACGATCCACAAACTCATAATACTTGGCATTGTCGAAAAACATCTGGGTAACCAGGTATTCCGCACCGTTCTTTACCTTCTCTTTCAGGTAATGGATATCGGAATCCATATTGGGTGCCTCTTCATGCTTCTCGGGATAGCAAGCCATACCGTATGAATAGGGTGTTTCGTTGGCTTCAAAAAGGGTGCCATCGACGGCTACGCCCCGGTTGAAGTCATTCACCTGCTTCTGAAGATCGATCGCATAGTCGTGATACTCCGCCGGATTCAGGTTGGGATCCAATGTTTTTGTGTCGCCCCGAAGCAATAACAGGTTGTAGACACCCAGGAAGTTGAGATCGATCAAGGCGTATTCTGTTTCATCTTTGGTGAATCCTTTACATATAATATGTGGCACAGCCGGGATACCGTAGCGATTCTGGATGGCGGACGCAATGGCGACCGACCCGGGACGCTTGCGGATATTCACACGTTCGAAGCGTCCGTCAGATAGCGTTTTGTAGATCGGCTCACTGTGGTGCGACGTGATATTGATATATTGAGGGTCGAATTCCCAAAGCTTATCGATCACACTATATACTTTCTTGATACTGTTTCCTTTCAGTGGAGGAAGCAACTCAAAGGAGAAAGCTGTTCCTTTATGATTGTTGATCAAATCAATAACTTTGCATTCTGCCTTATTCTCTTTCATAATGATAATAATTTGCAGCAAAAGTAACCAATTTACCCCGAAATAGCTTACATTTGCCATAACAATCTAACTTACAAAGATTATGGAAAATATTAATTGGTCAGACCTTTCGTTCGGTTATATGAAAACCGACTACAACGTGAGATGTTATTACCGGGATGGGAAATGGGGCGAGTTGGAAGTCTCTTCTTCCGAGATCATTAACATCCACATGGCGGCTACCTGCCTACACTATGGACAAGAGGCCTTTGAAGGCCTGAAAGCCTTTAAAGGCAAAGACGGAAAGACACGTGTCTTCCGCATGGATGAAAACGGAAAACGCATGCAGTCTTCCAGCCAGGGCATTAAAATGGCTGAGCTTCCCTTGGATAAATTCCAGGAGGCAATCCGTAAAGTGATCAAATTGAATGAGCGGTTTGTGCCTCCTTACGGGAGCGGCGCTTCGCTGTATATCCGTCCGCTGTTGATCGGATTGGGTGCACAGGTGGGCGTAAAACCGGCTAACGAATATATGTTTATTGTTTTTGTTACTCCGGTGGGTCCTTACTTCAAGACAGGATTCCAGCCTTCTAAGGTGTGCATGATGCGCGGATACGACCGCGCGGCTCCTTATGGAACAGGAACCATCAAGGTGGGTGGTAACTATGCTGCCAGCCTGGCAGCCGGTGAGCTGGCGAAAGAAAAGGGATATGCCGCGGTGCTTTACCTGGATCCGAAAGAAAAGAAATACCTCGACGAGTGTGGCCCTGCCAACTTCTTTGCTATCAAAGGGAATAGCTACATCACGCCGCAGTCGAATTCCATCCTTCCTTCGATCACGAATAAGAGCCTGATGCAACTGGCGGAAGATATGGGTATGACCATCGAGCGCCGTCCGGTAGCGTTTGAAGAACTGGCTACTTTTGAAGAGGCAGCGGAATGTGGCACGGCAGCCGTTATTACGCCGCTTTCACAAGTCGACGACCTGGACGAAGGCAAGTCGTATATCTTCACAACCGATAACAAACCGGGGCCGGTATGTACGAAACTTTATAAGAAACTGACGGGAATCCAATGCGGAGATGAACCGGATCCTTATGGATGGGTTGAGATTATCGAATAACGATTCCAATCACTACAAATAGAGAACGCGGAGAACAGAAGAGTCTAACCAACTCACTTTCTCCGCGTTTATTTTATTTTGTCAATCTACTAATCACTGACCACTAAACACTAATCACTGATCACTAATCACAATACCCCAAAGTGCCTCAGCGCTTTTAGTACACCATCGTTGTCGACTGTGTCGGTCACATAGTCGGCAATAGCTTTCACCTCTTCTTCGGCATTTCCCATAGCGATACCGATCGGTACATGTTGCAACATCTCTACATCGTTGCCACCATCGCCAAAAGCCATGGAGTCTTCCAAAGCAATCCCGAAGTGTTCGAGCATTTTATCGATGCCTACCGCTTTGCTGCTTCCGTGCGGAACAACATCCGAAAACATAGGGTTCCAGCGGGTCGCTTCCGCATGTGGCATGACCGACATTATACGCTCCTGCTGTTCTTTCTGGAAAAAGGCGATCACCTGATAGACGGTTTCGTCGGCTACTTCCCGCAAGGGGCGAAGCGGAATATCTGAGAACTTCAACAGCTCAAAGATCTCTTCCACCGCTTGGTTTGAATAATTCATCCAGATGGCGTTCTCCTGCACCAGGGCAGAGGGGAAATTCTCCACCTTTTCCTGGTAATCGATCATAGCCAGTATATCCTCCTTCGGGATTCCTCGGCGGTAGATCACCTCATCTTTGCCTTTCAGACAATAACTCCCGTTCATGGTGATATAGCCGTCGAACTCCATATCGCCCAGGTTGTTGATCGCCCGCATATGGCGTCCTGTCGCAATAAAAACTTTGATGCCTTTCGCGCGCAACGCGCTGATAGCCTCCCGCGTCGAAGCAGGGACTTGGTGTGTTTGAAAACTGACGAGTGTCCCGTCAATATCAAAAAAAATCGCTTTAACCATGGCGCTAATCTCCTATTAAAAACCATTGCAAAGGTAGGCATTTCGCTAACGAAAGGCAATTTAACAGCATACTAAATAAAAAAAGCCGGCCATTCGTTTGTATCGAATGCCGGCCTTCTTCCTATTTGTTTTCCGAATAATCAGAATTTATATCCCACTGTCAGGGAAACCTGCGTACGGCTGGTCTTTAGCGACAACGGCTGTGCCTCGATCAGTTTAGTCGGAACATTATTATCGTCGTAGAGGATGATGCTGGAGAAAGCATAGGCATCTTCTTTGTAAGCCGTAGATACACAGGCCATGTCCATATAGAACTGCGGCGTAAAACGGTAACCGAATCCAACAGAGAAGCTGTTTCTTCCTTTATCGATTGTATAATGAGGCATAGTCCCTACGGTAAAGATCTCTACATCGCCGTCTTTCAATTTGTCCTTCATCGGCGAATTGGTAAACGATCCACCGGCACGTACATAAAACTGCGGGGTAATACGGGCTTCCGCTCCGATGCGCAACGTACCGCCTGCCTTGAAATTATCGCGAATATCCTGATTCTCATAGCGGTAGTCGCCAGCTTCGCCATAAGAGTTGTACAATTTCATGTTCCGATAGTTGGTCATTTCGTAGTCTACACTCACCAAGCCATATTGACCCAGGATGAAGGCCGCGCTGAACAACCATTTATCCGGCGTACGCAGTTCATAATCGGTATAAGCCCCTTTGGGGGAATTATTAGAAATAGCATCACCGTTCGGATATTCATTGTTGGTCAAAGACGATCCGGCTTCTCCATAATAGACATCGGTCATCTTATACCAGGTTGGCGAGTTATAAGCAACACCCAGACGCAGAAAATCCCAAGGTCTCAGAATAGCTCCCACATTGATGCCATATCCGCTTCCGTCGGTATTCAATCCGTTATCCAGGTAGAAATCGTTACCGTCGACAGCGAAATACTCATCGTAGGAAGACTTCAATTGGTAATTGATATCTGTTACGTTCAGCGTAGCACCAAACAGGAATGTTTCTGCAAAATTCAATCCGAAAGAGATATTGTATTGATCGATTGAACCGGATTCCCTCACATTATAACGTGCCTGATCCAGATTGAAAGGACGCCAACCGTTTCCGGTGTCTTCGCCAAACATGCTTCCGTAGGTCTGTTTGCCGGCTCCATCTTTGCCTGTATCGATAATGAGTCCTCCCTGATAGCCTAACACCGACAGCCAGTCATTCAGGTCGTCATAGGCAAAGTCTTTACCAATAATATCTGCCGACAGTCCGTATGCCCGTTCACCTATATAGTCGGAGAGCGAGGTGTGGAGTCCATTCCCGCTTCGCGCATAATAGTGACGATTGAAATTCTTAAGCCGGTTGTAAGAGAATCCGGCATTCCAGCTCACCAGCCCTTCGTCTCTTCCTGTCGGGAAGTAGGCCACATAAGCGATATTATCGAAATTAAATTTCGTTCGGTTCTTACTATCGGTCTCGCCAAGCCAATTGGTTTTCGCATTGGTCATGGAGAGATTGAGGGTCGTAACCACCTCCGAGCTCTTGTAAACAGCCAGTCCGGCGGGGTTGCCACTCATAGCGGAGATGTCTCCGCCCAGCGCTCCGAAAGCGCCACCCATGCTCATATACCGGGCTGTTCCCTGCATATCTGTTTGCCCGAACTTATAAGCATCCAACATACTTTGTGAAAAAGCAACGCTGCCACAAAGGGTCAGCGCTGCTATTATAAGATTTATTCTTTTCATCCTTTTGTTTTTTTATTCAACTTCCATCTTCACGTATCAACTCAGAACGGTGTATTTAGCGACGTCCACCACCGGAACGTCCGCCACCGCCACCGCTGCTTGCACCACTGGAGCGACTACCGCCACCACTGCTTCCTGAGCTGAATGATCCGCTGGAGGAACTACGAGAGGTAGAAGGTGCGCTATAGGTACTTCTCTGTTGTGAAGAGTTTGAATTGGAGCTTGAGCGGTTATAGGTGCTACTATTATTCGTCCTACTTCTGCTTGTAGAAGAAGAGGTGGCCGACTGGCGGGTGGTTGTCGAAGCGGAACGGCTTGACGATACCCGTGTGCGACTGCTATTGGATGGAGCAGCAGTTGCATTGCTCTGACGGCTACTGCTCTGACGCGTTGACTGAGTAGCGCTCTGACGGGTTGTCGTACCGGTACTGGTACCTACCCGCGTACTTTCGCTTCCACCGGCTCTGTTACCGGCACCTCTTACACCTTCGCGGGTGGTTGTCCGTCCGGTGGTTGTGCCTACACTCTCCCGTGTAGCTGTCGTAGCTCTGTTGTTATCACTGCGTAGTGAGGTCGCGTTTTGGCGTCCCGTACGTGATGCTGAGGCACTCGCCGTTCCTACCCGATCAGTAGAACGAGAGGCTGTTCCTCTGGAATAAGAGGCACGTCCGTTGCTGTAATGGTTACGGTTGGATACGTAATGGTTCGTATAATAGTGGTTGTGTCCCCAACCGCCATAATAACCGCCAGGATATCCACCGTAGTAGCTGCCGTAAAAGCCACCGTAGTAGCCTCCATAATGCCAAGGGCTAAACCAGGGATCGTACAATCCGCCATAATAGCCTCCCCAGCCCCAGCTCCATCCCCAATGCATATGAGGACGATAGTGCCAGGAGGAATAATACCAGGGATTGCCTAATCCGTAGTACCAGGAATCCCAATAGTTGTATCCCCAACCTCCCCAGCCATTATCAATATTAATATTGAAGCTCACATTCGCTCCTCCACCGGAATAGTCGGTATCATATCCATAGCCATAATAGCCGTCGCTCAGGTAAAGGTCTACCTGATCGGCTCCGACGATGGAGATCTTACTGGGTGAATGATAACGGATGATCCGTTCGGTATATTCCGTATCGGAACGGCGTTCCTGCTGAGCTACTACCGGATCGTCTTCATAAGGAAGTTCGTCCTCATAGTAATAGGCTTCTTCCATATCCGCATTGGAATAGCGGCGGTTGTATTCGTCTACATCACGCTCACCGCTCTTGCTGGCGGGAGCGGCCGTGGTAGTCGTGGCTGCTACATATACTACTTCTTCTTTCGGCTGCACAATCTTCTTCGCTTCAACTTCAGTGTTCTTGGCCTTTTTGTTTTTGGAAGAGAAATATACATCGTCGAAGAATTCTCCCTGAGCCGACGCACTGAAGGCTATCAGGAGCATTACTAATAATGATGTCAATTTCATGGGTTTCATATTCTTATTCTCCTCTATTAATAAATGAATCTTTTAACGTTACTTGTTTGACTGATAATTCCTCTTTTGGTTTAATACCTTCCCAAAGAGTCGGCTTCTATCGATACAACGAATGCAGAACCAAGCTGGCTTGAGCTATGCTGAGACGCATCCTATATTATACAAATATAGTGAATTACTATGGGATTGGCTCTAATTTATAGATACTTTAACCAAATCCGACAGAAAAATCCACCTCTTATTATAGGTGATGCAAAAAACAGCCAAAAGGCTGCATGCCGTAAAAAGACAGCGTCTCACACTTTTTGGGAACATTTCTCACGTCCCCAAAAGCATATAAAAAAATTCTCACCCGCGTGAGAAAAAATTCTCATGCGGGTGAGAATAAAAAAAAACCTGCTGAAATAGCAAAATGTCATGTTGAGATTTTTTTCAGAAAGTGCCGCTAAGTCCGTACTTGCTGGTGACGCAAAAAATCTGGCTGTAGAGGTAAAATCCCGGGCGATTGGTTTCTATTCTCCGGTTCACTTGCAACACCGGATGCCCCTGGCGTATCTGCAGAAGGGAATGAGTTCGTTTGTCGGCGCTGATAGCAAATAATTGCTGAATGCCGCCCGTTACTGTAATTTTATATTGCGTACGAAGAAGATCGAAAAGGGAGGCGTTTTCCAAATTATATTCCGTAAAGCGCGGCAGACCTATATCCGGCAACATCGTAATATCGAGAATAACCGGCTCACCATTCAATATACGCACCCTTTCAAAATAGATACACCCCGCCTGCTGTTCCTCTTCACTGATGGGATAGGCAAAGGCCTCGTTCCACTCCCGGTGTTCCGGCTTTACGATGATCGATGTCTGCAGGCGCGTACCATCCATAGCCGACGTCGTACTCGAGAGCGAGAGGATACCAATCTCCTTAGGGGCGCCTTTCACAATGCTCCCTTTTCCCTGGTGGCGAACAATAAAGCCATCCTTCGTCAACAAATCGAGCGCCTTGCGAATAGTCGGGCGAGTCACATCATAGACACGACACATCTCATTTTCAGAAGGCAACAGATCGCCGGAAACAAAAACAGCGTCGGCTATCTGACGCCGAAGCGCTTCGTAAATCTCTCTATAGCGGGGTAATTCGTGCATGGAACTTGTTTTTTGACAAAGATAATTTTTAACCGGAAGAACACCAAAACAAAACGATACAAGTTAACAACTTGTAAAGCAAATAAGCAAGTGTAATATCCTTATAATTAAATATATCAGCTATTACTTGTAAATATAAATAATTGTTGTATTTTTGTGGACATTAAATGCATGAAAGGCTTTAAAGGCTTGCACAACAACAAAAAAAACAAACACATAAAAAAAAGAAATATGGCAACAGCAGTAATCATGCCCAAGCAGGGCCAATCGGTCGAAAGTTGTATACTGACCGAACTAAAAAAGAAGAAAGGAGACAAAGTAGCCATCGGCGATGTATTGTTCGCCTACGAAACCGACAAAGCCTCTTTTGAAGAAGAGGCCAAGGTAGCGGGCGAAATCCTGGAAGTATTTTTTAATGAAGGGGATGAAATTCCCGTCTTAGTGAATGTATTGGTCATTGGCGAGCCGGGCGAATCGATCGAAGGATTGAGTCCCGAAGCGGGAGCACCGGCCACGGTGGAAGCTGTAGAAGAGAAGCCACAGACAACAATTGCAGCCCCTCAGCAAGAGGCAGCAGCTCCCCAACCGCAGATCGCCTATTCATCTACCGCCTCTGCTGTTTCTCCCCGGGCACGCGCCCTGGCCGACAAACACGCGATCGATGCGGCCGCACTGAAAGGATCAGGCCCCGGCGGACGGGTGATTGCCGACGATGTAGAGGCTGCCATCAGCGCCTCACCACGCACCACCCCACTGGCCAAAGCCATGATCAAAGAGGGTGGATTGCACGCTCCGGCAACAGGCGACGGTTTGGCGGGTATGGTACGCAGCAGTGGTCTTTCCGCTACAGCCGCTCAACCGGCTATGGGCGATGGCGACAGCGTTGTGAAACCTTTAACCAATATGCGTAAACTGATTGCACGCTCTATGCATGCTTCGTTGCAAAACTCCGCCCAGCTGACCCATCACCTGGGAGCAGACGCGCGACGCATCATGGAACTTCGGAAGGTAGCCAAGGCCAACGGACTGAATGTAACGATCAACGACCTGGTTTGCTTTGCCGTTGTCTGGGCGTTGAAACAATTCCCGCAGGTGAACGCCCATTTCGAAGGCGACAGTATGCGTCTTTTCAACCATGTACACCTGGGACTGGCGGTCGATACGGATCGCGGCCTGATGGTTCCCGTTGTTCGCGATGCCGATTACCTGTCTGTTCAGGGACTGGCAACCCGCCTGAAAGAGGTAGCCGAAGCCTGCAAAACAGGCTCTATCAGCCCCGACCTATTGTCACCGGCTGCCGCCTCGTTCACGGTGTCTAACCTGGGCAATTATGGCGTCGAGATGTTTACGCCGGTGATCAACCTGCCGCAGGTGGCTATCCTGGGGGTTAACACCATTGTTCCCCGCCCGAAAGATCTGGGTGGTGGCGTCTATGCCTTCGTACCTTATATGGGCTTAAGCCTTACTTACGACCACCGGGCCTTAGACGGTGGCGAAGCGACCCGCTTCCTGAAGCAGATCGCTATTGAGATTGAGAACCTGAATGTCGAACTATAAAAACACAAATGGCTTTATGAAACAATTTGATTTAGCAATTATTGGCGGAGGTCCCGGGGGCTATGTAGCAGCCGAACGCGCTGGTGCCAAAGGACTGAAAGTGGTTCTTTTTGAGAAACGCGAACTGGGTGGCGTATGTCTGAACGAAGGATGTGTGCCTACGAAAACATTGCTTTACAGCGCGAAGATCTATGATTCAGCATTGAATGGCGACAAGTATGGCGTGAAAGCCGGTGAGGTGACGTTTGATTATGGCAAGATCGTTGCCCGCAAGAACAAGGTAGTGCGCAAGCTGGTAGCCGGTGTGGGTGCGAAGATGAAAGCCCACCACGTGGAAGTAGTCAAAGGCGAGGCCTTTATCGACGGACGCTCCGATAAAGGGGTGGAAATCACCTGCGGCGAAGAGAAATATGCAGCAACCAACCTGTTGTTATGTACCGGTTCTGAAGCCTTTGTTCCTCCGATCGAAGGAATCAAAGAGGCGGGAGAAGTGATTCTGACCAACCGCGAGATCCTGGCGATGAAAGAGCAACCTTCGTCGTTGGTTATCATTGGCGGTGGTGTGATCGGTATGGAATTTGCCAGCTTCTTCAATTCCTTGGGAACGGAAGTGACCGTGATCGAGATGTTGCCGGAGATATTAGGCGGTATCGATGCGGAAATCAGCGCTATGTTGCGTGAGGTATATACCAAGAAAGGGGTACGCTTTAATTGTTCCTGCAAAGTGGTGAAAGTAGATGGAAACACCGTGCATTACCTCGATCCCGAAGGAAACGAACAGACCGTTTCGGGCGATAAGATATTAGTCAGTGTCGGACGCCGCGCGGTAACCGCCGGTTTCGGACTGGAAAACCTGGGTGTTGAACTGGATCGCGGAGCGGTGAAGGTGGATAACCAGATGCGCACCAACGTGCCGGGTGTCTATGCCGCCGGTGATGTGACCGGATTCTCCATGTTGGCACATACCGCCAGCCGGGAAGGCGAAGTGGTGGTCAACAACCTGACAGGGCGCAAAGACGTGATGCGCTACGATGCTGTGCCGGGTGTGGTCTACACCAATCCGGAGGTAGCCAGCGTAGGCTTGACCATCGAGGCTGCCAAAGCAAAAGGCATCGAAGCCAAAGAACTGCAACTGCCGATGGCCTACGCCGGACGTTTCGTAGCAGAGAACGAAGGCGGAAATGGTCTTTGCAAAGTGGTAGTAGGCGAGAAATACGGACAGGTATTGGGTGTTCATATGATAGGCAACCCCTGTAGCGAAATGATCTACGGTGCCTGCATCGCCATCGAACAGGAGATGACCGTCAAGGAACTCGAAGAGGTAATCTTCCCCCACCCGACTGTCTCAGAAATCTTCAAAGAAACAATCTTTTTGAATGAAGAATGAGGAATAAAGAATGAAGAATGGATTTCTGACTTCCATTCTTCATTCATCATTCATCTTTCTTCATTGAAAATTCATCATTCATAATTCTTAATTCTTAATTAAAAAAGATGCCTAAAGCACAATTTATTGACCCCGCGAAGGTCAGAGCAAAAGGAGAGGTAACTTTCTCTCCGATACCGGTAAACGCGTATGATAAAAACGTAAAAGAGGAGTTAGATGCTAAAAACTTCACCAAAGAAGATTTGGTACGCATCTACCGCGATATGGTCGTGATCCGTGAGTTTGAAACCATGCTGCATGCCGTGAAAACAACCGGCGGATATAACGGAGTAGAATATAACAACCCGGGACCGGCTCACTTGTCGGCTGGCCAGGAAGCAGCTGCCGTAGGGATGGCCTATACGCTTACATTAGATGATTATATCTTCGGTTCACACCGTAGCCACGGCGAGATCCTGGCAAAAGGATTGCGCTCGATCGAGCAGCTGTCGGATGCCGAACTGGATAAGATCATGAATGACTTCTGGAACGGAGCGACCGTCAATGTGGTAAAGAAAAACTTCTCCGGCTCGACCAAAGAACTGGCTATTCGCTTCCTGCTTTACGGAGCATTGGCGGAGATCTTTGCCCGTGAGACAGGGTTCAACAAAGGATTGGGCGGAAGTATGCACACCTTCTTCACGCCGTTTGGCATCTATCCGAACAATGCCATCGTAGGTGGTAGCGGAAGCATTGCCGTGGGCGCGGCTCTCTATAAGAAGGTAAACCGGAAGAAAGGATTGGTGATTGCCAACCTGGGTGATGCCTCAATGGCTTGCGGTCCGGTTTGGGAAGGACTTACCTTCGCGGCGATGGACCAGTTTACTCAGCTGTGGGAAGGCGATATGAAAGGTGGATTGCCTTTCGTATTGAATATCATGAACAACCAATATGGTATGGGTGGACAGACCTGTGGCGAGACCATGGGCTACGAAGTGGCTGCCCGCATCGGTGCGGGGGTGAATCCGCAGCAGATGCATGCCGAACGCGTCGATGGATACAATCCGTTGGCGGTGATCGATGCCTATCGCCGTAAGAAAGAACTGATCGAAAAGGGTGAAGGCCCGGTATTGTTGGATGTATTGACCTATCGTTATAGCGGACACTCTCCTTCCGATGCCTCCTCGTATCGTACCAAAGAGGAGATGGAACTTTGGGAAGCCAATGACTGTATCGTGGCTTACGGAAAAGAACTGATCGAAGCCGGCATAGCCAAACAAGACGATCTGGATGCCATCTGGAAAGAGATCAAAGATACGATGTTCGATACCTTCAAACTGGCTATCGACGATGAATTGTCTCCCCGCATGGATCTGAAGAAGAATCCGGAATTGTTGGGAACCATGACTTTCTCAAACGAGTCGATCGACTCCTTCTCGGATGCCACACCCGAGGTGAACCATCCGATGGAAGAAAATCCACGTGTGAAACAGATTGCCGGCAAGGTACGCTTTGTGACCGATAAAGAGGGTAAGCCTGTCTCTAAAATGAAACAATACCAATTGCGCGACGGTATCTTCGAAGCGTTGATCGATCGCTTCTACAAAGATGCCTCTCTGGTGGCTTACGGGGAAGAGAACCGTGACTGGGGTGGTGCGTTTGCCGTGTATCGCGGATTGACCGAAGCATTGCCTTATCACCGCCTGTTCAACTCACCGATTGCCGAAGCCTCTATTGTGGGAACGGCTATTGGTTATGCGATGTGCGGTGGACGGGTCGTTCCGGAAATCATGTATTGCGACTTCCTGGGTCGTTGCGGCGACGAGGTGTTCAACCAGTTGCCTAAATGGCAGGCGATGAGTGGTAACCTGTTGAAGATGCCGATCGTACTGCGTGTGTCGGTCGGTTCGAAATATGGTGCGCAGCACTCACAGGACTGGACATCCCTGGTGGCTCATATTCCCGGCTTGAAGGTGGTATTCCCGGTGACTCCTTACGACGCGAAGGGTCTTATGAATGCTGCTTTGCAGGGTAGCGACCCGGTGGTGTTCTTTGAAAGCCAACGTATCTATGAGATAGGAGAAATGTTCCACGAGGGTGGCGTTCCGGAAGGCTACTATGAAATACCTTTTGGCGAGCCTGACGTGAAACGTGCCGGTAAAGACATCACGATCCTGACCATCGGCGCTACGCTCTATCGCGCATTGGATGCCGCCAAGGAACTGGAAGAGAAATATGGTATGAGCGCAGAGATCATCGATGCCCGCTCACTGGTACCGTTCAACTACGAACCGGTATTGGAATCGCTGAAGAAGACCGGACGCATTGTGATTGCTTCGGATGCCTCGACCCGCGGTTCCTTCCTCAATGACCTGGCACGCAATATCACCGAACTGGGCTTCGATTACTTAGATGCGCCTCCTGTTGTGGTAGGTTCACGCAATTGGATCACGCCGGCTTATGAGTTAGAAGATGCCTTCTTCCCGCAACCAAGCTGGATCATCGACGCGATCCATGAGAAGATCGTGCCATTGAAAGGACATGTTCCGACCAGCAATTTCACGGACGCAGAACAAATACGCCGCGCGAAAGCCGGTATTTAATGGGCTAATATATTATGTGTGATCGTAGTAATCAATCTATAAGGTGGGCAAATGTCAATGCCCACCTGCATACTCCCTACTCCTTCAGCGCTTTCGACAACATCGATCAGGCGTTGGATATGGCGCGCGACCAAGAGGTACCGGTCGTTGGGATCAACGACTTCTACACGATGGATGGCTACAGCGCCTGGCAGGAAGGATGTGCCGCGCGCAGGCTCTATCCGTTGTTTAATATCGAATTGATCAGCCTGCAACAGGAAGATCAGCAAAACGGCATCCGGGTGAATGACCCGAACAACCCGGGACGCACCTATATCAGCGGCAAAGGATTGGCCTGTCCGCCCCAGTTGCCGGAGCCCTACGCTTCGCAATTGGCAGGAGTAGTCAACGAATCCAACGCACAGGTGAAAGCCATGTGCGGGAAACTGAATGATCTGCTGACAGAAAACAACGCCGGTTTCTCCTTGGATATTGAAGAGATAGAGAAGAATCTGACCAAAGGAAATATCCGGGAACGCCACCTGGCCAAGGCCCTTCGCCTGGCTGTGTATGCACATTTCAACCAGGATGCAGACCAGATCAAAGCTTGCTTCGAACAATTATTCGGTGGCAAAGCCCTGAAATCGGAGGTGACCGATGTGGCTGGTGTGGAGAATGAGATCCGGGGCAACCTGTTGAAGGCGGGAGGTGCAGCGTTTGTAGCCGAAGACCCGAAGGCTTTCCTGCCTCTGGAGAATGTGTGTCGCATCATTCGCGCGGCGGGAGGCATACCGACCTATCCGTTCCTGGCTGATGACGCAAAAGGGGGATTCACCGATTTTGAAGGAGATCTGCCGAAAGCGGTTGCCACCCTGCGCCAGCGTGGTATCTACAGTGTAGAGTTTATCACGACACGAAACAGCGTAGAGGTACTCGAAAAGTATGTGCGTTATCTGTGGGACGAAGGATTTGTGGTGACACTCGGAAGCGAACACAATACGCCGGCGATGGAACCGATCGAATTGTTTGCGCGTGGAGGAGCTCCTTTGACCGACTTCCTGAAAGAGATCAATTACAAAGGTGCCTGCCTTGTTGCAGCACATCAGGCGCTGTATAAAGAGAATGGCCAGGGCTATCTGAATACCGAAGGCGTGGCCGATGTAGCCAACCGCGACGAGTATGTAGCCCTGGGAGACAGACTTATTCAAGCAGTAATCGGAAAATAATCATGAAAGCGATTGAACAATTGATAGAAATATCCCGCTATTACGGCGGGCAAAAAGAATATGTGATTGCCGGCGGAGGCAATACCTCCTACAAAACGGCAGACAAACTCTGGGTAAAAGCCAGTGGTTCTTCCCTCGCCACCATCACGGAGGAGGGATTTGCCGTATTGGATCGTGCCCGGTTGCAGGTTATTTCCGACAAACAATACAGCGCGGATACCGCCGAACGCGAAGAACAGGTAAAAAATGACCTGGCAGCAGCCTGTATCACCAAAGATCGCCGCCCGAGTGTCGAGACCTCGATGCATAATGCGATCAGCGCCGCCTTTGTGGTACACCTGCATCCTACGTTGGTGAATGCGTTGATGTGTTCGCAAAACTGCGAGGAGATGACCCTTCAACTGTTTGGCGACAAAGCGCTTTATATCCCTTATACCGATCCGGGGTATGTGTTGTTTAAGAAGGTCGACGACGGCATCAAGGCATTCAAAGCCGCTCATGGCACGGAACCGGCTATTATCCTCTTGCAGAATCATGGCATATTCGTAGGTGCCGAAACGATTGAAGAGATCAAAGAGCAATACGACTATGTGTTGGCAACCATCAACTCCCGGATAGTTGAAATGCTTCCGGAGGAAGAAAAACCGGTTTGTCTCTGCATGAAAGAGATTATTCCGGCTATCCGTATGATGCTTAGCAGCGAGGGATTGAAGACATTGAAGGTGACCAACTCTTCCGTGTTAGAATACTTCCTCAGCTCTGCCGAGAAGGCAGAAGCGATCAGTCGCCCGTTCACACCGGATATTATCGTCTATTGCAAATCGAATTATATCTATTCGGAAACCACCGACCTCGATCAAATCGAACAACAGATAAAAGAATACATTGCCCGCTTTGGCTATACCCCTAAGGTCATCCTGATCAAAGGCATTGGCATGATTGCCGTAGGCGACAATGCTGCCGGAGCGGCTATCATCACCGAGGTATTCAACGATGCCATGCAGATTGCCTGGTTTGCCGCCTCTTTCGGAGGTGAACATCCGATGACGCAGGAGCAGATCGACTTTATCGACAATTGGGAAGTGGAGAACTATCGCCGCAAGGTAAGCGCCGGAGCAACCGCCGGTCGTGTGGAGAACAAAACCATTGTCGTGACCGGTGCCGCCCAGGGTTTTGGGGAAGGAATCGCTGCCTGCCTGGTAAGCCAGGGCGCCAATATCGTGGTGGCCGACCTGAACGAAGAGGTAGGTCGTGAAACCGCCGTGCGTCTGAACGCTTCGGCGAAGAGCAACCGGGTGATATTCGTCAAGACCAATGTAGCAGACACAAATAGTTTAGACAATCTGGTACATGAAACCCTTTGCGCCTTCGGTGGCTTGGATGTGTTTGTGAGCAATGCCGGTGTGTTGCGCGCAGGCGGATTAGAGGATATGACGCCCGAAGTGTTTGAGTTTGTTACGAAGATCAACTACTCGGCTTACTTCTATTGCGCCAAGGCGGTATCGCCCGTGATGAAATTGCAAAACCGATATAAGGCCGACAATTACTGCGATATTATCCAGATCAATTCCAAGTCGGGACTGCGAGGCTCGAAAGCCAACTTCGCCTATGCCGGCGGTAAGTTTGGCGGCATCGGACTCACCCAGTCGTTTGCCCTCGAATTGGCGCCTTTCCGTATCAAGGTCAATTCGGTATGCCCCGGAAACTTCTACGAAGGCCCGCTTTGGTCGGATCCGGAGAACGGACTCTTCGTACAATACCTGCGCGCAGGCAAGGTGCCGGGGGCTAAGACCATCGACGATGTGCGCAACTTCTACATGGCTCAGGTACCGATGGGCAAGGGAACCAGCCCGGAAGACGTGACGAAAGCTATCCTGTATCTTATCGAACAGACCTGTGAAACCGGACAGGCTATCCCTGTGACCGGCGGACAGGTTATGATGAATTAAAACAATCCATATGAAAACAAAAGCAATCAGATTATACGGTAAGAACGACCTGCGCATGGAGGAGTTCGAGTTGCCGCAGATTAAAGAGGACGAGATCCTGGCCAAAGTGGTATGCGACAGCATCTGCATGTCGTCTTATAAAGCTACGCATGAAGCGGATGTCCACAAACGGGTGCCGCGCAACATTGCCGAGCGTCCGGTTATCATCGGTCATGAGTTCTCCGGTGAACTGGTAGAGGTGGGAGCCCGTTGGAAAGATCAATTCGCTCCGGGCGATAAGTTCTCTATCCAGCCGGCGTTGAATTACGAAAATGGTCCGGTCGGTGTCCTGAGCGCTCCCGGCTATTCGTATGAATTTGTGGGCGGCGATGCCACCTATGTGATTATTCCACGCGAGGTGATGGAATTGAATTGCCTGTTGAAGTACACCGGCGAAGGTTTCTTCCCAGCGTCACTTTCCGAACCCCTCTCCTGTGTGATCGGTGCGGTTCATGCCAACTACCACACATCTCCCGGCTCCTATATCCATAAGATGGACATTGTCGAAGGAGGCGCATTGGCTATCCTCGCCGGAGCGGGCCCGATGGGTATGGCGGCGATAGAATATTTGTTGCATCGCGACCGCAAACCGGGCTTGATGATCGTGACCGATATCGACCAGGATCGCCTGGATCGGGCGGCTATGTTGTGCCCGGTGGAAGAGGCGGCCAAAGATGGTATCGATCTGCGCTATATCAATACGGCAACCATGAAGGATGTGGTAGCCGAGCTTCGCGCCTTGACCGGCGGTAAGGGGTATAACGATGTGTTTGTGTTTGCTCCGGTTACACCGGTGGTGGAACAGGCCGACGCCATCCTTTCGCACGACGGTTGCCTGAACTTCTTTGCCGGACCGGCTAACCCCGAGTTCCGCGCTTCGTTGAACTTCTACAACATCCACTATGCCGCGACCCACGTAGCTGCTACCAGTGGCGGCAACACCAGCGATATGGTCGAAGCCCTGGATCTGATGTGCAAGGGACTGAACCCGGCCGGATTGGTGACCCATATCGGCGGATTGAATGCCGTGATCGACACCACCATGAACCTGCCCCAGATACCCGGCGGCAAGAAACTGATCTATACACATATCGATATGCCGCTGACTCCCATCGCAGACTTTGCGCAGAAGGGAGAAACAAACCCTGTCTTCAAACACCTGCACGAGCTGTGCGAAGGCAACAAAGGCTTGTGGAGCGTTGAAGCGGAAAATTACCTATTGGCTAACGCCGACAAATTGTCGGACTAAATACTTATTTCAATGAAACAGCTTGATACAAAGCTTATGCATCCTGCCGACCAGATCACCCTGATTATCGGGCGTATCTATCGCAGTGGCATGACCACCACTTCCGGTGGTAACATCTCCATCAAAGACGAACAGGGAGATATATGGATTACACCCGGCTCGATCGACAAGGGAGCACTGACAGCAAAAGACATTATGTGTGTCAAAGCCGACGGCACCATCGTAGGTCTTCATAAGCCCTCCTCGGAGTTTCCGTTCCATAAAGCGATCTACGACATGCGTCCCGACATGACTGCCGTGATCCACGCGCATCCGCCCGCACTGGTCTCTTTCAGTATCGTGCATCAGATTCCGGACACCAACATCATCCCGCAGGCAAGAGGCATTTGCGGTAAGATTGGTTTCGCACCTTATGCCGTGCCGGGAAGCCAGAAACTGGGTGAGAATATCGCTAAGGAGTTTAAGGATAATCCCGACTACAAAGCTGTTATCATGGAGAACCATGGCGTTGTGCTCTGCGGGGAAGATATGGAAGATGCCTACCAACGCTTTGAGACATTGGAGTTCTCTGCCCGTACCCTGTTGAATGCAAAGATACTGGGCGGAGCCAATACGTTGACAGACGAACAGATCGCATTGCACGACAAGGCGCTGTCGGCTGAATATCCGCATTTCATGAATGCCGTTTATCCCTCGGATGAACGGGCAATCCGTGCCGAGATCGTAAAAATGGTACGCCGCGCCTGCGACCAGGGCTTGATGATCAGCTCATACGGAACGGTGTCTGTGCGCTGGCGCGACAATGACTTTCTGATCACTCCCTCGGGTGTTCCCCGTTGGGATATGGCCTTGGAGGATATTGTCCAGGTTCGCGACGGATTGGTGGAGACCGGCAAACATCCCAGCCGTTCGATCGCTTTGCATGACATCATCTATCGCATGAATCCGCATATCAACTCCATTATCCTTACGCAGTCGCCCAACCTGATGGCTTTCAGCACGTCGGGTGCGAAGTTCGATGTGCGCACCATTCCGGAAAGCTGGATCATGCTCAAAGATGTGCCGACTGCTCCTTTCGGTGTGCAGTATGAGGCAAACAAGCAAATTGCCGAGACACTGAAGAGCGTTCCCTGTGTGTTGATTGCCAACGACTCGGTAGTCGTTACGGGTGATAAACTAATCAATACGTTCGACCGCCTGGAGGTAGCTGAGTTTACAGCCAAATCACTGATTATGGCCACTCCGTTGGGTCAACTGCAGCCGATCTCACAAGAAGAGGTCGAAGCGCTGCGTAAAGCATTCAACGTGGTATAAACCCATAACGGTATGCAAATTATAAAAAGTCCCTCGCACGATCCATCCTATAATCTTTCGCTGGAAAGAGAATTGTTGGAGAAGCCTGCGGGGGACTTTTTGTTGTTCTATATCAACGCGCCATCGGTTATTGTCGGGCGCAACCAAGCGATCGAGGCCGAGGTCGATACCGCCTTCTGCCGTGCACACCATATCCCGGTACTTCAGCGCATCTCGGGCGGAGGCACCGTCTATCATGACGAGGGCAATATCAACTATGCTTTTATCTCCAATCGCACAGCCATTTCCATCTTAGACAGTCAGCCCTTGCTCCCCATCATCGACGCCCTGGCCTCGTTCGGTATCCGAGCAGAAGCCGGAAAGCGCAACGAACTATTGGTGGATGGCTATAAGGTATCGGGGACGGCTTCGTATGCCACCTCGAAACGTCAGCTTTTCCATGGCACACTCCTACACAATACCAACCTGGATATCCTGCACACCGTGCTTCGCGGCGATAGCTCCCGGCGAGGCCGAAAGATCGCCTCTGTTCCGTCGCCGGTGCGCAACCTATCTCATTACCCTTCGCTTGCCTGCGAAACAGAGCACTTCCTGACGCTTCTTGTCTCTTTTTTCAGTTCTTATTATTAGTCGTATCCTATTTGATGTTGGTCGGCTTGAGTTCGTCCGGCGATTCTTTGGTGAACATATTAACCTCCGGTGTCTTTTTGAGGAAGAGGTCGTCTATTCGCTCGGCGACCACAGAATGTTCGGGCATAAAGCGGTCTGAATTCATATAGGTCAATAGGGCATGGCGCAACTGGCGGGCCACGATGCGTTTGTCAGGCTCCGAGGTGATATCCATACTGGTGACCATCAATTTGCCATTCAACACGTTTGCCTCCATCAACAGTCCCAGTTTGCGGCTGAGGAACCAGGTATCGATGCTTTGTACCAACGGTTGATAAGTGGCCGGAAAATCACTTAGGAGCATAGGCTGCGCGTTGTGTACCAGTTCCCACCACTGCAGGTCACTGTGATAGCTGGTTGGGAAAGAGGCAAACAACGGATGCTTTTCGTTGATAAACAAGCCCGTCGTATGCGGAGGAGCCATCTTAAACCAAGAGGTATTCCAGAAGGCAGGCTGGAAATACTGGACGATTCCGTCACCATAAGAGACCTTGTTCGCCACGGTCAATAAAACGTTTCCACCCGCTTGCAATACCTGCTTAGCACGATCATCCCAGCTGTCCGTCACATAAACGGAGCCCTGATCGACAGATTGTTTAGCCGGATAGACCCAAATATTCCAATCGTTTACCACATCGGTTCCTTTGATGCGAACCTCCAGGTTCATCTTCCGGGCTTCACCGGTGGCAGGGAGCGAAAGAGCTACCTTGCCGAGAACAGATTGTCCTATCGCGATATTCCCCTTACGGATCGTGCCTTGCGCCGCTACCCGACCCGACTCTTCCGTCAATCGGTATGCAACCTCCGCATCCCGCAGGGGCGAATCGCCAAAGTGAGCAATTTCAATATCGGCCATAAAAGACTCTCCTTCATTATAGGTAAACTTATCCATCCTGGAAAGCAAGACCGTCGGGGCACAGAAACGCCGGAAGTCTGCCGCCGTGATATAACCTTTCTCTTCGAAAAACACATTCAACACACCCACCAACGCCGAGCCTTGTCCCGAATAATCGTTGAGAGACAGGATCTGAAAACCGGCATAATCGGGTGTTTTCAGGGTTCGTTCCAATTCATATTTGTAGCAAAGCGCCTGCAATTTACCGGAGGCCATCTTGAAATGCCCGGCCATCTCGCTCATATGATTATCGGAAAGGATATCGCGAAAGATCTCAAAGTTCCGGGCTTTGTTCACGCCGGTGTATTTATAGATCTCATCGAAATCGGGGAAGGCACACCATTGCCCTGTTTCGTGCGAGACAAAAGGTTGACGGACACTGTCGATCTTCTCGCTGAAATCGATCCGGCTCTCCGGCTGCTGCTTCCAGTTGAGACCACGGGCACCGGCTTTGACATGAAACTCATTATGGGGTTGCCATTGCCAGCCGCCGCCCACGGAGGCGCCGGTGTAGACTCGTCGGTCGTCGCGCTCTTTCCAGAAATCGACAAAATCGCTCACCCAATCCACCCAATGCCTGCCATAAGGCTCATTTCCGCAGGCAAGCATACAGAAAGAGGGGTAATTGCCATACTGCTCGGTGATCCGGATTGTTTCGTCTAACAGATAACTATCAATCGGTAATCCATCGCCCAGCGAGACCCCGTGATTGGGCCAGCTCGGTCCTTCGGGTTGCAGGTAGAAGCCTACCAGGTCGGCCGCGATAAAAGCCGCTTCGGGAGGACAATAGGAATGGAAGCGCATATGGTTCAAGCCATATTCACGGCATTTGCGGAACACCCGTTCCCAGGAAGCCACATCCATCGGCGCATAGCCCGTCAGGGGGAAACAACAACACTCGACCGTTCCCCGCAACATGGTTTTTCGGCCATTGACATAAAACCATTTCCCATCGATCCGGAATGTGCGCATACCGAACTGCATATCCTTTTCCTCGATGCCCGCCCGACTCTCTATCCGGGCTTTCAGCCGGTAAAGTGCCGGAGAGAACTCATCCCATCGGAGGAAATCATCACCCATAGGCAAAGAGACCTCTATCTCGTGCACTCCCTTGCGTACCTTTTCCGTAATGGTGAGCGGTGCCACCCGATGGGTGGAGGGCGCATTGAAGCTTTCGGCCGACAGGGTGATCGACGCGGTTGTGTTTTCAGAAGCATCGAGTGTCATTTTCACGTTGACCATCCGGGAGTCGGGGTCGGGAAACAGCTGAATCGATTGAAAATGCACCTTGGGTCTTGCCTGTAGCTCCAGTCGTCCGACGATGCCGTTCCAATTGCCTTGTGTCTGGTCGGTTATCGAATGGGAGTCAGGGCCTACGTTGATATCCTTCATCCGGTTGTCGACCCGCACAGCGATCCGGCACTTTCCGGCTCGGATATAAGGTGTCAGATCATATTCATGAGCAACACTGAGGCTGTTGCGACTGCCCGCCTTGCGGCCATTCACCCAGACAGCGCTCTCGACATGCGGACGCTCCAGGTAAAGATTGACTTTCATTCCTCTCCATGAATCCGGAATCTCTACTTCCCGAATATACCAGGCCACGCCTACATAATGCCTTTCCGGCGTGAGGAAAAAGGGGAATTTGGTATTTCCTTCCACCCGATATTTCGCCATCGAAGGATTGAAGTAGTAGGAGCTGTCATAGATGCTTCCGGTAAACCGGGTATGAACGGTCACCGGATCGCCTTTCCTTTTCTCCGGCATAGAGCCCGGAAGGTTGATCACATCTTCCAACGACCTGTTGTACCATTTTTGGGATACTCCGATATCTTCCCGGTCGATTTGGAACTGCCATTCACCGCTCAGGTCAATGGTTTGGGCATATACCGCTTTTTCCGGCAGAGGCTGCCCCGGCAGGTCGTTGGCGGCAATACATGTAATGAACAGGTATAAAAGAGAAAAGGACAAGGATAACTTATTCATGCAAACTATGGTATTAAAAAAAGTGTCTATATGCAATGACTCAAATAATTGGTCATGCAAAAATAGACACTTGTTCTTTTACGGAAATGGAAAATCCCATGGAAAACATGGAAAATCCTCTTTTACCGCTATTCTACTATCCTCTTTTTCAGTTGGAAGGTCGACAGGACTTTCTTTCCGGAGGAGATGGTTACCGTGAAGTCATATTCTTTGCCCTGTTCGAATTTGTTTTTGCAGGGAAGCTGCAGGATAGACTTTTCAAATGGTTTCAACGGAGGGACGATGCCGGAGGCGATTATCTGGTCTCCACAGGCCACCTTGATGGAGGCTTTCGCGGAGGCCACCTGTCCGAAGTTCTCTATCTCGATCGTGCAGGCCTGTCCCTTTTCCGATTGGGCAAACAGGGGGGCGCGGGCCGAGAGGATCGGTTCGAGATATTCTACGTAAGGCAAACGGGCATATCCGTAAAGCATCTGGCCGTTTTTGTATTTCCCGATCAGTTTCGGGGCAAATTCCTCTTCGGTTATGCCATTGCCCTGGGCGTCGAAGGTGAGAATCAGGTCCCGACCGTCGTTCTCCGTTTGCACTACCCGGCAACCACGGCCGAAGTTCACCTCGGTGTTTGCACCGAAACGCAAGCTGTTGATATCCATATCCGTTTGTGGATTGAAGCCTTTTTCAGCCTGTACCTTTACACGGATGCTCTTTGTTTGCGAAGTGATAGGCTTTTCATCCAGAACGGTCAATAATAGTCCCGGATTCAAAGGGATACCGATATTCTTCGAACTATGGTTGTCATACGGTTTATCCTGGGGCTTCAGGGTATCGATCACGGCGAAATTGGCCTGAATAGCCCGGCCATAGTCGTCCTGATACATCTTGATGCGCTCGAACTTAAACCAGTCCTCTACCCGACCATCGGCGTGCTTGGCAATGCCCGGCACATAGGCTTCGCCCGGATCGGTCACCCAATTCACACCATCTTTCGAACGAAGGTAAAAGGCAATACGTCCCAACCAGTCGTTCACAATCAGATGATACTGAATATGGTCACGCCAAATCACCGGGTCTTCAAACCGCCCTTCCACCGGGGGATAGACCCGCTTGTCAGTAATCTGATTGTATGTCGAAAGGCCATCCCGGCTGATCCAGATACCTCCTCCGCGACATACCATCACGTAAGCCCCGTCTTCACGTTGGGCAAACGACAGGTTCGACAAGCCTTCAATGATACGCCGGTCGCGGGCATTGAAATCATACTTCCCGTATGTCCAGCTTCCATTCAGGTCGTCAGCCACATAGCGGCCGTCGATCACATAAAGCACGTAGCGGCCATCTTTCAATTGATATACTTCCGGGTTATGCCCTTTCCCGATCATATTGCGGGGAACGAACGGGCCGGTCAGGTTGTCGCTTACGGCATTGAACACATAGGAGTTCGGCCATTCGCCATGCCCTTTGGCAGAGCTCTCCAGCCAGCCGCATACCAGCATATGGTATTTGCCGTCTTTGCCCTGCTTGATATTGCCACCCCAATACGACCAGATACGGTCTTCGATGCCATTATCAACATAACGGGGCACCACGCCGTCGACACCCCAGGTATCGGAAGATAACACCTTGCCATTCATCGGCAGAAAACGATCCATGAAACGGGCGCCATCGACCAACTGATCCCACTCTTTGGGACGTTCCCGCTCAGTGATCTGGGAGTAACAAACGTGGCTGATAAGGATGGCCAGGCAGAATAGGGTTGTCTTTAGATTTCTTTTATTCATTTCTATTGTGTTTAGTTTTCTATTTGATTCACTGTTAATAATTCCGGATGGTCGCGTATACGCCATACGACTCCTTATCTATATCAAAGAAAGGACGAAGCGGGTATGTATTTCCGTTGTTCACTAAGCGGAAACGAGCCTGCTCCTCATCTGTAACAGAGAGATTTGTCAATACCTCTTCCGCCCTGTTTCCTTTCAGAAGAATTTCCGCATGACTTTCGAAAGCCAAAAGCATTGGTCCATAGTAAATGGCAAACACCTTCGGATTGTCGGGCATGGCTTTCAGGTGGAAGTCATAATGGAACACAAGCGTGACCTCATCCTTGTCGCGCCAAGTCCGGTTTAATTCGAGGTAAGAGGCCGGCGATGTATTTACTGCCTGTTTTTCTTTGTTGACATACACCTCTACCTCTTTAGCCCAGGAGGGGATGAATAATTTCAGGGTGAATGTCGATTTCTGTTTGGTGGAAACCGTAAAACGAACAGCTTTGTCTTTCGGGAAATGGCTATCCTGCGTCAGTCGCACTTTCTTTTCTTTCCAATTCAATTCGGAAGGGGTATAGAGATTCACCCAAAGCGCTGAATCATTATGATAATAGATACCGGAATTAAGTTGTGAAAAGGCCTCGATAGACGAGCCACTGCAGCAGAAGAAGTCATTCTCTTTCAGGTATTTCTTATTACGTGGCGATCCCAAAGGCAGATGATACACATAAGAACCGCTATGATCACTTTGCGTCGGAAGCACAGCATTGTAGAACATATTCATATAGACATCCGCATAAGCCGGGTCGGCTGTCCACGAAAAGAGATACGAGGTCAGCTTTTGCGTATTATGCGACACGCAGCTCTCGGCAATCTCCTTGCTTAAGGTATTGCAAAGATGATCGGGTTCACCCCAATGTTCCGCCGTGACAGAGGTCGGGGTGGTCGCGATCGGTCGCGGACCACTACTCGAACCATTCGCATAGGCATGCCGGTGAATAAGCATATCCCAGAAATGAATGACAGCGTTATGGTATTTTTCTTCTTGGGTGATGGAATAGCGTTCGGCAAAACCATTGACAAGCACCAAGTGGGTGTTGGCATGAAGTCCCGACAAAATATCTTCATTCCGGGACAATGGCGTGAGAAACCACTCCGGATCGAACAGCTCAGCTAACGCCAGATATTTCGGATCGCCGGACAGTTTGTACAACTTATACAACAGTTCATTCATGGCGCCCATCTCATTCTGCGGATTGGCAACAGCCGTGTACATCATTTTCCGGATCGTTTCTTCATCTAATTTGGACATACGATTATCGGCATAGGAGGCCATACCAAGCAAGATATCATACGCTTTTTTATTGCCCGTCCGAGTGTAAGCGTCCAATAAACCCTGCATAATCTTCTGGTAGGTGTAATAAGGCGCCCAGACTCCTGTGAACTTCTCCTCCAACAGCTCGAAGCTCTTCGCAGGGAAAGCGCTTAAATAACCTCCTCCCAGGGCTTGTTGGCATCGGTACAATTCATCGATCAGGTATGTCAGGCGTTCATTTAGTTGCGGATCCTGGTATTTCTCCACTAAGGTGGACACAGCAGAGAGATAATGCCCCACGAAATGTCCTCTCAAGCCAATACCCGGAGATTCCCAACCATCTAAAGGCGTAGCCTCCGAGGGCAGACCGGCTGTCACCCGGAAGTTATGCAACAATCTGTCGGGATCCAATGATTTCAGGTAGGCCGTGTTAAGCTCTTCCCGGTCTTTTACCCAGGAAGGCTTTAACACAACCTCTTGCTGGCTAAAGGAGGAAACCTTTTCTACCGGCTGCTTGTATGTCGGATTCTGCGCAAATGAATAAAAACAGACAAACGATATGATGCCTGTAATAATAGTTTTTCGCATATAATTCTTTTATTAAAAATCCTTCTCCTGTGTTCTTACGAACCATGCTTCATCACTTCGTTGACTGCTTCGGATGCCAGATGCTGGCCAACCGGCTTATCGAAAGTAATCTTGAAGGAATAGGCATATGCACAAGGTTTGTTCTTCGGAAAAGAGAGCTTCAGCCCTTTATCGGTCTGTTCCCAGGCGATCTTCTCTTCGGATCCCAACAGTGTGACTTGCTGTATCTTCGCATCCGCGATAGCCTCCTTATCTAAAGAGGCAACAAATACGCCTTTCTCATCCCAGTTCAATACAATAGCATAGAAGTCATTTCCTTTGGTTGTGAAACGAATATCGCGTGTGCTGTAGGGTGTAGCTGTATTATCCGAAAAAGATCCTTTTGTCGGTTCGGCATCTCCTTCGCCAAACTTTTTCCAGCAACGCGTACCGTAGATAGCCTCTCCGTTTACTTCCAGCCATTTTCCGATCGAGAGCAATACCGCTTTCTGTTCGTCCGTAATGGTTCCGTCGGCACGAGGGCCGATATTCAACAACAGATTCCCGTTTTTACTTACGATATCAATCAAATCATGCACGATCTGTTCCGGTGTTTTATTCTCTTCGCCATCGATATACGACCAGGATCTCTTGCCCACCGAGGTGTCGGTTTGCCAGGGGAATTGCATCATCTTACCCGATTTGCCGCGTTCCACATCCCACACATGTATATTGGTCGGATAGCCCTGTTTGGTATTTACCGCCACTTGGTCGCCCCAATCCAGGGCATTGTTGTAATAATAGGCCAAAAACTTATTGAAATAGGGCATCAATACCGGGTTATTCACTGTCCAGTCGAACCAGATCAACTTGGGTTCATACTTATTGATCAACTCATACGTGTGGGTGAGCCATTCACGGGCAAACTCTTCCGTATACTTTTCAGATTCATAACGGCGACCGTAGAGCGAGATACTCATATCCTGCACATCCGACGGGAACTGCATGCCGCCATTGAAGAACCAGGCATTCTCCGCCCTATGGGTAGACAGACCGAAAACAAGTCCCTCTTTTTCGACAGCCGTCTTCAGTAAACCCACAATATCTTTCTTCGGTCCCATCTTCACGGAGTTCCATTCGTTGAGATCACTATCGTACATAGAGAATCCGTCGTGGTGCTCGGCTACGGGCACAACATATTTAGCACCGGATTTTTTAAACAGATCGGCCCATTCATCGGCATCAAACTTCTCCGCCTTAAACATCGGAACAAAATCTTTATACCCGAACTCCGTGTGAGCGCCCCAGGTTTCTATATGGTGTTTATATTCCCGGCTATCCTGCAGATACATCGTCCGGGCATACCATTCACTGCCATAAGCCGGCACGGCATACACACCCCAATGGATGAAGATACCGAACTTCGCATCGACAAACCATTCGGGAAATTGATAATGCTCCGCCAGGTTTTCCCAGTTGGGCTGAAACACTTCTGTTCCTTTGGGCGAGGCGACGGAATCGATGTTGTAAGCCACTTTCTTCTCCGGCTGGCAAGCCACAAGACATACCGGTACTAACAACGCTGTTAAAAGTTTTTTCATTTCTAATCTAAGTATTAAAGAGCAAAGCGTTTTAACTACTCATACAGATGGAAGATCCGATCCATCTGCTTCCATTTTTCCGAAGAGCTGGCCTTGGGATCTGCCACCTGAAAGATCGACATATACTCTTCCCATTCGGCTTGACGGGGAAGGGTGGCCAATTTTTCGAAGGCCGTATCCCATTCAAAGTCCAAAGGGGTCTCAACGATCATAAACAATCGTGTTCCCAACAGGTAGATCTCCATTTCCAAAATACCAACCGACTGGATGCCCTCCTTGATCTCCGGCCAATGGCAGGCTTCGCTATGTCGTTTCACATACTCCTGTATCAACTCGGGATCATCTTTCAGATCCAATGTCTGACAGTAACGTTTTGTCGGAACCGCATACCTCTTTTGCGGATATCCTTCTTCTTTTTTCATCTTTATCGTATTTTAATTTATAACCTTATACCCTTTCCAACCATAATAGGCACAGAAAATAAAACATATCAACGGAACAAAGTAAGCCAGGTGGTAGAATTGCTCATTGATATCCATCAGATGCCCCGTCAGCGGCGGAAGCACTACATTGCCGACAATGGCCATTACCAGAAAGGCAGATCCGCTTTTCGTCTTGCTGCCCAATCCTTTGAGCGCCAGGGAGAATTGTGTCGGATACATAATCGACATAAAGAAAGAGACACCCAGCATGGCATACAAACCAATCATGCCGCCGAAAGCCATAATAACTCCGCATAAGAAGATATTGGCAAGCGCGTAAACCACCAGCATATTCTGCGGTTTGAAGCGAACCATCAACAGCGTGCCGATCCAACGTCCGAGAAGAAATGCCAGCATATACAATCCGAAATAGGTCGTAGCCGTACTTTCCGACAGACCAACATATTTGCAACAATAGATCAGGAACATGGCATTGATGGCCGTCTGTCCGCCATTGTAAAAGAATTGTGCGATCACTCCCCAACGCAGATGCGACGATTTGAGTACACTGAAATCGATTAGTTTCTCCCCTTTCGCACTTCCTTCTTCCTGCCCACCTTCCTGAATTTTCGGCAAATGCGAGAAGATAAACACCACAGCAATCAGAATCAATACCGCTGCCAACACCAGATAGGGCGTCTTCATGGCATTGGTCTCGAATTGCACAAAGCCTTCCCAACCGCCAGGATAGCTGGCGGGTATCGTTTCACGGGTATAATCATGCCCGCTTAATACCAATTTGCTCAGAAACATCGCAGCAATAAAAGCACCCAATCCATTGAACGATTGTGCCAAATTAAGCCGACGCGGAGCCGTAGCCGGGTCGCCTAAAACCGTCACATAGGGATTAGCCGCCGTTTCCAGGAAGCACATACCCGTTGCGATAATAAAGAAGATCGCCAGGTAGGCCCAGTATTCCTGAATGATCGCAGCCGGAAAGAACAACAATCCCCCTAAGGCAGCGATAGACAATCCCACGATGATACCTGCTTTATAGCTGTAGCGCTTCATAAACATGGCAATCGGAATGGGGAAGATAAAGTAGGCAATCCAATAGGATGCCTCTGTGAGGGATGCCTGGAAGGCACTCAACTCAAAGGTCTTCATCAGCTGACGGATCATAGTCGGCAACAGATTGCTGCTTATGGCCCAGATGAAGAACAGACTGAAAATAAGAGTTAAAGCGAATGTTTGCTTTGTCTTTTTCATGGATTCAATAGTTTTTCTAATCGTTTTTCTTTTACCGGAAGACTCCGGCGAATTTATTCCGACATATTCTTAATATAAGGAAGCTGCGGCAGGTTCTTTAGTCCATAGAAAGCCTCCGCGTTTTTCCCCAGAAACAAGGATTTCTCCTCTTCCGAAAGCAGATTTGATTTGATAACAAAATCGTATGACATACGGTATGTGATGGCAACAATCGTGCGCGGATAATCGGATCCCCACATCAATTTCTCCATACCAACCAGTCCGGCTGCCTCCTGAATAGCCCGAACGGCTCCGGTGAAGGGATAAAACTCGTCATTAAACAACCAGGTGATACCACCCGATTCGATCCGGACATGTTCGTTTCGTGCCAATTTGATCTGTTCCTGCCAGCCATTTGTCGTGACCATTCCGAAATGCCCGATAGCAATCTTCAACGAAGGACACTCGGCAATGATCTCATTCATCTCGGCTACCTGCTCCGCTCCGTCGGCCAGGTCGATCGAAAGGATGATGTTGTTCTTCTCCATCAAATGGAACATATCCATCATTTCCCGATCGGTCAGCCACACTCTGCCCGCTGATGTCACCAAACGCTGTGCCGGGATCTTGATAGCCCGAAATCCCTGGGCGATCAGTTCTTCCGCATGGGCGTAATACCCCGGCTGACGGGCATCGACCATACCGCAACAGAAGAAGCGATTCGGGTATTGCTGTTCCACCTCCAGGAGGTAGTCATTCTGCATACCATCGATATACTCCTGCGTAATAACAGCCGCCGACACCTGGGCATAATCCATATTCGCCAGAAAAGCCTCCGCCGTATTCCTGCCATCTACCAGAAAGGGCGGGATCATTTGGCGTATCTCTCCCATAAACTCGGAGCGCCCGTTTTCAAGCGTCCTGATCTTCTTTCCTTCCACTATCGCCTCTTGGTGAAGCCAAAGGTGGGCATGCGCGTCGATTATCGGATACATAGGTCAAAATTGTATTAATAAGCGGAACACCTCTCCCGGATTGGCCGACCATTTCTCTAAAGCCGTCTGTGCCTCTTCCGGGGTATATATCGCTGTGATCAGTTCGTCCACCGGGCAGTTCCCCCGCTTCATATACTCCATCACCGCTTTGAAGTCGTTCGGCATCGCATTGCGGGAGCCACGGATATCCAATTCCTTCTTCACAAAACAGGAGGTATCGAACGGAATATTTTCTTTGGCATAGCCGATATACACCACTCGTCCGGTGAAAGCCACTTCCGAAATGGAAGCCACATAGGTCTCCGGGCGACCAACAGCCTCAATCACCACATCCGCGCCAGCGCCAGCGGTGATCTCCATTACCCGCTCATGCAGGTTCTCTTTCAAGGTATTCACGGAGTATTGCGCACCCAGGCGTTCGGCCAGATCCAGTTTCCTGTCATCCACATCGACCGCAATCACCCGCGCACCACGCAAGGCGGCACGCACAATAGCCCCTAACCCGATCATACCGCAACCGATCACCATCACCGTATCGATATCGGTCACCTCTGCGCGATTGACCGCATGAAACCCGACACTCATCGGCTCCACCAAAGCAAAGTCGCGTACCGAAATGGCATCGTCGGCAATCACCTTTTCCCAAGGCACAAGCAGGTATTCCGCCATAGCGCCATCACGCTGCACACCCAAGGTCTGATTAAACTCGCAGGCATTCGGCCGACCGTTGCGACACGACGGGCAATGACCGCAACTGGTATACGGATTCACCGTGGCATGCATACCCGGCTGTAAATGATCAGGCACATCCTCCCCCAGTGCTTCCACCACCGCTCCGATCTCATGGCCCGGCACAATCGGCAGTTTCACCAGCGGATTCAGTCCTCTGAACGTATTTAAATCAGAACCGCAAAATCCTACATATCCTATCTTTAGTAACACATGGCCGGGCTTCAACTCCGGTTTCGGAATCTCCGTCACCCCTACCCTGCCTTGCTCAGTTATTTGTATCGCTTTCATAATTCTTCATTCTTCATTCATCATTAACTATTCACCCACGTATCCCTAAACCCTGGTTCAAAGATCCGTTTCACCTCAGCCAATAGCTCTTCATTCAGCGGTGTTTCAGCATAACGGATCGTTTTCAATACATTTTCCGGGTTGGTCGTGCTGAACAGAGTCGTGGCAATCCGTGGATTGTTGACCGAGAATGCCACCGCTAATTCTTCGATAGACACCCCTTTGGATTTACAATAAGCCGTAGCCTTCTGCGCCAGACGCTTCAATGCCTCCGGTGCCGGATGCCAATCAGGCACACCCCGTTCGGTCAACAGCCCCATCGAAAAAGGCGACGCATTGATCACCCCGATCTCTTTCGATTCGAAATAATCCAATGAATCCACCAACGCATCGTCGTTCAGGGTATAATGACAAAAAGAGAGCACACTCTCCACCGTTCCGGCTGGCACATGATCGATCACATAGTGGAAATGACGCAGATTCAGGTTGGTAATCCCAACATGTTTCACCACCCCTTCCCGACGCAGATCCACCAGGGCGGGCAGTGTTTCGTTGCATACCTGCTCCAGGTCAGCAAACTCAATATCGTGGATATTGATCAGGTCGATGTAGTCCACATGGAGTCGTTCCATGCTTTCGTATACGCTTTCTTTGGCTTTGCGCGCCGAATAGTCCCAGGTATTCACCCCGTCCTGTCCGTAACGACCTACCTTTGTCGAAAGATAATAACGGCTACGATCTATATTTTTCAACGCTTTCCCTAATACGATCTCCGCTTTCAGGTGTCCGTAATAGGGAGAGACATCGATGAAGTTAATCCCGTTATCGACCGCCGTATGCACCGCTTCTATTCCTGTTTCTTCTTTTAAAGAATGAAAGACACCCCCCAGGGAGGAGGCACCGAAACTAATGGCAGACACCTTCATGCCTGTTTTTCCTATTTCTCTGTATTGCATGGTATATATTTAAAGTGAAACCTTGTTTTGCAAAGCTACAGGATGTCGATATCTTTTTCTTTGTTATTATCGACCAAAACTTGCACTTTATCGATATAATTCCGTATGTTTACACCTCAATCGTCTTGATAATGATTAAAAAGGAACTGAAAAGAGATTTCATTTTATTGAATGTAGGCTATGCCTATCATAATGCGGACTGGAACTGGAAAAACATACACAGCCCCTTTGCCCGGATACATTATGTAAAGAGCGGAACCGCGAAGATCATACGGGAGGACGGTTTCTCCGAACTGAAAAAGGATCATCTCTACCTGACCCCTTCGTATACCAAACATGCCTATGAATGCGATGGTATGTTGGAGTTATACTATATACATCTATATGAAGACCTCGGGAAAAATATCAGCATCTTCGACCAGATCGATTTCCCCGCGGAGATAGAGGCTGACCCGTTGGATATCCAACTGATAGAGCGGTTGATCCGGATTAACCCGGAAAGAGAGTTGCAGTATTACGACCCGAGTTCATACGATAACTCCGCACATGTAGCCTACAATATGGCGCTCCAGCAAAAGAGTCCCTTGGCTTTCGAAATAGAATCCCAGGGCATTATCAAACAGATCTTCTCGCGCTTCCTGGCTCGTGCCGTCTTTAAAAACGAACATATGGAGGAGCGCATCCGCAGAAGCCTGCATTATATCCATAAAAACATCGACAAACCCATAGAGATAGAGCAGTTGGCCGAGATCTGCTTCCTCACGAAAGACCATTTCATCCGCCTGTTCAAAAAAGAGATGCATTGCACCCCCGGCAAATACATCAATCAAAAGAAAATAGAAACAGCCCAGTTAAGGATCCTTATTAATCAGGAAAACATCAAAGACATCGCCTATGGACTAGGGTTCGACAACATCTCCTACTTCAACCGCCTCTTCTCCCAGATAACCGGCGAAAGCCCCGGCCGGTATAAGAAAAAGAGGATGCTTTGAATAATGGGGGAAGAAGAAGTTTCACTACATTTGCCTTGTGTAGTTTTTTCTGCCCATTTTAGAACTAAATAGGGCATTCATCCGTTATCTCTATATAAGCGACAAGCAAAAAATGAAGAAGTGGATTAAGTGGATAAGCATGTTGTTCCTGATACCAATCGTATTGGTATTGCTTGTGGCTGCCCTTTTATATATCCCGGCGGTGCAAAACTTCGCCGTCAGACAGGCTACCCACTATGCCAGTGAGTCCAGCGGGATGGATATTCATATCGATCGGATACGGCTGGGCTTCCCTTTGGACCTAAAAGTAAAAGGTGTGCAGGTCATGCAATCGCCCACCGACACCCTATTTAGCCTCCAGCAACTATCTATCCGCGTAAACCCCATGCCACTGGTCAAAAAGATCATCTCTGTCGAGCAGGTGCATCTCGAAAAGGTCCGGGTCAATACGGGCAACTTTGTGGAGGGTCTATTCATCCAAGGAGAGATCGGTGACTTCCTGTTGAAGGCTGACTATATCAACCTGGCTGACGAAGAGGTCGTATTGAACCACGCGGAGCTGAAAAAAGCCGACCTCTTTGTGCGCATCGATTCCATTACACAAAAAAAAGACACAACAACGACACCGATAAACTGGAAAATCCGGATCGGTGATATCGCGATCAACCAATCGACCTTCGCCCTGCATATGCCTGCCGACACCTTAAGCCTCTCGGCCGGTATCGGAAAGGTAGGTTTGTCGAACGGACGAATCGATCTGGGTGCGGCGCGTTATGAGATCGGCACATTCCACCTATCGGAATCGGCAATCACTTACGATGCTGATACATTGGCACCGCAACCGGGATTAGACCCTGCCCACCTGGCCTTGAATAATCTGCAGGCCGACGTGCGTTCTATCCTGTATCAGGAGAAAGAGATCGCGGCAGATATCCGCCGGCTGGCATTCGACGAGCGTTCGGGCTTCGTGCTTTCGTCGCTCGACGGTAAGGTTCAAACAGACAGCCTATTGATCCGCATTCCCGGATTCAATCTGAAAACCCCCTACTCGGAAATCGCTTTGGCGGCCAACCTACCCTGGACCCTATTGGAGGAAGAGCCCAGCGGAGCATTCGACGCCTCCTTCTCGGCTTCGGTAGGAAAAAACGATCTGTTTCTCTTAGCCCCCGACCTGCCGGCAGACTTTCTAAAAGACTACCCCACCCAACCCATACGCTTTCAAGCAAAGGCCGATGGGGATATCGATAAGATCATGCTTCGCCAACTCAGTGCAGACATTCCGGGAGCCATAGAGATGAGGGCATCGGGAGAGATTGGCGCAGTGATGGACAGCCTACGCCGTTCGGCGGATATTCAACTGGAGGCGCTAACACACGACCTGCAATTCATCCTCTCCTATCTACCCAAAGAGGAACGCGCGCGTTATGCCATTCCCGCAGGCATACACCTGACTGGCGAGGTAGGTCTGCACAACCGGGAATACAGTGCCGATCTGCAACTAACCGAAGGCGATGGCCGCGTACAGCTGGCCGCCCGCTTCCAGGAGCAGAGCGAGAGTTATGCTGCCACCCTGAAGATCGATAGCCTGGAACCTATCCATTTCATGCCTGTCGACTCTATTCTTTGGGTATCGGCCTCCTTGCAGGCGGAAGGGAAAGGATTCGCTCCCTTTGCCCCTACCACCTGGACAGCCATCAACGGACGAATCGACTCCCTCTTATATAAGAACACCGGCCTGGCAGACGTCACCCTGGAGGCCTCTCTGAAAGAACATCAGTACTCCGCCACGATAGCGAGTGCCTATCCGTATGCGAAAATGGATGTGACCGCCTGGGGAGAATTAAAAGAAGACAATGTCAGCGCCACCCTTATCTTAGACACGGACCGCATCGACTTCCAGGGGCTCCACCTCACCGACTCCCTCTTTTATACCGGGTTTGCGCTTTACGCCGAAGCTCAAAGCGACTGGAAAGAGAAAAATCAATTAGACGTATCGCTGGGTAGCTGGGAAATACGTACGCCGGATCTGCGTTTCAGACCCAAGATGCTGATCGTAAAAGCACGCAGCGACGAAGACACGACACAGGTGTCGCTCACTTCCGACGACCTAAGGATGGTACTCACCGGCAACGCCGGATTAAACACCATGCTCGAGCAGTTTAGCCGGATTGGCGATGAGCTGGCACAGCAACTAAAAACAGATTCGACAATCCATATTGCTGCCCTGCAACCATCGCTGCCCGACATGAGCCTTTCCATAAAGGCACAACGCGACAACCCTTTATACAACCTATTGAAGACCTATTACTTCAGCTTTACGGAGATCGACATACAAGCATCTACCTCTCCGGAGAACGGGATCAGGCTGGATGCAGGCATCTACTCGTTTGCCAAAGACACCTTCCTGATCGATACGATCCGCGCGGCAATACGACCCGATCCGGACGGATTAACCTACAGTGCCGATGTCATCAAAAAAAAATATCGCCAACAGCAACCCTTTACCGCCCACATGCATGGAGCGGTCAAAAACAATTATATTGACACAGAGCTCTCATTTGTCAATCACCACCGGGAGACAGGCCTACAGTTGGGTGTAAGCCTAACCAAGGAGGCTGACGGAATGCGGTTTAAGTTATTCCCCGAACAGCCAATCATCGCGTTCAACACCTTCCAACTGAACCCGGACAACTATTTCCGCTTCGGAAGCATGCAGGATATGGATGCGAACATACGCCTGGCCGGATCACAAAATGCGGCCCTATGGATCCATTCGATGGACATGGGCGACACCTACCCGGAGTTGCATGTAGAGTTCAATCAGTTGAACCTGGACACAATCACCTCCGGTTTCTCCATGTTGCCAAACCTAAAAGGGATACTGAACGCCAACGTGCGCTACGCCCCGATGGAGGAGACGTTTATGGTGGTGGCCGACGCAAATATCGACGAATTGTTCTACGAAAACGGACGTGTAGGAGAGATGTTATTGAACGCGGTCTATCTGCCGCTGGATAATGGCGAACACCAATTCGACGTCCATCTCTACCACGAACAGGAAGAGCGAATGACAGCCTATGCCCTGTATAAGACGGCAGGCAAAACAGATCATATAGAGGGATCGTTCGATATACTCTCCCTACCCTTGACCATAGCCAACCCATTTATTCCGGAGGACATGGCGAAAATGGAAGGAGCATTAAACGGCAGTATGCAGATCAGCGGGTCTTCGTCGCAGCCAATGCTGAACGGGTTTATGCAGCTCGATTCCAGCTCGGTATATGTCGGCATGGCCGATACACGACTGCGTTTTGACAACCGGAAAGTAACCGTAAAAAACAGCCATATCTCGTTCGACAAATACCGCCTGCTGACAACCGGTACCAACCCGTTTGTGATCGACGGAACGATTGATATATCCAACTTCTCACGTATGATGGCCAACCTACGCCTGACGGCTAACAATATGCAGGTATTGAATGCCGCCCGGACCCCCGAAAGCCTGGTTTATGGCAAATTATTCATGAACTTCAACACCACCATCAAAGGGCCTTTGACAGGATTAGCCGTTCGTGGAGACGCCCACTTCCTGGCGGGGACCGACCTGACCTATGTATTGACCGACTCTCCGTTAACGGTGCAAGACCGCATGGATGGACTGGTCACCTTCACCTCGTTCACCGACACCCTGACCCTGCAACGAAGAGATCGACGACAACAAATGGCATTCGGCGGTATGGAGATGTTCCTGGCGTTGAAGATAGACCCGACGGTGCAATTCCGCGTAGACCTCACCCCGGATCAATCGAACTACGTAGAACTGGAAGGTGGTGGGGAGCTGATTCTCCAATACGAACCACCAAGCGATATTGTGCTTAACGGACGATACACCTTTACCAACGGCGTGGTGAAATACAGCCTGCCGGTCGTGCCGTTGAAGGCGTTCGATATCCACCAGGGCAGTTATGTGCAATGGGATGGCGAGATGCTGAATCCGCAAATCAATATCACGGCAACCGAGCGAATGCGTGCCACCATCACCGACGCAGACGGCCTCCAACGACGATCGAACTTCGACGTAGGTATCAGCATCGAGGAGCGTTTGGAGAATATGCAACTGCAGTTTATCATCGATGCGGTAGACGATACGAATATCCGCTCCGAACTGGCGTCGAAAGATAAAGACGAACGTGCCCGATATGCCATCTATATGATGATCACCGGCACCTACATGGGCTCTGACCCCACCAACATGAATCTGGGCGGCGCCTTAGGCAGCTTCCTGGTCGGACAGGTCAACTCCATCGCCGGAGACGCCCTGAAAGGGGTAGACATCGACCTGGGATTGGATACGTATGAGACCGCTTCGGGTACGCAGAACGACCTAACATTCAGTTTTGCCAAACGATTCTATAACGACCGCATCCGCGTATCGGTGGGTGGCACGGTGGCTACCGGAAACACCACCGAGCAGACACAGTCGTTTCTCGATAATTTCGCTGCCGAATACCTCTTGGACCCTGCCGGATCGAAGACGATTAAGTTTTTCCATGACCGCAACTACGAGAGCATCTTAGAAGGAGAGGTCGTGGAGACAGGCGTCGGTATTGTGTTCCGTAAGAAGGTGCTTCGCCTGCGTGAGCTGTTCGATTTCCGTCAAAAGAAAGAGACAGCGGTAGCGGAAGAGAAAAATGAATATGAAGAAAAGAAAGAGAATAGCGAAACCGGAAGCGTTACTCCGGAACAGACGGATAAACAATAGCCAGGATGATCAAAAAGAATACGACATATCAGCTCTTTATCTTTATCCTTCCTCTCCTTATGGGGCTGGGAGGAGGCTTGTTCACCTCCTGTTCGGTCACCAAACATCTACCCGAAGGAGAGGTGCTCTATACAGGCATTAAAGCCACGGAGGTGGTCGATCCCGATCCGTCGCGCGAAGGCGACGCGGCAATGCAGGAGGTGGAAGGCGCCTTGGCTTACGCCCCCAACAATGCCCTGTTCGGTAGTTCAACCACACGCATTCCTATCCCTTTCGGATTATGGATATACAATGGATTTAAGAAATACCAAAAAGGGGTAGGAAAATGGATATTCGATCAGTTTGCGGCCAAGCCGGTTCTGATCAATACGGTCAATCCCGATGTGCGCGTTGCCGTTGCCCGGAATATGTTACGCGAGAATGGCTACTTCGACGGCAACGTCCACTATGAGATACTCCCCAACGCAAAGGACTCGCTGCAGGCGAAAATCAATTACAGGGTGGAGATGAATCATGCCTACCGCTACGACAGCATTCAGTATATGCGCATGCGCCATTTTGCTGATACACTGATCAACGCCCATCGCCACGAGAGCCTGTTGCGCAAGGAGGATCAGTTCAATGTGATCCGTCTGGAGAACGAGCGGCAACGCATCTCTTCCCTGTTGCGCAACAACGGTTTCTATTATTACCGTCCGGAATATGTGGTCTACGAGGCGGATACATTGCAGACACCGGGCAAGGTATGGCTGCGGGTGATGCGCAAACAAGGGATACCCTACAATGCCATGCTCCCCTATCGCATCGGGCATATATCGGTGTATATGAACGGATACGACAACGAAGAACCGACCGATTCGATCCAATACAAGGACATGACGATCTATTACGAAGGGAAACTGAAACTTCGTCCCGAGGTTCTCTACAGCCGCTTGCGCTTCAAGCCGGGCGATCTCTACACCCTGGAGGAACAACAACGCACGCAAACCGGGCTTTCGCGCCTGAACGTATTCCGATATGCCGAATTTCAATATACGCCCGTACGGCAAACAGCCTCGCGCGACACCACCGGGCAGGGGGAGTACCGCCGACGCGTGCGTGACCTGCAGGGAGGAGACGAACGGTTAGACAGCCTACGCCGCCGAAGCGCGATCTACAACCAAAACAACCAGTTGGATGTACGCATCAATACCGTCTTCGATTATCCCTATGATGGCGAGTTAGAGGTAAATGCCAGCACAAAGAGCAATGACTATATCGGGCCGGGGGCTATCTTCTCGATCACCCGCCGGAATGCGTTCCACGGTGGGGAGCTATTGGGATTTCAGGTGAAAGGGTCTTACGAATGGCAAACGGGCAACCGCAACGAGGGCACAAAAATAAACAGTTACGAGATTGGTGCCAATGCCACCTTGACCATGCCTTTCGTGCTCTTCCCGGGATTTGTGTACCGCGACCTGGTGAGGCCATCCACCACGGTCTTTAAGCTGAGTGCCGACCTGATAAACCGGGCACGCTTCTTCCGCATGACCTCTTTAGGGATAAGCATGGGGTACGACTTCCGTCCCACGCCAACCACGCGCCACCAGGTGACTCCCTTCCGTCTGAACTATAACAAAATGAAACCGACAGATCTCTTTATCGAGAAAGCGGATGAGAATCCTTCGCTCTGGCTAAGCCTACAGGATCAGTTTGTACCGGCCATGAGTTATATGTTCACCTACGATAACGCGACGGTCTCCAAACGCCATTATTTCTCCTGGATGGCATCACTCACACAGGCAGGTAATATCATCAGTGGTATAGGCGCTATCGCCGGAAACGACTTCAATAAAGAGGGGAAAAACCTATTCGGTAGCCCCTACGCACAGTTTGTGAAAGCAACCACCGAGTTTCGCTATAACCACCGGATTGATAAAAACAACCGCCTTGTTGGTCGCCTGATGGCGGGTGGCATCTATAGCTATGGCAACTCACGGGTGGCTCCTTACAACGAGCAATTCTATATCGGAGGAGCCAACAGCGTACGTGCCTTCACGATACGTTCGATCGGTCCGGGGCGTTATTATGCCGATGCCAAAACAAATCCATATACCTATGTGGACCGGACAGGGGATTATAAGTTTGAAGCCAACCTGGAATACCGCGTGCGCCTGGTGGGCGACCTGGAGGGAGCTCTCTTTCTGGATGCCGGCGGCATATGGGCGGCTCGCGAAGACGATCGCACCGGCGGCACCTTCAAAGCCAGCGAATTCTTCAACGATCTGGCACTGGGCACCGGGGTGGGACTACGCTACGACCTCTCGTTCCTACTGATCCGCTTTGATGTCGGACTGGGCTTGCATGTCCCCTACGCCACCGAGAAAAAGGGCTATTTCAACGTAGATCCTTTCAAAGAAGGAGGATATTCCTGGCACCTGGCCGTAGGCTACCCCTTCTGATTTGAAATCAATCACAAAATACAAAGTGTAAGCGACAAAATCGTTGTTTTTGTCACCCCTTTTTGGCAGGGCAAAAAAAATTCTCACCCGCGTGAGAAAAAATTCTCATGCGGGTGAGAATAAAAAAAGGCAGACTGACATGTTCCCGTAACGCAACTGCGCATTTTTACTTGTTGGCATAAATAAATCCTATAAACAGTTTTTTCAAAATTCATATTCTCTCACATGCTAATCTTTCAAGCAACCAATGGGAACGACATAAACCCCATCTTTTCTTCTATATGCATATTTCCCGATAGCGGTAAGTACCATCAGAAATGCAGGATGTTTCATTTTATCTGTATCTATTCGATCGGAAAGAGCTTTTAAGCTTTCTGCTCCACTTTCGATTAGGTTGTCGCCTCCTAATTTTATTTCAATCAGCGCATACGAGCCATTACGAAGATGAAGAACAGCATCACACTCTAATCCACTTTTATCCCGATAATGATAAATGCTCCCGTCCAGCGTATCTGCAAATACACGCAAATCTCTCATGCACAACGTCTCGAAGAAGAGGCCAAGCGTATTCAAATCCGCTATTAAATCATTGGGACCTAAGCCTAAAGCAGCGGTCCCGATGGAAGGATCTATAAAATAACGTGTATCTGATGTGCGAATGGCTGCTTTTGAACGCAGATTGGGATTCCATGACGGAACATTTTCGATGACAAATATGTTTTCCAGGGCATTTAGGTAAGAGGCCAATGTTTTATCATCCATTGTAGTAGATTCATTGGCTTCCAGGTCTTGTAGAATTGTACTCAGAGGTGCTTGTGCACCTTGAAGTCTTGCGTAAGAACGCATCAAACGCTTAACTCGTTCGGGGTTTCGACTTACACCGTCCACCCGCGATATATCAGACTTGACAACAGCTTCGTAGTAGTCAAAGGCTTGCTCCAAGGCTGTTTCACCCTTCAAATCTGTAGCTTTTGGCCAACCACCTCTGCATATTACATAGGCAATATCAGAAATGGACATTGTATTTTCGGCTATAATTTGTTCCGGGGCGGAGAGTAAATCCTTCAGGCTGATTTGACCGTTAGACTCTCCTGATTCGTACAAACTCATGGGGCGCATCATTAGCCACCCTACACGTCCGGTACCTGTATGGCTAATTTCCTTGGTATCAGGAGGAACAGCAGATCCTGTTAATATAAATTGTCCCATCTTATCCCGATGATCTACTTCAAAACGCATGGCATCCCATAGTTTAGGAGCTAATTGCCATTCGTCAATCAGGCGTGGAGTCTCACCTTGCAACAAGAGTTGAGGATTAATATCTGCCATCAAAAGATTCTGGCTTTTGGTTGCAGGATCAGATAAATAAAGAATGCTTTTAACAATTTGTTCTGCAGTAGTAGTCTTTCCACACCACTTGGGGCCTTCTATCAATACAGCACCTTTTCCTGCCAGTTTTTTGGCTAGTACACGGTCTGCTACTCTTTGCTTATATTTTTTCATTTTGTTATTCTAATTGTCTGTAGCAAAGATATACATCGTTTTGGCAATTCCGCAATTTGGCGTAAAATAATTCCGCAATTTGGCGTAAAACAATTCCGTAGTTTGGCTTTTTATGGTTACCTTAAAAAGAGAAATCCCCAAAACCATATATGTTTCAGGGATTTGTTTCGCTTTATCAGTCTTCTTAAGGTTGAGTACCAACCGGACGACTGCCAATAGAGGGTCGGGTGGTTGGACGGGTGACATCAGACGGACGATCATGCGAAGGGCGATCGTTTGAGGGTCGATCATGCGAGGGTCGATTATTAGAAGGTCGATCATTTCCCTCTCCCGGGCGAGGGCGATTTGGGCGGTTTGGTGCAATGTAGATGGGGCGTCCATAAGGAGGATAATGAACAGGGGGATTAACCGGAGCCACATAAGTAACATCTTCATAAAGATATTCATAACCGACTAAGTAGTCGTTCCAAAATTCCAGGGCATACACCTCGCGTTGTGCGGTCTGGTATTCCAATACTTCCTGCACCCCGTTGGAGGTCTCTTTGAAGGATATCATTCGGTTGGGATAACCGGCCAACTGTTCCACTTGTGCCTTGCTCATGCCTGTCGTTAGCTTTCTCAGATCGAGCGAACGGGTAGTACCGCACGCGACCAATGCAATTGCCATTACGGCAAAACAAACTATCTTCTTCATCCTCTTTTTCTTTTTGTAGGTTAGTATATTCATGGAACAGATCAAAAGCTTAATTTGTTTAGTTGAAAATCTTTACTACTTTTGTTTACCAGAAAACAGAATCAAATTGAATCGAAAAGAACATATAAACAGTTAATCTTATGGTAGATATTAAGCAGTATGTAAAAGCAGCTGAAGAAAAAATGCAATCAGCTATCGAATATCTGGACGAACAGCTCTCGCATATCCGCGCTGGCAAAGCCAATCCGAAGATCCTGGACGGGGTGCGTGTGCCTTACTATGGAGGACTGGTTCCCCTGAGCAATGTATCCTCTATCAATACGCCTGATGCGAAGACAATCATTATCACTCCCTGGGAAAAGCCGATGATCAGAGAGATCGAAAAGGCGATCCTGAACTCGGATGTAGGTATCACGCCGGAAAACAATGGGGAGATCATCCGTCTCGGCATTCCCCCGCTGACAGAAGAGCGTCGTCGCCAGCTAGCTAAACAATCAAAACAGGAGGCTGAGAATGCGAAGATCAGCATCCGCAATGCCCGTCGCGACGCCATCGACCTGCTCAAGAAAAGTGTGAAAGACGGTGTGCCCGAAGATGTAGAGAAAGATGCCGAAGCAGAAGTACAAAAGATCCATGATAAGTTTGTCAAGAAAACGGATGAATTGTATGCAGCTAAGGAAAAAGAAATCATGACGGTTTAATTCTGTCAGGCAGAATTAAACAATGAAGAATGATGAATTTCCGCTTCGCTCCAATTCATCATTCTTCATTCATCATTCAAAAAAATGCGCGGCTTAGTAATAAAAAACACCGGTAGCTGGTACACCGTACGGACGGAGGACGGACAGGATATCGAAAGCAAAATCAAAGGTAATTTCCGACTGAAAGAGATTCGGAGCACTAATCCTGTGTCGGTTGGTGACTGGGTGCATATCGACATCAACAACGAAGGCATGGGCATGATCCGGGAGATCGAAGACCGCAAAAATTATATTGTTCGCCGCGCCTCCAACCTGTCGAAGCAATCCCATATCATCGGAGCCAATCTCGACCAGGCGATATTGATCGCTACCGTAAACTTTCCCATCACCACGACCATATTCACGGATCGGTTTCTGGCCACTGCCGAAGCCTATCAGGTGCCTGTGCGCATTGTGTTCAATAAGATCGACCGCTACCGGGGAGAAGACCTAGCACGTATGGAAGAGCTGATCGAACTCTATGAATCGATTGGCTACCCCTGCTACCGCCTCTGTGCCAAAACAGAGGAAGGCTTTGATGTGATTAAGGCCGAACTAAAAGACAAAACAACCCTGCTATCCGGCCATTCGGGTGTTGGGAAATCGACGATCATTAACAAATTGATACCTGGCGTAAACCTGCGCACCAGCGATATTTCGGAATACCACAACAAAGGGATGCACACCACCACCTTCTCCGAGATGATCGAGCTACCCGAAGGAGGCTACCTGATAGATACTCCGGGCATCAAGGGATTCGGCACATTCGATATGGAAGACGCGGAGATCTCCCACTATTTTCGGGAGATATTTCAGGAATCTGCCCAGTGCCGATTCAACAACTGCACTCACCGCCACGAACCGGGCTGTGCCGTATTAGAAGCCATTCGCGAAGGGCGCATCAGCGAATCACGCTACAAAAGCTACCTGAGCATCCTTTCCGACCGGGAAGAGAACAAATACCGGGAGGATTATTAACCCCCGGAGACCGACCTACCTGGATAGGTTTTAGCATCGAAGGCAAAGATTAATGAATAGGGATGAACTTATTTTAGTATTGTATGCCCACCGTTATTTCGGCTGGAAATATGCTGTCTTTTCTGCCGAAAGGACAGAAAGTGGCAGCATGCGCATATTGGGAAGCCCCGATGCCGACCAGGAAGAGAAAGAGGGACGCGCCACGGAATGGGTAGAGCTGATCCGGCAGGTCAACGAGGTGAGCGACCAGAACCTGATGAAGCACTACTCGCGGAAGAAATCGATCACGGAGTTTCACAAAGAGCTGACCCAAGAGACCCTCGAACGCTATATCCATCCCCGGATCGAACAGGTCAACCACAAAGCCACCCAATTGGCCATACAGACCGGCATACGCGCCTTCATACGAACAGACTTCTCGAACAATACGCTGTTTGTGCAAAATGAAATCGACATCTTACGCGACACGACCTCTTGCCGCTTTCACTTTGTGAAAGACACGGAGGCAGGATTGCGCTATTTCATTTCGCTCACCAACCAAGAGCAGGAGATCACCCTACAGGGAAAGCGGGCGATCGTGTTGAGCAACAAACCCGCCGTGGTGTTGCTCGATAAGGAGATCCATACGATTGAGAATATCGATTCCAAGAAGCTGGAGCCTTTTCTAACCAAAGAATACATCAGCGTGCCGGCATCATCCGAGAAGATGTATATACGCAACTTCGTCACCAAAACCCTGTTGAAATACGATGTACGCATCGAAGGCATCCCCTTCTCCGAGATCCGCCCCACACGCTTAGCCAGGCTGACGCTGGAGAAGGATCTCAATCAAGACTACGTATTACTGCTCTCCTTTCTCTATAACGGAAACCGGATCTTCTTTCCGGACGACAAGACCAAAAAGGTAATCGAACTAAAGGAGCAAGAGGGAGAGGTTGCCATCGAGTGGTATAAGCGCGACAAGATATGGGAAGAGCATCTGGCCGCCCTATTACTCCGCGAAGGGCTACAGAAAGAGGGGATTAACCATTACACAACGTTGCCCAAAGAAGATCCTTACCGGCTGATTGAATGGCTCTATCAAAAGAAAGAGGTATTGCTGCAGGACTATTTTGAATTGGAGCAGATCGGGGAGCAAACCTATTACATCGGCCCAATACACAAAGAATCTGATCTGGAAGAGAAGATCGACTGGTTTGAAGTGAACATCACAATCATCGCGGGAGAGTTTCGCATCCCCTTCAGCCGTTTCCGCAAGCATATCCTCGAGGGAAGAAAAGAATACCTATTGCCCGACAAGACCACCCTGCTCTTGCCGGATGAATGGTTTGTGAAATACACCGATCTGTTTCGGTATGCCAAAGAGAAAAACGATCGTCTGCAACTGAAAAAGATACACCTAGGGGTCGTAACCTCCGCCATAATGGAGGAGATACCAACAGACAAGCAGGAGAGACTCCGGGAAATCTTAGAGATCCCGGCGAAACGCCCTCCCCTCCCCGCCCAACTAAAGGCAGAACTACGTCCCTACCAGCAAGAGGGCTTCTATTGGCTGTCGCACCTCTATCACCACCAGTTCGGAGGATGCCTGGCCGACGATATGGGACTGGGTAAGACACTGCAGATGATCACCCTGTTGCAATCGGTCTATGCTGAAGCCGGTCGAAAGAGTGCCGCGCCGACAACCGGACAGCTCTCCCTGTTCGATTCCTTCCGCCCCGCATTGCCCGCCAGCCTGGTGGTAGCCCCTACCTCGCTATTGCACAACTGGAAAAACGAGCTAAAGCGGTTCGCACCCGAGTTGCGGGTCTTTGTCTATGCCGGTGCCAATCGAATGCGCTCTCACTCGGTTCGGGAGATATTCGATCGCTTCGAAGTGGTCATCACCTCCTATGGCACGATGCGCAACGACATTGAATACCTGGCCGATTATCCGTTTCAGATCATTCTCTTAGATGAAAGTCAATATATAAAGAACCCTGCTTCGGTCTCCTATAAAGCGGCCAAGCGATTGCAGTCTGATCATCGTTTTGTATTGACCGGCACACCGATCGAGAATTCCCTGGAAGATTTATGGGCACAGTTTCATTTCATCAATGAAGGATTATTGGGCAGCTTCTCCTTCTTCAAGAAAGAGTATATCCAAAAGATGCTCAAAGAGAAAAACGAAGAGCGGGAAAAGCAACTGCGCCAACTGATCTCGCCCTTTATGCTTCGCCGCACGAAGGAAGAGGTTACACCCGAATTGCCACCATTGCTTCAAGAGGTGATCTATTGCGATATGACGGACGCGCAGGAGGAGCTCTACAACGCCGAAGCCAACCGGATCCGTCATACCCTATTGAAAGCAAAAGAGAATCCCGATCGACAAAAAGACACCTTCATCGCCTTGGAGGGATTGAACCGCCTACGCCAACTGGCCAACCACCCACAGATGATCGATCCCGCCTACCGGGAAGACTCCGGCAAATTCGAACAAATCATCCTTTTCTTCGAAAACCTGAAAGCAAACGGTCACAAGGTGCTTATTTTTTCCTCGTATGTGAAACATTTGAAGTTACTGGCCGAAAAGTTCGACCGGGAAGGCTGGGCGTATGCCATGCTTACGGGAGAGACCACGCAAAGAGAAAGGGAGATAGAACGCTTCAACCGGGAGAAAGACACGCATTGCTTCTTCATCTCCCTGAAAGCGGGAGCGACCGGGCTAAACCTGACTGCGGCCGATTATGTGTTTGTCATCGACCCCTGGTGGAATCCCGCCGCGGAGATGCAGGCGTTAAGCCGTGCGCATCGGATCGGCCAAGACAAGACAGTGATTGCCTTCCGGTTTATCTCTTCCCAGACCATCGAAGAAAAAATCCTTCACCTGCAAGAGACGAAGACAGCACTCTTCGATACGTTCGTGCAAGACAATAACCCATTGGCCCATCTCCGTTGGGAAGAGATCGAACAGTTGCTCTAATAAAATGTAGGAATCAATGCTTCTTCTTATAGTTAGAGGTAAGCATCGATGAGATCTAATAGCTTTTCCGGATTGATGGGCTTCGCCAGGTAGTCGTTGAAACCACTCTCTTTCACCCGCCGCTCGTCATCACCAAAGGCATACGCCGTCACGGCAATGATCGGAACCGTCGTGTTTAGTTTACGGATCTCAGCCACCGCTTCATAGCCATCCATATTCGGCATCTTGATATCCATCAGGATAATATCCGGATTATTCTCTTTGAAAAGTCGTACCGCCTCGACACCGTCGTGGGCATGATAAAGCTCAAAGTCTTTCAGCATCGATCGGAAAAGAATAAAATTACTGCTGTTATCTTCAGCGATCAATAATTTCATTCGTTTACCTTCCGCTTTCTGCACCGGCTGATGAGTCGGTTTTTTCTCTTCGACCAGGATCGGATCGTCGAAATCGTTTGACGAACGGATAATGCTATCAGGCAATGTAAACCAGAAGGTAGAGCCTTTGCCCAATTCGGAATCGACCCCGATCACTCCATCCATCCTCTTAACGATCATTTCACAAATAGACAAGCCGAGACCTGTTCCCTGAGCGAAAGTATTTAACTTCACAAAACGGGTGAATACTTGATTAGCTCCCTCTTCCGACATACCACAACCGGTATCTTTCACATAGAAATAGATTTCCCCCTCCCGAAGCTGGTAGCCGAACGTGATGCTGCCTTCGTCCGTAAACTTAACAGCGTTATTAATGAAGTTATTCACCACCTGGGAAAGTCTGTTCTTATCTGTGTAGATCCTAAAATCAGGCTGTTTGTCGACGAAGACCAGGCGCACACCCGGTTTCACCTTCAGACGGCCCGATTGTTCGATGTCTGAGAACAAACGATTGATATCCACATCGCCATACGCGAAGTCCAAGGTACCGGCCTCAATCTTAGCCAAGTCAAGAATATCATTGATCAGCTGCAGCAATAGATCATTATTGGCATTGATCACGCTAACATACTCCATCCTTTCCTGTTCGTCTTCGGTCACAGCCAACAAGCCCGAGAAACCAACGATCGCGTTCAGCGGCGTGCGTATCTCATGACTCATATTCGCCAGGAAGGCCGATTTCAAACGGTCTGATTCTTCTGCTTTTTCTTTTGCCTGACGTAACTCATGCTCAACTGCCTTCTGTCCGGTAACATCTTCTTTCTTGAATACGACACCCAAGAGATTGCCGTTATCATCAAAAACAGGAGTCGACAAGACATGAATATAAACACCCTCTTCGTTACAATCGCGGGTTACTTCCACCGTTTCTCCCGTTTCCATAGCCTTCACAACCGTACATCTGTCGCAATAAGGCAATTTCGCATCCTCCGATAGGAAGCAGTTGTCCGGACCATATTGCGGACTGCAGGGATAATCGATCTGGTTTTGCCATTTCACGGAAAAGTCCGGTTTAATGAAACGGATCGACGATTGCATATTATTCATAATAAGCACATTGTCCTCCTGCAAATCCACCAGGCTGTCTTTCATTCGCTTCATGCGTAAGAAGAAAATAATACCCATGATCAGGAACAGACTCAATACCGCTGCCAGGGCTATCAGAATTTCAAAGCGGTATCTCGATAGGAAGTTCTCTTCGTCATTGACCAACGTATAAGGACGGGGCAATAAATTCTTGTCAATGCCCAGTTCATTCAATTTAATAGCGTCAAAGGTATAAACACTCGGTACGATTTCAGGTTTTAACCCTTCACGATCTACCTTTCCGGAAAGAATGTCATAGGCCTGCTTTGCCAGGTCTCTCCCCATATTGCGATTGTCGTAGTCCGGGATATATCCACCGATCGCCCAGTGTCCCAAACCGACCGCCGTCAGGGTGAACGTAGGAATGGAAGAGTTGGCGCTCATCATAGTGTAGGTAGCGTTGCCCACAAAGTAACCGTCGTTCACATCCACTCGCCAGGTTCCCATCAGGATCGCCGTATTTTCTGGCAGGTTACGGATCTGTTCCACATTATCATAGATACCGTTCACACGCCCGTCGATCAGTATCAGGTTATATCCTTTCAGACGCTTCATTTCTTGCTTGACAAAAGTCTGAAGCGCAATCCCCCCGTAAGTATTATCGGTAATCAAAGCGATATGCTCCGTCTCGGGATACAGACGATTGATCAGTTCCAAGGTATTCTCTACGTCATAGGAATATAAATAACCCGTCAAGGGGAATTCACTTTCATACGTTTGGATATCGACATACTCCGGCTCCCACGTCTTCAAATCCTCCGCGGTGAATGACGACGAATCCGGCAGAATGATCGCGTTGCGACTGATCATCCCACAAATTATAGGCACATCTTTCAAAGGGATCTCGTCTTGCGAAATATAAGACGACCAAGCCTCTTGCCCGAGAATCAGGATCAAACCCGGCTCGCGTTCGCCGGTATGTTTTTCCAATAAACGCTTCATCCGATCCTTCCATCTCAATGCTTCAGGCAGACTCTTACAATTCATATTCTCCAAAGCTATCGGAGCTTTCCCGCCCAAACGATTATACTCTTCCATGAACTCTGCGATATTGGCAGACATATTCCGGGTGTCCGGATTATAGGAACTGATAATCAGTATCGGTTTTGTATCATCCGCCCACACGTTAAGAGGAAACCAAAGTCCCCAAAACAGACAAACGATTACGAATTGTAAAAACACTCTTACAGAACGTTTTATCACACTTTTAGATTCAAACATTAATCAATAGTAATATATATAGTCACACAAATGTAAGAATATTTTATATGAATCAACACATTTGCCTTTAAAATCGTAACTATGAAGAAAATACTATCTTTGTCGCATGATTTCCCAAGAACGAATTCTTACAGAGACAGAAGATGGCAGCCATACGTTGTTTATCCCCTCTATGAATGAGCATTATCATTCCACCAAAGGAGCTATTCAGGAGTCGACCCATGTGTTTATTCAGGCAGGACTACAGCAGATGCCACAACAGCGGATCCGCATACTGGAGATAGGTTTTGGTACGGGATTGAATGCTTTTCTAACATTGTGCGAAGCCACTGCCTCCGGCAAAGAGGTAGATTATTACAGCATCGAGCGTTTCCCGCTGGAAGAGAAGTTGATCGAAGAACTCAATTACGCCAACGCGGTCGCACCACAAAAGAAAGATCTTTTCATGGCTTTGCACCGGACACCTTGGGAAGAATCGGTAGCCATCACCGATCGGTTTTCGCTTTATAAGATGGAGGGAGACGCTAACAACTGTCAGCTACCAGAAGGGATCGACCTCATCTTCTTCGATGCCTTTGCGCCCGAAAAACAGCCGGAGATGTGGAATCTTCCCTTGTTTGAAAAACTCTATGCATCAGCATCGCCGGGTGCGCTCTTGGTGACCTATTGCGCCAAAGGCGAAGTGCGCCGCAACCTGCAAACCGCCGGCTTCCAAATGGAACGCCTCCCCGGCCCTCCCGGCAAACGACATATGCTACGGGGGAGGAAATAGCACCTCAGAAACATACATGAAATATCTCTTCCTGTCAGAGCATTTTGTATCTTTGTCAATAAACTAATAGAGATTACATATGAAAACGTTAATAGTAGACATAGACACCAACGGAAATGCGGATGCCATTGCTGATGCCCTACGTTTGATGAGAGGTGTGAAGAATGTTTTCATTTCAGAAGACACACCTCGCAGAATGACTGTAGAGGAATACCGCGAAATGGCAGCACAAGCAATAACCGCCGCTCGTCAAGGAGATGTTATTTCGCAGGAGGATCTCGAAAAAGAGATGACTAAATGGTAGCGAGAGTCACATGGACAAAACCTGCCGTAAAGCAACTACGAGAAATATATAACTACTTTGTGCAAGTTGCAAGCAAACGTACTGCCAAAAAAATACGTGACAAAATACAATCCCGAACAAAGATACTTTCCAACCACCCATTGGCGGGACAACGGGAAGAATTACTGAAAGATATGAGTGTAGAATTTCGCTACCTGGTCGAAGGAAACTACAAGATCCTTTACTGGGTAGAGAGTGAAATCGTATTCATTGCTTCAGTCTTCGACAGCCGCCAAAATCCCGAAAAAATGAAAAAGGAGTTGGATTAATCTATAAAGAATTTCACCAAGTGAAAGCAACCACTTAGCCCTTATTATACGCCGCGCGACCCTCTTCGTACATATTACGGCCCTGGCTGTCGATGGCGACGATAACGGGTAGCTCTTTGACGACTAATCGTCTGACCGCTTCGGTGCCCAATTCATCGTAGGCGATCACTTCGGCGCTCTCCACGCATTTGCCCATTAGGGCGGCGGCTCCGCCGATCGCAGCAAAGTAGACGCCATTGTGTTTCACAATAGCATCGATCACCTCCTGGCTGCGAAAGCCCTTTCCGATCATTACCTTAAGCCCTTGCTCTATAAGGCGGGGCGAATAGAGATCCATCCGTCCGCTCGTTGTAGGGCCAACAGAACCGATCGGTTTGCCCGGCTTGGGAGGGCAAGGACCGGCATAATAGATCGCCGCTCCTTCAAAATCAAAAGGCATCGGCTTGCCTTCGTCCAGGTATTCACACATGCGTTTGTGAGCCGCATCACGAGCCGTATAAACGTCTCCGGAGATATACACCATATCCCCGGCCTTCAGGCTCCGGATCACCTCCTCGGTAAAGGGAGGCGTTATAATTGTTTTTGTTTCCATATCTTTTTCTTCGTTTCGCCCTAATTATCAATTAACAATTAATAATTATCAATTACCTAAAGCTCCCCTTCCGCATGCCGCGTCGCATGGCAACCAATATTGACCGAAACCGGCAATCCGGCAATATGCGTAGCATAGGTCAGGATATTCACGCTCAACGCCGTTGTTGTGCCGCCAAATCCGGCCGGGCCGATACCTAAATTGTTGATGGTCTCCAACAATTCGGCCTCCAATTCAGCCAACATCGGGTTGGGATTCTTTTCTCCCACCGGGCGGAGCAAGGCTTTTTTGCTCAGGTAGGCGCTCTTTTCCATCGTTCCCCCGATGCCTATTCCGACAATGATCGGAGGGCAGGGATTGGCGCCGGCCTCGGAGATGGTTCGGATAACAAACTCTTTGATTCCGGGCAGTCCCTGGCTGGGTTTCAACATTTTCAGACCGCTCATATTCTCGCTACCGAATCCTTTCGGGGCAACAATAAGGTGGAATTGGTCGCCCGGTACAATCTCATAATGGATAACCGCCGGGGTATTGTCTTTTGTGTTTACCCTGTCTAAGGGATCGCGCACGACAGACTTGCGCAAATAGCCCTTTTCATATCCCCGCCTAACGCCTTCGTTGATGGCCTCTTCCAGCGAACCACCGGCGATATGCACCTCCTGTCCGAGGGTAACAAACACCACGGTCATGCCAGTGTCCTGGCAGATCGGAGCCGTTTCGTCGCGGGCGATTTGAGCATTTTCGACTAAGGTATTGAGGATATCCTTGCCCAAAGGTGATTTCTCGGTAGCCCGGCACGCTTTCAGGCACTGAAAGATATCGTCTGTCAGGTGACAGTTGGCTTCAATGCAAAGCTTTTCGACCAGGTCGGTTATGTTGTCGGTATGTATTTCTCTTATCATATCTTTTTTCTTTGTAGGAAATGAACCGTATTCAGGTTGTCAATCGATATATTCTCATCATTGCTCAATACGCCCACGATACAGAAGGTATCCGATTTAGGATCCGGGATATAGCGCTTGATCAACGTAAAGGCCTCGACCTCCGAGGTATTGAGCACGTGCAGGCGTGGGAAATTGCAGACCACCTTGGTGTCCCCAATCAGGATATGGTCTTCGTCGAAATAGCAGACATCCAGGTTCTTGGCTATCTCCTCTTTCACCCGGGCATTCAAGCGTTCGAAATCCAGATCGACCTCTTTGGTCAATTTCAGGATAAAGCCATTCCGCATATCGGAAGGATAGATAATCTTGCGGTCTACGTTGAACTCCGTAGAGAGTATCAGCATGGTGATATCTTCGATCGTATGCGCCACGCGGCGGTAGTGCAACGAACTGGATACGATATTATAGATACTCTGCGGTTGCGGTCCAAAGATGCTTGGACGGGTTACAATAATCTCCTCCCCGATCCCGACCAGGATATCGGCATTCATACCCAAGGCCGGATAGAGCAGGTTGAAGTGCTCGACAATGACCCGTCGCTTGTGTTCGAGCGCATTCTGTACAAATTCAACGATTTCATACATCTGGGTGAAGGCAATCTGAAACCGCATATCGATATGATAGGTGGTCGATTGCTGCACATCCTCAAACAGGTCGCGCACCTGCATGATCTTACGCGGGTTAAGCATATCGTCATCATTCGACAGTTCCAGTCCGGGAAACATCCCCCGGATGAGGGATGATTTTCCCGAACCGGCGTCACCAACAATGCCGACAAGCCTGTCTGTATGCGTCAGATGGCGCTGGGCGATCTGCTCACCCAGGAACAATAACCGCTCCCGCCCATGCGGGGCGAAATATTGCGAAAAGACAGAATAGTCCTGTATCCGGCTGAGCATACGCTGTTATATTTGAACTTTATAGCCTAATAATGGAGAGTGCTGTTGCGCACCGTACACATCCGTTTCGCCCAGCGCTCCCGAAGGGATCGGACGCACGATCGTGATCTTCACAGCTTTCGCCGGATCAAAATAGACCAGTTTGATTATATCCGACTCCGGGATATTGTATAAAGCGGCAAAAGCCGGTTCATTGATCGCATGGGCTGCCTTCACCTTCTCGTAGGTCTCGAAATCTTTGAAGATCACATCAAAGGTCAGTTCATACGGCCCGGAATTCTTACTCCGGATAACCGAAGCTATATCTCTTAATGTATATTCCATAATTTATTTATTCTTAATTGCTTTACGTTTTGCTCTCCCACCACCCCACCGCTGCAAGCAGCGGTCCCCCCCTCCTCGGGCAGGAGGGGAGTTTTTAGATAGTTATTTCAAAATGACTTTACGCTTCGCGTCAATTCTTCATTCTTCACTCCTCATTCTTCATTTAAATTCAATGTACTCCACCGGGAAGTATTCCGACGGATTGTCGACTTTCATCAGGTGGTACACATTAAACTCGTACACTTCGCCCACTTTACAGTCGGACGGTGAGAAAGGAAATGCCAGGTTTCCGGCTGTCGAGATACGTCCTTCATAACCGAAATGCAACATGGTGCTACGGGCAAAACCACAGATCGTATCGGCACGCTCCTGCGTATCTGCAACCGCTTCGATCACGATGCATAGCTCATGCGCCGTGCGGTTGTCGGCACCGGGGAACAGTCCCATCACGCCATTCTTGCCATAGATCTTAAAGTCGAGGAAGAAATCGGTAATGCCATAGGCATCGAAGTTGTCTTTCACCCGCGCTTTTACGCTCTGCACTATATCGTCGATCTTGTCGATCATCACCGGATCTTTCACGCCGGCTACGGAGATCGTGCGGTAACCTACCTTCTTCACCCCTTCCAATTTCACAAAATACTCTTCCGTGGGCACAAACTTACTGCCTTTCACCTGCACCGTATTGTCGGTCAACTGCGTGAAAGTGGCTCCGTAAAGGTCGATGGCTCCACCCGGTCCAGGCAGCATATAGGGGTTTGTCTTCTCGTAAAGCGTATGAGCAGCCACCGATAGGGTCGTACATTTACGCAAAGGCGACAGGGGCTCAAGCACAAAATCATCTTTATGCAGGTAGCCGAACATACAGTCGCTTCCGCTTCCCGGCGTGGCAGCAATCGAGGCACATTCGAGTATCTTACCCAAATGGATCGCCAGTCCGCGATCGAATCCCTCTTTGATGGCCAGGGCGGCAAAGACAGACGGGTCGTAAGAACGTCCGGCAAGGATCACGTTGGCTCCCTCATTAAGGGCGTTGATAAACGGTTCCTCTCCCATCTGCGCTACGATGCGCACACAGCTATCTACCTCTTCTGCCGTGATCTGTTCCGCAGGGAACAAGGGTTCGATATCGCCATCGGCCAGTTTCTGCTTGATCAGCTCCTTATCCAGTTCCGACTGGATAACGGCAAGCTTGAAGGTTAGTTTCTTTTCTTCAGCTATCTGCCGGATGATCTCCAGGTTGAAGGCTACGTGAGGCCGTCCACCGCTACCGCCGCCTGTGCCGATAATCACCGGTATGCCTGCTTCGATAGCAGCGGGGATCATGATTTCCAGGTCACGTTTCACGGAGTTAAAATCGGTAAACGACTTCCCTGCCCCCAGGTAATAGGGACCGGGATCGGTGGAACCCGCATCGACAGCAATCACATGCGGCTTACGTTTCATACCTTCGACAAAGGAGTCCATCGGGAATCCATAGCCGAGAATAGCTGTTGGGGAAAGTATTCTTATTTCTTCCATGTTAGTATAGTGGGATTTAGTTATAAAACATTTTTCAGCGCTAAGATACGCTGCATTTCGTTAAATATAAGCATATAGCCCTCATCAACTCCCATACCGGGCTTGGCCAGGTATTGCACCGGGTTAGTTGCCATAGCGATATGAGCACACACCTCCGCAGAACGGTTGGTTTCGTTGCAGGTACCTCCCAGGTAAGCGCCAATATTATTCTCTTTACAGAAGACAACCGCTTCGATCGAGTTGTTGATACCACCCAAGTCAGGCGTCTTGATCTGAACCATATGTCCGGCTTTGCGCAAGGTGAAATCTTTGATATCCTCCAGGGTGTTACACCATTCATCGGCAACGATCTCTGCTTTGGATCCCATATTTTCCAACTCTTCACGGATGATACGCAAGCCTTCTATCTGCGCTTCCTTCTCGCCCATATCCACCGGACCCTCTACCCGCAGCGCAAAAGGAGCGGCGATCTTTTCCAAACCGGCGATATAGTTGGCAATCTTCTTAAAATCATTATCGAACACAAGCCCTAAGGTGCCATACACATCGATATGGATAACCGGGTTGTAGCTCTCAAAAGGCTTGAATTGCAGGATGCGGTTGCGCAACCACTCGATATAAGCCTCTATCTTTTCGCCCTTCAACCCTGTTTTTTCTTCCACATGATTGAACAGAGCGTGCGGCAATACCTGAGCACCCTTCATAATCATCTTATCGGCATTGTTGTAGCGGTCATCGCCCGATTGCGTAAAGATAGGAATCATTGTGTCAGATACTGTCGTGCCGTATTCCTCTGCAATGACCTGTGCCATCAGTTTCGACTGGCTTTTAGCCACTGCATCCAGGCACGCCTGCGTCACACCGTAGCGGATTGCCGTATGATAGATCTTACCGGTAGAGGGGCTTTTGCTCTTATCCACCAGGTCAGCCAGTTCTTTGAAGCTGGTGATCTCCCGGCCTATATACATCGGAGCAATCTCCTTTTCGATCAACGGAATAAAGTCCTTAGCCAGGAACAAAGGATCGCGTCCGCCTGCTCCTGAATACTGTACAGCCGCGCAATCGCCATGTGCCACAGCCCCGTTTTCTAAGATAAAAAGTACAGAGATAGACTCTCCGGCCTGACGCACGGCGGTGAAACCTTCCGTCATCGGCTCTCCGATATAGAACGCGCCATCGTTTTTGGCACCTGCTTTGATAGCTTTCTGGTCGTCAAAGAAAAAACCTGTTTTCCCCTGAGCGCATATTACATTTTTTATTTTCATTTTGATTCTGTTTTATTGTTTTACATTTTATTCTCCCACCACCCCACCGCTGCAAGCAGCGGTCCCCCCCTCCTCGGGCAGGAGGGGAACTGGATTAGGAAAATTTTTTATTTCCCATGCGGTCTCCCCACCAGGAATCCCTTTCCAATTGCATACACATCGTCGACCACCATCTGGAAGCTAACCGGGCGTTTTTCGAACGCGGCACGTTCTTCCAATTTGGAACGATGGAAAGCTTTCAGTTCCGGAGTCAATGGCACATTACCCGTATCGAGCAGGCGAACCGCACCGGAATTATCGCGTGCTGGCATCAGTTTGCCGGCATTGAATTTGCTCGGAGCAAACGGAATATCGATCACGCCGGCTTCAAAGGCTGCAATGGTGCCCTGCACATAATCGCCTTTACCCAGTTCCTCTACCTTGTTCAGGATACAGGTTACCTCTTCTTTGATGATCTGGCTCTCAGCAACAACAGCCGGTATTTCAACAAAAGACTGGTCTTTCAGCATCGAGGTCAACTGCTTGGTGGCTTTCAAACCGGCAGCATTCGCCTCTTTGGTAGGCACACCCATCGCTTCATGCGGTGTTTTTACGATCACTTTGGTTGCTTTCGCCAATACGGCAGCAGCAGCCCCCCAGGAGATCACAGCAAACGACTTCGCCTCATCCTGTGGGAAGCCTCCCATCCACTGATGGAAAACGGTGGTTACCCGTACATCTTCAAAACCGAACTTATCCAGATACTCCCGTGTCAGGTGGTTCAACGCGCGGATAGCCGCCACGTCCTGAATCAGGTTACCACATTGTCCGTAACCCACCGTAATATCTTTCACCCCTTGTGTGGCCGCCAGCAAGGCTTCGATAATGGCCACCGAATTCGAGATACAAGGCGGAACCAGCGTACCTGTCAACGGACCGAACGGTTCCCGGTTGATCGACACACCCGCCTCTTCATATATCCCTACCAGACGGTCGGCATATTGCCAGTGAGCAATCGTGCTTGCCAGTGAGTGGTTCTTGGAGTAAGGTATATTATAGGAGATACCACCCCCTTCATACGAGGTGAAACCGCCGGCAATGGTGATCTCAGTCAACAAACGAGCATCAGGCGTTCCGTGACGTACCTGCACAGGCGTCTCCAACGAAGAGGTCACCGTACGGCAAATGTCTACCCCATAGTTAACCGCCGGGAAACCATTCAGCATCGAGCGACCGCTCTCCTTGCTCTTCTCAATCCCTACTTCCGCCTCTTTATAACGGTTCAGGCGGGTATAGCTGTCGATCGTGCTGGGCAACAGATCCGCTTCGCCTTCCGTTTCCAGGTATTGCAAAAGCTTGATATGCTCCGTATACAGCGCCACACCGGCGCGAGGCTGTATCAGTGTCACTCCTTCCGCTTTGGCTTTGGCCAATTTGTCACCAAAACGCTTGGCAGAGGCAATGCCCTGCTGATACTCGATGGCTTTTTCAAGGTCAACTGACTTGCCGGTAGGCCATTGTTGGAGCACCTCTTCGCGTTCTTTGAAAAACTCATCTTGGGTAAGTTTTCTGTTTTTAAGTTCCATTTTTTATTTAAGTTATTTTTGGTGTTTTATTTATATAATCTCTTCTTTCATAAAATGCAATGCCAGTTCGGGATCGATACTCCCCAGCAACCCCATCGAAGCAAAAACATATCGCCTGTCGAATAGGAAAGCCGGTTGTTTCGGCTTCAGGAGATAAGGCTTCCGTGGATTGTAGAGGCTCCCTTTCAGGATATTGGGCGGATGACAGCTGTTGATAATCGCCCCGCCTATACCTATTATATAAGAGAGTTCCGACAGGTCTTTGCCCGTCAGGGTGAATATCTCGCCCAAAGGCGTATAAGAACTTTCCAAAAAGCCACAATGCCGTTCGACCGCTACTTCCACCGCCCGGTGTGCCAAAAGAGCATCTATAAGTTGCTCTTCGCGGCTGTCAGCGATCGTTTCCGGCTTGGCAATACATCGCTTCACCCAGTCCTCGATAGCCGATCGGCTGATGCCCGACTCACGCTCCATCGCTTCGAGATCCGATACCTCCATGAGCGATGGCAGACTATAACGCATACCCAGGTCGCCTTCGACGGTTCGTTTGCTGAATGGCTCGGGCAGCCCCTTCTCCAACACATTACTCATCGAGGGTTTGCCGTCCGACATCGAATAGATATCGGTCGTTGCTCCGCCCAGATCCACCGCCATAAAGTCGCCGATACCGGGCGTTTTCCGCGTGCCCTTGCTCAACAGCTCACAAGCGGCCATAACTGCCAATGGCGTTGGGATCACGTCGGCAGACGCCAGTGCCTGCACGCCGGAGAGTCCTTTGGCATCAATAATTTTTCGGATAAATACGTCGCGGATGCTCTGACGAGCCGGTTCGATATCGAGCTTATTGAAGGTCGGCATGACATTCTTTGTCAACACATAATCCTTGCCGGCCGCTTCGAAAATGGCTTCGATCTCGTGGGAGGCACTCTTATTGCCGGCCACGATCACCGTAAAGTCACGGTCTATCTCACACAAACGGCGGGCATTGGCTATGATCACCTCTTTGTTGCCCCCATCGGTGCCCCCGCAGAGTAGAATAATATCGGGATCGATCGCATAGATCTCCTCCTGTTCCATGCGGGATATCTCAAACGAGTAGGTACGGATCACCTTGGCACCGGCGCTCGACGCGGCCAAACGGGCTGCCTGAGCAGTCAGTTCGGGCACAAGCCCCAGGGCAACCATCTTCAGTCCGCCGCCGGCGCTGCTGCAACACAACAGGCGATCATAGCGAAAAGCCCCTATCCGCTCCTCCAGTAGATGCAAAGCGGCATGAAAGCCATGCATGATATCTGTATCGATGGTGGTAAATGCGCTTGCGGTGCCTAAAATAACGGCATCGGTCGCATTAATTGCCGTGAGTTTGGTATAGGTACTACCAAAATCTACCGTAAGAATATTCATCGTACAATGTTGGGGAGTCCTACGATAGGCCTAATATCTCTTTCAGGTCGGCGATGGTTGTTTCGATAGTTGTTCCGGGAGGATAGGCTTTGGTGAATCCCATATCCATGAATCGCTTCTCCACTTCAGCAAAATCCTGCTTCCCTACAACCAGATTGCCACCGGCCAACAAAGGAATGCCTTTCAACCCTGCCTCATCGCACTTTTCGCGCAATCCCTGACAGTCGATCTCGCCATGTCCGTAGAGGGAGGAAACCAAGATTACATCCGCGTTTGTTTCCAAAGCAGCGGCAATGTATTCCTCCTGAGAAACCATTACGCCAAGGTTCACAATGTTAAATCCTTCTTTCTCGAGTGCATACGCGATAATTTTGTTTCCAACAGCATGCACATCGGCGCCGATCACGCCGGTTACAATTGTCTTCTTTTCCATGTGTTTTTCGAATGTTCTTTTTGTTAGCTATTTCCTAGATTTTATTGCAATTCGCTCTATTAGCCTTCAAAAAAATTGTCATTTTGTTCGTTTAAATTAATAATTAAGACATCAGCACAAATTGATTGTCCTTAAACAGAAAATGTTTCAAGAAGATCGCCCCCTAAAACACCTCTATTTCAGTCCTATTACGGGACAAATGTATCCATTATTTGGATATAAAAAAGAAATTTAATGACTTTTATTTTCACAAAAACACGACACCCGATTATGCCGAATCGCGCTTTTGCATTACAACAGAAAAAGAGGGCAACAAAATCATAGTTTTGCTGCCCTCTTCTTTCATTTATTTCAGCGCGTCTTTCAGCTTTTCAACCGCATTTTGTATCATATCATGCGTGCCGCTTCCATCGATGACATAGGCCGTCACCATCTCCGCGTAGGCAATCGCGTCAGCGATTGTCGGTGTCACCTCGGAAGGGATCACTCTTCCGGCCTGTCGGAGCAGGGTTGACAACGGATAGAGATCTTCCGGTTCGGGTAGGTTACCGGGTCTCATGGTGTTGATTGCTGCGTTAAGAGAGGAGGTTGCCAGATTAACTTCATTCTGGTTATAGTTCTTATCCTTGTTTTGATAGGTTATTTGCGCGCGTTGGAGTTGTCCCATCAGGCGTCTGTAGGCATGCGGTGCCCATGGGGAATATTCCGGCACCTTCACCGCCAGCGCGTTCCACGCCTCCTGTGCCTTCTTCCTTTCGGCAGCCAGTTCCAATACGGCACCCAAAGCGCTCTTGTCGACGCTGGAGGCCAGCACCAGGTCGTCCATCGCTTTGCGCAACGTCAGGATCTGCTTGTCGACCTGCAATTGCAAGTCACCTTTTTCGTTCACCTCTTTGGCAGAAGCAATCGCCATTTGAAGCGCATCGTATTTGTCCCAGGTATAGTCAGCCGCCACCTTCGCTTCAGCCTCTTTCAGTATCGAAGCAAGCGCCGTCTTGTTCAGTTTGACTGAAGCCAACCCATTTATCGCCTGATCGATCGCAGCAATCTGAGCCGTGATCTGCCCTTGGGACACCTCCTTGGCATGTACCAGTTTCTCGCCGGCAGCCATGGCCTTTTTCAATGCCTTATAAGAGGCTTTGGTGTAGTTCTTCGGCTGGAAAACAGCGGCATCCCGCAATTTTGCCGACAACAGGCTTCTGAATTCACCAATCATATCACCCACCAGGTTGATGCGGAAATAGTGTGTCGAGTTCTCATCTTTGTAATAGTCCGGCTCAAAAGTATTCCCGCCAAGCGTCAGGGTGTAAAGATTCCCTTTCGATCCGGTCGAGCCACCGCTGGGGCCATTGGCAATAATACTCTCCAAATAGGAATCGATTGTCAGCGTCGCCTCTTCCCATTCGTTCACGCCGGTAGCCGTCATAGCCAACGGACCATACATCAGGGTAGCTGCCCACATGGGGTCCAGCTGTAGATTGGGCTGATTGCGCCCCACCGTAGCAGTTTCCATCTTATCAGGACCATAATCGAGATGTTTACTAAACGGCATAATCACCTCCACCACATCTTCGGTGGTCCAATCACGCGCGGGGATAGAGACATAAGAGCTCGGCTGATAGCTGGCAGCGATAGAGACACCATTGAGCTTCACCTCAAAACCTTCCGTAGCCCAATAAGGCACACGCAATTTCATCTCGAAGTTAGCCTTGCCCTCCGTCAAACGGATGGTCGATTTCTCAGCCGGCCACAAGCAGTCTTGTTGAATAACCACTCCTTCCGCATCCCAACAAAGCGAGGTGGGTATATACAACGCCACCCAAAGGGTGTTCCCCCCAACAAAATAGGCCGCCTCCTGATATTTCACATGGTTCTCGGAACCTGTTCCACCACAACAAGAGGATTGCGGTGTATGGTTACCCCAAGGCTTGGAAGCGTTCAGACCTACCGCGTATTGATAGGTAGTCATATAATGTGAATGATGCAGAGAACCCACCAGCTGATTGTATAAAATACGCTCGTAGTAGTCCATATATTTGGCATCATCCGGATGGAAGCAATTCAGATCCTTCGTCAGCTTAGCCAGGTTGTAGGCACAACAGGTTTCATTCAACGTAGGCGCCCCGTTGGTAGTCATACTCAGAATCTGCGTATAGGGCTGACGAAACATCTCACCATTGCCGACACCACCGGTAGAATAGCGGTAGCGCCCCTGTATCATCTCCCAGAAATTCTGAGACAGATTGTAATAATAGGCTTCATTATTCCCCCGGAAGCTACGGAGAGCACTGATAATTTTCGGTATGTGCTGGTTAGCATGACGGGTACGCACATCGTCTATATTCCGTGCCAACGGCTCATAGAAGGCAGGGCTATCGAAAAAGGCCGATGCCTCAAGCAGACGGGCTTTCTCCTGCGGATCATTTACCATCTCGGAAAGACGCGCCAACGATTCGCCGGTTCCGCCATCTTCGCCGGCGATATACATATTCCACATTTCATAGCGATTGCCCGGGTTGGCCCGACGTTCTTCCTGTGTACCGTCTGTTTTCACGTAGGTACGGTAATGCAAGCGGTTCCAGATCCACAGCCCCATATCTTTGGCAATCAACAGGGCTTTATCGGCTACCTGCTGATCGTCGACAAAGGTGGCGATATCGATCAAGCCCGCCAGCTGTTTGTGAATGGAATAATAGGGAGCCCACACCCAGTTCTCATTATTATACGCGCGATACATCTCTATAAGCGCGGCGTGGTGAGCCGGGATGGCATTGAGGTAACCATAACCATATTTCGCCCATTCTGTCTTGTGCTGGTCGAAGTCTTTCCAGGAGCCTTTCATTTCACGTAGCTCCTCTTCCGGTGCGAAGTCACGCGCTTCCCAATAACGGCCTAACTCCTCATTCCACACAAAGGTTTTCTCCTGACATGCGCGCAATTCGTTGACCATCCGGGTCATATTCTCACGCAATATTCTTTTGTGCTCCGGATTCGTAGCGCTCGCGAAAGCCAACGCCAACGAAGACATATAGTGACCCGAGCCATGCCCCTTCAGTTTGGTGGTAGGCGAGTCCCATCCGTCGGACTTCGGATAGCCTTCGGTAGGCATGCCGTAGGTGTCACGGTAGTTATAGAGCTGTTGAGCAACATCCCAGCTGATGATCTCACGGATAGCCAATTCCCGGTTGGAGGTCAAACGGTTATCACCTAAAATAGTCACCTTATTTAGGGGTACCGCCTCAGCCACAGGCTTGTTTGACGGCACATCGTAGGCCTGAGAGACCACCTTCACATGAGCGGTGATCGGATACCCATTGGCGGTGGTATTGTCGCCAATGATAAACCCTTCGATATCATATTCATGTCCAACCGGATGCGTCGTCGGATTGGCTTGATCCTCCTCTACGGCACGTGCCGAATTAGACCATTTCGTTTGGCGATATTCCGCTTTGCCATCGGAATAGGTCACCCAGACCTGATAAGGCAAGCGGGGGGTGGTTGCTACCGGCGATTCGATTTGAATCGGTTCTACTTTAACAATCGACCGGACATCTGCCAAAGATATCTTTTCCGGAGAGGTAGAAGAGTGTGCTTCCGCATGACATGGCGTCGCCAACAAAAGACAACTCACCGCGGGAATAAGAAAACTCAGTTTTTTCATCATTATCATATTATGCTTTGTTATATTTATCCTAAACCAACTACATGCAAATTAAGTATACTTTACATTGTTTAAGTATAAGAATAATCTAATTTCATAGAAAAAACATCCAAAGGACTCCCCTCCCCACCCATACCATTAACCACCTGAAAGAAAAGAAAATACAATATTTTACATGAAAATTATAGATTGTTTTTTTATTGTTTTAGTCTATTTTTCCCGTACGACCCCTCTTTTCGTTCGATACAAGATTTTGTATCTTGTCATCCCGAATCATGCAAAACACAAATTAGTACAATAGTCTAATCCATGAAAAAGTTATTCTTATTTAGTGTAGCCATCCTATTCGCTTTCGGGATGGCTCATGGACGTGAAAATAGTCAGCTACAACAAAAGGCAAAGAAATTTTCTATCCAGGCAGTTAACCTGATCAGCGATCGGGAGGTTGAGATTGTCTGCTCGACAAAGCCGGCCAACAGCCAAGAGGTGTACGACGCGTTCACCATCACAGTCGACGGAATAAAAATCGCATATAGCTACCTCTCCTACTTCGATTTCGGGACATACGCCAACGCGCCGGTGATCAATATCCGCCTGGCTACCCCCTTGGAGACTGGCACCTGGAAAGGCAAAACAGGCAATGCCCGCACACCGGGCGAAAACACCCAGGCCACCTTAGGCCCTAAAGCCGCAGCGCGCGTGAAGGTGGCCAGCGGCAAACAGACCGTGACCGCCCGCTGGGTCCCCTTCTATGATTATATGAATATAGGATCGAAATCGAAACTGACCGTTACCGGCAGCCAGGCGTGCGCCACCACGGCAGCAAACGACAAACACCTGGGCACGGCCTACTCCCACGAGCATGTGATCGACTATGCCGCCGGTGGCATCCACCGGATGACCGGACGCGCGGAACTGATCACCCAAAACGCAGTAGACTACGGGGTAGCCGTTATGCTGGTCGGCCCGGGTCAATCGGTTTACGAAGCGCCCCAATGGCGCGAGCTCTTCAACCCCGACGATTACAAAACACGCCGGGTCATCGAAGGCACCATCGACAAGCCCATCATCGTGGCAACCGCCGACGATGTGATGCGCCAGCCAAGCAACGCCGGGATGGATCGCCCACAAAGCGACTTCTTCTACCTGGGCGAGGCGTTTGCCCGGTTGTTCTGGCAGGTGGCGGTCAACGGCATGGACGACAGCGTCACCCTGGGATGCCGACGTACCCCCCGCAGCGTCTATAACGCACCGGACGACTTCCGCTACGACAAACATATCGCTGCCGCCTATGCCAAAGCGAAGGAAGAGAACCGTTATCCCCATGTCGGGATGATGAAAAGCCTGGAGGACTATTTTGTCTACGGCACTATGATCTTCTATGAGTTCATTCCCGAATCGGCCGACGGCAGCTGGCAAGCCACCGGTGGCCCGGTCAATACCCGCGAAGAGCTCAAGCGCTACGACAACAACCTCTACCAAGCCCTGTGCGGCATCTATGGGGAATGGGAATATTTCTCGAGCGAGAACAGCGAAGGGTTCGACAGAGGCCGAGACGGCGTACGCTCTGCCATGCCCTGGTTTTGGCACTGTCAGGTCGACAACTACGATATCAACGCCCGCCCCTACCCGCCTCTCGATATGGAACACGTATGGGTTATTTCAGAGAATCAGATAGAGATCCGCTTCAACCGGGAGGTGAAAGACATGAGCAACCTCTACGATGCCGACAACTGGCGCATACAACACAGCGCCGACAACGGAAAGAGCTGGCAGGACATCCCTCACACCATGGCAGGGGGCTATCTGTGGCGAGCCATCACCCTGGCGCTCCCCCGCGACTCGGAGTTCCGCTTCACCGTGGGCAGCTATGGACGCAGCTTCTTCGGATTCAACCAGAAGGATATTGACGAACGGAAAGTATCGGCCGGCGGATGGATCGACGACAACGAACAGGCGAGCCCCACCGCGTTGGCATTCGGGCAGTTTATCAACCTAGAAGAGGCAACAGCCAACTACGGCGCCGGCATGAACGGCCGTTTCCGCGTGCAATACCTCGGACATTCTCCCGTAGCCGACTGGGCCGGCAACCAGCTCCCGACCGCAAACACCTACGAAGCAAATTTCAAGCCCTGGATAGGCAATGTCTACCGCAGCCCGCTCACCGGCGTCTATATCTATGGCGACACGGAGGTATCCAAAGAGGTCATGTTGCTCTCTGGTATGTATTACGACCTGGGCATCTCGAACAACCAACAGCACACATACGCCACCTGGCCCAGCGGAAAGCCCTACACCGAAGCCGAGATTGCCTCCTCTTCGAAGTTCGACCGGCCGGGGCAGCGGATTGCCGATTTTGCCGTCAAACGCCAGGGCGGTATGCTGGTGGTCGCCGAAGGACAACACGCCAACCAACAAGCAGAGCGCAGGGGACAGCAGAGTGGCAACTACCACAGCTCACTCTACGTGGAGGGCTGGGGTGGTAATATCTTCCAGGATCAGGCCAACAACATCACCCGCGACTACAAGATGACCCGCTATAAAAACGAGTTTCTGCTCTATCACGAAGGGGGACACGGCATCGACAGCTACACCGGAGCCACCAGCTATGCGCCCTGGGTATACACCAATATCACCTCGGCGCACGACACCGCCCGCAGCGAAGAGAACGGCCGACGATACTACGACGAGAACAATGTGGGTGCCTACCTATCCAGCCGAGGCGAATATGTATCGACCGGCACCACCTACTGGCACGGTACGATGCGCGAATCGAAAGACGGCACCAACGACGGCACCTGGGTTCCGGTGAGCAACCGCTGGGAGTTCTACCGATACGACCCATGGGGCTTCGAGGCGTTGAAACGCGCCTTATGGACAGGCGACCTGGGATTGTGGTACGAGAACAAAGTGGGCGATCCGGCCTATCGCGTATTGCCCAGTGATTGGAAATACCTGCAAAACGACGACGAACTCAACCGCTACCTGACGCTCCGATCCGGCCTGTACGGACAGGGCGAGACCGTGAAAATCGACAGCGAGAACGCCCTGATAGCCTGGGGCTGTACCGTATTCGAAACCTTGCGCGACGACCCCTACAACAACTACCACAATCCGCTGATCAAATGGGTCTCCTGGTCGACACCGATGATTTACGATATCACGGTAAAGAAGTCATCCAACCCGGAGTTCCCACATAATAATATGGGATTCAAGGGCGGCGTCCTCTACTATCCCGACGCGGCAGAGCCACGCAGCTTCCTCAACCCGTTCCTGCGTCCCGGCGGCGTTAAAAGACCGGTGCGAACAGCCGAAGAAGAGGCCTTGCTTGCCCCGGTAAGCGGCAAAGCAGCTAACCTGAGTCTCAAAACCCCGGTACTCCCGGTGTTTGAATTCAGCCAGGCAGCCGCAATCACCATCGACAACGCCCAGAGCAGCTTCGCCGTCAAGGTGAATGGCAAACGCTTAGGCTTCCGCTACTTCGACAGCGACGATAACAAAGTCACCCTATACCTAAACTGGCCGGTAGAAAAAGGCGACCTTATCGAAATCACCGTTCTATCTACCCAGCAGACGATTCGCTTTCAAGGGGAGTAGGCAAAACGGTAAACAAATGTTAATTCACCCGATTTTCCAAAAATCGCCAACTACCATTTTGTCAAAATCGCCCGACTTTTTTTCCAAAAACGTAGGGGTATTTAAAATTAGTCGCAGGAGTAACACTTTTTAACGTATCATATTGTAAAGCGAAATGGCGGTTTTGCTTACATTTTGTATTTTAACATTTCGAGAGATATTGTATGGTTCATCCGGCGAATGCGTATTTTTTACATTATAATCAAATTGGAGGGGATTGGAAGGAGAAAGGAAAAGGGAGAAAGGAGAAAGGGAGAAGATGGGAAGATTGCGGGGAAGCACGCCGCAGGCGTGAGATTATGCATAACCGTATGCAAGCGTAGCGCAGCTTACGGTAGTGAATCCTCTATATAAAAAGCCCCGCATGGGGCGGGATTATGGCAGATCTCGCACCTGCGGCGCTTGATTGACAGGGAGTCGCTATACCGTAAGCTGCGCTATGCTTGCATACGGTTATGCATAATCTCGCGCTGGCAGCGCGATCCCCACCTTCCGTTCTTACAAAATCTGAAGATAAAGACATACTAAACATAGTGACAAAATTTCTCCTCCTTAGCAAAGGAGGAGTACGGCGAGGTACGAGCCGGGAGGTGGTTTGATCTTATATATATGTCTATTTGCCAACAACATACCATGTACAAAGAGTTACACCAAACCACCTCCCCCTCTCTGCGTTCGGGTACTCCTCCTTTGCTAAGGAGGAGAAAATTTGATACTATTTTTATGACACCTTCCCAAATTGGAAGATTTTATTTATATGACTGAAAGTCACAGAGAGCCTGGAAGGCTGAGTCCCAGCGGGACGAAGACTTAGCCCAGGGTAAGCAGGCTTTCAGCCTGCTTACCCTGGGTATCATGACAATATAATAAATTGAGTTCTGAAGGAACGATAGATACTTTGATAGAATATGTGATGATAGGTTCTGTAAATAGTGGATTTTTTCTTTCGTTCTTACAGAACTCATTTTTATATATCCATGGAATCCCAGGGTGGCGCAGGCCTTCAGCCTGCTTACCCGTGGGCTAAGTCTTCGTCCCGTTGGGACTCGGCCCTTCAGCCCTCTGTGGCCTTCAGCTATGAATATATATCCCAGCTCCTTCAAATCTTCAATTTTTACTATATCTAAAGACGTCCCTTTTTCCTTTCTCCTTTCTCCTTCAATATTACTAAATCTGAAGATCCGCTCCCACCTTCATCATTACACTACCTGAATTCAAATACGCATTTACCGGATGGACCTATTGTATGGTATGGGGAAGACATGGCATAACCCGAGGTTGGGATAAAACATCACCAAACAATTTGCAGGTTATAAATTTATATCCTATCTTTGCAGTAAACCAAAACTGAAACATATGCCAACATTACTTATTTTATTCGGATTGAGATTTTACTTTTTCACCAGAGATCATGAACCTATACTTATAGAAAGTTCAGATGGTGAAGCAAAGTTTGAGATAGAGACAGAAGTTAAACTTGTATACAACAGAGGGCTTAAACCTAAAGACATAAAATTGGCGGAAAGCATTCTGGAAGAGAACAAAGAGAATTTTATTAATGAATGGAAGAAAATTTTCGGTGGGGAATAATCCTCCGGAATTTTTCACAAAAAAACAAAAGCGATGAAAGCAACAAAAGTATGGTTCAGCCATGAGAAGATTTTTATCCTTCTGGATGATGGGCGCGAGCTTTGGCAGTCGCTTCTATGGTATCCTCGATTGAAAAAAGCGACTGATAAACAACGATTAGACTACAAGATAAAAAACGAAGGCATACGCTGGGAGGAGCTGGATGAAGATATAAGCCTGGCCAGTTTTTTATATGACGACCCAAAGCCCACAGGGGTTTCTTTGGTGTTTCGTACATTTCCCGAGCTAAACGCATCCGCCATGGCACGTCGGTTGGGCATGAAACAAAGTCTGCTTGCCGCCTATATCAGTGGCACCAAAAAGCCTTCGCCGGAACAAGAGAATCGTATTAAGGAGGCAATCCGTGATTTCGCCAGGGAGTTGAACGAAATAACCCAAAACCCCTAATTCTAAGTATCCTCAACCGCAAGCTCCACGCGGGCAAGGGAGAAAAAGAATCTAAAACCTTTTGTATTTACGGGAAAAACCGTACCTTTGCAAGCCGATTATTATCCGTAAATGTACTAAGAGTTTAATTCTTAGCGCATTATTGTATCAAATGTGTCCGAGCGATAATGCAAGCCTAAGGAGAAGACTCGATCGAAAAAAATGTTTTATTAATTAATTATTTAAAAGCAGTGGATACTTTAAGTTACAAGACCATTTCTGCAAACAAAGCAACTGTTAACAAAGAATGGGTGGTTGTAGACGCAGCCGATCAGACTTTGGGACGTCTTTGCTCAAAAGTTGCGAAACTTTTGCGCGGTAAGTACAAACCCAATTTCACCCCGCACGTTGATTGTGGTGATAATGTGATTATCATCAATGCAGAGAAAATCGTTCTGACAGGAAACAAATGGAACGATCGTATTTATTTGAGATATACCGGTTATCCCGGTGGACAGCGTGAGTTTACTCCTCAGGTTCTGATGGACAAGGGGGCGGATCGTTTGTTCCGTAAAGTAGTAAAAGGTATGTTGCCTAAGAACCGTCTGGGTGCCAAGATCCTGAAAAACCTCTATGTGTATGAAGGAGGCGAACATCCGCACGAAGCACAACAACCTAAGTCAATTGATATAAATTTATATAAATAATACCTATGGAAGTTGTAAATGCAATAGGAAGACGTAAAGCAGCTGTGGCTCGCGTATACGTTAGCGAAGGTACCGGAAAAATAACAATCAACAAACGTGATCTGGAAAACTACTTCCCATCCAGCATCCTGCAGTTCGTGGTGAAACAGCCATTGAACAAATTGGATGTAGCTGAAAAGTATGACATTAAGATCAACCTCGATGGAGGTGGCTTCAAAGGACAATCGGAAGCAGCTCGTCTGGCTATCGCCCGCGCATTGATCAAGATCAATCCGGAAGACAAACCAGCTTTGAGAGCAGAAGGTTTCGTAACCCGTGACCCACGCGAAGTGGAACGTAAGAAACCGGGACGTCCGAAAGCACGTAAGAGATTCCAGTTCAGTAAGCGTTAATGTTATTGTGAGTATCTCTTACAAAAAACAATGCGTTTAGTATCTAAATCGACAGGATTTCTTTTACATGCTGATATGTGGGAGGACTACCTGGGGATTGAACGAAACAAAGAATGTAAACGATTAAAAAACAAACCATGTCAAGAGTAAATTTTGATCAGTTATTAGAAGCCGGAGTTCACTTCGGACACTTAAAAAGAAAGTGGAACCCCGCGATGGCTCCTTATATATTCATGGAGCGCAATGGTATTCATATCATTGACTTATATAAAACAGTTGCTAAAGTAGATGAAGCTGCCGAAGTAATGAAAAACCTGGCTCGTCAGGGCAAGAAGGTGCTTTTCGTTGCTACGAAAAAACAAGCGAAACAAATCGTCGCCGATCAGGCATCAGCAATCGGTATGCCTTACGTGATTGAACGTTGGCCGGGTGGTATGTTGACCAACTTCCCAACAATCCGTAAAGCGATCAAGAAGATGACCACGATCGACAAGATGACGAAAGATGGTACATTCGATAATCTGTCTAAGAGAGAAAAACTGCAAATCACCCGCCAACGTGCAAAATTGGAAAAGACATTAGGTTCTATCGTAGACCTGACTCGTCTGCCTTCTGCTTTGTTCGTGGTAGACGTGATGAAAGAACATATTGCCGTACGCGAAGCGAACCGTCTGGGTATTCCCGTATTTGCTATGGTTGATACCAACTCGAATCCGCACAACATCGACTATGTGATTCCGGCAAACGACGATGCTTCTAAATCAGTAGAGGTAATCGTTGGCGCTATCTGCCAGGCCATGAAAGAAGGTTTGGAAGAACGCAAAGCGGAAAAAGTAGATACAGAAGCTGCCGGTGAAGGAGAAGCTCCACGCAGAGAACGTCGCACACGTGCTGCCGTGAAGAAAAACCCGAAAGCGGAAGGTGAGGTAGAAGAGGAAGTGGAAGCTCCGGAAGCTGCCGTTGAAGCAGAGGCAAAAGAAGAAGAATAATAAACCCGTAAATTAGAAAGGAATAAATACTATGGCTGTTACTATGGCTGACATTTCCAAACTGCGCAAAATGAGCGGAGCTGGAATGATGGATTGTAAAAATGCTTTAGCAGAATCAGAAGGTGATTTCGACAAAGCAATGGAGATCATTCGTAAGAAGGGACAGGCTGTGGCTGCAAAACGTTCTGACCGCGAAGCGGCTGAAGGTTGCGTATTGGCACAGGACAATGGCGAATTTGCTGCTATCGTTGCCCTGAAGTGTGAAACGGACTTCGTTGCGAAAGGGGAAGAATTCATCGGGCTGACACAGAATATCCTGAACGTTGCTTCAGACAAAATGCCGGCTTCTCTGGAAGAGTTGGCTGCTGCTCCGTTGGCTGACGGACGCGCTATCCAGGATCATATCACAGACCGTATCGGGGTAACCGGCGAAAAAATGGAACTTGGCTTCTATGAATTCGTGAAAGGTGCTTGTACGGTATCTTATATCCACCCGGGAAATAAACTGGCAACGATCGTTGCTTTCAACCAGACGGTAGACCGTCAGGTGGCACGCGACGTGGCTATGCAGGTGGCTGCTATGAATCCGGTAGCTATTACGCCGGCTGAAGTAGAACAGAAAATCATCGATCAGGAAATGGAAATCGCCCGCGACAAAGCTCGTCAGGCTGGCAAACCGGAAAACCTGTTGGATCGTATCGCCGAAGGCGCTATGCAGAAGTTCTACAAAGAAAACACCCTGTTGCAACAGGAATTCGTGAAAGACAACAAAATGACTATCGACCAGTATCTGAAACAACAGAACAAGGAGTTGACAGTGGTTGCTTTCAAACGCGTAACATTGAATGTAGATTAATTTCTATTTCGATCATAAAAAAAAGAGCCGGCCGGATCGCATGATCCGGCCGGCTCTTTTTTGGGAGGAAAGGTCGTTAAAGACTTTAAAGTCCTTAAAGTCCTTAAAGTCTTTACTTCATAAAAACAAAATAAACAGCCAACACCAGGCAAACGCACGCAGCCAGGTGGTTCCAGTGAAGGGATTCTCCTTTGAAAAAGATCGTTGCAAACAGCGTGAAGATAACCAGCGTGATCACCTCCTGAAGCACCTTGAGCTGCATCAATGAGAAGGGACCGTCGTTTCCAATGAAGCCAATCCGATTGGCAGGCACCTGCAGGCAGTATTCAAAGAAGGCCAATACCCAGGAGAAGAGGATGATGCTACCCAATCGCCAGTTATCGATAAGTTTCATCTCTTGCAACTTCAGGTGGCCATACCAGGCTAATGTCATAAAAATATTGGAACCGACAAGGAGTAATACGGTATATAATGCTTTCATATCAAAATAAAACAAAAGGTGTATGTATGCAAAAAAGCTATTCCCCGGAGGAAATAGCTTTTCTTTGTACTGATTCGTTGGCTTACTTCAGGTTAGCCAATGCTTTTTTCATACGGCTGATCGCTTCGATCAGGTTTTCGTCGGAGGTAGCATACGAGAAGCGCAAGCATTTCGGTGCACCGAAAGCAGCCCCCCCTACGGTAGCCACATGACCTACTTCCAACAGATACATCGCCAGGTCGCTCGCGTCGTTGACCGCACGGTCGCCCGCGCTCTTGCCGAAGTAATAATCCATTTCCGGGAACACATAGAAAGCACCCTGAGGAACATTCAGTTTGATACCCGGAATATCTTTGCAAAGATTGATCACCAGGTCGCGACGACGAAGGAAGGCTTCACGCATCTGCTCCACGCAGGTCTGGTCGCCATTGAAGGCCGCTACGGACGCTTTCTGCGCGATAGAGCTGGCTCCCGAGGTATATTGCCCCTGCAATTTATTACAAGCCTTAGCAATCCAAAGCGGAGCGGCGATAAAGCCGATACGCCAGCCGGTCATGGCATAAGCTTTAGAAACACCATTGATCACCACTACGCGGTCTTTGATCTCGCTGAACTGCGCGATGCTCTGGTGTTTGCCGATATAATTAATATGTTCATAGATCTCATCGGCCAATACGATCACGTTCGGATGTTTCGCCAATACCTCGGCCAATCCGCGCAGTTCCTCCTGCGAGTAAACACTTCCGGTCGGGTTGGATGGCGAACAGAGGATGAGCGCCTTGGTTTTCGGCGTGATGGCAGCTTCCAACTGAGCAGGCGTAATCTTGAAGTCCTGGTCGATACCGGCTTCAACAATCACATTGGTTCCTTCGGCCAGTTTAACCATCTCTACGTAGCTCACCCAGTAAGGAGCCGGCACGATCACCTCATCGCCCGGGCCGACAATGCTCAACAATACGTTACAAACCGACTGTTTCGCCCCACCGCTCACGATAATCTGATCGGTTGTATAGTCCAAATCGTTTTCCCGTTTCAGTTTGTCCACAATCGCCTTTCGAAGATCCATATATCCCGGTACGGGAGAATAGAATGAGAAGTTGTCGTCGATGGCTTTCTTAGCCGCCTCTTTGATATGATCCGGTGTGAAAAAATCAGGCTCACCAACACTCAGGTTGATCACATCAATACCCTGTGCTTTTAATTCCTGGCTCTTCTGCGACATCGCCAGCGTTTCCGAAGGCGACAAACTTGCTAAACGATCTGAAACTTGTGTCATAAAACTGTAATTTGTTATGTATTATATGAATTCGGCGACAAAAGTAACCATATTTCTCGATTTAGGCAACACTTTGTTATTTATTTGATATTGTGCAGCTGATGTCCCATCCGCTCTTTTTTTGTCTTCAGATAAAAGACATTATAGGCATTGGGCGTCACCTCGATAGGCACGTTTTCCACCACCGACAAACCATAGGCTTCCAGCCCCACACGCTTCACCGGATTATTGGTCATCAAACGCATCTTGGTCACCCCGATATGCCGGAGGATCTGTGCCCCTACCCCATAATCGCGCTCATCGGCCTGGTGACCTAAATGCAGATTCGCATCTACCGTATCCAAACCGTTTTCCTGCAATTTGTAAGCCTTCATCTTCTCCATCAAACCAATGCCGCGTCCCTCCTGGTTCAGGTAAACGACTACGCCTTCGCCCTCTTTTTCGATCATCTCCATGGATTTACGAAGTTGTTCGCCACACTCACAGCGCATCGATCCGAAGATATCTCCGGTCGCACACGAGGAATGAACGCGCACCAGGATGGGTTCATCTTTTTTGATCTCTCCTTTGATTAGGGCGATATGGTCTAATCCGTTGCTTTTCTGGCGGAACGGGATCAGACGGAAATGGCCGTGTTCGGTCGGCATATCCACTTCCACCCCCTTCTCTACGATCGACTCCGTTTGAAGACGATAGGCAATCAGGTCTTTTATGGTGATGATCTTGATACCGAATTTCTGCGACACTTTGATAAGATCGGGCAGACGAGCCATCGTTCCGTCCGGATTGATAATTTCTATCAACGCCCCGGCAGGATAGAGTCCGGCCAGACGAGCCAGGTCGACAGTTGCTTCCGTATGTCCCGAGCGACGCAATACGCCCCGGGAACGGGCACGAAGCGGACTGATGTGTCCCGGACGAGCCAGGTCGGTCGGCTTGGTCTCCGGATTTGCCAAGGCGAGAATCGTTTGCGCGCGGTCGTGCATAGAGACGCCGGTGGTACAGCCTTCGATCTTATCGACCGTCACCGTAAAGGGCGTATCATACATCGAGGTGTTTTGTTGCGCCTGCATCTCCAGTTCGAGTTCCTGGCAACGCTCTTCCGTAATGGGCGCACAGAGGAGTCCGCGTCCTTCCGACATCATGAAGTTGATCTTCTCGGGAGTAATCTTCTCGGCAGCGATAATGAAGTCGCCTTCGTTCTCACGATCTTCGTCGTCGACTACAATCAGAAATTTCCCTTCGCGGAAGTCTTCTATCGCCTCTTCTATGGTGTTCAGTTTAAATTCGTTCATGGTTTATAGCCTTTGTGTTAATTCGTTGACAAAAGTACAACAATTATTCCGAAGCCTTACGTACGGAATAATACAATATAACAATAATTAATGGGAAGTAATCAAAGAGAGCAGTTCCTCACTGGTGCGCTGCACCACCTTCACGTCGTGGTTAAGCAGCCTGCGCTTGTAGGTGGCAAGTAAATAGAGAGGCCCACCTATCGGGAAAAGGAGTGCAACAATAAGCCCCAACGTTGGGTTTATGTCGACATTCATCTGATAATAACCCGTCATAATAGGGTAATCCATCAGTTTATTGATAATAAGGATCTGATCCGAATTACCCAACTCCTCTACCAAAGACTCTACCTCGTCTGAGAAACGACGGGCAGAGGGATCTTTTCCGCCCTGTTTCCAGAAACTAAAATAATTGACCCAGCGCTTATGAGAAGAGAGGTATTGTGTACAATCAGCGATCAACTGCTGCAAACGAACAGAAGCCGTTTGGTAATCCGGGGCATAAATAATCACCTCCTTCATGTCTACCTTGCGGTCCGAACGTTTTCCTATCAGGTTCTTCAACGCGTTGATATAGGTATCGGCGTTTAGGATCACCGAGTCGTTTACCGCTTTATAGGTAAGGAATATACCCATAGGCGCCAAGACCGCCGTACTCAGCCACATCCCCTGCCAGGCATCCCATACACCCTCCTTGGCCATCTTAAAGCCGATATTATCGATGATGTAATAGAAGATGAAAAGCAATACAGAGATAATCACTGGCACTCCTAATCCTCCTTTACGAATGATCGCTCCCAAAGGCGCGCCAATAAAGAAGAAGAGCAGACAGGCTACGGATAGGGTGAATTTCTTATGCCATTCCGTCTTATGCCGCCGTAGAGTACTGGCCTCCGTGCCGATATTGGTGGCACGAAACATATAGTCGGTACGCGTATTATCAATGGAGTTTTTCACTCGGTTCAGGATGGTCGCCTGGCCACTCGGGCTTTGCGCCGCGTAATAGGTATCGAAATTGATTTGTGCCGCCTCCGTAGCTCGCACCTCATCCGAGCGCATAAACTCTTTGAAGTCGATCTCTTTTTTCTCCTCTTCGGGGGTATTGGCGTATTGAATCTGATTAAAGGATCGCTTGTAGGAGCTGGAGTAGACCGTACGCGCGTTCAGCGTATTGATACTGTCAAGGCGCACACTCATAGAGTCGATCGACAGTTGCAGGTCGTTCAAGTCTTTCCCGACATACATATTGGCCATAAGCGACTCGTCGTAACGGTTGAAATTGGCATCAAACTCAATCAATACCTCTTTACTTTTGAATGTCTCGCGACGGTAAGGAACGGCTGTTTGTCCCCGGTTTGAGGTTTGTTTACGCATATTCTCAAACGATTCACCGTCATACATCGTCAACACCAGGAAGAGCTTATCGTCAGAAGTCTTCAGGCGGCCGGAGTCGGCAAGAATCACCCGGGCATTATTGAAGCCATTCGAATAATCGTAGATCATCATGTCCTTCAACAGGCCGGTCTTCTTATCTTTCTCCTTTACATATACATTGAAGTTGGTGATTTCTTTATAGAAAGAGCCTTCCGGTATTTCCAGTTCCGGCGATTTATTACGGATAGAGCTTAAAAGGGTATAGAGTTTTACCTGAATCACCGGCATGGCGTTGTTCTGAAAAAAGAAGGCACCGATAGAGACAGCGACAATCAAGACCATCAACGGACGCATAATGTGTATCAACGACACACCGGCCGATTTCATAGCCAGCAATTCAAGGCGCTCACCCAGGTTACCGAATGTCATAAGCGAAGCAAGCAAAATAGCCAAAGGAAGCGCCATGGGGACCAACGACAAGGCGGCATACAGGAACATCTCGCCCAAGACAGACATCTCTAATCCCTTTCCAACCAGATCGTCAATGAAACGCCAGAGGAATTGCATCAATACAATAAACAGACAAATCCCGAACGTCATAACGAATAACGGCAGGAAAGTCTGTAATATAAATGTATATAATCGTTTTATTCTCAACATGGCCTATCCGGTTGAATGCGCAAAAGTAGTGTAAAAAACGATAATAAGCACATGCAAAAGAGTGAAACTACGCTAACAGGCGGTTAAATTCCCAGTGTATGTTTAAGCCGGTCTATCTGAGAGTCCCAAAGGTCGATCGCATCTTCTTTTTCGTCAGCATCTGCAAAATCGGTAATTTCCAGCGCCGTGGTTCCGGTCAACTCTATCGTATGTAGCTTAAATTCAAAATAAACATCTTCCTCTTCTTCCTCTATCCAACGGTAACGGACACTTACCTCCGGCTTCAACGAGACCACTTCCGCCTGCTCTTCATCTTTGTCCCATATAAACGTATAGGTAGAACCATTGATCATCACATCGTCAGCAAACCACGAAGAAAGACCGGGGGGAGTGGTTACATGGTTCCATAAACTGCGTTTTGAAACCTTATCAAAAACATACTCGATATGAAACTTCTCTTTTTTCATCCCAGTAATTTTTATGTTATTGCGCCCAAGTTACACAGAAAAAACGGAACGAACGCCATATATGTTTCAAAAACGCCACTGAGCCTCACCGTTTTTTCTGAAAACACCACATACCTCCCATTACTTTTTTTTGAAAAAGGTTGCAGAATCAAAAAAATACCTCTACTTTTGCACCGCAATCAACGGAAGCAGGTGTTCTTCCGAAAGCACAAACAAAACATGATGGCGAGATAGCTCAGCTGGTTAGAGCGCATGATTCATAATCATGAGGTCCCCGGTTCAATCCCGGGTCTCGCTACGAAGAAAGGAAGCAGTTACTGAAAAGTGGCTGCTTTTTTTGTGTATTTGTACACAATGTGCGCACAATTTTATCGATTTTACGTTGTTTTTTGCAAGCTGTGTAAACCAGTGTGTATTCTCCATACGAGTGAGTAACTGCTGCTCTAATTGTGTTATAGTCCATGATTATATGCTTTTTATAATTTTTTCAAAGAATAAGCGATTAAATAATAAACCTTCAAACCCAACCAACTTTAAAGCTTGGTGACCTATATACTCTCTGTCTTCTACGATGCTTTTTACTTCATAAACACCTTCGTATTCCAGTGCATCGTATGCTTTTGCATCATCAAAAAGTAAGGTTTTATTATATCTGCCAATATAACGAACAGTATCCCCCTCTTTCAACCATTTTTTTGCTTCTGTCTTATCAACAGGGATGAATATTCCGCCAAGAAATTCCACTTCTCGAAATCCTAATAATTTGGCAATCGTAAAAGAGCGATGTATTTCAATGAACTCAATTTCGTAAACAGTATCAGTGTCTAATATATCGTGTGGGTCAGAACAACGACCGTTCCAAGTTCGATAATCTTTGTTTTCGTTACCCCTATATCGAACCTTAGCTCCATCCTTCAACCCTGTTCTCTTTTCAAACTCACTTTTAGCCCATGCTCTTTGTTCCTGAATAGTTTCAAATTCAGGCATTGGTTCCCGAGATTCATAGCTCTCATGACTCTCATTGCAAGCACTCTTTATTATTTTTAGCTGTCTCATTTTAATTAGTACTATTTTGATTAATTCCTATATTTACACTATCTATACTACATGAGGTTGTCATAATTTTTTGCCGTAAATGCTCTGTAATCGGCAAATTAGCATAGTTTGAAGAGGCTTCACTATGTATAGGAATAATTGCTGTTGTCGGATTAACCAAATTGCAGACCTTTGCCAATGCTTCAGGAGTAGCATGCCCACTTGTATGTAGCCTTTTAACTCTACCTTTAAATAACTTCTCTATTTTCACATACTCTTTTTTCTGGTTTTCTCCCTCATTGAGATAACCACTCCACATAGAGTAGATAAAGAGTGTTTGTTCTTCCGGCAATTGAGTTAGAAGCTCTTTGATCTGATCATAATGCTTAGGCCGAACCAACATACAGAAACCTTTTCCCTTTAATATGTCCAACTGCTTTTTATGACCGTGTTTATAATAATATCCATTATCGAACCTAAACAACTTATAGATAGCTCCTTTCGTTTCAGTGAATATATTCAGTACATTCTTCTGATAGTTGTCATACAAAAAACTACGATCCGTTTCTTGTGCTGCCTGATAAAAAGAAGCTAAGCGATCTATATCTGTTGATGAACACAGAACAAATACGTATTTATGCTGGCGCATCAGTTCTATCGCATTTAACTTTATATCATTTTCGTGTAACACCTTCTCGGTCGATCTTGACAGCATCGTACCTTCTGTAATAAGTACATCTATCGCACCTTTATGCAATATGATCTTTTCAAGGACTTGCATTAGTCCTTTACCCAAGTAGCCATGATCCCGAAAATCTCCTGTGTGCAGGATACGCTTCCCTTCTGCCTCAATCAAGAACATATAGGCATCACAAGCGGAATGGCTAACAAAGTATGGGGTTATTTTGATGTTTCCAATAGGAATTTCCTGCTTTTCCCGGAATGTTTTAAATAATTCAAGCAGTTGGATGTCTTCTACTTTAACAGGAGCATCCTCTGGAATATGTATCAAAGCTTCATATTTGCAGAGCATAACCTGTTTCGCAACCTCTCCAATATGTTGTTCGATGCCTTCGGGCACATACTTAAATAATTCAACATGATCTCCGTGATAATGGGTATAGAAGATTGCATTCACTCCTTTTGTCAGGTCTTCAATATTCTCTTTGTTTGCCATATTGTCGTCCGAAGGAACATTCCCTTTAGGAAGATTCTGTCCTAAATCGATAAGAATCCTTGTTTTATCGGTGGCGATCTCAGTGATGCAGCCACCGATTTGGTTGATGCCTCTGTGGATGGTTATTTGCATGTAGGATAGTTTATAATCATATAATCTTCATCTTCTTTCTTCAAAATATTCTCAATGTCATTCATTCGTTCTTCACGACCTTTAGTTAGTTCAGAATAGTTGTTAACAATAAGGAGGAGTGGTTTGCAATTTATTTTAGTTAAAACTGGATTTTCTGCTATAATCCCAATCTTATGTTTGATTTTGATAACATTCTCATAATAATCTAAAAAGAAATTCTTTTTGTCTTGTATAAATGTTTTGTATTTTTTCATTTGACCTACAATATCAATTTTCTCTCCTCTAATGTCTGTTTTTTCTCCTCTTAGTCTTGGATCAGAGATCAATTTAAGTTCGATGAACCGTAAAATACCATTGTTCAAACTTACTAAATCAAAACGAATAGTTTCTTTCTCTGAATCAGCTCTTTGATAAGCAAATTCAGAGTCTATATAGAGATTGCGATTCCCTAAAATGAGTTCTCCTTGCACCTTCTTCTCTGATGAGACTGTTAGCTTATTTTTCATAAGTTTTTCTCTTCCTTTATCAGTTTCTTTTAGATACACCTTTGCTATATTATTCTTTAGAAACTCCAAATAGTGAGAAACAGAGGTAAGCTCGTTCCTGCAATCTCTATATTCGAAAATGTCATGCCCTTTCTTATCTTTGCCAATGGGCATTATATCCCCCATATACTTCTGATGTGTCTCAACTATCATTCCATTTTTATGATTATATGAAATTTTGACAAGACAGCCTCCGTAATAATATACATTAATATAGTTATCTTTTCTTATCTCAATGTATAAGTCTTTATCCTCTAACATCTCTTTCCACCATTTTGGAGGATTATTCTTTATTGTCAAAATTTCGAAAAGCTTATTTTCAGGGTTAAGAGCTTCAAATTTCCCTTTGCATTTTTTTGCCATAATATTTGTATTTTATTCTATTTCAAATCCGCTTCTCACTCTCCCTTTTCAAATGACTGGCTTCCTGCTCTTCCAACTCCTCAACGGAGAAATGATGAGGGTTCTGCACATAATCCCGCACACCTTGCTGCTTTCTTGAACGAGCTATTTTCTGCATCGAAGCAAGTTGTTTGTCTGATATATTTATCAGCTTCTGTAATCGATCTTCCATAATGTTTTAATAGTATAATGATAATTGCCCCACCGTCTCCCTCATCTTCTTCCTCACATATCCGGGCGAAAGAACCTTCACATACTTTCCTTTCGACAGAATATCTCCGAAGAACTTTGTGGTTGGTCGCAACCTGTATGTAAACTCCGACTTCCCCTCCTCCGTCTTTGTTTCCTTTTGTGAAGGATGTAAGGGCTGTGTTCGCAGATAATCCACCTGTTTACCATACGCACGTATGACAACATCCATGATCGGGATGTTCTCATACTCTCCAACAGCATGTTCTGAAAGGTATTCTTCTGCATTGAACTCTTCCGGAAATTTAAAGGTTTCTTTCTTTACAACAATGCTTTTCATCCGATCAAGCGCATAAGCCTTCATCTTATCCTCTCCTTCTTTTATTCCAAACATATACCACCGTTGATTAGTAAACTGAACAAAGTATGGATAACATATCACGCTGAACTCTTCCCCGCCAAATCGCTTATAAGAAAATTCGATAACATTGTTGCCACGAATAGCATCCAATATCTTTTGAAGATATAACTGCGCTGAAGGATTCTCTTCTGTTATGATACGGTCTTTTATCCTGGTGTTTTGCGAAATGGCAGATTGCAAAGACATCATATTCCACATCCAGTTGGCGGTTGCATTTTCTTTCCTATCATCTGATACCAAGAAGTAAGTATGGTCAGATGGGTTATAACTGATTTGTATCCCAATATCTAAACTGTTGATCGCATTCTTGTGTTCCTGAAATGTACGGCGCGATAGACTTATATGGTTTATGTTATATACACTACGATCCCATTTATCACTTAACTCTTCGAGTGTGTGTTCACCTTTTCCAAGAGTGTCAATCAGCCAAAAATATCGTCTCAATTTTGTTGTCATACGAAATAGATTTGTTGCAAAGATAGGTGTTCGGTGTGCAAAATATATGTGCAGACGTCGGTATTTTCACAAATAATGATCAATTTACATCTTGACCCCTCTACTCTGTCCTCTTTCGATATCATACTTAGGTTGGAAGCGATTATCTACTTGTACTCTCAATTACGGGTAACTGCTTTCCATCTCTTGCTAATTTTTCATAGATCAAATCATAACCAGAGCCCTCACCCTCCATAAGGTTTAGATCATGAAATGTTTGTATCAAATGAGGGTTCCGTCGTGAACGTTCGTGTAAAATATTATGTTCAGTAATGCCAAGAGGTAGATTCCCGGGATTTGTAATAACAAGTTTATATAAAAATGCCACTCCCCCACCTTAGAAATCAAAACGAGACTGCCTCATGTGAGACAGCCTCGTCGATCTAAGTAGAGTTTGCGATAAGGGGGGATGCCCTTACCTTTTCGTTTATTTCACGATCGTTTATTTCACGATCACTTTAAAGCTTTCGCCGTCGACAAGCACGATGTAGCTGCCTGCCGGAACCTGGCATACGGTTTCACCCTCCTTAAGCGGAGTGATCAGGATGGAGCGTCCGTTGAAGGTGTATATGCGGATATCACCCTTATCGGTCTTCTGTTCTCCGTTATACCAGATGTAGATATGGCCTTCGGTAGTCCAAACCGCATTCTTATCACTAAAGCCCGTGTCGTATAGACCGGATTTCGTTTTAGGAGCAGTTTTTACACCTTTGATAGAGACATTTACATTGGTGGTTATGTTCTTGATCGTGTATGTGCCATCAAGATTATCCTCCACAACATTTCCCTTATTTGTCGTTATGGTCATGTTTGAGATATCATATCCATTAGCAACAATGATGCGGAATGTATAGTCTTTACCATCAAGTGCCTCGTGGACATCGCTGTCGTAAGTAAGACCCTTCACCTTCGGCATATTGATCTTGTGCACTCTGTATTCCAGATGGATTTCTTTGGTGAATAATGATTCCAAATCATACAGGTTGGTTGCCGCCACCTTGAAGGCGTTATCCTTCTTAGAGATCTGACCGGTATAGCTCAACTCCTTCGTAGAAGCGAGATACTTACCATTCAGGTAGATCGTGTACATCGTCGGATCATTAGGCATATCCTCTACGGATGCCGTTATCAGCCAGTTGTAGTTCAATCCCATAGCGCCCACACTTTCAAACGGATCTCCCGGGAACGCGATCAAGTCGCCCTTACCCTGAACAGCCGGTCCCGCGTCGGTAGCCGGAACATAGTTGGGTGTATCATTGGTCGCCGGTTTCTGTTTGAACGCATATCCGATATACATATCTTCGGCCGCGTAGATACGCACCTCTTTATTCAGTTCGACTTGGATAAATTCACCTACCGCCGGATTGTTTACCTTTTGTGAGTGGATAATCGTATTGCCACGACGAACATTTACGGTGATACCATCAACCGGTTCCGACATAAGGAACAGATTGACTGATTTGATCTTCGCGTCATGATAGTTCAAGAGTTCTTCCTGTGTCAATCGGATAGCTACTTCCAATTCGCCTCCGGCTGCCGTTCCGATAGAATTTCCGGTCGATACACCGTCGGTATACCCCAGGTCGGTGGTCGGGATCTCTCTTGCCGTGTTATTATCTTTCTTTTTAGCCTTTGTCTTAACACCCGGGACAGCTATCTGGGCAACTTCCAGTTTATTATTTTGTCCGCCCTTAATAATCATCGCTTCTAAGGCTTCGATCACTTCGGGATCATCCGAAATACCCAATTGCTTGATATCGATCTTGCCGGATTTGAGGTCTTCGATAATCCGCAGTTCTTCCGCGGTGTATTCCGGCTGTGTCTCCACGCTATTGATTACGACCGGTGAAGCGGTTGCCTGCTCCGTGTTTACGGCAGGAGCCGATTCCGTTTCTACGATGCCAGTATCCCAGCTCAGCTTAAACGTTCCGTTCGTATCCAGCAGTTCGGCACTAAGATTGATCGGGGTCACGGCGGCTTGTTCCACAAGAACATATTTCGCTATGGTGCCTCCGCTTAGCGCTACTTTAATCAATCCTTTTCTCGCCTTTCCGGTATTCTCTTCCACGGTATACGTAAAGCTTCCGTTGCCTATGCCTTCTCCGTTCTGAATAGTGATCCAAGAATCAGCCGTTGCCGTCCAAGGCGCGGTCGTTTCCACCTGTACCGTAGATTGGGTCTTATCGATATTTTTCCGTTTTACCGCCAAATCACCTTTCAGATCAAAGCGGGTATAGGTAAACTTAGGAGCAATATTCAAGGAAAGCCCCATGCCTGATACGGCTGAATTGGTATATGGATACCAACCGATACGTAGATACATGCCAAAAATACCCAGATAGTATTCCGTATAAGCCGTATTCTTAAGGATCTCACCTTCTCTGCCTTCGGATGCGGCAATAGCAAGTGTCGCCTTGTTTTGTCTAAATCCGTCCACAACAATATAAAACGCTTCGTCTAAGGCTACCGCTTCATCAAACACAACGGTGGTATATCCATTGGGATTAATCTCGGAAAGCGGCAAAGCTTTCGTTTGTATGATTGTACCCGGCAGGCCTTTCGCTTCGCGAGCGATAGATACGGTCAGGTCATTTCCACCCGTCAGGTCACCGGTCAGAATCATCAGGTCTACCGATTCGATAAAGCCCATTTCGACAGGCGCTTCGAAGCGTTCCGCCATTTTACCATAGTTACCCGTATTTGTTCCGGTGTAATATCCTCCGCTAAAGGCGTGTGCTTCCATCGTCTCTTCCCCGTAACTCATATTCCAGATATTACCGGATGTATAGCCGATCTTCGCAAACTCTTCGAGTTCGATCTTATCACTTCCCTCGCCATTGGTAGCCGTATAAGCAAAATCATAGGCCCCTGTTTGATTATAGACTACCTTGCCCGGGTTTTGCGCGGTGGAAGCGCTCGGGGTTCCACCATAGAATTGCCAATCCCACTCTGTCGGATAGTTTTCCGATTTATCGGCAAAATAGACATTTGCCTCTTTCGGTGCGAACGGGCCGTAGGATGTCAGGGTGTATCCACCTTCAACAACAGCCTCAAAACCACCTACCGGCACGCGTTGTTTGACCGTAATAGCATCTTCCAGGGTGTAAGTATCTTCTCCTCTGTAGTTCTTCACACGCAGGGTGATATCATAGGTTCCCGGATTGAGGTATTGCACGATTGGATTTTCCTCAGCAGAAGCCTCCGGACTACCTCCGTCGAATGTCCAGTCATACAGGATCGGAGGTCCGGTAGAGAGGTCGGTCAGTTGAATGTATTCACCCACGTAGATCGTTACCTTTTCCTGGGTAGCTTCTGTCATACGAACACCATCGATTCCTGCCAGGTTACCGGTCTGTCCGTAATACTGCCAGGCTATCTGAGCCTCTTTATTGGCATAGGCAGATAGGTCGACCGTTTGCGGATACCAATTCCAGGCAAGTGACCCGCCAATATCCGTAGCGTTGGTCCATACTTTAATCGGTTCTTTTCCGGCTTCCACGATATAACAGTTCAAAACACCCCCTTCTAAGCGGAAGGAAGAGTATCCGGCATAGAATTCAAGCTTGGCCTTCGCCGGTATATTCATCAGCGGAGTCGACAGCCAGGCATCGACAGGAGCCGCTTCATCATAGACAACCATAGCGGAAGCTACATTGTCCGGATTGATCGTGTTAAACGTAGGCGTTGATGAGCCCGGATTGCCCGGAACCCATTGGTTGGCACTCTGCGCTTCGTCACCCAGACTAACAGTCCAACCTGCCGGTGGGAAATCGGTTGCATAGACCACATTATCAAAACCCTCTTGCATAACCGCGTTTTCAATAGCAAAAGAGGCTTTCGGCGCTACCGGGTTATCCCCTTTTTCAACCACATGAATAGTCAAGCTATAAACCGCTTCATTCTCCGTTCCTTTATTGACCGTCAGCGTTGTTTCGTATTCGCCCGGCGTATTATAGGTAACGGTATGCGGACCAATCTCTGTAGAGCTGGTGATATTTCCTCCGGGGAAGCTCCATTCGTAACTGGTCGCCCGACTGGATAGGTTGGTATACGTGATTGATTTAAACACATAGATCTCCGTTGCGTTCGTTTTGAAGAAAGCGGTAGCTTTGCCTCCCCCTTCATAGGTTCCTTCTAAACGGGTGGCGCCCGTAGCCCCTTTATCGAGGTAAGCAGCCATCTGTAAATCCAAGTCATTCACCTGATCCCAGTGGTAATAAAGCTTACCATAGAGGTTACGTCCATTCGGAGCGCTACAGCTGGAGCTACCTCCACTCAGTGTTCCGACAACCAAGCCATCCTGATTGAACAGAGGCGAACCGGAAGAACCACCTTCGGTTACGCTATACCCGTTTTGGGTTTGTGAGAAATAGACATTCCAATGGGCATTTTCAGCACCTCTGGAGCCATCGCTTCCTGCCCAGGAGGCATCGACCGCGGGAGTGGTTACCGTTGAGATCTTTTTCACGTCACCCTGCGGATGATGAATACCCACACCACTTGTCATAGGCGTATTAGTTCTGTCCCAACCATTGAAATAAACCTGCCAATCAGGCTGGGTCTCCAGTTTCAACAAAGCACCGTCGGAAGCGCCTTCGATCGGAATACGCACCAACATCTCGGATCCGATAAGCGTCTTCACATCAGAGCGAACCACCAGACTACCACAAGTATCATACTCGTAGTCAAAATAGTACTGAGCCATTAAAAGATCTTCCGCACTTACATCAACACCTTTATTGTCTGTGAAACAATGAGACGCGGTCAGGAAAAACGGTGTCAGGTCCTGAGCCGTATTGTTTATTAACGTACCCGAACATAGATACCATCCGCCACTGGCACCGCCAATGCGCGTAAGTGATTTGGCAACGCCGGTTTTTTCAACCTGCCAATCATCACCCTCTTCGCAATTGATATCGACCATACATTTTCCGGATTCACCGGCACGAAGTTGCGGACGGGTGTCGTAGGTCTCCATATAGTTATAACCATAACCAATACCGGAGATATTGATACGTGGCTGATGTTCTACCGCCACAAATATATTTTCGTTCGCCTTGTAGGGACTCACATATTCCAGCGTAAACTCATCACCCGACAATAGCTGGGTAGAGAACTGACCGCCCGACGGGTTGGTACGGCTGGTATACGCGCCCAACACCTGTGTCTGGTCGGCATTGTAGATAAACAACTTACCGCCTTCCGGGATATAAAATTCCTCATAGGTCAGAAGCGTCGCGATAGCTCCCGGCGCATGAATGGTGTATCGGAGTATCTGCTGACCATTCGACAGCGTTGCCCACTCCCCTTTTTGCATGAGGCTGATATTCTCGGGAATGGAAATGGCCGCGCGGAGCGGTACCCCCATAGTCTCCCGTTCGAGGTCTTCACGAATAAGCGTGTTCACGTCGAAGTCGACCTTTGCCGTAAAAGGCACCGTAGCCTGGCGTAAGGAAAGAGACGGGTGTTCAAAACTGGGAGGAAGTCCTCCTTCACTGATCTGCGCTATGGCGCTGAATTGCCCTGTTATAAGTAAGAATAACAGGAACGTAAAAAGTGTTAGTCGTTTTTTCATATCTCTATGAATTAAATGTAAATATAGTCCTATCTCATGTATCGATAGGCTTAGAGTTTGTTCGCTGATATATCAAAAATAAAAGCCCTTGAGCCTTTACTAAAAAGTAGAGTATCTATTAAGTTTCAATCGCTGCAGCCAAATGTATACATTAATTTTTACAAAAAAAATAAAACATGATTTTTTCTTAGCCCGGCAACGATCTTCAGAAAAATTCTCACGTTTTTTTTACACCTTGAGAATTTTTTCTCAGCCCTTAAAAAACCGTGCAAAAAAATTCTCACCCGCGTGAGAAAAAATTCTCATGCGGGTGAGAATAAAAAAAATACCCCTACAAAGAGGGACAAAAAGGCTGGAGAGACCCTCAAAAAAAGGTAAAATTGTGAAATTCTTTGTGTAAGAACCCAAAAAGGTGTGTCAGGAGGCAATTTATTTAATATATTTGAGCGTTTTTTGAGAACAAGGGGGTTTTTCTCGCTTCTTGCCACCGTGGCAGGGGCTGCAAAAAACAGAAAAAAGCGACAGATTATACATAATAAATTAGGTAATATGAGTACAGCAACACAGGATGCGCCTACACAAGACAGAGTAACTCTTCTGATTGCGGAAGATGAAGAAAGCAATTATTTATTGCTGAAAACTATTTTGCATAAATATTGTGACCTGATCCGTGCTAAAACCGGAAAAGAGGCGCTGGATATGTTTCAGCAAAACAAAGTCGACTTGATCATGCTGGATATCAAAATGCCGGAAATGACAGGTATCGAGGCATTGAAAGAGATCCGGAAAATATCCCAGACAATCCCTATTGTCATGCAGTCAGCCTATGTTTTTGATTCTGACATGGAAGAAGCACGCCAGGCAGGCGCTTCCGATTTCATCACAAAACCGATCAATATAAAGGTACTGAAAGAAACGTTAAGCAAATACTGTCCCGCTTTAACATTCTAATTGTTCCTTATATATATACGAAGGCTTAAAACACCATAGCCCCATCTAACAACAAGGTGGAGAGCTTCAGTTATGGTGCTTTAAGCCTTTTTCGCGTTTCTTTTGTTGATTTTTTTTCGTATATTTGTAGAATATAGGATGCGCTTCGGCAATTTCAAGCAAGCTTGATTGCGCTCTGCTTTCACTATATTTGTAGAGAACAGTAAGAATTCGTTTACACGAATCACACCACGAGGAAAATCACTCCCGGCATTTATACGAGAAAAACACAATACCTAATGAGAATCAGGGACTGTGTTTGGCAAGGTATCTTCCTTAATCAACAAGAGCATTTTATGATAAGAAAAAAACATCCGTCCGACAGTATCGAAAAGTTATACAAGCGTTATTCGCAGCATCTTCCCGCGTTATGTACTATCGCGCAAGGCTCGGAGAATGAAACAGCGTTCAAAAAAGCCGTAAGGGAATATGTTACAGTCAACGGAAAACAACAAGAGGTGATCAATCAGATCCTCCTCCTGATTGATTACGACAACCGATCGGTCAATGAATTGTCGACCGGCGAAGAGCTCCCGATAAAGACCATAAGCTATCTATGGCAGTTCCTGAACCGCTCATACACCGAGAACGGATCGACCGACCTGTTCAATGACCTATTCCACCTATTTATCGCGTTAGACCGGGAGAAAGAGCCCGAACCGGATCGCAACCGCGTCAAGCGGCAGATGGCACGCTGGCCGACCGGCCTGGAAGAAGAGGTATTGACCATCCGGCAAGCGAACAAAGAGCGTATCATCCGCCTATTGATCCGGAGGATCGAACGCCATCATTCACCCACGGCACGCTACCAGTTCGCCGAAGGCATCTCTTACGAAGAGAAACAACAGCAGGTAGAAACCTGGTGGAACAGTAGCCGCTTCCATCTGGCGATGGCGATAAAAAGCCCGACCGAGCTCAATCTTTTCTTAGGTAACACGCTCTCGCCCGAGACCATGCAACGGCTGATGCAGGCTAAAAAGAAAGGTATGCCCTTCTTCGTTACGCCTTACTACCTCTCCTTATTAAACACAGGAGAGGCGGGCTACGACGACCAAACGATACGCTCCTACATCCTTTATTCCGAAGAGTTGGTAGAGACCTACGGCGATATCCGTGCCTGGGAGAAGGAGGATGTCGTGGTGGGCGGCGAACCTAACGCTGCCGGATGGCTTTTGCCCGACGGACATAATATCCATCGCCGCTACCCGGAGGTGGCTATACTGATTCCCGACTCCATGGGGCGTGCCTGCGGAGGGCTTTGCGCCTCCTGCCAGCGTATGTATGACTTCCAGAGCGAGCGTTTGAATTTCGACTTCGACGCCCTGAAACCCAAAGAGAGCTGGGATAAGAAATTGCGCCGGTTGATGAACTATTTCGAAGAGGATTCCCAGTTGCGCGATATCCTGATCACTGGTGGAGACGCCCTGATGAGCCAGAACGCGACACTGCGTAAGATACTGGATGCCGTTTATAAGATGGCAATCCGCAAGCGAAAGGCAAACGAATCGCGCCCCGACACCGACAAATATGCGGAGATCCAACGCGTACGCCTCGGCAGCCGCCTCTTGGCCTACCTGCCCATGCGCGTGACCGACGATCTGGTGGAAATACTGCGTGAGTTCAAAGAGAAAGCGGCGCAGGCAGGCATCGTGCAATGCTACATACAGACCCACTTCCAATCGCCTTTAGAAGTAACACCAGAGGCAAAACGAGCCATCGAAGCCATCCAAAATGCCGGATGGACCATCACCAATCAATTGGTATTCACCGTAGCCGCCTCACGACGCGGCCACACCGCCAAGCTACGGCAGACGCTCAACGCCCTGGGAGTGGTTTGTTATTATACCTTCTCCGTCAAAGGCTTCCGCGAGAACTATGCCATGTTTGCCCCCAACAGCCGATCGCTTCAGGAGGAACACGAAGAGAAGGTGTTTGGCCTTATCCCGAAAGAAAAGCGGCAAGAGCTGGATGAAATCATACGCGCCAAACGCCCCTTAGGCAAACAACTCACCCGTTTCCTCAAAGAAAATCACCTTCTTTTCGCGGGAACAGACAGAAATGTGCTTAATTTGCCGGGGATTGGAAAGAGTATGACATTCGAGACAGTGGGCATCACCGCGGAGGGCAAACGCATCCTTCGCTTTGATCACGACGGAAGCCGCATCCACAGTCCGATTATCCATACGATGGGCCGGGTATATATCGTGGAAAACAAATCGATTGCCGCCTATCTTCGTCAACTGAAAGAGATGGGCGAAGACACGGAGGAATACCGTACGATCTGGAACTACCGGAGGGGAAAGACCGAACCGCAGTTCAGCATCTACGATTATCCCGACTATCCATTCGAGATGACAACAACAATGACCAATTTACAAGTATAAACAACATGATACTAAACGAACGTAACCTACGGAAAGACCTTGTGATGGACGTAGCGCGCCGCATGATGACCGCCGCGCGCACCGCCCCGAAAGGGAAAGGAGTTGATATTATAGAGATGGCTTTGGTGACCGATGGCGACATCGAATGCCTGTCGACCAAGATGCGCCAACTCTCCGAAGAGACCGGCATGAAATTCCTCCTGCGGGATGCCGACAACCTGGAAAGCGCCGATGTAGTCATGATCATTGGAACGATGCAGCAGGTACAGGGATTGAATTGTGCCCATTGCGGATACAACACCTGCGAGGGAAAGCCTGAGTTTGTGCCCTGCGCCATCAACAGCGTCGACCTGGGCATCGCCATCGGTTCCGCCTGTGCCATGGCAGCCGATTTGCGTATCGACACACGGGTGATGTTCAGCGCGGGCTGGGCCGCTCAGAAATTGGGGATGTTGGGAGCATGTAAATGCGTGATGGCTATCCCGATGAGTGCCGGAAGCAAGAATCCGTTCTTCGACCGCAAGCCCAAAGAGCCGGTGAATAATCCGGGATAACCCGTTGGTTTAGCTGTCCGACGGCTCCGCTCCGCTTTGGTATTCCTTCGGGGTCATCGCGTAAACAGCCTTAAAACATTTCGAGAAATAGGCAGGAGAGGTAAATCCTGTCTGATAAGCAATTTCACTGACAGACAACTGGTTCTGCCGGAGAAGCTGCGTGGCCTTATTCAACCGGAAGTTACGCAGTAAATCCACCGGCGTTGTACCGGTCAGTTCCTTCACCTTCCGGTAGAGATGTCCGCGCGACAAGCCCAGCGTATCGCTCAGTTTCTCCACATTAAACTCCGCGTCCGTATACACCTCTTCGAGCTGCGCGATAAAGCGTCGCAGGAACAGGTCGTCCATATTCTCCGCCTTTTCCGGTTCGCCCAACAACATATGGTTGTCCTGTAGCTTCTTTAGTAACTGTTCGCGATACAACCGGCGGTCTTCCAACAGGCGGATGATCTTCACCTTCACATAATTCACCTGGAACGGCTTCTGGATATAGCCATCGGCACCGCGGGAAACGCCGTAAAGACGCTGCCGCTCATCGGTCAGGGCAGTCAATAGTATAACCGGTATATGACTGTAAGATAGGTTGGTTTTCAGCGTGCGGCATAATTCAAACCCATTCATTTCCGGCATCATCACATCGCTTAATACGAGCGAGACCTCCTGCTCTTCCAACACCTGCAACGCCTCTTTCCCATTCTCAGCCGTCAATACCCGGAATTGATCTTTCAGTTCTCCCGCCAGGAAGCTTCTCACCTCCTCGTCGTCTTCCACCAACAGAATGGTATAATCATAGGTTTTCGCCAGCATTGCATCCACCTCTGAATCGTCCAGTTGAGAAGCCTGGAAAGAAAGGGGCGAGAGGTCGGTAACCGTCACATGATCGCCTGTAAGATGTTCCTTCCCCGTATGAAGCACAATAGAAAAGACCGTACCTTTTCCCCATTCGCTTTCGACCGACACCTCTCCGCCATGCATCGCGACATACTCCTTAACCATGTGCAAGCCGATGCCGGTGCCGACCGAACGGTCTTCGGTATAAAAGCGATCAAACAGGTAGGGAATGTTCTCCGCCCGAATGCCCTGCCCGCTGTCGGCCACCCGTAAGGTGACCCGGTCGGCCTCCTGCCGGAGTATTATCTCGATCTTTCCCTTTTCGGGTGTAAATTTAAACGCGTTCGACAAGAGATTCACCAATACCTTCTCCATCTGGTCGCTGTCGAGCCATAGTTTGCACTGTTTCAAATCCGATACGAACCGGTAATCGATATGCCTTACCGCCGCCATACTATCAAAATAGCTCATCACCTCACGCACGAACGGAACAAAATCAATTTCCCGCGCTTTTACCTTTTCCTGTTGTGTTTCGATCTTGCGGAAATCAAGGATCTGATTGATCACCCGCAACAGGCGGTCGGCGTTTTTGCGTATCAACTGCAGATCGGGCAGGTAAGGCGAATCGTACAGCAGACCGATCAGGCGGTCGAGTGGCGCCAGGATCAGCGTAAGCGGCGTGCGTACCTCGTGCGAGATGTTGGTGAAAAATTGCAGTTTCTGCGCCGTCACCTCTTTGATCTCCGCGTTCAGGGCAATCAGTTTGCGCCGTTGCTCCTCCTCCTTTTTATTGATCTCCCGCAGGGTCCGGTTCGTACGGCGCATTTTCTTAAACAGGTGGAAGATATAAAACATCAATACCACCATTCCGACCATCAGGAAAGAGATGATCCAAAGCGAGTTTTGCAGAAAATGATAGCGATTGAAAAGCTCCTCCAGACGCGACACCTGCCCTTCGATCCGCCGCTGGTAATTGATCAACTGATCGGCCTGCAACAGCAGTGTTCGCGCGATATCCCGGTCGATCTGCGCCGTATGAAGTGGTATATGACGGGGTACCGTCTCGCCCCGCGCTATTTTCAGGGCGGCACGGATCACCTCTTCCCCTCCGCGCGGATAGAGAAACGACATATTGATGCGTCCGTCGGCCACGGCTTCCAGGCCGGCTCCCGGCGCGGCATCGACGCCAATGATGTGCACCTCTTTTCCTCGCGCGGAGTCCTCGGCCATAAAATACTCGCGGGCCGCCAAGGCCATCACATCGTTATGCGCGTAAACCAGGTCGATCTGCCGGGGCAACTCCCTCCGCGCAATGCGCACAGCGGTGGTATCATAGCGCCATTCGCCCTCCAGTTTGATAAACGAGAGATCCGACCGTCCCACCAGGGCTTCCACAAACCCGGTATGTCTCTCCTGGGCAGGCGAAGAGGTGGAAAGCCCCCATATCTCCAGAATAGTGGCGTTCGGTGGCAGGTTGCGGGAGGCGTAAAGCCCCGCGTCGCGCCCGATATCATAATTACTGGCGCCGACAAAGGTGGTATATAATTCGCTACTGATTTTCCGGTCGGTGATAATCGTCGGAATGCCAGCCTGATAGGCCTCTTCGGCCACAGACGTAAGCGGGTCGGACTCGTTGGGAGAGATGATCAATACATCGACACCCAAGGCGATCAGTTCCCTGATCTGGGCGATTTGTTGCCGGTTGTCGGTGTCGGCGTTGCGGACGATCACCTCCAGATCGTCGTGATTGGAGGCTTCGATCAGGGTCTCCCGGATCATTGTCTGCCGCCAGGCATCGTCCAGCATACATTGTGACAACCCCACGACAATCTTTTTCTTCTCCTGCCTGTCGCACGAAGTCAGTAACAACAGACCGGCAAGAAAGAAAAGAAAAAGGTGTCGAAAGATTGGTTTCATTTCGTACAAATAAGGTTAACAGATAATAGTAAGAGATGATCCGGAGATCAGTTGTGCACCAGCGTACCGATCTTTTCTCCGCGAATGACACGCACCAGATTGCCTATCGTATCCATATCGAACACCACAATCGGCAGGTTGTTTTCTTTACACATCGTGGTGGCTGTCAGGTCCATCACCTTCAGCCCTCTGTTGTAGATCTCGTCGTAGGTGATCTCATCGAACTTTGTGGCGGTCGGATCTTTCTCGGGGTCGGCGGTGTAGATACCATCTACCCGGGTGCCCTTCAGCATCACATCGGCTTCGATCTCGATGCCCCGGAGCGACGAACCGGTATCGGTCGTAAAGAAAGGATTACCCGTTCCGCCCGACATAATCACCACATGGCCCTGCTCCAACAGGTCGATCGCTTTCCATTTATTATAGAATTCACCGATCGGCTCCATGCGGATAGCCGTCAAGACATCGGCCTTCACACCTATCGCCGTCAGGGCGGAGCTTAGGGCCAGGCTGTTGATCACTGTCGCCAGCATGCCCATCTGGTCACCTTTTACCCGGTCGAACCCTTTGGAGGCACCGCTCAATCCGCGGAAGATATTTCCGCCACCGATCACGATACCCACCTGTACACCCAGGTCGGTGATTTCTTTGATCTGCGCAGCGTATTCGCCCAAGCGTGTTTCGTCTATTCCATATTGCTTTCCTCCCATCAGCGACTCACCGCTCAGTTTCAGGAGAACTCGTTTGTATGCAGCCATATATCCTTTGTTTTATTGTTTCTGACAAAAGTAATACTTTTTAGAAGCTGTTTAGAATTTTATTGGCGCTTTCTCCCGCTGTGAACTCCGTTTTTTAGATAGATCTTCGTGTTCTTCGTGTTGAATCCCGAAACAGGCCCATCGAAGCAGTTTGACATAATGACAATTAAAAACAACTATATATGACTTATTGAAAGATAATACATATTAAAATTTACATTATGCTGTTTTCCACCTTGCGCCCGCAAAATATTGTTACTATATTTGTACTTTCTTATTAAAACAAAAAGACACATGTGTGGCATCGTAGGATATATTGGGAAGCAAGAGGCATTTCCCATTTTAATAAAAGGCTTACACCGTTTAGAGTACCGAGGATATGACAGTGCCGGTGTAGCGTTGATTAGCCCCCAAAACGAATTAAACATCTACAAAACCAAAGGACGCGTATCCGATTTAGAGCTCTTTTGCGAAGGCAAAGATATTTCCGGGCATATTGGCATCGCTCACACCCGATGGGCTACACACGGTGAGCCCAACCAAGCCAACGCGCATCCCCATTATTCACAATCTGAAAGCCTGGCCTTGATCCACAACGGCATCATCGAGAACTATACGGTTCTGAAAGAGGGCTTGAAGCAAAAAGGATATGTGTTTCATAGCGAAACCGACACGGAGGTACTTGTTCAGCTGATTGAATATATCAAAGTCAGCCATCAAACGGATACCATCACAGCCGTTCGGCTGGCCCTGCAGCAGGTAGTCGGTGCGTATGCCATTGCCATTGTAGAGAAAGAGAATCCGGAATTCATCATCGCGGCGCGAAAAAGCAGCCCGTTAGTGGTCGGCATTGGCGAAGAGGAATACTTTATCGCCTCCGACGCCTCGCCCATCGTAGGGTATACCGATAAGGTGATCTACCTGGAGGACGAGGAGATCGCGGTAGTACACCGCGACAAATCGCCTCAGATCCTAAGCCTGAGCAACCTGGAAAAGACACCGCAGATCATCCAGTTGGAGGTCAGCCTGAATGAGTTGGAGAAGGGTGGATACCCCCATTATATGCTCAAAGAGATATTCGAACAACCCCGTACCTTGCGCGATTGCATGCGGGGACGCATCAATGTAGACTGTAACAACCTGGCTCTCTCCGGCATCATCGACCATAAAGAGCGCTTTCTCAATGCGCGTCGCATCCTGATCATTGCCTGTGGCACCTCCTGGCACGCCGGGCTAATAGGGGAATACCTATTGGAAGAGTTCTGTCGCATCCCGGTAGAGGTGGAATACTCTTCCGAGTTTCGCTACCGTAACCCGGTGATCTATCCGGACGATATCGTTATCGCGATCTCCCAATCGGGTGAAACAGCCGATACGCTGGCAGCGATCGAACTGGCCAAAAAGGCGGGCGCTTTTGTGTATGGCATCTGCAACGTGGTCGGCTCTTCCATTGCCCGCAACACCCACGCCGGCTCTTACACCCATGTGGGACCGGAAATCGGTGTCGCCTCCACGAAAGCCTTCACGGCACAGGTGTTGATATTGATCATGATGGCGCTCAACATCGGCAAAGAAAAAAAGACCATCTCCAACGAACAGTACGAACGCCTACTGATCGAGCTGGATCGGATCCCCGGCAAGATCGAGGCCATCCTGGCTCAGAACGCCCTCATCGAAGACCTCTCAAAGATATTCACCTATGCCCACAACTTCATTTACATGGGACGAGGATACTCCTACCCCATTGCGATGGAGGGAGCCCTGAAACTGAAAGAGATCTCTTACATCCATGCCGAAGGGTATCCGGCCGCTGAAATGAAACATGGGCCGATCGCCCTAATCGACCAGGATATGCCGGTGGTGGTGATAGCCACACACGACGGCACCTACGAAAAAATGATCAGCAACATCCAAGAGATAAAAGCACGCAACGGAAGAATCCTGGCTATTGTCAACAACTCGGACGACAAGGTGAAACAGATCGCCAATTTCGTACTCGAAATACCGGAGACCGAGGAGTGCCTGAGCCCATTATTGTCCATCATCCCGCTGCAACTACTCTCCTATCATATTGCCGTCAAAAAGGGACGGGATGTAGATATGCCCCGCAACCTGGCAAAATCGGTGACGGTGGAATAGGATCCATGATCCCCAATCCGTGACTTAGGAATAATTTGCACACAAGTAAAATCCCTACCACAACAATGTGGCAGGGATTCCTTTTGAATTTATGGTTCAAAAAATTAGGGGAATTTTGACCATAGTTTCAGCGTTTAAGTTAAGGTTCTTTTTTCGATTTGCTTGGTTACGTGTGATACGTGTAACTGAGTTTTTTGTGTTTTAGACAGTGCAAAGAACGTCAACATTTCTGTAGTATGCAAAAAATCGAGTAACAAAATGACACTTTTGCCTACCGTTTTAACGTTTGTTAGCTATATTTTCGGGCGTTTTTAAGTGTCGAGATTACATTTTATAAGCAAAACGTTACAAAATCGGTTAAAAAGCAAAGGCTGAGCAATTCCTTGAATTTTGCACTCATCTATGGACTCAAAGAGAGGCCGATGCCACACGATTTGGAAGCACTCCCGACCACAAACAAAGAAAACGAATGATCTCTTCTAAAGAACAAAGCGATAGCCAAATAGCACCTTAATCTGAATATTTTTTCGTTACTTTGCAGGCGCATAATAATATTGTATTCTAATTTTAAAAAACCTATGGCACAGGAAGATGTATTTAAGAAGCTGATTTCACACTGTAAAGAATATGGATTCGTTTTTCCCTCCTCAGAAATTTACGACGGGCTGGGAGCTGTTTACGACTATGGGCAATACGGTGTAGAGTTGAAAAACAATATAAAGAAATATTGGTGGGACAGCATGACGCTGTTGCATGAAAACGTGGTGGGGATCGATTCGGCTATCTTTATGCATCCGACCATCTGGAAGGCTTCGGGCCACGTAGATGCGTTCAATGATCCATTGATCGACAACAAAGATTCCAAGAAGCGCTATCGGGCTGATGTATTGATCGAAGAGCAACTGGCCAAGATCGAAGACAAAATGAATAAAGAGGTGGCGAAGGCTGCCAAACGTTTTGGCGAGGCTTTCGACGAGGCACAGTTCCGTGCTACGAATGGCCGTGTGTTGGAATACCAGCAGAAATGGGACGCGCTGCACGAGCGTTTTGCTAAGGCATTGAACGATTCCAACCTGGAAGAGCTGCGCCAGATCATTATCGATAACGAAATAGCTTGTCCGATCTCGGGCACCCGCAACTGGACGGAGGTGCGTCAGTTCAACCTGATGTTCTCCACCGAGATGGGAGCGACAGCCGACGGAGCCACCAAAATCTACCTGCGTCCGGAAACGGCTCAGGGTATTTTTGTGAATTTCCTGAACGTGCAGAAGACCGGTCGTATGAAGATCCCGTTTGGTATCGCGCAGATCGGTAAGGCTTTCCGCAATGAGATCGTGGCTCGTCAGTTTATCTTCCGTATGCGTGAGTTCGAACAGATGGAGATGCAGTTCTTTGTGCGTCCGGGCGAAGAGATGGAATGGTTTAACAGCTGGAGAGAGTTCCGCATGAAATGGCATAAAGCGATGGGATTCGGCGATGCGAAATACCGCTACCACGACCATGAAAAACTGGCTCACTACGCCAATGCCGCGACGGATATCGAGTTTAATATGCCTTTCGGCTTCAAGGAGGTGGAAGGAATCCACAGCCGTACCGACTTTGACCTGAGCCAGCACGAGAAATTCTCCGGTAAGAAGATGCAGTATTTCGATCCGGAACTAAATAAGAGCTATACGCCCTATGTGGTGGAAACCTCGATTGGCGTCGACCGCTGTTTCCTCAGCGTATTGGCGGGATCCTACCAGGAGGAGGAATTGGCCAACGGCGAATCACGCGTGGTACTGAAGTTGCCACCCGCGTTGGCGCCGATCAAACTGGCGGTATTGCCACTGGTAAAGAAAGACGGGCTGCCCGAAAAGGCGGAAGAGATTGTCGATATGTTGCGTTTCGACTTCCGTTGCCAGTACGACGAGAAAGACTCGATCGGCAAACGCTATCGCCGTCAGGATGCCATCGGTACGCCCTATTGTATCACAGTCGACCACGAAACGTTGAAAGACAACTGCGTAACCATCCGTTTCCGCGACACGATGGAACAGGAGCGCGTAGCCATCGATCAATTGCATGCGATTATTGCTGAAAAGGTAAGTATGAAGAATATGTTGAAACAAATAATGGAATGAAGATGAAAAAGAGTTGGTTTATAGCATGTATGATGCTTTGCACCCTGATGATCGCCACCTCGTGTAGCGACGATGATGAGGAAACGGTGAGCAAAGAGTGGAAAGAGGTGAATCGCCAGGCATTTTATGATATCACGGCGGATAAGACGAATTATAAAGAGCTCAAGGCGCTAAACAACGGTGGCTCTATCTATTACAAAGTATTGAAAGAGGGAGAGGGCACAGAACCGATCTACTACAATACCAAAGTGGGAATCTATTATACGGGAACGATGATCAACCCCAGCGATTACTCCGAGTGGGTGGTTTTCGATAAGCAGGAAGACCCGGAGCAAGATCCCTATGTTTCATCAGCCGGTAGCTTTGTCGCCGGTTTTACCACCGCATTGCAGTATATGCATGTGGGCGATCGTTGGGAGATCTGGATCCCTTATCAGTTGGCTTACGGCGTTTCCGGCCTTAAAGATATCCCCGGATACACCACCCTGAAGTTTGAAGTAGAAGTTCACAGCATCGTAACACCTTAACCGGTAATACGATTATAAACATAAAAAAACTCCCGGATCGAGTCACCTCAATCCGGGAGTTTTTTTTATGCGAAAGGGATCTTCCCTTTTTTATTTAGCGAACTCCACTTTGTTCAGTTTATTCCAGCCACCCCGCGTGAAATCAGGAATCTCCACCGGCATAGAGCCGTTGTCCAACGAGATTTCGGTCAGCGGTATCAAACAGCAGGATTCAGCCAGGTCATACACGTCCATATCCAATGGCAATCCGTTCTGCAAGCAGTAGATCAGGCGATAGTCCATGATAAAGTCCATCCCTCCGTGGCCACCTACCTGGCGTGCCTTCTCTTCGATATCGACAGCGATCGGGTGTTTGTATTTCTCCATAATCACCCGGCGAACCGAGTCAGACACAAAGCGGTGGGCATTCAGGTCTTCCAGGTCGGGCGTGCCGCTTTGAGCCGACAGTTCTTTGCCGTCCAGCGCAAAGCCCTGCACCGGATATTTGTTAGCAAAACCTTTGGTGCCCGACAATTGAAACTCACGGCTGTAAGGACGCGGCGAGGTTACGTCGTGCTGGATCAGGATCGATTTGCCCTTTTCCGTGCGTATCATGGTCATCGTGTGATCGCCATTGCGGAAATCGGTCACCTCTTCACCTGTTTTTTCCTTGATATAGGCCGGGTTACCTACCGCTTTCGTATCAACGGCAGTCAAGAAATTCATCTTATCGCCGCGGTGGATATTCATCGCCAGCATAACAGGAAGCAATCCGTGAGTCGGATAGACGTCGCCACGGTGGTGACGGTTGAAATCCATACGCCAGTTGTCCCAGTAAGAATCCCAGAACGCCTGCAGACCGTGGATGTAGGCTCCTTCGCCGTGAAGCACCTCGCCAAAGATGCCTTGTTGCGCCATATTCAGACAGGTCAGTTCAAAGAAGTCATACACACAGTTCTCCAATTGTATACAATGCTTGCGGGTTTGCTCGGAGGTGTTGATAAGCTCCCAGATCTCCTCCATACTCATGGCTGCCGGTACTTCGATCGCCACATGTTTGCCATCTTTCATTGCCTGCACACCCATGGGGACATGGTTTTTCCAATCGGTGGCGATGTAAATCAGATCGACATCGGGCAAGGCCGTCACCTCACGCCAGATCTCCGGATCACCGTAGAATTCTTTCGCGGCAGGCTTGCCAAATCGTTCCACCAAGGTTTTGTTTACCTTTTCCACCTGCTCCTGGCGGATATCACACAAAGCAACGATCTCCACACCGTCGATTTGTGCCATACGGCTTACGGCACCCGGTCCGCGCATCCCCAGCCCGATAAAGGCTACGCGCACAACTGGGATCGGATCGGCCGTCAGTCTAAGAACATCTTCCTGCCCGGCCGGACGAGGAGGGGTTTGAGTTTTAATCATTTGCGGCCCCGGAGCTTGCTGACAAGCCACAAAGCCAATCAAGAGAAGAGCTAAGGCAAGAAATTTAGTTTTCATACGTCATTTAATTAGATAATATTATAATACTTATATGTGTTCGATCTTGTCGTTTTGCCTTGTATCAAAATAGATCGATTAACCCGATCAACTCACAAATATACCTTTTATCCTCAGACAGGGAAGAAAAAAACATCTCATTTAGGGGTATTTTTGTCTCTTTTCGATTTCTCCACCCCTCTTTTGCCCGCTTTTTCATTTTGACAAAACGTAAGCAAAACCACCTTTTTTCCTTACAATATGATACGTTAAAAAGTGTTACTCCTGCGGGTAATTTAAAATACCCCTACGTTTTCGGAAAAATACTCGGTCGATTTTGACAATTTGTAAATTTGTCTGAACCTTGATTATGCTGATTTTTTGATTTCTCGGATGTGATTGGTTTGATTTAATATGATTATTCTGATGGATGCGGGTCTTCAAATAGGAGAAGATTGGAAGGAGAAGGGAGAAAGGAGAAGATGGGAAGGAGGAAGGAGAAGGGAGAAAGGGAGAAGACGGGAAGGTTTGTGGGAAAGCACGCCGCAGGCGTGAGATTATGCATAACCGTATGCAAGCGTAGCGCAGCTTACGGTAGTGAATCCTCTATATAAAAAGCCCCGCATGGGGCGGGATTATGGCAGATCTCGCACCTGCGGCGCTTGTTTGACAGGTAGTCGCTATACCGTAAGCTGCGCTATGCTTGCATACGGTTATGCATAATCTCGCGCTGGCAGCGCGATCCCCACCTTCAATTCTTACCAAATTTGAAGACACTCCCTTCTCCTTTCTCCTATTTCCTTTCTCCTCCAATATTCCCAAATCTGAAGCCCCCGCTTTCTCCCTTCCCCTTCAAATCTTACCACACCAGCCCCCCATACAAACCGTCAAGCGATTGAACGGGCTGTGTCTTTTATCCGTCTGCTGATATCGCTGAGGGCATCGGATAATGTCTTTAATTCGCCGGGGGTAAAGGTCGCCGGGATCCCGTTTACCAAATGACCATTCAGCCGCTGGGAAAACCAGGCTTTCGTTTTGTTAAAATAGTGCCGGGCGATGTATGACATAGATACAAATTCCAGGATGTCGGCCAGCTTAAGTCGGATATCAACATAATGAATGACGGCATCCGCTTTCTCGCAGGCTTCTCGGGCGCTTTGCTCAAAAGCGGCGATAAAGACCGTTTTTTCTTCCAGACTTTTTTGGTCATACTCCGCTTTCATCTTGTCCATGAAAGCGTTCCGATCCGCTTCGGAATCAAGAGCTACAAACTGCTCTTTCAGTTTTTCAATGTTATTTTTCTCTTGCATACTATCTTACTGTTTATTGTTTCAACTTTTCGAATAAAGCAATCAATCGGTCTAAGTGGTAGTCGATTGCCCTTTCGAGTTCCCTAATCGACATCTCGCTATTAAGACGGTCGTAAAACAGGGCGTAGAACAGAAGGTTTCTCTTTTCGTGATCTACGAGAGCCTTTAACTCTTTTCTTTCTCTTGCATTCAAGGTTTTAGATAGTTTTTGGTTTGGTTATGTAAATATAATAAACATTTGTTTATTGCGCAAGCTTTTAGGCTTTTTTGTCTGACAGGGGAAGTTAAAGGCAAGCAATCATAGATTGCTTCGTTCTGTAGCCAGTTGCCTCAGGCTGCTGGTTTTCAAATAGGAGAAAATTTGAAGGAGAAAGGAGAAAGGAGAAAGGAAATAGGAAAGGTTGGCACAGATGGTATCGGGCTTTTTCTTCAAATCGGAGGAGATGGGAAGGTTTGTGGGAAAGCACGCCGCAGGCGTGAGATTATGCATAACCGTATGCAAGCGTAGCGCAGCTTACGGTAGTGAATCCTCTATATAAAAAGCCCCGCATGGGGCGGGATTATGGCAGATCTCGCACCTGCGGCGCTTGTTTGACAGGTAGTCGCTATACCGTAAGCTGCGCTATGCTTGCATACGGTTATGCATAATCTCGCGCTGGCAGCGCGATCCCCACCTTCCATTCTTACAATATTTAAAGAACCTCCCATTTCTCCCTCCCATTTACCAGATGATCCAAAAACAAAATGATATTCCAAAAATGTTTTTTACTATATTTGTCCTTCTGTAAATCAAATTAAATAATCATATGAAACGACTTCTCATTTTGTTTGTTTTTGCATGGAGTTTATTTTTGCCCCAATGGTTGGCGGCACAGGTACGGACGGAGTTTCTGCTCGAGAAGGGATGGAAATTCACCCGCGAGGATCAGGCTGATTTTATCCGTTCGGACTATGATGATAGCAAGTGGCAATCGGTTACCGTGCCTCACGACTGGGCGATCTATGGCCCTTTCGATGCTTATAATGACCTGCAACAGGTGGCTATTACCCAGGATGGACAGAAAGAGGCGATGCCTCATGCCGGACGTACGGGCGGGCTTCCTTTTGTCGGGGTGGGCTGGTATCGCTACGACCTCTCCATTCCCTCTTATACCCCGGGCAAGCGGGTCACCCTCTTGTTCGACGGGGCGATGAGCCAGGCGAATGTTTATGTGAACGGACAAAAGGTGGGCAATTGGCCATACGGATATAACTCTTTCTATTTTGATATTACAGACTTCCTGCGTGCTGAAGGTACGAACACCCTGGCTGTTCGTTTAGAGAACCTGCCGGAGTCATCGCGCTGGTATCCGGGCGCCGGTATCTACCGCAATGTGCATGTGATCGTGACGGAAGAAGCGCATATCCCGCTTTGGGGAACGCAGATCACGACGCCACAGGTAAGTAAAGAATTTGCCCGCGTGCATCTGAAAACAGAGATCGCTCGCCCGCAGGGCACGGAGGCTTCCCGCTATAGCCTGGTGACAGAGATATGGAACCAGTATGGCAACCGCCTGATCGAGACCAAATCGGCCTTGACTGCTTTCGATAATGACTGTTTCTCACAAGAAATCATTTTGCAGAATCCCCGTTTGTGGTCGCCGGAGGTACCTGAGCTTTACAAAGCGGTGTCTCGCCTGTACGACGGGCAGACCTTGAAAGATGAGTACACCACGACGTTCGGTGTCCGTTCGATCGAGATCATTCCCGAAGAGGGCTTTTTCCTGAATGGCGAAAAGACGATGTTCAAGGGGGTGTGTAACCACCACGACCTGGGACCGTTGGGCGCTGCCGTCAATGACGCCGCGATCCGCCGTCAGTTGCGTATCCTGAAAGACATGGGATGTAACGCGATCCGCACCTCACACAATATGCCTGCACCCGAATTGATCCGCGCCTGCGACGAGATGGGCTTTATGGTGATGCCCGAAACGTTTGATGAATGGAAAACGCCGAAGGTGAAAAACGGATATAACCTGTTCTTCGACGAATGGGCGGAGAAAGACCTGGTAAACCTGCTTCGCCAATACCGCAACAATCCGAGTGTGGTGATGTGGTGTATCGGCAACGAGGTACCCGACCAGAGCAGACCGGGAGGAGGCAAATTGGCTCGCTTCCTGCAAGATATCTGCCACCGCGAAGATCCTACCCGTCCGGTTACCAATGGCATGGATCATGGCGTCAATGTTATCAACAATAATTTTGCCGCCACGATGGATGTGGTGGGATTCAACTACCGCCTCTTTGTCTACCAGGATGCCTACAAGAAACTGCCGCAGGCCATTGTGTTGGGTAGCGAAACTGCTTCGACCGTCAGCACCCGCGGGGTATATAAATTCCCGGTAGAGCGCCGTTCGGATGCCAAGTACGACGACCACCAAAGCAGCGGGTACGACCTGGAACATTGCAATTGGTCGAACCTGCCTGAAGATGACTTTATCCATCAGGAAGATTTGCCTTATACGATTGGGGAATTCGTATGGACCGGTTTCGATTACCTGGGCGAACCTACGCCCTATTATACCGACTGGCCCAGCCACAGCTCCCTGTTCGGTATCATCGACCTGGCGGGCATACCCAAAGACCGCTACTACCTGTATCGCAGCCATTGGAACAAAGGGGAGAATACCTTGCATATCCTGCCTCACTGGACATGGCCGGGACGTGAAGGCGAAGTGACGCCGGTGTTCGTATACACCAACCATCCTTCGGCAGAGCTGTTTATCAACGGCAAAAGCCAGGGCGTTCGCACGAAAGACCTCTCGGTTGAACTGGATGCCAGTGGTACACCCGAAGCATTGGCTTCGCTGGAACGTCAGAAACGCTATCGCCTGATGTGGATGGATACGCGTTATGAGCCGGGTACGGTGAAGGTGGTGGCCTACGATAAGGAGGGTAATGCCGTGGAAGAAAAAGAGATCCATACAGCAGGCAAGCCTCATCGCCTGGAACTGAAAGCAGACCGCTCGCGTCTCTCGGCCGATGGCAAAGATATGTCTTTCATCACCGTACGGGTGGTCGACCGGAATGGTAACCTTTGTCCCGACGCCACCAATCAGGTGAAATTCAAGGTGCGTGGCGAAGGATTCTACCGCGCCGGAGCCAGTGGCAACACCACCAGCCTGGAACTTTTCCATCTGCCGCAGATGAAGCTTTTCAGTGGACAGATGACCGCCATTGTGCAAACGACCGAAAAGGCGGGACCCATTGTCTTGGAGGCTTCCGCTTCAGGCGTTCGCGGAGCCAGCATCGAGTTGATCAGTGAATAAAATCATTGACATAATAAAATAGCTATGAAACCATTTCTCAACACAACCCTTATCCTTACCGTTTGCTTCTTGTTCGGGTGCACCCCCAAGGAGCAAACGGTTCGCTTTCTTTTGTTTAGCGACCTACATGCCGACTCGATCGCTGACGGGAGGGAGCGGTTGCAAACCATCCTTCAGGCAGGCGCGGATCAACAGGTTGACTTCTTTGTCGATCTGGGGGATTTTGCGCAACCCTCATCGGCCAACGAACCGCTCAGGGAGATGATCGCTCAAGCCTCTGCTCCGGTCTATCATGCGATAGGCAGCCAAGATCTGACCAAGGCCGACAAAAAGGAGTTCGCGGCATTCTATGGGCTGCCGGCCTCTCATTATTATTTCGACAAAGGACCTTTCCGCTTTGTGGTGTTGGATTCCAATTTCTTCCTGGATGCAGAGGGGAACGAACAGACGTATGATCACGGCAACTTTGATGTGGCCGAGATCCGTCACGGGCGTTTCAGCAGCGAACAACAGGAATGGCTGACGGAACTATTGAAAAACAAGAAGCCTATCTATGTGATCCTGTCGCATGCCCCCATCAATGACCGGATATCGACCCCCAACAAGAACCGCGACCTGCATCAGATCATTAAAGAGGCTATGAATTCAGGAACACGTATCGCGGCGGTGATGGCGGGTTATAATCATAGCGACAACTACCAGGTGATCGACCGGATCAACTACTATCAGCTCAATTCCGCCAGCTATTTCTGGACAGGCAATGATTTTATAAACAACAAACGTTACCAGAACAGCGACAACAACGATCCGGAACTACCGAACCAGATCAGTTATGACACGACCCTGTACGCCCTTGTTGAGATAAACAGTCAGGGAACGATTACGATAAAAGGAATGCAAGGTGAATTCGCGGATCCGGATACCGACCTGGAACAACTCCGGAAACGATACCCTTTTCCGATCTCCTCTTCGATCAAAGACAGGGAATTGACCTACTGATCAACGTTTTTGTTGAAAAAACTGCTTCATCTCGGCGGCACATTCCTCCTCCAACACACCTTTTGTAACAGTGGTCTTGGGATGAAGCGCGCGTGGGGCAAATTGTAGAAAACCCCTTTTCTCGTCGGAAGCGCCAAAGACCACCTGGCTGATTTGCGACCATCCGATCGCTCCGGCACACATCACGCAGGGCTCGACCGTAACATACAAGGTGCAATCGGTCAGGTATTTGGCACCCAACACACCGGTAGCCGCGGTGATAGCCAGCATCTCGGCATGAGCCGTGGTGTCGTTGAGGCGTTCGGTCTGGTTGTGCGCCCGGGCAATGATCCGTCCCTGGCATACGATGACCGCACCAACAGGCACCTCCCCTTCGGCGGCAGCGGCGCGTGCTTCTGTCAGGGCTTGCTTCATAAAATAGGTATCGTCGAAAGGATTCATCGCCTCATTTCATTTTCATTGAAGAGGGTTGGATAGTCTTCCTCCATGATTTTCAGGATATGTGTCATGATGGTCTCCCGGTACCAGCGCGATTTATTCGATATCTTGTAGCGTTCGAGATAGCGCGTGACGGCCTTCTGCTCTTCGTCGTTGAGCATAAAAGTCACTTTGTGGGAACGGGGTGAGGGTGACTTGGGACTATTCTTGGGTCGCACTTTCTTCATATAGCCGCAAAAGTACATTGATCCAATGAATTAAAAAAGGAAATCCCATTTGTTTTTGATTCATAGAGCCATAAATTCATTTTATTGTATCTTTGCCTATCATTAATATATAATATAAAAACTATGAATTTTATCCTAATCCTTCTCACAGCCCTTGCCTTGGTCTCCTGTGACAACAACAAAGAAAAAGAAGTCGATGCAGAAAAAGCGCGTGTCTTAGCCAAAGAGGCCTATATCTATGCTTTTCCGGCAGTAGAACACAACAAAGCGGTATGGTCGGTTTTAGTGAATAGCCATGCGCCGATAAACACCTTTATCGCCGATACCAAACTGTTTACGCATGAGAATACAGCGGTGGTATCACCCAATAACGACACCTTTTACTCGTATGCCGTATGCGACCTGCGCCACGAACCTGTGGTGATCAACGTGCCCCGGATAGAAAACCGCTATTTCTGCCTGCAGCTATGCGATATATTCACCAACTGCCCGGATTATATCAGTACGCTGGCCACTGGCGAAGGCCCGGGCAACTATCTGCTTGCCCGCTCCGACTGGGAAGGCGACACCCCTGCCGGCATAGATAAAGTGATTAAGATACCGTCTACCATAGTGCTTATTCTTGGACGTACACAGGTTTTTGGCCCGGACGATCAGGACGAGGCAGCCCTTATTGCAAGAGGCTATAAGGCAACGCCACTAAGCGAGTTCGCCGGAACAACACCCCCGTCGGGTGATCCCCTCACCTGGTCGTACGGCTTTTACGATGCCAAGAACGGAACGGTGGAGGGCTTTTTCCAGCTATTCAACGATATGGTAGCCTATCAATTATTGAATGCGGAGGATAAGGCATTGATGGAGAAATTTAAATCCATCGGACTGGAAGCCGGCAAACCGTTCGATATCTCCCAATTCGATGCCGACGTGTGGGCAGCCATACAGGCCGGAGCAGGCGAAGCTAAACAAGAGATCGAGGAACAAACACTGCTTATCGGCAAAGAGGCCAATACCTGGCATTACGCGCCGGCCAATTCGGGCAACTGGGGCACCGATTATATGACCCGGGCGGCGGCCGCGTGGAAATATATCTATGTCAACACCCCCGAAGAGGCGGTCTACCTCACAGTCGATACCGACAGTCAGGGAGAGCCGTTGAATGGCACGAATACCTATCGTATCACCTTTGCCAAAGAGCAGATCCCCCAAGTGAAATTTTTCTGGTCGCTTACGCTCTATAACGACAAAGGCTTCTTGGCGGAGAACCCCATCGGACGCTATAATATCAAAGGCGGCGATGATACACTGAAGTATGGGGACGATGGCTCACTGACGCTGTCTATTCAACACGGAGAGCCGGAAGCGTCTCCTACAACCAACTGGCTACCTGCGCCGGAGGGATCATTTTATATGATCCTACGCATGTATGGCCCGGCGGAAGAGGCCATCAAAGGAGAGGTGGTCTTTCCTGCCATAATGAAAATAAACTAAAACAGCTATGAAAAAGATTTATTTATCCCTTATGCTCCTGGCAGGATTGTTGTCGGCCTGTGATAAATCAGAGTCGGATCCCGATATTAATAAACTCTCTTCGGAAGAAATACGGCAACTAACAGCCGAGGCTTATATCATGAGCTACCCGTTGGTGATGAACTATGCCACCCTATACCGCCAGGTAGCCAATCCACACTCCTCCGAATATACCGGTGGATTCGGTGAGCTTCGCCACTACGGTTTCTATACGCCTGATAACAAAGATATTGTTTCGCCCAACAACGATACGCCCTATACCTGGGGATGGGTCGATCTACGCAGTGAGCCGTGGGTGCTCGTTATGCCGGAGGTCGACGGAAACCGCTATTATACCTCCCAATGCGATGATATGTGGGGCTTTGTACTCGATAGTCCCGGCTCCGTGATCGACGGACAACAAGGCGGCGCCTACCTGCTTGCGACCACCGAATGGAACGATGCCTTGCCAACAGGCATCAAGCGTGCTATCCTTGGCGAATCCTATTTCATCGGCGTACTCACCCGCACAGGAGCAGAAGGTCCTGAAGACCTGGAGAATGTGCAGAAGATCCAGGCTGGCTACCAATTAATGCCGTTGCATGCCTACCAGGGAAAGGCGGCACCCAAGGAGGCTGCCTCCATCGATTGGATCCCTTTTGTCGTCGGTGAAGAGAACAGCATTGAAGCCTTTCGGTATGTGAATTTCATGCTGCAATACATACTTCCGAACGAACTCGACAAAGCGGCGCTTGACAATATGGCCAAGCTCGGAATAAAAGCCGGTATGCCGTGGGATACCTCGAAGTTCACAAAAGAAGCGAAAGAGGCCATGGCGGCAGGTATTGCCGATGCCATCCACACATTAAACACGACACAGGCCAGATCGGGCGACCTGTTCAACACACGCGAGGTGTTGAAAACGAACTATATCTTCAGAGCGTTGGGCGTACAGGTCGGTATTTTCGGGAATTATGCCACCCAAGCGGTCTACCTGTCTATCAATAAAGATGCCAATGGCAACCCGATAAATACAGCTACTTCAAGCTATCGGTTGACCTTCCGACCGGAGCAGATTCCTCCCGCGGAATATTTTTGGTCGATCACCATGTATAGTCTGCCCGACCGTCTATTGGTGGCTAACCCCATAGATCGCTACTCCATTGGCAGCCGCAGCCAACAACTGCAAACCAATCCTGATGGAAGCATTGATGTCTATATCTCAAAAGATTCCCCGGGAGCGGCGCTCGAAAGCAATTGGCTTCCCGCACCCAACGGTGAACCTTTTATCATCATGCGGGTGTATGGCCCTGGTGAATCGGTACTGAACGGCACCTACCAACTGCCTCCTTTGAGTGTTTATCAAAAATAGTATCTTTGTAAAAACGAACTCGCATGGTGAATCGCAGCGAAATAGGACGTAAAGGCGAGGAGATCGCTCGCGAATTCCTTCAGAAAAAAGGATATACGATTCTCGACAACAACTGGCACTGGCACCATTTCGAATTGGATATGGTGGCAATCGATGGTGAATGGCTGGTGGTGGTGGAGGTAAAGACGCGCGCGATGGATCATTTGCTTTCGCCGGAAGATGCGGTCGATCGGAAGAAGATTCGCCGCACGGTATTGGCGGCGGATGCCTATGCCCGTTATTTCAGCATTGAATTGCCGGTGCGGTTCGATATCGTCACAGTGGTTCCCGGTCCGCAAGGGTATGAGATTGAACATTATGAGGATGCGTTTTTGCCTCCGGTACGATAAAAAATGTGTGTATGAATTGTGAAGAAGTACGCGACTATTGCCTCTCATTAAAGAACACGACCGAGTGTTTTCCTTTCGATGATGTGTCGCTGGTATTCAAAGTCGAGAATAAGATGTTTCTGCTCCTCTCGCTCGACGCGGAGGAGCCGGTGATTGCTGTCAAATGTGATCCCGACGAGGCAGAGCGATTGCGTGAGCATTACGGGGCGGTCGCTCCGGCCTATCATTTCAATAAAAAATACTGGAACAATATCTACCTGGAGCGCGATATGCCGGCGAAGGAGATCTGTCACTGGATCCATCATGCCTACCGGGAGGTGATCGCTAAGTTACCCAAACGAATTCGCGAACAATATGCCGACGAATAACACCGAATCGCCGCAGATCATACACCTCCGAGAGGTGGTCTCCACCAATACCAGCCTGCGCGAGCGGGTGGGGCAGCGCGAATTGCCTGAGGGTAGCGTTGTCTGGGCCGATGTGCAAACGGCCGGTCGCGGACAAATGGGCAACAGCTGGGAATCGGAATGGGGCAAGAACCTAACCTTCAGCACGGTGTTATATCCCCATATATTGCCGGCCAACAAACAATTTCTGATCTCGCAGATCACGGCTCTCAGCGTGCAGGAGACCCTATTGCAACATACCGATGAAATCACCGTGAAATGGCCCAACGACATCTACTGGCAGGATAAAAAGATATGTGGCATGCTGATCGAAAATGATATTGCCGGAAGAGATATCTATTGCTCGATCATTGGCGTGGGCATCAACCTGAATCAGGAAGTCTTTATCGGGAACGCCCCCAACCCAATCTCCCTCAAGCAGATCACCGGCCAGGACTACGACCGGGAGGAAATCCTGGATCAGTTTCTATCGCGCTTCTATCACTACTACCTACTCCTTTTACAGGAAGAGGAGGCGGAGATACGCCGCCTCTATGCCCACGCGCTTTACCGCCGAGAGGGCTTCCACCCCTACGAAGATGCCACCGGCCGTTTTGAGGCAATGATCGCCTCCATCGAACCAACCGGCCACCTCATATTGCAACTACACGACGGCACCACCCGCCAATATGCCTTCAAAGAGGTGTCGTTCCTGCAGAACTCCATGTTAGGAGATCATGTTAACCCAGGCTTTCCTGCGGTCACCCATGAGCTGGATTAGTTCTACGATCCTAAATAGCATAAAAGCCACAACAGGCAATATCCTCCGATTGCACTCGTTTTATTCTTATATATGGGGTTTATTACGTACTTTTGCAGCAAATTTGTATGCATATGACAGATGGCAAAAACGAGCGTTTACTGGAGGCGATCGATGACCCAAAGGATCTTCGACGCTTGAAGCCAGATGAGCTTCCGCAGGTATGCGACGAGTTGCGCGATTATATTATAGATGTATTATCGGAGCATCCCGGACACCTGGGCGCCAGCCTGGGAACGGTGGAGCTGACGGTGGCGCTCCATTATGTGTTCAACACACCGGATGACCGTATCGTGTGGGACGTGGGACACCAGGCCTACGGCCATAAGATATTGACAGGCCGAAGAGAGGCTTTTCGTACGTTGCGCACCCTGAAAGGGATCAGCGGATTTCCGAATCCGAACGAGAGCGCTTACGATGCCTTTGTCGCCGGCCATGCCTCTACCTCTATATCGGCAGCACTGGGCATGTCGGTCGCGGCCAAGTTGCAGGAGAACGACGCACGCAAGGTGGTGGCGGTGATCGGCGATGGCGCCATGACCGGCGGGTTGGCTTTCGAGGGACTGAACAATGCCTCGAGCAATCCGAACAACCTCTTGATCATTCTCAACGACAATGATATGGCGATCGACCAGAGCGTGGGTGGTATGAGCCAGTACCTGGTGGATATCACAAGCAGCAAGGCGTACAACAAATTGCGCTACGATACCTTCCTCACCATGAAACGGTTGAAATTGATCTCCGACGACCGCAAAGGCAATATCCTACGCTTCAACAACAGCCTGAAGGCCTTATTGACCAAACAGCATAACCTGTTTGAAGGATTCAGCATCCGCTATTTTGGCCCGGTGGACGGACATAATGTAAAGTATCTGATCAAAATACTGAACGATATCAAAGACCTGCAGGGACCAACCCTGTTACATATAAAAACAACAAAAGGAAAAGGCTTCAAGCCGGCCGAACTCTCGGCCACCGAATGGCACGCACCGGGCAAATTCAACAAAGAGACCGGGAAGCGTCTGTTGCCAAAGAATCTGGACGAACCGCAACTCTATCAGGATGTTTTCGGGCATACCTTGGTGGAATTGGCGGAGAAGGACGAGCGTATTGTCGGGATCACCCCCGCCATGCCGACCGGAAGTTCCATGTGTATGATGATGAAAGCCTTTCCCGACCGTGCGTTTGATGTGGGGATTGCCGAAGGGCATGCTGTCACCTTCTCGGCCGGACTGGCCAAGGAGGGCATGATACCTTTCTGCAATATCTACTCCTCTTTTATGCAGCGGGCGTATGATATGGTGATCCACGACGTGGCTTTGCAGAACCTGCATGTGGTGTTCTGCCTGGATCGTGCCGGACTGGTTGGCGAAGACGGGCCGACGCATCATGGCGTGTTCGACCTCGCCTTTATGCGTCCGATCCCCAACCTGATCATTGCCTCTCCGCTCAATGAGATCGATCTGCGTAACCTGATGTACACAGGATATGCGGCAGTGGACTCGCCATTCGTGATCCGTTATCCACGAGGTAAAGGAGAGAAGAAAGACTGGCGCAACCAGATGGAGATCCTGCCTGTTGGCAAAGGACGCCTCTTGCGCGAAGGAAGCGACCTGGCGGTGTTGTCAATCGGTCCGATAGGCAACGAGGTGATCAAAGCGATCGACATGGCCGAGAAAGAGGGTGCGTCGGTGGCGCATTACGACATGATCTACCTCAAACCAATCGACGAAGAGATCCTGCACAAAGTAGGACAAACATACAAACGCATCATCACTGTCGAGAACGGCGTGATACAGGGAGGTCTTGGCTCTGTCGTGATGGAGTTTATGAACAGCCATGGCTATCCCGCCAAAGTGGAACGGATAGGCGTAGACGATTCGTTTGTAGAACAAGGATCTGTCCCGGAACTGTACAAATTGTGCGGGATGGATGCGGAAAGCATAAGAAAGAAAATGATGAATGTTGAATGATTAATGATGAATCGAAGATCGCTTAGCCAAAGGCGTAAAGCAATGAAGAATGCCATTGAGGCACATCTCATAATTAACCATTATAATTAACCATTAAAGAAAGTGAAGATAATTATTGCCGGAGCCGGCGCGGTAGGAACCCATTTAGCCAAGATGTTATCCCAGGAGAAGTTGGATATCATTCTGATGGACGAAGACGAAGATCGCCTGGTTTTCCCCAATTCTAATATGGAGATATTGCCCGTAGTGGGTAATCCGACCTCGCTGCGTAATCTGGAGGAGGCAGGCATAAACGGAACGGATCTCTTCGTGAGCGTCACGCCCGAAGAGACCACCAATGTGATGGCCTGTATGCTGGCGCACAACCTGGGTGCCAAACGCACGATTGCCCGCATCAACAACTACGAATATCTGTTACCTAAGAATAAAGAATTCTTTGAAAACCTGGGGGTCAACACCTTGATCTACCCGGAGATGCTTGCTGCGAAGGAGATTGTCTCCGATATACGCCGTCCCTGGACGCGCCAGTATTGGGAACTTTTCGGAGGAGCACTGATCCTGATCGGCGCCAAGGTACGCGACAACTCACAGCTGGTAGATAAGCAAATAAGCGAATTACCAAGCGAGGATAAGCACTATCACGTTGTAGCGATCAAGCGACAGCATGAAACAATCATTCCACGCGGAAGCGATGTGATACGCTCCGGCGACCTGCTCTTCTTCACCACCACCAAAGCGGGTGTGGAAGAGGTGCGCAAACAGGCCGGGAAAGAGGATCCTGAAGTGAAAAAGATCATCATCATGGGCGGAAGCCGTATCGCCATTCGCGCTTGTCAGTACCTGCCGAATCATATCCGTATCCGGCTGATTGAGCTCGACAAAGAGAAGAGCCACCGCATAGCGGAGGTGGTACCGGGCAATGTGTTGGTGATTAATGGCGACGGGCGTGATCCGGATCTATTGAAACAGGAGGGGATCAAAGACTCTCAAGCGTTTATTGCTCTGACGGAGAACGCGAGCACCAATATCCTGGCCTGCCTGGCGGCGAAACGGTATGGTGTATTCAAAACCATTGCCGGGGTGGAGAATATGGAATATGTGTCGATGGCGGAGAGTATGGATATCGGCGCGGTGATCAATAAGAAGCAGATAGCGGCGAGCTATATCTACCAATTCTTGTTGGATGCCGATGTGACTAATGTGAAATGCCTGACGTTTGCCAATGCCGACGTAGCGGAACTGGTCGCCCGTCCGGACTCAAAGATCACGCGAAAAAAGGTGCGCGACCTGAAGCTGCCCTCCGACATGACGTTGGGCGGACTTATCCGCAATGGCGAACCGATGCTGATCAACGGGAGTACCCAGATACAGGCCTACGACCATGTGGTGGTGTTCTGTTTGGATACGGCGATGCGTAAGTTGGAGGACTACTTTAATTAATTGAAAATTGAAAGTTGAAAATTGAAAATGAAGAACTAACAATAGGCAATCAAGGCGTATTAGCCAATCATTTTCAACTTTCAATTTTCAACTTTCCATTGTAATTTATCAATTATCAAATATCAATTATCAATTGCTAAACCTTCGTTTCATCATAAAAATGCTTGGGCTGATGTTTCTTTTTGAAACAGTCTTTATGCTCTTGGCTGCCCTGGTTGCTTTTCTCTATGGGGGGGAGGACCTACTACCATTACTCTATTCTTGTGCGATCCTTTTCGGGGCGGGGATATTGTTTTTTCTGATCGGAAGGAATGCCGACGAGTTTAATGCCGGACGCCGGGAGGGGATGCTGACCGTGACCTTCACCTGGCTGTTTCTCTCCTTCTTTGGCATGATGCCTTTCCTCTTGGGAGGATATATCGATAATGTAACGGATGCCTTCTTCGAAACCATGTCGGGCTTTACGACAACAGGCTCTTCTATCCTGACCGATATAGAGGCGTTGCCGAAAGGAATCCTGTTTTGGCGCAGCTTGACGCAATGGCAGGGTGGGATCGGCATGATCGTGTTTACGGTGGCGCTGCTCCCGATATTCGGGGGAGGAGCCTCCCAGCTTTTCGACGCGGAGACACCGGGAATCACGCACGAGCGTTTCCGACCGCGCATCGCCCAGGTGGCCAAGCGATTGTCGGGCGTTTACCTTTTATTGACGGCTTTGGTCATCGCTTTGCTCTGGATCGGTCCTATGGACTTCTATGATGCCCTGAATCATGGGCTGACAACGATCTCGACCGGTGGCTATTCCACGAAGAACAGCTCTGTCGCCTTTTGGGATTCCGCCTATATCCATTACGTTATCATAGTCTTTATGTTTATCGGCGCCACCAATATCACCTTGATCTATTTCTGCCTGAACCGACAACCTTCGAAGCTTTTCAAAGATGAAGAGTTCCGCTGGTTTGCCTTTTTTGTTTTAGGCGCGATAGCCCTGACGGTGACCTGGCTGTTGTATAACGGCTTTGAGTCGGATATAGAGATCGCCTTCCGCAAATCGGCTTTCGAGGTGATATCGATCATAAGCACCTGCGGCTTTGCTGTCGAAGATTATATCACCTGGGGCGGATTCTATTGGGTGATCGTCTTGTTATTGATGATTATCTGCGGCTGTGCGGGTTCTACCAGTGGTGGTTTGAAGATGGGGCGCTTTGTGATTCTCACGAAAAATCTTTCCAATGAATTTAAGAAACAAACACATCCGCATGCGATTATTCCGGTGCGAATGAACGGACATGTGGTATCGACCGAGATCGTGCAACGGGTATTAGCGTTTGTCTTTGCTTATATCTCACTGGTATTGGTCAGCAGCATGGTGTTGGCCTTGGACGGAATGTCCTTTGAAGAATCGCTGAGTGCGGCTATTTCGGCGATCAGCAACGTAGGGCCGGGATTGGGTTCGTTAGGACCTATCGGCAGCTATGCAGAGGTACCGGTGGTTTCCAAATGGTTCCTCTCCTTTTTGATGATGACCGGACGTCTGGAGATATTTACTGTTTTGACGATTCTGGTGCCGGGATTCTGGAAGCAATGATCGCTCCCCGTCAAGATTTTCTTCCTTCCGGATATACGCTTTTGGCATAATTTGCGTTATAATAGGTACGACTAACATAAGAGCGCGCGAAAATGATCGAATATATTAAAGGGGAAATCGTAGAATTGACCCCTGCCCGTATGGTAATGGAGTGTGCCGGAATCGGCTATGAACTCAATATCTCACTCACCACCTACAGTGCATTCAATGGCCGGCAGACCGGAAAAATCTATGTATTGGAGGTGATCCGCGAAGATGCCCACATATTATTTGGCTTTGCCGACAAACAGGAGCGGGAGCTGTTTACGCAACTAACCTCCGTATCAGGCGTTGGTCCCAATACCGCACGCATGATTCTCTCCTCCCTACCGCCGGAAGAGCTGGTACAGGTGATTGTCTCCAAGAACGAAGCCGCCCTGACCGCTGTAAAAGGCATTGGACTGAAGACGGCACAGCGTATTTTGGTCGACCTCAAGAACAAAGTAAAACTTTTGGGTGAGGCACCGGCTACTCCGGGCGCCCTGATGGGCAATGCCGATGTGGTAGAAGAGGCGGTTGCCGCGCTTGTTATGCTTGGTTTCCCGAAGGCGGCATCCCAGAAAACAGTGCTTTCTATCGTAAAAACCTCCCCAGCGCTGCCGGTGGAGCAGGTGGTAAAATCGGCTTTGCGGATGCTGTGATAGTGGCCTCCCAAGGGAGGTTGACAATTGAAAAGGATGAAGAAAAAGATACTGAAATATATACTTTGGATAGGCCTATTGCTGTTTGGAATGGGGATATATGCTATGAATTTCGGGTTCCGGAATACAGAGCTTATCGTTCCGACAGATCTGCCCAGCGAATTGCCACCCGATACGGTGGTCAAGTATCCGGTGGCCAAAACAGCTCCCGAAGCATATGAAGATGTCTTGAAACAATCCCCTGCCGACCTGCGCGATCCCGACAACCTGAAAACAACGATAGAATATGATATCCGCACAGGCTATTACCTGATCCGCACAAAGATTGGCGATATGGATATCACCACGCCTATCAGCCTGACACCGGAAGAGTATCAGGATCATAGCCTCCGGGAGTCCATACGTTCCTATTACCGCCAGAAAAACGAAGAAGAGTTTCAAAAACAGGCAGAGAAAGAGTTTAACCTGACCGACATGCAGTTCGACCTGGGCGCCGCGGAAAAGATCTTCGGACCGGGAGGCGTGCGTGTGCGTACGCAGGGTTCTGCCGACATCACAATGGGGTTGAAAAACAATACGACCAACAACCCCTCTCTACCCGAACGCTCCCGTAGTCGTACCTTTTTTAATTTCGATGAGAATGTGCAGTTGAACGTGCAGGCATCGGTGGGGAGTAAGGTAAATTTCAATATGAACTATAACACCGAGACCTCTTTCGACTATGACTCCAAGAAGCTAAAACTGGCCTACCGGGGCGAAGAGGACGAGATCATCAAGAATATCGAAGCAGGAAATGTCAGCATGACCACCAGCAACTCCCTGATCCGTGGGGGCGCATCCCTGTTTGGTATCAAGGCGGATCTTCAGTTTGGAAAATTGCGTGTGAATACCCTGTTTGCACAGCAGGAGTCGGAATCCAAAACGGTCAGTACCAAAGGTGGGGTACAAACAAAACCTTTTGAACTGACCGTCGATCAATATGATGAGAACCGCCACTTTTTCCTTTCGCATTATTTCTATGACAAATACGACCAGGCGATGTCTTCGCTGCCGCATATCTCTTCCATGATCAATATCAACCGGGTAGAGGTATGGGTAACCAATAAACGAAGCAATTTCAATCAGGCACGTAATATCGTCGCCTTCTCTGACTTGGCGGAACATAATGCCGATCATATCTATAACAACACCTATGTGCAACCCACAGGGGCATCCAACCTTCCCTACAACAAGACCAACAACCTGTACGATCAGGTGAATACGATCGACGGTTTGCGTAATATAAACAGCGTGAACCAAGTATTGAATGGGCTATTGGAAGGCGGTATCGAGTATGAGAAAATCGAGAGCGCCCGTAAGTTGGAAGAATCGGAATACATACTAAACAAGCAATTAGGATATATCTCCCTGCGCACCCCGTTGCAGTCCGACGAGGTACTGGCAGTGGCTTTTGAATATATATACGAAGGGAAGACCTACCAGGTAGGAGAATTCTCTACCGACAATGTAGGCGGAAGCGAAGAAAATGCGAGCAACACCTCCTCTACCCTTTTCGTGAAGCTATTGAAAGGAACAAGTCTTTCACCGGGCATGCCTTTCTGGAAGCTGATGATGAAAAACGTCTATTACCTGGGCGCCTATTCTATTCAGAAAGATAAGTTCAAGATGGATATCCTGTATCAAAGCGATACGACAGGTACCTACCTCAACTATATCTCCGACGGCAATATCCGGGACGAAATACTGCTTCGGGTCATGAACCTGGATCGCCTGGATTCGCAAGACAATCCGCGCCCGGACGGCTTCTTCGACTTTTTGGACGGGTATACGGTCGACTCCGAAACGGGACGTATTTTCTTCCCTTCGGTAGAGCCTTTCGGCAGCTACCTCAGGAAGAAGATCGGCAATGATATGATTGCCGATAAATATGTCTATGAAGAGCTGTATGACTCGACCCTGACCGTTGCCCGGCAGATCGCCGAAAAGAATAAATACCTATTGAGTGGGGAGTACAGAGCCTCTTCCGGAGCAGAGATCCAACTGGGAGCCACCAACGTAGCCAGAGGGTCTGTCGTGGTGACCGCCGGGGGCATTACCCTGTCAGAGAATGTCGATTACACGGTGGATTATACCTCCGGTATCGTGACCATCCTAAATGAGAGCATCCTATCCAGTAACACCCCGGTGAGTGTCCGCCTGGAAGATCAGTCGGCCTTTAGTATGCAGCGAAAGACGATGCTTGGCTTAGACCTCAACTATCAGTTCAGCCGCGACTTTATGCTCGGGGCAACCATTATGCATATGTCGGAGATGCCGCTGACCGTGAAGACCACCATGGGCAACGAGTCGGTGAAGAATACCCTCTGGGGATTGAACACCTCCTTCAAGAAAGAGAGCCAATGGTTGACCAATATGTTCGACAAACTGCCGTTGCTCGAATTGAGCAAGCCCAGTCAGATCTCCTTCAACGCGGAGTTTGCCCACTTGATTGCCGGTCATTATAAGAATAAATACTCAGGGGGATATACCTACCTGGACGACTTCGAATCGACACAAAGCGGTGCGAACCTGCAGAATCCTTACTCCTGGCAGCTATCGAGCACCCCTTATCAGGATGGTGAAAACCCGCTCTTCCCGGAAGCCAGCCGGGTGAATGATATCACCTACGGTATGAACCGCGCTTTACTTGCGTGGTATTATATCGATGGTATAATGAATCGTTCGAACTCAACGATCATCCGCGATAAAGACGAATTGTCGAAACATGACGTGCGTGCTATCCCGGTGGCCGAACTGTTCCCGAACCGGGAGCAGACCTACAGTGAATCGTCTATCCTTTCGGTGCTTAACGTGGCCTATTACCCGAACGAGCGCGGTCCCTACAACCTGGATGCCGACAACCTGAATCCCGACGGAACACTCATGAACCCCGAGAAACGTTGGGGCGGGATGATGCGGCGCATCGAACAAAGTGATTTTGAAACGGCCAATTTCGAGTTTATCGAGTTCTGGTTGATGGATCCTTTCCTGGGCGAGAACGAGATGAAAGAGGGAGGAGATCTCTATTTCAACCTGGGCGATGTGTCGGAAGATATCCTGAAAGACGAAAAGAAATTCTTTGAAAACGGTTTGCCGATCGACGACGATATGTCGAAAGTAGAAGAGACCGTCTGGGGGCGTGTTCCTAAATACCAAAGTACCGGATATGCCTTTGATAACACAGCCGGTGCGCGTGAGAAGCAAGATGTCGGATTGAACGGTCTTTCCAGCAATGACGAAAAATCATTCGGTGCCTATAAAGAGTATCTCGATAAACTGCCGATGGTCTTGTCGCCGGAGGTGATCAACCAGATGCAATCCGATCCTTTCTCTCCCTATAATGACCCGGCCGGTGATAACTATATGTATTTCCGTGACGATTTTTACGAAGGCAAGGAGGCAGGCATCCTGGAACGCTATAAACGTTTCAACGGAACGGAAGGTAACTCCAAAGAGGCGACCGGCACACGCAACCAGGCATCTAAGACCCTACCTGATGTAGAAGACCTCAACCAGGATAATAACCTGAATGAAAACGAGAAATATTACGAATACCGCGTTTCACTCCGCAAAGAAGACCTGGTAGTCGGCACGAACTATATCGTGGATATGCGCGATACGCTGGTGAATCTGCCCAACAATACCAAAGACAGGGTCAAATGGTATCTCTTTAAGATTCCGGTGAAGAAATACAACCGCGCCGTTGGCTCGATCCGCGACTTTAAGTCGATCCGCTTCATGCGTATGTATATGACTGGCTTTAAGCAACCAACCGTATTGCGATTCGGTACGTTCGAACTGGTCAGAAGCGATTGGCGCACCTATGAACAGACATTGGCCAATCCGAGCCTGCCGCCTTCCGTACAAGGCTCCCTGGATGTATCCTCTATCAACATCGAAGAGAATGGCGACCGTCAGCCGGTAAACTATGTATTGCCTCCGGGCGTGACCCGTATGCTCGACCCCGGTCAGCCGCAACTGCGTCAGGAAAACGAACAGGCCCTTTCTCTGCAGGTGACTAACCTGGCACCGTTGGATGCGCGGGCTATCTATAAAACAACCAATTTCGACCTGCGCCAGTACAAGCGCCTCCAACTGTTTGCCCATGCGGAAAACTTCAAGGAGATACCGGAGCTCTCTTCCGAACTTCGAAGTGGAGACTTCACCGTGTTTATCCGTTTGGGATCCGACTATAAGAACAATTACTACGAATACGAAGTGCCTCAAACGATCACGCCTCCGGGACGTTATTATGAAAACAACAGCGACCAATTGACGGTTTGGCCCCAGGAGAATATGATCGATATCGCACTGGATGTGTTCACCGATCTGAAACTCAACCGAAACAAAGCCCGTAGAGAGGGCAAAGAGGGGGTTGATTACCATCTGCTCTATTCGGAATACGACCCGAACAACACACGCAATACGATCAGCATCATCGGGAACCCTACCCTTTCGGAGGTGAAAACCATTATGATCGGGGTGCGCAATAACACCAACGAGATCAAGAGTGGTGAGGTATGGGTCAATGAATTGCGTCTGACCGAGTTCAACGAAGAGGGTGGATGGGCTGCCAATGCCAACCTCAACGTGGCTATTTCCGACCTCGGAACGGTGAGCGCCAGTGGACGAATCGAAACCGCCGGCTTCGGTTCCCTCGATCAATCGCTGATGGAACGCCGTATGGATGACTATATGCAGTATAGCGTGGCTGCTAATATCCAGTTGGGCAAATTCTTCCCGGAGAAGGCGAAGGTGAATATCCCGCTCTATTACGCGATCTCGAACGAGACGATCGACCCGAAATACAATCCGTTGGATCAGGACATTGAATTAAAGGAGGCACTGGCTATCGTAGATACCAAAGCGGAGAAAGATTCTATCCGCCGCTTTGCACAAGACAAGGTCACCACGCGCAGCATTGCCCTGAACAATGTGAAGGTAGATATCCGCAGCAAAACGCCTATGCCTTACGACCCGGCGAACTTCTCTTTCGGTTATTCTTTCAGCGAACAAAACAAGCGCAATCCGGAAACAGAATATGAAACAACAAAGGACTACCGGGGTACCTTTGCTTACAACTACACCCCGTATCTTCCGCCGTTGAAACCGTTCGATAAGATGATCAAGAAAGATAACGGATATACCCGCTACCTGAAGCAGTTGGCGATCAATTATCTACCGTCGAATATCAGCTTCCAGACCGCTATGATGCGCAATTACTATGAGATCCAATTGCGCGACGTGGGCAATACCGGCATGAAGATGGATCCGTCGTTCAGCCAGAATTTCCTTTGGGACAGAGCTTTCAGCATCCGCTGGAACCTGACAAATAGCCTGAATTTCTCTTTCAACTCCGGCACGAACGCCCGCATTGAAGAGCCTTATGTGCAGGTAAATAAGAAATTGAATTACGACGATTACCAGATGTGGAAAGACTCGGTAGCCCAGAGCATCCGCGACTGGGGAACGCCTCTGAAATACGACCAGAGCTTCCAGGCCAGCTGGACGCTGCCTCTGCAAAGCATTCCTATTCTGGATTGGATTTCCGCCAATGCCTCCTATTCGGCTACCTACAACTGGGATCGAGGCGCCACGCTCGAAATCGATTCGGTGGAGATCGGGAATACCATCCGTAACCAACGACAGATCAATGGGCAGGCAAACCTTAATTTCCAGTCGCTCTACAATAAGAGTGCCTACCTGAAGAAGGTCAACCAACGGTTTACGCCGCGAACAGCCTCCACCTCCTCCCGCGGACGCCAGCAACAACAGGCACCCAAGAAAAAGCCACGGGTAGAGATGGAAGTGACACTGAATCCGGATAGCGGTACGATCGTAAAGCACAATATGATGGAGAACCGCGTGCGCATCACTGCCCGTACGCTCGATGGCAAGTCCTATCCGATCAAAGCCAAAGGATTGAATTTCGCCGAAGCGATTATCCATACGAAAGATACGGTGAAGCTTAAAATCGTTATCCAACCGGCTGCCAAAGACTTCTCCGGCGTGATGACCGATGTGGCGCAATACTCCGCCCGCTTCCTGATGATGCTTCGCCGCATGAATATATCCTATACCCAGACCGACGGAATGACCATCACCGGTTTCCGGCCGGAGATCGGCAATATTTTCGGACAAAGACGCGGCGGTGCCATGGCGCCCGGTCTTGGCTTTGCCTTTGGCGATGTGCGTCGTAGCTTTATCGACGATGCCTACAACCGGGGATGGCTGGTGACCGAGAACAATGTGAATCCTGCCATCATCAATCTAACGACCTCGCTCGATCTGCGTGCCAATCTGGAACCGATCGCCGGATTGAAGATCGATTTGAATGCCAACCGCACCACGTCGGAAAACACGCAGGTGCAATATATGTACGACGGTATGCCCGAGATACGCGGCGGTAATTTCACGATGACCACGATCTCGCTGCGTTCTACCTTCAAGCGAGGTGGAAGCGCGTCCGACAACTATAAATCGGAAGCGTTTAATGACTTCCTGAACAACCGGGATATTATCCGCAATCGCGTGCAACAACAGTATATAGGAAAGAAATATCCAACGACCGGCTTCCTGGAAGGCACACCCTATGCGGGCACCGACTTCCAACCCGATCTCGAAGGAGGCGTCTACCGCAATTCGGCGGATGTATTGATTCCTGCCTTTATCGCTGCCTATACCGGAAAAGATGCGAAAAAGGTGAGCCTCTCCCCTTTCCCATCGCTGTCTAACCTGCTGCCCAACTGGTCGATCACCTACGACGGGCTTGTTCAGATCCCATTCTTCAAAAAGCATTTCAAGAGCTTTGTGTTGAGCCACCGCTATAGAAGCATCTATTCGATCGGCTCCTACACCTCTTCCCTCAACTGGGTTAGTGCGGGTGGCGACCTCGGATTCATCAGCAGTACGCAGTCCGATAACCCGATCCCCTCTTCTCCGTACGAGATGTCGTCGGTCTCTATTTCGGAGAGCTTTAATCCGCTGTTTGGTGCCGATGCCACGCTGGTAAGCAATATGACCGGCCGTATGGCGTATAACACCAGTAGCACCCTCAGCCTCAATGTCTCCTCGTACCAGATCGTGGAGTCGTTGAACGATGAATTGATCGTAGGTATCGGCTATAAGATCACTGAGTTTAATAAAGTACTGAAACGTAAAGCATCGCAGAACTTCAGCAACGACCTGGATATCCGTTTCGATTATTCGTACCGGAAGACACAGTCGTTGATACGTAAGATCGAAGAGAACCTGACACAGGCCACCAGCGGAAACGTGACACAGACCCTGATGTTCTCCCTCGACTACGCCCTCAGCCGCGCGCTCTCCCTGCGTGCCTTCTATGATCTTCAGATCAATAAGCCGCTTATCTCGAGTGCCTCTTTCCCCACTTCCAACTCTAATTTCGGCATCAGCATCCGCTTCTCCCTGACGCAGTAAACACCATCAACTAAGCTTCAAAAAAAATTCTCACCCGCGTGAGAAAAAATTCTCATGCGGGTGAGAATTTTTTTTACCTGTCATCTAGAATGATAAAAAGAGGCTAATTGCCAACTCCAGTGAGCAATTTGTACACTCAAAATGTTAATAGCATGGAAAAGTGACAGGAATACTGAAAAATTTCCTTAATGCCGGTTTTTCATTCGAAATTTATATTACTTTTGTATCCGGTTTACAAGGCTGTTTTCAAGCGTAAACTCAAACAGGGTTACTCCCTCCTGTTTTTTTGCATGGAAGTGAGATAAAAGTAATATAAACCAAACAATTAAATTATTAACAAAATGGCTAATTTAGACTTAAGCAAGTACGGAATTACGGGTGTTACTGACATCGTTTACAATCCGTCTTATGATCAATTGTTCGAAGAAGAAACAAAACCGGGTTTGGAAGGTTTTGAAAAAGGTCAGGCTACCGAATTAGGTGCTGTGAACGTGATGACAGGTGTGTACACCGGCCGTTCTCCTAAAGACAAATTCTTCGTAATGGACGAAACTAGCAAGGATACCGTATGGTGGACTTCTGAAGAATATAAAAATGACAACAAACCGGTAGATGCAAAATGCTGGGCTGCTGTAAAAGATTTAGCAACTAAACAACTTTCAGGCAAACGTCTGTTCGTGGTTGACGCATTCTGCGGTGCTAACGAAAACAGCCGCTTGAAACTGCGCTTCATCATGGAAGTAGCATGGCAGGCACATTTCGTGAAAAACATGTTCATCCGTCCGACAGAAGCTGAACTGGCTAACTTCGGCGAACCTGATTTCGTGATCATGAACGCTTCAAAAGCGAAAGTTGAAAACTACAAAGAACTGGGCTTGAACTCAGAAACGGCTGTTGTATTCAACCTGACTGAAAAGATCCAGGTAATCCTGAACACATGGTACGGTGGTGAAATGAAGAAAGGTATGTTCTCTTACATGAACTATCTGTTGCCACTGCAAGGTATGGCTTCTATGCACTGCTCTGCTAACACAGATATGGAAGGTAAGAACACAGCTGTATTCTTCGGTCTGTCAGGAACAGGTAAAACTACCTTGTCAACCGACCCGAAACGTCTGTTGATTGGTGACGACGAACACGGATGGGATGACGAAGGCGTATTCAACTTCGAAGGTGGTTGCTATGCAAAGGTTATCAACCTGGATAAAGACAGCGAACCAGACATCTTCAACGCTATCCGCAAAGATGCTTTGTTGGAAAACGTTACGGTTGATGCCAACGGTAAAATCGACTTCAACGATAAATCGGTAACTGAAAACACCCGTGTTTCTTATCCGATCGATCATATCACCAACATCGTGAAACCGGTGTCTAAGGCAGGTCCTGCTGAAAAAGTTATCTTCCTGTCGGCTGACGCGTTCGGCGTATTGCCTCCGGTATCTATCCTGAGCCCGGAACAGACTCAGTACTACTTCCTTTCTGGATTTACTGCAAAATTGGCAGGTACAGAGCGTGGTATCACTGAACCGACTCCTACTTTCTCTGCTTGTTTCGGTGCTGCTTTCTTGTCATTGCACCCAACAAAATATGGTGAAGAATTGGTGAAGAAAATGCAGAAATCAGGCGCTAAGGCTTACTTGGTGAACACAGGTTGGAACGGAACCGGCAAACGTATCTCTATCAAAGATACACGCGGTATCATCGATGCTATCCTGGACGGTTCTATCGACAAGGCTCCGACTAAGACTATTCCTTACTTCGATTTCGTTGTTCCGACTGCATTGCCGGGCGTTGATCCTAACATTCTGGATCCGCGTGACACTTACGCAGATGCTGCACAGTGGACAACTAAAGCAGAAGACCTGGCTAACCGTTTCATCAAGAACTTCTCTAAGTTCACCGGAAACGACCTGGGTAAATCATTGGTTGCTGCCGGACCGAAATTGTAATCTTTTACAATATTATATGACTAAAAAAGAGGTACCTCCTTCGAAGTGCCTCTTTTTTTTGTATCTTTGTATTACTGTTTTATTTAATAATAAACGATTCATCATGTTCAAACCCATCCAAATAGACAGAAAGAACCTTACGATCATGGGGGTTCCATTCCCTGACCTGGAAATGCTTGAACGCGCAGCAAACGCCATTGGTTCGAATATGTACGAGGGCTTCCATCCGACAGAAAGCAAGATCCTCCTCATCCGGGAGTACCTGATGAACAAAATCACTTTCTCGCAATTCATCGAAGCCGCAAAGGATGTAGCTCATGTCTGAGCCATATCGTTATATAGACCCCGACTATACCTATACCGACCCCAAGACCGGTATATTAAGAAATCTGGCGAATGTTACGGATTACGATACATTGGTACTCGTAGAAAGTGGCGCAGTAGCAAAACGGATAAGTGAATTAGAATCCAAACCGTTCAAAATCAAAGATTCGACAGCCTTATTTGTTATCCATAGGTATCTGTTTCAGGATATTTATTCATGGGCCGGAGAAATGCGAACGGTAGAGATTAGTAAGGGAGGAAAGCCTTTCTTCCCGCTTAGTCATTTTCACAGGGCATTACCTTTTATCGACACGCTTATCTCTGAATTCCTGAAAATCGCCCGGAACGATAAACCGCAGTTGGCTCATAAACTCGCTGAAATCCTTGATCATATCAATTTTCTACATCCGTTTCGTGAAGGCAACGGACGCACCCAACGTGAGTTTTTGCATTTGCTTGCATTGGAAAAAGGAGTGAAACTCAATCTCAATCCACCGGACAATGCTGATATTTACGAGCGTTATATGTCTGGAACTATTAACGGAGATCTGGAGCAATTGGAGAGATTGATACTGGAGATTATTACAAAATAATTAGAATAAATAACAATATGAAAAGATTCTTTATTGCCTGTTCGCTGTTTCTCATCTCTTTTGGGATGTATGCCCAGAATTTGCAATTACATTTCGATCCGCGGCATGGTATTCATGGTGACAAGATCTCCGACACCAATTTCTTTACGGCTACCTTCGAGATGTTCAAACCCGACAAATGGGGCTCTACGTTTATGTTTGTCGACCTCGACTTCAACCAGAGCCGGGGGAATATCGGAACCGCCTATCTGGAGATTGCCCGCGATTTCAGCTTTGGTAAATGTCCGATCATGGCGCATATCGAGTTCAACGGTGGGGTGGGCAATGCGAATAGCTTCGGATTCAGCATTGAGAATGCTTACCTGGTGGGTGTATCGTATGCCACAAACCTGAAAGGAGCAAACCTCAGCACCTATCTTGCCTACAAATACAACGCCTTTGAAAAGGTGAGCAATGACATACAGTGGACAGCTACCTGGGGCATCAATTTCCTAAACGACAAACTGACCTTTGCCGGATTCCTCGATATCTGGACACAGAACAAAAACAAAACACACGCGCCAGGCAAAAGCGGCAAAGAGATCGTATTGCTGACCGAACCGCAATTATGGTATAACGTGACCGATCATCTCTCTTTTGGTACCGAAATCGAAATCAGCAACAATTTCTTACTGCGAAAAGACAAAGCCTATATCAACCCAACAATCGGGGCTAAGTGGAACTTTTAAAAACAACATCCTATCATGAAACACTTCATCGAGAAGACATTTCGTCTGACAGAGAATAAAACAACCATTCGCCGGGAGGTAATAGCGGGGCTGACCACCTTCCTGACCATGTCGTATATACTGATTGTCAACCCAAGCATTCTCTCAACCACTGGGATGGACCGGGAAGCGTTGTTTACGGCAACGGTCCTCTCGACGGTATTGGCAACGCTGGTGATGGCCTTCTATGCCAAACTACCGATTGCTTTGGCACCGAGCATGGGCTTGAATGCTTTCTTCGCGTTTACGATCTGCGGAGTGATGGGCTATTCATGGCGATTCGGGTTGACTGCTGTACTGTTGGAAGGGATCCTGTTTATTATTATCTCCTTTTTTAAGATACGGGAGATCATCGTCAAGAGCATTCCGAAAGTACTGAAAGATGCTATACCGGTCGGGATCGGACTATTCATCACCCTGATCGGACTGAAGAATGCCGGCATCGTGGTGTTGCATCCCGATACGCTTGTTACCCTGGGTGATTTCTCGCAGCATAGTGTCTGGATTGCCATGGTGGGGTTGCTTGTTTCGGGTATCTTGTTGTCGAGGAATGTGAATGGAGCTATCCTGATCGGCATCGTGGTGGCCACCCTCTTCGGCGTATTATTGGGAGATGTGACATTCCCTGGTTCAAGCGTTATCAGTGCTCCCCCTTCTATTGCTCCTGTTTTTGCCCAGTTTGAATGGGAACATGCCTTTTCACTCGATATGCTGATCGTGGTGTTTACCCTCTTGTTTGTGAATCTGTTCGATACGGCAGGCACCCTGCTCGGCGTGGTTTCCAAGGCGGGATTGGCCGATGAGAATGGTGATTTCCCGCAAATGAAGAAAGCCTTGCTTTCAGACGCAATTGGATCGACCATCGGAGGGATCTTGGGTACCAGTACGGTGACCTCGTATGTAGAAAGCGCTTCGGGCGTAGCAGCGGGAGGACGTACAGGACTGACGTCGGTAAGCACGGCGCTGTTTTTTGCCCTGGCTCTGTTTCTGGCGCCTCTGTTTCTGATGGTTCCGGCGGCAGCCACCTCTCCGGCGCTTATTGTTGTCGGTTTGTTTATGATCTCCTCAGTGGCTAAAATCAACTTCAACGATATAAGCGACGGGCTCCCCGCCTTTCTGACCATTATCTTTATGCCGTTCACCTACAGCATTGCCAATGGTATCGTATTTGGGATGTTAAGCTATGCCTTGATCAAGCTCTGCGCCGGAAAATCGAAAGAGGTTTCGACAACAGTATATGTGTTGGCTGTCCTGTTTTTATTGAAATTAGTCCTGGATGCACTCCATATAACCGGGTGAGTTTTTTATAATTTTAATAGAAAAATAAAGCATTTTTAAATTATTTTATTATCTTTACCACATCTTTTAGTTATAGTGGGAAATTGTATAACAATGAAAAGTAAAATAGCAGTATTCATAGGGCTCATACTGTGCTTGTCATCTTGTGGCAAGGACTATGTCTACCGGGTTGACGGGAAACTTACCAACCTGGAAAATCCGATCATCTATGCTGTTTTCGAAAACGAGGACTACCGACAAGTCGATACCATAGAATGCACCAAATCAGGGCAATTCAAAATACTTCAGCAAACAGAAGGCTTCAACAGCGTGACGATCTATTTTGAGAATCGCAGTCGTTGGGTGACGGCCTACCTCAAACCGGGCGACAAAGTCACCCTGTCGGGCGATGCGCGCTATCCGCTATTGTTGCAAATGAAGGGAGGACGCATCAATGACCAACTGAGCATGGTTCGAAAACAACTGACACCACTTCTAAAAGAATACACAGACCTTACGAACCAACTGAATAACGGTAACAACAATTCGCAGGAAGAGACCGAAATGATCGCTCGTCTTTCGAATATTAATATTCAACTGCAGGAAGAGGTTATTAATCATATCAAGGAGTTCCCCGACGAAGAGTCTTCGGTGGTATTGATTGAGATGTTTTTTGCCGAGCCGGACGACACCCGACGCATGGATGAGTTACTGGCGCTGCTCGATCCTCAACTGAAAGAGTTCTACCTGGCACGCGACCTGGAGCAGTTCAGCATCCGTGCAAAACGTACGGAATTGGGAGCCGAAGCACCCGATTTCCTTTTAAGAAATGTCTATGGCGATAAGGTCAGCCTGGATTATTTCCCTGACAAATATCTCTTGCTTGCCTTTACCGCCCCTTGGTGCGATATGTGCCAGACGGAAGATCTGTTTTTAGATCAGGTAGTAAGCAAATACCCACAGGATAAGGTCGATGTTTTATTGGTCAGCCTGGATTCAAACCCGGAAGAGGTACGTGCCTACCTGGAAAAGGATAGTATCTCATGGAACCTGGTGACCGACTCTGCCGGACAGGCAACCATGATGATCGATCTGTATAATGTAAGTGCTATTCCACGCTGCTTCCTAATCGACGAAGAGGGAAAAATTCTGCTGAAAACAGATAATGGAATCGAGATTAAGCAGACACTGGAAAAGCTGCTCGACGAAGAGGAGGAGGAAGAGAATGAAGAATGAGGAATGAAGAATTACATATTTGATTCTTCATTCCTCATTTTTCATTCTTCATTCATAATTATATAATTAACCATTATCTTGCCATGTTAGTCAAAACCTACGCCGCGGCGGTTCAAGGCATTTCCGCCATTCCTGTTTCGATAGAGGTAAACACCTCCAAAGGGATACAATTCTTTTTGGTCGGCTTGGCCGATGCTGCTGTGCGGGAGAGCCACGAACGTATCATTTCCGCCCTGCAGGTCTGCGGCTATAAGATACCCCGTAACCGTATCGTGATCAACATGGCCCCTGCGGATATCCGCAAGGAGGGCTCAGCCTATGATCTTCCGCTTTCGATTGGCATATTAGCCGCCACGGAACAGGTCGATGCCTCGCGCTTGGATCAATATGTCTTAATGGGCGAGCTATCGCTCGACGGCAGCCTGAAACCGGTCAAAGGGGTTTTGCCTATCGCCTTGCAGGCCAAAGCGGATGGCTTCAAGGGATTTATTCTGCCCTGGCAAAACGCTAAAGAGGCGGCTATCGTACATGGTCTGGAGGTTTATGGCGTAGAAAATCTCCTGGATGTCATCCTTTTCTTCGATGGCAAAAAGCAACTCACTCCCCTGACCATCGATACAGAAAAAGAATTTTACGGCAAACAACAGGCCTTCGAGATGGATTTCTCGGAGGTGAAGGGGCAGGAAAACGTCAAGCGAGCCCTCGAAGTAGCCGCAGCTGGCAGCCACAACGTGCTTCTCGTGGGTCCCCCAGGCAGTGGTAAATCCATGATGGCAAAGCGATTACCCTCTATCCTCCCACCCTTTACCCTGGAAGAATCATTGGAAACAACCAAAATACATTCCGTAGCCGGCAAGATCAATGGCAATACCTCGTTGATGCCACAACGCCCCTTCCGGTCGCCCCACCATACCATATCCGATGTCGCCATGGTGGGCGGAGGCGCCTATCCGCAGCCCGGCGAGATCAGCCTGGCGCACAATGGAGTGCTCTACCTCGATGAGCTTCCGGAATTCAACCGATCCGTGCTCGAAGTCATGCGACAACCACTGGAAGATCGCATGATCAATGTGTCACGGGCCCGGTTTACAGTGGATTATCCGGCCGGTTTTATGCTGGTGGCCTCTATGAATCCCTGCCCCTGTGGTTACTATAATCACCCGGAACGCCCCTGCTTCTGTAGCTCCGGCGCGGTGCAGAAGTATATGAACCGCATCTCCGGTCCTCTACTCGACCGGATCGATATACAAATTGAAATTGTGCCGGTTCCCTTCGAAAAGATCTCCGACCGTCAACCATCGGAAACGAGCCAGGCCATTCGCGAAAGAGTGATCCGCGCCCGGCAGATCCAGGAAAAACGTTTTGCCGATCATCCCGGCATTTACAGCAATGCCCAAATGACCACAAAATTATTACATCAATATGCCGTTCCCGACGCCAAAGGACTCGAGCGATTGAAAAACGCCATGGAGCGCCTGAACCTTTCCGCCCGCGCCTACGACCGCATCCTGAAAGTATCACGCACCATCGCCGACCTCGAAGGAGAGGAAAACATCCTGGCCACCCACCTGGCCGAAGCCATCAACTACCGCAATCTCGACCGTGAAAGTTGGGGGATGTGAGTCTTTTATTAAGGCTTTATTATTTCCAAATCCACGATTAGTGGGAGGTGGTCGCTGAAGCCGGCTTCGTATTGGTAGCCGTAGAAGCTTCGGAGGGGACGCCGGCCTCGGTGAGTTTGATCTTCGGTGAACAGGAAATCGGGGGCAAAAAGGCGGATGCTTTCGGAAAGGATATGTAATCGGTTTTGCGGTTTGAGCAGGTTGCCGCTGACGATGATATGATCCAACTGATTCCACTCACCTTGATACTTATGGCTTCCGGGATGGCTCAACCGTTTGGGGTCGGCAAATAGATTATAGAGCGAAAGCGACTTTTTGGTGGAGGGGCGGGTTTTCTCCGGATCGTAAACTATAGCTCGTAATCCTTCGCGCAGGCTTTTATCGGTAGGCGTATCGTTAAAGTCGCCCATCAAAATGATATGGGCAGCAGAACGAACGCGCTGGAGGGAGTCACAGAGGTGGCGCATCTGACGGGTGGCATCCATCCGGTAAGCCTCGGTCTCCTTTTCACCTCCCGAACGCGAGGGGAGATGGCAGGCGAAGATATCGAGCGTGTCGCCGGTAATAACTCTTCCCCATAGATGCAGGATGTCGCGTGTCGGCTTCTTTCGTCCTTCCCGGAAGACCACAGGGATAGAACGATGACCGATACGGGCGAATTTATCGCGCTGATAGAGGAGGGCGACGTTGATTCCGCGGGTGTCGGAGCCGGTGGTTATGACATATTGATAGGCCTGATTGCGTAGTGGGGTGCGTGTGAGTAGATGGGTCACGACCGTATCATTCTCTACTTCGCAAAGCCCGATAATCGCCGGCGTGCTCCATTCGCCAACGGCATTGACAACCCGGGCGATCTGCCGTAGTTTGTGATTATAGCGTTTCGGAGTCCAGCGACGACTGCCACCGGGCAGAAATTCGTTGTCGTTGATTTGCGGATCGTCTGTGGTGTCGAACAGATTCTCCACATTGTACCACATGATCCGGAAATCATCGGGCACCTGTGAGTAGCCAAGGAGTGGTAAAAGTCCTACAAAAATAAGAAAGACAATTCTTTTCATGCGGGGTGTTATTCCGTTTCTTCTTCCTCCAGATGGATAAATTCATAGGCTCCTATGGTCGGAGCGAAGGCACCTTCCGTCCGGCTTACACCATACCGGTCGATGGGGTAGCGGGCGGCTACTTCCGGGTCGGCATTTCGGACAGCCACTACATCATTCTTTGCGATGCGGAAGTCATAGCTATATTCATTCTTTTTGCTACCGGTCTTGAAGAATAATGTGTAAGAAGAACCGGTTGAGGCGGGAATGGTCAATACGTTGGTATAGTTGGGATCCTCTTCGATCGCTGTCTTGATCAAGCAATGGTTGAAATGATACGCGAATGTTTCGTTTTCGTTTCTATCGAAAAAGATTTCACCCCCCATTTCGGTGTGGCTCTTTCCGGCATTGCGGTTGCCATCGATCAAGGAGTTGTCGAAGCGGACCGTCAGCGGAGCGGTTTGCTCTTTCGACAGGTTGTTCGACAGGTATAGGGTGAAGGTGGTATCGCGCCGCCCGGCCACCGACATATAGTTGGCCAAGGTGCAATGGATAAAGTCGGCCTTTCCGCCCCGGATGGCCACGAGTGTGTCGCGGGCATTGCTGAGTTCGGTGTTGATCACTTCAATGTCACAGTTGACCGCCTTCAACAGATTGCCCCCCATATTGGAAATACGGGAGTTGGTGATGCTGATTTTCCGCTCGTCGGGCGTAGCAGGCAGGCAATCGAGACCGCTGTTGCCGTTGCGGATGTAGACATAATCGAGCTTGTTGCCGTAGCTCTCCGGCATAAACCGGATGCCACCCCATTGCGCAGGCGAATGGTCATAAGGCAGACTGGGAATGATATAGTCCGTTCGGTCGCCGCGGATGGTGATTGGCAGCTCCTCGGATCCTTCTGCTAACAGACTACCGTGTACGATAATATTAGCTTTGTCGTGCATATAGAAGGTCGCTCCCTCTTCGATGCGGAGCGTCGCGCCGGGCGCAACGACCAGATCGCCGTAGATCAGGAAGGGGCGGGTGGCGGTGAAGGTGGTATCGGTTGTGATCTCGCCGCCATTTTTATAGAGGTAGACATCCTGTCCGTAGGCATGGAGCAATACGAATTCGTTGTTGCCGTTGTAGCTGAAAAGGACGGAGTCTTGCATGACAAACGGTTGATCCTGGTCGTGCGGGCGGATGGTTACCTCCACGAATACATACAGGCTGTCGCCGGCCGGGATATCTATATGTTCGAACTCACTGCCCTTACGGCCATCCACATTGATGCGAAAACCACTTCTTTCGGCTCCGGCGAGGCGGATTTGTTCGATGTTAAGCGCCTCTTTGTTGCGATTGTAGATCATGAATTGCCGGGTAGTCGATCCCGTTTCGGTGAAGAGGGTATCGAAGGCAAGCGTGTCTACGGAAAAGCGGAGCTTCAGGTTGGGGTTGGTGGAATAGTTCTCGTCGAACTCTTCGCAGGCAGGCAGGGCCACCATCATCAGGAGCAATGCCAAAAGACTATAGATAGGAAGTTTCTGCATACTAAAAGAAGCCCCTTTTTGAGGAGGGGCTTCTTTAATAACGTATATGGCAATGATTTATTTTGCGGGAATGCTCTTTAATGTTTCGAGCAGGTGTTGCCACCAGAGTTCAACCGTCGGTATCAGGATTTTCTCCGCCGGAGAATGTACATCCTGCAGCGTCGGGCCGAAAGAGATCATATCGAGGTAAGGATATTTCTCTAAGAAAAGCCCGCACTCCAGACCGGCATGGATAGCCATGATCTTGGCCTTTTTGCCGAACAGGCGTTCGTAAGAGGCCTCTGCTACTTTCAGGATTTGTGAGTTCGGGTTGGGTGTCCATCCCGGATAGCCGTCGCCCTGGGTCACATCGGCTCCTGCCATTTCAAAACAAGCCTTCACAGTGTTGGCGATGGCGAGCTTGCTGGAGTTGATCGAGCTGCGTTGGCTGGTGCCAATCACGATGGTGTTTCCCTCTTTCATTTTCACAGAGGCGAGGTTAGTAGATGTTTCAACCAATCCTTCGATATCATGGCTCATCGCGATAACGCCATGCGGGCAGGCATGCATGGAGAGAATCACCTTCAGGGTGGTCACGGCATCGATCGCGGTTGCCGGCCGGTCGGCAGACTCCATGGTCAGTTTCACGTTGGGATCGGCATGTTTCAATTCGTTTTCTACATCAGCCGCAAAGGTATTCAACAACACACGCGCCTTTTCTTTGTCGGAAGGCTGGAGGCCTATGACCGCGTTTGCTTCGCGGGCGATGGCATTGCGCAGGTTACCTCCGTCGATCGTAGCCAGTGCGAAAGGCATATCTTCGTCCATCAACAGGTAGAGGTAGCGTACCAATAGTTTGTTGGCATTGCCCAGCCCTTTGTGGATGTCGCCGCCGGAGTGTCCGCCGTTCAATCCGCTGACGGTTATTTTGAAATACAGCATCTCCTCGGGAGCTGCCACCGGTTCGTAGGTGAAGGAAGCCTGTGTGTCTTTGCCACCGGCGCAACCGATAAAGAGTTCGCCTTCGTCTTCGCTGTCTAAGTTCAACAGGATCTCGCCATTCATAAAGCCTTTTTCCAGGGCTTTGGCTCCGGTAAGGCCGGTTTCTTCGTCTACCGTAAAGAGGCATTCGATCGGGCCATGCTCGATATCGTCGGAAGCCAGGATAGCCAGTTCGGCCGCCATACCAATGCCGTTGTCGGCACCGAGGGTGGTTCCGTTGGCACGCAACCAGTCACCGTCGACAACTGTCTCGATCGGGTCGTTATCGAAATCGAATTCTTTATCGCTGTTCTTTTCACAAACCATATCCATATGCGATTGGAGGATCACGGTCGGCAGCTTCTCGTAGCCGGGCGTGGCGGGTTTGAACATCAGGATATTGCCGGCCTCATCTTTTTTGATCAGTACATTGTACTGTTCGGCAAACCCTTCCAGGTATTTGATGATTTTCTCTTCTTTCTTTGAAGGACGCGGTACTTGTGTTACTTCGTGGAAAAACTTCCAAACGATTTCGGGCTTTAAGTCTGTAATTTTCATGTTATATAAATGTGTTAATCTGCACAAAAGCGTGCATACTATTGTTAATAATGCTCGACGATAAGGCCTTGACAACGAAAAAAACTACAATAAATTGTCAAAAAGATACTTTCCAATCAGTTAAACTCTTATATTTGCGTCCACAAATAGAGTGGGTGCCGAGTGCAGAGCTAAACTTAGTGGAACTATGCTATCGCATCTTACCTATGCAAATATACGGAAAATGCTTACAACCTTATTGTTTACGGTTTTAATAATTGTTATTTGTGTGGCACTATTAGCTGTCAAAGTGATAGTGAAAAAGGGGGGCGAGTTCCCTAATACACACGTGGAAGGTAACAAAGCATTAGGGGAGAAGGGGATTTCTTGCGCTAAGACACAACATCGTCAGGCGATGAACCCGCGTAACCTCGAAGAACGTATGAAAAGAATGAAATAATAGAATGATTAAAGTAATATAAATTGAACTCTATGAAGAACGTTAACTATATTATTAACGGAGTGTTGGCGGTAGCCGTGATTATTTTGTTTATCCTGCACTTCGCAGGGGGTAATGGTGTTGCAGAATCGGGAGCTCGCTCCGGTGAATCTGGTGAATCCCTTACAGGTGATCTGCCTATCGCTTACATCAATGTCGATTCATTGCTGCTCAACTACAACTACGCGAAGGATCTGACGGAGTTGCAGATGAAGAGTCATGAAAACGCTCGCTTGAATCTGACTTCCAAGATGCGTGAATTGGAAAAGGAAGCTGCTGAATTCCAACGTAAGGTGGATAATAACGCGTTTCTGACCCGTGACCGTGCCGAGCAGGAATACCAGCGTATTCAAAAGAAGAACCAGGATCTTCAGGAGCAAGAACAGCGTACAGCGATGGAACTGGAAAGCGAACGTCTGCGTATGAGCGAGACATTGCGTGACACCTTGGTGGCTCAGTTGAAGATATTCAATATGGACAAGCGCTATAAAGTGATCTTAAGCAATACCGGTGGTGACAACATCCTGTTGGCTGACGATGTGTATGATATCACAGCGGAAGTGATTGAGCAGATGAATAAGAACTATTCTCCGGGGAAATAAGTAAGATAACAACATACAAAAAAGGCAATCATCTTCGGGTGATTGCCTTTTTTGTATAACGATATCTATTGTTGTTGTTTATTCCTCTTTCTTCTCTTCTTTCCAAACAAAGGCTACATATCCCTGTAATATAGCGGCAATAAGCAGGAGTATGACCCATTCTTTGCGTTGGGAAAACATCATGCCTGAGGCTACGATCATCAGTAATCCGGCAATCATATTGAAGTTGTGCAAGCGCTTGTGGCGGAAATCCATGCCTTTGGGAGACATGGTCAGGTGATAGACCGTCAGCCCGGCGGCACCGAACGCAAACAGATAGGGGGCAAATGCCCATTGGGTGAAGTGCAGTGTGGCTCCGGCTAAAAGCAAAAGAGCCGATAGCATATAAAGTATGTTGCGGATAGGTGATTTCATTTATTTTTCTTTGATGATAAAAACGTCTTCGTTGGGCTTTTTCATGAAGTATTCTTCACGGGCGAAACGCTCCAGCCCCTCCCTGTCGGTTTGCAATGCGTTGAGCTTTTCCCGGTTTTCTTTTATCTCTTCTTGGTATCCCTTTATCTCTTTCTCCAGGCTGCGTATCTTTTCGTCGTACTGATAGCGCATATAGAGGCTACTGTCCCCGGCCGTTAGGGTCAACGCCAGGAATACGATCGCGACCAGCCAGTAGGCATTGATCCACGAGAGATACTTCTGATAAAAATCTTTGAGGCGGCTCATGTTGTTTTCCGACAAAGATAGCAATAAATATTTTTCATTATCTTTGCCTATTCTATAAAAGCGCTATTATATGGATAACTATATTGTTTCGGCAAGGAAATACCGCCCCTCGACCTTTCAAAGCGTAGTAGGGCAGAAAACACTCACGGTTACGCTGAAGAATGCCATTCAGAATAATAAACTGGCTCATGCCTACCTGTTTTGTGGACCGCGTGGGGTCGGAAAGACCTCTTGCGCCCGTATCTTTGCTAAGACAATCAACTGTTTGACTCCTACGGCCGAGGGGGAATCCTGCAATGCCTGCGAATCCTGTCTGGCGTTTAACGAACAGCGCTCTTATAATATTCATGAGCTCGACGCAGCCTCCAACAACTCGGTGGACGACATCCGCTCGTTGATCGAACAGGTGCGTATCCCGCCGGCGATCGGGCGCTACAAAGTGTTTATCATCGATGAGGTGCATATGTTGAGCTCGGCCGCTTTCAATGCTTTCCTGAAGACCTTGGAAGAACCGCCCCATCATGCGTTGTTTATCTTGGCGACTACCGAAAAGCATAAGGTGTTGCCTACGATCCTTTCCCGCTGCCAGGTGTATGACTTTTCCCGTATCACGATAGCTGATATCGTGGAGCATCTGCAGTATGTGACCACGAGCGAGGGGGCGACAGCTGAGCCGGAAGCCTTGAATGTGATAGCGCAAAAAGCCGATGGTGGACTGCGTGATGCCCTGTCGATCTTCGACCAGGTGTTGAGCTTCACCAATGGCAATATCACTTACCAGGCAGTGATCGACAACCTGAACGTATTGGATTATGAGTATTATTTCCGCCTGACCGATTCTATCCTGACGGGTGATGTGCGTAGCGCTATCCTGCTTCTGAATGAGATATTAGGAAAGGGCTTTGAAGGACAAAACATCATCAGCGGGATGGCGAACCATTTCCGCGATCTGTTAGTGTGTAAAGATGAGGCCACCCTGGTGTTGTTTGAGGTGGGAGCCTCGATCCGGCAGCGTTATATCGAGATGGCTCGCCGATGCCCGGATCAGTTCCTTTTCAAAGCAATCGAGTTGGCGAACCAATGCGATCTGAACTACCGGACAAGCCGCAACAAACGGCTTCTCTTGGAACTTACGCTGATTCAACTCTGCCAGTTGATGACTCCTGCCGCACCGGATGCGGAGGATAAAAAAAAAACACTAATTAAACCCATTGAGGTTGTTGCCAAACCGGCGTCCGAACCGGCGTCTTCTCCGGAAACGAAAGCGGTGACTACACAGGTGGCGACAGACGCGCCGCCGGTTATTGCTGTTCCGTCGGTAACGCCTACGCAGGCTCCTGCGGAAAAACTATCTCGCCCCAAGAGCACTTCGATCAAAGGATTGGGCGGAGAAAAATCCGAAGAAAACCATTCACAGACGGAAGCCGCTGTTGTTGAGCAGTCGAATCCTTTCAACGAAGAGGAGTTGTTGAAACACTGGATGGAGTATGCTAATCAGCTGCAGGAGAAGGTATATCTGAAAAATGCCATGATTAACTGTAAGCCGGTATTGGAGGCGAATCATCAGTTTGAGGTAAAGGTGCATAATCAACTGCAACAGGATGAGTTATTGAACGCGGCACTGCCCATCCTCTCTTACCTCCGCCAGATGCTTCGGAATACGCATATCCAGATGCGTGTTAGTATCAGCGAGACAAACGAAAAAAAGCTGGCATACACCTCAACGGAGAAATACCAGCATTTATTAGATGCGAACCCGCTTTTAGGCAAGCTAAGAGACGAGTTTGATTTGCGGATCGATTAATTGCGGCGTGGTCCGCGAGGTTCTTTGGCCAGGATCTCCTGGTACTTTTTGAATTCCTCTGCGGTAAGAATCTTCTTGATGGCTGCGTCGCGTTCTTCGTTCATCTTCGTCATCTTCTCCATCATCGCGTCGCGATCGAAATTGCCACCATCACGCATGGCTTCCATTTCAGTCCGCATTTTTCCCATGAATTCATTTTGGATTGCTTTGAATTTTTCAGCTTTCTCACCCTCCAACTTCAACTCTTTCACGTGGTTCTCTACTCTTTCTTTCATGCGCGCCTGCATGTCCTGTTGTGCTACCATGCCTACGGTGCCCATCACCATCAGCAAACAAATAAATAAAACCTTCTTCATGTGATTCATTTTTTTAATTAAACAATAAGGATTTTCCCACATTGATATATCATGGACGAACGGCGCTTCGTTTGGTTTAAAAGACGGTGAAGATTCTTCTGATAGTTTTCGTACCTTTGCAGTCGTTTCAGCATAAAATGCGTTATAAAAAAGATGAATCGCTACTTTATATACCTGGGCTATAACGGAAAAAATTACTGCGGTTGGCAAAAGCAACCCAACGGGGTGACCGTACAGGAATCGCTGGAGGAGGCGCTGGCTACCTACCTGCGCAAGCCGGTTCCGGTCACAGGAGCCGGGCGTACCGATACAGGCGTACATGCTCGTCGGATGGTGGCTCACTTCGATTGGGAGGAGTCGTTTGACGACCTCGTTCAGCTGGCCGATAAGCTCAACCGCCTGTTGCCCAAAGATATCGGGGTGTATCGTATCGTGCCTGTTACGCCCGAAGCACATGCCCGTTTCGATGCTACCTCGCGCACCTACCGTTATTATGTCACTTTCGAGAAGGATCCGTTTCGCTTCGATTGGCTTTGCCGCATCTATGGCACACTCGATTTTGAGGCGATGAACAAAGCCTGCGAATTGCTTTATACCTATACCGACTTTACCAGTTTCAGCAAATTGCATACCGATGTAAAGACAAATAATTGTCGCATCACCCATGCCGGTTGGGAACAAAAGGAGGGCTTTTGGGTCTTCACCATCACTGCCGACCGCTTCCTGCGCAATATGGTACGTGCGATTGTAGGCACCCTGCTTGAAGTGGGACGAGGCAAACTCACCCTGGATGGTTTCCGCCAGGTGATCGAAGCCAAAGACCGGGGAGCCGCCGGCACCTCCGCTCCCGGACACGCCCTTTTCCTGGAAGACATCACCTACCCATCGGAATTAATTGATAATGGATAATTGATAATGGATAGGTATTCCCAATTGCTCTGCGCCTTCAGCTATCAGCTAAGCGTACGTTGCTTAATCAATTATCAATTATCAATTATCAATTAAATTATGTGGCTCGCCCTTGCTTTCCTTTCCGCTTTCCTGTTGGGTTGTTACGATGTTAACAAGAAGGCATCACTGACGGATAACGCAGTTATTCCGGTCTTGTTTCTGAACATACTTATTAGCAACCTGATATTGCTTCCGTTCATTGTTGTCTCCTACACGACCAACTGGTTGGATGGAACCATGTTCTACCTTCCGCGCGTATCTCTGGAGACACATCTGGCGGTCTTCCTGAAAGCGGTGATCGTGCTCTCGTCCTGGCTATTCGGCTACTTCGGTATCAAGCATCTGCCGCTTACCATTACCGGTCCGATCAAAGCGACCCAGCCGGTCTTGACCCTGATATGCGCCATGCTGATCTTCCAGGAGCGGCTCAATATGTATCAGTGGGTCGGGGTATTGTTGGCCATCGCCTCTTTCTACCTGCTCTCCACCGCCGGAAAGAAAGAGGGAATCCGTTTTGCCCATAATAAATGGATCTTCTTCACGGTGATGTCGGTCATTACCGGATCGATGAGCGGCTTGTACGATAAACACCTGATGAAGACTTTGGATGTGATGACCGTACAGGTCTGGTTTAATGCCTACCAATGTCTGATGATGGTCTTCATTATGCTTTTTCTCTGGTATCCGCGTCGACAGAAAACCACCCCCTTCCGCTGGACATGGCATATCCCTTTGGTTTCGATCTTCCTGTTGTTAGCCGACTGGATCTATTTCTACGCGTTGAGTTTTCCCGATTCAATGATCTCTATCGTCTCTATGATCCGTCGTAGCAACGTATTAGTCACCTTTATCGCCGGCGCCCTCTTCTTCCATGAGAAGAATCTCAAAAACAAAGCCATCGATCTCTTTTTAGTCTTATTAGGAATGATATTCATCTATTTAGGAACCCGATAAAGGTTATTTATTACCTTTGTATCACAATTCATAATAAGTAGTATGCGATTATATATTGTTTCCCTTTTACTCTTTTTATCTTCCATGGGAGTGTATGCCCAGAACATGGCAACGCTCTTCACGGATATGCCCGATTCCTATATCCCGCAGCTGGAAACAGCCTGGCGGAAAGACCTGGTAAATCTCTATCAGACAGAGAAAGAGGCGCGGGTACAAAACCTGATGGGAGGGTTTACGGTATTGAAAGCGCTGACCTCCGACTATATGTTGTTACAGGTTTCGGAGCGGAGTACGGTGGAGATCAAACTCTTCCCTTTGGTAAACAATACCCCTATTATCTGTTTGGTTACAACGGTTTACGGACCTGCTCCCGATAGCCGGGTAGACTTTTACTCGCCCGACTGGAGCCCGTTGGATGCCAACGAATTGTTTACCCCTACGCCGGCTGCCTGGTTTCTGAAGGAAGAGATCGCAGAAGCGGATCAGTTTGCTTATAACGAAGCCTTGTCGCTATTAGATATAGAGCTTATTCACTATCAGTTGCATCCGGACTCGCTGACGCTGACGGCGACCTACGCGACTCCGTTATACCTAAGTCAGGAGGAAAGAGAAAAGGTCATGCCTTTCATCAAAGAAGAACCGAAGGTGTATGCCTGGAAGAAGTTCCACCTGCAATAAGTTTCGACAAACAACTCTACTTACTATAATTATTACTTAATTTCATTATTTTTGTACCGGAAAATGTCAAAATCGAAGTTCTATGTCGTTTGGAATGGAGTGACACCAGGGATCTATGATAACTGGACTACCACGAAATTGCAGATAGAAGGATTCGCCGGAGCGAAATATAAGTCATTCCCCACCCGTGAAGAGGCGGAGGAGGCTTATCAAAACGGCTATTTCGACTACCTGAACCAAAAGGCATCACCCCGTGCGGTCAAGAAGATCCGCCAGGGTTCGGAACCCGACTTGGACAATAAGGAGATCGTATGGAACAGCCTTTCGGTCGATGCCGCCTGTAGCGGTAATCCGGGAAATATGGAATACCGTGGTGTCTATACGGCAACAAAGCAGGAGCTTTTCCACATCGGTCCAATGAAAAAAGGGACAAACAATGTGGGTGAATTTCTGGCGTTGGTGCATGGTTTGGCTCTTTTGCAGCAAAAAAACAGTGATTTACCCATTTATACCGATAGCGTGAATGCTATGAAATGGGTGAAAAATAAAAAAGCAAAAACTCTACTCGAGCGAGTTCCGGAGAATGTGCCACTGTTCGAATTGATTGAACGTGCCGAGAACTGGCTTAAGACCCACACGTATAAAACTCAAATACTTAAATGGAACACAGCGGAATGGGGAGAGATCCCGGCAGACTTCGGGAGGAAATAGACTCTATTCCCCGGGTCAAAATACTTATTCCTGTCTACAAACCTACGTTGTCCGATTATGATCGGGCATCATTCAGTCAGGCCTATTACATATTAGGGAATCATTCCCTGGCTGTGATCAAGCCCGCTTCCCTCGATCTGAAAGCGATCACCGATGAATACCCGCAGGTAGAAATCATCTCTTTCCCGGATCATTATTTTGCCGGCATCGCGGGATACAATCGCTTGATGATGTCCTCCGAATTTTACGGGCATTTTCTGGATATGGACTACCTGTTGATCTATCAATTAGACGCGTATGTGTTCCGGGACGAATTATTGCAATGGTGCCAGAAAGGGTATGATTATGTGGGTGCTCCCTGGTTGAAGAAAAAGATCTACCAACAACCGCCCTTCTCTTGGTGGGTTGATTATCAATGTAAAAAAGAAAAACGAACAGGTGTGCCCTCCAAATACAGCTTGCATAACAAGGTGGGCAATGGCGGCTTTTCTTTGCGTAAGGTGAAAAGCCATTACGATGCCACCGTTCGCTATCGTGACGTTATGGAGGATTTCTTATCGCATCGGATGCATCTTTACAATGAAGATGTGTTTTGGGCGACCCAGGTACCGGAATTCACCTACCCGAATGTATCGGAAGCATTACGCTTTTCTTTTGATAAATACCCCCGGTATAGCTACAAATTAACGAAAAGACAACTGCCTTTCGGTTGCCATGGCTGGTATAAGCGCAAAATGAAGAAATTCTGGCAACCGATTATCGGCTTCTAATTGGCGTCCGGATGGTAAACCGATAGAGGGTTATTCAAATTCAAACGGTATCTCATGCTTCAATGCGAATTGTTTCCAGAAGAGCTTGCGTTGCTTTAATACCCACTGCACGCAGGTCTCTTCATCGGCTCCGCGCCCTTTGGCGTATTCCTTTGCCAATAAAATAAAAACATCCTCTTTGCCCCATAGGCGGGCGAAATTACCACACCCTTTCTGAACAGAGATCGGAGAGCCAAACTCCATCCGGTTGATATCGACCAGGCAAAAGCGGTAGCCGTCGCCCGACTTTTCATACAGAATGTTTCCCGGAGAAAAGTCTTTGTGGAAGATACCCTGTTCATGCAGATAGACGGCAAATTGAGCCAGATCCTTTATAAAGGGCTGAATCTCCATGGCCGGTCTTTGCAAAATATCATACATGGCTTGGTAGCTGGCCAGTTGCTTGCTGATAAAATAGCTGTAATAAAGGACGCCCCGCCGATAGATGGTGATCGTAGCGATGGGTTCCGGGGTGTACACCCCCTTCTCGTGTAAGACAAAACCATATTGATAGGAACGCTTTGCCTTCGAGGGGCGAATACAGGTATAGGCAATCCGGTTAATCAGGTGAGGAACCTGGAAACGCTTGACGTTAATCAGTTCGCCATCCACATCAAATACCTTGATTTCATTGCGCGCCTTATAAATCGTTTCTCCTTCCTTTTCAAAGCGTTCACGCACGGAATGGACAAACGGACTAAGATACTGATACTTGGGATTAATGACTATTTCTGTTCTCATCTTCGCTTAACAATTTATGTTCGATAGCCGCGTAAGCAGTCAAGAAGAAGTGCCCTTCGGCAACCAATTGGCTTATTCGTTGGATATTCTCTTTCATTAGCTGGTAGTCCTCCCGGGTTACGGAGCGGATTACTGACTCCAGTTCCTCCAGGCTGTCGATGCCTATGCCAATATGTTCCTTTTCGATCAACGGATAAATGGCCAGCTTTTTCCAGACAATCATGGGTACGTGGCAACGGATATAGAGAGAAGGCTTATGTGGCGTCGTGATCTGCATATATTCACCGTACACCCCGTCGACCTCTTGGTAGGAATGTCCGTACCAAATCAGGGAAAAGTCACCCTCCGCCGTCGCGATCAACTCGTCTGGACGAACGAATCCTTTCTTTATATACCGGTCGGAAGGCCTCACCATCTCCGCTTCAAAGTCATTGCCGTAGAGCACAAACTGCACGGGAACCTCCTCCACGGCCTTGTCGTAGGCATACAGGAAGCTATGTCTCTTGGGGGTTAACGAACCGGCATGCATTACTTTGTCAAATCGATCGGGCAAAGGCTTCTCCATCGGCTGGGCATCCGAGAGATAATCCCATAATCCCGTCACCTCGATCGGTTGGGTATAGCCGTGTGTTATCAGCCAGTTCTTCTCGGTTTCATTCAGGGCAATAATCCCGTTTGTGCGGGAAAGCCGCCGTTTCTCTTGCTCGATGGTCAGTTTTTTTCGTCGGAAGCATCCCAGGTCATGAATCAGGGTAACGGTTTTCGCCCCCCTCCATTGGGCAAAACGACAGACGAGCGAATAGTATTTCTTGAGCGGATATTGCAATACCAACACATCCCCCCGGCGAAGCGAGAAGAAGGATTTCATCACACTGCAAAACGTGTAGACAAATCCCCATACTTCGTTCGAAGAATAGGATGCGGGCAAACCGACATTCACGAAACCATGCGTCTGCATGATCTTCTCTATATCTGTCTTCGCCTTATTCCCGGCACTATGAATTTCTTTATAGTTTTTAGACAGGTAACACCTTCTCATCTTTTATCTTTATCTTACTTCAATGCTTTATATACCTTTTCAACGATCATTTCCGGCAATAGCTGCGTCATGCAGGCCCAGTCTCCGCGGTGGCAATTCTTCTGTCCGTAAACGGAACAGGGACGACAAGGCAGGTCGACCTGAATCGCATAATCGGGATTCTGCCTGTAGCCATAGAATCCGGCATAGGGATGCGTTGCTCCCCAGATAGAGACGACCTTCGTTCCCACCAACGAGGCGAAGTGCATATTGGCCGAATCCATACAGAGCAACAGGTCTAACTGGCTGATCAAGGCCAACTCGCTATCCAGCGAATATTTCCCTACCACACTTTTCACCCGTGGGTATTGATAGGCCCATTCGCCCAAAACGGCCTCTTCATAGCCCCTTCCTCCAAACAGAAAAAGAGTGATATCTTCTCGTTCAGACAAGGACTGCACCACCTTCTCCATCGATTCAATCGGATAGATCTTCCCCCGGTGCTTGGCAAAAGGGGCAATGCCGATCCAATAGCCTTTCTTCTCTCCAGCAAAATCCCTTATCCGGTTATGATCGATCTCTTTTCCTTCGTATAAGGAAGTAAATGTATCACGGAAGGAAAAGCCTGCTTTTTGAAACGCTTCCGCATAGTCTTCCAGGACCGGTCGCAGGGGAACCATTTCCTTGTATTTGTGACGCGTCAGTTTTCGGCGGCTTCTGCTATTGCGGTTGTAAACAACCACCGGCACCCCTCGTACTCTAAAAAAGGCGCGTATCACCTGCGAGCGGAACACATTGTGCAGGTCGATCACCTTGTCGTAGTTATATTTAACCAATGCCGAGGTGAAGCGAATCAGTCCCGGGATGCTCTTTTCCGATGCTTTGGTGTTGATGCCCAGTACCTGCACATTGGCCGGCTTATTGATGAAGACGGGTAGGAGAAATGTTTGCGTCAGAATCGTAAAGGTGTCATCCGGATAGGCCTTAGCCACCGAATAGACTACAGGAATGGTCATGGCCACATCCCCAATAGAAGAGAGCCGTATGATCAGTATCTTAGCCATTCTTTTTTCCGTATAATACCGGATTCAGAGATGGGTCGTTATACATTTTCATCTGTTTGTACATCTTCATCTGTTTTCGCCCGTTTTCAATATCGTCGATCAGCTGATCGAGCGCAGTCGATAGATCTTCCCGTTGTTCCAACAAGACGTTCAGTTTCCGTTGGCAAAGCGCCTTATGCTCTTCCGAAGCATCCGGCCGAATCGCCTCCTGTTGCATATGATATATTTTCAATACGAGGATAGAGAGGCGGTCGACAGCCCAGGCTGGTGTTTCCGTATTCAGGGTAGCACCGGGCAGAGGGGTTACCTCCTTATAGGTTTCCATCAGGAAACTATCGATCCATTCCACCAGATCCGTACGATCCTGATTGGATTTATCTATTCTGCGTTTGATCTTTAAGGCTTCATCCGGATGAATGGAGGGATTGCGGATAATATCTTCCAGATGCCATTGCACGGCATCGATCCAATGCTTCTGATAAAGAAAAAACTCAAGGGATTGCTCCGGATAAGGATTGGTTACTATTGTATCTACATTGTCTGTCAAGTGATACGTGTCTGTAGCTTGCTCGAACAGACGAAGGCACTTTTCACTCCATTTCATCATAGCTTTATTTTTTTAAGATGTATGCAAATATAATGATAAGAAACCGGATCACACCCTTTTCGGAAAAATGTCTCACCTTTTTTTACATCTTGAGAATTTATTCTCACGGCTTTTTTGAAGCTGAGAAAAAATTCTCACCCGCGTGAGAAAAAATTCTCATGCGGGTGAGAATAAAAAAACAGGGGTGTTAATCTCTTACTCTACATACAACACCAAGCCCTTGAGGTACTCGCCTTCGGGATGGTAGATGTTCACCGGATGGTCGGCGGGTTGGGTGAGTTGATGGAGGATGCGCACGTTGCGACCCGATTGGGCGGCGGCGCTGAATACGGCGAGGCGGAAATTTTCTTTCGTCACCACTTGTGAGCAGGAGAAAGTAAACAGGATACCGCCCGGTTTGATCTTCTCGAAAGCAATGGCGTTGAGCTTGCGGTAGCCCTGCAGGGCATTGCGCAATACGTTCTTATGCTTGGCGAATGCCGGGGGGTCGAGTATAATCAGATCGTATTGATTGTCTATCTTATCCAGGAATTTGAAGGCATCTTCCGCAAAAGCCTGATGGCGCGGATCGCCCGGGAAGTTCAGTTCCACGTTCTTATTGGTCATGGCAATCGCCTTGGCCGAACTGTCGACGGAGTGTACCCGGTTGGCCTCTCCACGCATGGCATAGAAAGAAAATCCTCCCGTGTAGCAGAACATATTCAACACGTCACGTCCCTTCGAATATTGCTCCAACAACGAACGGTTCTCGCGCTGGTCGATAAAGAATCCGGTCTTTTGTCCTTTCAGCCAGTCGACATGGAAAGAAAGGCCGTTCTCCATCGCTGTTTCGTCGGCGTGCCCGCCAATCAAGTAGCCGTCTTCAGACCCCAGGTTAGCTTTGTAAGGCAGGGTCGCCTCCGACTTATAATAAATATTCCGGATCTGATCGCCCATCACTGCCTGAATGGCCTTTGCCACCTGCTCGCGTGCGTAATGCATGCCCACAGAATGAGCCTGCACAACGGCTGTTGAAGCATAGACATCGACAATAAGTCCCGGCAGATTATCGCCCTCGCCGTGGATTAGGCGAAAGGTATTGTTGTTTTCCGCACCCGACAAGCCCAACGCCTGTCGCAGGGTATAAGCCACCTCAATACGGTGTTGCCAGAACGCGTCGTCGATCACGGCCGGCTCAAAAGAGAGTATACGTACCGCGATGCTGCCGATCTGATAGTGTCCGACAGCCAGAAACTGCTTATGGGCACCATACACCTCTACCAGTTCTCCCTCCTCCGGGTTGCCTTCGATCGATTGAATAGCTCCGGAAAATACCCAGGGATGAAAACGCAATAACGACTCCTCCTTTTTGGGTTTAAGGTAGACTTTCTTATAACTCATCGTACGGAATTTAGTTTTTTGTAGATCTTCAGACAGGCCCAGGCATCGAGGGCTGCGTATTTCTGTTGTGGTTCGGTCAGGATCTCCGCGTCCCAGTTGGTCAACCGTTGACCTTTGGAAATCTTTTTACCGAATAAGATGGCATATATTTTTTGCAGGCTGGCCTCTTCGATACCGAACTGGCCTACATAGTTTTGCAGATCCAGAAAACGCATCGGGGTTACTGCCGTACGCTTACGGATCGCTCCGAAGTCATCGCGCAGCGACAAGCCAATCTTCAGGATATCTTCGCTTTTCAGGAAATTCTCTAATGATTTAGGAATACCGATCGTATTCAGACGAAACAGGAAGCAGGCATCTTCAGTCGATATCTGCATCAGGGAAATCATATAACGCTGTCCCTTGCGAAAGCTGGGACGCGTCTCCGTATCGAACCCGACCATATCGAAATGTTGCAGGTAATCCACGGCCTTATCACAATCTTTCTCATTGGTGATCAAGATAATGCGTCCGGTAAATTCCTCAATCTCCAGGGCGGCTATTTCATCTTTCGATATGGTATGTGCATACGGTTCTATCATACTTCTTCAATCGATTCCAAGTTTTCATCCGCGTCGTAACGTACAGCGTGCAATGCTTTGAGCGCGTTCAGTGTCTGCTGTCCCCAATACGAGCGGAAATTCTCGCTGCAACAGGCAATAGCCTCCTGCATCACCTCTTCGATGCCTTGCCGAAAGAGAGAAACAAAGTTTCCCACATCCTGATAGACATCAGCGAGGTTCTCAGAGATAAAAGCTACGATGGGCGTGTCGCTATATTGCATATCCGGATGGAATGTCTCCAGGTAGCTGTCTTTGTCGCCCAACAGACCGGCTATCCGGCTACGTACCGAGTCATACATATCTTCCGTCACAGTCAGTTCCAGATCGATCTCTTCGTTCGATGTCGTCTCCGGCAACAGAGAGGCTTTGAGGTAGAGCAATGGCAATAGCTTAACCGTTTTGTCTACAAACGCCAAACGATCCATCTCCCCGGCTGTCTCCACAAAAGTGCAGTATTCCAGGGCAACAGTCACAAATTCTAATGTATTTCGGTCGTAAATAGGGTTATTTTCCTTCACTGCACATTAACTTTAGCTGATTCTCTCGAGTTTCGATCGCAAAAGTACTAAACTTTTTAGAAAGAAAGCAGCTTCTAAGTAAAGAAACAATAAAAGGGAGAGGCATAAAAAAATCCCTCCCAAAGAATCTTGGGAGGGATTTTCAGATCGTATCCGGTTGAGAGAGGGCGATTAAATAATCGGCTCCAAGCGGGAGATGCTTTTATTTAACTCCTCATCGGTCAGTTCGTAATTGGTAAGGTCGCCGGCGATAAACTGGTCGTAGGCCGCCATATCGATCAAGCCATGTCCGGACAGGTTGAAAAGGATGGTCCGTGGCTTGCCCTCTTCTTTGGCTTGCAACGCCTCCTTGATTGTCGCGGCAATCGCGTGCGAGGACTCCGGCGCGGGAATAATACCTTCTGTGGCAGCAAACAGTTTGGCCGCTTCAAACGTATCAAGCTGTTTGATATCGACCGCTTCCATCAGTCCGTCTTTCATGATTTGGCTCACGATAGATCCGGCGCCGTGGTAGCGTAGTCCTCCGGCATGAATATTGGCAGGCGAGAAGTTATGTCCCAGTGTAAACATCGGCAGGAGCGGGGTATAGCCTGCTTCATCACCAAAGTCATATTGGAACACACCGCGCGTCAGCTTCGGGCAAGAGGCCGGTTCGGCTGCCACGATACGGATGTCTTTTCCTTCGGTCAGCTTATGACGCAGGAAAGGAAACGCGATACCGGAGAAGTTCGATCCGCCGCCAAAGCAACCGATCACCACATCGGGGTATTCCCCGGCCATCTCCATCTGCTTCTCGGCTTCCAGGCCGATCACCGTCTGATGCAGCATTACGTGATTCAACACACTGCCCAAGGTATATTTACAATTCGGGGTCTGCAGAGCCAGTTCGACCGCTTCTGAAATGGCGGTTCCCAAGCTTCCCTGATAATTGGGATTCTCGGTAATAATCTTACGTCCTGCCTTGGTACTCATACTGGGCGAAGCAATCACCTGTGCGCCGAACGTCTGCATAATGGAACGACGATAGGGCTTTTGGTGATAACTGATCTTCACCATATAAACAGCCAGCTCGAGCCCAAAGGCCTTAGCGGCATAAGAGAGTGCTGCCCCCCATTGTCCGGCACCTGTTTCAGTGGTGATATTGGTGACTCCCTGCTTTTTACAGTAATAAGCTTGGGCGATGGCAGAGTTCAATTTATGCGACCCGATCGGGCTTACGCTCTCATTCTTAAAATAGATATGCGCGGGTGTATCGAGCGCCTTCTCCAACGCGTAGGCACGCACCAGTGGCGTAGGGCGATAATTCTTATATAGATCACGCACCTCTTCAGGTATCTCAATCCAGCTATCGGTATAGTTCAATTCCTGTTTGGAGAGCTCCTCTGCAAAAATAGGATAGAGATCTTCCGGCTTTAAAGGTTGTTTGGTTTGAGGACTCAGTGGAAGGAGAGGCTTATTCTCCATATCGGGAATAATATTATACCAGGCAGTTGGTATATCCTTCTCTTCTAACAAAAACTTTTTTCTATTCATAATGCGTAATATCTTATTATTTTATCGAATTTCACCCGAATGTCTTACAAGTTGACAGCAAAGGAACAAATAATATTTCAAATCGCCATACAGTGCATAAAAATATGTACCTTCACGCGCTGATTTATAAAACAATAAATGACCCTATTATGAAACGTTTTTTTGTCTCTTTGTTATGCCTGTTGATTGTGGCTCCTTGCTGGGCACAAAAAGAGGGTTTTAGCTATCGTTTTTACGGATTCGTCCGGGGCGATGTCTTCTATAACAGTCGGGCGAATCTGGCGCCTGTGGATGGCTGTTTTTATGTATATCCGCTCGATATCGCGGAGGATGCCAACGGAGAAGATCTGAATGCAACACCCAATGGTAGCTTCTACAGCTTCACGACCCGCTTAGGGCTCGATATGACAGGGCCTATGTTGGGCAAGGCGAAGTCGTCGGCTAAAATCGAAACCGATTTCGGAGGCTTTTCCTCCAGCGTGACCATGCTGCGCATTCGTCAGGCCTATGTGGCGCTCGATTGGGAAAAGAGCCAGCTATTGGTTGGACAGACATGGCATCCGCTCTCGGGGCTTATGCCGGATGTATTGAATCTATCGTCGGGGGCACCGTTTAATCCGTTCAACCGCAGCCCGATGCTTCGTTTCCAACAGAAGATGAACAAGGTAAAACTGACGGCTGCCACCATCTGGCAGTTGCAATATACTTCTGCCGGCCCTGCGGGAAGCAGTCAGGATTATATCAAAAAAAGCTGTCTGCCGGAGCTTTATCTGGGCGCCGACTATGCCTCCAGGAACTGGTTGGCCGGGATTGGCGGACACCTGATCTCGCTGACGCCTCGCACCGCTTCGACCTATGGGGAGTCTATCTATAAGGTAAGCGAACGTGTTACAGGCCTCACGGCAGTGGCTCACCTGAAGTATACGAATGGCCCTGTCGCGTTTGCCGCAAAAACGATGGTAGGCTCTATGACTGACCACTCCGTTATGTTGGGAGGCTACGGCGTGCATGCCATTGACGCCAAGACCGGAGAGCAGGAGTACACCCCCTTCCGCCACTCCACCTCTTGGGTGAACTTCACCTATGGTACCAAATGGAAAGCAGGTCTCTTTGGCGGATATGCCAAGAATCTGGGAACCACCGAGTCGTTGGTTGACGCTTCGCCCCTCTATGGCAAAGGATTGGATATCGATCAGTTGTTTATGGTCAATCCAAGCATCTCCTACAACGCAGGACCTTGGAGAATAGGCGCGGAATATTGCCTGGCCACTGCCTATTACGGAACCGTAGAGGCGAAAAGCGGAAAGGTGCGCGATACCCATTCGGTAACGAACCACCGCCTCTTGGGGCTTTTGGTTTATTCATTTTGAAGACCTTAATGACCTTAAAGACTTCAAAGTCCTTAAGGTCTTTACTATAAAAACACAAAACAATAAAAAACGCAAAACAATGCAATTATCAATCGATCAAAAAGACATTGACAAGTTCCTTATGATTGGAGATAAGGTACTGATTAAGCCTAAAAACCCACAAACGCACACCAAGTCGGGGCTTTATCTGCCACCATCGGTGCAGGAGGGAGAACGTATTCAGGCAGGTTACATCATCAAGACAGGTCCGGGATATCCCCTACCCTCACAGGTAGAAGAGCACGAGGTCTGGAAAAAGAAAGAAGAGGAGGTGCATTATCTGCCACTGCAGGCGCACGAAGGTGATCTGGCTGTCTATCTGCAGAATGCCGCTTATGAGATAATTTTCAACGAGGAGAAGTATCTGATCGTTCCGCATTCCGCTATTTTGATGCTTATCCGGGATGAAGAGTTGTTCAAATAAACGCCGTTTTGCGATCAAAACATTTCAGAATCAAGTTTTTTAATATATTTTTGCAACCGAAAAGCAAAACAAACTATCAATCAGTATATTTAATGAACAAAATCGTAAGTAAAGAGCAATTCTCTGCTAACGTGGTCAAACTCGAAGTAGAAGCGCCCATGATTGCTCGCTCTCGCAAAGCCGGCCATTTTGTAATCGTAAAAGTAGGAGAAAAAGGTGAACGCATCCCGTTGACCATTGCCGGTGCCGACAAGGAAAAGGGTACGATCACCCTGGTGATCCAACAGGTAGGCAAATCCTCTCAAAAGATTTGTGCCTTGAATGTAGGCGATGAGATAACAGACCTGGTTGGTCCGCTCGGACAGGCTACCCACGTTGAAAAGGTAGGAACAGTGGTTTGTGCCGGCGGTGGAGTCGGTGTAGCGCCCCTATTGCCCATCGTAGAGGCTTTCCATAAAGCTGGCAACCGGGTGATTGTCGTATTGGCTGCCCGTACCAAAGACCTGATCATCCTGGAAGAACAGATGAAAGCTAACTCGGACGAAGTGATTATCATGACCGACGACGGTTCATATGGTACCAAGGGACTGGTGACCGACGGAGTAGAAAGCGTGATCAAACGCGAAAAGGTAGACCTTTGCGTAACGATCGGCCCGGCCATTATGATGAAGTTTGTTGCTGCACTCACCAAGAAATATGAGATCCCCACCGTCTCTTCCCTGAACACCATCATGGTAGACGGAACCGGTATGTGTGGCGCCTGCCGCGTAACCGTTGGAGGCAAAACGAAATTCGTTTGCGTGGACGGCCCTGAATTCGACGCTCATCAGGTAGATTTTGATGAGATGATTATGCGTTTGGGAGCGTATAGAGAGCAGGAGAAAAAATGATAATCGATAATTGATACTTGAAATTAATGGACAATATAATTACCGCTCGCCGCAACGAACCTTGGAGAGAAGAACTGCGTAAGAGCAAGAAAAATAAAGAACGCGCGGATATTCCCCGCGTACACATGAACGAACTCGATCCGGCATACCGCAGCCGGGTGCGTAACGAAGAGGTAAACCTGGGGCTTACCGCCGAACAGGCGATGCAGGAGGCCGGGCGTTGCCTCGACTGTGCCAACCCGACCTGTATGCAGGGTTGCCCCGTCAACATCAATATCCCTACCTTTATTAAATATATGGAGAAAGGGGATTTTCTGTCGGCTGCCAAAACACTGAAAGAAACCAGTGCGCTTCCGGCTGTCTGCGGCCGTGTGTGTCCGCAGGAAAAACAGTGCGAAGCACAATGCATCCACCTGAAAATGAACAAAGAGGCGGTAGCCATCGGTTACCTGGAACGCTTTGCCGCTGATTATGAACGCGAAAGCGGACAGATATCCGTTCCGGAAATTGCTCCGGCTAACGGAATCAAAATCGCCGTTGTCGGCTCAGGCCCTGCCGGACTGTCGTTTGCCGGTGATATGGTAAAATTGGGATACGACGTGACCGTATTCGAAGCCTTGCACGAGATTGGCGGCGTATTGAAATATGGTATTCCCGAATTCCGTCTACCCAACAGCATTGTGGATGTGGAGATCAACGGACTACGCCAGATGGGAGTGAAATTTATCAATAACTGTATTGTAGGCAAAACAATCAGCTACGAAGATCTGCACGAAGAGGGATTCAAAGGCATCTTCGTGGCCAGCGGAGCGGGCTTGCCTAACTTTATGAATATCCCGGGTGAGAACCTGGTGGGCGTGATGTCTTCGAACGAATACCTCACCCGCGTGAACCTGATGGATGCTGCCAACCCCGAAAGCGATACCCCGGTATTGATGGGCAAACATGTGGCGGTGATCGGTGGTGGAAACACCGCTATGGACTCGGTGCGCACCGCCCGCCGTTTGGGAGCCGAGCGCTCGATGATCATCTATCGTCGTAGCGAAGAAGAGATGCCCGCGCGCCTGGAAGAGGTGAAACATGCCAAAGAAGAGGGGATCGAATTCATGACCCTGCATAACCCGATCGAATATATCGGAAACGAATCAGGACGGGTCACACAAATGCGCCTGCAAAAGATGGAACTGGGCGAGCCGGATGCCTCCGGACGTCGTCGACCCGTGCCTATCGAAGGAGCGATCGAAACCATCGATGTGGATGAGGTGATCGTCAGCGTAGGCGTATCTCCCAACCCGCTTATTCCAAGCGCATTCAGCGGACTGGAGGTAAGCAAATGGGGCACGATCATCGTCGATCAGGAAACCATGCAATCGGCTCTGCCCGATGTGTATGCCGGAGGAGATATCGTACGCGGAGGAGCCACTGTTATCTTGGCCATGGGCGACGGACGCAAAGCGGCTGCCGCTATGCATGCCCGATTGCAACAGCCATAAAAAGCAATTAGATACTTATAAACAAAGCGCATCGGCAAACCTGCCGATGCGCTTTTGTTTATAAGTCAGGTAGTCAGAGTAGTCAGAGTAGTTAGAGTAGTCAAGTAGTCAGGGTAGATCTTAGCTATCTGCCAAAAAAGCAAAGTGTAAGCAAAAAGTGTGTTTTGTATTACAATATGATACGTTAAAAAGTGTTACCCCTGCGGGTAAATCAAAATACCCCGCCGTTTTCGGAAAATTTCTCCGGCGATTTTGACAATTTGTCAATCTTCAGATTTTGGAAAATGTGAAGGTTTTGAAGCCCGAAAGGGCTTCGACGTGGATAACCCCGATGCCAGCCGAAGGCGCAGCTCGGGGGACGAGAGTATAATAAAAAACGAGCTCCGTAGGAGCTCTACAGTAGACCTCCTACGGAGCTCATTATACACATATATTACGTCTACCCCGAGCCGCGCCTGACGGCTTGCATCGGGGTTATCCACGTCGAAGCCCTTCCGGGCTTGCTGAATTATTCGGATTTTGGAAAAGGGGAAGGTTTTGAAGCCCTTCCGGGCTTGCTGGATTATTCGGATTTTGCAAGAATGGAGGGGTAGGAGAATAAATGCCTGATCCTACTCACCTTCATCATGACACTACCTGAAGTTAATTAGGCATTTGCCGGATGAAGCGATCAAGAGAATAGGCCAGTATAAAAGCGAAAAATGACAAAAAGGCTGTAAAGGATTGTTATTTTTCGCTTTCATTATTGTTGGAGTATGGATTATCATCTTATCTTTGTTTCTTTGTAACCACTTAGTGTTTGCGCAAACATCATTAACAAATAAAATAGTAATACCATGAATTCAAACGAAAATTCCCGCCGTCATTTCCTAAAACAGGCAATTGCCCTGTCGGCGGCTACGGCTATTCCAACCGTATGGACTTCGGCTAAAGCCTCTCCGGTAGCCGGGGCTGCACGCGTCAGTGCCAACGAGAAAGTCAACCTGGCATTGATCGGCATCGGTAACCGAGGCGGTGAGATCGCCAAAGATTTGTATAAGACCGGTTTATGTAATATCGTTGCCCTGTGTGACGTCGATATGGGTGCCCGTCAGACAAAGCAGATCGCGGAGATGTTTCCGAATGCTCCGCGTTTCCAGGACTACCGCAAGATGTTCGACAAGATGGGCAATCAGATCGATGCCGTGTCGATTGGCACACCCGACCATTCGCATTTCCCCATCACCATGGAGGCGATGCGGCGCGGCAAGCATGTTTATGTGGAGAAACCCATGGCGCGTACCTTCTATGAATGTGAACTGATGATGGCTGCCGAAAAGAAATATGGCGTGGTGACTCAAATGGGTAACCAGGGACATTCCGAAGCCAACTATTTCCAGTTCAAAGCCTGGAAAGAAGCAGGTATCATCAAGGATGTGACCGCCGTAACGGCTCATATGAACAACGCCCGTCGTTGGCACGGGTTCGATCCGAAAATGACCGCTTACCCCACAGCTGAAGCCATCCCTTCTACCTTAGACTGGGACACTTGGTTGGGCGTGACACAATATCATGATTTCAACGCGAATGCCTATCATAACGGACAATGGCGTTGCTGGTACGACTTCGGCATGGGTGCCTTGGGCGACTGGGGAGCGCATATTCTGGATACGATCCATGAATTCCTGGATCTGGGATTGCCGACAGAGATCGATCCGATCTACCTGAAGGATCACAATCCGTTCTTCTATCCGATGTCTTCTACATTATTGTTCAAATTCCCGGAACGTCCGGGTATGCCTGCCGTAGATATCACCTGGTATGACGGATTGGATAATATCCCGGCTGTACCCGATGGATACGGGGTATCGGAGATCGACCCGAACATTCCGCCCGTAGCAGGTGGGAAAATACAACCGGCTAAACTGAATCCGGGAAAAGAGATCTACTCAAAAGAGTTGACTTTCAAGGGAGGTTCACATGGTAGCACCCTTTCGATCATTCCTGAAGAGAAAGCGAAAGAGATGGCGTCGCGTCTGCCGGAAGTACCCAAAAGCCCGTCGAACCACTTTGCCAACTTCCTGTTGAGCTGTATGGGTAAAGAGAAACCGCGTTCACCGTTCTCCATTGCAGGACCGTTGAGCCAGGTGTTCTGCCTCGGCGTATTAGCCCAGTGGACAGGCAAGAAATTGATTTTCGACCGCGAAAAGAAACAGATCACCAACGATCCGATCGCTAACCAACTGCTCTACGCAGCGGTACCACGACAGGGGTGGGAGGAATATTATAAGTGATCAGTGGTTAGTGATTAGTGATTAGTGATTAATCATTACTAAACACTGACCACTAAACACTGATCACTAAACACTAAAAAAAATCGGCTGCTCGATGTGAGCAGCCGATTTTTTTTATTCGCCCCAGTTCAGGCTTAACATGCGTTTGTAGCTATTGTAACGCCACTTCGCATTGTCTTCGGCGGCTTGGAACAATTCGGCTGCTTCGGCCGGGTATTGTTTCGCCACAGAGGCAAAGCGCACCTCGCCTTTGAGGAAGTCCTGGAACTTCGACCAGTCGGGATCTTTGCTGTCGAGCGTGAATGGATTCTTTCCTTCGGCTTCCAACGCAGGGTTGTAGCGCCACAGGTGCCAGTAACCACAAGCTACGGCTTCTTTCTCTTCTGCCTGGCTCTTACCCATACCCTTGCGGATACCGTGGTTGATACACGGAGCATAAGCGATAACCAAAGATGGTCCGTCATAAGCTTCGGCTTCGCGCAGGGCTTTCAGGGTCTGTGCCTGGTCGGCGCCCATAGCGATCTGAGCAACATATACATAACCATATGTTGTAGCGATCATACCCAGGTCTTTCTTACGTACGCGCTTACCGGCTGCCGCAAACTTAGCGATAGCGCCTACCGGCGTTGCTTTAGAAGACTGACCACCGGTGTTAGAATACACCTCGGTATCGAGCACTAAGATATTTACATTCTTGCCTGAAGCGATCACGTGGTCGAGACCTCCGTAACCGATATCATAAGAAGCACCGTCACCACCAATGATCCACTGTGAGCGTTTCACTAAGTAGTGGCTCAGCTCAGCAATTTCTTTGCAGATCGAGCAGTTTGCTGCGTTTGCTTCAACAGCAGCTTTGATCTGGTCGCCCAGTTCACGGCTCTTATCAGCATCGTTCTGGTTTTCGATCCATGCTTCGAAAAGTTCTTTCATGTCTGCCGGGCAATCTTTCGCAATCGCTTCGTTCATCAGACGTACCAGACGTTCGCGCATCTTTTCGTTTGCCAGCTGCATACCCAAACCAAACTCACAGAAGTCTTCGAACAAGGAGTTAGCCCAAGCCGGACCTTGTCCTTTTTCGTTCTTGGTATACGGGGTAGAAGGAACAGAACCGGAATAGATAGAGGTACATCCTGTCGCGTTAGCTACCATCTGACGGTCGCCAAACAACTGAGTTACCAACTTCACATACGGTGTTTCACCACAACCCGAGCAAGCGCCGGAGAACTCAAACAACGGAGTAGCGAACTGTGAGTTCTTCACATTCGATTTCACATCCACCAGGTGTTGTTTGCTCTTCACGTTCTTGGTCATGTATTCCCAGTTAGGCACTTCGCCCAATTGAGATTCCAAGTCAACCATCTTCAATGCCTGGTTGCCCTTGAAGCCCGGACAGATATCCGCACAGTTACCACAACCCAGACAGTCTAATACGTCTACCTGGATACGGAACTTCATGCCTTTCATTGCTGCCGGAGCTTTTACATCCAGGTAATCGGTCTGCGGAGCATTTGCCATTTCGGCTTCATCCAACACGAACGGACGGATAGAAGCGTGAGGACAAACGTAAGCACACTGGTTACATTGGATACAGTTTTCAGCATTCCATACCGGAACGAAGGCAGCTACACCACGTTTTTCATACTGAGCTGTGCCCTGCATCCAGGTACCGTCTTCGATTCCCTTGAAAGCAGAAACCGGCAACAGGTCGCCATCCTGTGCATTGATCGGACGAACTACTTCGTTGATGAATGCCGGATCGTTGTTAGCTGCTGCTTCTTCGTCCGCCAGGTTAGCCCATGCCGGATCGATAGTCAGTTGTTTGTATTCACCACCACGGTCAACAGCCGCGTAGTTCATATTCACAATATTTTCCCCTTTCTTACCGTAAGACTTCACGATAAATTTCTTCATCTGTTCGATAGCCAGATCAACAGGGATCACCTGGGTAATGCGGAAGAAAGCCGACTGCAGGATGGTGTTGGTACGGTTGCCCAGACCAATCTCCAAGGCGATCTGCGTCGCGTTCATATAGTATACGGTGATGTTCTTCTGTGCGAAGTAACGTTTCACCTTGTTAGGCAGGTGTTTTGCCAGCTCTTCGCCATCCCATACGGTATTCAACAGGAAGGTACCGTTTTCGCGCAACCCTTTGGTCACGTCGTACATACGCAGGTAAGCCTGTACGTGGCAAGCCACGAAGTTCGGTGTATTCACCAGGTAAGTAGAACGGATCGGCGTATCCCCGAAACGAAGGTGTGAACAGGTGAAACCTCCCGACTTCTTCGAGTCGTAAGAGAAGTATGCCTGAGAGTATTTATCGGTATTGTCACCAATGATCTTGATAGAGTTCTTGTTGGCACCTACCGTACCGTCAGCTCCCAAACCGTAGAATTTCGCTTCGTACATGCCTTCGCCACCCATCGCGATCTCTTCTTTCTGAGGCAGAGAGGTGAAGGTAACATCGTCAACGATACCGATAGTGAATTGGTTCTTCGGCATATTCATCGCCAGGTTTTCATACACAGCGAGGATCTGAGCCGGTGTGGTGTCTTTTGAAGACAGACCATAACGACCACCTACGATCTCCGGAGCATTTTCCTGTCCATAGAAGCAGTCTTTTACGTCGAGATACAACGGTTCGCCGTTAGCTCCCGGTTCTTTCGTACGGTCGAGCACAGCGATACGTTTTGCTGTCTTAGGCACAGCAGCCAGGAAATGTTTCGCTGAGAACGGACGATACAAGTGAACAGCTACCAAACCAACCTTTTCGCCCTGAGCAGTCAGGTGGTCGATGGCTTCGCGGATCGCTTCCGTAACAGAACCCATAGCGATGATCACGCGGTCGGCATCTGGCGCACCGTAATAGTCGAACAGGCCATATTTACGTCCGGTGATTACCGAGAGTTCGTTCATATATTCTTCTACGATAGCAGGAACTGCTTCATAGAATGAGTTGCTTGATTCGCGGTGTTGGAAGAAAGCGTCCGGGTTTTCCGCCATACCACGAGCTACCGGGTTCTCCGGAGTCAATGCGCGTGAACGGAATTCAGCCAGTGCTTCCTGGTCGATCAGGTGAGCCAGGTCTTCGTTTTCCAACGCTTCGATCTTCTGGATCTCGTGAGAAGTACGGAAACCATCGAAGAAGTTCACAAAAGGAACACGTGATTTGATGGTCGACAGATGCGCAACGGCAGCCAGGTCCATCACCTCTTGTACCGAACCTTCAGCCAACATAGCGAAGCCTGTCTGGCGACAAGCCATCACATCCTGGTGGTCACCGAAGATTGACAACGCGTGAGACGCCAATGTACGAGCCGATACGTGGAATACGCAAGGCAGTAATTCACCGGCGATCTTGTACATGTTAGGGATCATCAACAACAGCCCTTGAGAAGCTGTGTAAGTCGTAGTAAGCGCACCGGCCTGCAACGAACCGTGAAGGGCACCGGCCGCTCCACCTTCAGATTGCATTTCCTGCACCAACACTGTTTCGCCGAAGATGTTCTTACGTCCGGCAGCAGCCCATTCGTCTACATATTCTGCCATAGTAGACGATGGTGTGATAGGATAAATCGCAGCTACTTCACTGAACATATACGAGATATGTGCAGCAGCCTGGTTACCATCACAGGTTAAAAATTTCTTTTGCTTTGTCATAAACCAATAAACTATTAGTATCGACCTCTCCCCCCCGACCCCCTCCCCACAAGGGAGGGGGAGAGTTGAGAATGGTCTCATTTATAAATTATTTATTTTATTTTATTCATCGTTTCGCTATAAATACCTTTCTTTCTCCCCTCCCTTGTGGGGAGGGGTCGGGGGAGAGGTCTAATACAAGAACCCAAACAACCACAACGGGATCATATTGCCCTCGCCTATTTCCGTTTTATCTACCGCATAGTAGAAATCCGGGTTGTTCTTTATTTTCACATTCTCTTCGATGCGGAAATGATAGGTTTCATTCACCAGAAAATGAGCATTCCGGGGCGCTTCATTCAAGAGGCTGTCCTTCATCAACTGGTTGAAAAAGAATGTCTCGCGCACCGCCTGCAGATTCACCTCCTCGGGACGGATCGGGTAAATCAGGTTGGAGCTATACATATACACCTTCGAGGGCTTTTTCGGGAATGACTCTCCTACCGGATAGAGCATATTCATCAACCGCGCATCTGTCAGGTATTTTATATAATTCATCACCGTTGCCCGCGATGTCTCAATCTCTTTGCTCAACTGACTCACATTAGGAGTACAGGGAGCGTTGATGGCCAACAGATAGAGCAGCTTGCGCAATTTCGGCAGATAGGTCTGTTCGATCTGTTTGATGTAAAGCACGTCGACCTCAAGGATCATATTCATGGTCTTCAACAGGTTCTCCGAGAAGTTTCTCTTCTCTAAGAAAAAAGGATAGAAACCATGGTGCAGATAGTCTTGAAAATAGGCCATCGGCTTCACCACCGAACAGATACGCTTGGCAATCTCTTCGTGGTTCGCTATAATCTCTTCCAGGGTGTACATCGGGAAGCTATTGCCCGACATCAGGTTCAGGAACTCCCGGAAAGAGAATCCCCTGAGATGGTAAGAGACCACTTTGCCCGACAGGTCCGGGTTCTCCTCCTTCAACCGCATCACGGTCGAACCGGTAAAGACAATCTTCAGATCCGTGAAGTGGTCGTAGCAATAACGCAATTCTTTCGACCAATCGGGATATTTAAACACCTGATCCAGAAGTAATACCTTTCCTCCCTTCGCCCGGTATTCCGAAGCAAAGTCGATCAGGGTGCGTTCCGTAAAATAAAAATGATTCAGATTGATGTAGAGACATTCTTTGTTGTCTGCCCCGAAATGTTCCCGGGCGATACTCAACAGGAATGTCGTCTTCCCTACCCCACGCGAGCCTTTGATCCCGATCAACCGGTCGTTCCAGTCGATTTCATCCATCAAACCGCGACGCACCGGAGAGTACAGGTGCTCAACAAGATACTTATGTGTTTTGTAAAATGATTCCACGTTGTTTGTCGATCTTATTTAGCGGTTACAAAGATAGGAAACATTCTCGATTTGCAATACCGAGATTGCAAAAAAAGTTCCAGATTATAAAATCGGAATTATCAAACAAGTTCGTTTGACGGAAATGAAGCCGATTGACATTTTGATAGCAAAAAGTCGGTTTTGCCTCACAATATGATACGTTAAAAAGTGTTACTCGCGGGACTAATTTTAAATACCCCTACGTTTTTGGAAAAATAGTCGGGCGATTTTGACAAAATGATATTTCGCTTAGCGCAGCGTAAAGCAATTTGTCAATCGCTTAGCGAGCGAAGCGAAGTGCAGAGCAAAATGATATTTTGAAAAGGCTGATTATAGAGGAGTAGTTATTATCTTTGCGGGACAATCTAACATTATACATTCTAAAGAATATAAACTATGAAGCCTACATTATTTGTGTTAGCGGCCGGTATGGGGAGCCGCTACGGAGGATTAAAACAGATGGATGGACTGGGACCGAACGGCGAAACCATCATGGACTATTCAATTTACGATGCGATACGTGGCGGATTCGGCAAACTGGTGTTTGTTATCCGTGAGCATTTCGAAGAGGATTTCCGTAAAAAGATCATTTCTAAATATGAAGATCATATTCCGGTGGAGGTAGTCTTCCAGGAATTAAACAAATTGCCCGAAGGCTTCAGTGTGCCGGAAGGACGCGAAAAACCGTGGGGAACCAACCATGCCGTATTAATGGGTAAAGAGGTGATCCAGGAGCCGTTTGCCGTTATCAATGCCGATGACTTCTACGGACGCGATAGCTTCGCCGTGTTAGGCAAAGCGTTGATGGAGATGGAAGGCAAAAAAAACGACTATTGCATGGTGGGCTACCGCGTAGGCAATACCCTGAGCGAAAGTGGCTCTGTGGCGCGTGGCGTATGCGAAACAAATAATGATGGCTATCTGACAGGCGTGGTGGAAAGAACAGCGATCGAAGAGATCGACGGCGAAATCCAGTTTATCGACGAGAACGATCAGAAGGTCGTATTGGATCCGAAAACGCCGGTGTCTATGAATATGTGGGGATTCACGCCCGACTACTTCACATACTCAGAAGATTATTTCGTAGAATTCCTGAAAGCCAACAGCGGCAACCTCAAAAGCGAATATTTCATTCCGTTGATGGTAAACAAATTGATCACCGAAGGAACGGCCCGCGTGAAGGTGTTAGACACGACCTCTAAATGGTTTGGCGTGACCTATGCTGCCGACCGCCCCGATGTGGTGGCTAAGATCCAAGCCCTGGTCGATGCCGGGGAGTATCCTGAGAAGTTATTCTAATAAAAAAAGACCTCCTCTGCCGATCGGCAAAGGAGGTCTTTTTATTTCTTATATTTTTCTACTAACGCAAGCGATTCAACGAGCGCACCAACGCCTCATCAGCTCCGATATTCCGTATCGCCAGCCAATCCAGGATAAGCGCTATCAAGGGGAAAGCCAAGCCAAACTTAATACTGACCGCTGCTCCCTCCATATCACCTTTCAAGTTATACACATAATAGAACACCAAGGCATAGAATCCTACCATCAACAACGCATTGAAGATAGAGAGACGGATCTGAAGTATTCTGTTCTTAAAAAGAAAAATAGTCACGAAGGCCAATAAGGCAATGAGTGCTGTCAAGGCAAACAATCCCCAGGTCGGGAACAAAAGCTCTGCCTCAGGAAGCGTCGTATTCAGTCCTGTCACATCAAAGCGATATACCTGATCAGCCGTGATAACAGTCAGCGGCATAAACAATAACGCGATAAACAAGAGACTTACAAGTAGAAGATAAACTGTTTGTATTCGTTGTAACATGGTTCTGTATAATTGAAAATGGATAATTGATAATTGATAATGAGGCAAAAGCCATCTTATCAATTATCAATTATCCATTATCCATTTCTTAAAAATTATTCTTTTCTTTCGCCGGGTTCTTGAAGTAAACCTTTCCTTCCAGGTATTCCTGCGTAGCGATAAGGGTCGACTTCGGAAGTTTTTCGTAATAACGTGAAATCTCTATCTGCTCACGGTTTTCAAACACTTCCTCCAGGTTGTCATTGTAAGAGGCGAATTCCTGCAGTTTCTTTTCCAGGTCGCTTTTCATCTCCACACTGATTTGGTTCGCCCGTTTGGCGATGATCTTTACCGTTTCATAAATGTTACCGGTGTCCTCCGACATCTGCATCATGTCACGGGTAACGGTAGTCACTGGAGCGTTCGATTTTCTGTAATCCATATCTATTTGATTAATTAAAAATTTCCTTTTGGGGTTGGCTTAATACGAATCTTGTATGCGGCTGCTGGCATAATTGAAGTAGCGCTCTACCTGCCGCAGGTATTTCCCTTCCGGGAAAGCATTGACGTAGTTGTAATATTCGTCCACCACTTCGCGGTAACGTCCCTGTAGTTTCTCATTCAAACTCACCAACGCCACTTCGTATTTAGCACGAACAATATAATACATCAATTCTTCTCTATACTTGCTATACGGGTAATTCTTCAACGCGTTCTGCGCCGTGATCACACAAGAATCATAATTGTTACCCATGTATAAACCCAGATTAAAATACAACCGCACCGCCATCAGCTCTTTCAACGCCAATTTCTCCTGCAGTTCGAACATCACCTCCTGTGCCTGCGCGGCGCGTTCGCTTTGCGGATACGACTCCAGGTAGAGCTGCATCTGCTCGATCGCCTTGTAGGTCATCGACTGATCCAAACGAGGATCGGCCGAATCCAGGTAAAGCCCGTATCCGGAATAGAAGCGTGCCAATTCGGCATATTCCCCTTTGCCATACATGGTGTAGTATGTTTCGAAATATTGGGAAGCGGTCTGGTAGTCCTTCTGTCCGTAATAGCTTTGTGCTAACAAATAAAGAGATTCCTCCGCATAAGCCGTTCCACGGAAGTTCTGATACAGATCTTCTAACAGCGTGGCCGATTTGGTGTATTTCTTTTCATTAAAGTATTTCTTGGCGTATGAATATCTGTATTCATAATCCGTACTCTTCAATACCCTGTTATATTCCCCACAAGAGGAAAAGAACAAGGTGCTCATCATCAAAAATAGGATAACCTTTTTCATTCGCATACTTTTAGCCCGCAAAGTTAGTGCAATCTCATCAATATACGAAACACAAAACGTTAATAAATGCCTATGCAATAGTAGATATCCTCCTCTTCTCCCCCTTTTTTCTGGCTTTTCGCACCCGGAGAATCAGGTAGGAGCCGTAAATTAATAAGAGAGAGGAAACGCTGATCCACTGTTTTACTGTTATGTCGGTGGTACTACTCACCATGCGCCCCACCTGCAATCCCATGGCATGGATAAACAACAAAGCGTATAACACATACGACCACCGTTGAATCTTTTTCCATCGGATGCCACCCAAGCGTTTGTGGACAACATCGAAGGAGCTAATCCAAAGGATCAGGAACAACACAAGCATCACAATACCCAATACCAATACCGTATTGGTAATACCGGCACCCAGTTCACTCGTCACCCGAGGATTCTCCATAAATGCCGAGTGATCGGTAAAGTATTTCAAAGCCTTCGGGAAATTATTCAAAACGCGTATCCACGAGTGAGTAAGGATAGGAAAGCCCGACAGGATCGATATCTCTTTGCGGATACTCATCAATCGCTTCACGTATGGGTTCTTCACATCGAGTGCCCCCATATACATGATGATAATCAACAATGGATGTCCCAGGCTTGCCATGTGTATATAGTCACGAAGCAACTCCCCCAACACCGGAATCCGGGTGAAATTAAATGAAGTTTCCACGCCGATCATCCGAAGCAACGAGGGCACAACTACCATCAGGAAAGGGATAGCAAACAGGGTATAATAGATGTAATAATACCTCTTTATCGATTTAGCCAGCCATACAAACAAGAGGGCAAACACCGCCACGCAAAAGAGCAATGGCACGGTGGTCCGCAGGAACGAGAGTAGGTCTATGAGTATTTTTATCATAACATTATAGTGATTTAATTATGTAACTTTCCGATGGCGCTGACACCGTTGTCCGCCTTGATGGTTAATCCCTTTGTGGCCTTCGCTGTTGTCGCGTCAATACAATACACCGCGGGATCATCGGCCACCTCCTCACCATCCGCTTTCCGGAAAACAACCGGCATATAGGCTTTCCCGTCCTCAAAATAGGGAGAAGAGCCCAGGCTGCTGATCGCATTGTCGTCGGGCATGCCGTTCACCCAGGTAAACGTTTGGGTATCAGCTTTCAGGATCGCTAGACGGTTGGTATTCTGGTTCATGCCACTGGTATAGAATCCCGGCTCGGCAAACATCTGCAACAGGAAGTAGTTCCCCGAAATATGCCATACCTTAAACAGGCTATGCCCTCCCGACAAGGCGGTGATATCGCAGAAATAATCTCTATCGAAGCTGGTTGCACCCGCCTTGATACGGATAGCTCCCGAGGGTCTGTCCGACTTATAAATCCCTTCGCGCGCTCCGGCGTGGTTGGCGGAAAACACATACACATCACCGTTATCCGCCACATCGATGGTGGAATAATACTGGGAACGGTAGCGGGAGGTTGCCGTACTCAAGCGATCGTCGGTCAGGATAATCGGATTCTCAAAGCTGGTTCCTTCGTAGATCGCCACCGCCACTTCGTTGGGATAGATGGTCGACCCGATACTATTGTAGAGTCCCGCTTCGGTTTTGATAATAGTCGCGTCGATATCTTCACCGGCAGCCGTCAGTTGCTCTACGATCGCATCATGGTTTTTCCACACACCGTACGGGCTAAATCCTTCCGAACAGAGCGCGGTAAAGAATTTCCCGTCGGACTCCACAATACCCGATACGGTATAGCGTTCGCCATTACCCAGGAGGTCTTCCGTGACGATCGTCTTATTGTGTTTGGTTTGCTCTTCGGTATCCAGATAAGTAAAGGTCACCCCATATTTCGGGTAGGACTTGTCGACATCTACCGTGTCGTATTGATCGGTCGCGCCCGATGCGGCACAGATAATATAGTCGCCGTATATCCCATAGGTCGTAAAGCGGTCGGTGATGCTGAATGCGATCTCACGCTCCACCAAATGGCCGCTTTCGTCCAGTTTATAGGATGAGCCTGTACCCGCATTGCCCTGCGCATACACCAGGCGATAGGCATATTGATTTTTAGGAAACAACCAGGCAGTGGCCGTTTCCACCTCTACGGGAGCACCTTCTGTTGTCAAGCTGCCGGCTTCCAGATTCTCTGCTTCCAACAGATAGATCGCCTCCGCGCCCGATGCCGCAACGATATACTTTTCCACACTTTCCTCTTCCCCGCCGTTCGGCAGGTTGTTGTCACTGTCGCTGTCGCAGGCTGTCAAAAAGCCTGCGCATAGGGCCATCAAAGCCCATACTGAATGTTTCATTTTCATTTTATCTACTGTTTTATAGTTGTTTTACTTATTGAAGGTGTAACGGATCTTGCCATAAAAAGCCCGTCCCGCTTTCTGCAGACTAAAGTTGTCATACAAACGTTCGTCGGTCAGGTTCCGACATTCGAACGAGATGTTATACCACCCGTTTTTCATACTGTAGCTGATATTCAGATTGTGCGAAAACTGCTTCGGGACTTTCAATTTCGAACTACTACTCCCTTCATTTTCCCAATAGAGCGAGAAGGCATGCACGTAGGTATTGAAATAGTTTATAGTCAATAGATTCCCTTTCTTTCCGAGATCGCGAAAAGAAATAGTCGCATCGGCGTTGAAGAAGAAATAGGGGGTGTTGGGCATCCGTTGTTTGTAGGTAGAACTCTCCCTGCCTTCATAGCCATTGATATATCGTTCGTTGTTGCGGATATCCTGATGTGTCAGGTTGCCGCCGATCGAAAACAGGTTGGCATAGCTGTAGCGCAACTCCGCGCTGACACCTTTGGTGACCACGTTGCCATGATTCTCATAAGCGCCATAATAAAGTCCTCCGGAATAGCGGTTGGTCACACGACGGATATAATCGCTCGTGTTGCGATAGATCAGGCCGCCCTCCAGATAGAAGTGGTGTTTTGCGATCGTGTACTCATAATTCAAGTTGAAGTTCACATTGTCGCTGCGCTCCGGCTTCAGTTCCAGTTTGCCGACCTCCAGATCTTCGTCACCAAACAATTCACTATTGGTTGGCAGGCGAAGCGTTTTCTCATACGACAACTTCAGTTGAATATCATCCAACAGGAAATAGGAGGCTACCGCACCATAGCCGAAAGCATCTGTGCGTTGGCTCGATTTCACATAGTCGAACCGGGTCGGATCGGAGGAGGTGTTCTGAGGTCCGGCGTTGTATTGGTTGTAGTATTTCCCCAGGAGCGAAACGTTCCAACGGTTCGTATGATTATATTGGTAGGAAAGTCCAGTGATGTTTTTACGCGACCGGTTGGCAATCCCGTTTTGTGTCTGCGTCTCCGAGCGGCTGTTGTTCTTGCGGTCGAAGGCGGTCAATACATGGTTCAATACAATCTTATGTGCCTCTCCGATCCGGTAGTTCAGGTTGGCGGTCACCTGCCAGTTGCGATTATCGTTTTGGGTGTTCTGATAGCTCTGCTCGCCCAGCTTACCGCCGTTATAGACCGACTCGCCGCGCCAGTTATATTTATAGGTCGCCGTGTCCAACAGATGTGTCTGGCTGTAGTTGTAGTTCGCCGTCAACGAGGCATTCAATCCTTTGGTAAAGAGATTCCGCTTGCGGTATTCCAAGGAGGGCATGAAAGACTTTGCTTTTTGGCGCCTCTGCCCGAAAACAATCTCCTGGCGCACGCCGTTTTGTATCTCCTTATCGCTTTGTGAGAGATTGATACCCAACAACAGACGGTCAGCAAACGGCTTGCCCACCAAACCCACTTTCGCGATCACCGCCTCATTGTGGTAGGTATCATGAAAACGCTTTACCTTTTCTACCTGACTCGTATTGATTTGTCCGTTTTCCAGGTCTTCCACCGGCGTATAGACGGCGTAGTTGTTGTCGGAATAATTCTGGTAGGCATTCAACTCCATGGTCAGCCCCTGCTTGGTGGTATGATTCACCAGAGCCGATGTCTTGTGGGTATTGAAGGAACCATACGAGTAAGAGGCATCGACCAGCGTGCGCTCTCGGTTGCCGCCCGTCACGATATTGACCACACCTCCCAAAGCATCGGCACCAAACTCGACCGGAACCACCCCTTTGTAGATCTCGATACGCTCAGCGAAATTAACCGGGATATTGCTGATATTAAACGAGGAGTTCCGTGTATCCAAAGGCACCCCGTCGAGGAAAAACTGCACATGCCGCCCGCTGAACCCGTCTAACGAGAAGTTCACCTCCGACCCTACGCCACCCGACTCCCGCACCTTTATACCCGGCGCCTTAGCCAATACATCTTTGATCTCGGCTGCTGAGTTATGCAACTCTTTCACATCCAATGCCACCACATTAAACGCCGACTCCTTGACCCGTTTGATATGACTGCTGACCACGACCACCTCGTCCAATTCAGCCATTTGGGGCGCAAGCTCAATATCCCATGTTTCCTCTTTCCCAGCCACCAGTGTCACCCGCTGCTCAAACGTTTCATACCCCAGAAAAGAGGCCACCAATGTATACTCCCCAACCGGTGCCTGAAACGAATAGAGGCCGTCCTGATCGGTCGTGCTGCCACACGAGGTGCCTTTCAACAACAGCGTACCATAACTCAATGCCTCTTTCTCTGTAGAGGTCACCTTTCCGGAGAGGGTGACACGCCCCTGCGCATACACCATCGAAGAGCAAAAGAAAAACAGAAAGATAGAAATATAGATCACCTTTTTCATCCCAAGCAGTATTTAATAGAATAGTTTGTTATGATTGATTCATTAAATCGACCGCAAAGGTAGAGCTTCACCGAGCGACGGAAAATCACCCGATTTAGGTATTTTGGTAGGCGCTGTTACTAATAAAAGGGGATATAGGGGGGGGGGAGTAATGAGTAATGATTAATGGGTAGTGATTAGTGGTTAGTGGTTAGTGGTTGGCACGAACTATACGGATAGTGCAGGGTTTTATTTCAAGTTGGAGGGGATGGGAAGATGTGCAGAAAGCCCGAAAGGGCTTCAACTTGGATAGCCCCGTGCAAGCCGTAGGTGCAGCTCGGGGTTGAAGTAATGTCTATAAATGAGCTCCGTAGGAGGTCAACTGTTGAGCCCCTACGGAGCTCGTGTTTCTGATACTATCAACCCCGAGCTGCACCTACGGTTTGCACGGGGTTATCCACATCTAAGTCCTTCCGGACTTCCCAATTTTACCCAAATTTGGAACTCCTCACAAATCCGAAGTTAAAACTCCTACTGCCTATCTCATCCGTGGCATAAAACCTTATAACTTATACAAATCACTGGCTGCCAACAGCTCCAGCTTGTTGGCTTGTAACACCTCGACACATTTCTCCAGGTTATCGGGGCGGATGATGACATTGGCGGTGTCGCCTTCCGAGAAGGCATACATATACTCTACAAAAACTCCGGCATTCGTGATGATATCCATCGCTTTGCCCAGCGATCCGGGAATATTGGGGCAACGAAGGCAAACCACATCCGTCACGCTCACGCCATACAGCCGTTCGCGTAATACCGCGATAGCCTTCTCCGTATCTGAAACGATCAGCCGTAAAATCCCGAAATCGGAGTTCTCAGCCACCGTAAAAGCAGTCATATTTATACCCGACTCACCCAGGATCTTGGCCACTTCCGTAAATCGTCCCTTCTTGTTTTCCAGAAAAATAGATAGTTGTTTTGCGATCATGTTGTGTAATTTAATAAAGTTTTCTCCTATCCTCCACATGTTTAGCCTTGCCCATGCTGCGCTCGATACTTCGCGGCTCCATGATTTTGATCTCCGGCTGAATACCGATCACGCTTTGCATACGCGCGGCGATCTTTTTCCTCAAAGTTAACATTTTATTCATTTCATCCGAATAAAATTCGGGACGTAATTCAACCTGTACCTGGAAGGTATCCGTATTATTCACACGATCAACCACAATAAAATAATGCGGTTCGAACTCGGGCATCTCCAACAGAACCGATTCCACCTGCGACGGGAACACATTCACCCCGCGGATGATCAGCATATCGTCCGAACGTCCCAGGATACGCCCCATACGCACTGCCGTACGTCCACAGTCGCATGTCTCATAATGAAGCGATGTCAGGTCGCGCGTGCGGTAACGGATCATCGGCATACCCTCCTTGGTCAGGGTGGTAAACACCAACTCACCCTGTTCGCCCGGCGCCACCGGTTGCATAGTCACCGGATCCACAATCTCCGGAAAGAAATGATCCTCCCAGATATGTGTGCCGTTCTGACACTGACATTCCCCGCCGACACCCGGTCCGCAGATCTCTGTTAGGCCATAAATATCATATGCCTTAATATGTAGTTTATCTTCCAGTTCCTTACGCATATTCTCCGTCCAGGGCTCCGCGCCAAACACCCCGATGCGCAGTTTGAATTCTTCCAGCGGAATATCGGAGGCATGGATCGTTTCGGCCAGATACAAGGCATACGAAGGGGTGCAGCATAAGATATTGGCACCAAAGTCATGCATGAGCGAGATCTGCTTTTCCGTGTTCCCACTGCTCATAGGAATCACCGTGCCCCCAATCGATTCAATACCCGAATGGGCACCCAAGCCACCGGTAAACAAGCCATAGCCATAAGATACCTGGGCAATATCGTTTTTAGTTGCTCCGTAGGCGATCAGGCAACGCGACACCACCTCCGACCACATCGAGAGGTCTTTGCGGGTATAGCCCACCACGATCGGCTTGCCCGTCGTGCCCGACGAGGCGTGCAAACGCACAATCTCCGACATCGGAACAGCCATCAATCCAAAAGGATAGTTATCGCGCAAATCCTGCTTGACGGTAAAAGGCAATTTAACAATATCATCGATCGATTGAATATCACCCGGCGTAATATCCATCTCCTGCATTTTTTTCCGATAAAACGGTGAATTGTGATAAGCATGTTCAACCAGATTTTTCAGGCGGTAGCTTTGGAGTTTGCGCATCTCCTCCCGACTCATGCTCTCAATCATCTCATTCCACATCATGACCCGTAGACATTTCTTTTAGTTAGTAAATCCGTTCGTTTTCTTTCAAATCGTTTTTAATAGCTGCAAAGAAACAACATTTTCTTCAAAAAAGCGCATTTTTTGTTATATATGATTAGTAAAAGGGGGAGGAGAAAGGAAATAGGAGATAGGAGGTGGGGGAGTATATTCAAATATTGGGAAAATTTGAATATAAACCCTGTGCAATCTATACTCCCTACCCGTCCCACGCAAACCGCCCCATCCCTGCGAGCAGGAATGGGGCGGTGATCTGATAAAATGTTCGTTGAATCGTCTTACTTGATATTGCCTACCTTGATCAGGTATTCGGCAATCTGCACGGCATTGAGGGCGGCTCCTTTCTTGATCTGGTCGCTAACGGTCCAGAAGGTCAAGCCGTTCGGGTTGGCCAGGTCTTTGCGGATACGGCCTACATAAACAGGGTCTTTGCCTGTGATATCCAACGGCATCGGATAGTCTTTGTTGGCCGGATCGTCCTGCAGGATGATGCCTTCGAAATTGGCAAACGCGTTCTTTGCCTCTTCTACGCTGATCGGACGCTCGGTCTCCACCCAGGTCGCTTCGCTATGGGCACGCATCACCGGAACACGTACACAGGTCGCACTCACTTCGATATCGGAATGCATGATCTTACGTGTTTCGTTATACATCTTCATCTCTTCTTTGGTGTATCCGTTGTCGGTAAACACATCGACCTGTGGGATCAGGTTGTACGCCAACTGATAAGCAAACTTCTCGATGGTCGGCTCTTCGCCTTTCAAGAGTTGTTCGTATTGTTTCACCAATTCGGCCATCGCCGTTGCTCCGGCGCCACTGGCAGCCTGATAGGTGGATACATGTACGCGACGGATATGCGACAGCTGCTCGATCGCTTTGAGGGCAACCACCATCTGGATCGTCGTACAGTTCGGGTTGGCAATAATACCGCGGGGACGGTCAAGGGCATCTTCCGGATTTACTTCGGGAACCACCAAAGGCACATCGTTATCCATACGGAATGCGCTCGAGTTATCGATCATCACCGCACCGTGCTTCGTGATCGTTTCGGCGAACTCAACAGAGGTACCTCCGCCGGCCGATGTAAAAGCAATATCCACTCCCTTGAAGTCGTCGTTATGTTTCAGTTCCTTGACGGTGTACTGTTTATCACCAAAGGTATAAACACGTCCGGCACTGCGAGATGAGCCAAAAAGCACCAGCTCATCCATCGGGAAGTTTCTTTCGTCGAGCACACGCAGGAATTCCTGTCCTACAGCTCCACTTACTCCAACAATTGCTACTTTCATTTTGAGCACGATTAATTTGATTAATAAATATAAAATGATATCTTTGTCTTACTTGGATATCTTTGTTTCTCCCTATGACATAGAGTCTTAATTGGGGTGCAAAGATAATCAATTTAACTTAAACCGCTACGACTATGAGACATTTTTATCTTTTTTGGGCACTTTTGCTTCCATTTTGTTTATCCGCACAGTTAATTGAATCGTTCGACGGGGAAAAGATCACCTCGCATTACCCCTGGCAGGGCGATACCGCTCATTTCAAAATCAACGCAGAGAGAGAGCTACAGCTATACACAAATCCCGGAAGCGGAGAGAGAAAACTATACATCCGATCAGTTGCCCTCCTGGGCAACACCTGGGAAGGCAGGGTCAGAAGCGCCTACCGCGGGACAAGTAATAACTGTTTTCATTTCTACCTCTGGTGTGAAAAGGCCAATCCGGAACAGAGCGGGCTGGCTCTCCTCTTGCGACTGGGAAACAGTCAGCGCATAGACCTATGTTTGAAAAGAGGCAATATCGGCCAGGAGGTATTGATAAAAGGACGGACTCTTTTTGAAAAGGCGAACCAGGAGGTATCTTTCCGGATCACCACCGATCAGGATGGACTATGCACCCTGTATAGCAAAAGTGATGGCGATGCGGACTATGTCAAAGAGGGAGAGGCCACCTTGCCGTGGGAGGAGGCGCCCGGTAATTATATGATGGTCGTCAAATACTCCACAGATCATTCCAAAGATAAATACATCGACGACCTCTTCATTGAGTCCTACACACCGTATGAGGAGGAACCCGATATACCTACTGTCCCACCCCGTTTAATAGGGGGAGAGCAGGATGGAGACACGGCGGTCATACTGGAGTTCGATCAGCCTGTCTATGCCAATGAAGGGCGTTTTGTGTTAAGCGAATTGGGCGAGACCAATATCATTTATCAAACGGAAGACGGGTTATTGATTCGCCCGGTATGGCCGCAGGGATTTAAAAATCAAACCACCTACACCCTCTTCTATTCCAATCTCTATGATGAAAAGCGTCAATTGCCTTTTCAAGGCGAATATACCTTTACGGCGATCTGTTCCACCCCCGAGGAAGAGCCCGATCCGGAAAAGCCGGCGTTTACCGAAGGCTGCGTATTGTTTAATGAGATCATGGCCGATCCCTCCGCATTGACCGGTTTGCCGCAGACGGAGTATGTAGAACTGTTGAACCGATCGGGCGAGACCATCGAGATGGAAGGGTGGCACTTTGTCTACGACACACGGGAGATCGCACTAACTCCGCAGGCGCTTCTTCCCGACCACTACCTCCTCTTATACCGAGCCGGGCGAGAGGTAGCCACCGGAGAGAAAGGGACAGGAATGGGATTAGATAATTTCCCCGCGCAGCTGGCAAACGACGGCAAACGACTTCAACTGAAAGACCCGTCGGGGAAATTAATCGACGAGGTTACCTATGAGAAAGCCAGCCCCGGGCGATCCTGGGAAAGAGGAGCCGACGGCTGGTATGTCTCAACAGACCCGAAAGGAGGAACACCCGGAAGCATCAACTCCGACCCCAATTACACACCGGAAGAGCCCGAACCGGAACTCCCGCCGGTAGAGCCCTTCAGCGTTGTTTTCAATGAGCTACTGCCCAACCCCTATGCAGAGGAAGAGGAGTACATCGAACTATATAACCGTTCCGACGAGGATATCCCATTGGCAGGCCTGGCGATTGCCACCCGAAAGAGCGACGGAAGCCTCAACACTGCCTATAACCTGGCATCGCTTCCGGCTTTAGAAGCGGACGGCTTCCTCTTACTCACCAAATCAATAATAAGTGTTAGTCGCCAGTATACGATCCTCTATCCCGAGCACCTCTACGAAATGAAACTACCTATCCTCAACAACGAGGGATCGACCCTGGTGCTTTTCCGGACTGCTGATGGCGAGGTGATCGACGAAGTCGCCTATTCGGCCAAATGGCACGATAGCTCGATAAAGGATAAGAAGGGGGTTGCCCTCGAACGGATCGACCCCGACGAGCCGACACAGGACGAGGCAAACTGGACTTCGGCCGCCGCGACTGCCGGATATGGCACACCCGGTTACCAAAACTCCCAATACCTCCAACCCAAAAAGGAAGACCCGTCAGGCATAGAGAAGCCCCTCTATTCCCAAGAAACCGGGGAATACAGCATTGGCTACTACCTGGAGCAGGCGGGATACAAATGCAAAGCATTGGTCTATGCCCTTTCCGGTCGGATGGTCGCCGAGATCAGTAACAATGAATTATTGGGCACTTCCGGCAATCTGTCGTGGGATGGCAAAGGGAAAAACGGGGAGAGATTGCAGTCGGGTCTCTATATCCTGTATATCGAATTATACCATTACAAGGGAGATACCAAACGATTCAAAGAGGTCTTTCTGGTTTATTAAAAACAGTTTTCTTCGCATCCTATGGGAGAAATCCCTACCTTTGCACATTAGTAAATAAATAGAAATTCAAAAAAATAGATTGAAAATGTCAGCATTATTCCCAACTACGCTTCCCTACAAGGTGGCAGATATGAGCCTGGCCGAGTTTGGCCGGAAGGAAATCGAAATAGCCGAACACGAGATGCCCGGACTCATGGCGTTGCGCCAGAAATATGCCGGCCAGAAACCACTATCGGGTGCCCGTATCATGGGGTCATTGCATATGACCATCCAGACGGCCGTACTGATCGAGACATTGGTGGATCTGGGTGCCGATGTGCGCTGGGCCAGTTGCAACATTTTCTCCACCCAGGACCATGCCGCTGCGGCTATTGCTGCGACGGGCGTGCCGGTGTATGCCTGGAAAGGGGAGACATTGGAGGAATACTGGTGGTGTACGGATATGGCGCTTCGTTTCCCCGACGGAAAAGGGCCGCATATGATCGTCGACGACGGTGGCGATGCTTCCCTCTTGGTGCATTGGGGCTATAAAGCGGAAAACGATGCGACATCGATCGATCGCAAGGGAGGCAACCATGAGGAGCAGGTGATCCTCGACACACTCAAACGGATCCTCGCGGAAGACAACCAACGTTGGCACCGCACAGTGGCCGAGATGAAGGGTGTTTCCGAAGAGACAACCACCGGTGTGCATCGCCTGTATCAGATGATGGAAAAGGGCGAATTGCTTGTTCCAGCCATCAATGTAAACGACTCGGTGACTAAATCGAAATTCGATAACCTCTATGGCTGCCGTGAATCGTTGGCTGACGGCATCAAACGAGCCACCGATGTGATGATCGCCGGTAAGGTGGTGGTCGTGGCCGGTTATGGCGATGTAGGTAAAGGCTGTTCACACTCGATGCGTTCATACGGCGCCCGCGTGATTGTGACGGAGATCGACCCGATCTGTGCCTTGCAGGCGGCGATGGAAGGCTTTGAAGTGACCACGATGGAAGAGGCTGTGAAAGAGGGAAATGTATTCGTTACCACAACCGGAAACCGCGATATCATCACCATCGAACACATGGCGCAGATGAGAGACCAGGCGATCGTTTGCAACATCGGTCATTTCGACAACGAGATACAGGTAGACAAACTGGTGAATTATCCGAATATCAAACATATCAACATCAAACCGCAGGTCGACAAATATACCTTCCCTACCGGGAACTCCATCTTCCTGTTGGCCGAAGGACGCCTGGTGAACCTGGGATGTGCTACCGGACACCCCTCGTTTGTGATGAGCAACTCGTTTACCAACCAGGTATTGGCGCAGATGGATCTGTGGACCATGCCTTACGAAGTGGGCGTGTACCGTCTGCCGAAACGACTGGACGAAGAGGTAGCTCGCCTGCACCTGGAACGCATCGGCGTGAAACTGACCCGCCTCACACAGGAACAGGCCGATTACCTGGGCGTATCGCCGGAAGGACCTTACAAAGCGGACCATTATCGTTACTAAACAATGCAACAACGACATCTCGATCGGCAACAATATTTCAACGAACAGGCATATACGACCCAAAAGTATGTGATCCCTTTCATCGAACAGCAACATCCGGTGACGCCCGATGTGGTTGTTCTTGAGATTGGTTGTGGCGAGGGAGGCAATATGAAACCCTTCCTGGATCTGGGTTGCCGGGTGACAGGCATCGACCTCAGCGTCCCGCAGATTGAACGGGCGAAGGAGTTTTATGCCGCCCATCCGCAGCAAGGCAAGCTGACACTGATTGCCGAAGACATCTACCGGATTGAATCGTTGCCTCAGCCATTCGACATCATCATCATGCGGGATGTGATCGAACATATTCCCGACCAGGAGCGGTTCATGTCGTTTGTCAAGAGGTTCCTGAAACCGACCGGTGTGCTTTTCATCGGCTTCCCGCCCTGGCAGAATCCGTTTGGCGGGCATCAGCAGATTGTGCGTCACCGGTTTATCTCTCGTACTCCCTGGATTCACCTCTTGCCCCGAGGGGCGTATGCTGCCCTGTTGCGCAGCGGAGGAATAGATCCGGGAGAGCTGCTCGATATCAAAAGTACAGGCATCTCACTGGAGCGGTTGGAGCGTTTCATTAAACAGGCGGATTACCACATACGCGCGAAAAGCCTTTATGTGATCAATCCGAATTATGAGGCCAAGTTCAAACTATCGCCCCGTAAATTATGGAAAGTATTCCAGATCCCTTATATTCGTAATTTCTATACGACCTGTGGATATTATCTGATAAGTAAGAAATAAGAAATATGTTATACCGTAGTAAAGCACCTTTTCGTTTGGGCATCGCCGGAGGAGGAACCGATGTATCGCCCTATTCCGACATCTATGGAGGAGCCATCCTGAATGTGACGATCAACCTGTTTGCCTACGCGACCATCCGCCCGCTCGAAAACGGAACGATTCGCCTGGTGCATACCCATAAAAATATCGTCGAAGAGTTTGAAGCCACCTCACAGCTTCCGCTGGAAGGACCGCTTGTGTTGCAACATGGAATTTATAACTCCATCGTGAAGCGTTACAACAACGGGCAACCGCTCTCCTTCGAACTGACGACACATATGGATGTGCCTTCCGGCTCGGGCTTGGGTACCTCGTCCACGCTGGTGGTCGCTATCTTAGGCGCCTTCACCGAATGGCTGAAACTGCCATTGGGAAGATACGACATCGCCCACTACGCCTACGAGATCGAACGGGTCGACCTGCAGATGGCAGGGGGTAAGCAGGATCAATACGCGGCTACTTTCGGAGGGGTCAACTTCATGGAGTTCCTGGCTGAAGATAAGGTGATTGTGAATCCCTTGCGCATAAACAATGACATCCTGCAGGAGTGGTCCATGAATACGGTGCTCTTCTACAGCAACCTGTCGCGTAGCTCGTCGCATATTATCGAAGAGCAGGTGGCGAATGTAAAAAACAAAAAGACGGAATCGCTGGAGGCTATGCACCGGGTACGGGAGGAGGCTTTCCGCATGAAGAATTGCCTGTTGCGCGACGAGTTATGGGAGCTGGGCAAGGCGCTCAACACCAGTTGGACCAACAAAAAACTGATGGCGAAACATATCTCCAACGAACTGATTGATAACATCTACAATACAGCGATGGCACACGGATCGTTGGGAGGCAAGATCTCCGGAGCCGGTGGGGGTGGCTTTATGTTTTTCTACTGCCCGGGAAACGCTTCGTATGCTGTGGCGGAGGCATTAACACAATTAAATGTAGGGGTTATTCACCCCTTCGAATTCTGTAAAAAAGGATTGACAACATGGACAGTGAAAGAATAATCATACAGCAACGCCTCGACGAACACCGTCAGGTGATCGACCGCATACTGGCAGACGAAAGCCTGCAGGCAACGATCGGGGCAACCATACAGATGTTGGTGGATTGTTTCCGCCGGGGTGGAAAAGTCTATTTCTGCGGAAACGGAGGAAGCGCGGCCGACGCGCAACACCTGGCAGCGGAGTTCTCCGGGAAGTTCTATATCGACCGGGAGGTATTGCCGGCGGAGGCATTGCATTGCAACACCTCTTATATGACCGCCGTAGCCAATGACTACTCGTTTGGCATTGTGTATGCCCGCCTGATCAAAGGGCTCGGGCAGGAAGGCGACGTCTTGGTAGGCCTTTCCACCTCGGGCAATTCCGAAAACATTGTCAAGGCCTTCGAGGTATGCCGGGAGAAAGGCATCAAGACCATTGGCTTTACAGGCGAAAAGGGAGGAAAAATGAAAGCCCTCTCCGATCTACTCATTAACATTCCATCCAACGATACCCCCCGCATCCAGGAGGCACATATCACCATCGGGCATATCGTCTGCGAATGTGTGGAAAAAGAAATCTTTAAATCGCTCTGATATGGAAGCAATCATACTGGCCGGAGGCATGGGCACCCGGTTGCAATCGGTCGTTTCCGACCTACCCAAAGCCATGGCTCCCGTGGCCGGACAGCCGTTTTTATACTACGTCCTGCAATCGCTGGAAGCTGCCGGCTTCGACCATATCATACTGGCAGTAGGCTACAAACATGAAGTGATCGAAGCATGGCTGGCCGATTACGCCACCACCATGCGCATCTCCATCGTCGTGGAAGAGGAACCGCTCGGAACGGGTGGAGCCACCCGCCTTTCGCTCTGTCAGGCAGAGCGGGAAGAGGTCTTTATCCTGAATGGGGATACCTGGTTTGCGGTCGATTACAAAGAGATGATTGCCTGCCACCAAAAGCTCGGAGCGGAAACGACCCTGGCATTGAAAGAGATGAAAGAGTTCGACCGGTATGGCATTGTCGAACTGGATGAAGAGGCGCGCATCAAAGCCTTCCGCGAAAAACAATATTGTGCTTCCGGATTGATCAACGCGGGTGTCTACCTGATCAACCGCCGTGTGCTCCGCGATTACCCTGAACGCTTCTCGTTAGAGAGAGACTATTTCGAAAAGGTAGTGGCCGATGGGAAATTGGGCGGATTTCCTTCCGATCGTTACTTCATCGATATTGGCATCCCGGAAGACTACGCACAGGCACAAAAGGATTTTGCCGATGGGAAATACAACACGTTATAGTGCGCTTTTCCTCGATCGCGACGGGGTGATCAACCAGCATCGCCCCAACGACTATGTAAAGACGATCGAGGAATTCATCTTTACGGAAGGAGCCTTGGAGGCTTTGCGACTGCTCGCACCTCTGTTTGATTATATCCTGATCGTCACCAACCAGCGCGGCGTAGGAAAAGGGATGATGACACCCGATGCCCTGCAGGAGATCCATGCCTATATGCTCGGAGAGATAACGGCACACGGAGGACGCATCGACAGGATATACACCGCGACCGCCGTTTCGTCGGAGGATCCTAATCGGAAACCCAATCCGGGCATGGCCCGTCAGGCAAAAGCAGACTTCCCGGCTATCGATTTTGCCAATAGCTTGATGGTGGGCGATTCGCTCTCCGATATGCAGTTTGCCAGCTGGGCAGGCATCCCGGCGGTACTTATCGGCCATAAAGTCAGCGAAAAAGAGCTTTCTTCCCTTCTTCTTACTGCGCAATACCCGGATTTATTTACTTTTGCCAAAGCAATTCAATAGACGGAACGATATGAAAATAGCTATGTTATCGACATTCTACCCTTTCCGGGGCGGAATAGCTCAGTTCAATGCCAACCTGTATGAGGCGTTGCGCCGGGAACACGAGGTGATTCCTTATACCTTCACCCGCCAATATCCTCAGTTTTTGTTTCCCGGAAAGACACAATATGTCACGCCCGATGACCAGGCTATCGAAATAAAGAGCATTCCGATACTCGACACGGCCAACCCTTTCAGCTACATCCGAGCGGCCAGACAGATCGAGAAGGAGAAGCCGGATCTATTGATTATGAAGTATTGGATGTCTTACCTCTCGCCCTCGTTGGGAACGGTTGCCCGCCGCCTGAAGAAGAGAGGGTGCCGGGTGATCACCGTATTGGACAATGTGATCCCGCACGAACAGAAATTCTTCGACAAGCCTTTCACCACCTGGTTTCTCAAACAAAACAGCGGATTTGTGGCTATGAGCGAGTCTGTCCGCCACGATCTATTGTCGCTTCGTCCCGACGCGCCGAATATCCTACTCCCCCACCCGCTTTATGATCATTTTGGCGAGAAGGTGGAAAGACGCCTTGCCTGCGAGCAATTGGGGCTCGATCCCAACAAGAAAACACTTCTTTTCTTTGGATTGATTCGCGACTATAAAGGATTAGACCTCCTGATAGAGGCTTTCGATCTACTGGATTGCGAAGACTATCAGTTGGTGATTGCCGGAGAGAGCTACGGGCCGTTCCAAAAATACAGCGATCAGATCTGTCAATGTAAACATCCGGAGCAGATCAAGGTGTTCAACCGTTATATCGGCGACAACGAAGTACCGCTATTCTTCTCGGCGGCCGATGTCTGCATCCTCCCCTACCGCAGCGCCACGCAAAGTGGCATCACCTCCATTGCCTATCACTTCGAAACACCTTTACTCGCCACACGCACCGGGGGATTAGATGAAAGCATCGAAAAACAAGGCATCGGCTTGATGATACCCGACGTAAATGCGGCGTCCATTGCTCAAACCATTCGGGCATTCTACCAACAGGATCCTGCCCTTTTCGCAACCAATTTCAAACGGGAAAAGAAGCAACTCACCTGGGAGGTGTTTGCTAAGCAGTTAATCGATTTTTCTGAGAAGCTGTCTTGAATTGTATGGGAGCGCGTCTAAAGGACTACCTCCTGCACCTTAAACACCAGTTCCATCCAGACCCAATAGCGAATGGCCTTTCCAGCAAACATGGAGAGCGCCACCACCCACACATTGGCACGCAGGAAGCCCAGGGCGACAGCGATGAAATCGCCCACACCGGGAAGGAAAACAAAGAAACCTGTCCAGGATCCTCGCTTTTGTACCCATTCCTGGACGCGGTCGATCTTCGCACGATCCATCTTCAGGTACTTCTCGATCCATTCGATCTTGCCAAGCATACCCAGCCAATAACAGGTCATGCCGCCCAGGAAGTTACCCAAGGTAGCCGCTATCATACAGGGCCAATAGGAGGCTCCTGCCAGCATCACGCCGGTGAGCACCACCTCGCTGCTGAACGGCAGGATGGTAGCAGCCAAAAAAGCGGCAATAAAAACGCCTATATACCCATAGGTGATCAGAAACTCCATGAGAGCTGAAGTATTAAGAGGGCGGGAAGGGCGATGATCGTAACAATCATCAACCAGAAAGTATAGCGATTCTGTCGCGTAGCAAACAGATGCGCGATCAACGTAGAGGCAGGAATAGCCATCATCTGCAGAAATCCCACGGTGGCCGGTTCATACAGAAAGAAAAAGACGACCGACCAGGCTATCATCAGCATCAGAAAAGAGAGGAACTCACGGGTGCGTAGGCTATCGGCCAGCTCATGAACCACCATATTGACAAAGGCGGCAATCACGAGAGGCACCACAATCAATAAAGGAAGCCATTCGATCCACTCCGAGAAACGCCAGAAGAAAAGATCGAAGTTGCCCAGCGATTGGAACGGAACAATAAAATAGCTGTAATCGCCTGTCCATACCGCCCAGGCCAATAACAGCCAGTAGACGACGGTAACCCCGATCAACGAGGCCATGAATGTCTTGGGATTCAATGAACGAAACATATACATCCCTATCCAGAACAAGGGAATATACCAAAGCATATAGGCCCACAACAGACTGCCCAGTCCAATCAGAAAAGCAGCAACAAAAGAACGCTTTACTGACAAAGGATCATGATGAGTCGTGAAAAGCAGATAGAGAGCCAACATCAGGCAGAACAGCGCCAACGAGGTCGATCGTAAAGGGAAAAAGAGCGCGTTCGTGCTAAGCAGTAAAAAGAAAAATAAAAAAGGTAAAAAAGAACGATCCCGGATCAACACCAGGGCATAACTGATCCGCTGCACCAGGAACGCCCCACCTACTGCCAATAGAAGCCCCATCAGATAGGGGAAAAGCGTACCGGGAAGAAGGCGTTGAATGGCCTGCCAGAGAGGCGTATCCGAGGGTGCCGCCTCCAAAGGAAAACCGAACGACACCCAATAGCCTCCTGCCCAACATAACAGGCAGATACCGATTATATAGATAACGACACCCGGACGATCAAAGCGAATCTTTCGATGTATGTTGGCAGAAACAGGCACTACAAGTCGAATCCTATATCACGACGGAAATATTTCTTCTCGAAATCGATGGTTTGCGCCCCTTCAAACGAACGAGCCAATGCCTCTTCTTTGTCTTTTCCATACGAGCTAACGGCAATCACACGTCCACCGCTGGTCAGTATGCGGTCGTCCGCTCTCCGTGTCCCGGCATGGAAGACAATATTATCAGCCGATACCTTGTCCAGGCCGGTGATCTCTTTATCTTTTTCATAGGCCTCGGGGTAGCCTCCGCTGACCAGCATCACGGTAACGGCGGCACGCGGATCTTCTTGCAGCTCCCGCTTATCAAGGTCGCCGGCAGCCACGCCTTCCAGGAGTTCGACCAGGTCGCTCGCGATACGCAGCATCACCACCTCGGTCTCCGGGTCACCCATGCGACAGTTGTATTCGATCACCATCGGTTCGCCTTTCACCTCGATCAGTCCCAGGAAGATAAAGCCTTTGTAATCGATGCCTTCCGCTTTCAATCCGGCGACTGTCGGACGGATAATCCGCTCCTCTACCTTCGCCATAAACACCTCATCGGCAAAAGGGACAGGCGAAACAGCCCCCATACCGCCGGTATTCAGGCCGGTATTGCCTTCGCCAATGCGTTTGTAATCCTTGGCAACCGGTAGGATCTTATAATGTTCGCCATCGGTCATCACAAAGACAGAACACTCGATCCCGTCCAGGAACTCCTCGATCACCACCGTTTTGCTGGCATCGCCGAACATACCATCCAGCATACCGGCCAACTCCTGCTTGGCAACTGCCAGGTCGTCGATGATCAACACCCCTTTGCCGGCAGCCAATCCGTCGGCTTTCAATACATAAGGTGCTTCCAACGATTCCAGGAAGGCATATCCTTCCGCCAGGTTCTCCGCCGTAATGCTCTGATAGCGAGCGGTCGGAATATGATGACGTTGCATGAACGCTTTGGCAAAATCCTTGCTCCCTTCGAGCTGTGCTCCCGCCTTGCTCGGGCCGATCACCGGGATATGCGCCAATGTCGCGTCGGCGCGGAAGAAGTCATAAATCCCTTTTACCAACGGATCTTCCGGACCTACAATCACCATATGCACACGGTTATTCAACACAAACGTCTTGATAGACTCGAAATCATCGGCTTTCATCGGCACGTTCGTGCCCGTTAAAGACGTTCCGGCGTTACCCGGTGCGATGAAGAGTTTATCAACCAACGGACTTTGAGCTATTTTCCATGCCAAGGCATGCTCACGCCCGCCTGAACCTAACAGTAGTATATTCATTTTATTCCATTTTTTGTTATTGTCATTATTCAAAACTCCTCTCTGCCCCTGTTCTTAAAAGGCTTTTTGGAAGAGTGCTTCTTGAAGTCGCTATCCCCGTCGCGGAAATGTTTCTTATCAGGCTTCTTCGCCTGGAAAGGCTTGCGATCCGGACGACCATCCTTTCTGTCGTCGCCCAGGTAGCGTTTGCCGGGTATATAAGGTGCCTTCTCATCATCATTCTCCGTGTGAGCCGCTGCGAAACGGCGTTCCGGACGATCCATCTTATCCCGCTTGAAGTCGGGCTTGCGCTGAATAACCTTCCGGGGAGCACTACCGCTATTCTCCGGATTCTCATTCAGTGCCTTTTTATAGTCTTTGTTTTTCCCGTCGAAGAGCTCATAACAACGATATTCGCACTCCAACGAGCCATTCAACAGCTTCACCTTTTCGTTCGGACGCAATCCGATCTTATCGAAACATTCATCCTTATAACTAAGGATCCAGGCTTTATATCCGGTGAACTTATGCTTCAACCGCTCCCCGATCATACTGTATAACCCCATCAGGTCGCGCGAAGAGATGCGCTCTCCGTAAGGCGGATTGGTCACCAGGATGCCCGGTTGCGGTGCCTCTTCGTACTTCTGGAAAGGCAACACCTGTAATTCAATATATTTAGAAAGTCCGGCATTGCGTATATTCTCCTGCGCGCTTTCAATCGCCACCGGCGAGATATCCGAGCCATAACATTTGAATTTGAACTCTTTCTCGTTGCTCTCGTCGTTATAGATGCGATCGAACATTTCCTGATCGAAATCGAGCCATTTCTCAAAAGCGAACTCCTTGCGATGAACGCCCGGTGCGATATTCAAAGCGATCATAGCCGCCTCGATCAACAGGGTACCCGATCCGCACATCGGATCGACCAGGTTCGATTCACCCCGCCATCCGGTCATCAGAATCATACCGGCAGCCAACACCTCGTTCAACGGCGCCTCTGTCTGATTCGTCCGGTACCCCCGCTTATGCAAGCTCTCTCCCGAACTGTCGATCGAGAGCGTACAGTCGTTATGCGAAATATGTATATTGATCCGCAGATCCGGATTATTCACCCGCACCGACGGACGCTTCTCTTGCTTCTCCATGAAATAATCCACAATCGCATCCTTCGTACGGTAAGCCACAAATTTGGAGTGATTGAAGTTTTCCGAAAAGATGACCGAATCGATGGCAAAGGTCGTATCCAGCGACATATAATCCTCCCACTTCACCTTTTTCACCTCTTCATACACCGTATCGGCATCTTTGGCCTTAAAATGATAGATCGGCTTCAGAATGCGGAGCGCCGTGCGACAATAGAAGTTTGCCTTGTAAAGCATCTCTTTGTCTCCCGTAAAAGAGACCATGCGGCGGCCCTTCTGTATATCCTGAGCACCTAAGGCAATCAATTCTTCTGCAAGAACATCTTCTAACCCATGCTGGGTCTTTGCCACCATTTCGAAATTCGCTTTATTCATTTTATTAATTAAAAATTGACTGTTGATAATGGGTATCGATATTATATATGTTATGTTTTCTCTCTCTCATGTCGCTTTCGGGAAATTATCCATTATCAATTATCCATCATCAATTGATAAACCGTTTCTCCCGCCTCTACATCCCGTGCAATCCAGACGTTTCCACAGATCGTAGCCCCCGCGCCGATGCGTATCTTTCCGATAAGCGTCGCGTTGGAGTAGATGGTGACATGATCTTCCAGAATAGGGTGACGGGCCACACCGCGCACGGGGTTGCCATCGCTGTCGGGTGCCAATTTCTCACCCGCCAGGCTGACCCCTTGGAATATCCGCACATGATGACCAATCACACTGGTCTCACCAATCACAGTGCCCGTGCCATGGTCGATCGAAAAATGATGTCCGATCGATGCCGCCGGATGGATATCGATGCCTGTCTCGGAATGTGCCATTTCGGTGATCATCCGAGGAATAAAAGGTACGCCTAAGAGGTGGAGCTGATGAGCGATTCGGTAGTTCACGATAGCGCGAAACCCCGGATAGCAGAAGATAACCTCGCCGATATGCTGCGCCGCCGGATCGCTCTGGTAGGTAGCCTCGATATCGGTCGCCAGGATGGCACGCAGCTCGGGCAGGGTGGAGATGAAATCTTCCGACAGCGCCTCCGCGTTTTGCCTGATCTCATCCGTCGGTATTGTCCGGCAGGAGGTCTCGTCGAAGCAAAGCCCGGCATGGATCTGGCGGGACAACAATAGATGCAGGGTCTGCACATTCACCCCGGTATGAAAACGAATGGTTTGTTTGTTTACCCGGCTCTTCCCATAGTAGCCGGGAAAAAGAATGGCGCGGCACAAATCGATGATCTCCTCCAGCGCGTCGCCCGACGGCAGGGTCTCCTCATCACGGCAGGTATGGTATAACTGGTTATACGAGGCTTCGTCCGACAATTGTTCGATCGTCTCGTTCAACACAGCATTATGCGGGAACACGTCCATTCATTTGATTTAATAACATTTTCCTGCAAAAATAGGATTATTTTCTGTTACCAATTCAACACCAAACGGAAATATTTGGTTCCCGGTCTAAAATCTTCACTAATAGCGAAATCGCTGTACTGCACATAGAAGGTGACATAGCCCGGACGATATTCCCAGGAGATGGTTTCCGTCCATGCGTGGTCGCCACCGGGCGATACCTCCAGAAACTCCAACGGATAAGGCAGTGGTGTCAAGCCTTCGCTCTGTTCTCCGGGACGCACATAGACATAAGCCATCACGCTTCCCCTTCTGAAGATGGTATTATCGATTTCCGGCGCACTCTTATCGCACACAAAATAGGGCGTGTCGCCATCATATTCAATGCGCCAATCGCGGCTGTCCACCGTGATCTCCACAATCTCCATCTGCGTGCCGTAGTTCTCGGTTATCTCACATCCGGAGAAACCCACCCCCAACACCGTCAAAACAAATACCAACAGATACTTTTTCATAACCAGTCATTTTAAATTCTTCCACAAAGATACACTTTCCCTCGCTTATTTCACGCAATCAAGGCATTTTGACAAAATGTAAACAAAAATCCCATTTCACTTTACAATATGATACGTTAAAAAGTGTTACTCGCCTGACTAATTTAAAATACCCCTGCATTTACGAAAAAAAAGCCGGTCGATTTTGACAAAATGTAAGTTTTGCTTTTAATGAAACGCAGAGCAAAAAGGGTCAATTTGAAAATCTCGCAATCTACAAACTTCACCTCTTCCTCCAAGAATCCATACACAATAAAAGGGCTGCCTTTCCGGTAGCCCTTTTATATAATATCATCAAATGATCTGTTTTAGTATGTTTTTGTTTATCCTTGATATTTTATGCTTTTACCAGGATTGTACATTATAATAAAGCATAGGGGAGAGACCTCCGCTTACACCTGATGCTGCGCGGGTTAAAGGTTCCGAATTTGCTTCTTCCTTAGGAAGCTCTTTGATTTCTGCCTTAACCGAATAGATATTTCCATGAATCACACCATTCGTCTTACAGCCTGGCGTTGATTCCTTCGGCTCGATAATCAGGGCGTATTTGGAGGTGGCACATTCTTTAATTGCAGTAGAAACTGGAATCATTTCTCCCGCAGGTTCATAGACAATCTGCTCCTCGGGAGAGATCAACACATAGCCACCACTACCCCAGCCCGGACCCAGTTCACCTTTTCCTGGCGCACCCGGCATACCCGGCAGTAACCAAGGCCTTTCTATATCTCCCTCCTTATACCAGACAGCATTCCAACGCCCTACCATCTCTTGCCGCATTTTTACAGTTCCCATTTTAAGATTCCCTTCAAAGTTAATGCGTATGGGGTTTTCCGTCTCATCCGGTTTCTCATAGGTATAGAAAGTAATATTCAGTAGATTAGGATTTTCAATATCCCTATCCTGCAAAGCAGCATCTAATGTTTTCTTGGTTAATAGCGTCTCCGACTTGGTCTCTATATTCAATATCTTCAACATAGATACATCAAAATACCATCTCACCTCTTCTTTGACATAATAGGCGGTATTCAGGAATGTATACATTTTCACACCACCGGCATCCTTAATAGGGACTTGAACTCCTCCATGCCAGATATATTGGGGTATATCATCTTTACCAATCTCCTGGAATTCAATTTCTCTCAACAGTTCTTTAGCACTTTCTTTTGTATTGCCATTCTTTTCAAACCAACCCTGCACATCATCACTGTCATACTTATACTCTTCAAAATAATACTTAGTCTCTCCTTCAATATCATCAATGATATTTGTTTCTACTTTGAGTACAATCTTCGCAGCCAATTGCTTCATCGGCACAGTAAACACCTGATCGGCTTTCGCTTCAATATTCACCTCTCTGACACCAAATTTAACCAGATTCTTTGCATCAAACTCAGTTGTTATATTATCTTCTACCAGCTGTTCAAATTCAGCCATGGTCGTTCAATCTCCCGGCAGATCGTGTTGAGAATTGGCGATAGCCATAAGTTTCATTCCGGTTCCTGCGCTTACCTCGATATTGTTAAAATGATAAGAAGGATATGTTCCTTCCAGTTCATTCACATCATTTTCGCCCAATTCTCGGGGAAGCAACTCATCGTCTGTTGCGTTTCTATACACAACCAGGTTTCCTTCCGCGTCAAAAATACCGATAAAGCATTTGTTTACCTGCAATTCATCTGAAGAAGCCCACTCATAAGAGACTTCACCCGTATCTTTATCTTTCACAATTGCTTTCGAAGCAATCGATTCCGACAGTCCCAAATCAATTCCTATTGTAACCTTTTCAGTAGTAATAGGTGAAAGCATGATCGCCTCCTCTTCAGCGCAGGAAAAGAGCATCCCTGCCAAGCATAATACGCCTAAAATATACCTCAATTTCATATCCTGATTACTTTATCTTTTTGTTTTTATAGCTTACCGCCGAAAAATCAACCCCTAAGAGGGGTGTTCTCTCTACTAAAACCAATAAAAAGAGAAAATGTTCGTTCGCAAGCGAAAGAAAATCGTTTTTAACATTTGGAAAGGGTATAGGCAACGGTTAAGCGGTTGGCTTTGTCTTCAAAAAGGATATTATTGGAAGGTTTGTGAGGGACAATTTTTGGTGACAAAATTTCTCCTCCTTAGCAAAGGAGGAGTACGGCGAGGTACGAGCCGGGAGGTGGTTTGATCTTATATATATGTCTATTTGCCAACAATATAGCATACACAAAAAGTTACACCAAACCACCTCCCCCCTCGTACAAGGCCACTGAAAAACCCTCCTCCCTCCCTTCCGCTTATTAATGGATCATCCGAAGAGTATCTTTTTACCCAAGAAAAGATTTTCCACACGGTGGAAGGCCATTTTTATCGTATATTTATTTTGAATAAATACTACTCAACGCTTGTCTGTATCAGGTTTTTGCACTATATTTATAGAGTAAAAGCAAAGTAAATATGTTACCTCAGCAAGGCCATCTTTTATTAAGTAGTTATACTGATTTGTATGACTTGATTATCCCCAAAGACCATCTG
>NZ_JARXWF010000002.1 GCF_029892605.1 Parabacteroides sp. PM6-13
AGCCCGGGACTTTGTCTAGGGCTTGTTGTACTAAAGGTTTGTTTTTCACACGCGTTGATTTGAAGTGGTGTTTATTTCAACGCAATATATGAAATAACAAACGATCCCGCTTCGGCGGGATTTAGTACAACCCCGTGCAAGCCGCTAAGGCGTAGCTCGGGGGACGAGAGTATAATAAAAAACGAGCTCCGTAGGGGCTCAACAGTTGACCTCCTACGGAGCTCATGATATATATATATATATATATTACGTCAACCCCGAGCTACACCTACGGTTTGCACGGGGTTATCCAAGTTGAAGCCCTTTCGGGCTTTCTAAAACCTTCCCATTTTCTCCGATTTGAAGACCAGCAGCCTGAGGCAACTGGCTACAGAGTAGAATCGCGCTTGCAGCGCTCCACGGGGAATCTTCCAATCTTGGAAGATTGGAAGGACTTCTGAATCACATCTTACGTCATCTGAACCCCATCTAACATACGGGATAAGCCACTATCACCCCACCGGTATTCGTAGCTTCTGTCCGGGGCGGATCTTTGTGTTTGGCAGGTTGTTTGCCTTTTGGATATTGGCCGCGCTGATGCCCGGGTATTTCTGGGCGATTGCATAGAGAGAATCGCCCGATTGCACCGTATAGGTCACGTACCCACCGGTAGCTTTTGTAGTCGTTGTAGTTGCGGCCGCTGTAGTTGTCTTGGCGACTGTTTGCGTTGTTGATTTCGCGGCAGCAGGAGCTGTCGTCGTTTGTTTGGCAGAGGCAAAGGTAACGCCACCATTATCCACATAAACAACCAAGCGCTTGCCACGTGCCACCCGGTTGCTTCCCAATCCGTTCCAACGGCGTATCTCACGTGCCGTAACACCATACTTATCCGCGATGGTGTATAGGTTCTCACCGTTTTGAGCGACGTGCGTAATACGTTCACGGGTAGAGGACTGTCCGGTCGTGATGGCGTTGTAAGGAACACAGTTTGCCAACAGTTCATCCATGCGGTGACGATAGATCGTATCCTCCATCTCCACAAAGGCATACGTATCTAACGACGGCAATTTTAACACCGACGGTTTATTGTTTCCCGGAATAATATCGCGCTTGTATTGCGGATTCAACAAACGAAGCAGTTCGATATCCACATTAATCAGTTCCGTGATCTGTTCAAAATGGAGCATCCGATCCACCATAATCGTATCGGTAGCCAACGGCAAAGAGGTCTGCACCGGACATAGATTATGCTCGCAAGAGTAGTTCATAATATAATAGGCAGCGATAAAGAGCGGCACATACGAACGTGTTTCCTTCGGCAGATAGGAGTAAATATCCCAAAAATCGGTCTTCCCGCCGGCGCGTCGAATTGCTTTATTCACGTTGCCCGGTCCACAGTTGTAGGCAGCCAACACCAGGTTCCAGTCTTCATAGATGTCATACATATTCTGGAAATAGACACAAGCCGCATGGGTAGCTTTCACCGGATCACGACGCTCATCCACCAGGCTGCTGATCTCCAATCCGCACATCTTCCCAGTAGGCAACATAAACTGCCAAAGCCCGGCAGCACCCACGCGCGACAAGGCATTCGGATTGAGGGCGCTTTCCACCACCGCCAGGTATTTCAGTTCGTCCGGCATATCATGTTCGTCGAGCACCTGCTCTATGATGGGGAAATAGTAATTCGCCATGCCGAGCATATAACGAACCAACCCGCGCCGTTTCTCTGCGTATAGGTTGATACAATCCTTTACCGATTTATTATAGGTCAGGGGAATCACGTGATAAAGACTCTCCAGGCGCATCCGATAGATAGAGTCCGGAAAAGAGACATTATGCGCATCGTCATGACAGTAATCATCCACGTTAGAGAAATACTGCACATGCCAGCTATTTAACAGGCTGTCGACATCCAAGTCGAAACTCTTCGGTATAAACCCCACCTCAAGCGCCAGGGAATCATTTGAAAGAACAGAGTAATCGCCACTCAGATTAAAACGAAACAGGCTGTCTTCGCCTAAAAATAGACGATCGTCCTCATCCTCTCCATCCAACAGCGCCTCTTCCGCCTGCTGCTCTTCCTCTTCCAATAGCTGCTCCAACAACACAGCCTCCTGCGCATACACAAAAGATCCCTGCAGGAGCAAGATGGATAATAAAATAGTAATTTGTTTCTTCATATGCATCGTCAGAATTTAAAACTGCAATTAACCCCATACGACTGGGAGCTGTAGGGGGTTTTCGGTGTAACCACCGGTTCTACCCGCATGGAGAGATCCGGAGAAATGTCAAAATCAAACAATTGGGCATCTACATAGGCGTCCAATAAACTGATCAGATAGACCCCGGCAGAGATGATAATACTCAAATCACGGTAGCGACGGTAATAATCCTTTCGCCTCTTCAGGGTATTATCCCGGAAAGAGGTATTATTGATCTCCGCCTCAGGCGAACTATTTGCCGGCACAAAGATCTGCCAACTCGTATGCCATTCGCTCGACGGATTCCCGCTTGTCGAATCGTACATATAGTCTTTGTAGGCAGTAGAGTAATCGCTATACATCATCTGGTTCCAGGTAATGGCATAGGTACAGCCCAAGAAAGCCCCGTAAACAATCGGTACCTTCCAGTATTTCCGGTTGTAGATCTGCCCCATACCCGGTATCAGTCCATATAACATCGCCCGCGTAGGGTTTGGCTTGAAGGCTGATTTGTTAGGAGCCAGCTCCCGGATATCCGCTTCGGCCTCCGCCGCTATGGCTTGCGTCATCGAATCCGGCATCTCAACCACCAGCGTGTCCATCACCAACATCCTCTTCTCCCATTCGGGTATCGTATCTTCCGAGAGAATAATCGTGTCCGGCCTTGCTTCCATCACAACCTGTTCCACCTGAGCCATAAGCGCCAGCGGCAAACTCCACAACAGAACGAATAAGATGACTATTCCGTTTCTCATTTCATTTTATCAAGTAAAGCAATCAGTTTCTCCAATTCCTCTTCGGATGCGAAAGGAATGGTGATCTTCCCTTTTCCTTGCTTATTATAGCTCAGTTGCACCTTCGACCGAAAAAAGCGTGAGAGATGATCCTGCAACAGGGTGTACTCTTCCGGCAATTTTGTTTTCGCTTTTTTTGCACTGCCCTTCTCTGCTTTCGTTTCGGCATTCCCGCGCACAAGCTCTTCTACATGGCGCACCGAGAGTCCATCGGCCAATACCTTTTCATACAGAGCCAGCTGAATCTTCGGATCCTCCACCGAGATAAGCGCACGCGCATGTCCCATATCAATCTTCCGGTCCTTCAGTCCCATTTGCACCTCCGCCGGCAGCTTCAACAGTCGCAGGTAGTTGGCAATCGTAGCCCGCTTCTTCCCTACCCGCTCGCTCAGTCGCTCCTGCGTAAGTCCGTATATATCGATCAGATTTTGATAGGCCAGCGCGATTTCTATGGAGTTCAAATCCTCCCGTTGAATGTTTTCGATCAATGCCATCTCCATGACATTCTCGTCTTCAGCGGTCTTGATGTAAGCAGGAATACGCTCCAGCCCGGCCAACAGAGAGGCTCGATAACGGCGCTCCCCGGAAATGATCATATATTTGTCGTTATCCGTTTCTTTCAGGGTAATCGGTTGTATCACACCCAACGAACGAATAGAGGTAGCCAATTCTTCCAACGCGTCCTCTTCGAACACCGAACGAGGTTGATTGGGATTAGGTTGAATCTTACTCAGTTCTATCTCGCTTATCGACGATGAACCGCCCGTCTTCAGGTCGTCCATCGTTATCAACGCGTCCAATCCACGGCCGAGAGCCGCTCTCTTTACTGCCATACGCTTCTTTTAATTGATAATTGATAATTGATAATTGATATCCATTATCAATTATCAATTATCAATTTTATTATTTCGTTTTACTAATCAATTCTTTCGCCAATTGTAGATGATTCAACGCCCCCTTTGATTCCGGATCATACAGAATCACCGGCTTCCCATAGCTGGATGCCTCACTGAGTTTCACGTTGCGCTGAATCACCGTGTCGAACACCAAATCCTGGAACGGGCGTTTCACCTCTTCGTAGATCTGGTTTGCCAGACGCAGACGCGAGTCGTACATCGTCAACAGAAAGCCCTCTATCTCCAGCGAGGGGTTCAGCTTCGACTTGATGATCTTGATCGTGTTTAATAACTTACTGATCCCTTCCAGCGCAAAATACTCACACTGCACCGGAATAATCACCGAATCGGCAGCTGTCAGCGCATTCACGGTGATCAACCCCAAAGAGGGCGAACAGTCGATCAATATATAATCATAGAGATCTTTCAACGGCTGCAACACCTGTTTCAGTACGCGTTCCCGCTGATCGAGGTTGAGCATCTCAATTTCAGCTCCTACCAGATCAATATGCGATGGTATGATTTCCAAGTTCTCCACTTCCGTTGGCAATACGGCTTTTTCCGCTTTTTCCCCGTTGATCAGACATTCATAGATCGAGAGTTCAACCGAACGTATATCCAACCCCAACCCAGAAGAGGCATTGGCCTGTGGATCCGCGTCGACCACCAACACCTTCTTTTCCAACACAGCCAGTGAAGCTGCCAGATTGATGGTCGTTGTCGTCTTGCCCACACCACCCTTTTGATTTGCTAATGCGATAATCTTTCCCATAAAAATGCATTTATTTGGGGAACAAAACTAACGAATCTATTCAAAACGACCTTCGGTTAAAAGCAGACTTTGTTTGTTTTGTTGATAAATCGCCCAAATTGTTGATAACTTACAAAGATAGATAGATTTTTTCAAAGAAGGGCGGTCATTTTGCGCACCTTGTTTACTTTCTCCATAAATAGATTGTCACGCTTGGCGACAAACATATTATAACGCGCCTGCATTTTGAGAAGCGGCTCGGCGTCAAGCCCCAAGGCGGCTTCAAGAAGCAATGCCAGTTCGGTGTTTACAGGGCGTTTGCCATTTAACACCTCATTGAGTTGCGTGTATGACACGTCCATTTCGGCAGCAAGCTTGCGTTGCGAAATACCACGAAATCCAATCTCCTCCTTTAGAATCTCGCCGGGATGAGTCGGAATATGTGGTTCGAGGTTGTTTGCTATCATGTCGTGAGCAACATCCTGAAGGATAATCATAGCTTTTTATTTATAATGATTTGACAATTCTACAATACTACATATCGTAGCAACCATTTGGTCACTATCTGTTTTCTCTTCAAACTCGATACGGTATTGGTCGTTCACCCTGACGGATGACAAACCGGCTTTGTCTCCTTTCAGCCTTTCATAATTCAATGAGTTATACTTCTTCAATGCTAATACATCGGGCTGAGTAATCATCAGGTCAATCACACGAATATACTTCCGGATTATTTCTGGCTGAAAACGGTGTTTTTTATCTGTTGTTTTGCCCGTCCGATATATATCACGCAAATAGTCCTTTTGAAAGATAATAACCATACCACAGTTTGATAGAACAAAGATAACGATTATCCCTTAATATTCACAAAAAAGTGAACTAATCTTTTCCTATTCCTCCATGCAACATTCCCCTCAATACCCCAACTCAAAGTCCTGATCAACAGCGGGCACTCCTTCTTGCATCCACTTCGGCATAGGTTCTTTCTTCAGGTAGTGGTTGAAGAACTGAAGCATACGTTTCTGGAAGTCTTCGCGGTTCGCCATCTTCATCGGCCAATGGATCTCACCCGGGTAGTTAAGCAGCCAAGCCGGTTTTTGCAGGCGCTTCAACGCCACAAAATACTCGATCCCCTGATACCAGGGCACATGTCCGTCATTGTCGTTATGCATAATCAGGATCGGTGTCTCCACCTTGTCCATCGTGAAAAGCGGCGAGTTTTCCATAAATTCACGCGGCGCGCTCCAGGGCGTTCCGCCTATACGGCTCTGGGTATGTTCATATTGGAAAGCGCGAGCCAATCCGGAGCCCCAACGGATACCTCCGTAGGCACTAAACATATTCACCACCGGTGCACCCGATTCAATAGCCGCAAAGAGACGAGTGCGGGTAGCCAGGTAAGCCACCTGATAAGCGCCCCAGCTATGTCCCTGTGCGCCGATCGCCTGCTCGTCGACAAAGCCCTGCTCGATCAACGCCATCACCCCCGGAATAACACAATTGTAACAGCTCTCGCCCGGATAGCCGGTTTCATAGACCACATCCGGATTGAACACCAAATAGTCCTGACTGTTGTACATATGATAATCGACAGTAGAGCGATGCGGTTCAGGCATATGGTAGCCGTATAGGTTTTCCGAATTACGCTCATAGAAGTTGACGATCATCGGATACTTCTTCGTCGGATCGAAATCGACCGGTTTGCAAAGCACCCCTTCCAGGCGTTTGCCATCCAGCGAAGTCCACGACACCAATTCGGCTGTTCCCCATTTGAAATCCTTCTGCTGTTCACCCATATGAGTCAGCGGATGACTCTTCTTAAAGCTAAGATCAGACAGGATCACCTCCGGGAATTGCTCGAAAGTCTCTTGGGTGTAGAGAAGCGCTTTGTCCTCTTTCGCCTTCACCGGAGTTGTCAGGCGGTAATTACCTGCCAATAGGGTCTTCGGAGCAGAAGAGGCTGTCAGCTTCTTTTCATAATACCCGGAACCCTTTGTCGTTTCATTAAAGCCGGTGAGCAACTGTGTCTCTTTCAGGTCAATATCCTGTTTCTCCCGATCAAAACGCACCAGGCGATAATTGATCCGCTCCTTGCGTCCATTGGCGGTCAGATTCACGGGTGCTTCGACACCTCGCGGATCAAATCGCCAGATATCATATCGGTCATAGAGCAGGATATAAGCATCTTTTTCAGCCCATCCGGCCGCGCCATGAGCCGAGGGATAATCCGGCACATCATTTTGTTCGTCCCAAGCCGTAAACATATCCGGCGTAGTCAGTCGGTATTGCTTCTCCGTCGCGAACTCATAGGTATACCAGGCACTGTCCCTTCTCGCGTACCAATAGGCAAACTGCCCGTTGGGCGACAGCTGAGGATGATTATAATCAGCCTGCAAGATCTGGCAACGTTCGCCTGTAATGAGTGACACGGCATAGGTATCCTGACGCGTATCATATTCCCACATGGAAGAGACCGAATAAGGACGTGTGTTGGCAGCCAGGGCATATTCCCCTTTCCAGGGCAACGATACGTTCGGCATCTCCTCCGTTCCCACCTGCAGGAATTGTCCTCGCTGAATATGATAAACCGCCGTATAGGTCTTCTTCAGGTCGCGCTCTTTATTATATACTTGCGCGGTATATTGCACCGGTTCATTCCACGACCACACCTGCACATTCGGACGATATTCAGCCAGCTGGGTGGTATCCTTCTGTCTGGGCTCCGGCGCGGTTCCCAACACAATATAGTTGTCGTCATGGAAGAAACGTAAGCCCCCCTCTTCACTGATAATCCATCCTTCGGGCAAGACCGCGTCTGCCCGGTCGATCATTTTCCGTGCCGGACTGTTGCGTCCTGCCAGCCACAGTTCCATGGCGCGCGAGGTAGAATCGTTTTTCTCCCGGTAGAGAAATGCCAGGTTGCTTCCCGTCTCATCCCAAGTAGCTTTTTTGAACAGACCATCACCCTCTTTCAAGAGGCTGTTTTTTTCATTTTCGATATCAAAAGAGTAAATACCCGCCTTTGTTCCCAACGTATCTCCCTGGGATATATAATAGAGGATAGCAGCCTTCGTGGCAAAAGCAAATTCAGAAACGGCCGGAAACCGATGTTCCTTCTCCCCATTCAGGGAACGAACCACCAAGGTTGAGTCCTTACGCGCGCGTTGATAGGCCATCCAGTCGGCTTTGTTGGCGACGCGATAGGAGCGTATGGAATCGATTCGCTCTTCCCCACCCGCCTGATGGCGAATCAACAAACGATTCATAGGCATATCATTTTTCTTGGTCTTTCGCAGTTTAAGGGAATCTGTTTCCTGTTTCGAGGGTAACTCTTCCACCAGCCAATAAGCGGAACTGAATGAGAAACGATTCTTTCCGGCCGGTGCATAAGAAGCAGCCTGTTCTTTCTTCTGATGGTTGTAGAGATACACGGTAGCATCCCCCTCCCAGGGAGCAACCGTCACAGCCGACCAGCGTCCGTTGTCCGAGATCACCTTATCGGTCACCCGTTGCCAAGCGGTCAAATCCTCTACGGTTAACGCGCGTTGCGCCTGTCCGTCTATAAGAAACAAAAAGAAAAGTACGAAGGGAATAAAAAATCGATAGTTTAGCGTCATAACAGTCATAGTATTTAATTATCTTGCAATAATACGAATTTTTTAGAAATTTCAGAAGTCCATATCTACTAAAAAAAGCCAGATCCAGAAAAGTGCGGGTTCATCCGGCGAATGCGTATTTTTTACAATATAATCAAATCGGAAAAGATTGAGAAGATGGGCGGATTTTCGAATTGGAGAAGATGGGAAGGAGATAGGAAATAGGAGATAGGAGATGTTGGCACAGGTGACGTAGATAACACTATGTTTGACTTTATTTATAAGACTGAAGGTCACGAGCCCGAAGGGCTGAGTCCCAGAGGGACGAAGACTTAGCCCACGGGTAAGTAGGCTGAAAGCCTGCGCCACCCTGGGTATCATGACAATACAATAAGTTGAGTTCTGAAAGAACGATAGATAGTATGATAGAATATATGGTGATAGAGCCTGTAAATATTGGTTTTCTTCTTTCGTTCTTACAGAACTCATTTTTTATATATCCATGGAATCCCAGGGTGGCCTTCAGCCATGAATATAATATCCCCGCCTTCAAATCTTACAATATCTGAAGATCCGCCCCACCTTCATCATTACACTACCTGAATTCAAATACGCATTTACCGGATGAACCTCCAAAAATCAGCGTATTGCTCCCTTCGGAAGCGAACGTTATTTCCCAGTTCAGACCATTTTGCTTTACGCCTTCGGCTAAGCGAACGCTGTTTGTCATTTTGCTTTACGCTTCGCTAAGCGATTTACAAATTGCTTTCTATGTTAAAATCCAAACGAAATGACATATATTTTACGTATTTGTATCCAAAAACATATTTTGATAATTAGTCTGATACGGCACTTTATTTTTGACAACGGCAAAGACCCGGTGTACAAGTTTGTTTCTCACATTATTGATGATTAACCTTTCATCTTTACCTTCCCGTAGTTTTCGGTGATAATATCCGTTGAGTTCCGGATCATGTTTTACGGCACACCTTGCTGCTTGTGTTAAGAGTGCCCTGATCTGTTTATTAGCCAGGGAAGATGTTCGTTTAGGAGTATTTAGGCTTGTTCCTGATGACCTCCCGAAAGGGACCACTCCGGTATAACAGGCGAGTTGTCGCGCATTATCAAAGCGGGTGAAATTATGTGTATGTATGATTAGGGCTACTGTGTTTATCAGTGCAATTCCTTTGACCGAAGTGGCCAGATCATAATTTTCCTTTACGTCCATAGAACTGTTTATAATCTCCAACATTTGCTTTTCCACTTCTTTGATCTCCTTGTTGATCCGCTCTATGTCGCGCATGGATTGCTCGTAGATATATCGTGCGGTAGAATCACGTTTGTGTATAGCACGTATTTCAGTGGCAGAGATCAATAATACTTTTTTGTTGCGTATTAGTCGCTCGCGAAAGGATAACAGCAGGCTTAAGTCAGTTATGGCCTTATCTGTTGGAAGGCAAGCCTTTGCTTTGTCCCGGAAACGATAGGCGTATTGAGCGATGGCTAAAGAATCAGCCTTGTCGTTCTTTTCCCTCTTGACTCCGGTGGACAGCTTTATTTGCAACGGACTTTCCAACCAAAGAAACATATTCTTCTTCAAGAGAAACTCCGTTAGACCTACACCATACAGTCCCGTATGCTCGCCGCAGAACAACCATGCAGAAGAGCTGATCTTTGTATTCTGACGAACCCAACGCAGCAGTTCCCCATAGCCCTGCTTGTCGTTTGTAAACTTGTTATAATGCACCAAGTCCAACTCACAGGACGAAAAAAAGGATACATCAAAACTCTTTTTAGAAAAATCAATTCCGATAAATAATTTCTTCATAACTTTACTCTGTTTAATTTTGGAATTAACAGGAAAGCTGACGGCTGCTAAGACCCTTAATAGGCTTCAAATCCTAAGTTTCTATCTGGCATCTTCAGCTTGACAAACAAAGGTCCCTGGCAAATTATAGGGTTATCCCTGGTCAAAACGATGGTTCACCTTCGTTTGCCTGTTAATTCCTTTCTTTTATACAAGCAAAGTAAAGAATTAACATCGCTTTTATTCGACTACAGATTAAGTCTATTTATACCGTAAGTTCTTCTCCAGCCTTTCTCTTGATATTTACAATGTTTCTCTTCAAGAAAAAGGCAAATGCAAACTAAGGGTCAAAATCGCCCGAGTATTTTTCCAAAAACGTAGGGGTATTTAAAATTAGTCAGGCGAGTAACACTTTTTAACGTATCATATTGTAAAGCAAAACCGACTTTTTGCTTACACTTTGTATTTTGCAATTCGCCAAAAAACCGTAAAAAAACAGCTCAAAAAAAGACTAAATAAGTCCAAACAATATTCAAAACAACCGCTAAGACGAGAAAGAGATACGGTATAAAAAGAATTATCGCTAACTTGCGCCCCTAAACAGCAATTAAATAGGACAATTCATGAAAGACTTCTTGCGTATTCTCCGGCGTTTTGTGCCTCCCTATAAGAAATTCTTAGGATGGAACATTTTTTTCAATATACTATCCGCCATCCTCAATCTCTTCTCTTTTGCCCTGATCATTCCGATCCTAAACATCCTGTTCCGCTTGGAAGAGAAGACCTACAGCTATATGGAATGGGTATTCAATCCGGGGTCTTGGGATGCCTGGAAATCAACTGCGGAGGTGGTGAAGAATAACTTTTTCTGGTTCGTTTCCAACCTGATCGAGACCAATGGGGGAACCTATACCTTGATTATCCTGGGCGTATTCCTGATCGTCATGACATTCCTAAAGGTGACGGCCATGTATATGGCCTTCTTCACAATGATCCCGATCCGTACCGGCGTAGTGCGCGATATCCGCAACCAGATCAACCGTAAGATCACCCAACTGCCTCTTGCTTTTTTCTCCGAAGAGCGCAAAGGGGATATCATTGCCCGTGTATCGGGTGACGTAAACGAGATAGAGACCTCGATCATGAGTTCATTGGATATGCTTTTCAAGAATCCGATCCTGATCCTGATCTACCTGATCGGTATGATCGCGATCAGTTGGCAGCTCACTATTTTCGTCCTCATTTTATTGCCCATAGCGGGTTACCTGATGGGCAAGGTAGGCAAAAGCCTGAAGCGCAAATCCTTAGACGGGCAACAGCAATGGGGCTTATTGATGAGCCAGATAGAGGAGACCCTGAGCGGACTGCGCATCATTAAGGCGTTTAATGCCGAACTAAAAATACAGGAACGCTTCGAGAAGGCGAATGAGAAATTCCGTTCGATCACCAACCGCATCTACCGTCGCCAGCAGATGGCGCATCCGATGAGTGAGTTTCTGGGCACGATCACGATTGTTGTCGTTTTATGGTACGGCGGGTCGTTGATCCTTTCTTCCAATAGCTCGATCGATGCCTCTACCTTTATCTATTACCTGGTGATTTTCTACAGCATCATCAACCCCGCCAAAGACCTGACCAAAGCGACCTACGCTATTCAGAAAGGGCTTGCTTCGATGGAGCGTGTAGATATGATATTAGACGCTCAAACCGATATTCACGACCCGGAATCGCCGAAAGACATCGAGTTAGCAGACCGCATCACCTACGACAATGTATGGTTTAAGTATCAGAGCGAATGGGTATTGAAAGGCATCAACCTGGAGATTCCCAAAGGAAAAACAGTGGCCTTGGTCGGACAATCGGGCTCAGGAAAGAGTACCCTGGTCGATCTGTTGCCACGTTTCTACGATGTGACAAACGGAGGGATCCGCATCGATGAGACCGACGTACGACAGGCTACGCTCTATGACCTGCGCAACCTGATGGGAAATGTCAATCAGGAAGCCATCCTGTTCAATGATACCTTCTTTAACAACATAGCCTTTGGCGTGGAAGGCGCCACGAAGGCTGAGGTGGAAGAGGCCGCCCGCATAGCCAACGCCCATGAGTTTATCATGGCGACGGAAGAGGGCTACGACACGAATATCGGCGATCGCGGCGGCAAGCTGTCGGGTGGACAGCGCCAGCGCATCAGCATCGCCCGGGCGATACTCAAAAACCCACCGATCCTGATCCTCGACGAGGCTACCTCGGCACTCGACACCGAGTCGGAACGCCTGGTGCAGGAGGCATTGGAGAACCTGATGAAGAACCGAACCACGATCGTGATCGCGCATCGCCTGTCTACCATCCGCAATGCCGATATGATCTGTGTGATGCACGAAGGCGAGATTGTGGAGAAAGGGCGCCACAACGAGCTCATCGCGTTGGATGGCTATTACAAGCGCCTTTGCGATATGCAAAGTTTCTAAGACTCATTTTTCAATAAACATATGAAAAGACTTACTCTACGCTGTTTACTCCTGTCGGTGATTGTATTGACAGGATGTGAAAAGCAAGTGAAACCAACACTCAGTTACCATTTCGACCGTCCGGCTCAGCTATGGGAAGAGACATTCCCTTTGGGCAACGGGCGCATTGGACTAATGCCCGATGGGGGCATAGAGCAAGAAGCTATTCTACTGAATGAGATCTCGTTATGGTCGGGCAGTGTGCAGAATACCGATAACCCGGAGGCGATCAAATCCCTGCCGGAGATACGCCGCCTATTGTTTGAAGGGCGCAACGACGAAGCGCAGCAACTGATGTACGACACTTTTGTATGCGGCGGACAGGGTAGTAACCGGGGCAACGGAGCCGATGCCCCTTACGGTAGCTCCCAATTATTAGGCTATCTCAACCTCGATTTTTCTTATCCCGACGCCGGGGCTCCGGTTACGGCATACCGTCGGACGCTCCACCTCGAAGAGGCGGTTTCTACCTTATCTTTCACAAAAGGAGATACCCGTTATACTCGGGAGTATTTCACCTCTTTCTCGGAAGATGTAGGCGTTGTGCGGCTCACTGCCGACCGGGAAAAGGCATTGCGCTTCACCCTGGGCATGAGCCGTCCCGAATGTGTTACAGTTACGACCGATGGCAGAGATCTGGTGTTGAAAGGACAATTGCCCGACGGTGTAGACACCTTGGAATACAAAGGTATGCAGTTTGAAGCACGCGTCAGGGTGTTGATGCCCCAAGGCGGAACCCTTACACCAGCAGCCGACCGACTGGAGATAGCCGATGCTACGGAGGTCATTCTATTGGTGAGTATGGGCACCGATTATTTCAACGAATATGATTTTATCAATCAGACGACCGCCATGCTTGACAAGGCGGAGGCTGTTGCCTATCAGCCGTTGCGCGATTCGCATACCGAGAAGTATGCGGAACTGTTCGGCCGCGTGGAGCTCGATCTGGGCCTCTCCGGCCGGGAAGAGTTGTCGATCGACGAACGCCTTTCCCTGTTTGCCGTTGACCGGCAGGATGTCTCCCTGGCTACGCTCTATTTTCAGTTCGGACGCTATCTGTTGATCTCTTCTACCCGTCCGGGACTATTGCCTCCCCATCTACAAGGGCTCTGGTGTAACACGATACGTACACCCTGGAATGGCGATTATCATTTGAATATTAATCTGCAAATGAATCTTTGGCCGGCTGAGGTGACTAACCTTTCGGAATTGCATCTGCCATTGGTTGAATGGACCAAACAGCAGGTTCGAAGCGGACGACGCACAGCCAAGGTGTTTTACAACGCGCGTGGCTGGGTGACGCATATCCTGGGAAATGTATGGGAGTTTACGGCGCCGGGCGAGCATCCCTCCTGGGGTGCCACCAATACCTCAGCCGCCTGGTTGTGCCAGCATCTGTATGAACATTATCTCTATACGCTCGACAAGGAGTACCTGGCCGATGTCTATCCGGTGATGAAAGAGGCTGCTCTGTTTTTTGTCGATATGCTGGTGGAGGATCCGCGCAATGGCTACCTCGTCACCGCGCCGACCACCTCGCCCGAAAATGCTTTTATCATGGAGAATGGACAGCGGGTGAGTATTGTCGCCGGATCGACGATGGACAATCAGATCCTGCGCGAGCTCTTTACCAACACGATAGAGGCGGCTTCGCTCTTGGGCATCGATGAAGACTTTTCGAACACCCTGAAGGCGAAACGTGAACGGCTGATGCCGACGACGATTGGTCCCGACGGGCGCATCATGGAATGGCTCGCGCCTTATAAAGAGGCGGAGCCCCAGCATCGCCATGTGTCGCACCTCTATGCCTTGCATCCGGGCAATGAGATATCCGTCCTGAAAACGCCTGAACTGGCGGAAGCAGCCCGTCGATCGTTGGAGGCGCGGGGCGATAAGAGCACCGGTTGGTCGATGGCGTGGAAGATGAATTTCTGGGCGCGCCTGCATGATGGCGACCATGCTTTCAAACTCCTGGCAGAGCTTTTGCAGCCTTGTGTCGACCGAGGCACCAATATGACCAACGGGGGTGGCACCTATCCGAATCTTTTCTGCGCGCATCCTCCTTTCCAGATCGATGGTAATTTCGGCGGTTGCGCGGGCATTGCCGAGATGTTGTTGCAGAGCCAGTCGGGCGTAGTCGAGATACTTCCGGCATTGCCGGCTGCCTGGCCTTCCGGTAGCTTCAAGGGGATGAAAGTGAGAGGCGGAGGTGAAGTTGCTGCCGAGTGGGTGGAAGGAAAGCTGACTACAGCCAGCCTGAAAGCCATTGTATCCGGTCGATTCGTTATTCAGATACCGGCCGACTCCGACAACCTGATCATCAAAAAGAATAATAGAATAGTCTCCATGCCTATTGTCGACTCCACGTTAAGCGTTGACCTGCAGGAGGGAGAAGAGATTGAATTCGTGTTCTGATCGATCTCTCGGATGCATTTTATCTTTATGAAATGAGATGAATTCTTCTCAGAGTGGCTATCTTTGCCCTTCAATTAAAAGGAAAAGATCTATGAAAAAGTATTTTTGCCTGTTTCTCCTGATTTTTCTGCCGACTCTGTTAGTTGCCGGGGAACGGGGATTTGCGTCTATGGAAGAGGAGAACACCTGTTCTCCTGTCAAGAATGGAAAAATATGTTATAGCGACGATGTAAGCCTGCGGACCATATCCAAAGGGCGCCTGTTTGCGATTATCAACGCCTGGGCGCATGATAACTATGGAACTGATTTTGTCTACTCCAATGTGTCCGCCAATAAGAATAAGGGATCGATATTGATCAGCTCCAAAGTGGAATTATGGTTATCGGAGCGCGAGAGCACGATGATGAAGTTTCGGGTACGTATCCAATGCTATGATAACCGGTACACGATCGAGATCACAGATATATCCTATCAGTATGACCCGACTAATGCGCGGAAAGTCAAGAGCTATCCGGCAGAAAGCGTGATCCTCAAAGAAGGACAAGGCAACCGGGTGGATATCATTAAGAACCCGCTACTGTTCTGCGAAGCCACCTATTACTTTGCGGATAAATTGATGGGGCAGATCTATAACGAAGTGAAATAACGCGGATCGATCCGCATGACTGAACCAACCGCTGCCGCGCCATGAACAGGAAACCACTTTATATGTATGCCTTCTGGGTGGTGCTTCTCCTGGTCTTGTTTGCCGGAAGCCTTGCCTACGGCTCGGTGGCTATTCCTATCGATGAGGTATTTTCTATTCTGTTTGGCAAGGAGTCGGAACGGGCTGCCTGGCAAAGCATTGTATTACAGGCACGGTTGCCGCAGGCTTGCACCGCTCTCTTGGCGGGAGCTTCGTTGGCCACCAGTGGGCTTTTGTTGCAGACGCTGTTCCGCAATCCCCTTGCCGGTCCCTCTATCTTAGGCATCAGCGACGGGGCGAACCTGGGCGTAGCGATCGTGATGCTCTACCTGGGCGGAAGCCTGAAGCAACTGACCGGCTGGACAACCGGCGGTTATATAGCGATTATCCTGGCGGCTTTCGTAGGAGCCTTCCTGGTGTTAGCCATTATCATCTATTTCTCCTCCAAGGTGCGCAGCAATGTGATGCTGTTAATCATCGGTATTATGGTGGGTTATCTGGCCTCCTCGGTTATCTCTATCCTGAATTATTACGCGGCAGCCGATAAAGTGCATACCTATGTGATGTGGGGGATGGGGAACTTCTCCGGTGTATCGGTGGAGCAGTTGCCGGTCTTTGCCGCCATTTCCGGTGTCGGTTTGCTCTTTGCTATCCTATTGATCAAGCCGTTGAACGCCTTGCTTTTAGGCGAACAATACGCGGCCAACCTGGGCATCAAGATCAAGCAAACGCGAGCATTGATCCTGATCTGTACCGGATTACTAACAGCCACGGCGACGGCCTTCTGCGGACCAATCTCGTTTATCGGTTTGGCGGTGCCGCATATTGCCCGCTTGATGATTGGTTCGTCCAACCATAAGATGCTGGTGCCGGTCACCCTATTGGCGGGATCGTGCGTGGCTTTATTATGCAATATGATGATGGTGGTGCCCGGATCGAATGCGATTCTGCCACTCAATGCCGTTACGCCGATCCTGGGTGCTCCGGTGATTATCTACGTGATCGTGAACCGTAAGAATATTCAGTATTTCAATTGAAGGCGATGAAACAGACAGCTGCCATAGAAACCATTGGGTTAAGCATCGGGTACCGTCTGAAAGGTGGTCATCGGAAGGTGGTGCATGAGGCATTGAACCTACGGATGAATGCCCGGGAGGTGACCTGTCTGCTCGGCTTGAATGGCGCCGGTAAATCCACGCTGTTGCGTACGCTCTGCGGTTTTCAGTCTCCTTTACAAGGGGAGATACGCCTATTGGGCAAGCCGTTGAACAGCTATTCGCCGGCTGATTTCTCCCTGACGGTAGGGGTTGTATTGACCGAGAAAACAAACGCGGGCGGGATTACGGTCTACGACCTGGTCGCTTTGGGGCGGCATCCCTATACCGGTTTCTTCGGGCGGCTGCAGCCGTCGGATCACCGGATTGTGGAAGAGGCACTGGAGGCGGTCGGCATCACACATAAACGGGAGAACTATGTCTCCGAACTCAGCGATGGCGAGCGACAAAAGGCGATGATCGCGAAGGCGCTGGCGCAGCAATGCCCTATTATCCTATTGGACGAACCGACTGCTTTCCTGGATGTCACCAGCCGTATCGAAGTGATGATGCTGTTACGCCGACTGGCCAAGGAACAGGGGAAATCCATTCTGTTGTCTACCCACGACCTGGATCTGGCGATTCAGATGGGCGATCGTCTCTGGCTGCAGGAGAAAGGGCGCCCGATGGCGTGTGGAACGCCTGAGGATCTGATCCTGAACCATTCGTTTGAATCCTTTTTCCGGAAGGAGGGTATTCTGTTCGATGCTACAACCGGCAAGTTGCATACCGAACTACCTACGCATCCTGTCGGCGTGGCGGGCGATCCGCTTACGGCTTATTGGGTAGGGAACGCCTTGGTGCGCAACGGATATAAACCTTCTGCCGTGACAGAGGGTCAGTTGAATATCGACTGTCTGTCGCCCGAACATATCATCCTCACCCATCAGGACGGACAGCGTGAAGAGGTGAAAAGCGTGGATCAACTACTGGTATCTATTTCGCAGCTCCCGACTATTTCGTAACTTGCGGCCGCTTACATATAGGGTACCGCCATGATTGAAACGAATCAAATAACACAACGACTCGAAACAGAAAAGATCTCCCGTCTTTTATTGCGTTATGCCATTCCCGCTGTTATAGGAACAATGGTCAACGCTTTGTATAACATTGTCGACCGCATCTTTATCGGGCAAGGTGTCGGGGCGATGGCCATCTCCGGCTTGACGCTTACCTTTCCGATCCTTATCTTTTTGCAGGCATTCGGTATGCTTGTCGGAGTCGGTGCGGCTACGCGCATCTCCATTTATCTGGGGCGCAAGGAGCATAATATGGCGGAGAAGGTATTGGGCAATGCCCTGACCCTGACAGTTCTTTTCTCCCTGTTGACGATCGTTCCCTGTTTGATCTGGATGGATGAACTGTTGATTGCTTTTGGCGGCAGTGAACAAACCATTCCGTATGCCAAGGCGTATCTATATATCGCTATTCCGGGGAATATCTTTGCTCCCCTGAATTTTAATTTCAGCAGCGTTATGCGTGCTTCGGGTTATCCGAAGAAATCGATGACGGCTATGCTGATCGGCGCCTTTTTGAATGTAGTCCTGGATGCTGTTTTCATTTTTGGCTTCGATATGGGCATACGCGGAGCTGCCATTGCGACGGTTATCTCCATGCTGGTCAGCTCCGTTTTCGTGATGAGCCATTTCCTGAACAAGAACTCACTGGTGCATTTCCGTCCCCATACCTTCCGACTTCAGAGGCCGGTTGTCTGGGGTATTCTGTCGATAGGTATGTCGCCCTTCACCATGCAGCTGGCTGCCAGCTTAGTGAATGTCATTATGAATCATTCCCTCAAGACCTATGGGGGCGACCTGGCCATCGGGGCAAACGGTATCATCTCGAGCATCGGTATGCTGTTGATTATGTTGACGATGGGTGTTGCTCAGGGCATGCAGCCTATTGTCGGCTATAATTGGGGGGCAGGCCACCGGAAGCGGGTGATGGAGACCCTGCGGTTGGTTATTATCACCGCCACTATTATTACCGGAACGGGCTTCCTTTGTAGTACCTTCTTGCCTGAGACATTGGTGCGAGCCTTCACAAACGATCCTGAAATGACCGCTATTTCGAGCAATGGATTGCGCCTGTCGTTGTTGTTGTTCCTGCCTGTCGGTTCACAGGTGGCTATTACTCAGTTCTTCCAAAGCATAGGCGTTGCCTGGAAAGCGATGTTCCTTAGCCTAAGCCGCCAAGTGCTCTTTCTGATACCGGCCTTATTTTTGCTACCTCCCTTCTTTGGATTGGATGGGGTATGGCTGGCGGGGCCACTGTCTGACCTGGCGGCTGTGATAACGGCCTGGCTACTCCTTTGGCATCATATAAAAAGGCATTAAGGATTTTCCATTCCTTAATGCCCTCTTTATTGCTTTACGCTGCGCTAAGCGATCTTCGATTCTTCATTCTTTATTCTTCATTCTCTTCATTTACTTTGAGACATGCACCCGCTGTGTCGGCGGCAATTCGCTTTCCCGGCGTTCAACCTGTTCGACCACCTGTTCGGCTAACTGTCGGAAGGCACTTCCCGTCATGCTGTCGGGATTAAGCGCCACAGGTTCGCCCTGATCGCCGCCTTCGCATATGCTCTGGACAATAGGTATTTGTCCCAACAAAGGCACCTGCAGCTCTTCCGCCAGGCGTTTGCCTCCCTCTTTGCCAAAGAGATAGTATTTGTTTTCCGGCAACTCCGCCGGTGTGAACCAAGCCATATTCTCGATCAATCCCAATACGGGCACACCCACCTTCTCGCCCTGGAACATACTGATGCCTTTGCGGGCATCGGCCAGCGCCACCTCCTGCGGTGTGGTTACCACTACCGCACCGGTAATCGCCAGCGTTTGAACCATGGTCAGGTGAATATCGCTGGTACCCGGGGGGAGGTCGATCAGGAAATAATCCAGTTCTCCCCAGTTGGCATCACCGATAAGCTGCTTCAATGCGTTGCTTGCCATCGCTCCACGCCAGAGCACGGCGTCTTCTTTGTTCACGAAGAAACCGATGGAAAGCAATTTGACGCCATAGTTTTCGGCCGGTTCGATCAGTTCACGCCCGCCGACTTCAACCATATAGGGGCGCGCCTCCTCGACCTGAAACATTTTAGGCTGCGAAGGACCGAAGATATCGGCATCAAGCAGTCCCACCTTATAACCCAAGCCGGCCAGGGCAACGGCTAAATTAGCTGCCACCGTGCTTTTGCCAACCCCCCCCTTTCCGGAAGAAACGGCAATGATATGTTTCACCTGCGGAAGCAGTTTGTCCGGCTCCGGACGTTGTAATTGACGGCTGACCACGCTGATGTTTCCTTTGATATCGACCTCTTCGCCCACATAGGCCAGGATAGCCGATTCGGCCGCTTTTACAACCGATTTGATAAATGGGTCGTTCGGTCTGTCGAACAGGAGCGAGAAGCTTACTTTATTACCGTCGATGCGGATATCATCTTCCACCATGCCGGCGGAAACCAGGTCTTTGCCTGTGCCCGGATAGCGCACTTTGCTGAGCGCATCCAGTATTAATTGCGGATAGAGCGTCATATTATTACTGTGTTTTTTATATCTATTGTTTTACTTGCCCGAAGCCAACGCGCTTCGTTTGCTGCGGTTGAAGCTTCGGTAACTGTCATATTCTATTTCAACATCCGGTTCAATGAGTGCTTCCCTCTCTTCACAAACAAACTGGGTATAGGTGATATTTAACCCACGGTCGAGCCATTGTTGCTCGTAATAGGTCTGGATAGAGAGGATGGCATCGTCTGCGAAGTCGGAATGATAGAGGTCGTCTGTTGCGAAAAGCAGGGGATAGTGGTTTGCCTTGATCATCTCCTGCGTATAGGTGTACATAAATTGACTGTCGGTCTTTAGGTGAACAATCCCCTTCTCAGCCAATACCTCGCGGTAGAGTTTCATAAAACGGGTGGAGGTCAATCGCTTGTTCACCTTCTTCATCTGCGGATCAGGGAAGGTAAGCCATATCTCGGCCACTTCGCCCGGCGCGAAGAAATGGGTGAGTAGTTCGATATGGGTGCGCAGAAAAGCCACATTGGTCATGCCTGCCTCCAACGATTCTTTGGCACCGCTCCACATACGGGCGCCTTTGATATCGATTCCAATGAAATTCTTATCCGGAAAGAGACGTCCCAGGCCGACCGTATATTCGCCTTTGCCACATCCCAGTTCCAGGACAATAGGCTTATCGTTCTTGAAAAACAACTTATTCCAGCGCCCTTTCATCTCAAAGCCTTCTTCCTGCAACCGGCCGAAAGGGTATTCAAATACATGCGGATAACCCGCCATGTCGTCAAATTTTGCCAATTTATTTTTTCCCATGGGGCAAAGATAATGAAAGATAGTGAAAGTCGAATCAAGAGCCAAGCTCACAACATAATCCATTGCGTAACTGTTTTTTTTGTAGCTTTGTATTCAAAAGTGTGCATTATTAACTAAAATACTAAGAATATGTCAAAGAAGATTTTATGGATTGCGATTCCCGTCCTGTTGGTAATTGTGGTGTTCATGTGGGGAAAAGGGGTGTATAACAATATGGTAACCCAGGAAGAACAGGTAAAAACCGCTTGGAGCCAGGTAGAAAACCAATACCAGCGCCGCCTGGATCTGATCCCTAATCTGGTGAATACCGTCAAAGGCTATGCCAGCCATGAGCAGGAAACGCTCGAAGGTGTGGTAAACGCGCGTGCGGCAGCCACACAGACCAAGATCGATCCGAGCAACCTAACCCCGGAAGCTTTGCAACAATTCCAATCGACCCAGAGCGAACTAAGCAGTGCTCTATCGCGTTTGATGGTGGTAGTCGAACGCTATCCCGAACTGAAAGCCAACCAGAACTTCCTGGAATTACAGGCGCAACTGGAAGGAACAGAAAACCGTATTGCCGTAGAACGCCAACGTTTTAATGAAACGGCACAGGGTTACAATACGAATATCCGTCGTTTCCCGAATAATCTATTGGCCGGCATGTTTGGCTTCTTCCCCAAAGCCTATTTCTCGGCTGAGGCGGGTGCCGAAAAAGCCCCTGTGGTACAATTCTAAGACAACGGATGAATAAGACAAGACTCATATCCCTCTTACTGTTACTGTTATGGTCGTTGCCGGCTGTTATGGCAACCGACTATACGGTAAAAACGGTCCCCAACACCAAACTGACCGACCGCAACAGCTATGTAAGCAATCCGGACGGAATCCTTTCCGCGACGGATGTGCAGGCCATCAATCGGGTCTTGCGGCAGTTGGAGGATAGCCTGGGGGTAGAGGTGGCCGTGGTGGCTTTGGAAAGCATTGGCGAGAACGATGCCCGTCGGTTTGCCACCGACCTATTCCGGGAATGGGGCATCGGCAAGAAGGGCAAGGACAACGGACTGTTGATACAACTAATCACCGAACCCTCCCAGCGATCCGTTGTTTTTGAAACAGGCTACGGACTGGAGGGCGTATTGCCCGATGCGATCTGCAAGCGCATCCAGCAGCAATATATGATGGACGACCTGCGTGCGGGAGAGTATAGCGCCGGTATATTAAACGGCGTGATGACCGTACGCGACTACCTGTTGGCCAGCGATCTGGAGCGGAGCGAAATGGTAGGTTATGACGCTGACGAATGGGCCGACAAGGTGATGACCTATTTTGCCATCTTCAGCATCTTTGTATTCCCATTATTAATTTTGGCTATCGCGGTGTTTGCCTATGCGTGGAAACGGCGCAAACGTATTTGTCCGCGTTGCGGGAAAAAAGCATTCCGGTATGTGAAACGGGAAACCCTGCGTGCAGCCACCTATCAGTCGGCCGGACTGGCTGTCGATGTCTATCGCTGTTCCAACTGCGGACATACCGAAAACGAAAACCATACGATCAGCCGCTTGCATCGCAGCTCCGGCCCCATCATTGTGGGTGGCGGAGGCGGTGGCTTCGGAGGCAGCCATGGTGGAGGTTTCGGAGGCGGCGGTTCCTGGGGCGGTGGACGCTCCGGTGGGGGCGGCTCAATTAGTAGGTTTTAAAAGCGTTAAGGTCCTTAAGGCTTTACATTCCTTAAGGACCCTAATACCAAACTACCTCATAAATAACAATTCCCTATATTTCGGCAGTGGCCACATTTGGTTATCGACCATCAGTTCCAGGTGGTCGATATGGTCGCGTATTTCATCCAGGTAAGGAGCTACCGTGTCGTGATAGGCAATCGCCTTCTCGCGGTGATCGGTGATCCGGTTGGCACACTTACGTGCCTCCACCATCTCATCAACCAGTTTGGTCACCGCGCATATATGGTGAGCAATCTTACGGGTCAGTCGTTGCGGTTCGGCAGACAACTCTTTGTATTCCGCCTCATCGAATGTCTCTTTCAGGCGAGTAAGGTTTTCTAACAATACCGTCTGATAGCGTATCACCACCGGAATGATATGGTTGAGCGAGAGATCCCCCAATACACGGGCTTCGATCTGTACCTTTTTGATATACATTTCCCATTTCACCTCGTTGCGGGCTTCCAGTTCTTTTTGCATCATCACGCCCGTCTCTTCGAACATACGCACGGTTTCGGGACGGAGGTAAGCATCGTATTGCTTGGGCACGCTGCTCTCGCAGTCGAGTCCGCGTTTGGCGGCCTCTTCCACCCATTCATCGCTGTATCCGTTACCATCGAAACGAATCGGCTTGGATTCTTTCAGGTATCCTTTCAATACTTCGAAAATGGCCGCCTCTTTGCTTTCGCCTTTTTTACGACGTGCCTCTACATCTTTCACAAACTGATTGAGCTGCCAGGCCACAGCGGAGTTGAGCGCCAGCATCGGGCTGCCGCAGTTAGCCGACGAACCCGGCGCACGGAATTCAAAGCGATTCCCGGTGAAGGCAAATGGCGAGGTGCGGTTGCGGTCGGTATTGTCGAGCAATAGTTCAGGAATCTGTCCGAATCCCAGCGACAAGCGTTTCTTCTTGTCCACTACGATCGCGTCTTCGATCGAACTATTCTCAAATTTGTCGAGGATCTCACTGATCTGTTTGCCTAAGAACGACGAGATAATAGCCGGAGGCGCCTCGTTGGCTCCCAGGCGATAGGCGTTGGAGGCCGAAGCGATACTGGCCTTCAATAGTCCGTTGTATTTGTAGACCGCCATCAACGTATTCACCACGAAGGTGATAAACTGCAGGTTGTCTTCCCGGTCTTTACCCGGCGAAAGCAGGTTGACACCCGTATCGGTTGCCATCGACCAGTTGCAATGCTTGCCCGATCCGTTCACACCCATAAAGGGTTTCTCATGAAGCAGTACCCGGAAATTATGATGGCGGGCAATACGTTTCATGACCGACATCAACAATTGGTTATGGTCGTTTGCCAGGTTGCATTCTTCGTAGATAGGTGCCAATTCGAACTGATTGGGTGCCACCTCGTTATGACGTGTCTTCACCGGAATACCCAGTTTATAACATTCCACCTCCAGGTCTTTCATAAACTCCTGCACACGTGTCGGGATAGAACCGAAATAGTGGTCGTCGAGCTGTTGGTTTTTCGCGCTTTCATGTCCGAGTAACGTACGTTCGGTCAGCGACAGGTCGGGACGTGCCGAATAGAGGTCTTCGTCTACCAGGAAATATTCCTGTTCCCAGCCGAGGAAGGTAGTCACCTTTTGCACATCTTCGTTGAAGTAGTGGCACACCCGGATGGCGGCCTTATTGAGAGCCTCTACCGAACGGATAAGCGGCGTCTTATAATCGAGCGCTTCCCCGGTGTAGGCAATGAATACGGTTGGAATACAAAGGGTATCATCAACGATAAAGGCGGGCGAAGAGGGATCCCAGGCGGAATAGCCCCGCGCTTCAAAGGTGTTACGCAATCCGCCACTGGGGAAGCTCGAAGCGTCGGGCTCCTGCTGCACCAATAGCTTGCCGCTAAACTCTTCGATCATACCTCCGTTACCATCGAGCTCCACAAACGCGTCGTGTTTCTCGGCCGTTCCGTCGGTCAAGGGCTGAAACCAGTGAGTATAATGGGTAACTCCCCGTTCCAACGCCCACATACGCATACCGGCCGCCACATGGTTGGCTATTTCCCGGTCGATCGGCGTACCCTGGTCGATAGATCGCGTCAAGGCGCCGTAGGTCTCTTTCGAAAGATACTTCTTTTGCGCTTTGCGGTTGAAAACTTTACATCCGTAATATTCAGACACTTTTTGGTCGGGAGTGACCGCTGGAATAGGCTTGCGGTTGGACGCCTTTTCGACAGCTAAAAAACGGGAAGTTGACATATTCCTTGTTGTATTGAATGTTTTACCACTGCAAAGTAACGAAATAATTATGGATTTAAAACGGGGTCAGGGAATACTCTGTTGTTTTTTTTGAGATTCCCTGACTATCCTTTTGATAGCAAAAAGGTCATTTTGCTTCGCGGATTGATCTATTTAGATCGTTTTTTTCTTTATTCTATTTTTATCTCAGGGTTTCTCCATAGGTTAGGAAGAAAACGATAATAGAGCAGATGTCTCCAGGCGATCAGATCGTGAGCGCCCCGGCTTCCGACATAATACTCATGCTTGACGCCCAGCTTTTCCAATTCTTCATGAAACACCTGGTGCCTTGCTCGCGGATTGGTCTCGTATGTGCCTGCGCCCAGAAACAGGTAATCGATCTTGTCATTGACATCCGGTTCACGTAAAACGGGTGTTTCATCGATTGCGATAGCCGCGCTGAGAATACCTAAGCTACCAAATAGATCGAGGTTGCGCAAACCAATGTATTGGGTATGCCGTCCGCCCATCGAGAGGCCAGAAATAGCTCGTGCATGCCGGTCGGAGATTACGCTGTAATGTTTTTCCACAAAAGGAATAATCGCCTCTTTGTACTCCCTCTCCATGATGGGGAAAGACAATTCGGTATGTTGCGGATGCATCCGGTGAACCACCTGATTGTTGGGAATAACGATAATCATAGGAATAGCTTTCCCTTCAGCCAACAGATTGTCCATAATAAAGTTGACCTGTCCGTGCATGGTCCAGGTTTCGGGCAGGTCGCCCGAACCGCCCATGAGATACAATACCGGATACTTTTTCGCCGGATCATATCCGGGAGGGGTATAAACCAAGAGGTAGCGCTCACCTTCCGTCACCGGAGAATAGTAGAAATGTTGCGTGATAGCGCCATGCGGCACATTTCGGGCATCGTAGAAAGCCGGCCCGTCGCCATGCACCCACAACATACTGAAAGCCGGCATATTGGCATGCCCCGTAAGGGTATTGTTCGGGTCGTTCATATTAACACCGTCGACCTGAAAATAGTAGAGATAAATGTTCGGATCCAAAGGCTCGATCCGGACACTCCAGATCCCGTCTTCTCCTTTGGTCATCGGAACCCGCTTCCTGGCCTCATCGCCAACAAACATGGATCCGGATACATACACCTCTTTTACGTCCGGTCCGTGCAAACGAAAAATAACCGATTTATCGTCCAGCACTTCCGGCGAAATAACCCTTGCCGATAGCGGAACCAGGTTCTCTTTGTTGCGCTGCGGATCCCAATCGATGTTTACATGATCCTGTTGGGCAAAAAGGAATGTATGCCCAACAAACAAGAATGATAGGAGAATAAATATCCTTTTCATTCCGATTTCTTTGCAATACTGTTTCATGGTTTTTACTTTTATTTGAATAATAGTTGAGCATACTGATGCAACGATCGGCGCCAGGTCAGCCATTCGTGAGCGGTTCCTTCCGATTCGTAATACACATGGTTGATGCCGGCTTCATTCAGTTGCTTGTGGAAATCGTTCACGGTGCGATAAAAAGCATCCGATTCCTTCAGGCCAATGCTGGCATAGACTACTTTTACTTTCTTGTTGAATTCTTCTGCGTTGGCGAATGCGCCCCCATAGGCTTCCGCTATGGGCGTATCGGCAGCAATACGGCCGGCGCCACTGAATCCACCGATGTAAGCGAATTTATCAAGATTCGTCAATCCGGTCTGGAACGCCTGGAACCCACCCATGGAAAGACCGGCCACAGCGCGGTTCTCCCTATCAGCTTTTGTCCGGAACGACTTATCGATTTCCGGAATCAGTTCCGTGGTGATGACCTCAACAAAGGTGTCGAACGAGAACATGCCTCTTCCGCCACGGGGTGCCTCTCCCGCTGAGGGACGCGCATCGACTGCCGTTCCGTTGTCCATAACAACAATCATAGGCACGGCTTTCTGCTGCGCAATCAGATTATCGAGGATGTAGTCCATTTTCCCTTGTGTGCTCCAACCGGTTTCATCCTCTCCCGCGCCATGTTGCAGGTAGAGCACCGGGTATTTTTTGTTCAGGTCGTTGTCGTAGCCCGGGGGCGTATACACATAGCAACGTCTCCATTTCTGGGTGATATCCGACCAGTAATGTTTGATACGGACATCGCCGTGAGGCACTTGTTGCGGGAGATAGTAGTCGATACCCACTTCCGGTATTTCGATTCCACTGGCCATCCGTCCCATGCCGAAAAACTGTTCACTGGAGGGGTCGGATACGCGTACGCCATCAACAATGATCTCATAATAATGAAAGCCGATGTCCTGTGGGCGGGTGGTGGTCCACCACAGACCGTCCTCTTTTTTCTCCATCTCGTATTGCGCACCACCCATGTCGACCACCACTTTTTGGGCTGTCGGGGCATCTACGCGCAGGGTAACGCTCAGATCGGGATTTACTTTCGGGTATTCGATTCCTCGTGTATTGGTCGAGGCGGAAATCGGTTCGGTGATGGGAGGTTGGGTGACAAAAGTGTATACAGGTTCCTTTTGGGCGCAGGCAAACAAACCGGCCGTCACCGCTATTCCTAAACACAAATAGGTTATATGCTTGAATTTCATATTTCTTTTATTTATTAAGTGTAGATTTTTATTTGAACAAGCGTTGCGCAAACTGATGAAGGCATCTCCTCCAGGTCAGCCATTCATGAGCGGTCCCTTCCGACAGGTAATAAACACTGTTGTTTATGCCATGTTCTTTCAGTCGGTTGTGTGCTTTTAAGAGTCCTTCGGGACCCTCTTCCGAACCCACGCCCAGCCACAATAGTTTTACTTCCCGGTCGAACTGAGCAGGATCGGCCAAGACACCGTTATACACCGTTTTAATATCATCGTTTTCACGCAGGAAGCCTCCGCTAAACAGACCGATATAAGAGAATGTATCGAGGTTGGGCATGGTGACGTCCGCAGTTTGTTTGGAACCCCAGGAAAGTCCGGCCATCGCCCGGCTGTTCTTATCCGGCATCGTGCGGAAATGGCTATCGATAAACGGGATCACATCTTTCATCATCATATCCACGAAGCCGGTAAAGGCATTCATATTGGAGCGTTGGTTGGGCTGTTGAATAGCAAGCGGTTCGCCGGCCAATTGCGCATACCCGTCGTTCATCACAACGATCATCGGAACCGCTTTCCCTTCAGCGATCAGATTATCTAAGATAAAGTTCATCATGCCTTGAATAGCCCATCCGCGTTCATCTTCTCCACCACCGTGTTGCAGGTATAATACGGGATAACGCTTGTTGGGGTTTTCTTCATAGCCCGGAGGCGTATAGATAAACATTCTTCTCCATTGATCGCAAACGGCCGAATAGAATTTTTGTGAACGCAGGGATCCTTGTGGTACTCCCTTTTTAGGGAAGTAATAATCGACATGACTATCTTCAGGCACCTCCACGCCACTAGCCATACGGCTCATGCCGAAGTAAGAGTAGCTGGCCGGATCAGCCGCACTGAGTCCACCTACTTTAACCGAATAATAATGAAAACCGGGCACTTGTGGTTCTGTCCGTACCGACCAGTTTCCGTTTCCGTCCGATTTCATCTCATAATCTTTTCCAAGACTGAGGGTGATTTGGTTCGCTTCCGGCGCTCTCATCCGAAATTCAATGCTCCGGTCAGGAAAAAGGCGGGGAAAAGAGGCCGCTGAAATGTTTGTACACATGGGGTCGCCCGGCATAGGAGGAGGCGGTGACTGGTTTCCCCGTTGGGGTTGCGACTGAGCGCATACGCACATGAACAGCAAAATAGCCGTCATCACGTATTTCTGCGTTTGTTTCATAACAAAACACAGGGAGTGGCGATAGAACTTCATACTTCTAATTCATTAATGTTTATTTACTCATAATAGACTGACTATCTAACAATTCCTCTTAGTCAGATTCTCAACATAGCAGTGGTAAAGTAAATCTTTTTTTTTGGTTTTAGCAATTCTTTTCCTTTTATAATTATTTACTCCACCCCTCCCCTCTTTAGCATCGATCATCTAAGCATCAATAAGATGCCCTCTTCTATTATAGGTTCGTAAATATTTATTTATATTTGTGCTCACCATTCTAATTCACGAGAACTATTTATGAGCGATATAAAAGATACGAAAATGACCGACGAACAGATGGTACAATCTGAATTCGATAAGCTTTTGGAAGAATATTTACAGTCAAACCATCGACGGAAAATAGAGCGTATCACCAAGGCTTTCAATTTTGCCAACCAGGCACACCAGGGTGCCAAACGACGTTCGGGTGAGCCCTACATTATGCATCCACTGGCGGTGGCTCGCATTGTGTGTGGCGAGATGGGACTGGGATCCACCTCGATCTGCTCCGCTTTATTGCACGACGTGGTAGAGGACACGGAATATCGGGTAGAGGATATCAAAGATATGTTTGGCCCGAAGATCGCACAGATCGTTGACGGACTCACCAAAATCTCCGGAGGGATCTTTGGAGAGCAGGCCTCGGCACAGGCGGAGAATTTCCGCAAACTGCTGTTGACCATGAGTGACGATATCCGGGTGATCCTGATTAAGATTGCCGACCGCCTGCATAATATGCGCACATTGGGTGCCATGCGTCCGGACAAGCAATTCAAGATCGCCGGCGAAACACTCTACCTCTATGCCCCCTTGGCTCATCGCCTGGGGCTTTTCACCATCAAGACCGAATTGGAAGACCTCAGCTTCAAATACGAACACCCGCAGGAATATCAATTTATCAGCGACAAATTGAAAGCCACCGAGGAGGCGCGTAACACGCTGTTCAACCATTTTCGCGAACCGGTCGATACCCGCTTGAAAGCGATGGGCTTGGATTATGACATGAAAGCCCGGGTGAAATCGGTTTATTCCATCTGGAACAAGATGCAAAACAAAGGGGTTAGCTTCGATGATATCTACGACATTTACGCGGTGCGCATTATCTTCGACCCGCTGCCCGGCATCGACGAAAAGAACCAATGCTGGGATATCTATTCGGCGATTACCGATATCTACCGGATCCGGCCGGATCGTATACGCGACTGGGTGAGCCGATCGAAAGCCAATGGCTACCAAGCGCTCCACCTGACCGTGATGGGACCCGACGGTGAATGGGTAGAGATACAGATTCGTAGCCGCCGTATGGATGAGATCGCTGAGAAGGGCTTTGCCGCTCATTGGAAATACAAGGAGAGCACCGTAGAAGAGGATACCGAATTAGACAAATGGCTGCAGACGATCACCGAGATCTTAGAAAGCCCGAATCCGGATGCGTTAGACTTTCTCGACACCATCAAACTCAATCTCTATTCGTCCGAGATATTTGTGTTCACACCGAAGGGAGATATGAAAACGCTGCCCCAAGGGGCTACTGCGCTCGACTTTGCTTACGCCCTGCATACCGATATCGGTAATAACTGCATCGGCGCTAAGGTGAATCACCGCCTGGTGCCACTTAGCCATCAGCTCAAGAGTGGGGATCAGGTGGAGATCCTGACCTCCCGTTCACAGGAGCCACAGCCGGAATGGCTGAACTTTGTGACAACGGCAAAGGCTCGCTCGAAGATCGACGCCGTATTGAAAAAGATGCGCAAAGAGTCTATCCGCCAGGGAGAAGGCAAGGTATTGGCTGCATTCAAGCACGCGGATATGGAGGCAAACACCTCGAATATGGATAAGCTGTCTATGTATTTTGGCTTCCCACGCAAGGAGGAGTTTTTCTACGCCGTTGAGAAAGCGGATGTGATCCTGCCGGAAAATATCCGGAAGCTATTGAAGGAGAAAAACGATAACCTATTATTTAAATATGTAAAGCAAGCTTTTGGTGGTGGAAATAAAAACACCAAGAAGGGAAATACCAAAGAAGAGGAAGAGGCAGTGCCCGAAAAACCTCGCTACGATAAGTCCAAGCCTTACATCCTCCGAGAAGAGGGATTTGTGCGGAATTATGTGATTGCCGACTGTTGCAAACCTATTCCGGGCGACGACGCCTTGGGATTTGTCAACGACGATGGGAATGTGATTGTGCATAAACGCTCCTGTCCGATAGCTATGCGCCTGAAGAGCAGCTTTGGAGAGCGTATCCTCAACACGCAATGGAGCAGCCACGAAACCGCCTCCTTCGATGCCACCTTGGAGATCAAAGGGATTGATGCGATCGGGGTATTAACGGACGTTTCTAAAACCATCGCGGAATATCATGTAAACATCCAGCGCATCCTGATCGAAGCCAAAGATGGTATGTTTGAAGGACGCATCAAAATGAAAGTGCATGATGTGGAAGATATACAACATATGTGCGTATCCCTCTCCAAACATAAGAATGTAAAATCCGTAGGAAGGGTGGCGGAATAGATAAATGAAGAATGATGAATGAAGAATGAAGAATCGAAGATCGCTTAGCTTCCATTCTTCATTCTTCATTCTTCATCCTTCATTCATCATTTCCTTCATTCTTCATTCATCATTCTTCATTTCATTATAAGATAGGTGGTATAGGCCACATAACAAAGGATCATCACCACGCCTTCGAGGCGGGTAATGGTTCTTTTTTTGATAAATAACCCGAAGAGGTACATCAAAAGGGCAGAGCCGATCAGTACGGAGAAGTCGACATAATCGAGTCCCTGAATGGAGAGCGGCGTAATGGAAGCACTACATCCCAAGACAAAAAAGATATTGAAGAGGTTGGAACCAACCACATTGCCAATAGCCATTTCGGGATTCTTTTTCAAGGCGGCCACGACCGAGGTAGCCAGTTCCGGCAGGGAGGTTCCTCCCGCAACCAGCGTAAGTCCGATGATCGATTCGCTTACGCCCAGCCCGCGCGCGATGCCCGATGCACCGTTGACAAAAAACTGACCTCCGTAAACAAGCCCGACCAAGCCCCCAATCACATAGAGCGCAGATCGCCAAACGGGCATATCTTTGATCGTTGTCTCTTCTACCCGCTCCTCCCCTTCCGGCTTTTTCCGGGCAATGGCAAAGGTGTATCCTAAGAAAATCAGGAAGAAACAGAGCAACAGCATCCCTTCGGTGCGGTTGATCATATTGGCAGCCTCTTGGTTTATCCATATATCGTTCGCGCAAAGGAAAAGGGCGACGGAAGCCAACAGGCAGAGAGGGATTTCACGCGTCAAGGTGCTTTTGGTGATGCTGATAGGGATAATGGCCGCCGTGCAGCCAATGATCATCAGCGAGTTGAAAATATTGCTCCCGACAACATTGCCCACCGCCAAGTCGCCGCTTCCTTTCAAAGCGGAAACGACGCTCACAGTCAGTTCAGGCGCCGATGTACCGAAGGCTACGATCGTAAGTCCAATCACCAGATTAGAAATATGAAAACGCTTGGCGATCGAAGAGGCGCCATCGGTCAGCGCATTGGCTCCTATTAATATAAGAACCAATCCTCCAACCAGATATAAAATATTCATGGAATGAACGTATTAAAAGGGCAGATCGTCGATCGGATTATCCATCGGGGGTGCCGCAGGCGGGGTCGCTACGGGAGCTCCACTGGGCACAAAATCGGGAGGAGTCGTCATGTGCGGATCAATCGATGCACCGGCAACCGGACGGTCTACCTTCCAGGCGTTGATGTTTGTAAACCAACGTCCCTGATATTCACGACTCTCAATATCGAAAGAGACGATAACGGTTTCGCCTGCCTGGATATTGGCTTGTGCGATGCGGTCGGCACCAAAGATCTGGAAACATACTTTTTTAGGATACTGCTCCTGCGTTTCCAGTACGTATTCTTGTTTTTTCCACTCGTTGCCTGCTTTGCTGGTACCCCCTACTTCAGGAAGCACTGCGATTATTTTTCCGGTAATTTCCATTTGTATATACACTATTTTTTAGAGCTACGAAGGTAAGGTTTTCCCTGAAAACTTGCTAACACTACGGATAGGTTTCTTTGTTTTTACCTTTTTTTTCACTTTTCGCCATTATCAAATTGATAGCAAAACAGCCATTTTACCGTACAATATGATACGTTAAAAAGTGTTACTCCTGCGGGTAATTTAAAATACCCCTACGTTTTCGGAAAAAAAGTCGGTCGATTTTGACAATTTGTAAATCGCTTAGCGAAGCGTAAAGCAAAATGACAAACAGCGTTCGCTTAGCCGAAGGCGTAAAGCAAAATGGTCTGAACCGGGAAACAACGTTCGCTTCCGAAGGGAGCAATACGCTGTTTTTTGGATTTTCAGGATGTGATTGGTTGGATTGATTTGATAGAGGCAGATCTTCAAGTAGGAGGAAATGGGAAGGTTTTTAGAAAGCCCGGAAGGGCTTCAACCTGGATAACCCCGTGCAAACCGTAGGTGCAGCTCGGGGTTGACGTAATATATATATATCATGAGCTCCGTAGGAGGTCAACTATTGAGCCCCTACGGAGCTCGTTTTTTATCATGCTCTCGTCCCCCGAGCTGCGCCTTAGCGGCTTGCACGGGGTTATCCACATCTAAGTCCTTCCGGACTTTAGCACCTTCAAATCTTACAATATCTAAAGACCCGCCCCACCTTCATCATTACACTACCTGAATTCAAATATGCATTCTCCGGATGAACCTTGATAAAATGGGAGGATACCCCCATCACTCTTCCTTAGGTCCAATAGAGGCGAAGGCCTCTTTCATGGCGAGCAATTCTTCTTTGATTTGTTTTAGACGGTTGACGATCTCTTCCTGGCGGATGGTCGTCTCTTTGTTGTCTTTTAGTTTCTGACGGGCGCCGGCAAGGGTCATGCCGCGCTCCTTCACCAAATGGAATATCAAGCGTACGGCATCGATGTCTTCCTGTTTGTAGAAACGGGTGCCCTTCGCGTTCTTGCGCGGACGGATCGAATCGAACTCCTTCTCCCAGAAGCGAAGCGTAGACTCATTGACGCCAAACATCTGAGCCACTTCACCAATGGAGTAGTATAATTTCTGCGTCTTTTCTTTCTTCAGGGCCATACCGGTAGTTTTGTATTAATCCATCACCTGACCGTGGTTGTCGGCGATCTGGATCATGCGATCGTATTCTTCGGGCGTCAAGTCCATAAAGTAATACTTGGCAGGATTATCATGTTTGCCCCGGACGATCACCTCATAATGCAGGTGGGGACCGGTGGATTTACCCGTGTTACCCACTTCACCGATGATTTGTCCGCGTACAACCTTCTGCCCTACCCGCACACCAAATTTATTCATATGTCCGTAGAGCGTTTCATAGCCGTATCCATGGTTGATCACGATACAGTTGCCATAACCCTGCTTCCAGCCGGCATAAGTGATCGTTCCGTCGCCGGTGGCATAGATCTCTGTTCCAATCTTGGCCGAGAAGTCCATGCCCGCGTGAAAGCGCGGAACACGATAGATCGGGTCGATACGTGGGCCATAACCCGAAGCCGTACGCGCCAGGTCTTTATTGGAGATCGGCTGGATAGCCGGAATACATTTACTGCGCTCTTCCTGCGTCTTTCCCAGGTCGATGATCTCTTCCAGGGAGTTGGATTGCACATACAATTGTTTGCGCAACATATCCATACGGCGTGTCGTGGCGACAACCAGTTCCGGATTCGACAGTGCCATCAGATGCTCATAACGGTCGGTACCCCCAAAACCGGACTTACGTACCGATTCGGGAATAGGTTCGGCCTGGAAAATGGCACGGTATAACTTTTCATCACGTTGTTGCAGGTCTTCCAACACGCCCATGGCACCATCCAAACGCAGGGAGAGCACCTCGTATTGAGTTTGCAACAGTTTATTTTCTTTGCGCAACTCCGATTCGACAGGCGAATCGATGAAATTAAGTACAATGTAAAGAGCAATGGCACCAAAAACAACACCTGAGCTTAAATGCTTGAGAATAGAGAATAAACGGTCTTTGCGAGTCGGATATACCCGCTCGTAACTCAACGTGTTAGGGTTAAAATGATAGTAAACTTTACGGTTTTTGAATAGCTTCATGGAATATTTTGTTGATAGAGAACTGCAAAATTAATAAAATGAAGTACTTTTGCAAATCCTTTTTGGGAATATTAACGAGAACTACAAGAAAGAGTTATGTTATCAGCTAAAGAAACCCGCGAATCGTTTAAAGCCTTTTTTGCGTCAAAAGGGCATCGCATAGTCCCTTCTGCCCCTATGGTAATCAAGGGAGACCCTACATTGATGTTTACCAATGCAGGGATGAATCAGTTCAAAGATATTATTCTTGGGAACGTACCCATCAAATATGCCCGGATCGCTGACTCTCAGAAATGTCTGCGCGTCAGCGGTAAGCATAATGACCTCGAGGAGGTAGGGCATGACACCTATCACCATACGATGTTCGAGATGCTGGGCAACTGGTCGTTTGGCGATTACTTCAAGAAAGAGGCGATCAGTTGGGCGTGGGAATACCTGGTGGATGTGTTGAAGCTGGATCCGCAGCGGCTGTATGCGACTGTTTTTGAAGGAAGCCCGGCCGATGGCCTGGAGCGCGACGACGAAGCGGCCGGTTATTGGGAAGAATACCTGCCGTTGGATCATATCCTGAACGGGAACAAAAAAGATAATTTCTGGGAAATGGGTGATACCGGTCCTTGCGGTCCCTGTTCGGAGGTGCATATCGACTTGCGCCCGGAAGAGGAACGGAAAGCGATCTCGGGTGCCGACCTGGTCAACAAAGATCATCCGCAGGTGATCGAGATCTGGAACCTGGTGTTTATGCAATACAACCGTCTGAGCGACGGCTCGCTGGAAGGCCTGCCCGCTAAGGTGATCGATACCGGTATGGGATTCGAGCGGTTGTGTATGGCTATCCAGGGCAAGACATCCAACTACGACACGGATGTTTTTCAACCGATCATCCAGGCTATCGCTGCCAAGACTGGTTTGAAATACGGTGATGCCAAGCAACAGGATATCGCCATGCGCGTGATTGCCGACCATATCCGTACGATTGCTTTCTCGATAACCGACGGACAATTACCGTCGAATGCGAAAGCGGGATATGTGATCCGTCGTATCCTGCGCCGCGCGGTGCGTTATGGATATACCTTCCTCGGCTGCAAAGAGGCCTTTATGTATACGCTGATTCCTTCGCTGATCGATACGATGGGCGATGCTTATCCGGAATTGATCGCCCAAAAAACGCTGATCGAAAAGGTGATAAAAGAGGAGGAGGAATCTTTCCTGCGCACCTTGGAGACAGGGATTCGTCTGTTGGACAAAAAGATGGAAGAGGCGAATAAAGAGAACAAGAAAATCATCAGCGGTGTGGATGCCTTCACCCTGTATGACACCTATGGTTTCCCGTTAGACCTCACAGAATTGATCCTGCGTGAGCATGATATGGAGATCAACCAGGAGGAGTTTACGGCCGAAATGCAAAAACAGAAAGAGCGTGCCCGTAACGCGGCAGCGATCGAAACCGGCGACTGGGTGGTGTTGAAAGAGGGTGAAAGCCGTTTCGTCGGTTATGATCTTTTTGAGGCGGAAGCGGAAATACAACGTTACCGGAAGATAAAACAAAAGAATAAAGAGCTTTATCAGATCGTACTTGATCAGACTCCTTTCTATGCCGAAAAAGGGGGACAGGTAGGCGACTCCGGTTGGCTGATTACCGATGAGGAGAAGATTGCGATATTGGATACCAAGAGCGAGAATAACCTTTCCGTTCACCTGGTATCTCAACTGCCCAAAGACGTAACGGCCACCTTCCGGGCGGTCATCAATAAAGAGAAACGCATCCAGTCGGAATGTAATCATACGGCTACTCACCTCTTACACGAAGCATTGCGCGACCTGCTCGGAACGCATGTAGAACAGAAAGGCTCGTATGTGTCTCCTGAATCATTGCGCTTCGACTTCTCGCACTTCCAGAAAGTGACCGACGAGGAGATCCGCGAGGTGGAGAAACGCGTCAATAAAAAGATCCGCGAGAATATCTCGTTGAATGAAAACCGCTGTGTGCCTATTAACGAGGCGATGGAGCTGGGCGCGATGGCCTTGTTCGGAGAGAAATATGGCGATGAGGTGCGCGTCGTGCGCTTCGGAAGCTCGGTGGAACTTTGCGGTGGGACGCATATACCTTCGACCGGTATGATCGGAAGTATGCGTATTATAAGTGAAAGTTCTATCGCGGCGGGTATTCGACGTATCGAGGCTATCACGGCGGAAGCGGCGGATAATCAATATTTTGCACAACAAGATATGGTGCGCGAGGTGCGGTCGATGTTTAATAATATCCCCAATATCCTTCCGGCGATACGCAAAGCGATCGAAGAGAACTCCGGATTGCGCAAGCAGATGGAAGACTTTATGCAGGAAAAAGCCATCATGATGAAAGAAGAATTGATGCGCAGAGCGGTCGATCATGACGGAGTGAAGCTGGTTCGTTTCATTGGAAATGCTCCTGCGGAGGTATTGAAGAACATTGCTTTCCAGATTCGCGGAGAGATCAATGTGCCCTTCATCCTGGTAGCCGGAACGCATGAAGAATCGAAATGTTCGCTGATGGTGATGCTGAGCGATAGCCTGATTGAAAAAGGATTCAACGCGGCTACCTTAGTCAAAGGGGCAGCCAGCCTGATTCAGGGCGGTGGAGGCGGACAGCCTCACTTTGCTACCGCCGGAGGTAAAAAGGCTGAAGGCCTGTCCGATGCGGTCGATAAGATTCTGGAAGATGCCGGACTGAAATACTAAGCGTATGTCCAAGCAACGAGTGGTTATTACAGAGGATCTGCAAGCTGAACTGACTGCTTTTTTATCCTCTCTGACATACAACAGACTTTTCGTATTGACCGATACGAATACGAAAACGCATTGCCTTCCTTTATTGCTGGATATTCCGGCAGTAAAGGAGGCTTTGTTTTTTACGGTAGAGGCGGGTGATACACATAAAGAGTTGGAACAATTGGCCTCGATCTGGCGGTTCCTCGCAGAAAACGGAGCTTCGCGCGACTCTATCCTGATCAACCTGGGAGGCGGCATGGTGACCGATATGGGCGGCTTTGCCGGTGCCACCTTCAAACGTGGTATCCGCACCATCAATATCCCGACCACCCTGATGGCTTCTGTCGATGCGGCGGTAGGTGGTAAGACGGGCATCAACTTCAACGGCTTGAAGAATGAGATCGGCTCTTTCTATCCTCCTCTGTGCGTGTTTATCAATAATCATTTCCTGCGCACGTTGGATCGCGACAACCTCCTTTCGGGTTATGCGGAGATGATCAAGCACGGATTAATAAGTTCGGAGGAGCACTATCATTCAATTATACGATACGACCTGGATGCCCCGATGGACTACCCCATCTTCAACCGGATGACGGCAGCGTCGGTAGCGGTCAAAGAAGAGATTGTCGCGCAGGATCCCAAAGAAAAAGGTATCCGCAAAGCCCTCAACCTGGGTCATACAGTCGGCCATGCCTTTGAAAGTCTCTCTTTCAGGAGAAATCAACCTTTATTGCATGGCCATGCAGTGGCTGCCGGAATAGTCTGCGAACTTTACCTCTCTTACAAGCGCAGTGGTTTCCCAATCAGTAAACTACGTCAGGTGGTCAACTACATCAAAGCCTATTACCCTCCCTTCTTTTACGATTGCACTGATTATGAGTCTCTTTATGAATTCATGACACACGACAAAAAGAACGAAGGCGGCATCATCAACTTCACGTTACTGGCCGATATCGAAGAAGTAAGAATAAATCAGGAAGTCTCCAAAGAGACTATCCTCGAATCGCTCGATTTTTACAGGGAAAGTTTTGGCATATAAACGAAAAATCCCTACATTTGTCCCCGAATTAAACGGGATGTAGCTCAGCCCGGTAGAGTACGCGTCTGGGGGGCGTGTGGTCGCAGGTTCAAATCCTGTCATCCCGACAACTGAAACAGAGAGGTTTACGATAAAAAGTAAACCTCTTTTTTTATTGGTGCATTATGGATTTGCGATTGATTCGTTTTTTATTATTTTTGTTTTTTTGAAAAAAGTGTGCATTTATACCATGAAAAGAGAATTCATACAAAAAGAAGAAGAGAAACACCAATTAATCTATACGGGTGTCATCCAAAATTTACAAGAAGTTGTTAATAAAGCCATAGGAGGCTTTCATCAACATAATGTAGGAAGAGAAGAGTTTTTGCATTATTTCTACACGGAGGTTATCGATTTTTCCTATTTTATTGCACATGAAAAGAGCTGTAACGAAAAAATAAAAAAACACCTGTATCATTCTGTTCAAACCTATCTGTTAGAAACACGTAAAAACAATCCGGCACCATTAGATCAAGATTTAAAAACAGGCGCACAACTAACTATCGCTTATTATCTATCCAACAGTATCTTTCAAAATTTGTACTCTCTTTTCTGCCAAGAAGAACAACCATTCAAAACGCCATACGAAATAAAAGAGTTCCTTTTCAAAGAAACAAAAAAAAGATATCCAATCTCTTTTGAATTTTACTTGGAGTTGTTGCAAAAAGACGACTCATCGTTTTGGGACAGATCTTGCCTGTATATAAAGGAACTTTCTCAAATAGTCCTTTCTTGTGTCACTGCCAGACAAAGCAAAAACAATTACCAAGATATTGTACAAGACAATGTCTGGACTGATACTTACCTCATATTAAGAGACCGATTGGTTCATAGAAAAGGGAATATTCCTGTTTTTCAAACAGGCAAAGATCTCCGAAATTACATTGCAAAAATATGCAATTTGCTCACGCTCAATAATTATAAAAAATATTCATCCAAAGAGGTATACATGGAAGAGCTCCTTACCTACTCGCCTGTTGAAGGGGAAAAAGATGAAGCAAACAATGATATGGGATGGTTTCAAGAAATGGATTTTTTTGAAAATACACGAGAGATGGAATTTTACACCAAAGAACTGGATATTGACATTGAGAACCCCTATGAAGTAGCTTATGCTGTATCTATCATTCTACTAAACACCAATCATCCAGCTTATCCTCTACTCACTCAAGGAATAGAGGATCGAGTTTCCATTTTGATAGAGAGATCTGTTAATGGGAAAAGCTACAAAGAAATTGTTGAGGAACAATATGGCACGAGTATAGACAAAGAACAATTTCAGCGAGCAGTCGTAAAAACACGCAAAGATTACGAACGTGTAAAAGGCATGCTGACCCAACGATTGATAGAGTTGATAAAAAACAAGCAAAAAAAAAATATTTGTTGTCACATTTCAGACTCAAGTAACATAGTTAAATAGAAAGGAAATCAAAGGAATGAATCAACAATGCAAAACATATCCACGGGAACAAGCTGAGCGCTACTTACTTAACAAGCTTTCTTGGGAAGATGAAACCGCATTCCAGCTACATTTGAAAGAATGTGAAGCCTGCCGATCTTATATACAAACGATCCGCCGGTTTGCTCAATCGATAAATGATAAGGAGTTAGACCTACCAATTGTTCCGCCAGCACGTAAAACCATTGGGCGTAGGCTCAATCTTTCACGTTGGATTTCAATTGCTGCCAGTATTCTTCTGGTTGCCGGTTTTTCTCTTTATTATTATTCTCATCAACAGTCACTCTCTGGAGAGAACAATAGCGAACATGAATTGTTAATCAATGAACAGCATAGAGCTAAAAAGGAGTATATAGGGGATTCAGTAGAGTTGATATTCCCCAACGAAAGCATTTGCACCATAGATTTGCAAGAAGATCCATTATTATTTAAATGGGCAGAAGATGCTTATTTTGAGTTGCAACTAACACATGAAAATAAGATACTTCTTGAAATGCAAGATTATGGAAAAGAATACGCACCGAATTCTGAGAAAATAAAGCCATACTCATGGGTTGACTGGGTCTTATTGCTTAACGGACAAGAAAAAAAAGGTAGAATATATTTCATAGATAAACAATGATCAGAAAGCATCTTATCACACTAATTATCACATTCGGTTGTTTGCAAGTGATTAACGCACAAAAAATAGAAAAAGTGGAAGCCGAAGCTATAGATGGGAAAATACGAGTCACTTGCTCCCTACAAACGAAGCAGCATGTTGATCTTTCCATCTCTTACTCGGAAGACAACGGGAATTCTTTTCTGCCTTGTAGAACATTGTCCGGTGATTTAATGAATCAACTTAGCGGGCACAAGCAATTAATTTGGGATTGTGGAAAGGATGGTATCATAATGGGGAGTTTTGTCTTTATAGTAAACTATTCCTTATCGGAAAATCCCCCCCCAGATAGATGAACAGAATTCTATTAAACAAGAAGAAAAGAAAAAGAGTATTACCTCCGTGCAAGAGCAACAGCACATAGCTATTTCTCCTGAAAAAAACCTACCAACAGAAATAAAAGAAAAAAAACAACGAGCCTCTTCTGTGCTCCTTCTCCCCGGAGTATCTGTCGGCAGCACCTTTTCTTACTCGCTAAAGGCGGGATATATGAATCATAGAATAGGAGGCTATGCAAAGTTTAAGTCTAATTTCACTTCTAAAGGTGATTTTGTTACCGGACAGATCAATAGCAATAATTACAATGGTGAAATGCGAATAGGACGTTTATCTCTATTGGGAGGAGCACTTATTCGAACTACAAACTTCCTTATTCTATATATAGGGGTTGGTTATGGAGAAAGATGGGTTCAATGGGAGAATCATGAAAACCAGTATGTTGAGATAGAGGATTTTCTCAATGTAGGAGCAGAACCGGAAGTCGGATTGATCTTCACCATCCATAAGTTTTGTATAGGAGGTGGGGTTAACTGTTTAATCGGGAAATCGACAACCTTAGAAGGAAGCCTGTCGATTGGTTTTATTTTCTAACAACACATAATAATGAAACAGTTCATCACTATTTTATGTAGCCTTTTTCTATTAAGTGGTTGCGAAGACTTGACACCACCGATAAATCCATTAGAGGAAGAACCAATCATCACTGTGACGACTGGTGAAGCTTCAGATATTTTAAAGAATAGTGCTTCTGTAAAAATAAACGTGAGCCCCATCGCCTCCATCAAAAAAGTCGGAGTCGTTTGGGGGACAGACAATACCTTAAAAACAAATACGGAAGATATTTCCACCACTGACATCACTTCACAGGAAGTCTCACTGACTCTTTTGAACCTTACGGACAATACCGATTACTATTACAGAGCCTATGCGACTGATTTTTCGAACAAGAACACATATGGAGAGGTTAAATCCTTTAAAACAGGGAGTCATCAATTTACAGTTTCTACCACAAACATTGAGGCCGGTTATTCAGCAGACGATTATAGTTTCACGATTCATAGTGATATTACATGGGCGATCACTTCCGATCAAAGCTGGTGCAAAGTGCAGCCCGCCTCCGGTTCCGGAAATGCGGAAATCAAAATTCAATTAGAAGAAAACCTTTTAGAGAATGAACGAACCGCTATTTTGACTATTTCGCCCAACGAAAATATAGCAAGTCAAACTATTACAATCAAGCAAGCCACAAAAGGAAGTGCCACTTTTAGTGATGAGACCATTGCCGCTTCTACTTTCGAGCGTGGATCCGGCACTGAGGATGATCCTTTTTTAATAGTAAATGCCAGCCAGTTAAAGAAGTTGGTAGATGATGTGAGTCATGGAGAAGGATATTTCAACAAACACTTTAAATTAAAGACAGACATTCATGTAACTATAAGTGAGTGGACACCGATTGGGTTCCTTATTAGAGGGGAAAAGTACATTTCTTTTTTCCCTTTTAAAGGCACATTCGATGGAAATGAGCATACAATCAGTGGCAATTTGATTTCCAGCAAATATTCTACATTAGCTTTCTTTGGATGTATAGAGGGGGCTATCATCAGAAATCTGAATATCTCTGCAGAAATCAGAAATGAGGATAATAATAATTCTGTCTTATATACAAGTGCTATTGTTGCTTGTATTTCTCCTTTTAATTCAGCTCTTATAGACAATTGCACTGCCTCTGGCTCAATCAGCAGCATCGGAGGAGAGAGTATCAACACGAATTATTTAGGAGGTATTGTAGGATCTACTGACGACCTGGCTATTATCAAAAATTGTAACGTTTCGGGATCAGTAAGAGGCGGTGCAGCTTATTCAACGAGTGTTACTGGAGGTATAATAGGAACAATTGGTGTATCAACAATTGAAAATTGTATTGTTACAGGAGACGTTATTGGCGGAGAAGCCACATGTTATGTACAATCAGAAAACAGTGCCCTTGTAGGGACATATTCAACAGGAGGTATAGCCGGATGGGGAAGAGGCACTATTTCCGACTGTATAGTGTCTGCAAGTATTATTGGTGGTGCCGCACCTGGCGGTGGGAATACAGGGGGAATTTATGGCGATGCAGGGAATGGAATAATTAAAAACTGCATTGTCACCTCCGATGCAATAATTACTAGCGGCAAAGGCACAATTCTCAAGTATTCTCAATGTAACACAGGGGGTATTTCCGGGAAGAATCACGGAACTATTGATAATTGCACAAATAATGCTACTGTAAATAACGGGGATACCTCGGCGCGAACAACTGGAGGTATAGTCGGACAAAATTACGGGAAGATACATCGCAGCCTAAATACAGGAAGTATTACCTCTTTAAATAGCTATTATATAGGCGGGTTGGTTGGTAGTAATGTTGACAATGATCTTTATACAGGATGCGTCTATTCTTGCTGCCGAAATACAGGAAGAGTGAATGGTCAAGTGGCAAGCGATGATAATAGAATAGGCAACCAATCTCAAAGCGGAATCGCTACCTGCCCTGACAACCATACAAAAAGATAATACAAGATGAAAAAACGACTTCCATATAAAACAACGATTGGGCGGAAAGCATCCTTTGCCTTTACCGCTCTATGGTTACTTTTTCTTTCGGGGTGCGAAGACTTAACAGCACCGATAAATCCAATAGAGGAAGAGCCTATCATCACTGTGACGACCGGTGAAGCTTCAGATATTTTAAAGAATAGTGCTTCTGTAAAAATAAACGTGAGCCCCATCGCCTCCATAAAAAAAGCCGGAGTCGTTTGGGGGACAGACAATACCTTAAAAACAAATACGGAAGATATTTCCACCACTGACATCACTTCACAGGAAGTCTCACTGACTCTTTTGAACCTTACGGACAATACCGATTACTATTACAGAGCCTATGCGACTGATTTTTCGAACAAGAACACATATGGAGAGGTTAAATCCTTTAAAACAGGGAGTCATCAATTTACTGTTTCTACCACTAACATTGAGGCCGGTTATTCAGCAAACGATTATAGTTTCACGATTCATAGTGATATTACATGGGCGATCACTTCCAATCAAAGCTGGTGCAAAGTGCAGCCCGCCTCCGGTTCCGGAAATGCGGAAATCAAAATTCAATTAGAAGAAAACCTTTTAGAGAATGAACGAACCGCTATTTTGACTATTTCGCCCAACAAAAATGTAGCAAGCCAAACTATTACGGTCAAGCAAGCCACAAAAGGAAGTGCCACTTTTAGTGATGAGACCATTGCTGCTTCAACTTTCGAGCGTGGATCCGGCACTGAGGATGATCCTTTTTTAATAGTAAATGCCAGCCAGTTAAAGAAGTTGGTAGATGATTTGAATAAAATGAATAATGAAGAATACACCAATAAGCACCTAAAATTGATGACAGACATTCATGTAACAGCAGATGAATGGATTCCGATTAATTTTTCAAACGGGACGTTCGATGGGAATGGGTATACAATTAGAGGGTTGTTATTTACGAGTAAAGATAGTGTATTCGGATTCTTTGGAAGGATAAAAAATTCGGCTACTGTTAAAAATTTACATATAGCGGCAGAGGTGAAGAATGAATACTATGGTAGTGGATATTTTACATGTGGAACAGGCGCTGTTGTAGGAATCACCTCCAATAGTATTATTGAAAACTGTACATTCTCTAAAATTATAACAGCGATGGGAAATATGGATGGAGACTGCAATTTAGGAGGTATTGTTGGAATGGCCTCTAATACAAAGATCCAAAACTGCAAAATGACTGGAACTGTAAAAGGGGGAGTAAGTTATAGTACTTTTCACACTGGAGGTATTATAGGATTGGGATCAGGGACCATTAGTGGCTGTACTGTCTCTGGATTTATATCTGCTGGAGAGACAACTGGATACGGTCAAGCCCCGTCTGGATTTCTTTATGGTCAAAATCTATATACAGGTGGTATTGCAGGAAGATTTGGAGACTTTATTACAGAGTGTGCATTCTCAGGAACGATTACAGGTGGAGTAGGAACTGGAGCTCCATTTACCGGTGGAATAGCTGGTTCAACTGAAGAAGGAACTATAATTACAAATTGTGCAGTGTCATCACCTTCCACTATCAATGGTGGGATAGTAGTGCCTATTCCTCTGAATACACAGCCTACTGTTTGTTATACGGGAGGGATTATTGGATTAAATTTTGCGGGGTCAATTCATAATTGCACAAATAGCAGTATAGTGAATGAAGGAGAGGCAGATATGCGACGCACTGGTGGTATTGCAGGAAGCAATTCTGGAGAAATCTATTTCTGCAATCGCAATACTGGTATAGTTAACGGTCTAGCCGCAAATAGCGAAAATATAATAGGATATGGTAATGAGATAACTTCCTGCCCTCACAACCACCCCCAAAGATAATATAACCCTCATGAAACATTTTATCTACATATTATTCCTCCTCCTTCTTTGTGGATGCGAAGATATTACGCCGCCGGAAAAGCAGACCATAGTGGTGACTACACAAGCTGTAGATATTTCTAAAAACAGTGCTTTAGTGAAAGTGAAAGTGAAAGCGACACCATCTACTGCCGTCAAAGAAGCTGGTGTGATCTGGGGAACAGATGAGATGCTTGAAACGGGAACAGATAAAAAATCCAGTACGGATATATCCGCGGAAGAATTTTCATTCCAAATCTCAAACTTAAATAGTAGTACAAATTACTATTGCCCAGCTTATGCGATTGACAAGTTCGACAACTCTATTTTCAATGATATAAAACCCTCTCAAACAAGCAATTGCCTACTAAGCATTTCGATAGAAACCATTGATGTCGGATATGAAGCTGGTGAATATAGAAATCAAATTATTAGCGATATTGAATGGTCTATTATTTCTGATCAACCTTGGTGTTCTCCACAACAATCGTCTGGGCATGGTGATGTAGATGTGATTATTTCTTTAGAAGAAAATACTTCAGAACAGGAACGAATAGCCATTTTAACCCTTTCATCTACAGAACAAATTCCAGACAAAACGATAATAGTGATACAAAAGAGCAAAGGTAATGCTACATTTAGTTATAAGACAACTGCTGCTTCAAGCTTTGAAGGAGGTTCAGGCACTGAGGCGGATCCCTATCTTGTAGTAAATACCTGCCAGTTAAAGAAGCTTGTGGAGGATGTAAATAATGGGAACTCATATAGAGATCAATGTTTCAAGTTAATGACAGATATTGAGGTTACGTCAAATGAGTGGGAGCCTATAGGAGCTGGTACAGACGATAAAGGTTATACTTTTAATGGACCATTAGATGGAAATGGACGTACGATTAAATGGAAGTTATACAGTAATAAAGCATCCTACTTTGGTTTTTGGGGTATGATAGACTATGCAACAATTAAAAATCTTAATATCGCTGCAGAGATTAAAAGCGAATATACCGGAAATGGTTTTGCGATGATAGGAGCATTAGTGGGTCGTGTAGGTCATACGTATTATAGTCAATATTCTATTGAAAGCTGTATCTTTTCTGGTACAATAACAGCAAAAGGGAGTCGTGATCTTGGTACTTATTTAGGGGGAATTGCAGGAGGCAGATGGAACTTCAATGAACCGACAATAATAATTCGCAACTGTAAAATGACGGAATCAGTAAAAGGGGGTATAAGTTATGGTGGTTATTATATTGGAGGTATAATCGGATGGGGAGATGGAGTTATTGATGACTGTAATGTTTCTGGAAATGTTACTGGAGGAAAAACAACTTGCTATGAACAGAATCAAGTAGCAGGCTCAAGTACTGGTGATATTATTGGACGCGATTTTGGTAATATTTCAAATTGTACATTTTCTGGCACTGTTATTGGGGGAAATGGAACGGCTGGTGATGAAACTAGTGGGATAAGTGGGTCTCATCATACTGGTGGAATAATTACCAATTGTGCTGTTACCTCTTCCGCACTTATCAATGGAGGGGAGAAAGGTGCTTTAACTCCATATGCACACTATATAACAGGAGAAATTACAGGAAGAAACCATGGAACAATAGATAACTACACAAATAATGCTACAGTAAATAGTAGTGGAGAAGCATTTGATCAACAAACAGGAGGTATTGCAGGGCTGAATTATGGGGATATTCATCGAAGTTTGAATACGGGAAATATAAACGCTCCTGATTATTATCCCACAGGTGGTTTAGTCGGAAGGAATATTAACGCAGATTATGCTACCGGCAAGGTCTACTCCTGCTGCCGCAACACCGGCAGAGTAAATGGTCAAGCGGCAAGTGACAGTAATATAATTGGATCTGATCAAATTACTCCCTGTCCCGACAACCATACTAAACGATAAAATATAAAAACACTTATATATGAAACAGAAAATATACCTATTCATTACTCTCTAGTTTGGGATGGCAGCGATTGCTGTTCAAGCCCAACAAAACGGGATCAGTGCTCCGATACAATTTCGGCTACCGGTTGAAATGTATGTACGTAATTACGTGGAGCCCCGCCTAGCAACATGGATGAAATGGGACAGATATGAAGAATCGACTGTTCATTACCAGGAGCGTGTTTCAGATGAAAACAAAAAAAAGAAAATCCAGGAGTGGGAACAGGAAGCATTGAGCATCTATAAAAAGAAATATGCCGAAACCGTGAATTGGAATCAATTCCAAATTATGGGGGCATATGATCCGGATAACGAGTCAATCTTGCTTCACTCCGATTCATTTGGTCAGTTTGCCATCAATGTGCCACGCGGAGTATCAGCACGCTCATTTGTAGAACAATTTGACTCATTAAAGGTCTCTGATGTCGACTTCTATTTTTCCGGGAACGATATCGGGTTAGACCGCTTAACATTGGTTTTGCCCTCTTCTGAATTTCAGTATGTTTATGACAGCAAACAACAACATCAATATACTGAACTGGACATTGTATATGATCCAGGCCCATTGGAGACTTTTGCCTTTGACGAAGTAGTTCGTCCTGCCCAATTATACGACAGTAATGTCATTTTACTAGGAGGGTCGGATGTAGATGTAAACATTCCGCAAGCATCACGAATCAATGATAATACATATGTTTCTATTATAGGAAATGAAAATTATTTTTATGAATCGAGAACCCGTTTCTCCGCTAATGACGCACGTATCTTTTATGAATATTGTACACAGACATTGGGTATTCCGGCTAAAAACATTTTCAAAAAAGAGGATGCCACCTATGGAGACATGCTGAAATCAGTACAATTCCTTAAAGATGCTGCTCGATCAAAGGATGGGGATATTCGAGTGATTTTCTATTATTCGGGACACGGCATGTCGGATATACGTGAAAACAGTATGTATCTGTTGCCTGTAGATGGTAGTTCTATGACCTTACAAGCGGCATTAAAAGCAGAAAGTTTATACAACGATTTAGCTGAAATGAAAACACTCTCTGCTACAGTATTTTTAGATGCCTGTTTTAGTGGAAAATCGAGTGAAGGCGTCCTTGCAGCACTGGTGGATGGCGCAGGGATTGAGATAACTCCCAAAGAGGAGTCTTTAAATGGGAACCTGGTAGTGTTTAGTGCAACATCGGAAGCTGAGATTGCTTATCCATATGAGGAGAAAAAGCATCGGCTTTTCACTTATTTTTTATTGAAAAAATTGCAAGATAGCGTGGGAGACATTCCCTACATTGATTTGGCAAACTATCTTATTACGAATGTAAAATCTCATGCCTTTGATGTAAATAAGAAGACACAAACCCCCAAAGTACAAACATCTTACAATATTGTAGATGAATGGAAATCATGGAAATTGACAGAATAAATAAATAGCCTTATGAAAGCAATAATCGTATTATTTGCAGGGATGACAAGCGTCTTCTCATGCTCTTTGTTTGCCCAAAACAATCGAGATTTCCGGCAAGAATTTACAAGATTTCAACAGCAGTCACAGCATACGCTTACCCATTTCCGAGATTCGATCAATACCTAGTTTGCCCTCTATCTATCCAAAACTTGGGAGCAGTTCGATATGCAATCTCCTGTTGAAATACCCTCAAAACCACGTCCTGTAACAGAGTATTTTTCTGATTCATTATTCACTGAGGACACATTACTTATTGATTCCATTGTAGAACGAGAGGACTTGGAGGATATTTCTGTTATTTGGGAAATAAAAGAAAAAAAAGAATCATACTCCCCTCCTCTACATTTTACCTTTTTAGGAACACCCATTGAAATTCAGCGGTATGAAGGATTTGATGTCACCTTTTCTAACATAGATGAAAAGCAAATTGCTGCCTACTGGGGGCAATTATCTCGGTCCTCTTACCCCTATTTTATTCATGAAGCTATTCAGCTGCGCGAGGAAATGCATTTAAACGACTGGGCCTTTTATCAATTAATTCTTCAAATGACAGACGCTTATTTTCCCCAAAAATCGGTGAATGAGAAAACAGCTTTTACCGTATTTATCATGGGGCAAATAGGCTATCGAATCAAATTGGGACGTATCGATGACAGACTGGTATCACTCATTGCCTTCCAGACAGAAGTATACGGACGGCATTTTGTCTCTTTTCTTGACGGGAATTATTACGTATTTGGAAATGAGGGGTTTCCACCGAGTCCGCTCTACTCTTATTCATTAAATTACAAAAATGCCATTGTTAGCCTAAATTTAGCATCTAAAAGACCTATGCGAATATCTCTTGAGATGAAAACCCGGGAGCTTCTATATCGAAATAAAAAATATGAATTTGCATACAATGCCAATTTGATAGATCTTTATGCTACATTTCCTCAAACCGAATTACAGATATATGCAGAAAATCCTATCTCCAGTATCACTCGTAAGAGTCTAGAAAAAGAGCTTGTTCCAGAGTTGAGTAATAAAAAAGAGAAAGAGGCTGTAGATTTCCTCCTTCATTTTATACAAACTGCTTTCCCTTATAAAACAGATCAAGAACAATTAGGAGTAGAAAAGTTTTTTTTCGCAGAAGAGCTACTTCATTATCCCTTTTCAGATTGTGAAGATAGAGCGGTTTTGTTCTCTCAGCTAGTAAGACGATTTGTTGGTCTTAATGTTGTTCTTTTAGACTATACGGATCATGTTTCCACTGCTGTACAATTTTCAGACCTTATAGATGGTGATTTTGTACTTATTAAAAAGGAAAAATATATCGTTTGTGATCCTTCCTATATAGGAGCACCTGTAGGAAAAGCAATGACACATACAAAAAAAGAAGCTGCACGAGTACTTATTTTAAATTAAACCGACTTTTATTGTCACAAAATAGTAGAGAGGCAGATGTTGTTATAAAAATGTCTAATCAATAAAAAAAGAAAACAGTATGAGAACAACACATTTTTTGATTTTAGGAATGATTATTATGCTAGTAACATCTTGTGGAAGTAGCAAACAATCTTCTTCCCAAGAGTTGAATAACAGCTTATCACGTAAAGAAGTCCTACGTAAAGAAGCTCAGAGAAAAGCAATCAAACAAGCTAGAAAAGATGCAAAAACGTATGAAAACGAAGGCTTCAAAACATTTATTGGTGGGCTTCCGTTAGAAAAACAAATTGAGAACGCTTGGTTGAAAGCCATAGATATAGATAATGCAGGATATCCTGAATATATTGTAGCCAACGCACGGGTTATTGGAGGAAATACAACAGCGGCTAAAGCTCAAGCGATGCATATGGCAAAGGTTGAGTTGGCTAGTTTAATCAGCTCTAACATAGCAGTATTGATTGAGGGGAGTACTGCCAACAATGAACTTTCACAAGAAGAGGCCGTTTCTTTGAATGAAGTCTTACAAGCAAGCAAAGAGCTGATCACAGGTGAATTAGGAAGAGTATTAAAAGAATTAGAAGTATATAGAGAATTACCAAATAAGAATTGTGAAGTTATGATCTGTCTCTCTTATAGCACTCAGTTAGCTCTTGAAGCAGCAAAACAAAGTATGGTTCGAAAAATGGGCGAAGGGACAGAATCTTTACACAAGAAATTGGATAAAATGTTAGATTTGGATAAATTTGACCCGAATTTAAATACAAATCTAATTATGGATGTAGACTAACCTACCCATATACAAATAAAAATGCCATGTTTCCCATATTCTCACACCTAAAATGGATCTTAATACCTATTTTTCTCACAAACTATTTCTCTCTATTTGAGTTAAAATCACAGACAGTTGAGGTTCAGGTCAGTGGGATATGGGAAATGGCGAATATAACTCCAGAGAAAGCTAGACTCTACGCTTTAAACAACGCCAAAGAAAACGCCTTGCGCGAAGCGGGAATCTCGGAAGAGTTTATCATAATGCATACTGGAGCCGTTTCTGACAAAATTACACGCTTTATCAGTCATAGTAATTCGGAGCTTTTAGGTGAAATTGTTAATTATGAGGTCATCGACGAACGGATTCAGAGTCAAGGAAAAAGGCATTATTATCAAATAATGATCAAAGCTACAGTAAAAACGGGTAAAGTGAAACGAGATATTGAATTTGATGTACAGATTAAAGGCATTAAAAACACAGCATATAGAGATGGTGAGATGTTTATCTTCTCTATCACCCCTACAAAAGATTGTTATGCCACAGTTTTTTGGCTGGACGAGAGCGGGAATGGAGCCTTAATTTACCCTAACCCTGCTGAACCCACAGAAAAGTTGCTTGCGCAAAGCCATTCTATTTTTCCACGAACACAAAACTATAAAGCGCGCAAAGAAACCAAAGAACCCACAGAAATCATCTCATTAGTGTTTGTTTTCACTAAACAGAACATTCCTTTCACACAAGATTGTACTTGGGACAATATCCAAAAATGGATAATGGCTATTCCTTCAGACAAACATACACTGAAATACAATAGTATTGTTGTGACTGATTAACCTCGTGGCTTTGATATTTTTATACTTTTTTCAAATAACTAAATTGAAAACACGCATGCATAATAACGGGTTTTACAAGTATGACTTAAATTCTCCTGAAGATGTAATTTCATGGAAGCACTTATTATCTCATTATTCTCTTGAAGAAATTCATAATCGCTATGAAAATTTCAAATCTTTAAGTCTACAAAACACTGTCAATTTTTCCAGAATAGAATCCGCAATAAGCTCTATCTTTGAGATTGATTTGAAGGGCAAAAAAATCTCTCCAGATTTCAAAATCTGCAGCACACCTGAAAAAACTCACCCTAACACACCACATTATTTTTTCAGAATCAGAAAATTGTCAAAGGCTTTTGCCTGCAAAGGCAGTATCAATGGCATTAATTTTGGTAGTATTAAGATTGATGAAATAAACTCATTGCAAGATGTCTGGGAGAGACCCGCAGAACAAATAAACCATTTTCAACGTCTTAGCAAACCTAAAGAATCTGTTCTTTATACGAGTTTAATGTCTTCAACAGCTATTTTAGAGACAAATATAAAAGAAAAGGACTTTTTCATACTGATAACTTATAAAGGAAAAAAACAGTTTAACTTTAGCGATTGTCGTTATTTTGTATATTTCAACCAATTAACAGAAGAAGAAAACATGAAGAGATATATTCTGTTTCAACTTCTCAGAAATGAGTTTACTCGCATCCTACCGTCTTCTTATAAAGAAGAGAATCAATACTGTTCCGCCTATCATATCTTCAATAAATTTTTCAAACATGATAATACTATATCCATTCAATACCCTTCTACTCGTGGGCTAGGACATAATAATTTCGCTTTTTGGGACAACATACAGGATAATTTAGAATTTGTTGGTTTTAGACTCTGTAGATTAGTCGAAAAAGAAGGAACTCAAAGTTCTACTCAAATCTTTGCTGATGGGTTTTGGAACTCTGAGTTGTCAAAATTTGAATACTACTCTCCTCATTCAGAAAAATCCAAATCGATATTCGAAGATATGTATCTAAAAGTTATGATATCAAAATAAGTAGAGCTTTATCTCTTAGTATTATTTTTCGCTAGCGGTATGAGTTGGAGATTCGAATTTTTGATTGTATTTATAAAGTGTTCTGCTTGTTTTGGGGGAGTTAATATTGTCCGGAAGTAATGGTATGCTCCTGTTTTGATTCCTTGTTTTTGTGCCTGTTTTGTATTGTACCGGTATTTAGGGTCTTTAAAGGATGTGCCTTCAGTGGCTTTAATATATACGAATTGTATATTTTTATCAGCGCCTACTTGTTCCCAGTTTATCTCTCCTTGATGGTGTGACACATCAATGCCTTGATACCCACGATCTCCCTTCTTACCACAATAAATAAGGGCGATGGCACCGATACATAGAAACAGGAATAGGAATAATGCCGTTTTCCTTCTCTTAGTCACTTTTTTACTCCTTGTTTCATTCATCATCCATAAACTTATTCAGTATCTCACCCAAGCGTTCGATAAGGGGTTTTTTCTCGATTACGACCTGCTCATTCTCAACGTATGGCGGCTTGTTGTCCGGTGCTTCTTCCGATGCTTCTTCTTGTATTTTTACCGGTGTTTGTTTGGGCGATTGTTGGGAAGTCCGTTTGGGTGGGTAATATCTATCGATAAGCGCGTTCAGTTTGTCCTCTTCGCTTCTTTTATTCTCGATCGATTCCTCTTCCGGTTCAAAGCCGGTGGCAATAAGGGTAAACTTAATTTCGTCTCCCAATTCATTATCATCATACAATCCCCAAATGACGTCGATATTCTGATCGAGCTCATCCATAAAATCATCCAATTGAGCTAATTCATTCACTGTGACAGGATGATTTTCATTTGAATAGATAACAAAAAGAATACGTTTTGCATGTTCAATATCCTTCCCGTTAAGCAAAGGGGAATTGAGGCTTTCCATGATCGCTTGCTGTAGGCGATGTTCTCCGCTCGCTTTTCCCATGGTCATGATGGCGCCTCCTCCGTTGCGCATCACAGAGTCCACATCGCGAAAGTCTCGATTGATCGTGCCATGTATGGTGATTATTTCCGCAATGCTCTTGGCTGCTACCGTCAGAATATCATCCGCTTTCTTAAAGGCCTCCTTGGCGGGGGTGTTGCCTCCTTCATAGAGATCCAACAGACGCTCGTTGTTGATCACAAGCAGGGCATCTACCTGCTTCCGCATCTCGCTGACCCCTTGTATGGCTTGTTTGATTTTTTTCTTCTTCTCAAAAACGAATGGGATGGTAACAATTCCAATGGTTAATAAGCCCATCTCTTTGGCGACACCAGCCACGACAGGTCCGGCGCCCGTCCCTGTTCCGCCACCCATCCCGGTCGTAACAAAGACCATTTTGGTGCCATCCGAGAACATATTTTTTAATTCATCGATACTCTCTTCCGCTGCTTGCCGACCGATCTCCGGTTTACCGCCGGCTCCTAAGCCCGAGTCACCAAGTTGTATGCGATTAGGGATAGAGGATTTAGCCAGAGACTGGCTGTCGGTATTACAAACAGCGAACGACACATCGTAAATCCCCTGTTTATACATATTCTCCACAGCGTTCCCTCCGCCACCCCCAACACCAACCACTTTGATGATATTGCTCATGCGGTTCTTGGGGATGTTAAATTCCAACGTATCTTCTATATTCATGACTGTTCTGCTTTATTGCTTTATGTTATAAATGTATTTCTGTCAAAGATAATGAAAGTTGAGTGCTGAGTCAATAGTTCGTATAGAGTTGTTTTTAGAAAAATATTCTATCGCGGAATACTTTAAACGAAATGATTTCTACCTTTGTAGCTATGATGAATCTGACAAACCTCACTCCTTCCTTGTTGGAAGCTTATAAGAAAGCGACAGCTATCGATTGGCTAACGAGCTGATTGCCTAAGGATAGTAGTTTGTCCAAACAACTCCTCTCACTTATCTTTATATAATTAGATCTTTAATTAGTTCTGAAAGACCGGAGACCCATATAAGAAGTCTTTCTTCAAAAAATAAAAAAATGAAAAAGAAGATTCTATTTTTAGTTATTGCAATGCTGCTCTTTTGCGTAATGGTTCCTGACTTACAAGCGCAAAAGACAAATACGACTCAATCTGTTTCGGGTATCGTTACCGATCAAGAGGGAAATCCATTGGATGGAACGTCTATTGTTATAAAGGGCAAAAACACCGGCGTAGTGTCAGACATTGATGGCAAATACTTAATACATGTTCCCCAAGATGCCATTTTACAGTTTCTTTTTATAGGAATGGAAAGTCAAGAAATCCCTGTAAGCAATCAACAGGTAATTAATGTTACGATGGAAGATTTGTTTTCCAAGGGGCTTCAACCCGCAAAACCGATTACTTTGACAACAAAGCAGAAGGCAAAAACAGAAGGGGAAAATTCTTTTGCATTTAAAATGTTTAAAGAAGTATCAAAACAGAAAGGGGAAAACACTTTTTTTTCACCATTGAGTCTCAGCATGGCTTTAGGAATGCTCTATAATGGTGCTTCGGGTGAAACTCGTCATGAGATTTGCAATTCACTTGGAATAGCCGATTTCTCTGAAACAGAAGTCAATGAGTATTTTCAAAAAATATCACAGTATTTATTGGAGGTTGATCCGACTACAGATATTTCGATCGCTAATTCCATTTGGTATCGAAACCATTTTACTGTAAAAAACCATTTTATTGAAATTTGCAAAGAATATTTTGATGCGGAAGTTCAATCGCTAAATTTCAACAGCCCAAAAGCTCCCTATACAATCAACAACTGGTGTGCTGAAAAAACAAATAACAAAATACAACATATCATAGGAAATGAAATATCACCTGGCGCGATGATGTGTTTAGTCAATGCGCTCTATTTCAAAAGTCAATGGCGAACAGACTTAAAATTTGATAAGAAAAAAACAAAATTGGCCAACTTTACCCTAAACGACAAGCAAAAGAAAAAGGTAAATATGATGGAGCAGACTTCTTTCATGAGTTATTACGCTGACGAGCATTTGCAATGTGTTGAAATGGATTATGGGAATAGTGCTTTTAGTATGGTGGCAGTTCTTCCGTCAAAAGACAAGAATATCAATCAACTCATTGAGTATCTAAACAATGACATCTTGCGGAATGTAATGAAGAATATGCGATGGGGAAAAGTATGGTTGAAACTGCCACGTTTCAAAACAGAAAGTTCATTTTCACTTGCTCAACCTGTAAAAGATTTAGGAATGAGACACCTGTTTCAAGAAGGCTTTACAAATATCTCCGATGATGATATGTGGGTGTCCGACATTCTTCAAAAGACATTTGTAGAAGTGAATGAAGAGGGCACAGAGGCTTCCGCTGCGACAACTGTAGTGATGATTGGGGCTGGTCGTCCAATAAAAACTAAACCTATTCGTTTTTTCGCTGACCGTCCGTTTCTATATCTGATTCGAGAGAAAAGTACAGGAATAATTCTATTCATTGGACGAATGGACGAACCTATTTGACCACTTTTTTCGCCACGAATTTATTAAACAACAACAACCCAACAATCGTCAACAGCCCTATGCCGCTGAATATCAGCCATAGGATGGAGGGTTGGTTTAGGTTATCCACAAAGTGGACGTATAGGGTGGCTCCTAAGATGCCTCCGACACCGCTTCCGATGACGCCATACAAAAAGGAGTAGCCGAGGTATAAGGCTTTTTTGTCTTCCGGGGCGATCAGTCCAACATAGGAAAGGAACTTAGGGTGAGCGGTCATCTCCCCTAAGGTGAAAGTGACGATGCCGGCGATAAAGACCCAGATACTGGTCGATAGGGATAATACCGCCATACCCAGGGTACCGAAAAAGATTCCTACAATCATCGTGGGGAGCGCTTTGAAATTCTTGACAATAGAGGAGATTAAAATCTGAAGACAGATGATGGTGCCCGCGTTGATTACGGTGACATGCTCCACATCAAATTTCCAATCCGGATTATCGACAAAGAGCGAGAGGAAACGATTCACCGCCTCATTGAGAGGAGTCGCATCCACATAATCCTTTACATACCATAACACCGTGTCGAACATCTGAAAATACAAAATCCAGAACATGGAATAGATTAAAATCATCACCACAAAGCGATAGTCTTTCAATACCTGAACGGCGCCCCATAACACCTCGCCCAGCGATTTACTGGTTTTCGGACGTTCCGGCTCTTTATAAGCAAAGATATTCAGTAGTAATAACGACCCGGTCACGATGGCCGACATATAAAAGATGTAGCTGTAGCTGATTCCTTTTAATATAGGCACCAATATCAGGGGAAAGATAAACGCGCCCAGGTTAATCGACCAGTAGAAAATGCCAAAACCCAAGGTAGAGTTCTCTTCAGTGGTGGAGCGCGCGATGGTTCCGGAGATCAACGGTTTGAAAAAACCGGCTCCGATATTCATCAGGATAAGACTGGCAAAAACGGTTTCAAACCCGGTGCTGATGCCTGAAAGATAATAACCGATACTCATAACGACAAACGCACCCATCAATACTTTTCGGTAGCCATACCGGTCGGCTATGGCTCCGGAAAGAATCGGCAACAGGTATAACAACGGTTTGGTGATGCTGCTGATCAGTCCGACATTCTCCCGGGTAAGACCCAAGCCGCCATCGCCAACTGCCGTGACCAGATAGACAGACAAAACAGACATTAACCCGTAATAGGATCCTCTTTCGAAGAATTCCATCAGAATAACGATCCAATAATTGCGGGGAAATGACTTAAATCCCTTTTTCGACGATTGTTTTTTAGGTTCTTCCATACTTCTCATTGATAGGCAGATAATGCGTGAATGTTTTATACTATTGGCAAAGCTACTTGAAAAAGCCTGATTCTTCAAATGTATATATAGAAAAAGGCAGTTTATTTCACCCCTCCCTGGCAAAAGGAAGAGTAAATGTTAAAAAGCAAAATGTAAGCAAAATCGCCTTTTTGCTTTACAATACGATACGTTAAAAAGTGTTACTCGCGGGACTAATTTTAAATACCCCTACGTTTTTGGAAAAATAGTCGGGCGTTTTTGACAAAATGATAATTGAAATGATGCTAAAAAAAACAACAATTTAACATTTACTAACAGTCTTTTTTTTACCCTCTGGGGTGAACCCAGCCCACTGGATGATGCAAAAGCGGGACACAACCAAGATATGTATAAAGATATTATCTATATTTGTGTATAATCAGAACTTAACGTATGGAAACAGCAGTAATACAAAATCGGATATATGAAATCAGAGGTCAGCGGGTGATGCTCGATTTTGATTTGGCAGAAATGTATGGAACGGAGACTGGACAGCTGAAACGAGCTGTCAGGCGGAATATAGAACGTTTTGAAGGTGAGGATTTTATGTTTGAGATTACGAAAGAAGAACTTTCAAGATGCCAAATTGGCATCTTGAACTTATTAATGAAACACTGGCGGAATTGCAGGCCAATAAGTCGCTCTCTACGAAGCCCCGAAATCCGATTGGATTTGTGAAACCGAAAGAATAAAAGCCATTTAACGTTTACGATATTTGGATATTTCGACTTAATTCGTATATTTGGTGATTATTGGTTATTGTAATCTTTGAAATAATCACCACCATGGCACCTCAATCTATTATCTCATTAACGGATCTGGTAAAGACGTTTCCTGTCGGGAACGGTGAGTTTACCGCATTAAACAGGGTGAATCTGACGATCGACGTCGGCGAGTTTACCGGTTTAGTAGGCCCGAGCGGCTCGGGCAAGACGACTTTATTGAATATTATCGGCTCGTTGGATAGCCCGACACGGGGGGAAGCTCGTGTGTTGGGCAAATCTGTTTCTACGCTGGCAGCCCGCGAGGCGGCGGAGTTGCGGAATAATCATATCGGATTCATCTTTCAGAGCTATAACCTTTTACCCGTTTATACGGTGTTCGAGAATGTAGAGTTTGCCTTATTGTTACAGGGCATACCTACGGCCAAACGCCGGACGATGGTGATGGAGGCGTTGGAATGGGTTGGCCTTACCGATAAGGAGAAATCAAAACCTTCGCAACTATCAGGAGGCGAAAGCCAGCGGGTAGCCATTGCCCGCGCCATGGTGAAGAAGCCGGCGATCGTATTGGCCGATGAACCTTCGGCCAATCTGGACGCTGCCAACTCGCACCATATCCTTCAGACCATGGTGAAGCTGAACGAACAGCTGAAAACCACCTTTATTTTTGCCACGCACGATGAAAAGGTGATGCAATACCTTAGGCGCATCATCCATTTGCAGGACGGCGCTATCGTAAGAGACGAAACGATCGGGGAGGGATGAGCCATGTTACTACTAAAAACAGCTTTTAAGAATATCCTGGGTGGCGGCATGCGGACGTGGCTCAATGTGGCGGTTCTCTCCTTTACCTTTGTGATTATTGTCTGGTTTAACGGCATCACTGATGGTTGGGTGCAGGATTCCCGCCAGGAAACGATTGCCTGGGAGACCGGCGACGGACAATTTTGGATGCCGGAATACGATCGGTATGATGTGTTCACCTTGCCGGATGCGCATGCTCCCATTCCGAATGGGTATCGTGAAGGTATGACGAAAGGTGACCTGACACCAGTGCTTGTCGTGCAGGGCACGGTTTATCCCGGTGGAGGACGTATGATGAATATCCAGCTAAAAGGAATACCCGCCGGGCAGACCGCTGTGAAGCTCCCCACACAGGGATTGGCCGGCAGGGAAGAGATCAGCGCTTTGGTGGGCAAACGCATGGCCCGTTCGGCGGGATTGCAGGAGGGCGATTATGTGATGGTGCGCTGGCGCGACCGCTGGGGGGCGTTTGACGCCCGGCAGATCCGTATTGCGGGTGTGTTCGATTCGAAAGTGCCGGCCATCGATAACGGACAACTCTGGCTTGATATAGAAGATTTACAGCAAATGACCGGCATGGACGGGGAGGCGACCTATCTTATCCTTTCGGTGGGAGCGGAAGCACCTGTCGACTCCGCCTGGGTGTTTAAGAGCCTGGCCTATCTGACGGCCGACCTGGATGAGATGCTGGCAGCCAACCGGATAGAGATGCTGGTGGTGTTTGTGATTTTGTTATCGGTTGCCCTATTGGCGGTGTTCGATACGCAGACCCTGTCGATCTTCCGCCGGCAGAAAGAGATCGGCACCTATGTGGCCCTGGGAATGACGCAGAAGCGGGTGGCAGCCCTTTTTACGCTCGAAGGCACAGCCTATAGCCTTCTGGCTATTGTGGTCGGAGCGATCTGGGGCATTCCTGTCCTATTATGGCAGGCAAAAGTGGGTATGCCGATGCCGGATATGATAGAGGAGACCGGCATTGCCATCGGGAATGTGATCTATCCGATCTATACAATCCCGGCTATCTTATGGACCATCTTGGTGATTGTATTTTCGTCGGCATTGATCAGCTACTGGCCGGCTCGGAAGATTACGAAGCAAAACATTGTCTTATCACTTAAAGGGAAAATACTATGATTACCGGTTTTTTATGGAAAGGGGTTGTGCGCGACCGCGGCCGTTCGATTATGCCCTTTATTGTGGTGACGATCGGGGTGTTTGTGGTGGTCTTTATGGATGGCTTTATGGGAGGGATGCTCTCGAATATGATCGATATGACCGCCCGCTTTGATGCCGGACACCTGAAAGTGGTCACGAAGGCCTACGAAGAAAACGATCTGGAAAAGAATAACGATCTCGCCATCTTGGAGGCAGAGACTCTATTCGATCAGCTCAGAACTCATTATCCGCAGGTGTCCTGGAGCCCGCGTATCTATTTTGGCGGGTTACTGGATATACCCGATGACGAGGGCGAGACCCTGGCGCAAGGCCCTGTGGCGGGTACGGCTTATGATCTGTTGACAAACCAGGTGGAATCCGAGCGCCTTCATCTGGAAAATGCCCTTGTCGCCGGGCAGCTTATCAGCAGTGGGAAAGAGGCGCTTGTCAGTGTTGATTTCGCCGAGCGTTTCGAGGTATCTCCGGGCGACAGGCTTACCTTTTTCGGAAGCACGATGTATGGATCCATGTCGTTCACCAACCTGACGGTGGCCGGTATTGTTCGCTTCGGCAATGCTGCTCTCGACCGGGGAGCTATTATTGTTGATATTTCTTATGCGCGTCAGTTCCTGGATATGGAGAATGCCACGACGGAAATATTCGGCTTTCTCCCCGATGATCTCTATAAACAGGAAGAGGCGGAAGCTATCAAACGCGATTTCAATGCCCGCTTCCCGGCCTGGGAGGAAGACGAGTATGCCCCTTATATGCTGCAACTCGCCGATCAGAGTGGCATGGGTGATATGCTTGCCTATATGAAATCCATCACATTTATTATGGTTGTCATGCTTGTTTTTGCCCTTTCCATCGTGCTCTGGAACACCGGCATACTGGGAGGTATCCGTCGTTACAATGAATTTGGCATCCGTCTGGCAATGGGCGAGCCGCAGGGGCATATCTACCGCACAATGCTATTGGAGTCGCTAATGATTGGTGCTGCCGGCTCCGTGATGGGAACAATCTTAGGCGTTTTGTTAGCCCTCTATATGCGCACTTACGGTCTCGACTACGGTTCGATGATGGATAATATATCCATGCTGATCGACCCCGTTATCCGTGCCGAGATCAGGCCCCGTATGTTCTGGGTCGGCTTTATCCCCGGCGTCATCTCCATATTGATCGGTACCGCCCTCGCCGGCATGGCCGTCTATCGACGCAAGACGGCGGAATTGTTTAGGGAACTGTCGTGATGTCTGAACCGGGATTACGCTGATTTATGGATTTCCTGGATGAGATTAGGGAGGATTTGATTGATTTTATTAGATTGATTGTGAAACAAAAACAAATTATTAAAAACTGAAACGGCTATGATTGATGAAAAATATGAAAACTCGGAATTGACCGGGAAAGTGATCGGTGCTGCGATGGAGGTGCACCGGACATTAGGAAACGGCTTCCAGGAGGTGATCTACCAACGCGCTTTAGCGGTGGAACTGGATCTGTTGGGAGTAAAATATGAAAGAGAAAAAGAAATGCATCTGTTCTACAAAGAACATAATATAGGCACAAGAAGAGTAGACTTCTTTATTGAAAATGAAATTATGGTTGAATTAAAAGCTATAACAGCATTGGAGGCGGTACACCTGGCGCAGGCGAAAAATTATTTGGAAGCTTATAATATTAAATTGGGACTACTCATAAACTTTGGAGCCCCTTCTTTGCAGTTCAAACGAATTATAAACAAATATCTAAAATAATCGAGCCATGAAAAGAATAAACAATCTGATAAATCAATCAAATCAGCCCAATCTCATCCGGAAAATCCATAAATCAGCGAAATCCCGGTTCAAGACGATTTTGTTTGTCCTCAGCGTAATCACAGTTCAGGCATTCCCCCAGTCCCCCACCCAAATCCTGGATGCTGTAGATAAGAACCTGTCGGCGGATTCGCGGGTGGTGGAGTCGACGATGGTGGTGCATGGGAAACGCAATAACCGCACGATGACCTCTAAAAGCTATACGGAAGGGACGGTGAAGTCGTTCTCCGAATACCTGTCGCCGGCGCGGGATAAGGGCACGAAGATGTTGAAACTCGAGAAGGAGCTCTGGCTCTACTCGCCTTCGACCGACCGCACGATCCTGATATCGGGACATATGTTGCGGCAATCGGTGATGGGCTCCGACCTCTCGTATGAAGATGTGATGGACGACCGCAAGCTGACCGAGACATACAACGCAGAACTATCCGGCCAGGAGGAGGTCGATGGGCGTCCCTGCTGGGTGTTGTCGTTGAAGGCGAAGGTCGACGACGTAGCCTACGACGCCCAGAAGATATGGATCGACCAGGAGCGCCTGGTGCCTCTCCGGCAGGAATTGTATGCCAAGAGCGGGCAGATGCTCAAGCGAATCCTCCTGAGCGATGTGCGACAGATCGACGGACGTTGGTTCCCCATGAAGATGAACTATAAGGATGTGTTGAAAGAGGGGGACGGAACCGACTATATCATTACCAACATAGAATTTAATAAACCCATTCCTGCCTATATATTCAGTAAGGCGGGACTAAAACAATAGTTATAATATGGCTGGAAAACGAGCTCATAAGCGAGAAGATCTCATCCGTGCCGGATGGCGGATGATGCAGAAATATGGCATCCGGCGTGTGACCATAGAGGAGATCTGTAAGGAGGCCGGGAGTTCCAAAATGACCTTCTACAAATATTTCGACAATAAGATGGATCTGATCAAGAATATGCTCTGGTTCTACGCAGATGAAAACCTGCGGGAGTTTCGCGAAACCATGGCGATGGATCTCTCTTTCAACCAGAAGATGGAGCGAACGATCTACCTGAAACTGGACAAATCCAAGGAGATCAGTGCCGACTTTGTACGCGATATCTATCAGTCGGATGACGCAGAGATGCGATCGTTTATAGAGAGCTTTTATGCCGACTCCATACAGATGGGGGTGAAAGAACTCACCATCGCCCAGGAACGGGGAGAGATGCGCTCCGATTTCAATCCTGTCTTACTGATGGTGATCTTCGACGCGTTGAAATCAATGATCTCCGATGAGCGTTTATTGAACGCCTACCCCAATACGCGTGCGATGATCGAAGATATTTCCCGCTTCTTTGTGTACGGTGTTTCCAATTATGAATAGGCCATGAAACGCGGGTGTTTGTTGCTTCTCGGATGGCTGTTGTCGACCTGCTTGCTGTCGGCACAGAAGAGTTCGTTTCGTTACAGCGGACAACTCTCCGAATGGGGACTGTATGCCCCTGATTATGCTTCGGATGTGTGGCTGGGTGGACGCTATCTGCCCCAGCTCAACGGACAGTATCGCCTGGATGAAGAGCGCCTGTTCGATGTGGAGCTCTCAGCCAATCTGTTTGGTGATATGTCGTTGCGCTTCGATAAAGATCGGATGACGGGCGATATCAAACCCTATCGTGCCTGGGCACGCTATTCCACCTCCCAACTGGAGATCCGTGCCGGTCTGCAGAAGATCAATTTTGGCTCCGCCATGATGTTTCGTCCGCTGATGTGGTTCGATAAGATGGATCCGCGCGATCCGCTGCAACTGACCGACGGGGTGTGGGCAGGTCTCTTCCGTTATTATTTTTTGAATAATGCCAACCTTTGGTTTTGGGTCTTGATGGGCAATAAGGATATCAAGGGTTGGGAGTCTGTTCCAACGAACAGGAAGCAGCCCGAGGCCGGAGGGCGTTTTCAATGGCCGGTCTCACAAGGCGAGATGGCCGTTTCGTATCATTACCGACCGGTCGACTTTGGAGCCAGCTCCACGTATAGTTCTCTTCTTTCCGACCGCTCGGTGGCGGAGCATCGCATCGGGTTCGACACGAAACTCAACTTGACTGTCGGCCTTTGGCTCGAAGCCTCCTGGACACATCTGTCGAAAGAGGCCGGTGCCATGACTAACCAGACATTGATCACGCTCGGAACCGATTACACCTTTCCCTGGGGAAACGGCCTGACCGCCACTCTTGAACAGGTGGTTTTCGATGGAAGCCGCCAGGCTTTCTCTTTCGATAATACCGCTACTTTCTCCGGTTTGTCCCTCTCCTACCCGATCGGTATTTTTGACAACCTGCAAGGCATGGTCTATGTTGACTGGGAAAACCACGAAGCCTATAACTTCCTGAACTGGCAACGCCAGTATAATTCGCTCACCTTCTACCTTATGGCCTATTGGAACCCGGTGCGTTTCAGCATTCCCGGCATGACCGCTGCCGATAATCGCTTTATGGGCAAGGGGGTGCAACTGATGGTGGTCTGGAATCATTGACGCACACTTCCGGTTGATAGTTCATGCCTCCTTCGGGGAAAGAGCTGAACGGTTGCGTTTTAAAAGACAGTTATTCTCCGGAAAGCCCCAAAAGGGAATTCCATCCAACAACTACTTTTTTACGAAAAAGGTGTTTTTTGTGTCAATTTATAAAATTATTTCACATAAACTACACGAATGTCTTTATTTTATGCCTTTCTTTGTTAAAATTGTTAATAATCGTCTACTATGGGAACCGAAAAAGTGAAGGATATACTCTTGAATGAATCATTCGTTTATTATCCGGTAGGAGTTGTTTTGTACGATGAGAAAGGGGATATCATAGCTATCAATAAAGCCATATCAACGAAATTCGGCATAAAGAACAAGTCGGAATTTATGATCTCTCACTTGTTTCAGACAAAACTATTGACTGATTTGCAGAAAGAGCATTTGCGACGCGGAAGTACGATCAATGATATGTCTGTGGTCTCGCTGTCGATCACGCCCTCCCTCGACAGAGAAGGAGGGATCTTGGGCTACACGTTGATTCTGGCCGACTCCCCCAAGACGGAGGTTGTCAATCGACAAGAGCGCCAATTGCAGGAGTTATACAATATTTCCGAAAAAGTAGCCCAGGCGGTACCCGACACCATCCTGTTGATAAATAGAGAATTGCGCGTAGAGCGTATCATTGCTGTCGCCTCTGATTCGCATATCACCCCGGATGTAATCAATTTCCGTATCGATGAATTTCCTGTCTACAACCTGACGGAAAGCCAAAAAGAGAGAATCCGTAATACGGCAGAGAACTGCTTTAATCACAAGCGGACATTCAAATTGAATCTGGACATGCCCTTCAAAGATGGTACGATCAAATATTATCAGATAAGGATTGTGCCTATCGAAGGGAAATACCTATTGGTTTACACACGTAACATCACCGAACAGGTGGAAACGGAGATCAAAAACCAGCACCTCACTGATCGCTTATCGGAAAGCCGCCACATGATGGAATTGGCACTGCAGAATAGCAAGGTGGCTACCTATTGTTTCCATTTCGATCTCTACAATGGTTGCGACATGGTGAACTGCCGGAACTGCTTCCAGTTTCATGGGTCAGCCAATCAATTGCTGCTACGCAACAAATACACTTGCCGCACCTTGGCATCGCTGAAACATCCCGAAGACCGAACAGATTTCTTTTCACTTTTCGAACATCTCAAGGAGAACCACCTGGAAGAGGGGAAGGTAAACTTCCGCCTAAAGAATGATGCCGGCGAATACCGCAACTACGAGGTGAGCGCGAAGGTACAAGAATATGATGAAAACAAGAACCCACGCGTGATTGTCGGGTTGATCATCGACGAGCAAGAGCGTGTCGAGCAGGAAGCCTCTCTGCTCCGGGCCAAAGAGGAGGCAGAAACTGCCGATCAGCTGAAGTCAACCTTCCTGGCCAATATGACGCATGAGATCCGCTCTCCGCTCCAGGCAATCGTGGGATTCTCGGATCTGTTGAGCACAGAGACCGATGAGAGTGTACGGGAAGAATACATGAACCTGATCAAGACAAACAACGAATTACTGGCCAACCTGATCAATGACATCCTGGACATCTCCAAGATCGAAGCGAATATGGTGACCTTCTCCTATATGGATATCCAACTGGCCGATTTCGTACGAGAGATCTATGCAACCATGAAATTACGGGTCACCTCTCCCAATATCATGCTCATACTCGATCCATGCGAAGAGATAACACTTCATACGGACAAGAACCGGCTCGCACAGGTGTTGATGAACCTAATCACCAATGCCATCAAACATACCGACAAAGGAAGCATTCGTTTCGGATACGAGGTACAAGCCGAACAGGTTCGTTTCTACGTATCAGATACCGGAAAAGGAATACCGAAAGAGCGGATCGAACAGATCTTCTCCCGCTTCGTTCAACTGAAAGGAGCCAAACAGGGGATCGGGCTCGGGCTGGCTATTTGCAAAGGATTGGTGGAGAAAATGGGTGGTGATATCAAAGCCTCCTCGGTGGAAGGCGAAGGCTCTGTGTTTGAGTTTACCCTACCATTCACCCCACCGGAAGCCTAACGTTTTCTCAATTTATTCAAGAACATTTAGAGATCACTCTCTTTTCTTCCTGCGGGGGATAAAGGGGAGTGATTACTTTTTCTTTGAGAGGGAGGGTAAACCAGAAGGTAGAGCCTTTTCCCGAAAGCGAGTTCAATCCGATCTCTCCGTCGAGAGACTCGACAATACTTTTCGAGATAGAAAGTCCCAACCCTATACCCTGGCTGAAACTATCCAATTTCTTGAAGTGTTTGAAAATGTCTTTATGATGCTCGGGGGCTATGCCGATCCCGGTATCGGAAACGGAAACACGCACCTTATTGTCGACGATCCGGTAAGAGAGCACGATACTGCCTGCCGAAGTAAACTTACAGGCGTTTTTGACAAAGTGGGCAATCACCTGCTTCACCCGATTCTCATCGGTCAGCAGGATAAGATCCGGATGCTGTTCCATATGAAACAGAAACGAAACATCCGGCGCGGTCTGATTGGCAAACTGCCGGAAGATATCCAGACAGATCTGTTTCAGGTTGACCTCTGTGTATTCATAATCTAATTCGCCGGACTCCATTTTGGAGAGATCCATCATATCCGCAATGATTTGCAGGAGCATATCATTATTTTTGTCTACGATACCCTGGTAATAAAGACGCTCTTCCAGGTTCTCCGTTTCGGCGATAATAGAAGAAAAACCAACAATCGCATTCAGGGGCGTACGGATCTCATGGCTGATATTGCTGATAAAGGCAGATTTCAAACGGTTGGCTTCCTGGGCATCCATAAGCTCTTTCTCTTTCCGCTCCAGGCTGATGCGTTGCTGGTAACGTTCCAGAACAATGGAGAATATATGGGCAATACGAGGCAGGTCTTTGAATTCTTCCTGTGTCCGACCGAGTCGGTTGCGTCGTGAGCTGAGACCGATAAAGCCTTTCACCTCATCATTGAAAAACAAAGGAGTTGCGATAAACGACTTCATACCATTGCTGCGCATCAGATGCAGATCGGACTCCTCGCCTGTCGGGATATCTTCCAGGTTTTTAACAAGCAGGTCATTACCGGCAGAGATATTTTTCATGGTCCACGACATATTCTCAAAAGAGAGGGAGGGTCTACTGGTGAGTCCCGCATCCTCTTTCTCACGCATCATTTCATAAACACAATGCACCAACGCATTCTCTTCATCGAAAAAAGCAACATAAATCCAGTCGAGATCAAAATAATCGAGCATAATTTGCATCGCTTTATCCATATTCTCTTTCTTATCTGACTGAAGAAGGAGCAGGTTGATCTCTGCGAAAAGCTGTTTTATATCCACAATCTCTGTTTTTATTCCCTTACTGCTACAAAAGTACAAACTTAGCCCAAAGGATACTTGTTAATACGAACTTTCTTTTTCTTTCGTTAGATGAAAAACAAAGGTTTCATCCTTACTTAAAACGATTCGATAGGAAAACAAATAACGCATCGTTTTGTTCGGTTAGCAAGCGTTCTCCCCTACTCTTTTCATTTTTTTTGTACCTTTGCCTTTGATAGACAAACTAAAATCATTAAGATGAAGAAAGTAAGAGCAGCCATCGTAGGGTATGGCAACATCGGAAAGTATGTATTGGAGGCGATTGAAGCGGCTCCCGATTTTGAAGTAGCAGGTGTGATCCGTCGTAATCCGGAAGATATTCCGGCAGAGTTAGAGAAATATACCGTAACCGATAATATTGATAACCTGAAAGAGGTAGACGTTGCCGTATTGGCAACTCCGACACGCAGCGTAGAGTCGTTTGCGAAAGAGATACTTGCCAAAGGCATTAACACTGTAGATAGTTATGATATACATGGTGGCATTGTCGATCTGCGCCGCTCATTAGACGCCGTAGCAAAGGCAAACAACACCGTAGCCGTCGTCTCCGCCGGATGGGATCCGGGAAGCGACTCAGTGGTACGCGCCCTATTGGAAGCTATGGTTCCCAAAGGGGTGACCTATACCAACTTCGGCCCGGGTATGAGCATGGGACATACGGTGGCCACTAAAGCCATCGAAGGCGTGAAGGCGGCCTTAAGCATGACCATCCCGACCGGAACAGGCATTCACCGTCGCATGGTGTATATCGAAGTAAAAGAGGGATATGCCTTCGACGCCGTAGCGGCAGCTATCAAAGCGGATGATTATTTCGTACACGATGAGACCCATGTGATCGAAGTGCCTTGCGTCGACAATCTGTTGGATATGGGACATGGCGTGAACCTGACACGCAAAGGCGTTTCGGGCAAGACACAAAATCAGTTGATCGAATTCGATATGAAGATCAACAATCCGGCACTGACCGCTCAGATACTGATTTCAGTGGCACGTGCCAGCATGCGCCAACAGCCGGGTGCCTATACGATGATCGAACTGCCTGTGATCGATATGCTTTACGGCGACAGGGAAGAGCTGATAAAAAAATTGGTATAGCCAATTTTTTTAATTGATAATTGATAGTTGACAATTGATGATGGATAAGCAGCGTTACATAGCGGAGCATAAAGCGATGATGAGTCATAACCCCGTAAGGGGTAAAACATGGATAACCCCGGGTGCAACCCGGGGTACAAACAACCTTCTTGCGGAACCCCGAAGTGGGTTCAACAGGCCAATAAATAGAACGATATAGTATATTTACCATAAAACAAACAGGGTATGATAGCATCTTTCCTTATCAATTGCCAATTATCAATTGTCAATTTGTTCATCACTTGGACCGCCAGTCCTGAGATATTCTCGATCGGCTCGCGTGGTATTCGCTGGTATGGGTTGGCTTTCGCCATAGGTTTTGCTGTAGGGTATATGATCGTGGCTCGGATGTGGAAAAACGAGAAACTGCCGCAACCCTGGATCGATTCCTTGCTTATCTATACGGTAGTCGGAACGATTGTCGGCTCACGCCTGGGTCATTGTTTGTTTTACGCGCCGGGCTATTACTTAGCCAACCCGATCGAGATCCTAAAGGTATGGGAAGGCGGACTGGCCAGCCATGGCGGGGTATTGGGTATTATTATCGCAATGTATTTCTATTCCCGGAGGGTGTCGCACAAAAGCATGCTCTGGGCTTTCGACAAACTGGTGGTGCCGACCGGACTGGTCGCTGCTATGATCCGTTTAGGCAACCTGATGAACCATGAGATCTACGGCCATCCGACCGACCTGCCCTGGGGATTCCGGTTTATCGACAACCTACCGGCCTGGATGCAGGGGGCAGAACCGATATTCACTGCACCCAGCCATCCGACACAACTATACGAGGCACTCTGTTACTTGTTGACGTTTGCCCTTTGTATGTGGCTCTATTTCCGGAAAAATGCCTGGCATAAGGAGGGATTGATCTTTGGCTTATTCATGATCTGCATATTTGCTTCCCGCTTCTTTATTGAATTCCTGAAAAATAACCAGGAGACCTTCGAAGAAAATATGACACTAAACATGGGGCAATGGTTGAGTATTCCATTTGTCCTGATGGGTATCTTCTTTGTGTGGCGCGCCTTGAAAAAAGGGAAAGAGCCGGAAGTGAAAACTAAAAAATAATCCACCCCATGATACTCCTACCGGTCAACGCTATAACCTGGACAGTAGATCCTGTCGCGCTTACCATCGGATCGTACAGTTTACATTGGTACACGCTGGCTTTTCTGATTGGCTTTGCAGTAGGTTATATGATTGTCGACCGCATGTGGAAGAAGGAGGATCTCCCACGTCCCTGGCTTGAGCCTCTGTTGATTTATACAATGGTGGGCACCTTAGTGGGCGCCCGCTTAGGGCATTGCCTCTTTTATGAGCCGGCTTATTACCTGGCTCATCCGCTGGAGATTATATTGCCTTTCGAGATGATAGATGGATCCTGGAAGCTGGTTGGCTTTAAGGGATTAGCCAGTCATGGAGGGACATTGGGTATCATACTTGCCACCTATTTCTACTCACGCAAAGTGAGCCACAAAAGTATGCTCTGGACCTTCGATAGACTGGTGGTACCGACCGGATTGGTCGCCGCCTTGATTCGTTTAGGCAACCTGATGAACCATGAGATCTACGGCCATCCGACCGATCTGCCCTGGGGGTTTCGTTTTATCCGAAACATCCCCTACTGGCAACAGGGGGCGGAGCCGATATTCACCCTGCCAAGCCATCCCACACAGCTTTACGAGGCCATTTGTTACCTGATAACCTTTGCGCTCTGTATGTGGTTATACTTCCGGAAAGAGGCCTGGAAGAAGGAGGGTTTTATCTTCGGCATCTTTCTTATTTGTATCTTTGGAGCGCGTATCCTGATCGAATTCCTCAAAAACAATCAGGAGGCTTTCGAAGAGGGTATGTTTCTCAATATGGGACAATTACTGAGTATTCCCTTTGTATTAGCTGGTATTTGCTTCGTATGGCGGGCAGAAAACAAGAAAAAGAACAACGTTAAAACTTAAAAAACTAAAAAATTATCATGTTAAAGAAAATAACGGAAGACATCTTCTACGTAGGTGTAAACGACCGGCAAAAACACCGATTTGAAAACTTATGGCCTTTGCCGTATGGGGTTTCCTATAATTCCTATCTGATAGCAGACGAGAAAACGGTGTTGATGGATACGGTCGATGTATGTTATGCCGATCTTTTCTTCCAAAAAATAGAAAAGGTGCTCAACGGACGCCCACTGGACTATGTAGTTGTGAACCATATGGAACCCGACCATGCGGGGAGCATCCGCCTATTGCGCCAACAATACCCGAATGTACAGATCGTGGGTAACAGTAAAACCTTCGGCATGTTGGCGGGGTATCACGGCATCACGGACGGACTATACGAAGTGAAAGAGGGTGACACGCTCGAATTGGGACGACATTCCCTGTCGTTCTATATGGCGCCGATGGTGCATTGGCCGGAGGTGATGATGACCTACGACCAGACCGATAAGGTTTTATTCTCGGCAGATGCCTTCGGCACCTTCGGCACGATCGACGGAGCCGTGATCGATGCGGATATGAACACCGACCACTACTGGGAGGAGATGAAACGGTATTATGCCAATATCGTGGGAAAATACGGCAGTCCGGTACAGAAGGCATTGCAAAAACTATCCGGATTGGATGTACAGACCATCTGCTCCTTGCATGGCCCGGTATGGCGCGAACACAAAGACAAAGCCATTGCGATCTACGACCAATTAAGCCGTTATGAAGGCGAAGAGGGTGTTGTGATCATCTTCGGCAGTATGTATGGTCACACCGAGCAAATGGCGGAAACAGTAGCTCATTCCCTGGCAGAAAATGGCGTGAAAAACATCGTGATCCACGATGTAAGCAAAACCAATGCCTCCTATATCCTGCGAGATGTATTCAAATACAAAGGGATTATCATAGGGAGCCCCACCTACACCAACCAGATCTTCCCGGAGGTAGAGGCGATATTGAACAAGATACAGGTACGTGAAGTAAAGAACCGTCTGTTTGGTTACTTTGGCTCCTTCACCTGGGCAGGTGCTGCCGTCAAACGCCTGGCTGCCTTTGCCGAACAGATGAAATGGGAGGTCGTAGGCGAACCGGTGGAACAGAAACAGGGCATGTCTCCCGACGACCAGGCCAAATGCGTGGCCTTAGGCAAAGAAATGGCGGAGAAAATGAAGAATGAAGAATTGGAGCGAAGCGGAAATCGCTTAGCCGAAGGCGTAGAGCAATAAAGAATGATGAATCGAAGATCGCTTAGCCAAAGGCGCATAGCAATTGGAATGAAGCAATCGAAGGATTCTTCATTCATCATTCATAATTTTAAAAGACTATGAGACTAATTATCGAACCGAATTACGACGAGCTGTCACGCTGGGCAGCCAATTATGTGGCTTCAAAGATCAAGAAAGCCAATCCGACCGCGGAGAAACCTTTCGTACTGGGCTTACCTACCGGATCTTCTCCGTTGGGTGCATACAAACACCTGATCGAACTGAACAAACAGGGAGTGATTTCCTTTCAACATGTGATCACCTTCAATATGGATGAGTATATCGGCCTACCGAAGGATCACGCGCAGAGTTATCATTCTTTTATGTGGAACAACTTCTTCAGCCACATCGATATTCCGGCTGAGAACGTGCATATCCTAAATGGTAACGCGGCCAACCTGGAAGAAGAATGTGCGGCTTACGAAGCCAAGATGAAAGCGGTAGGCGGAGTAGATCTCTTCCTTGGCGGTATTGGCCCCGACGGGCATATCGCGTTCAACGAACCGGGTTCCTCGCTGAGTTCACGTACCCGCGTGAAGACGCTGACCACCGACACGATCATTGCCAACTCACGCTTCTTCGATAACGATATGAACAAAGTACCGAAAACAGCCCTGACCGTTGGAGTCGGCACCGTATTGGATGCCAAAGAGGTGCTTATCATGGTGAACGGACATAACAAAGCGCGCGCGTTGCAGCAGGCCGTCGAAGGAGCTGTCAACCAGATGTGGACCATCACCGCCCTGCAACTCCACCCGAAAGGGATTATCGTTGCCGACGAAGCGGCTTGTGCCGAAATAAAGGTGGGCACCTACCTCTATTTTAAGGATATCGAAAAGAACAACCTGGCTCCCGACAGCCTCTTGCCGGGATAAGCGTCGCCCTACGACATAGTCCTCTTGTATTGCCCAAAAACGGTTTTCGTCGGGTGGCAGTGAAAAATAATGCGTAAGCGGCGGATATGACTGTTTTATTTGCTAAATTTGCGGGCGCGTTCGGAAAGGACGTATTCCACTATGTTTATGAATATATTTATATATAAACCAACTTATTAAAGTTTTTCGACATGGAAATTATTAAGGTTACAGGAAGAGAAATCTTGGATTCACGTGGTAATCCAACAGTAGAAGTAGATGTATTTTTGGCTTCCGGCGCTTTCGGCCGCGCAGCTGTTCCTTCCGGAGCATCTACGGGTGAAAACGAAGCGATCGAATTGCGCGACGGTGACAAAAAACGTTACCTGGGCAAAGGTGTTTTGAACGCAGTGAAGAATGTAAACGAAGTGATTGCTCCGGCTTTGTTGGGCATGAACGCGTTGAACCAACGTGAGATCGACTATAAGATGATCGAACTGGACGGCACAAAAACTAAATCTAAACTGGGTGCAAACGCTATCTTAGGTGTTTCTTTGGCTGTTGCTAAGGCTGCTGCTAACTACCTGGATCTTCCTCTGTATCGTTACATCGGTGGAACTAACGCATACGTATTGCCGGTTCCTATGATGAACATCATCAACGGTGGATCTCACTCAGATGCTCCGATCGCATTCCAGGAATTCATGATCCGTCCGGTAGGCGCATGCTGCTTCCGCGAAGGTCTGCGTATGGGTGCTGAAGTATTCCATGCTTTGAAAAAGATCTTCCACGACCGTGGCTTGAGCACTGCAGTAGGTGACGAAGGTGGTTTCGCTCCGACATTGGAAGGAACTGAAGACGCATTGAACTCTATCATGAAAGCTATCGAAGCTGCCGGTTATGTTCCTGGAAAGGATGTAACGATCGCTCTTGACTGTGCTTCTTCTGAGTTCTTCAACAAAAAAGATACTTACGATTACAGCAAATTCGAAGGTCCTAACGGCGCGAAACGTTCTTCTGCCGAGCAGGCTGACTACCTGGCTGAATTGGTAAGCAAATATCCGATCGACTCTATCGAAGACGGTATGGACGAAAACGACTGGGAAGGCTGGAAGCTGTTGACTGAAAAGATCGGTGACAAATGCCAGTTGGTTGGTGACGACTTGTTCGTGACTAACGTAGAATTCCTGCAGAAAGGTATCGAAATGGGTTGTGCTAACTCTATCCTGATCAAAGTAAACCAGATCGGTTCATTGACAGAAACATTGGATGCTATCGAAATGGCTCACCGCAACGGTTACACTTCAGTAACTTCTCACCGTTCAGGTGAAACTGAAGATGCAACAATCGCTGACATCGCCGTAGCAACCAACTCAGGACAGATCAAGACCGGTTCACTGAGCCGTTCTGACCGTATGGCTAAATACAACCAACTGCTTCGCATCGAAGAAGAACTGGGCTCTTTGGCACGTTATGGCTACAAGACTTATAAGAAGTAAGCAAGTAGATCACAGCATAAAAAACGAAAGGCTGTTCCCGTGGGGGACAGCCTTTTTTTGTCTAATCGCCAATTGCGTTTACCGCATAAACTTACCAACAAACGCCTGCAACACCTCCACAAACTCCTCCGGAAGGAGGGCGAGTACCTCTTGTCGGATAGGCTCGGGGATCGATTTGTAGTAGGCCTCTGCGATGCCTCCGGTAATGGCGGCAAGCGTATCGCTATCGCCTCCCAACGAGATGCCTAACCGGATGGCATGCTCAAAGTCGTTACTTTCCAAGAAGGCAATGATCGCTTCCGGCACGGTCTCCTGGCAACTTTCATTAAACTGATAGGTCGGACGTATCTGATCACAAGTGCGATGGAGGTCATACCCAAAAGTAGTTTCTACGTATTCTTTTATCTCCTCTTTTGTTTTTCCTATGCGCGCCAAATAGACACAAGCCGCCGTTGCCTCAGCTCCTTTGATTCCTTCGGGGTGATTGTGCGTAACCTCCGCACTCTCTCGCGCCACACGTAACGTCTCCTCCAGCGTGTCAAAAGCCCACCCGACCAGACTAACCCGCATGGCCGATCCATTGCCCCAGCTGTTGTAGGGTTGCGGATCATCCTCATACAACCACCTTCTAAAAGAAACGCCATAACTCATAATGGGATACCGTCGCCCATAATCCTGCAGAATCGCGGAGAGATTCTTCCCGGTCAATAGCCATTCGCCTACGGCTACGGTCATCACCGTATCGTCCGTCACCTCATTTCGTTCGTCAAAAAGGGGAAAATCCAACGTATGTATATTGTTAAACTCATACTTCGAGCCGATAATATCACCGGCAATGGCTCCGAGAGGGAGGAATTGACTTGTTGTTTTCATGTTGTTTTCAACTGATATTTTTCTTTCGTAACTATTCAATGCCTATGACTTAGTAATCGAAAGTATGATAATCTCCGATTTACGCTTCCGATCCACCGTTCCCTGAGAAACCAGCTTTTCGATCGCTTCACTTTCAGTGCCTCCATACAAAGACAATGTTCTTGTGGAATAGGTATTTCCCACTTTGAATTTCACCACATAACTTTTCATATTTGCTTGATCTTTTGTTTGTTTACCTTTTATTTTTATCTCTAAGATGATAATTCGATCCCTGTCCTTTTTGGAGACAGAACCCTGTTTAATCAGTTTTTCCTTTGCTTCGCTCTCAGTCCCTCCCTGCAGGTTGAGGGTGGCCGTACGATGCGAATCCCCCACTTTATACTTCACGGTGTAGGAGGTTGCGTATGACATCACGCAGACCAAGCAGGCCATAATTGCCATGCAAATTTTTCTCATAACAACTGTTCTTTTTCTTTATTGATACGATTCGATAGACAAACATAACTCATTAAATTTAAACAATGCAAATCCATTCTGTCCATTTTGTCCATTTTGTCCAAATGTTTTATCACAGGATAAGTCATCCGGATCAACTTTTCTTTCATAATGCCGGGAGAGTTTGCTGACCGACATAGGTCGGCCAGTTGGCTGAGCATAGTCGGCCAATTGGTTCAGCGTGGTCGACCAGTTGGCTGAGCATGGTCAGCCAACAAATAGCCCGCCTACCGTATCACAATATCTTTAATCACTTCGTCGCCGGCGTGATCGTTTAGGCTTTTGACCAGGCGGTCGCGACAGAGGGTGAGTTCGCTGCGGAGCACGGAAGAGGAGAGAGAGACATAGAGCACCCCATTGCGCACATAGAGGCTGCGGGTATATCGCGTTGCCATCGGACCGAGCACCTCGTTCCACGATCGTTCGATACGGGTCTCGTATATCTTTGTGCGCAACTCGCGGTTCTCTGCCATAAAATCGCGCAATACCTCGCCTATTGTTTGTGTGTTCTTGCGTTTCATTCTTTCCGTGTTAGGTTGGTTACTTCGCCCTGTTCGACTTGGAAAAGAGAATAATCGTGATGTGTCTTCTCCAATATTTCGTCGAGGTATTTCCGGTTGGTGTCGGTAATGAATATCTGCCCGAAATCATCGTTGCTAACCAGTTGAATGATATGTTCTACCCGATTGGCATCCAGTTTGTCGAACAAATCGTCCAACAGCAAAATAGGTTTCGACTTTCCTTTCTCTAACAGGAAGGCATATTGCGCCAGCTTCAGAGCGATCAGATAGGTCTTATTCTGCCCCTGCGAGCCAATACGACGGATCAGATTGGCGCCTAACGTCATCTCCAACTCGTCTTTGTGGATGCCTGTAGAGGTGTAGCCCAGGATCAGATCGCGCTCACGGTTACTCACCAACTGCTCGCTTAGATCGGCCTGCATCAGTTGGGAGCGGTAGGTGAGTCCAACCGTTTCCACCTCGCCACAAATAGTTTGATAGTATTGATTGAAAAGAGGGGTAAACTCTTCGATCAACTGTTTGCGCTTCTCATAAACCTGGAGAGCGTAGCGGTCGAGCTGCATTTCGATCACATCGTAAAGCGAATAGTCGCGCGATTGCTCTTTCAACAGGGCATTACGTTGAAGCAACGCCTTATTATATTGTATAAGCGCATGCAGGTAGGGCACATCATGCTGGGAGATGACCATATCCATAAAACGGCGGCGCTCCTCACTCCCACCCTGGATCAGGCTGGCATCGGCCGGCGAGACCATCACCAAAGGAATCAACCCGATATGTTCCGAGAGTTTGTCGTACTCTTTTTTGTTGCGTTTGAATTGCTTGCGCTGACGACGACGCATGGCGCAAAAGATATCTTCGGTTCGCCCGTCGGTTTCGTAAAAACCCTGGATAACGCAAGTATCTTCGTCTTGATGAATAATCTGACTCTCATTGGTATGCAAATGGCTTTTGCAGAACGACAGGTAATAGATAGCGTCCAGGAGATTGGTCTTCCCCATGCCGTTGTTCCCGAAGAAACAATTCATTTTAGGAGAAAACGCCACTTCCGTTTGGAGAATATTCTTGTAGTTGAGAACAGAAAGTTTCTGAAGTATCATCCGCGCTGTTTTAATCGTACAAAATTAAAAAAATATAGCTCGTAAGTATAGTTTATTTCATAAAAAAAACTACTTTTGCGCTTTGAATCCGGAAAGGCTTTCGGAGAAGAAGAAAAGAATTAATAAACATCTTAAATAGATTATGGCTACCAATAAGAAAAAAGGCGCTACCAAAAGTGAAGTAGAAGTAGGTGAAATCGTTTCACGCTCGGAGCAGTTTATAGAAAAATATTCAAAACACCTGATGTACGGTGTGTTGGCTGTGGCCGTTGTTGTGGCAATCGTTTTGGGAGTACGCCACGGATATATCCTCCCACGCGAAAAGAAAGCAGACACAGCTCTTTTCAAAGGCGAACAATACTTTTTGCGCGACTCATTCGCTGTCGCTTTGCATGGTAACGGCGCCGATTACGAAGGATTTGAAAGTATCATCAAACAATATGGCAGTACAAAAGCCGGTAACCTGGCAAAAGCCTATGCGGGAGTTAGCTATTACCACCTGGGCGAAAACGACGCCGCTATCAAAAGCCTGAAAAGCTTCAGTGCGAAAGATCAGATGATCTCTCCGGCTGTGATTGGCGAGATTGGTGATTGCTATGTAAACATGGGACAGGTGAAAGAGGGCATTTCTTATTTCGAGAAAGCAGCCAAACAAGCCGACAACAGCGTGGTTAGTCCGACCTACTTGAAGAAAGCCGGCTTGGCTTACGAAAGCCTTGGCCAATACAAAGAAGCGGCAAAGACATACACCACCATTAAAGAAAAGTATTTCAACTCTATGGAAGCGGCAGATATCGATAAATATATCACACGCGCCAACGAGTCAGGTAAGTAAATATTCCAACTGAATAAAAACATTCAAGAGGATGTCTTGGTCAAAACGAGACATCCTCTTTTAAGTTAAAACAATATGGCAACAGCATATCAAAACTTATCAGAGTATGATTTCAATAGTGTCCCGGATGCTTCAGAGATGAACGTCGGGATTGTCGTAGCGGAATGGAACCGTGCCATCACGGAGAAACTGCTGGAAGGAGCATGCAATGTACTGGAAAGACATGGAGTAAAACAGGGTAATATCCTGATCGGACGGGTTCCGGGAAGCGTTGAATTGACCTTTGGCGCCAAACGAATGGCCGAAAGCAAAGAATTAGACGCGGTCATCGTATTGGGATGCGTTGTTCGTGGCGATACCCCACATTTTGACTATGTATGCGACAGCGTAACACAAGGGGTAACCGAGCTCAATCTGATGTACGATATCCCTTTCATTTTCGGGCTTTTAACCACCGACAACATGCAACAGGCCGAGGATCGTGCCGGAGGAAAATATGGAAACAAAGGAGAAGAAGCGGCTGTAACCGCAATAAAAATGGCAGATTTTTCTTGTAAGTTACGAAATTAATCTTACCTTTGCACTGCGTTTAGAGAAACGCACTTCTGGGCAGTTACCAGAGTGGCCAAATGGGGCTGACTGTAACTCAGCTGTCTTTCGACTTCGGTGGTTCGAATCCATCACTGCCCACTTGAGCGAGTGAACTCGCTCAAGTTGAAAATTGAAAATAAAAAAATTGAAAGTGCAACAAACCACTTTCAATTCTCAACTTTCAATTTTCAATTAACATTGCGGAAGTAGCTCAGTTGATAGAGCATTAGCCTTCCAAGCTGAGGGTCGCGGGTTTGAGCCCCGTCTTCCGCTCTCGTAGAAAAGGGGTTGTCCAGGTTTGGACAACCCCTTTCTTCGTTATATCAAGTCCGGATAAGAGGGCAAAAAGTCATTTGCCGCGAATGATTTTGCATTTGAAACCATCGGCATCCGTTTAAATGTTGTAATTTTGTCAGACAAGGAAAAATGTGACCATTTCACCTATTGAATTTGTTATGAAAGTAGACGTACAACATATAAAACAACGCTTTGGCATTATCGGGAATGCCCCCGGATTGATCCGCGCTATCGACGTAGCCCTTCAGGTGGCTCCGACCGACCTCTCGGTACTGATCACCGGCGAGAGTGGTGTAGGTAAAGAGACCTTTCCGCAGATTCTTCATCAAAACAGCCCGCGCAAGCATGGGCAATACATCGCTGTCAACTGTGGCGCTATCCCCGAAGGAACGATCGACTCAGAGCTTTTCGGACACGAGAAGGGATCGTTCACCGGTGCTCTGGCAGATCGGAAGGGTTATTTTGAAGTGGCCGATGGAGGTACCATCTTTTTAGATGAGGTAGGCGAACTACCCACCCCGACCCAGGCACGCCTACTACGCGTATTAGAGAGTGGCGAATTCATCAAGGTAGGTTCTTCCAAAGTACTGAAAACAAATGTCCGTATCGTAGCCGCCACCAACGTAAACCTGATTCAGGCAGTAGGCGAAGGCAAATTCCGGGAAGACCTCTACTACCGACTAAACACGGTTCCTATCCAAGTGCCGCCCTTGCGTGAGCGTGGAGCGGAAGATATCCTGTTATTGTTTCGGAAATTTGCCGGCGACTGTGCCGAGAAATACCATATGCCCTCCATCCGTCTGGACGAGGAGGCTAAACAGCTCCTTACCTCCTATCGCTGGCCGGGAAATGTGCGTGAATTGAAGAATATCACCGAACGCCTTTCCGTGATCGAAGAAAACAGAGATGTGACCGCCGAGGTATTACGCGAATACCTGCCCGACCTATCTGTTCAGAAGCTGCCCGTCCTGATGCGATCAGAAAACGAACAGCGCACATTCAATAGCGAGCGAGAGATTCTGTATCAGGTGCTCTTCGACATGAAAAAAGATGTATCCGAACTAAAGAAATTGGTTCACGACATTATGGCTGGCAACATCCCTGCCGCTGTGCCCCACGAAGACTACAGCCGCCACCCTATCGCCCCGGCTCCTCCCGAAGCAGCCATTCAGGAAGCCGAAGAGGTGGAAGACTTATCACCGGAAGAGCAGGAGAAGGAAAACATACGCAAAGCATTGAAACGCCATAACGGCCGGCGCAAGAGCGCGGCAGCCGACCTGAACATTTCGGAACGTACGCTCTATCGGAAAATCAAAGAATATAACCTCGAATAAATATGCAAATCAAACGTATAACGGCTATAACGGCCGTATTGGCTCTTTTATTGGTAACGGCTTGCACGATCTCTTACAAGTTCAACGCGGCATCGATCAACTACGATGTGATCAAGACCATTACGATCCATGATTTCCCTAACCAGGCACCCCGCGTCTACCCTCCCCTTTCGCAAACGCTGACGGAAGAGATGAAAGACCTCTACAACCGGAAAACACGTCTGCAGCAGGTGCAACAGAATGGTGACTTGGAGATCGAGGGCGAGATTGTCGGATATGATGAAACCCCTATGGCGGTACAGGAAGATGCATTTGCTTCCAGCTCGAAATTGACGGTGACGGTGCGGGTGCGCTATACAAACAAACATGAGCCCGACAAAGATTTCGAACAGACCTTCTCCGCCTACCGCGAATACCCGGCCACCCAGATGCTCAACGACGTGGAAGAGAGCCTGAACGCGGAGATCATTGAAGAGATCAACGACCAGATTTTTAACGCCACAGTGGCTAACTGGTAACCCTTCCCCTTTTAAGTAAATATGAAGACAGAGGATATCTATCGGTTTATGCAGGATGCTTCGCAGCTTTCGGAAACGACGCTCGCGGAGTGGAAAGCGATTATCGAAGATTTTCCCTGGTTTCAGACGGCACGGGCGCTTTACCTAAAGAACCTGGCCATGACAGAAGACATCCGTTTCGGACAGGAATTGCAACGGATGTCGATCTACCTGCCGGATAGAAAAAAATTATTCCTATATATAGAAGGAGAACACTATGGCCTTCTCCCTCAAACAACCCTTCAGCCGGAAGAGAATGAGAAAGATTTCTCATTGATAGACTCCTTTCTTTCCTCTTTCGAACAGCAAAACGGACAACCGAAATCAACCCTCTTATTCCAGCCATCGGTCTCTTCCGATTATGTTTTCTGGGCTATGTCGGAAAAGAATATGCCGGCAAACAGTTCTGAGACCAATCCGATGCAACACCAGGATCTGATCGACTCCTTTATCCGGGAAGAGGAGACACGCGAGACAAACCGCCGGCTTCTACCGGAAGAGCCAAACATGGAAGAAGCGAACGCGTCTATCGATTTAACGGAGAACGAATTGGAGCCTGAAGCGATGGACGACTCCTATTTCACCGAAACACTGGCCCGGATTTATGTCAAACAGAAACGTTATGAGAAAGCTTTGCAAATAATTAAAACGTTACGCTTGAATTATCCGGAAAAAAGTATTTACTTTGCAGACCAAATTAGGTTTTTGGAAAAATTGATTATTAACACTAAAAAAGATAACTAACATGTATGTATTTATTGCCGTATTGATCCTGATAGCCGCAGTACTTCTGATATTGATCGTGTTGATTCAGAATTCGAAAGGCGGAGGTCTGGCAGCAGGATTCTCTTCTTCTAACCAGATTATGGGTGTTCGCAAAACCACAGATTTCCTGGAAAAAGCAACTTGGGGATTAGCCGGAACGGTTATTGTATTAAGTATCCTGATCACAGCTTTTATTCCACGCGGACAGCAAGCGGCTCAATCAGAAATTCGTCAACAGATAAACGAAGCGGTTACCATTGACCCGAGCATCATCGCTCCTGACTTCGGAACAGCTCAACCGACAGAAGCTCCCGCACAAGAGGAGGTTCCTGCTGAATAAGAAAAGATATTTCTTTACGATATGCAGAGGCATCTTGTGACAGCAAGATGCCTCTTTTTTTAGAACTAAAACGAAAAACATGATTCACTTTGAAGGATTGATCATAGGAATTGCCACCTTTCTGGTGATCGGGTTGTTTCACCCCATCGTGATAAAGGCGGAATATTACTGGGGCACCCGTTGCTGGTGGCTCTTTCTTGCCTTTGGCATCGCGGGCGTGGCGGCGGCTCTTTTCATCGAACAGGTGATGTGGTCGGCCATTTGTGGCGTGTTTGCCTTTTCCTCTTTCTGGTCGATCAAAGAATTATTCGAACAGGAAGAACGCATACGGAAAGGTTGGTTTCCAAGGAATCCCAAGCGTATCTACCCTTGGGATAAAGAAGAGAAGCATTGATATATGAATGAATTTAATGTTGTTTTACGATGAAAAAGAAGAAAACAAAGGTCTACGGCCAGCTCGATTACATCAAGGCAAACCGTAGAGGCAGCCGGGAGGCTGAGATCGAGAACCATGGACATCCGATCAATTACAATCGGGTGCAGACATCGAAAAAAGTGTATAATCGCAAACGCAATAAGGCAGACTTCCAAAAAGGTCTGCCTTTTTCTTATTATTTATGCTTATTTTTGCTGAATAATCACATAAACAAATCGATGATGAAACGTGTATTAGCTATTGTGTTACTTTGTGTGTTGGCATGTTCCGCAGCGCATGCGCAAGGAGAGAAAGAGGTTATGGTGTTGATCGACACGGATATGGGGAAGATCAAGGTAAAGCTTTACAACGAGACGCCACTGCATCGGGATAACTTCCTGAAGAATGTGAATGAGAACCAGTATCAGGGTCTATTGTTTCATCGCGTTATCCGCCAGTTTATGGTGCAGGGTGGCGATATCAATTCCCGCAACGCGCCGCTTGAGACCCACTTAGGCGATGGCGATCCGGGCTATACGATTCCGGCGGAGATTGTCTATCCGCAATACTTCCACAAGCGGGGTGCCCTGTGTGCCGCCCGTGTCGGCGACAACGAGAACCCGGAGAGGGCCTCTTCTGCTACCCAATTCTATATCGTAACCGGAAAACATTTCACAGAAATGGAACTGGATAAGATCGAAAAGAACGAAGGAAAGACCCTGACGCCGGAACAGCGAGAGGCCTATATGCTTGAAGGCGGCACGCCCCACCTGGATGGCGAATACACGGTGTTCGGCGAAGTGGTCAGCGGCATCAAGGTGGTGGAGAAAATGCAGTTTGTCGAAACCAACGAAGAGGATCGTCCGCTGAAGAATATCAAGATCAAGTCAATGACTATTACCAATTAATTACTGTAAAAAATATGGAGAATAATCAATCGGAGCCGAAGGTGGTTTTGCATACCTCCCTGGGGGCTATCACACTTAAGTTATACAACGAAACGCCGCAACATCGCGATAATTTCCTGAAATTAGCCAAAGAGGGCACCTACAATGGCCTATTGTTCCATCGGGTGATCCGGGAGTTTATGGTGCAGGGTGGCGATGTCACCTCCAAGGATGCGCCGATCAATAAGCAGCTGGGCGCTGGCGACCTGGGTTATACCGTACCGGCGGAATTCAATTACCCCAAATATTTCCACAAGAAAGGCGCCTTAAGCGCCGCCCGTACCGGTGATGCCGTGAATCCGGAGAAGGCCTCTTCGGCTTCCCAGTTCTATATCGTGACCGGGAAAGTCTATTCCGATGCGGAGATCAAACAACTGGAAAAGCAAAAACAAGGCCAGTTGGTGCAGCAGATATTCAATCGTCTGCAAACGGAATACAGACCGAAAATCAAAGAGCTTTACCAAAGTGGAGAGAAAGAAGAGTTGATGATTCTCCGCGATACGCTTATCGGAAAAGCACAATTGGAAGCTGAGAAACAATCGGCCGACTTCGCCCTGCCGGAAGAGGTGCGCAAGGCGTATCAAACGGTTGGTGGCACACCTTTCCTGGATGGCGACTACACGGTCTACGGAGAGGTGATCGAAGGCATCGAAGTGGTCGAGAAGATCGAACAGGCCAAGACCAACAGCCAGGATCGTCCGTTGGAAAATATTGTGATCGAGCGAGTAGAAATCGTGGAATAACCGGACAATAATCCGAAGATACAAACAGGCTCTGCGGCTTAGGTCGCGGAGCTTTTTTTATGCGTTTGGGCTTAATGCCTGCCAAAGTGTATCGGAAGGGACAGGAGCTGTAATGCTAATCGGCTCTTTGCTTACCGGATGGATAAACGACGCATTGCGGGCATGCAGGCTGATACCCCCGTCTTTATTGGAGCGGTCGAAGCCGTATTTCAGATCTCCCTTGATAGGGCATCCCATATTGGCCAACTGTACACGTATCTGGTGATGACGTCCTGTCTTCAGATCGATCTCTAATAGGAAATAGTTATCAGAGGCAGCGATTAATTTGTAGTGGAGAATCGCCTTTTTACTGTTTGGTTTTTCCGCGTCGTAGGCGTAGCTTTTGTTCTGTTTCTCATTGCGTACCAGCCAGTTCACCAGTTCACCCTCCTCCTGGGGTGGGCGGTTCTTGACGATAGCCCAATAGGTCTTCTTCACCTCCCCGTTGCGAAACATCTCATTCAATCGTGCCAGCGCCTTACTGGTTTTGGCAAACAACACCACCCCGCTTACAGGACGATCCAACCGATGCGCCACGCCAACGAACACATTACCCGGCTTCTGGTATTTCTCTTTCAGCCAGGATTTCAACTGTTCGGACAGCGGCTTGTCGCCCGTCTTATCCCCCTGCACAATCTCATTACCGGTCTTACTGACCGCAATCAGGTGGTTGTCTTCGTAAATAACGTCCAAAGGAAATTATGAATTATGAATTATGAATTATGAGCGTCCTACATTCATAATTCATAATTCATCATTAACAATTTGTTAGTTCATCCCTCCGTCAACCAGAATAACCTGTCCGGTTACATAGGATGACATATCGGAAGCAAGGAAAGTAGCCACATTAGCCACATCTTCCGGCGTACCGCCACGGCGCAACGGAATCTGCTTTGCCCATTCGGCTTTCACTTCGTCTGACAACACATCGGTCATCTCCGTGATGATAAAGCCCGGAGCGATGGCATTGGCACGGATACCACGTGAGCCCAATTCTTTGGCGATGCTCTTAGCTAGCCCAATCATACCTGCTTTGGAGGCAGAATAGTTAGCCTGTCCGGCATTTCCGGATACACCTACCACAGAAGCCATATTGATGATGCTACCAGCCTTTTGCTTCATCATCACCGGTGTCAGGGCGTGCACGAAGTTGAATGCTGATTTCAGGTTCACATTGATCACCATATCCCATTGTTGTTCGCTCATACGCATCATCAGACCGTCGCGGGTAATACCGGCGTTGTTCACCAGGATATCTACGCGTCCGAATTCTTTCACGATCTCAGCGACTACCGCATGTGTGTCTTCAAAATTAGCCGCGTTCGAGGCATAGCCTTTTGCTTTCACGCCAAACGCTTCCAATTCCTGCTGAGTAGCCAACGCATTGTCGTCGATAGCCAAATCAGTAAATGCAACAGCAGCACCTTCAGCTGCGAATTTCAATGCGATCGCTTTACCGATACCACGTGCGGCACCGGTCACGATAGCTACTTTACCTTCTAATAACTTCATAATACTCATTCTTTGCCTTACCTGTCTCCTCGAAAGGAATGTTGGATAGGCGGTTATAATTTATTTATCAATAGTCCTTTTCTAAAGCCTCCCCCTTCGGGGAGGTGGGAGAGAGATCGCTATACCTTCATCAACGCCGCGCCGGCGGAATAGCCTCCTCCGAATACGGTGATACAAACGATATCGCCTTTCTTGAAACTCTTCGCATATTGCGCATACACCAACGCGGAGCTGACCGAACCGGTATTACCCAATTCCTCGATATTGCTGAGAAACTTCTCCTCCGGCAATTCCAACTGCTTGGCAATATTCGACATAATGCGCATATTGGCCTGGTGTCCGATGAAATAGGTCAGGTCGTTCAGCGTGTATCCGTTGTTCTCTAAAAGATAGAGCGCGTTCTTCGGCATATAGGTACAGGCCTGGATAAACACATCACGCCCCTCCGGCATCATGATACCGCCGTCGCGCGGACGCAGTTGCACCCCTTCGGGTCCTTTTCCGATATGACCCAACCCCTGTGTCACCACCTCGAGGATCTCCACATCCTTTTCACTCATCCGCTCTTTCGAGATAAAGAAGGCCGTTGCGGCATCCCCCCATAAGTGTCCCGATTTCGGATCCGTTTCGTTGTAATAAGCGGAGTTCTTATCGGCGGAAAGAATCAGCGCTTTCGTTGCTTTCCCCATGCTGAAGTAGCCTTCCACTACCTCCAGGGCATTCACAAACGAAGAGCAGGCCGAAGAAATATAGAGCGCTTTCGCACCCACTATATTATATTCCCGCTGCACCACATGGGCACCCGTGGCCACCGTATCATAAGGCGAATAAGACGCCTGAATAATTAAGTCTACCTCTGTAATATCATAGGAAAGTTCCGGTAAGGCTTGTTTCAGCGCCTCCATACTCATCGTGTTGATATTCTCCTCAGGCTTGGCTTTCGATCGGGTCTTGATACCGGTGCGTTGTTCGATCCACTCACTGGTCAGCCCGTTTAATTCTAAAAAATGTTGGTTATCCACCCGTTCCTCAGGGATGTAATAACCGCTGGCATTGATAAACATTCTATTTAAATTATGATTTTAGATTTATATCCGGGACAAGCCACAGAGTTTGCTTTAGGCCGGCATAAATCGGTATTGTTAAATCTTAATTCCGTTAAAAACCAAATTGATAACATTGTCACGCCGCTTGATCCGCTGCTGAATCGTGTCGCCCATTACGCCCCGGATATAAGGCACCTCCAGCCCTTTCAGACTGTGGTGAAGCACCAAGGCGGTCACATCGGTATCCGGCATCTGAAAGACCCCTTCCCGTACCCCGTCGTCCAGGATCGTTTTGATGATATCGATCTCGCGCAGGTCGAAGTTCTTACGCACCTTCTCCACCCGCCATATATCGCGGAAGAAGGTGGCACGGAGTGTTCCGTTCCGAAAAACAAGGGATTTGATCGTGTCCAGACGGGTATAGATGAAGTTGATCAGTTTCTCGTCGGCCGGCAGATCTTTCCCGGCAACATCGAGCAACATCATGTAGAGCTTGTTCAATTCCGACTCAACAACAGCCAGATAGACTTCGTTCTTATTTTTAAAATAGGTATAAAGGGTGCGGCGCCCTTTTTTCGAAGCGTGTGCAATATCGTTCATCGTCGTATTATCCACCCCCATACGGGCAAATAATTGTCGAGCGACATCCACCAACATATCACGTGTCTTTGATACAGTCATAGGGTAAAATTGCACATTTTGTTTAAATCTGTGCGCAAAAGTATGTATTCACGAGCGAATAAGCAAGCCAAATGAAAAAAACTTACGATAATTTTGCATTATAGAAAAACATCCCTATCTTTGCACTCGCAATCAGGAATGATTGCTACTATATCGCGGAGTGGAGCAGTGGTAGCTCGTTGGGCTCATAACCCAAAGGTCGTAAGTTCGAGTCTTGCCTCCGCAACAAAATCGAAAGAGTCGCAAATTTGCGGCTCTTTTTTTGTATTTAAATGGGAGAAAGCGCGAGAGCAGCTTGCCGTTATCGGCAAAAACAGCTATATTTGAGAGATAATTCAAATAAAACTTGCCGATAACAGCAAATTCTTACATTTATGCAGCATTTATCAGTCAGTCAATTTGCGGAAAAATGGGGCCTTCCCGAAAGAACGGTTCGCAATTATTGTGCGACAGGAAAAATAAAAGGGGCTTTCCTAACAGGTAAAACATGGAATATACCAGAGGAGGCTCTTTTGCCACAAAAAAAGAGTAGTCGATTCAGTGATAATTTGCTGCTCAATGTCCTTAAAGAACAAAAGGATATGAAACTAAAAGGAGGCATTTACCATCGTACACAGATTGACTTAACCTACAACTCCAATCGTATTGAAGGAAGTAAACTAACAGAGGAACAAACGCGTTATATCTTCGAAACAAACACAATTGGGATAACCCATGAAGCGATTAATGTGGATGACATAATCGAAACATCCAACCACTTCCGCTGTATTGATCTGATTATAGAAAAGGCAAAATCAAAGTTAACCGAATCGTTTATAAAAGAGTTACACTATATACTTAAATCCAGCACTTCGGATAGCCGAAAAGAATGGTTCCAGGTAGGCGATTATAAGAAATTACCAAACGAAGTGGGGGGAATAAAAACATGCCCACCGGAAGAGATTCAAAACACGATGAAAGAACTACTCAACAACTACCATTCTCGAAAGGACAAAGCGATTGAGGATATCATTGAGTTTCATTACAAATTTGAATCTATACACCCATTTCAAGACGGAAACGGGCGTATAGGGCGCCTTATCATGTTTAAGGAGTGCCTGGCCAATAACATAGTACCATTTATTATCGATGAAGATCTCAAATGGTTCTATTATCGCGGATTGCAAGAATGGGAAAAAACACAAGGCTATCTAATTGACACCTGCCTGACAGCCCAAGACAGATACAAAGAGATACTTACCTATTTTAAGGTTGATTATTAGATATAAGCTAATCAAATCAGCTTCATCTCAAAGCCTTTTTTGATGATTGCTTTTTATATCAACAATAGTATAAGCAGACAGACCGGGATCACGGTAACGGCTCCCGACATTGAATTAGGTGATATTGTATATCAGCAACCTTACTGCCGGAGAAACCTGGTCGGTATATACCCTTTCCGGTATTCTTGTCTATCAAGGCATTGCCGGAAGCAATGATGTGAAAGTAAATCTATCTACCCGGGGAGTGTATATCATTAAGGCCGGCCTGAAAACGGGTAAGGCTCTTTATTAAAAAGGGCCTCAACCGTTCAGGTTATACAAACCGAATAGCCCCCTACAACGCGGAATAGGCCAATGGGGTGAGTAGGATGCTCTTGTTGGCAGTGGCAGTATGGGCATATTCGGGTAGTCCTTTGATGCGTTGCCAGTCGGGGTGGATGCCGAACTGACGCCAGGCTTCCGTGCGGGCTTCAACATTTTTATACCAGGTGAGGTAGATCAAGGCCGGCATACGGGGACCGGCCAGTATGTTCCCGTAGCAGACCGAATTAATGCCTGTTTTATCGAAAATGTCGATTTCATCCTTATTAAACATCGCCACCTTTCGGCGGTTAGCCTCTTCGTTGGGACTCCAGTAGAGGCGGATTTCAAACAAGCCACGTTCTTTTTCCGGAAGCCGGTGAACAGGGATCTTGTCGAATGCCTCGCATAGGAACGTTTCCATGTTTTCATAAATAGGATTTGGCGCTGTTTGCTCGTAGAAAGGTTGTGCTTTTTCCCGGAAGGAGGTGTCTGTCCATATACCCTCTTTAACCTGCAGGTAGGTGGCCATGTCGGGGTAGATAAACAGATAATAACGCATATCTTTCTCTCCTTTTTGATGAGGAGCAAAAGCGCCCACCTTGATGCCGAAGCGCTTGAAGGCAGGGATGAACGTGTCCCGGTAGAAGGCATCCAACCGATCGCCTTCGCCTTTCAGCGTATAGAAACGCCATTCGTAAATCTCTTTGCTATCGGCTTTCTTGGCCGGGGTGGATGAACTCCAACTTTTAACAGCCGGTATAAAGGCTAACGCACCGGCGGTTTTTACAAATCTTCTTCTTTTCATGGTCTTTACAAATTTGTTTTAGAGAGTCGAATTATATCGGAACCAAAGATAAACATATAAGAAGAATTATGTCTCTTTGAATGATAAATAGGATTACATTTACAGCCAATAAATATAAAGTCTTTTTATCGAAATAATAGGATTATGAAACGAGTGAATAAATCAAACGGGCGACAGGGCGGCTGGCTATTTGTCTTTTTTATATTGGCGATCTGTTCGTTTTCCTTGACAGCGCAACAAGGTGTAGAGAAACAAAACAGGCTACGGGAAACCGATCAGGCGTTTTTCCAAACCGAGGAGGCACGCCGTATTGGCGATCAATTGCTCCTCTATCAGCGGGCTACCGGTGGGTGGCCCAAGAATATTGATATGACCCGGGAGCTGAGCGAGGAAGAGCGTGAGCAGCTCTTGAAAGAACAGGGTCGACGCGATGACTCGACCATCGATAACAACGCGACCACGATGCAAATGATCTACCTGGCTCGCTTATATCAACAAACCGGGGAAGCGCGCTACCGGGAGGCTTTTCGCCGAGGGGTCGAATATCTCTTGAGCGGTCAGTATGCCAATGGCGGGTGGCCTCAGTTCTGGCCGGAGACACGCGGTTACCAAGTCGCCATTACCTACAACGATGATGCGATTGTGAACATCCTATTCCTATTCCGCGACATGATGAGCGGCCAATCGCCTTACGACGGCGACCTGTTTGATGAAGCTCTTTTGCAGCGCCTATCGGATTCCTTCGACAGAGGCATTGCTTGCATCCTGAAAACACAGATCGTCGTAGCGGGAGAACCCACCATCTGGTGTCAACAGCACGATCGCGAAACCCTGCTGCCCACGTCGGCGCGCAGCTATGAGCTTCCCTCCTACTGCTCGCAAGAGAGTGCCGCGATTGTCGATCTACTGATGAGCCTCCCCCACCCGGACACGTCGGTCAAAAAAGCCATCATCGGAGCCATGAAATGGTTCGACACCTACAAACTGACCGGAATGCGCTACGAACGGGGCGTGATGATCGATGGAGAACGAACCGTCCGCTTAGTCGAAGATCCCGAAGCGGGTCCGATATGGGCACGGTTTTACGATCTGGAAAAGGTCGAACCTTTTGTTTGCGACCGCGACGGCATACCCCGAAAGCACCTGGAGGAGATTGGCAGCGAACGCCGTAATGGGTATAGCTGGTACAACAGTCGACCGACCAGATTATACCCTCTTTACGAGAATTGGCGGAAGCAATATGAATAGGATGTGAGGCTCTTTTGGGAGGACAAAAAAAATTCTCACCCGCGTGAGAATTTTTTCTCACGCGGGTGAGAAAAAAAATCGACAACAATCAAGAGGGATTTGAATGTACTAAAAAAGAGAGGCTGAACCTTGTTTTTGGGGTTCAGCCTCTCTTCTTTTGATAGTATAGTATCTTATTGAATACCTTTTTCGCGCAGGCGTTTTTGCCAGTTCCAGGCAGTGATCAGGGTATCTTCAACGGTCTCTTTAGCCGTCCAACCCAATACGTTGTTGGCATGTTCGGGGTTGGCCCATACTTTTTCGATATCGCCTTCGCGGCGGGCTACGATCTTGTAGGGTACCTTTACGCCCGTTCCGGCTTCAAAGGCATGGAGCAGTTCCAAAACCGAAACGCCACGTCCTGTTCCCAGGTTGAACACCTCCAGTTTGTCTTCCGATTTGTTTTCCAACATGCGATCCATAGCAATCACGTGCGCCTTTGCCAAGTCGACCACATTGATATAGTCGCGGATACAAGAGCCGTCAGGGGTGTTGTAATCGTCGCCAAATACGCTTAGTTCCTGGCGGATACCCATGGCAGTCTGTGTCACGAAGGGCACCAGGTTTTGTGGCACACCGTTCGGCAACTCGCCGATCTCTGCCGACGGATGCGCTCCGATCGGATTGAAATAACGAAGGATAATGCTCTTAAAAGGCAGTTCGGCATAGATCGCGTCGCGGATGATCTCTTCGTTGATCTGCTTGGTGTTTCCGTAAGGCGACAGCGCCGGCTTGATAGGAGCATCTTCTGTTACGGGAAGAATATCAGGCTGTCCGTAAACCGTACAAGAGGAAGAGAATACGATTCCCTTGATATCGAACTCAGGCATCAGATCCAAGAGATTGACTAAGGTCACGATGTTGTTACGGTAATAAAGCAACGGCTTGTGCACAGACTCGCCAACGGCTTTACTGGCTGCGAAGTGAATAATGCCCTGGATACCCGGGTTCGATTTCAACACATCACGCAGCCCCTCTTTGTCATTCAAGTCAAGTTTGGCAAACACAGGGCGAATGCCGGTAATTTTCTCAATACCATCCAACACTTCGATGTTGGAGTTCGACAGGTTGTCGATAATAACCACTTCGTAGCCGGCATTTTGCAGTTCCACGACGGTGTGCGAGCCAATGTAACCGGTTCCTCCTGTTACTAAAATTTTTTTCTTCATTTTGGTTGTTTTTTTGAAAATCGTTACAGTCGTTTAGACAATACCGGAGAAACCCATAAAAGCCATTGCCAGCAAACCGGCGGTAATCAAGGCGATAGGAATACCTTTCAAGCCTTTTGGCAAGTGAGTCATTTCCAGTTGTTCTCTAATACCTGCAAAGATAATCAAAGCCAAGGCAAATCCAATGGCTGTCGACACCGCATAAACAATTGCCTGTAATAAATTATAGTCTTTCTGAATAACCAAAATAGCCACCCCAAGCACACAGCAGTTGGTGGTAATCAAAGGAAGAAACACACCCAACGCCTGGTAAAGAGAGGGAGAAACTTTTTTCAAAACGATTTCCATCAACTGCACCAAAGCGGCAATCACCAGAATAAAAGCGATTGTTTGCATATAACCCAGGCCATAGGCATCCAAGACATATTTTTGTATCAGGAAGGTCACCAGGGTAGCTATCGTCAACACAAAGGTCACAGCGGCACCCATACCGGCAGCCGTGCTCACTTTCTTCGATACGCCTAAGAAGGGGCAAATACCAAGGAATTGTGCCAATACCACATTATTAACAAAAACCGCGGCGATAAATATCAATATATATTCCATAACAGATCTGTTTCAGTATTACACTTTACGAATTTTGTTCACAAGAGCGATCAGGTAGCCCAAAGCGATAAACGCGCCCGGAGCCAATACGAAGATCAACGCACCGTATTCTTCCGGCATCAACGTCAGATTAAAGAGTTTGCCGGTTCCCAGCAGTTCGCGGATACCACCCAAGAGGGTCAATGCCAAGGTAAAGCCAAGGCCTATTCCGATCCCGTCTAAGGTAGAGGAGAAGACGGAGTTCTTAGCCGCGAAGGCTTCGGCACGTCCCAGAATGATACAGTTCACCACGATCAGCGGAATAAAGATCCCTAAGCTCGCGTACAAGGCAGGCACGTAGGCCTCCATACACATCTGCAATACGGTCACGAAGGTAGCGATCACCACAATGTAGGCAGGGATACGCACCTGGTCCGGGATTAGGTTTTTCAGGGCTGATATAACCGTATTGGTACATATCAACACAAAGGTGGTTGCCAGTCCCATACCCAATCCGTTGATAGCGGAAGAGGTGGTTCCCAAGGTGGGACACATGCCTAACAATAATACAAAAATCGGGTTCTCCCGGAGAATGCCGTTTGTTAATATCTTTACTTTATTATTCATTTTCGCCTCCTTCCTCGGTTGTCTCTGTTGTTTCTGTTGCTTCGGTGGTCGCGTCAGTGGCTGTTTCTGTTGTAGCGCCTGTCGCGGCATCAGTTCCTCTATAAGCGCTGTATGCCCGGTTTATGGTCTGCAAAAAGGCGCGGCTGGTGATGGTTGATGCCGTAATAGCATCCACATCGCCACCATCTTTCGTCACCGTCAGATTGCCCTCTGCCAGGGAACGGCCGATCACACTTTGTTTGTTCTTATCCGTACGGAACCATTCCTGCATTTTCGATCCGAGTCCCGGCGTCTCCGCGTGTTGCAATACCGAATAGTTCAGTAGTTTTCCGTCTGCATCGAATCCGACAATCACACGGATCTCTCCACCGAATCCATTCATCGTGAAGCTCTCCACCGCTACGCCGACCGACTGTCCGCCTTGGGTGGCCGGATAGATCAATAAGGAATCGCCATCGGAAGTTACCGCTTTATAGGCTTCGTCCAGCGGGCTATTATCGAAATCGGGTGTCACTTCTTTGATCGCATTCTCCAAAGCTGCCGCTTTCGAGAGAGCTATCGGTCCGGATGTCTGCTGATTGACCGTAGCAAGTACACCTGCCGCGCACATACAAATAATCGTAAGCGACAGGAGCATATTGGGTAATGTAGATTTCAGTTTGGCCATCGTTAGTTTCCTCCGAAATGTTTAGGTTTGACATAGGTGTTGATCAATGGCGTAAAGGCATTCATGATCAGGATCGCGAACGACATCCCCTCGGGATAGGCGCCGAAAAGACGGATCACCGTGGTCAAGATACCGATTCCGACACCATAGATAAGCATTCCTTTCTTACTCATCGGCGAAGTCACATAGTCGGTTGCCATAAAGATCGCACCCAACAAGAGTCCACCGGACAACAGATGAACCAACGGATTGGCAAACTCTGCCGGATTCACAAGATGGAGAATACCGGTAAACAGGAAAACTGTACCCAGGATAGAGACCGGAATATGCCAGGAGATAATGCGGCGCACCCACATAAAGATCAAGCCCAATAACAGGGCAATGGCGCCAATCTCACCCAGGCTACCACCCCGTTCGCCGATCAACATCTGCGTATAGGTAGGCAGGTCACCGCTTCCGCTCTTCAGCATGGTCAGAATGGTCGCGCCGGTTTCGACGTCGGTGTAGTTCATTGACATCACCTCCGGAACAGGCCAGGTGGTCATCTGTGCCGGAAAAGAGATCAACAGGAACACACGTCCTACCAGAGCCGGATTGAAAATATTGTTTCCCAAACCTCCGAACGACATCTTACCGATGCCTATCGCCGCCAGCGCACCGATCACGATGATCCAGACCGGGAGGTTAGAGGGAAGATTAAACGCTAATAAAAGACCGGTTAACAAAGCGGATCCGTCCCAAAGGGTCGGTTCTTTCTTCATCAGGAACTTCTGGATCAGAAATTCAAACAACATACAGGAAACGACAGAGACAAGCGTTACGACCAAGGCGCCCACTCCAAAGAAATAGAGCGACACGAGAAAAGCCGGAACCAAGGCGATCAGCACCCCGTACATGTTTTTGCTGACACTATCCCCACCATGAATGTGAGGCGATGGTGAAACGTATAGATTCATCTTTTAATTATGAATTATGAATTATAAATTATGAATTGAAAATCGCTTAGCAAAGCGAAAAGCCATTTTCAACTTTCAATTTTCAATTTTCAATTGATTTAAGACTTGCGTGCACGCATAATCCCCATTACCTTTCCTTTACCCAAACGGATCTGATCCAGTAGCGGGCGATTCGATGGACAGGTATAAGAGCAAGAGCCGCACTCGATACAATCGGCGATGTGGTTCTTCTCGGCCAGATCCCAGTTGGTAAATTCTGTTGTCGTCATCAACAATGTCGGATTCAATCCCATCGGACACACATTCACACATTTCGTACAACGGATACACGACATCACCGGTTTGCGTTTCGCCTCCTTTTCGGTTATCAGCAAAACGCCGGAGCTTCCTTTGGTTACCGGCACCTCCGTATTGGCCAATGCCTTACCCATCATCGGACCTCCACCGATCACCTTGCCTGTATTTTCAGGCAATCCGCCGGCTGCATCGATCAACGTTTGTATGGATGTTCCGATACGCACCTTGAAGTTCCCGGGATTAAGCACCTCTTTACCGGTAACGGTCACGATCCGTTCAAACAGCGGTTTGTTTTTCACCACTGCTTCATAAACAGCAAAAGCGGTTCCCACATTCTGCACCACAGCACCTACCGAGATAGGCAGTGCACCGCTCTTCACCTGACGACGCATTACCGCGTCGATCAACTGCTTTTCACCACCTTGCGGATACTGCACCTTAAGTGGCATCACTTCGATCCCATGGTAGTTGGATTGCAGATGTTGCAGGTGCGCAATGGCATCCTTTTTATTGTTTTCAATACCGATCACGGCTTTCTTCACATGCACCGCTTTCATCAACAGGCTGATACCTGTCATGATCTCATTTCCCTTCTCCATCATCAGCGAATGGTCGGCCGTTAGGTAGGGCTCACATTCAGCCGCATTGATGATCAGTATCTCCGCCGTATTGCCCGGAGGAGGAGTCAGTTTTACCTGTGTCGGGAACGTAGCACCGCCTAAACCGACGATACCGGCATCCGTAATTTTCTGAACAATCTCTTTCGATGTCAGATCGAAGGCTTTCACAAAGCCCTCCTGGCGGTCGATGGCTTCTTCCCATTCGTCACCTTCCACATCGATGAAGACAGCCGGGCGGCGATAACCGCTCGCGTCCAGGACGTTGTCGATTTTGTTCACTTTTCCGGATACGGAAGAGTGAATATTGGCCGATACAAACCCACTTGCCTGCCCGATCAAAGAGCCTACCTTCACCTCGTCGCCTTTTTTGACAACGGCAGTGGCGGGAGCACCAATATGCTGGCTCAACGGAATAATAACCTGCTTAGGCAAAGCCAACGTTTGAATAGCTTTCCCGGCAGACAATTTATTTTCAGGGGGATGTATACCTCCGATACGAAATGTCTTTAGCATACTTATGTAATTATATTGTTTTTTCTACTACAGGAGTCCCTTCTGCTTCCGGCGCTTTCTCCTTGCGCGGAGGGAAATTCAACTCATGGATCGCTCCGGTGGGACATACCGCCACACATTTGCGGCAGAGACGACATTTGGTGTAATCGATATACGCCAGGTTGTTCTCCAGGGTGATTGCTTCGAAGGCACACTCTTTCACACATTTACCGCAACCGATACAAGCACTGCCACAAGCCTTACGAGCCGGAGCGCCTTTGTCCTTATTCACACAGCTCACAAAAATACGGCGCGATTTCGGACCCTTCTTACGCAGTTCGATGATGCTTTTCGGGCAAGCCTTCACACAGGCGCCGCAAGAGGTACATTTCTCTTCGTCGACCTCGGGAAGCATTGTCTCCGGATTGATATGGATCGCGTCAAAGTCACAGACCGTTACGCAGTCGCCAAAACCATGGCATCCGAACGAACAGCCGGTTTCACCGCCATACAAGGCCGAAGCAATCGCACAGCTGCGGGTTCCGTCGTACTGATTCTGACGCGGACGTACCGCGCAGCTACCGTTACAACGCACAACGGCCACCATCGGTTCGGCCATCTCTACCTCTTTTCCCAAAATGGTTGATACCTGCGACATCACATCGGCTCCCCCTACCGGACAGAACAAACCGTCCATCGTAGCAGCGTTAACACAAGCCGTCGCAAATCCGGCACAGCCCGGAAAGCCACAGGCACCACAGTTTGCACCCGGAAGCGCCTCCTGTACCTGACCGATACGCGGGTCTTCATACACCTCAAACTTCTTGGAGGCCGCATACAAAAACACGGCTCCAATAGCCCCAATAAGTCCTAATGAAATAATGGCAATAACTATCATGATATAATATTCGGTTTTTCTAATGTGAATACAAAATGGCGTTTCAATTTATCGCGCATAAAATAGAGTGCAACATAATAAGGAATAAGCAATAGGATTCCAATCAACCCGCTTACCGTCTCATCCAGGCCCAACTGAAGACTGATGGCTACCGCAGCAATCACCAACACGACCGGCAGCCCGAATGCCAATAATACAGCCTGCAAGCCCAACGATGTCTGTCCGGTGATCGTCACTTCATCATCAACTTGAAACTGCCCTGTCCGATCAGACACCTCGATCACCTTCTCTTTGCTCTCGGAAGCACCACATACGCCACGCGCATGGCATCCGGCACAAGCTGATTGTTGAAGAATACGAACGAAGAATATATCCCCTTCCCGGCGTTCTATGATCCCGTTGTGACGTATGGTATTATTCATGATTGCAAACTCGACTTAGCAAAATCAACGCAAAAGTACATATATTTTGCAAACATAAGCAAGATTAACAATTATTATAAATAGCCTGTCCCCACCCACATTTTTTCTTATGAAAGCAAACTTTGCGAAAAACTTTCAAGATGCACAAAATACACTCACACATCTTTCAGCATTTAAGTTTTACCCCTTATATTCTTACCATTTGTATGTTAAACCAAAAGTGAGTTGTTCCTTCACTTGGAAGTAACTGTCGAAGTCTTCTTTTTTGGCCACACCGTCGTCATAGCGGAGATAAAAATTGATATTCGTGCTCAAATACCGGTTGATAGCCATCTGCAGACGGTTTTCAGACTCCACAATCACACGTTCGTAAGTCGTATTATACTTGAAGCGCGAATAGAGGGATATATTTCGGGTCATATTGAAATTCAATACACCTTCAATATTAGAACCGAACGTCTGGTAGGTATTGTCGAAAATCTTCTTATCAGGATTGTCCGGATCGGTTTTTTTAGGGAAACCGTAACGTCCTAAGTCGATATTGTTCTTGGTCGCGCTATACCAGAACCCATACGAGAGCGGATCCAGGTTTAGTGAGAGTTTCAGTTTTTTATGTTTGTCGGTAAACTTTTTATCCAGGTTATATTTCATCCCCACCCCGACCGAGAGGCTCATCGGTGAGGCAAAGGAGGCTAATAGCTGATCTTTGTTCTCAATATAGTTATCAAATAAAAGGGTGTTAAACTCCACACTCGCTGAATAATCCCATTTACTGAAAGCCTTATACCCAAAGTTGCTACGCAGCTTCAAGGAGTTATCACCCAATTTATAATTGCGTAGGGTATCCTTAGGGGCATTATTCACGCTTATTTTCAATTCCAACAGATTCGTCAGGCTCACCTTGTCCTTCTTATAATCGTAATTGATAACATTCAACGTATTAATTGTTAGGTTACCCACCCCACCCTGATGCCAGTTGGGCGATATATAGAGTTGTGAGAAATGAATGGAGCTCTGAAAAGCCGACGTCCAATACAAGCGGTTGGGGATAAAGCGAATCAACGTATCGGGTTCAGGCGGAGGCAGCTCTTTGTTCACCGGGATAGGCTTATCAGCATAGAGGTCTCTGATGTCTTTCACAATAGGAGCTTGCACCAACATATCCGACGGCAGATCCTTAGCAGAATAGGTGAAATAGCCTATATGATTTTTCACCATATAGTCATATAAGCTATTTTCGAATTTCCGCCGCCAAGCATATTTCGGCGCAAAGGGAGAGAGCGGGGGCGATAAACGATCGTAGGCATCTTTCACTTCAGGCCTTGCCACCATGAGAGAAAGGGAGTCGTAGGGGATGTTAGCCCCTCTGTAAACCAAGGGGAGCATCAAAGCACTTGAGACGATCGTATCTTTGAAAGTCATGTGTTCGGGGATATAATGAGCCGGATCAAACACCCGATTGATAACCTGCTTTGCTTCCGGCGACATCTCGAGCTTCTCTTTCTGAACGAAACGTAAGAGCGCTTCCGGTTTTTGATAGGGCACCGTATAGTCGGAGTTCAAGCGTTCGAGTTGTCCGCGCAAATCTATCATTGACTCCAGGTCTTTTTCTTCAATTTGTTTCGGCAAAAGAGTATCTTTCGCCGTTTCCTGGAGAGCCTGCCTTATAGGCGCAACGGGCACTGTCGTGTTTTGCGCAGCTAAATGGATGAATGCACAACACCCGAGTAATAGAGTAAATAGGATATATTTCCGGAGTTTCATATTGTTCATATATTATCCGCTTCGGTTGATGAGCAACAAAATTATTGAAAAAGAATGAGACTTACTAATTCTTTCGATTTCCATTTCCCTTCCCCACCCGATTCATCAGAACGTACACAAAAAAAAGAGGGACACCCACCGGGAGCCCCTCTCTCTTTATCGTTATCAAAAACTTACTCAGCGGCGTTTTCTTCTGTCGCTGCAGGAGCTTCGGCTACCGGAGTAGCTTCTACCTGCGCTTCTGCTACCGGAGCAGCAGCTTTCTTGCTACGAGAACGTCTTGTTTTTGCTTTCTTGGCTGATGTATCTTTCAACATATTTTCGTTGTAGTCCACCAATTCAATGAAGCACATAGCTGCGTTATCACCTAAACGATGTCCTGTTTTGATGATACGAGTGTAACCACCCGGGCGATCGCCAATCTTTTGTGCTACTTCCTGGAAGAGTTCCGTTACGGCATGTTTGTTTTGCAACATGCTGAATACAACGCGTCTTGAGTGCGTTGTGTCTTCCTTAGACTTTGTGATGATAGGTTCTACAAACTTACGTAAAGCTTTTGCTTTAGCGGTTGTCGTGAAGATTCGTTTGTGCTGAATCAAAGAACAGGCCATATTGGAAAGCATCGCTTGACGGTGAGTACTTGTACGACCTAAATGGTTGAATTTTTTATTATGTCTCATCGTTTACTTACTCTTTATCTAATTTATATTTCGTGATATCCATACCGAATGACAGGTTCAGGCTTTCCAGCAATTCATCCAATTCGGTGAGTGATTTCTTACCGAAGTTACGGAATTTCAACAAGTCGTTCTTGTTAAACTTAACCAGTTCACCCAGTGTTTCAACATCGGCTGCTTTCAAACAGTTCAAAGCACGTACGGAGAGATCCATGTCAGCCAGTTTGCTCTTCAGCAACTGACGCATATGAAGCACCTCTTCATCGAATTCTTCATTACCATCGGTATCCACTGTTTCGATCGCGATCTTTTCATCTGAGAACAGCATGAAATGGTGGATCAGGATCTTGGCAGCTTCTTTCAATGCCTCTTTCGGATGAATAGAACCGTCTGTCTCAACCTCGATGATCAGCTTCTCGTAGTCGGTCTTCTGTTCTACACGGAAGTTGTCTACAAGATATTTCACATTACGGATCGGGGTGTAGATCGAGTCGATAGCTATGACCCGGGGATCAGAGATCATTTCCCGGTTTTCATCAGCAGGGACATAACCACGTCCTTTGTTGATGGTTAATTCGATTTGAAAACTTACTTTCGGATCTAAACGGCAAATAACCAAATCCGGATTCAATACCTGGAAACCGGTTAGCTGTTTACCTATTTCTCCGGCCTTGAACACTTCGGAACCCGAAACCGTAATACTTACTTTTTCATTCTCAATGTCGTCCACAATATGTTTAAAGCGTACTTGCTTTAACTTGAGGATAATGTTAGTTACATCTTCAACAACACCGGGTATGGTACCAAATTCATGTTCCACGCCTTCGATCTTAATGGATGTAATAGCAAAACCTTCTAGTGAGGAGACAAGAATGCGGCGTAACGCATTACCAATGGTAATACCATAACCGGGTTCTAACGGACGGAATTCAAACTTTCCGTAAAACTCGTCCGCTTCCAACATTAATACTTTATCGGGTTTTTGAAATGCTAATATCGCCATGGAAATCAATTATTATTTAGAATACAATTCTACGATCAACTGCTCTTTTATATTTTCAGGAATGTCAGCTCTTTCGGGCACATGCAGTAATTTCCCGCTCATAGAAGCCTGATCCCACTCAATCCATGGATATTTGCTGTGATTGAAGCCAGAAAGAGCTTCAGCAACAACTTCCAAAGATTTTGATTTTTCTCTAACACCAATCACCTGTCCTGGTTTCAGGGCATACGATGGGATGTTCACCACTTGGCCGTCAACAGTGATATGACGGTGAGAAACCAACTGGCGAGCAGCAGCACGTGTAGGAGCAATGCCTAAACGATAAACTACGTTGTCTAAGCGTCCTTCCAGTAACTGAAGAAGTACTTCACCGGTAATGCCTTTTGAGCGAGAAGCTTTTTCAAACAAGTTGCGGAATTGTTTTTCCAATACACCATAGGTATATTTTGCTTTTTGCTTTTCTTTCAATTGGATACCGTATTCCGATGTTTTCCTTTTACGGGAATTACCGTGTTGTCCGGGAGGATAGTTCTTCTTAGAAAGAACTTTGTCCGGGCCGAAGATCGGTTCACCAAACTTACGGGCAATTCTTGTTTTTGGTCCAGTATATCTTGCCATTTTTTAATTGTTTTAATGTTTCGGGAGAATCCAAAACCGTGCAGCCGCGATTACAGAGAGGATAAGGTCAATATGCAATCTATTCACAACTCCGGATTCCTATTCGTGAAACTATTGTTAATTATACTCTTCTCTTTTTAGGAGGACGACAACCATTATGTGGCAACGGAGTAACGTCAACGATTTCTGTTACTTCAATACCAGCTCCATGAATCGTACGGATAGCAGACTCACGTCCGTTACCGGGTCCTTTCACGTATACTTTCACTTTTCTCAAGCCAAGATCATACGCTACTTTCGCACAATCCTGAGCAGCCATCTGAGCGGCATAAGGCGTGTTCTTTTTAGAACTACGGAATCCCATCTTACCGGCAGAAGACCAGCTTATCACCTGTCCTTCGCTATTGGCAAGCGTTACAATAATGTTATTGAAAGAAGAATGGATATGCGCTTGACCCATTGCGTCAACCTTCACATTTCTCTTCTTTGCTGCGACTGTTTTTTTTGCCATATTACCTCTTATTATTTAGTAGCTTTTTTCTTATTTGCAACTGTTTTCTTCTTACCCTTACGCGTACGGGCATTGTTCTTCGTGCTCTGTCCTCTTAACGGCAAACCGATACGATGACGAACTCCGCGGTAGCAACCGATATCCATCAAACGTTTGATGTTCAATTGTACTTCCGAACGAAGATCCCCTTCTACTTTATATTCCGCGCCAATTACTTCACGCACGCTGGCTGCCTGATCGTCTGTCCAGTCTTTCACTTTGATATCGCGATCAACACCCGCTTTGTCCAAGATGGCTTTTGCATTGCTACGACCGATACCATAGATATAGGTCAATGCGATTTCGCCTCTTTTATTTTGTGGTAAGTCTACCCCAACTATTCTTATAGCCATATACTTTAATTAATTTGCAAAATTAATAAATTATCCCTGACGTTGTTTAAACTTCGGGTTTTTCTTGTTAATCACGTACAAGCGGCCTTTTCTTCTGACAATCTTGCAATCATCTGTCCGCTTCTTTAAAGATGCTCTTACTTTCATATCTTGTTATTTTTATTTGTATCTAAAAGCAATTCTACCTTTCGATAGATCATAAGGAGACATTTCCACTCTTACTTTGTCGCCAGGAAGGATCTTGATATAGTGCATACGCATCTTTCCTGAAATGTGAGCCGTAATTTCATGTCCATTTTCCAATTCAACACGAAACATAGCATTCGACAATGCTTCAATGATTACTCCGTCTTGTTCAATAGCTGCTTGTTTAGCCATACAAAAAATTAAATTGCGTTATTTCCTAATACTGCTTCTAAAAATTCAAATGAAGATAATATCTGCGGACCCTCCGGCCGGATAGCAATACAATGTTCAAAGTGAGCAGAATATTGCCGATCACGTGTGCGGATCGTCCATCCGTCTTTTTCCATCACCACGTTCTTGCGTCCCATGTTGATCATCGGTTCGATGCAGATACACATGCCGTTTCTCAAAAGCGTCCCATAGCCGCGACGGCCATAATTGGGCACTTCCGGTTCTTCATGCATATTTTTACCTATTCCGTGTCCAACCAGTTCTCTGACGACAGAGTACCCTTTTGCTTCGCAATAAGACTGAACGGCATAGCCGATATCACCAATACGGTTTCCTTCAACCGCCTGTTCTATCCCTTTGTAAAGTGACTCTTTGGTTGTTTTCAACAACTGTTTCACTTCCGGAGATACTTCACCTACACAAAAGGTATAAGCCGAATCACCGGTAAACCCATTCAAGGTGGTTCCTATATCTACCGAGACGATATCTCCTTCATGCAAAATCACTTTTTCAGAAGGCATCCCGTGTACCACCTGGTCGTTCACCGAGGTACAGATAGAGAAAGGATATCCATTATAACCTAAAAAGGCCGGAACTGCTCCGTGATCACGAATAAACTCATCCGCTATTTTATCTAATTGAAGCGTAGAGACACCGGGGGCAATGTGTTTGGCTAATTCGCCATGTGTTTTGCCAACCAGTTGATTTGCCTCACGCATCAACTCGATTTCTTCATCTGTCTTCAAATAGATCATTTCAATCAATAAGCAGCAGCAGAACCTGCACGGCCTTTAATTCTACCTGACTTCAACAACCCGTCATAATGACGCATCAACAAATGGCTCTCCACCTGTTGTAGTGTATCCAACACAACCCCTACAAGGATCAACAAAGAGGTTCCGCCAAAGAATTGTGAGAACTCCATGCTTACCCCGATCAAACGCGCAAAGGCCGGCATAATAGCTACCAACGCCAAGAATAATGCTCCCGGCAAGGTGATACGGTCCATGATAGCATCCAGATAATCTTTGGTTGCTTTACCCGGTTTAACACCCGGAATGAAACCGTTATTACGCTTCAGGTCATCCGCCATTTGAGTCGGATTAATCGTAATCGCTGTATAGAAGTAGGTGAACAAGATAATCAGTAAGGCAAATACAAAGTTGTACCAGAAGCCTGTGTTATCCATGAAAACAGACCAGAAACGGCTGACTTCACCTGTATTGGAAAATCCTATAATAGAAATAGGAATAAACATAATAGCCTGTGCAAAAATGATAGGCATTACGTTTGCCGAATTCACCTTCAAGGGGATGTATTGACGTGCTCCACCATATTGTTTGTTACCAACGATTCTTTTTGCATACTGCACAGGCACTTTACGTGTTCCCTGTACCAGCATGATAGCACCGGCAATAACCACCAATAAGAACAGCATTTCAAACAGGAACATCACCAAACCACCTGTACTTTCGCTCTGACGGGAAATAAATTCCTGAAACAGCGAGTGAGGCAGACGGGCAATGATACCCACAAGAATGATAAATGAAATCCCATTACCAATCCCTTTATCTGTGATTCTTTCACCTAACCAGAGTACAAACATACTACCGGCCGCCAGAATAATCGTCGCATAAATGCTAAAGAATACACCGGAAGGCAGGGCTGCACCTACTTGACGCAGCTGTACGCTTAGGTTGACCAAATAGGTCGGTCCTTGTAACAAAAGGATAGCAATAGTAAGGAGACGTGTATATTGGTTTATCTTTCTCCGGCCACTTTCCCCTTCACGCTGCATTTTTTGCATGGCAGGAACTGCGATAGCCAACAGCTGCATCACGATGGAAGCAGAGATGTAAGGCATAATCCCTAATGCAAAAATGGACGCGTTGGCAAACGCACCTCCGGAAAACATATCCAATAAGGCTAACAAACCACCCCTTGTCTGACTTTGTAAAGCAGTTAACGATTGCGGGTCAACACCTGGTATAACCACGTATGTACCGAACCGATAAATCCCTACAAGCAAAAGAGTGGTGAGGATCCGATTTCTCAGATCCTCTATCTTCCAAATATTTTTTATTGTTTCAACTGCTCTCATGACTTAGAGTTTAACTGCTGTTCCACCTACGGCCTGGATAGCAGCTTCTGCGCTTTTAGAGAAAGCATGTGCTTCAACTTCAAGTTTAGCAGTAAGGCTGCCTTTGCCAAGAATTTTAACTAACTGAGAAGTAGAAATAAAACCTGCTTCAATCAAATCGTTTAATCCGATTTTAGTCAGTTGCTTAGCATCAGCCATTGCCTGTAAAGTGGAAAGATTGATCGCTTTATATTCTACGTGGTTAATATTCTTGAAACCAAACTTCGGCAAACGTCTTTGAATAGGCATCTGTCCCCCTTCAAAACCAATCTTCTTGGAATATCCGGAGCGCGACTTAGCCCCTTTATGACCTCTTGTTGAAGTTCCGCCTAAGCCAGAACCTGGACCGCGTCCGATTCTTTTTCTGGTTTTAACAGATCCTTCCGCCGGTTTTAAATTTGATAAATTCATCTCTATATTGTTTTATCAATTATTACTCTACTACAGAAACTAAATGTTTCACTTTGTTTACCATTCCCAGAATAGCAGGAGACGCTTCATGTTCTACAACCTGATTCATCTTTTTCAAACCCAGTGCATCTAAAGTTCTTTTCTGATCTTTAGGGCAATTGATTCTACTTTTAGTCTGTTTCACTTTTATAGTTGCCATAATTCTTCTCCTTCTTAACCTTTAAACACTTTTTCTACAGAAATACCTCTGTTTTGCGCAACCATCAGTGGGCTTCTCATCTCTCCCAGGGCAGCAATTGTTGCTTTCACTAAGTTGTGAGGATTTGATGAACCTTTTGATTTAGCCAAAACGTCATGTACGCCAACACTCTCAAGCACCGCGCGCATAGCACCACCAGCTTTCACTCCGGTACCAGCAGTAGCCGGTTTCAAAAATACCGAAGCTCCGCCAAACTTAGCCACCTGCTCGTGAGGAATTGTTCCTTTATGGATAGGCACCTTAATCAGGTTTTTCTTGGCAGCTTCTACACCTTTTGCGATGGCTGTTGTTACTTCACCGGCTTTGCCTAAGCCCCAGCCAATGATACCATCTTCATTTCCTACTACGACAATAGCAGCGAAAGTGAATGTACGTCCCCCTTTTGTTACTTTTGTAACACGGTTGATAGCCACCAATCTGTCCTTCAACTCTATGTCGTTGGTTGATTTAACTCTATTTACCATCTTCATTAAAATTTAAGGCCACCTTTACGTGCTGCGTCTGCTAATTCTTTAATTCTCCCATGATACAAGTAGCCGTTACGGTCGAATACCACTGTCTGGATACCAGCTTCCTGTGCATTCTTCGCTACTAATTCGCCTACTTTAGCTGCCACCTCTTTTTTAGGACCTTTTTCTTCCATTTTCAAAGAAGAAGCGGCTGCCAGGGTCTTACCTGTTGTATCATCAATCACCTGTGCATAGATTTGCTTGTTGCTTCTAAACACAGTCAGGCGTGGACGTTCCGATGTACCGGATACTTTCCCACGGATGCCTTTTTTTATCTTAAGTCTTCTTAATTCTTTCGTTGTCATGATAATTTCAGTTTACGTAAATTACTTACCAGCTGATTTACCAGACTTTCTGCGAATCACTTCACCCACGAACTTGATACCTTTTCCTTTGTAAGGTTCAGGCTTACGGAATGAACGGATCTTAGCGCAAACTTGTCCGATTAATTGTTTATCAGCCGATTCAAGGATAATAAGCGGAGCTTTGTTTCTTTCCATCTTGGTCTCAACCTTGATTTCCGGCGGCAACATCATATAGATATTATGTGTAAAGCCTAACGAGAAATCCAACAGTTGTCCCTGGTTTGAAACACGGTAACCAACGCCGATCAACTCCAACTCTTTCTTGTATCCTTCGCTCACACCGATGACCATGTTATTGATCAACGAGCGATACAAGCCGTGCAACGCACGATGTTCGCGTTCATCATCCGGACGTGTTACTGTAATCACACCGTCTTCCAGTTCTACCGTGATATCCGGATTCACATCCTGAGAAAGTTCGCCTTTCGGACCTTTCACGGTTACTTTATTATCCTTAATTGTTACGGTTACGCCTGCCGGCACCTGTATGGGTAATTTTCCTATTCTTGACATTCTTACTTCCTCCTCATTAATAAACGTAACACAATACTTCACCGCCAATCTTCAAATCGCGGGCTTCTTTGTCGGTCATCACACCTTTGGAAGTAGAAACAACAGCAATACCCAAACCGTTCAATACGCGCGGCATGTCTTTATAACCTGTATACTTACGCAAACCGGGCTTAGAAACTCGTTCGAGTTTCTTAATCGCACTTACTTTGTTTACCAAGTCATACTTCAAGGCAATCTTGATCGTGCCTTGAGGACCGTCCTCTACAAACTTGAAATTCAAGATGTAGCCCTTGTCAAAGAGAATCTTAGTGATCTCTTTCTTTACATTTGACGCAGGGATCTCCACAACTCTGTGGTTCGCTTTAATTGCATTACGCAATCGCGTCAAATAATCTGCAATAGGATCTGTCATTATTTATAAAAATTAAATTGATCCCGTCTCCCGGGACAATATTTAACAAATGATTGATTTGTTCATCAACCGTTACTTTATACGTTGGATTACCAGCTTGCCTTCTTTACACCCGGGATTAAACCGTTAGAAGCCATTTCACGGAATTGAATACGTGAAATACCAAACTGGCGGATATAACCTTTCGGACGACCGGTCAGTTTGCAACGATTGTGCATACGTACCGGAGAAGCATTCTTTGGTATAGCCTGCAAAGCTTCATAATTGCCTTCTGCTTTCAACTGAGCTCTTTTCTCTGCATATTTGGCAACCATTTTAGCTCTTTTCACCTCGCGGGCTTTCATAGATTCTTTAGCCATACTTCTTTAGTCTTTTTTAATATTCTTAAAAGGCAAACCAAATTCTCTCAAAAGTGCATACCCTTCTTCATCTGTTTTTGCAGAGGTCACAAAGGTAATATTCATTCCCAATATTTTAGTAATATTATCGATATTAATTTCCGGGAAGATGATCTGTTCCTGAACACCGAGGGTATAATTACCACGTCCGTCCAGTTTACTTTCGATTCCTTTGAAGTCACGGATACGAGGCAAAGCAACGCGAACGAGTCTTTCCAGGAATTCATACATTTGCTCACGACGCAATGTTACCATCACACCGATAGGCATTTTCTTACGCAATTTGAAGTTTGAGATGTCCTTCTTAGAAACGGTGGCTACCGCTTTCTGACCTGTGATCGCACTTAATTCAGTGATCGCAATGTCAATGATCTTTTTGTCGGCAGTTGCCATACCCAGACCTTGGTTTACCACGATTTTCTTCAATACAGGAACCTGCATAACAGATTTATACCCAAACTCTTTCGTCAAAGCAGGAACAATTCTGTCCTGATATTCTTTCTTAAGACTGGCCGTATTGCTCATTACTTAATTTCCTCCCCTGATTTTTTAGCATAACGTACTAACTTACCCTTACTGTCCAATTTACGACCTACGCGTGATGGTTTTCCTGATTTAGGATCGATCACGTTCAGGTTGGAAATATGAACGGGAGCCTCTTTCTTCTCTACGCCTCCTTGCGGATTTTTTGCGTTCGGCTTGGTATGCTTGGATACCATATTAACACCTTCGACAATGGCACGGCTGTCTTTTACAAATACTTGTAAAACGCGACCGGTTTTGCCTTTGTCTTCTCCGGTATTAACAAATACTATATCGCCTTTTTTGATATGTAATTTACTCATTACTCTACGATTTACAATTAAAGCACTTCAGGTGCAAGTGAAACAATTTTCATGTTCGTAGCACGAAGTTCACGGGCAACCGGACCGAAAATACGGCTACCGCGAATATCACCGCCATTGTTCAATAATACACAAGCGTTATCATCGAAACGGATGTAAGAACCATCCTGACGACGGATCTCTTTCTTTGTGCGAACGATAATCGCTCTTGAAACGGCACCTTTTTTAACATCACTGGATGGGATCGTACTCTTAACCGCTACAACGATCACATCACCTACAGAGGCATATCTCTTACGAGTACCACCCAATACACGGATACACAAAGCTTCTTTGGCTCCGCTGTTGTCTGCAACAACTAATCTGGATTCTTGTTGTATCATTTTTACTTAGCCCTTTCGATTATTTCTACTAATCTCCATCTCTTGGTTTTGCTCAATGGGCGAGTTTCCATAATTTTTACGGTATCACCGATATTACATTCGTTCTTTTCGTCATGAGCGTGATATTTCTTCGTCTTATTCACGAACTTACCATAAATGGGATGTTTTTCCTTCCATTTAATAGCCACCGTGATGCTTTTATCCATCTTGTTGCTGGTAACTACGCCCATTCTTTCTTTTCTTAAATTTCTAGTTTCCATCAGGCTCATTTTTTGTTGTTAAGTTCTCTCTGACGCAACTCAGTCTTGAGGCGTGCAATCGTCCTGCGTTGTTGTTTAATCTGTGCAGGGTTATCCATAGGAGAAATGCTATGGTTGATCACTTTCAGATCGTAAGCAGCGGTTTCCGCGTCTACTCTCTCCAGCAATTCTTTTGTACTTAATTCTCTAATTTCTGCAATCTTCATAACACTTACGCATTTTGATTATTCATATCATAATCACGTCTCACGACAAATTTAGTTGTCACAGGAAGCTTTTGAGCCGCTAAGCGCAAGGCTTCTTTGGCCACATCAAACGGAACACCTTCTATTTCGAAAAGGATACGGCCCGGAGTAACAGGTGCCACGAATCCTTCCGGATTACCTTTCCCTTTACCCATACGTACCTCTGCAGGCTTCTTTGTGATCGGTTTATCCGGGAAGATACGCACCCATACTTGTCCCTGACGTTGCATATAACGTGTCACGGCGATACGGGCTGCTTCAATCTGACGACCGGTAATCCATTTATTCTCTAACGATTTTATACCAAATGACCCGAATGCGATCTGGCTGCCACGCTGAGCTTCGCCCTTCATGCGGCCCTTCTGCATTCTTCTGAATCTGGTTTTCTTAGGTTGTAACATCTTTCTTAAATTCTAATGTTTAACGATTCGCTCTCTTCTTCTTGAAGTTTCTGTCTCCTCTGTCGCGACCACCACCGGTGTTTTCTCTACGGCCGGATTCTTTCTGCTGTGTAAAGTTAGGAGCAAGATCTCTCTTACCATATACTTCACCACGGCAAATCCACACCTTCACACCCAGCAGGCCTACTTTTGTCAATGCTTCAGCCAGGGCATAGTCAATGTCTGCTCTGAAAGTATGCAACGGAGTACGTCCTTCTTTATACATTTCCGAACGAGCCATTTCAGCCCCATTCAGACGCCCAGAGATTTGAATTTTGATACCTTCCGCTCCCATTCTCATGGTAGAGGCAATCGCCATCTTGATGGCGCGACGGTATGCAATTTTACCTTCCAGTTGACGAGCAATATTGTTTGCCACGATCACCGCGTCGAGTTCAGGACGTTTCACCTCAAAGATGTTAATCTGAACCTCTTTGTCGGTAATCTTCTTCAACTCTTCTTTCAACTTATCAACTTCCTGTCCCCCTTTTCCGATGATAATACCCGGACGAGAGGTGCAAACAGTTATCGTAATCAACTTCAGCGTACGTTCAATGATGATACGAGACACACTAGCTTTGGCCAGACGAGCGTTCAGATACTTACGGATCTTACTGTCTTCCAACAAAGTGTCCCCGTAATTTTTGCCGCCGTACCAATTGGAATCCCAACCACGGATGATTCCTAAACGATTACTAATTGGATTTACTTTTTGTCCCATCTACAATTAATTTTGACTATCGTTGCTACTTAGTGTATCTACAAACAATGTTACGTGGTTCGAACGTTTACGAATACGGTAACCTCTTCCTTGCGGAGCCGGACGCATTCTCTTCAGAGTAGTAGCGCAATCTACGCTGATCTCTGAGATATACAATTCACCGGCCTCTGCTTTACGTTCGTTCTTCTGTTCCCAGTTGGAAATAGCCGAACGGAGCAATTTTTCTACTCTTGCTGCAGCTTCCTTGTTAGAAAACTTCAAAACTCCCAGTGCACGAAATACTTCCATGCCACGTACCATATCGACTACCAAACGCATTTTGCGCGGAGAAGTAGGTACATTCCGCAACTTCGCGAAATATTGAGTTTTGCGGGCTTCTTTTCTTGCTTCAGCTGATATTCTTTTTCTAGCACCCATTTTATTTGATTCTTTTTATTATCAGATTCCTGAGTTCCTGTTATCTTTTCTTGTTACCGCCATGGCCGCGGAACGTACGTGTCGGAGAAAATTCACCCAACTTGTGTCCCACCATATTTTCGGTGACAAAAACAGGAATAAATTTATTACCATTGTGAACTGCAACTGTATGCCCTACAAAGTCTGGCGAAATCATTGAAGCTCTTGCCCATGTCTTAATAACGCTCTTCTTGCCTGATTCATTCATCGTCAGGATTTTCTTTTCGAGCTTAACATTAATATACGGGCCTTTTTTTAGTGAACGACTCATAGTTTACTTAATTAATCAGATTATTTCTTTCTTCTTTCAATGATATACTTGGAAGAATGCTTCTTAGGAGCTCTTGTCTTCAAGCCCTTAGCATATAAGCCTTTGCGTGAACGAGGATGTCCCCCTGATGCACGTCCTTCACCACCACCCATTGGGTGATCAACCGGGTTCATAACTACCCCACGAACGCGAGGACGACGACCCATCCAGCGAGTACGACCGGCTTTACCTGATTTTTCAAGACCATGGTCTGAGTTTCCAACACTACCAATAGTAGCTTTACAAGCAGCAAGAATCTTTCTTGTTTCACCTGAAGGCATACGGATAATCGCGTAAGCGCCTTCTTTAGAAGTCAGCTGAGCAAATGCACCGGCCGAACGTACCATTTTGGCACCCTGACCCGGACGAAGCTCAATGTTGTGAATAATAGTACCGACAGGTATGTTTGCCATCGGCAAGCAGTTACCTACCTCAGGAGCAGCATCGCTACCTGAAATCACTGTCTGGCCTACTTCCAATCCGTTCGGAGCAACGATATATGCTTTTGCTCCATCAGCGTAATACAACAAGGCGATGCGTGACGTACGATTTGGGTCATACTCAATGCTCTTCACTGTTGCTGGAATGCCATCTTTATTTCTCTTGAAATCGATAAAACGATACCGTTTTTTGTGGCCACCACCGATATAACGCATTGTCATTTTACCAGTGTTGTTACGACCACCTGAACGGTCTTTACCTGTTACAAGAGACTTCTCTGGTGTACTTGCAGTGATCTTATCAAATGCACCAATAACTTTGTGTCTCTGCCCCGGTGTTGTGGGCTTTAATTTACGTATTCCCATTTCTTTTTTTAGATATTACTAAAGAAATCAATTGTTTCTCCTTCTTTCAAGGTAATAATAGCCTTCTTGAATGATGCGGACTTACCGGTGATCACACCTGATTTGGTGTAGCGGCTTTTACGCTTTCCGTCGTAGTTCATGGTGTTCACGTCTACTACAGTCACGTTGTACATATCTTCAATAGCTTTCTTAATCTCTAACTTATTGGCATCCGGAGAAACTCGAAATCCGTAGCGAGTAGGACATTTCTCTGTAATCGCTGTTTGTTTCTCTGTTACGATAGGTTTAATAATTATTCCCATTTCTCTTTACTCCTTATGCTTTAAAAAGTTCGTCAATCACAGCCAGTGAGCTTTCTGTGAATACTACGCTATTAGCATTCAAGATGCTATAAGTATTCAAGTCGCTGGCAGTCATCACATTTGTTTTACCCAGGTTACGGGCTGACAAACGGATGGTATTGTTAGCTTCCGGCAAAACCATCAACAGTTTTTTGTCTGCGATGTTCAACCCTTTTGTGATAGCCACAAATTCTTTTGTTTTCGGTGCTTCCATAGTGAAGTCTTCCAAAACAAGAATAGAATTTTCACGGGCTTTGTAAGAAAGAGCTGATTTACGAGCCAATCTCTTTACTTTCTTGTTCAATTTGAAACTGTAATCCCGTGGTTTCGGACCAAATACACGGCCACCACCCACCAATACCGGTGATTTGATGTCGCCGCGACGAGCGCCGCCTCCACCTTTCTGGCGGATCAATTTGCGTGTACTTCCTGCGATTTCGCTACGTTCTTTTGATTTGTGCGTACCCTGACGTTGGTTCGCCAGATATTGCTTTACATCCAAATAAATAGCATGGTCATTCGGTTCAATGCCAAAAATCGCATCGTTCAATGTAACCTTTCTTCCGGTATCTTCACCTTTACTATTCAATATACTCAGTTCCATTACTTTTCAATTAATAAGATTGAACCTTTTGCTCCCGGAACAGAACCTTTTACTAACAAAAGATTATGTTCTGAAATCACCTTAATCACTTCGAGGTTCTGAACAGTTACCCGTTCGTTCCCCATTTGTCCGGCCATACGCGTTCCTTTGAATACTTTCGCCGGATAAGAACAGGCACCGATAGAACCGGGAGCACGCAGACGATTGTGCTGACCGTGGGTAGTCTGTCCTACCCCACCAAAACCATGACGCTTAACAACGCCCTGGAATCCTTTACCTTTCGATGTTCCTACCACATCAACGAAACCTGCATCTTCCAGATAATCTACGGTGATCACATCACCCAGATTATACGCAGTTTCAAAATTCTTGAACTCGGCCAAGTGTCTCTTGGGGGTTACGCCCGCTTTCTTGAAGTGACCCATTTCAGGCTGTGTCGTGTGTTTCTCTTTTTTGTCTTCGAAACCCAACTGAACAGCTGCATAGCCATCTTTCTCAAGCGTTTTGATTTGCGTAACAACACAAGGACCTACTTCGATAACAGTGCATGGAAGATTTTTTCCCTCGGCACTGAAAACGGATGTCATTCCGATTTTTTTTCCTAACAATCCTGGCATTTCACTTAATTTTTAATTATCTCACACTTTAATTTCAACCTCAACACCGCTGGGTAATTCCAGCTTCATCAACGCGTCAACAGTTTTCGCTGTTGAACTGTAAATATCAATCAATCTCTTATAAGAAGAGAGTTCGAACTGCTCGCGTGATTTTTTGTTCACGAAAGTAGAACGGTTGACAGTAAAGATACGTTTGTGAGTAGGCAGAGGTATCGGACCGCTTACCACCGCACCGGTAGCTTTTACCGTCTTTACGATTTTCTCAGCTGATTTGTCAACCAACGAGTAGTCGTAAGATTTTAATTTAATTCTAATTTTTTGGCTCATTTCTTAATTATCAATTATCAATTATCAATTATCAATTGGGGAAAGAGCCATTTCCTCCCCCAATTGCTTTTGTTTTATTTTATCAGATCTACGCGTCCCTGAACTTCAGTCAGTACCTGCTTAGCAATCGCTGAAGATACCGGTGAATAGTGAGAGAAATGCATAGACGATGTTGCACGTCCTGAAGTAATCGTACGCAAAGCGGTTACATAACCGAAGGTTTCTGCCAATGGCACTTTCGCTTTCACGATACGGGCACCGGTACGGCTTGATTCCATACCTTCTACCTGACCACGACGTTTGTTCAAGTCACCAATCACATCACCCATGCTCTCTTCCGGAGTAACCACTTCAATTTTCATGATCGGTTCCAACAGGATCGGAGCAGCTTTAGCTGATGCTTCTTTGAATGCCTGGATAGCAGCGATCTCGAAAGACAACTGGTCGGAGTCGACCGCGTGGAACGAACCATCGATCAATGTCACCTTCAGTTGATCCAGCGGATAACCTGCCAATACACCATTCTTCATTGCTTTTTCGAAACCTTTCTGTACGGAAGGGATAAATTCTTTTGGGATATTACCACCCTTCACGATATCAACAAACTGCAATGCGCCTTCAAAGTCTTCGTCAGCCGGTTCAACGCGAACGATGATATCAGCAAACTTACCACGACCCCCAGATTGTTTCTTATATACTTCACGCAACTCAACAGCTTGTGAGATGGCCTCTTTATAAGTAACCTGCGGACGTCCCTGGTTACATTCTACCTTGAATTCACGACGCAGACGGTCGATAATGATATCCAGGTGAAGCTCACCCATACCACTGATCACGGTCTGACCTGTTTCTTCGTTGGTCTGTACGCGGAACGTAGGATCCTCTTCAGCCAGTTTACCAAGACCCATACCCAGACGATCCAAGTCTTTCTGTGTCTTAGGCTCTACGGCGATACCGATAACCGGTTCCGGGAATTCCATAGACTCCAGAGTGATCGGATGATTTTCATCACACAATGTGTCACCTGTACGGATATCTTTGAAACCTACCCCTGCGCCGATGTCACCACAACCAATCATTTCCATCGGGTTCTGCTTGTTGGAGTGCATCTGGAACAGACGAGAGATACGTTCTTTTTTGCCTGTACGGCTGTTGTAGATATAAGAACCTGCATCCAGTTTACCGGCATATACACGGAAGAAGCACAAACGGCCTACATACGGGTCGGTTGCGATCTTAAATGCCAAGGCTGTCAACGGTTCTTCGTAGATCGGCTTGCGCGTGATCACTTTTTCTGAATCGTTCGGATCCGTACCTTCGATCACATCCACGTCTGCCGGGCTCGGCAGGTAAGCACAAACAGCGTCCAACAGCGGTTGAACACCTTTGTTCTTAAAGGATGAACCACAAATCATCGGATTGATCTGCATAGCCAGTGTTCCTTTACGGATAGCCACGCGGATCTCATCTTCTGTAATGGTAGAAGGATCATCGAAATATTTTTCCATCAACGTGTCGTCACATTCTGCCAGTACTTCCAGCATCTTGTCGCGCCATTCTTCTGCTTCGGCAACCAGGTCAGCCGGGATCTCTTCAACAGAGTATTCAGCTCCCATAGTTTCGTCATGCCAGAAGAGTGCTTTCATCGTCACCAGGTCGATACAGCCACGGAACTTTTCTTCCGCGCCGATAGGGATCTGGATCGGACAAGGATTCGCACCTAAAACATCTTTCACCTGACGCACTACCTCGAAGTAGTTAGCGCCTGAACGGTCCATTTTATTTACATAGCCGATTCTGGGTACCATGTATTTGTCAGCCTGACGCCATACGGTTTCCGATTGGGGTTCAACACCACCAACGGCACAAAACGTAGCAACAGCACCATCCAACACACGCAGTGAACGCTCTACCTCAACGGTAAAGTCAACGTGTCCCGGAGTATCAATCAGGTTGATCTTAAATTTATCGTCATTGTAATTCCAGAAAGTAGTGGTAGCCGCAGAAGTGATCGTGATCCCACGTTCCTGCTCCTGTGCCATCCAGTCCATGGTGGCTGTACCATCATGCGTTTCACCGATCTTATGAGTCAAACCGGTATAGAAAAGAATACGCTCTGAAGTCGTTGTCTTTCCCGCATCAATGTGGGCCATAATCCCCAGGTTTCTGGTATACTTTAATTGTTCGTCAGCTTTGCTTGCCATTTTTTACTGTTTTCCTATTATTTCCTAAAAATTAAAATCTGAAATGAGCAAAAGCACGGTTTGCCTCTGCCATACGGTGCATATCTTCTTTACGTTTGAACGCACCACCCTGGTTGTTGAACGCGTCGACAATCTCCGCGGCCAATTTATCAGCCATGGTCTTTCCTCCACGCTTACGAGCGTACAGGATCATATTTTTCATTGAAACGGACTCTTTACGATCAGGACGGATCTCTGTAGGAACCTGGAAAGTGGCACCACCTACACGGCGTGACTTTACTTCGACTTGAGGAGTGATATTGTCGAGAGCGGCTTTCCAAATCTCAAGGGGAGATTTTTCTTCATTAGGCAACTTAGCCTTCACAGTTTCCAAAGCGGAATAAAAGATGGTGAAAGAAATGCTCTTCTTTCCATCATACATCAAATGGTTAACGAATCTCGTCACCTTTACATCACCGAAGACCGGATCCGGGAGGATCTGTCTTTTCTTTGGTTTTGTTTTTCTCATTTTTTTCTCAAAAATTTTGTTCTTGTCTTTGGTTGTTCAGTCTTCAACAAGTTCCTCCGAACCGTTTACTCAACCTATCATGTCCAAATACTCAAACTGCTTTAATTACTAATTTTCTAAATCTCAGTTTGAAGGGGATGAATTACTTCTTAGCCGCTTTCGGACGCTTAGCTCCATATTTGGAACGACGTTGCGTACGACCGTTAACTCCTGCTGTATCCAATGTACCACGTACGATGTGATAACGTACCCCCGGAAGGTCTTTTACACGACCACCACGTACCAATACGATGGAGTGTTCCTGCAAGTTGTGTCCTTCGCCCGGGATGTAAGAGTTCACCTCTTTACCATTTGTCAAACGTACTCTGGCTACCTTACGCATGGCAGAGTTTGGTTTTTTCGGAGTTGTCGTGTAAACACGCACGCAAACACCACGTCTCTGAGGACATGCGTCCAGTGCAGGCGACTTTCCCTTTTCTACCAAAGATTCCCTTCCTTTTCTAACTAATTGTTGAATTGTAGGCATTTCTTTCTTCTTTTAAACTTTAAATATTTGATCTCTAAATTAATTCTTTCCTGTTTTTCAGGGCTGCAAAGATACGCATTATTCCCGTATAACCAATGAGTTATACCTAATAAACGCGATATTTTCAGCGCTAAAACGGGGCAAAGGTAGTTATTTTCAGCTTCATAAATACATGGTAAATTATCTTTATTCAGAATTGTTAGTATTATTTAACACACCCATGCCAGGCGATAGAAGCAAATGAGCGAGAGAGACACGCCGCAGGCGCGATTCACCCCAGTCACCATCTTTTAGATCCAATCTGGTCGTTTTTTTGCACAAGCCAAACAGATACCATCGTGTTTGACTATATATATTGTGTCGAAGGCGCTACGAGTCACGCCCAACAAGTCCGGAAGGACTTATAGCTGGATAACCCCGATGCAAGCCGCTAAGGCGAAGCTCGGGGTAGACACTATATCTATACAACGAGCTCCGCAAGGAGGTCAACCGTTGAGCCCCTACGGAGCTCGTTCCTCTGCCACTACCCACCTCGAGCTGCGCCTTTGGCTGGCTCGAGGTTATCCAACTATAAGTCCTTGCGGACTTTAGTGGCATTCTATCTTCCCACACCTAAAAATTCAAACCCGCATAGGATTCTACCGACCTATACCTATTTATATATAGAACAAAACAGCCCCATTTTTCGACTTACTCAAAATATCATTTTGTCAAAACCGACCGGCTATTTTTTCAAAAACGTAGGGGTTTTTAAAATTAGTCCCGCGGGTAAACATTTGTTAACATTTGAAGTGTAAGCAAACACATCCTATTTTAACTAAAAAACACCCCTGTTTGCTTACACTTGTGTTTTTACGTTTCAACACAAAAAGTCCGCAACAAGATAACCATAAACAATAGCGATTCGATTCTCAATCGCGCCGCCCGGTGTGACGGATTGATTTTTGACCAGCGATATGATACAAACAAAGGCAAAATAGCTTATTTTTGCATCAAATTTGAATCAATGCGTAAAGTACATTTAATATCCGTAACCGAGCCTGTGATTTATGATCTGGCATTAGCGATACATAAGGATGAAGGGTATGAGGTAAGTGTTTCCGGAAATGGATTGACAGAAGAGACCATCGCCAAGCTGCATGAAGCAGGATGTACTTGTCATGGAGACGGATGGTTTCCTGAAAAACTGACTAAAGATATTCAAATCATCATATTAGGAGCAACCGTCACCCTCGATAATCCGGAACTGATCCGGGCAAAGGAGTTAGGATTACTGACTCAATCGGTTCCTGAATTTGTATTCGATCATACCAAATCAAAAACAAGGGTAGTCGTTGCCGGCGACCGTGGCAAAAGCGCGGTGTTGGCGATGATGGTCTATGTCTTGAAGAAATATAAACAGCGCTTCGATTATGTCTTGACAAGCGGTATCGATCTGTTGAATAACAGAGTATCCCTGATCGAAGAGGAGCGTATTGCCCTGATCGAAGGCGACGAAGGCGTGACATCCTCCCTGGGAAAACAGTTCCACCTGGAGTTTTACCGTCCGCATATCGCGATCGTCACCAACCTGATGTGGTCGGAAGAGAAAGATCATCAGTCACTGGAAGAGTATCTGCAGACCTATAAGAATTTCGTCACCTCCATTGAAAGAGAAGGCAAGCTGATTTTCTTTGAACAGGATCGCGTACTCAAAGAAATGGCATCCAACGTACGGGAAGATATCACCTCGATGCCATACGACCAACAGGCCTACGACAAAGAAACCGGCACGCTGACTACGCGTCATGGCGACTTCCCGGTGTTTCTGCCGGATGATTATTTCCTGTATAACCTGAATGCTGCCCGTTTAGCCTGCCGCCAACTGGGCATTAAAGAGGCTGATTTCTACCAGGCCATGTCTGAATATAGCTTATCCCTGCGGAAATGATCATTGCACATCAAAAGAGAAAAGAGAATATTGCGGAATACCTGTTGTATATGTGGCAGGTAGAAGATCTGATACGCGCCTGCGATTTCGACACGGATCGCATACGACAGATGATTATCTCCAAATACGACCAGCCCGAGGAGATACGCCAAGAGATAGCCCGCTGGTACGAAGAATTGGCGGATATGATGCGCATCGAAGGCGTCAAGGAGACGGGACATATCCAACTGAACAAGAATATAATCCTGGAATTAACGGATTTGCATATGCGGCTGATGAAGTCTCCGCGGGAAATGACCTATCAATCGGTCTATTACAAAACGCTTCCCCACATCGTGCAGTTGCGCGCCAAGTCGGGCGGCGAAGAGATGCCCGAGATAGAGACCTGCTTTACGGCTGTCTATGGCTACCTATTATTGCGGATGAAAGGCGAACAAACAACAGAGCAAACAACAGAGGCTGTCAAACAGATCAGCACCTTTCTGGCGATCTTGGCCTCGAAATACCGGGATGAAAAAAGCGGCGAGCTGCAATTAGAAGAGGAATAAAGTATGAAACAGATATTAGTAACAGGAGCGAACGGGCAACTGGGCAAGGCATTACAAGCCAGAACAGGCAACTATCCGGCATTGGATTTCTATTTTACGGACATGGACACGTTGGACATCACCAACAAAGAGGCCCTATTCGCCTTTGTACGCTCCAACCGTATCCAGTGTATCCTGAACCTGGCGGCCTACACCAATGTAGAGCAGGCGGAAGAAGACACAAAAATGGCTTACCTGATCAATGCCGAGGCCATGCGCAACCTGGCGGAAGTAGCCGGCGCTTTCCGTTGCCATGTGATACATGTATCCACCGATTACGTGTTCGACGGCAGCAACCACCGCCCTTACGTGGAGACCGACGCGACACGCCCCCTGTCGACCTACGGACGCACCAAACTGGCAGGTGAGGTGATATTGCAAGAGGCCATGGCCGACGCGGTGATCGTCAGAACCTCCTGGCTATACAGCGAGTTCGGCAATAACTTCCTGAACACCATGCTTCGCCTGGGCAAAGAGAAGGAAGAACTCAGCGTGGTGTACGATCAGATCGGGACACCGACCTACGCCGGCGACCTGGCCTATGCCCTGATCGCGATCCTAATGCGCTGGGAGAAAGGCGCCTGGGAGGCGGGCATCTATCATTTTTCCAATGAAGGGGTTTGTAGCTGGTACGACTTCGCGCGGAAGATCATGGAACTGGCCGCTTTGCCCTGTAAGGTTATGCCGGTGGAGACCAAGGACTATCCGACAAAAGCGCAGCGTCCGCTCTACAGTGTTCTCAATAAAGCAAAAATAAAAACAACCTATAATCTGACCATTCCCCATTGGGAAGAGAGTCTTAGAAGTGTACCATGTCTCAATATTCCAAAGAAATAGACAAGCGAAGAACCTTCGCCATCATCAGCCACCCCGACGCGGGGAAGACAACATTGACAGAGAAACTGCTGCTCTTCGGGGGAGCGATCCATGTGGCGGGCGCTGTTAAGTCGAACAAGATCAAGAAAACCGCCACCTCCGACTGGATGGAGATCGAGAAACAACGTGGTATCTCGGTAGCCACCTCCGTGATGGCATTCGACTACGAAGACCATAAAATCAACATTCTCGACACACCCGGTCACCAGGATTTCGCAGAAGACACCTTCCGCACGCTGACGGCGGTCGATAGTGTAATCATCGTTGTCGACGTAGCCAAAGGGGTAGAAGCGCAAACCCGCAAACTGATGGAGGTTTGTCGTATGCGCAAAACGCCCGTGATCGTGTTTGTCAACAAAATGGACCGCGACGGGAAAGACCCGTTCGATCTCTTGGATGAGATTGAAGAGGAGCTGAAGATCAACGTACGCCCGCTGAGCTGGCCCATCGATATGGGGCAACGTTTCAAAGGGGTTTATAATATATTCGAACAAAAGCTCGACCTCTACACCCCCAGCAAGCAATATGTAACGGAAAGTGTTGAGTTCAAAGACATCAACAGTCCCGAACTGGAGAAGCATATCGATAGCTCGTTGGCGGAGAAACTGCGTGCCGATATCGAACTGATCGAGGGGGTATATCCCGAATTCGATGTGGAGACCTACCTCAAAGGCGACATTGCCCCGGTATTCTTCGGCTCGGCACTGCATAATTTTGGTGTAAGAGAGTTGTTGGATTGCTTCATTCGCATTGCTCCATCGCCCCGCCCCGTGCAGGCCATCGAGCGCGTTGTCAATCCGTATGAAGACAATTTCACCGGTTTTGTATTCAAGATCCATGCCAATATGGACCCGAATCACCGCTCTTGTATCGCTTTTGTAAAGATCTGCTCGGGACGTTTCGAACGCAATGCCAACTACAAACACGTACGTTTCAACAAAGGCATGCGCTTCAGTAGCCCGACTGCCTTTATGGCACAGAAAAAAGAGACGGTCGACGAAGCCTTTGCCGGCGATATTATCGGCTTGCCCGATACCGGAAACTTCAAGATCGGCGACACGCTTACCTCCGGCGAAGAGCTGCATTTCAAAGGATTGCCCAGTTTCTCACCCGAGATGTTCAAGTATATCGAGAATGCCGACCCGATGAAGGCAAAACAATTGGCCAAAGGGATCGAGCAATTGATGGACGAAGGGGTTGCCCAGTTGTTTGTCAACCAATTCAACAACCGCAAGATTATCGGTACCGTCGGTCAGCTTCAATTCGAGGTAATCCAGTATCGCTTGTTACATGAATACGGCGCGCAGTGTAAATGGGAACCAATCAGCCTCTACAAAGCCTGCTGGATCGAGAGCGACAACGCCGTCATGCTCGAGAATTTCAAGAAGCGCAAAATGCAGTATATGGCGCGCGACAAAGAGGGACGCGACGTCTATCTGGCGGACTCCTCCTACGTATTAACCATGGCGCAGCAGGACTTCCCGGATATTAAATTCCATTTCACGTCGGAGTTTTAATAAATTGAAAGTTGAAAGTTGAAAGTTGAAAATGATTTGTCTTACATAATTTTCAACTTTCAACTTTCAACTTTCAATTACAAAAGCGGTGAGAACAGCCGCATAAACGACTCAGCCAGGCGGGTACCGACGGGGCGTTTCAGCCAACGTGTCGGCAGGATGTGTTCGCTCTGTTGCATATCGTACCGGAATATGGTGTGCATTTCCCGGGCAAAGGCCTCATCATAGACATAGGCATTGATCTCGAAATTATGCTCAAAGCTGCGGAAATCCATGTTCGCGGAGCCGATAGCCGACACCTTGTCGTCGACCACAATCAGTTTAGCATGCAAGAATCCCGGTTTATAGAAATAGACCTTCACCCCCGCTTTCACCATCTCGTCCAGGTAGGAGTGGCTGGCCATATTGGCTGTTCGCGTATCGGAACGCCGGGGTATCATGATCCGCACATCGACTCCCCCTAGGGCAGCAATCTGTAACGCCTGATTCAATCCTTCGGTCGGCAGGAAATAGGGTGTTTGAATGTAGACATACTTCTTGGCATTGGCAATCAGGTAGATCGTTGCCTGCAGAAGCGTCCGCCATTGCCCGGTCGGACCGGAGGTGGCTATCTGCATGATGTTCTTATTGTGGATCTCCACCGGCGGGTAATAGCTCTTGTCGCGCAATAGCTGCTTGCTGACTACATACCAATCGATCAGGAAGATCGACTGCAAGCCCTGCGCCCCCTTACCAGTAAAACGGAAGTGCGAATCGCGCCAGGTACCCCAGGAGGTGCCTTTCCAGTAGCGATCGGCAATATTCATCCCGCCCATAAAGCCCACCTTACCGTCGATCACTACGATCTTCCGGTGATTTCGGTAGTTCACCTTGCTGGTGAAGATAGGGAAAACCACTTTCAGGAAAGAATACACCTCGATCCCGACTGCCTCCATCTCTTTGAAAAAGCGCGATTTCACGTTCCAGCTACCCACATCATCGTACATAATACGCACCTTAACCCCTTCGCCGGCCTTCTTCATCAAAGCGGCTTTTACCCTGTTTCCGATCTCGTCGTCACAGAATATATAGTATTGAAGGTGAATATGGTGTTGGGCACGCTCTATCTCATCCAACAGATCGTTGAACTTATCCTTCCCGTTGGTGTAGACTTTGATATCTGTTCCGTAGAGGGGGACCGACTGATTGTTCTGATACAACAGGTTGGAGAGCGGCAGGTATTCGTCGGGAACGGTATAGTTGATCGTTTGCGGCAGCTTCCCACGTGTCGCTCCCTTCATAATGCGCTTATAGGTGCGCCGGGAGATGATCTTCTGCTTCCGGTTGTCCTGCCCGAAGAAGAAATAGAAAATAAGCCCAACGCCCGGGGTCAGCAGGAGCACGATCACCCAGGAGATGGTCTTCAACGGGTTGCGGTTCTCGGCAATGACCACCAATACGAGTCCCAACACGGTGATACAGTACAATAGAAAAACGATTGTACTAAGCAGCGCCTGTATATGTATTGCGGCAATCATTTCATTCGAGTTTGGCTGTTACGACCCGAACACAGGAATCCGCGCGTGTACCTCTTATATCTTGCGGATCAATTCCGTCGACTTGTATTCCTCCTCCAGATAAGATTCCACATGGCGTTTCTTTTTATCCTCCAGGATCTCATCGATGGCAATCAGAATACCGGTCTCCTCTACCTCCCCAAATTCGTGGTTGACGGCCGTACCGAACACACGCATCTTAGGCGAAAGGCTCATATAGGCATTGACCAATGGCGGGACATTAATGCCACGCTTACGCACCTCCTGATTCAGTATCTTATAATTGTCTTTGAAATTATCATGATGAAACAGCTCTTTCATCTTGTTGATGTCGGTCTCCGTCTGAAGCGGCGAAACCGGTGTAATCAACCGTTCCGGATCCGGGAAATGCAAGCCCAGGAAATAAAGTATCATATTGCGCGACTCCGTATCGTATGTATTATACATCGTTACCTTGCCGAAATAATACTTCAGTGTCGGATCGACCACTGAGAGCGCTCCCAGTCCGTCCCAGAGATTATCGAGGATAAAGAGTCCCTTCTTGGATCCTTCGCGTGTTGCCTGATATTCCAGCGTCACAAAGGAACGTCCCAGTTCAACCGTGTAGGGCAGATAATCCTTGACAAACTCATCCGAAAAATGAAACAGGTGAGCCGTTGCCAATAGTGGTTTTCCTTCCGCGTCAAAGCGCACATCACTTCCGCAAAGGAAGCGGTATCCGCCCATGATCTGCTCGTCTTCCGGACTCCATACGATCAGTTGGCGATAGGCATCTTCCATGGTATCAAATTCGTCGATGTCGACTTCATTTCCGGTACCTCCGCCATACTCCCGGAAAGCAATTTCCCTCAAACGTCCTATTTCTCGCATCACATTGGGCGAGTCGAAAGCCGTAACAATATAAATCTCATTCTGAGACTTATTCGTCGTACGGAGCATTTTCTCTTTCGTCAGCTCCGCTTTTAAGATGTCACGGTCAATAGGTTTAATAACTTCTTGCATCATTATAGTTCAGTATCGTGTGTGTATGTGTGTGTTCTATTTTTTCAATCGGTATGAGAGCTCTTTCACCCAGGCAGCCCATTCGACCGGCTTCTTACTATTATCGAAAGTTTGCCAGGGGATCGGCTTACCGAAATAAACGGTATAGCGCGAATGTTTGCTTCGAAACAACTCATCCGAAAGATAAAGCATCTCTATATTCACCTTTATGCCGAGCGAAGTGCGTATCTTAGCCAGGTTATAAAAGAAATTGGAGTTCCGCCCGGAGAAATAAACCGGTACAATGTCTCGTTGGTATTCAACTGCTTTTTGAATAAAGGACTTCTTCCAATCCAGATCGACTATCTGCCCTTTGATCTTACGGGAGCAAAGCCCTGCCGGGAATGTGATGATCTGATTATCGGACGCATAGGCCTCCTCTGTCATCTTTGCCGTCTCTTTGGATTGCTTGCCGTGTTTGTTCACCGGCACAAAGATAGATCGCAGGTTGGGAATGAAATATAAGAGATCGTTCACCGGATAGCGGATAGCGCCTCCGTAACGTTCACCCAACAGGGCAGACAGACAAATACCGTCCATACCGCCTAACGGGTGGTTGGAAGCAAAGATACATCGTCCTTCCGCGGGAATATTCTCTTCGCCTACCAAATCAAAATGCAGATCGAAATAGTCGATCAATTCGATCATAAAATCCACTCCATCTTTGTCATGGTATTTGGATATGACATGATTGACCTCGTCCTGATGGACAATACGTTTGAGGTAATTCACCAGAAAGCGCGGAACTTTTGACGCCAACTTCGGCGCTTTCTTTTCTAAGATGTCTTCAACGTCAATGTATTTAGTAGTTTCCTGTTGTTGCATCCTCTGTAAACTTGATGACACAAATATAATGGTAATAATCTAATTCGGATATTTTTTGATCGTAAAATAACCCATAGTAGCTCATGCGCATGATCAAACCGATAAAATTCCGAAAGCTTACCCATTCAAAAGACTCATTTTTTCGCCTTCGGGTGGGCTAATTCGCTCGGGGGTGTTATCTTTGTTTCTTCAAACGATTATGCGCTATCCCGCGGGGATACTGAAGAGGAATAAAAAGATGGAGAAGATCGTAGTTCTAATTCCAACATACAACAACGCGACAACAGTGGGGCAAGTATTGACGGATGTGATGCGCCATGGACTTCCGGTGATGGTGGTCAATGATGGTTCCACGGATCATACCCTCGATGTGTTGGCTGATTTTCCGGAGATAGAACTGATCAGCTATGCCCGGAACAAAGGGAAAGGGCATGCCCTGTTGACGGGACTGAAAGCTGCTACCGAAAAAGGCTATCGCTATGCCATCACCCTGGATTCCGACGGACAGCATTATGCCGACGATATTCCCCTGTTTCTGGAAGCGGCTCGGGAATATCCCGACAGCCTGATTGTCGGTGCCCGCAACCTTACCTCGGAGAATATGCCGGGCAAGAATACGTTTGCCAACCGTTTTTCCAACTTCTGGTTCCGCATCGAAACCGGCATTCGGATGGACGATACCCAGTCGGGGTTCCGTCTTTACCCGTTGCAGAAGTTGAAAGGCATACGCCTTTTTACCTCTAAATATGAGTTTGAAGTCGAGGTGTTGGTGCAGGCCGTATGGCACAATGTCCGGGTGATGAATATTCCGATCCGGGTCTATTATCCACCCGAAGAGGAGCGGGTGAGCCATTTTCGGCCTTTGCGCGACTTCACGCGAATCAGTATCCTCAATACGGTATTGGTACTCATTGCCCTACTCTGGTACTGGCCCTGGCGTTTCGTGCGCGCCCTGACCAAAGAGAATATACGTCGGTTTATAGAAAAACATATCACCCAGTCGGGCGAGTCTAATCTGCGCGTCTCCCTGGCGGTTATGTTTGGCGTCTTTATGGGCATCGTGCCTATCTGGGGCTATCAGATGGTGGTAGCAGCCCTATTGGCTCATTTGATGGGGCTCAATAAGGTGATCACGCTGGTGGCATCCAATATCAGCATACCGCCTATGATTCCGTTTATCTTGTTCGGCAGTTATGCAACAGGCGGACTGGTGTTGGGTCGTCCGATATCGCTTTCGTTGCACGAAGTGACGTTTGAAACGATCAAAGATTCGCTTGTTCAATACCTGGCAGGCAGCATGGTGTTTGCCGTTCTCTGTGGATTGATTGCCGGGCTGGCCTGCCTGTTACTGCTCTCCCTGTTTCGTAAACCTCAACAGTCGGTTCGATGAATAAACTGTTTCTCGCCATATATGATTTTCTGCATAGACACCGGGCGTTGTGTTACACCCTGATGGTGGGCAGCTTTCTCCTAATGGTTTGGTTTGCCGCGCAGGTGCGGTTTGAAGAAGATGTTACCCGCTTCTTTCCGGATACCGAGGAGGCACACAACAGCGAAGTGGTCTTCAACAACCTGAAGGTAAAGGATAAGATTGTCTTTATGCTCTCCGCCGGAGGGGAGGCAACCGGAGAAACACCCGGACGATTGGTGGCTGCCGGCAACACCTTGCGAAGATCGCTTATGCAAAAGGGGGGCGATGAATACATTCAGTATATTATGGGCGAAGTAGGGAGCGATATGGTTGGACAAATGACCGATTTTATCTACGAACGCTTGCCTCTATTCCTGAACGATGAACTCTTTGAGCGGATGGACTCCTTATGCACACAAGAAGCGATCGATCAAAAGATAGAGGCCAATATGCGCAATCTCCTGTCGCCTGCAGGTAGTGGATTAAAAGAGATCCTGCCACGCGATCCGTTGGGATTAGGCACATCGGCGTTCGAAGCGTTGCGCGATATGCAGATGACAGCCAACTACGCGATCTACGACAATCATATCTTCTCATCGGATATGTCGACACATATCTTCTTCCTCACACCACGTCACTCGACGGGAAATACCGGGAAAAATGACCTGTTAGTAGAATTGATCGAAGAGGAGATTGCTGCGGTTAAGCAAGATTATCCGGAGATCTCGATCAATTATGTGGGCGGGCCATCGGTCGGAGTCTACAATGCCCGACAAATAAAACGCGACACTACCCTGACCCTGAGCATAGCACTGATCATTATCATCGGGTTTATCCTGTTGGTTTTCAAGAGCCGATCGGCTGTATTCCTGATTATTCTTCCGGTGATCTATGGCGCGGCTTTCTCGCTGGCATTGATCTGGTTGATCAAAGGATCGGTATCGGCTATCGCGATCGGAGCCGGGGCGGCGGTTTTCGGGGTGGCGCTCAGCTATTCGATCCATGTGCTCTCCCATTTCAATCATGTGACCTCTATCCGGCAGCTCATCAGCGAACTGGCCTATCCACTTACGGTTGGGAGCTTCACGACGGTGGGGGCTTTCCTGGGATTGCTGTTTACCACTTCGGAATTATTGCGCGATTTCGGGCTTTTCTCCGCCCTTTCCCTGATCGGAACAACCCTGTTCTGTCTCGTCTTCCTGCCCCATTTGTTGCGCATCCAGGAGGCCGGCAAGGAGTCGGGGCATGTATTGCGGTTGATTGAAAAAATAAACAGCTATCCGTTCGAGAAGAACAAACCGCTGGTGATCGGTATCGTTGTGGTTTTTGTCGTTTGTCTTTTCCTTTCGACGCGGGTTGGCTTCGACGACAATATGCGCAATCTGGGCTACGAACCGTCGCAACTGGTCGCTGCCGAGAACCGATTGAACGAACTTTTTCAGGCAGATAACAAAACAACTCTTTTTGTTTCAGTAGGGGAAACGGCGGAAGAGGGATTGCAAACCTATGCGGAGACCAACCGGGAGCTGGCCTCTTTCCTGATAGAAGGGAAGATTCAGGAATATGCTTCGATAGAGAACATATTGATCCCACCCTCTTTACAGCAAGAAAGAATAGAGAAATGGAACCATTTCTGGACACCGGAACGGCGTCGGCAGACGGAGGAATCGATCCGGGAGGCAGCGGTGAAGTACCGCTTCAAAGCCGATGCTTTTGATGCTTTCTTTGCCCTGTTGGAGAAGGAATACAGGGTCTCCGACTTTACCACCGATCCCCATGCGCCCGATATCTTCGATGAATGGTCTACCCGTGCCGACTCCCTCTCGATGTATATCACGCAGGTTCGCCTGACCGACGGGGAGAAAGAGGAGGTCTACGCCCGTCTGATGGAAAAAGAGGACGTGGTGATCTTCGACCGCGGCTACTTTGCCAACAAATGGGTCTCGGCGATTCACCTGGACTTTAACCTGATCCTGTACATCTGTTCGTTCCTTGTTTTCTTTGCCCTCTTGGTGGCTTACGGACGGATCGAACTAACCCTGATGACCTTTGCCCCGATGGCCATCAGTTGGGTGATCATTCTGGGCATTATGGCGGTAGCGGGCATACAATTCAATATTGTGAATATCATCCTGGCTACCTTTATCTTCGGCTTGGGCGACGACTTCAGTATCTTCATTATGGATGGATTGCAGCAGGAATACCGCACGGGCAAGAAACTGCTCACCTCCCACAAGACCGCCATCTTCTTTTCTTCGTTTACCGCCGTGGTAGGGATGGGGGTTCTTGTCCTTGCCAAGCATCCGGCATTGCAGTCTATTTCGTTGATTTCCATCCTGGGCATGACGTCGGTCGTCCTGGTCTCTTATACCATATTGCCTATCCTATTCCGCTTTTTCATTGCCCGCCCGGCGGCCAAAGGGCATTATCCCTATACACTGTCGAGCCTGTTGGTTACCTTTTGGTTCTTCAATGCCTTTGTGATCGGTTGCTCGTTGGTGATTGGCTTTGCCTCTATCCTGATCATCTTGCCGATGAAGATCGACAAAAAGAAGGACTGGTTTAATCGAAGCATCACCTGTATGGTACGCGGACTCTTGAAGATGGGATGGGTAGCCAAACGCATCACGGTGAGTAGAAACGATGAAACATTCCAAAAGCCGGCCGTTATCATTGCCAACCACCAATCATTTATCGATATACTGTTATTACTTGCACTCACACCCAAGCTGGTGATGGTGACAAACAACTGGGTATGGAACTCACCGGTGTTCGGGCGCATTGTGCGCTTTGCCGACTTCGTCTCTACCCGGGAGGGCTATGAAGCACTGGTGGCTCATCTGCAAAAGAAGGTCGATAAGGGCTACTCCGTGGTGGTCTTCCCCGAAGGCACCCGCTCGGAAGATGGGCGGATACGCCGTTTCCATAAAGGGGCATTCTACCTGGCCGAACAGCTAAAGTTAGATCTGCTTCCGGTTCTCTTATACGGCACCGGCATGGTGATCTCGAAAGGGCAGCCTTTCTACGTCAAGCGGGGAATATTATACACAGAGATTATGCCGCGCATACCGTATGGCGACCAGCGTATGGGAGCAACCTATCAGGAGCAGGCGAAGGCCTTCTGCTCGCTTTTCCGTCGGCGTTACGCGGAGATCGAAGAGGAATACGCCGTTCCTTCCAATCCTTACTTCTACCAGAAGCTGATCACCAACTACCTGTTTAAAGGGCCGGTGGAGGAATGGTATATCCGCATCAAGGTGAAGATGGAACATAACTACGCCTACTTCCACGAACTCATCCCGCGCAAGGCCAGGATTACGGATATAGGTTGCGGATATGGCCCGTTGGATTATATGTTGATGATGCTTTCCGAAGAGAGGGATATCACCGGAATCGACTACGACGAAGACAAGATCGCCCTGGCAAATCATTCGTTCTCGCGCAACGAACGCATCCGTTTTGTCTGTGCCAACGCGCAGCAATACGATCTGCCGCCAAGCGATGTGTTCGTGTTGAACGACGTGCTTCATTATATGGACTATGCGGCTCAGGAAACGATCCTTGCCCGGTGTGCAGAGAAACTCCTTCCCGGCGGTATGATCGTTGTGCGCGATGGCGATGCCTCCAAAGAAAAACAGCATGGCGTGACCCGGTTCACCGAAGTGTTGTCGACCCGCCTCTTTGGTTTCAATAAAACAGAAAACGAGCTTTGCTTCTTAGACCGTGAGCGGATCATGCGCACCGCTGCTCAAAACAATATGTATGTGGAGGAGAAGGCCAACGACCGATATACCTCCAACACCATCTATATTTTCAGAAAATAGCCTTCCTTTATTTACTTTTCAAAGCCTTAGCCACCGAGCCTGCCCAATAGTTGCGCAAGCCGAACCCGCCGGCTTTGGTGGTAATACGCTTGTTCGAGATCACCTCTTTCGTTTCCAGGTCGAACACCACCTTATGGTAGGTCGCCATATTCTGTGGCTTATTCATCAATCCGGCAATCAGAATGGCTCCATAACCTTCGGTATAATCACCCGTATCGTAAGAGGCCACCTGCTCGGCAATCATCTCGTCCGTCAGTTCATACTCATTATCGTCGCGTTTCAGGGTTTCATACACCCGTTCCAGGTTCAAACTATTCACCATCCGGTAGCTCTCCGTGATGTCCACCTTCGGAAAAGCCTGCGTAGGAGAATACTTCTTGGGTTCCGAAAGGAATAATCCGTTGATGCCTTCAAACGCCTGCTCGAACTGATCGGCCGTTTCCGCCGCGCCAAACACCTGAGCGATCGAAAAATCCACACCAAAGAATGTCAACTCCTTTATCTCTTTCAACTCTACCTGTTGCGCCTGCATAGAGAGGGCGCAAAGCATTACAACAACTAATAAACATACTTTTTTCATAATCAATTCTTTTTTATGTATTTCACTTAACGCAAATCTACAAATTTAATTGCCTTCCGGCTCATCTGGGGCATTTGAATTTTGGCAATGTAATCCGGCGAAGCAAATTGAATGGTAGGCGCCACCCGCACCTTCGAACGGAACAGGTCTTTGATTTGTTTGGCAAAGCCTTCCGTCTGAATCTCGCTCCCGACGCGGATCAGGATATCGTCGGTACCCAGGTCGTTAGTATAGACCTCCACCACATAATTCTTTACGCCCGAGATATTGTCCAGGATATCATAGAGCGCGGGCGGATAGAGCGTCGTGCCTTTGTATTTGATCATTTGCCCCTTGCGTCCCAATACAGAGCTCAAGCGTGTCGTATTACGTCCGCAGGAGCAAGGCTCGTTGTAATGGTAACAGATATCACCTGTCTTAAAACGCAGTAGCGGCATACCCCGCACGCCCAATGTTGTGATGGTCACCTCGCCGGGTTCTCCCTCTGCTACCGGACGGTTGTCGTCGTCGAGAAACTCCACAATGATCAATTCCGGCTGGAGATGGCCTCCCCGGCAGGCTTCACATTCGGTAAAGGAAGACTGCATCTCTGTTGAGGCGTATGTCGATTGCAGGGAAGGTACATGCCATTTGTCATGGATGCGTTGCCCGAGGGTGTTGAGACTGAAGTCGGGATTACGCAAGGCTTCTCCTATGCAGATCGCTTTCCGGATGGAAGAGGCGTTGTAGTCGATCCCATGTTCCTCCGCATATTCGATCAGTTTGATCAAAAAAGAGGGAACCACCATGCAAAAGGTCGGCTGGATCCGGCGGATCGTGTCCCATTGCAATTCCGGAATACCATTGCCTACGCGCACCACACCGCCGCCCATCTCACGGGCTCCCATATAATAGGCTAGGCCCGCCATAAAACGCCGGTCGAGCGTGGTCATCAGTTGCATAATATCCTCCGCGCCGCATCCTGCCGTCGTGAAAGAGAGGTATTCGTTATACGACAACCGATCGAGATCGCCCGAGGTAAGAACAAAGGTGACCGGGTCGCCCAAGGTGCCGGAAGTGGTGACATAATCGATCACCTCCCGCTTGTCGACACATATAAAATCTTGATTGCGCAGTTGTAAATCTGTTTTGGTTGTCACCGGCAGGTGTTGCAGATCCTCTATCGTGCGGATACGGGCGAGGTCGATTTTCTCCTCGCGGAACATCTGCCGGTAGAAAGAGGAATGTGCGTTCAGGTAAATCAACTCCTCCGCCAGACGCATCTCCTGATATCGTTTGATTTCTTCCGGAGATTTAAACTGGATATCACCTTGTTTTTGCATACGGTTTATTTTATTTTTTCAATTCGTTTTTCGATGGATTCCCTTTCTCCCTGCTTGGCGATCTCTTTCGTCAAGGCTTGTTGCCAGTGGCGAACGGCCTCCTCCTTTTCCCCGAAGGCGGCATAATAATCGCCCGCCAGCTCCCAGGCATAATACATTTCCGGATTCGATTGCAAGAGTTGGTCAACAAGCTCTTGATGGAGTTCCTGAGCCGTTTTCATCTGCTTTCGGATCGCTTTCACCGTCTCCCGGTAGGTTAATAGGTGATTGTAATCCGGAGAGGATAGGAAGGGATCGGCGGCAATCGCCAGGGAGTCGATGGGCGCAACGGCCTCTTTGCCTGATGCGCCGAATATCTCATTCAGGTCATACGCCACATATTCCCCCGATTGCCAGGGCGTGGTCGACACCCACATCAATAGCTTCTCCGGCTGAAACACCACCGAGTGATGGGCGATAAACTGATTGATCGCCTTTTCGTTGGCCAAGCCAATCTCTTTGCCTCCTGCTCCCCACCGGTCGCGCAACATATCGGCGGCATCCGTTGGGTCGACAGGGCTTTTCTCCTGTAACAATTCCTGCAAACGGGCATAACGGTAAGGGCTGTCCGAGGTGGCCAGATTCTCCCGGTTGCGCTCGTCGTCGCGGAAGGTCTCCGATTGATAATGGTTGGTACAGATAATCGATTCTCCTTCCGTGTGGAACAATCCGATCCGATCGGGCGACTTCTCGATAATAGCCGCCTTCCCCTCACGGGCAGAACCGATCAATAACGATTCGGACACAAAGGTTTTTCGTTTTTCCGCAATCGCATAGGCCTCTTCGATGGTCGAGGCATATTGCAGGATCTCCCGCGCCAATAGCGAGATAGGGATGGCTGCGGAGGTGGGCATGGTCGATTTGGCGGCATTGATGGTGACCGTCAGTCCCGTCGTGTTCATACCCGACAATACTCCGGTCATGCCTGGCCAGCCAACCGCCGCAAAGGCATAGCCCTCCGTCGGACGATAGAACGAGACCATCTTATGGCGGGCAAAGTCATCACCCATATAGAAATCGAAATTCCGTCCGATCAACAGGGTCGAGTCCGCGCTGGCTGCGCCCCACACGCCAAACGAGCTGCACCCCACCAGCATATAATCCTGCATGGCATGACCGATATCGTGTGCCGCATGGTAATTGAGCTGTCGCTCGTAGGGCGTCCCGATCATATCATATTCATGGGTACAGGAAAGAGAGATGCCGTAAATCTCCCGGCGAAACTCTTCGGGGATATATTCTCCCAGGTTGCGGTTGAACACAATCAAAAGGAAACGCAGGAATTTCAGGTAACTATCCGAAGGAATCATCTCCCGGATCTGGTCGACAAATACCTTCTCCTGATAATAGAGCAGATCCTCCAACAGTTTGCCCGAAGCGGCTCCCCGCTCCAATGCGTCGCCTTCCACATAGAGCTCCCAAAGGCCGCTTTTGTCTAAGCGCAATTGGTGCGGTCCATACAAGGAGAGGCTGTCGGATATATGCAACTCATAATCCGGCAGATCGGAGGCCGTGATCTCCGGCTGTTTCATATCCGCCGAAAAATAGAGTCCCGTCAGACCGAAAAACAACAATCCTATGATGATCAATACCCCCAGGAGAAAATACTTGATAACTCGCTTCATATCACCTACACGTTAAGACTGCCACCCGATAAAGTAAGCGGCAAGATATCCGCAAAGGTACTTTTTTTCCGGGGTCGATAGAGCGGATAGGGGAAAGTTTGGCAGATTTTATCTAAGTTTGACAGCAAAAAAACATATGAAATATACGATTATCGATACCGGGTATTTTTATGCCGATGGCGGGGCTATGTTCGGACCTATTCCCAAAACTGCCTGGCGAAGGCGCTATCCGTCGAGTAAAAGCAATATATGCGTATTGGCTACCCGGACTCTGTTGATCGAGACCGACGACGGACGCGTCCTATTGATCGACAACGGAGCAGGCACCAAACAGCCCGACGCCTTGCGCCATTATTGCTTTTTCGATTGTGTAGACCTGGAAGAGGAATTGTTGAAGCGAGGCATCCGCCTCGAAGCGGTGACCGATGTCATACTGACCCACCTGCATTTCGACCATTGCGGATACACGACCCGTCGGGTGGAAGGCTCTGACAAGATCATTCCGACCTTCCCCAACGCCACCCACTGGGTAAGTCAAAAGCAGTGGGATAACTGCCTCCACCCTACCCCACTCGAGGAAGATTCTTATTTCACCGAGAACATACAACCGGTGGCCGATGCCGGCTTGCTCCGCCTGATCGACGAAGAGACAGCGATACACCCCTCGGTTCGTCTGAAGCTATACGACGGACATACGCCGGGACAGATCGTGCCTTACATACAAATGGATGAAGAAACATTGGTGTTTGTCGGCGATGTGATTCCGATTGCCGCCAGCCTTTCGCCCAAATGGATATCGGCTTACGATACCCATCCGTTGACCTCCTATTACGAAAAAGTCCGCCTTCTGGACGAGGCCGTCCGAGAAAGGCAGACTATTATCTTTTGCCACGATGCCTATACCCCTATGTGTCGGGTGAAAAAGACCGGGCGGTTTTATACAAAATGTAATGGTTAATTATTCTACACCAAACTTATAGATACAATGGCTGGTATAGGTTTCACCCGGACGAAGCACCGTTGATGGGAACTCCGGCTGGTTAGGGCTGTCGGGATAATGTTGTGTTTCCAGACAGAAAGCGCCGCGGTGCGGATAGGTCACGCCATGTTTTCCTTTTTCACGACCTGTCATGAAGTTACCTGCATAGAACTGTACGCCCGGTTCGTCGGTATACACTTCCAGCGTAATGCCGCTTGCAGCCGAATAGGCTTTACAAGCCACCTGATTGATGTCACCAGCCGTGTTCAATACCCAGTTGTGGTCGTAGCCATTACCTAAGATCAGCTGTTCGAAATCCTGTCCGATACGGTCGCCGATTGGCTGCATCGTACGGAAATCCATTGGAGTATCTTCCACCGGTGCCAATTCGCCAGTAGGAATCAGGGTGCCATCAACGGGCGTATAACGATCTGCGTTAATCATCAATGACTGATCCAAGATCTTGGTATCCAGCTTACCGGAAAGGTTGAAGTAAGAGTGGTTGGTGAGGTTCACAATGGTCGGTTTGTCGGTCGTAGCGGTGTAAGCCAAATCGATCGCGTTATCGTCGGTCAGTGTATAAACCACCTTCACCTGCAGATTGCCGGGGAAGCCCATCTCGCCGTCAACCGACAGATAGGTCAACTCCAACGTCTGATTGTCAATCTGTTTAGCATCCCATACTACCCGATGATATCCTTTCGGACCACCGTGAAGCGTATTGCCGCTATCGTTTTTGGTCAGTTCATACGTTTGCTCATCAAGCACAAACGTACCGCTCTTGATACGGTTACCATAACGACCGATAGTTGCACCGAAGTTACCGTTTGTGTTTACATAATCCTGCACCGTGTTACGTCCCAATACCACGTCGGTCATCGCGCCATCACGATCGGGCACCATCAATGACACCAGGCAACCACCGAAATTGGTGATACATGCTTCCGCACCATTCTTGTTCGTTAACACATAGAGTTGAGTCTCTTTTCCCTCTACGGTGGAGACAAAATCCGATTTCATAAGCCCTGACAAAGTGGCTTTTTCTTCTTTTTCACCGCATGACGCCAGTACACACACGGACAATAATAACAAGCAAATCTTTTTCATCTGACTTTTCGTTAATAATTAATAAGTTTAAAATTTGGAAGCAAATATAAGTAAAATTCCGTTCGTTTGACCGATGGTTGATTTATCCGATTGGGTTTTGTACATTTGTGACACTAAAATAGATTCCAATCGCATGAAACAATATCACGAACTACTCGAACGCGTGCTCTCCGAAGGGGTAACAAAGACCGATCGCACAGGTACCGGCACGATCAGTGTCTTCGGTCATCAGATGCGCTTCAATATGGAAGAGGGCTTTCCGCTGTTGACCACCAAAAAGCTTCATCTCAAGTCGATCATCTACGAACTACTCTGGTTTCTGAAAGGCGACACCAACGCCCGCTACCTGCAGGAGCATGGCGTGCGCATCTGGAACGAATGGGCCGATGAACAGGGCGAACTGGGCCATATCTACGGCTATCAGTGGCGTTCCTGGCCCGACTACAAAGGAGGGCATATCGACCAGATCTCCGAAGTGGTAGATACGATCAAAAACAATCCCGACTCGCGCCGTATCATTGTCAGCGCCTGGAATGTGGCCGATCTGGAGAATATGAACCTGCCTCCCTGCCATGCGTTCTTTCAGTTTTATGTTGCTAACGGGCGTTTGAGCCTGCAACTTTATCAGCGCAGCGCGGATATTTTCCTAGGGGTTCCGTTTAATATTGCCTCCTATGCTCTTCTGCTTCAGATGATGGCACAGGTGACCGGGCTCAAGGCGGGCGATTTTGTGCATACGCTCGGCGATGCTCATATATACAGCAACCACATCGAACAGGTAGAGTTGCAATTATCCCGCGACTTCCGTCCGTTGCCACGCATGGAGATCAACCCGGAGGTAAAAAGCATATTCGACTTTGCATACGAAGATTTCAACCTGACAGGCTACGATCCCCATCCGCATATCAAAGGGGTGGTTGCCGTTTAATCCATTTTGACCATGAGTACTATTTCGCTGGTCGCTGCCGTGGCCGACAATTATGCCATAGGAAAAGAGGGAGACTTGCTTTGGCGTCTTCCCAATGATATGAAGTATTTCCGGAATCTCACCTCGGGACATACCGTGGTTATGGGTCGTAAGACCTTCGAATCGTTGCCCAAAGGGGCTTTGCCCAACCGGGTGAATGTGGTGATCTCCTCGCAGGAGGGATTGACCTATGCCGATTGCACGATGGCTCGGTCGATCGACGAGGTGTTTAGCTTCTGCAACGACGAAGAGCTGTTTGTCATTGGCGGCGGGCAGATCTACAACGCCCTCTTGCCGCAGGCCGACAAATTGTATATCACCTGGGTGCATCACACTTTCGAGGATGCCGACACCTTTTTCCCCCGCATCGACTTCGCCGAATGGGAAGAGATTTTCCGCGAAAGCCATCCGGCGGATGAAAAGCATATGTATCCCTATACTTTCGCTACCTATCAGCGGAAATAAAAAGGGAAAATAAAGGGGCAAAAAAAATTCTCACCCGCGTGAGAAAAAATTCTCATGCGGGTGAGAATTTTTTTTGCCTATAGATTATTCAGTTTTTCTATCACCAGATGACGGCGCTGTCGGGAGATGGGAACCGATGATCCGTCGCACATTTTTATGTATCCTCCATCGCCTTTGATAAAGCTTCGGATGGCCTCCAGGTTGATCAGGTGCGACTGATGCACACGCAGGAACTGATAAGGGGTCAACAGTTCATCAAATTCTTTCAGAGTCTTAGAAACGATCAGTTTCGTAGCGTCACGTAGAAAAAAGGTGGTGTAGTTGCTTTCCGATTCACAGCGGATGATCTGATTGATCGCAACAAACTCAATCTTATCGGCTACCGACAGGGCTATTTTCTTATTTTTATCCGGTTGGTGGCTGTTACGGAGCAGGTTCGCCATACGGCGGTTCTCCTCTTTCTGCCGGATAGTCCGGGCGGCCTTCTCGACCGCCTGCGTCAGCTCTTTGATGTCGATGGGTTTCAACAGATAATCGAGGGCACTAAAGCGGATAGCCTGAATGGCATATTGGTCGAAAGCGGTGATAAAGATCACCTCCAACGGGATAGGCGCCAGGCTTTCCAAGAGATCGAACCCGGTGCCATCGGTCAGGCATATATCCAGAAACAACAGATCGGGACGTTTCTGCTCCACCGCCTGCCGCGCCTCAGCCACCGTGGCGTACTCACCCAGCAGGACAACCTGCGGACAATGAACCTCCAGCATACGGCGCAGGTTCTCCCGATTCCCCGCCTCATCGTCTACCAGTAGTGCGTATATCTTTTCCTCCATCTTTGTTTTTCAATTAATAGGAATGGCCAATGTCACCCGGCATCCCGACACCTGTTCTGTTTCTTTTCGGTCGCGAATGGTGATGGTCGGCTCTGTTTCATACAATTCTTTCAGAATCTGAAACTCTTCCTGCACCGCTTTCACACCGAAACCTTCCGACGGCTGGCCATTTAGACCCGGCCCGTCGTCGGTGATATCGATTTGCAACACCTTGCCCCGCTGTTTGATATCGATTAGGATATTCCCTTCTCCCCGCGGAGCAATGCCGTGTTTCACGGCATTCTCCACAAAAGGCTGTATCAACATACCCGGTATTTCTACCAGATCGGTTTCGATCGTTTCGTCGACGGTCACCGCATATACAAACGGGAATCGCAACTGTTCCAGATTCAAATATAGATAAAGCTGTTCGATTTCTTCCGAAAGCGCCACCATTTTCTTTTCCGAGTGATTCAATACCATGCGCACCATGCGTGAGAATTGCACTAAGTATTCATTCGCCTTCGCATTATCGCCCCGGTTGATCAGGTTCTGAATCGAACCAAGCGCGTTAAATACGAAATGCGGATTCATCTGCGACCGGATCGCTTTCAGTTCCAATTCCTTGATCTTTCGTTGCTGCTCTTCTTTCTTACGTTTGAGATTCAGCCGGTAACGAATAATGCCCACCGCCAATACCGCAAAAACAAAAGCAAAACCAAAGCCTCTCCAAAAGGCAGGCCAGAAGGAGGAGGAAGAGGCTCGGTTGAGGTCTTGCTCGATCAGGTCTGCCATTTTCTCCGGGCTCCAAAACCGATTCGTACAACGATAAAGGATAGTACCATCTTTTCGCATAACAAGAAAAACACCTATATAAGGATCGAACGAAGCAAGAGAAGCAACAAGGGTAGTATCCGGTATGTACAAATACTGATCGAATTTTTCCTGATTAGCATCCCGGGGTTCCAAAGCATAAAAATAACATTGGATCTTATCTGTTATCCCCTTGGTTTGCAGTAATTTGTTCAGGCGATCAATATCAGAGTAACTATTATTACCGGAAGGGATATAAGGAGATATCTCCATTACCACATATTCCCGGTCGCTCCCCCAGGAAGAGACCGCCTTTTTGGCAAGCGTAATATCCGTATCCTGAATTTTATTGCCTTTTTCCAGCGGCAACAATTGCTCATAAATTTTCCGAATCAGATTCCGCAATGCGGTGTCGGGGCAGGTTTGCATAAAATGGTCATACTCAGCCTGGCTTTCCGACAGATTATCGGCATACATCTTCTGCAAGAGATAGCGGTGAGACACACGATACTTCGGATAACCGGCCAATAGTTGATCGGCCAAGTAATATTTCCGCTCAAAACTATGATCTGAAGGATGATTCCTGTTGCTGATCGTTTCCGTAGCCATGTCTCTTCTTTTATAGTCGACATAGGTTATTAGAAAGTTTTCATAACCGGACGGATTATACTGATAATCATACAAAGGGGCTATCGACCGAATAGAAGCTGAATCCCCAATCATCTGTCCTGTATTTTCACCATACAATTTAAAAGTGAGATTAGAGCTTGCCAACATATAATCTCTACTCAACTCAAGTACTCTTTTCCAATAACTGTCCAGGATGGTATCGCATTTTTCTATCAATTGATCAAATCTCTCTTTTCGGTGTTGCAGATAATCCTCGGGACTTCTACTTGAAAAAACATATTGATCCACCCGTTGAATTTCCCAAATCAACTCATACTCTTCCCTACTTCTGTTTCCTTTATACTCTACTTCGCCATTCTCAAACCGCTTCACCCGGACTGAATCACCCGGAGAGAGATACATATGTATGTATTGATTGATATGTTCTCTATCAATATGGAAATATAAGGTGGGATGAGAGAGATAAAATGCTTCGTAGAATATCGTAGTCATTTCCGGGGTTTCCAAATGAATCGATACATTGGGAGGCAAAGAAAAAGAGGCGTCGACCACCCTTGTTTCGCGCGTTTCAGTCACCCCGGCTTCGTTAGCAGGAATGTCTCCGACCTTTTGTGTTTGCTCTTTTCGAGCCTCTGTCGGCTTAATGGGACGCCGGATAGCCGTGGTGATCGGCTTCTCTTTTTGGGCAAATAAGCGCTCCATTTCATATTCGATGACAGGCTGAAGATCAATGATTCCCCTTTTGAGTTGTAAGTGCTTTGGAAGGGCATTTGTTTGTTCATTTTTCAATCCATAATCAACCCGGTTGGCGGCATAGATATAATATAGATTATCGTATGGACATTCCAGGGCGGTCATGATACCGCTCGCGCGATCGTATGAGGCAGAAGCAACGATCTCTTCCCTGTCGGGAAAAGCCCATTCGCCCTCTTTCAGCGTCATCCAAATATCTCTTTCTCCTGTCGGGAAATCAGACTTATAACGGCTATCGTAATACCAAAAAGCCTCTCCTCCTTCGATATTCTTGACATCATATAGATAGTCCACCTGGAAGTCAAAAGAGATCTGTTTGGTATCGACTTCGGTCACGATGGCCTTCAAGACCGTTCGTCGTACATTCTCATTCCGCCAGGGCACCTCCTCTTCTACGCCTGGCGCCACGTAGGGATAATACTCGACCGACTCGATCAATAGCCAGTCGCCGGGTTCCAACGAATCAATGTTTTTATACTCTTCTGCATACCCAACCAGGCCGAAGAGTAAAAACAAACTGAATAAAATGATTTTCTTTCCCATTGCCGTAAATTTAAATTGTTTTGTTCGAATCACATCACAAAACTAAAGACAAAGGATCTTTTTCAGTCGAGCCAATGAGTATTCGCGGGAGAGAAATGAGTATTTGGAGAGGGAGAAAAAAAAACTACCTTTGCATGTATAAAGAGAAAACCCTGTTTACATGGAAGATACCCCTCGCAAATTACCGTCACCATGGCTCTCTGCCATTCCTCTTGTGGTGTTGATTGTATTTCTTTATTTTACCATTTCCCTGTTTGGCAGCGACTCCCTGGGAGGGGCAAGCCAGGTGGTCTTACTGACTTCCGCGGCTATCTGCTCTGGCCTGGCGATTGCGTTTTGCGGGGTGAAGTGGAAAGAGATCGAGAAGGCGATCAGCCGGAATATCCTGGGGGTCTCGATCGCGATCCTTATCCTGTTGTTGATTGGCGCCCTGGCGGGTAGCTGGATGATAAGCGGAGTGGTGCCGACACTGATCTACTACGGCATGCAGATACTTCACCCCAGTTTCTTCCTGGTCTCCAGCTGTGTGATCTGTGCCATTGTCTCGGTTATGACAGGCAGCTCCTGGACCACCATTGCCACCATCGGGATTGCCCTGATGGGCATTGGCGAGGCACAGGGCTTTTCGGCCGGATGGACGGCTGGCGCGATTATCTCGGGTGCCTATTTTGGCGATAAGATATCACCCCTGTCGGATACGACCGTCTTGGCATCGACCGTAAGCGATGTGCCATTGTTTACGCATATCCGCTATATGCTCTATACGACTGTCCCCACCCTATTGATCACGCTGATTATCTTCACCATCGCCGGGTTCAACCATACCGGAAGTGATACGAGTCAGGTTGCTGAGTTCTCCCGGATTCTGTCCGAACGCTTCAATATATCGCTCTGGCTGATGATTGTGCCGGTGGTCACCGGCCTATTGATCGCCCGCAAAGCGCCTCCGTTGGTCACCCTCTTTACCTCCGCTCTTTTGGCCGCCTTTCTGGCACTCTTTTTCCAACCGCATCTATTGCAGGAGATAGCCGGCGCGGAAGAGGGCAGTATGCGTGCGAGCCTCCAAGGCATGCTGATGAGCCTGTATGGCGGTACGGGGCTTGAGATGGGCCATGAGACACTCAACAGCCTGGTCTCCACCCGCGGTATGGGCGGTATGCTCGACACGATTTGGTTGATTCTGAGCGCCATGTGTTTTGGTGGCGCCATGACAGCTTCGGGCATGCTGGAAAGCCTGACGAATGAGTTGAAGCGCTTTGTAAAAGGACGCACCAGTCTGGTGAGCTCCACGGTCGGTTCGGGTCTCTTATTGAATATATGCACCGCCGATCAATATATATCCATTATTCTGACCGGCAATATGTTCAAAGATATGTATCATAAAATGGGATTCGAATCGCGCCTATTAAGCCGAACAACGGAGGATGCCGTCACCGTCACCTCGGCATTAATCCCCTGGAACACCTGCGGCATGACACAGGCCACCGTATTGGGTGTCTCCACCTTTACCTATCTCCCTTATTGCTTCTTCAACCTAATAAGCCCCGTAATGACAATCATTATCGCCGCCATCGGCTACAAAATAAAACGATTCCATGAAAAAGATTAAAGTCTCCCTCTTAGGCAAGGTAGTTATCGCCATTGTTTCCGGTATGATTTTCGGTCAGTTCTTTCCGGATTGGCTGGCTCGTATCTTTGTGACGTTTAATTCATTGTTTGGTAATTTCCTATCGTTTGCTATTCCGCTGATTATCCTGGGGCTGGTGGCTCCGGCGATTGGCGACCTTGGCAAAGGAGCAGGCAGGCTGTTGGCTATTACCGCCTTGATTGCCTACGGCTCGACGCTGTTCTCCGGCTTTTTTACCTATTTCAGTTGTTCGGCGGTGTTCCCTTCGATTATTCCGGCCAATGTGGAACTGATCGCGTTGGATAACCCGGAAGATTTTATGCTAACGCCCTATTTCACGATCGCTATGCCCCCATTGATGGAGGTGATGACAGCACTGATCCTCTCTTTCACCATCGGGCTGGGGCTCTCCAACATTGCCGGATCGACCTTGCGCGAGGCGTTCAACGACTTCAAAGAGATTGTGATCAAACTGATCGAGGTGGTGATTGTTCCTCTGTTGCCGCTTCATATCTTCGGTATATTCCTGAATATGACGGTGAGCGGGCAGGTGATGCATATTATCTCCATGTTTGTGAAAGTGATCTTGGTGATCTTTGTCTTGCATATTCTTCTGTTGGTTATCCAGTTCCTGATCGCCGGAGGCGCCAGCGGGAAGAATCCTTTCCGCCTGCTTCGCACCATGTTGCCGGCTTACGCGACAGCGTTGGGCACCCAATCGTCGGCAGCCACCATCCCGGTCACACTGAAGCAGACACTCAAGAACGGCGTACGCGAGAGCATTGCCGTTTTCACCGTGCCCTTATGCGCGACGATCCATCTGGCGGGCAGCACCATGAAGATCGTTGCCTGCGCCATGGCCATCCTGATCATGGCGGGCGAACCGGTTTCACTGATGAGCTTCAGTGGGTTTATTATGATGCTGGGCATTGCTATGGTGGCGGCTCCGGGCGTACCGGGAGGAGCTATTATGGCGGCGTTGGGACTATTGCACAGCATGCTCGGCTTTAACGAAACGCTGCAAGCCCTGATGATAGCCCTGTATATAGCCATGGATAGCTTTGGAACCGCCTGCAACGTAACAGGCGATGGTGCGATTGCCGTGGTGGTGGATAGAATCGCCGGAGAGACCTCTAAGTCGTGATATGATTGATAGGTTACTTTCAAATATTGGAAAATTTGTAGGTGGAGAGCGCGCTGCCAGCGCGAGATTATGCATAACCGTATGCAAGCGCAGCGCAGCTTACGGTATAGCAACTACCTGTCAATCAAGCGCCGCAGGTGCGAGATCTGCCATAATCCCGCCCCATGCGGGGCTTTTTATATAGATGATTCACTACCGTAAGCTGCGCTACGCTTGCATACGGTTATGCATAATCTCACGCCTGCGGCGTGCATCCCCGCAATCTTCACATTTTCTCCTACTTGAAGTCCAGCAGCCTGAGGCAACTGGCTACAGAGCAGGGCAATCTACGATTGCTTGCCTTTAACGTCTCCTCCTATCTCCTATTTCCTATCTCCTATCTCCTATTTCCTATTTCCTATCTCCCTCCAATTCCCTCCAAAACATGCACCTTCTCCCCTATTTATTTCGCTATCACCCTATGGCGTTCCTATCATTGTGAGCGGTAATCTTATCAAAGGTCGAAAATAGGTAGAATCACCGCTGAAAGATGAAGTTTTCACCTATCTCCCTGCGATGAAACCCGCCATATCTTTGCATCAGAAAGTTTAGACAAAAAGAAAATTACCGTTTTAATAATTACCGTCATGAGATTCTTAAATGTATTATTAGCTGTTTCATTGTTCTTAGTAGCTGCCGTATCATGTTCTATGGAAGATGATATGCTTATCGTTGCTTCTACTTCTGAAGCTGCTACTGTTTCTGCTGACGACACTCAACTGTATGTTTCTTTTAATGTATCTGGCGAAATGGCAACACGTGCCAGTAGCTCTTCTTGGGATGGCGAAAAAATGGACACGTTCGAAAACGCTTCTGTTGTTGTTTTGGAAGGCAACAATGTATTCTTCGCTAAAGATAACGTAACCGATTTCACTTCACTGAACGTATTAGTAAAAACAGGTCGCACTTACCAAGTATATGTAATCGCGAATACAACTATCTCTTTCGCAAGCATGACAACAAAAGATCAGGTAGAAGATGTTGTTTACGGCGCTGCTGATCTTTCTAACATGGTAAAATTCGGTAAAAGCAAAGAGTTTAGCTTCAATAAAGGACAAGGTTTCGAAACAATCGCTGACGCAAAGAACGGTAATGTAGAAACAATCGCTATCGTATTGAAACAACTGACTGCTCAGGTAGAACTGGTAGAATTCAACTCAACCATCACAGAAGGTAAAGAAGCAACAGTTGCTTTGACAAGCGTTGAATTAATAAACAAGAACACAACAAGAAAACTGAACGAAACCGTTTCTTCTTTCACAAACGAAGTAGTTACTGCTGCTGATTTCGGTAAAGACGCTTACGCTTCTTTCGTTACTTATCCGAACGCTGACACAAGCAACCTGACTTCTCTGAAGCTGACTTTCAACGTAGGTGAAAGAGAAGAAGTAAGAACATATACAATCAATCCGAACGGCTTAACTGGAATCGGTCACAACTACGTGGAAGCTGGTAACATCTACCAACTGTATGTATCTGTAAAAGTAGTAGGTGACAAAGTAGAATGCTCTGTTAAATGCTACACACTGGATTGGCAGTACAACGAATTCGAAACTACATTGGTAGAAGTACAATAATTCAAGTGATATACAAAAATAAGGGTTCTCACTTCAGATCCCGGCCTCTATAATGAAGCCGGGATCTTTTTTTTGCCATCCTTATTGCCATAAACAAACAGGCGGCCATTATTTTTTGTATTTTTAGTCCAAAATCTTAGCTATGGAACAGAATCTTATCTATCAAATAGGGCTCACCATGATTAATGGCATTGGCGACATCCTGGCTCGCCACCTGCTGGAGACAATGGGCAGTGCGGAGGCGATATTCACCGAGAAAAAGCAATTATTGGAAAAAGTACCCGGCATAGGCTCGCGCCACATTGCGGAGATACGGCGTGCCGAAGTGCTTCACCTGGCAGAGCAAGAGGCCTCTTTCGTATGCAAAAACAACCTGAAGACCTACTTTATGGGCGAGGCCGACTACCCGGTGCGCCTGCGCGAATGTCCGGACGCGCCGGTGCTCTTCTACTACAAAGGCAATGCCGATTTGAATGTTCCCCGGGTGATCAGCATTGTGGGCACACGCAAATCGACCCATTACGGTAGAGAATTGACAGAGAAGCTAATCCACGACCTGGCGGAGATATTCCCGGATATGCTTATCGTCAGCGGACTGGCCTACGGCATAGATATACAGGCACATCGCTCGGCACTCAACAACAAACTACCGACCGTTGCCGTCCTGGCGCATGGTTTGGATATGATCTACCCCTCAGCACATCGCAACATCGCGGTAGAGATGCTGAACAACGGCGGATTGCTCACCGACTTCCCCAGTGCCACCCAGCCTGAACGCCAAAATTTCGTGAAACGCAACCGGATCGTAGCCGGACTATCCGACGCCACCGTTGTGATCGAATCGGCCGAAAAGGGCGGCTCCCTGATTACGGCGGATATCGCTTTCTCATACGGACGGGATGTCTTCTCGTTTCCCGGACGGGTCAACGATGCACATTCCAAAGGGTGCAACAGCCTGATCCGACAAAACAAAGCGGGCCTCATCACCTCCGCACAGGAGCTGATCGCCGGATTATGCTGGGAAAACCCAACCGAATCGCCCGGCATCCCGCAGCAATCAATGATCTCGTTCCCGGAAAACAGCGACTACGACAAAATTGTCTCCGCCATCCGAGGCAAAAATGAGATACACATAAACACCCTGGCCCTGGCAACCGAGATGCCGGTCTACAAACTATCGTCGCTACTGTTTGAACTGGAGATGGAGGGCGTGGTTAAAATCCTTCCCGGAGGCATGTATAAGTTGACACAATAAAAAATAGCCCCCCCTACGAAGAGAGACCATCCAATGGTTTAAAAAAATTAAAGGCTGTCTCACGACAACCCCTAATCAAACTTTGTTAACCTTAAATCTAATACTATTATGAAAAAACCACGATGCAAAGATAGGGGCTTTTTCCTTGTTGTCAAGACTTTTACCAATAATAGATGTTAAGCAAAAAGGGGTTTGATGCAAAAAAATGTTTACGGACACACCAAGAAGTCCTCCCGCATAGGTGCGAAGGTATCGATAAGCGTCCCTGCCTCTACGCATTTGCACCCGTGCAAAACATCCGGTTTGATGTAAACGCAATCACCGGCCTTAATGATAGAGGTGTGTCCGTCGGTCGTAAACTCAAACAGACCGCTCACCACATAGGTCGCCTGCGTATGAGGATGCGTATGAGGCGCACCAACCGCACCGGCCTCAAAAGCCACTTTGACAAGCATTAACTGATCATTGTAGGCCATCACCTGGCGACGCACACCTTCGCCTACCACCTCCCAAATTGTCTCTTCTTCATAGATGAAGTCTTTACTTTCTCGTTTCATATATTCTTGTTTTATTGGGAACAAAAATAGCATATTCCGACGAATTTCCCATCCCATAACCAATTATCATTTTGATAGCAAAAACCCTATTTTGCCTCGCAATATGATACGTTAAAAAGTGTTACCCGCCTGGCTAATTTTAAAATGGCTTTAGCCGAATCTGTCATTCATTCGCTAAAGCCATTTTATATATCACTCTATCGCTTAATCAGGGATTAGGCATGGTATGAAACGTTGATTGATAAAGTTCCTGGTTGTGAAGCACCTCAATAGCTTTGTCTAATACCTTATCGTCTTTCAGGCTTTCCATCACCCGGCCTCGTTGGTAATAATTGCGGACAACGATTTCGGAAGCTAACAGTTTCTTGATCGCTTCTTTGTTGCGGTCGAAGTCGCGCTCCAGATCCGGTGTCAATTTCTCTTCCAGGCTATCGAAAAGGGTGGAGTCGTTCTTCAGGTATCCTTCGAATTCCGCAATTTCCTTTAGCTGCTTCAGGGCTTTTGTGCTTTGTTTGTCGTAGCTGAACTCTTTTTCTTTGGCATAGGCCTTCAAGGCTTCAAAGTCTTCGTCGGTCACAGTAAACTCTTCGATAGGAACCCGTGTCTTCTGTTTCTGTACCCAGTCGGTGACAAAATCAAACAGGGCATAATCGTTCATCAGGTAATAGATCATCGTAGGCACATCCTCCGCTTCTACTTCAAAATCGGGACGTATGCCACCGCCGTCGCGTACCTCACGTCCGTTTACCGTATGAAACACCGTTGTCAGGCTGTCGGGGATAGCGGCTACGCTACCGTCTGCCCGGCGGTGGCTGTAGTCTAATTGCTGGATGCAACGACCGCTGGGGATATAATAACGACTGATCGTCACTTTCAGCTTGCCGTCATAGGGGAGGTCGCGCGTGGACTGCACCAGTCCTTTGCCAAACGAACGCTGTCCGACCAATATGGCGCGATCCAGGTCCTGCATGGCGCCTGCCACAATCTCCGACGAAGAGGCTGAGTTCTCATTGATCAATACCGCTAACGGAATAACCGTGTCGATCGGTTCTACCGAGGTACGATAGACGCGATCCCACTGTTTGATCTTCCCTTTGGTAGAGATCACTTCGCTTCCTTTGGGCACGAAGAGACCAACAATCTGCACGGCAGCCTCCAGTACGCCTCCGCCATTGTCTCTCAGGTCCAGGATAAGAGATTTGATGTTGTGATTATTCTTCAGGTCTTCGAACGCCGCTTTTACCTCCTGACCGCTCTTGTCGGTGAATCCGCTCAGGTAGATATAGCCCACGTCGCCATCCTGTACCCCGTAGTAGGTCACTTGGTTGATAACGATCTGTTTGCGGACAATATCGATCTTACGGGGTTTCTTTTCGCCGGGACGCTGTATGGTGACGGTCATTTTCGTATTGGGCACCCCTTTCAGGAGTTTGCTCACCTCATCATTGTTGGCCTTGGAAACATCGACCGAATCGATGAACAGGAAACGGTCGCCCGCCTGCAATCCCGCCAGGGCGGCCGGCATGCCTTCGTAGGGCTCGGCAACAATAACCCCTTCGCCATTCGGACGTTGACGGATCAATGATCCCATACCACCATATTCGCCGGTGGCCATGAGCTGGAGGTTGTCCATATTCTCTTCGGGGATATACTCCGTATAGGGGTCTAACCCGGCCAACATGGAGTTGATGCCGCGACGAAGACTCTTTTCGATGTCGACAGAGTCCACGTAGAACATCTCCATCTCTTTGACTAAGGCGTTGAATATCTCCAGGTTCTTACTTATCTCAAAACGATTGTCTTTTTGCGCACGCAGGGGTGTATGACTCCCACCCAGGATAAACAGAGCAAGCACTGCGACGAGTGCTTTTGATTGCTTCAACATATTCATTCGGTTCTAATTCGTTTTACGAAGATGTAAAAGTAAAGAATATAGTGGCTTTAACCCAATATCTCTTTTACTTTTAACTTTATTTCATCCCAATGTATGGCGGGTATTTCCGGGCCAATCACATCAATCACATAGCCTGAAAGCAGGGAGCCGATACGTGCCGATTGCTCCAGCGTGGCACCTTGGGTTTGTCCGTACAGGACGCCGGCAGCAAAATGGTCGCCCGCACCCGTGGTGTCGATAGGCTTTCCGCCTTCGGCCGCCACGTGGACTACCTGTTCATTTTGGGCAATCAACGCGCCCTCTTTGCCTAAGGTAACGATGGCGATGTCGACCTGTTTTGCCAAGGCCCGTACAGCCTCTTCGGCAGGCAGTCCGGTGAAGGCCTCTGCTTCGCTTTCGTTAGAGAAGAGTATATTTACGTAGTTGGGAATCAATTCTTCCAGCATCCCTTTGAAGGCGTTGACAATATTGAAGTTCGACAGGTCCAAGGCTACTTTCAAGCCCAATTGCCTGGCTCGCTTCATGATAGAACGCATCAGCGGTTCGTTCACGATCAGGTAGCCTTCGATATAGAGGTAGTCGTAAGCGGCGAGCACTTCGTCGGTGATCTCATCCGGATGGATCGTTGCCGCCGGTCCCAGGAAGGTGCCCATGGTGCGTTCGCCGTCAGGCGAGATCAGTACGGTGCAACTGCCCGATATGCCGTCGGTATGAATAAAATAAGGCGATACGCCTGCTTTATCAACAGCTTCTTTGTAATATGCTCCGGTATCGTCGCTGCCGATTTTTCCGATAAATCCTGCGCGGGCACCCAGGTGGGAGAGGGCGCGCATGCTGTTACAGGCCGATCCGCCAGGTGTCTGGCTCTTTTCAAAACGCTCCTGGGTGGTGCGAATGGCAATCATTTGCTCTTCACTGATCATGTCCATAGCCCCTTTTTCAATGCCTACCTGCGGAAGCACTTCGTCGGAGTCAATGCGTAATAGTACGTCTACCAAGGCGTTACCTAATCCAAGTATACTCATATAATATTTTTTTTACAAAGATATTGCATAATTCGAAAATAGCTTGTACTTTTGCAGAGCATTTTCAGAAAGGCCTTTGGTGAAAGGTACGAAAGATAAACAAATTCTTCCTTAGCTCAGTTGGTTAGAGCATCTGACTGTTAATCAGAGGGTCCTTGGTTCAAGTCCAAGAGGAAGAGCAAAAAGATCGGTTTCATAAGAAATCGGTCTTTTTTTATGATTCCTACCCTCGTACGCAAGAGCACTTAGCGAATGAATCCCCCCAAAAACGCTTTACTCGCAAAGCAACTACAAATCAAAATCTTGAAAAACAAAAGAAAACCTGTATTTAACATTTTTTACAACTATTGATTGCAGCCTTTTGCGTAAATACATCATCTAGATTTGTGTAAACAGTAAAGAAATAACACGATGTTGATGAAAAGTATGAAAAAGTTGAGCTTATTATTAATGGTTGGGGCGATAGGTATCTCCCTGCTGTTTAATTCTTGTTCGATGGACGACGGTTACTCGTTGAATGATTACTGGTTAGGCGTAGCAACTGTTGAAGCACTAGATGGAGGAAATCATTATTTCAAAATGGATAATGGGACAACCCTTTGGCCGGCTGCCGGTTATTATTTGGGACATAACCTGGAAGTAGGTCAGCGGACCTGGTTAAACTTCACGATTCTAAGTGACGAGAAAGACGGATTCGACCATTATGTAAAAGTAAATGGTGTTGATCCGATCCTAACCAAAGAGATAGCCGAAGACAAAGGCGAAGAGAATGACTCGTATTACGGCACGGATCCGGTGACTGTCAAAGACATTTGGGTCGGAGGCGGATATTTGAATGTTATTTTCAAATTCAACTACGGCGGAACAAAAAAGCACTTTATTAATCTGTTGCCTGTAACAGGCAGTGAGAATGCTTATGAAGTAGAGTTTCGCCACCATGCCTATAATGATCCATCGGAAGCAGCGGTTGCCGGGATCGTTTGTTTCGACCTCTCTTCTCTGCCGGAGACCGAGGGTGAAACAGTGAAGCTAAAGGTGCACTTCAAAACGTTCAATGGAGACAAAACATTTGAACTGGAGTACAATTCGGACAAAGAGACAGTTACGGGAGGCAACTCCGGCAACATGTCCATAGATATGAATTTTTTTGAGACAGTTAACTAGAAACCTTCCCACATAACTTTTATTTTTATCATTTAGTTCAGGGAGAGAGGCGTCGCGATGATGCCTCTTTTTTTGTTTGCATCGTTTTATCTTATCTTTATGCAACATTCTCCGATCGACCATCGTATATAGAAATGAATGGATAAGGAAGTCTTACACTGGATCAAAGGTTGCCGGCGCCAGGAGCGAAATGCGCAATTGAATCTCTACCGCCGGTTTGCACGCCTATTATATGTCGCCTGCCTGCGCATCACCGGGAATGCGGAAGAGGCGGAAGAGGCGATGCAGGACAGCTTCCTGAAAGTGTTTAGCCGCATCAATCAATACCAGGAGGGGCATAGCTTCGAAGCCTGGATACATCAGATCGCCGTACATACGGCCATCGATTATGTGCGGCGGCAACACATGCAGACAGAAGAGTTAACCCCCACCATGGCCATAGAAGCAGAAGAGGAGGAGAATGAGCAGGAAGAAGCGATCATGGCATCGGTCGAACAGGTCAAAGAGGCAGCTTTGCGCCTGCCAACAGGCTTCCGGGTGGTATTAACACTCTATCTCTTCGAAGGCTATGATATGGAAGAGATCGCATCGATCCTCAACCTGCAGCCATCGAGTGTCCGCAGCCAGTATCTGCGGGCGAAACGCAAACTTGTAGAAATGATTCAACGAAATTAGTCATGGATAAATTAAAAGAATTCGTAGACAAAAACCGGGAAGCATTCGACCGGGTGGAACTGCCGGAAGGACACCTGGAACGCTTTGAACAGAAACTGCCGACCCGGCGGAAACGCTCTGCTTCGATTTATTATATCTATGGAGCTGTCGCTGCGGCCTGTATTGCCCTGTTGATTATCTTCCGTCCCGCTACCGATTCCTTTACGAAGGAGGACCCTGCGGACAATCTGTGCGAGATAGAAGAGGTGCAACTGTATTACACCATGCGGATGAACAACCTATTGGCCAAGATGGAGGATCATTACAAAGCTGCCCCTACGCCGGGAAGCGCCCAATTATTGGAGGCAAGCCAGGAGGTATTGTCCGATTGCCGGACGTTTGAAGAGGAGATACTGCCTACGCTCCCCTGCTCGGACGAGGCGATGCTGGTGATGAATCAACAATATGAAAACAGCCTGTCGAGCCTTCAGTTTATATTGGAACAAATGGATAACTACAAACAATAAAAAATAAAAGAGATGGAAACAATCACTAAAGTACGCAACACATTACTGATCCTGTTATTCCTTGTGATGGGATCAAACTGCGCTTCGGGGAAAGACTATGTGCAGGACAAAAGCAACCGGCGGGAATATACGAAAACATACAAGGTAAAGCCCTCGGACAAAGTGGATATCGACAATAAATACGGCGATATAACCATTACGCATTGGGCGAAGAAAGAGATAGAGGTACGCGTTGTAGTGGAGGCAAGCGCCCGCAATGAAGCACGCGTAAAAGAATTATTGGATTATGTGAGTATCGACATCAGCCAAAGAGGAGGCACGGTATACGGGAAAACAAACCTAAAATCGTTTGGTGGCAACCGCAACAACGAACAAGTTAAGATCGACTATTATGTATCAATGCCATCCGCGCTTGCCTCCAACCTGAAAGTGCGCTACGGGAATATTCATATGCCCGCGCAGAACAAAGGCGACATCGCCATAGACATCGCCTATGGCAACATCCATGGAGGGGATTTCACCGGCCGGTTCGATGTGGTACAGAAATATGGTAATCTGAAAGTTGCCAATCTGAAAAAAGCGGAACTGGATATGTCATATAGCGGTGATATTACGATCGGAGAGGCCGAAAATATCCATTGCACAAGCAAATATTCCAATCTAAAACTGGGAGATATCGTAGATCTCGTGGTTGACAATAGCTATGGAAATATCGACATCAACTCTATTGTCCGCATTGATTTGCAACTCAAGTATGGAAATATCGACATCAAACACCTGAAAGAGTCGTTCGACGCCTTGCAATTCAACTACAGCAACTTGAAAATAAAAGAGATAGACAGTCGCTTTTCCCGGTTCAACCTGGAAGGAAACTATTCGAATGCGACCCTTTACCTCGACAAAGCTGCCAAGCTCAATGTGGAAGCGAACCAGATGAAATATGGGAAGCTAAAGACAAATGGATTGAATGTGCAAACCGAAAAAGTAGGAGATAGCTATAAGGTAAAGATAAACAACGGCGACAGCCGACGCGTGATCCACTTTAACGGAAGGAATCACAGTAACCTAACCCTGCAGGGATTGTAATCGTTCACTCATATAAAGAAGAAGGTCTTTAAGGTTTTACCCTTAAAGACCTTCTTCTTTATAATAGAAAAGCTTCTTTTTTCTTAATCAAGAATCTTCACTTTGATATTGCGGAACCACACATCATCGCCATGATCCTGGAAGCCGATAACGCCTTCCCGGTTAGGACCACCGCAATTGATCAACAGATCGTATGCTTCAGGATGAGCGCCTCCTTGTTTGAATTTACTGTTATCGATCATATTTTTCCAATGATCTGTCCACAAATGGTATTCAACCACTGCTTCGCCATTCTGGTAATGCACCACTGTTCCCTTGAAACAAAGGATACCACCGGTGTTCCATTCGTCGAAAGGCTTCGCGTTTTGGGGCACTGCCGGGATCATATCATACAGCGAAGCTGACTTGCGGTTACCCTCCTTGCCTAAGCGGGCATCAGGATGATTCTCATTATCCAGAATCTGATATTCAGGCGAAGAGTAGTAGATGGGCAATCCTTCTACCTCCTGAGCCAGAATAAAAATACCGGAGTTGGCACCTTTAGCCACCTTCCAATCGAAAGAGAGCTCAAAGTTCTTAAACTTATAATCAAAGATTAGATCGCCTCCATCGGCATCTTGTGCTTCTCCAGCTCCTGTACCATTGAATTTGATCGCGCCATCATCAATCGTCCATTTCCCGGGAACAACCTCTTTGTTGTAACCTCGCCAGCCGGTAAAGTTCTCACCATTGAAGATGGTGATCCAACCATCCGCGTCTTTAGGGAAAGAAAAATCGCCTAATTGCACCATTTCGATTTCTGCTTTAGTGGCATCTGCGCCCGCTTCTGCCGTTTTTTTGTTGCCATTACAACCGGTAAGACCTCCGATAACAGCAACGATTCCTATTGTTACAAATAACTTTTTCATATTATTGTCTCCATTTTTATTCCATTATCTGGGCATATCCGTCAGGTTCCATCCCTGGCGATAGTTATGTTTGATCAACTCTTCGGCAAAAGCTTTGGCATTGATCGGATCCGTCTTTTCTTTATTGAAAGAGGGGTGACCATCTTTGATCGTAAAGCCGTCTTTGATAACGATGCGGAGCTCGTCGGTATCCGCAATGTTGGTAAAGCGCATATTCGGACCATCCCAATGCAATTCTTTATGCAACTCCTGCAAACGAACAGCCAATACCCCCATCACAACCATTTCATTGAACGGACCTGCTTCCGAGAAGTCCGATTTCGGCTTCACGCGATTAGCCGCACTCTCCTTACAAGCACGCACCCAGTCTTGCTGGTGTCCGCCATTGAGCGCATTTTCCACCCGGCGGCATACCTTCGGTGCATCGGGCACACGACCTGACAACAACCATGGGTTCTTACCGTAGCAACCGCAGATCAACGTGTCTTTTGTTCCGTGGAAGATCACACCACCTCCGGAATCATCCATATTACGTCCGGCAGGCCATCCTTCCGGCATATTCGGACGCAAGCCTCCGTCATACCAATGCACTTCCAGACCCGGCATAGCCACCTTCGGCATATTATCGCGGGCAGGGAATGTTAGGCGCACATATTGTGCCTGTGGTGCACAGTCTCTCAACAACAAGGTAGAAGAGCCCTGTACCTTCGTCGGGTATCCCAGCTTCAATCCCTTAAACACCGGATGCAGAATATGACAAGCCATATCGCCTAAGGCACCTGTTCCATACGCCCACCAGCCGCGCCAGTTCCACGGATGGTAGATATTATTGAACGGACGCAGTTCAGCCGGTCCGGTAAACAGATCCCAGTTGAGCGTAGAGGGCACCCGGTCGGCCTTTTCCGGCGTCGGCAATCCTTGCGGCCAGATAGGACGGTCGGTAAAGGCTTCCACCTTGGTCACCTCCCCTATCTCACCATTCCAGATCCATTCGCACACCAGATCCACGCCCTCGTCGGAAGAGCCCTGGTTACCCATCTGCGTAGCCACCTGATGTTTGGCAGCCAGCTTCGTCAAAAGACGGGATTCGTAAACAGAGTGGGTCAATGGCTTTTCGCAATAGACATGCTTGCCCATTGTCATAGCTTCCGAAGCGATGATCGCATGGGTATGGTCGGCCGTCGCAATCATTACAGCGTCGATCGATTGCCCCATTTCATCATACAGCTTGCGGTAGTCCCAGTATTTCTTTGCCGTAGCATACTTTTCAAAAACCGGTTTGGAATACTTCCAGTCCACATCACATAAAGCAATGATGTTTTCGGTTTCCAACCCGCGCAACACACCAGCGCCACGCCCGCCAATACCAATACCGACAATATTTAGCTTATCTGTCGGCGCCGTATAGCCGTGACTCTTACCAAGAATCGCACTGGGGGCAATTGTAAACGCCGCAGCCGCGGCAGTCCCTCTTTGTAGAAAGGATCGTCTTGAGATGTTTGACATAATAATAGTATTTAAGATTAGTACTACATAAAATTCTTTGGTCGTGATGATTCCTCTTCTTCGGAATCAGCCAAATGCAAATATAAAGAAAGCAATGGGTGTACCAAGTCTGGCCGTTGTTATTTCAGCTTCAAAATAAACATTTTTAACAGTAACTCTGTTTATTAAAATAAAAGGGAATGCATACCGTTCGATGGCGTTTATAAGCCCATCGATATAATCTATCTATAAAAAGAGAGCGACAGACGCATTTTATCTACATTTGACAACAAGAGCTTAAACAACTTTGTAACTGTGAATTAAACTCCGAAAATCATGAATAAACAATCCATTCCTTTGCGTATCTTCCACTTCTACCGGGAAGGTTTCCGGGAGATGACCTTGGGGAAAACATTGTGGGCTATTATTTTGATTAAATTGTTCATCATGTTTGTTATCCTTAAAATATTTTTCTTTCCCCGATACCTCAACCGGTTTGACACCCAAGAGGCCAAACAGGAATATGTCTCCGACGAATTGATAGAACGGGCTGCAACACCTTAAAGCTTACATATATGTTAGAAACAATTGACACTTCTCTCATCGATTGGTCAAGGGCGCAATTCGCGCTGACAGCCATGTATCACTGGCTGTTTGTACCATTAACCTTAGGGCTTGGCGTCGTCCAGGCTGTTATGGAAACGATCTACTACAAAACAGGCGATGACTTCTGGAAAAAGACCGCTCAGTTTTGGATGAAACTCTTTGGTATCAACTTCGCCATCGGCGTAGCCACCGGGCTTATCCTTGAATTTGAATTCGGCACGAATTGGTCGAACTACAGCTGGTTTGTCGGCGACATCTTCGGTGCTCCCCTGGCTATCGAGGGGATCCTTGCCTTTTTTATGGAGGCCACCTTTATCGCGGTCATGTTTTTTGGCTGGGATAAGGTAAGTAAGAAATTCCACCTGGCATCGACCTGGCTAACTATCCTCGGAGCCACTATCTCCGCCTATTGGATCCTCGTGGCAAACGCCTGGATGCAATATCCCGTAGGGATGGAATTCAATCCCGACACGGTGCGTAATGAGATGATGGACTTCTTTGCCGTCGCCTTCTCGCCCGTCGCAATCAACAAATTCTTCCACTCGGTTCTCTCCGGCTGGGTGTTGGGCGCCATCTTTGTGATGGGGGTCAGCAGCTGGTATCTATTGAAAAAGCGAAGCACCCGGTTTGCCCTCGCCAGCATTAAGATCGGAGCCATTTTCGGATTGGTGGCCTCTTTATTGATCCTGTGGACCGGCGACGGTTCGGCCTACAACGTGGCTCAGAAACAACCCATGAAATTGGCGGCAATGGAGGGGCTTTACGAGGGCAAAGAAGGAGCCGGGCTCAGTGTCATCGGTATGCTGAACCCGTCAAAAAAGAGCTACGACGACGGAAAAGATCCTTTCATTTTCAACATCCAGATGCCCAAACTACTCTCTTTCCTTGCTGAGCGCGACCTAAAGGCCTTTGTGCCGGGCATCACCGACCTGATCGAAGGAGGCTACACAGCACACAATGGAGAGGTAGCGCTTTCCGCCCAGGAGAAAATCCACAGAGGACAGACGGCTATCAAAGCCCTGGCCGACTACAAAACAGCTAAAAAAGAGAAAAACGAGGTGAAAGCCAATCAGGCACTGGCTACGCTTAACGCCAATTTCGACTATTTCGGGTATGGCTACATACGCGATGTGAACGAACTGGTGCCCAATGTCGCCCTCACCTTCTACTCTTTCCGTGTCATGGTGTTATTAGGCGGATTCTTTATCCTTCTCTTCATCATCGCGCTTGTGTGGGAAAGAAAGGGTAAATTCGAGCAGGCCAAATGGTTGCAATATGTCAGCCTGTGGACTATTCCATTGGGGTATATTGCCGGACAGGCCGGGTGGATCGTAGCCGAAGTGGGACGCCAACCCTGGGCTATCCAGGATATTCTGCCCGTCAGCGCCTCTATCTCCAAACTGGAAACAAGCTCGGTGCAGCTCACCTTCTTCCTCTTCCTCGCCCTCTTCACCATCCTGCTTATTGCCGAAATAGGCATTATGCTGAAAGCAATCCGGAAAGGGCCGGAGGATAATGGACAATTGAAAGTTGAAAGTTGAAAGTTGAAAGTGGGAATGCACTCGTGTTAATTGCTCCGCACTTTACTAAGCGATCTTCGATTTTTCAGTTTCAATTTTGCATTACGCTTCGCTAACGAACGTTGTTTCAATTTTCAATTTTCAATTTTCAACTTTCAATTTAAAAAGCATGGAAACATATCATCTATTACAATATTACTGGTGGTTCCTGATCTCATTATTGGGAGCCCTGTTGGTCTTTCTCCTGTTCGTACAGGGAGGACAATCGCTGATCACCACCCTGGGAAAGAGCGAACTCAAACAGAAGATGCTATTGAACTCCACCGGACGCAAATGGGAATTCACCTTCACCACCCTCGTCACCTTCGGCGGAGCCTTCTTTGCCTCCTTCCCCCTTTTCTATTCCACCAGCTTCGGTGGTGCCTACTGGGTATGGATACTCATACTGCTCTGTTTTGTTATCCAGGCGGTATCCTATGAATACCAGGCCAAGAAAGGCAATCTACTCGGTAAAAAGACCTACCAGGCCTTTCTGATGATCAACGGCATTGGCGCGCCTATCCTGTTGGGAACAGCCGTCGGTACCTTCTTCAACGGAGCGGAATTCCTGGTCAACAAAGAGCAACTGACCGACATCGCCATGCCGGTCATCTCCACCTGGGCCAATCCGTGGCACGGCCTGGAGGCGGTATTGGTCGTATGGAACGTCTGCCTCGGCGTCGCCCTCTTCTTCCTGGCACGCGTACTGGCGTTGCTCTATTTTATCAACAACATCGACGACGAAGAGATCTATACCCTGAGCCGCAAACGTTTATTACCGGAAACCATTCTCTTCCTGGTGTTTTTCCTGGCTTTCCTTCTCCATACCCTGTTATCTGAAGGATTCGCTGTCAACCCGGAGACGAAAGAGGTGTTTATGCAACCCTATAAATACTTTATCAACCTGATCGAGATGCCGGCTGTACTGGCAGTCCTATTGATTGGCGTCGTAGCGGTACTCTTCGGCATAGGAAAAACAATCTATACCAAAGGCTGGAAAAAGGGCATCTGGTTTACAGGCTTCGGAACCGTATTAACCGTACTCGCCCTATTATTATGCGCCGGTTGGAACAATACAGCCTACTATCCATCGGTGGCCGACCTGCAAAGCTCGCTGACGATCGAAAACAGTTCGTCGAGCTTGTTCACCTTGAAAACCATGAGTTATGTATCGATCCTCATCCCCTTTGTCTTGGCCTATATCTTCTACGCATGGCGCTCGCTCGACCTGCGTAAGATCAACAGCGAGGAGATGGAAAACAACGAGCATACGTATTAATCTGTAAGCAGGCGGTCTACTACGTATCCCGCCTGCTTAGTAGTTATCAGTCGCATCGCTCCTTAGTAATTAACTACTTTAACTACTCTGACTACTCTGACTACTTTAACTACTATAACTATTTGACTACTCCTCTTTTTTCACTACCTTTACAGGTATCATCACCATAACATCTTAGTGTATGAAAAAGAAATACGAACAACCCCAAGAAAACAACGAGGCGAACGACCTGCATGAGCCGATGGCGGAATACATCACAGAAACAGAAATGATTCCTTCGCCCCCACTGACGGAAGAAGAGCTGGCAAACGCCCTGACAGGAGAGGAGTTTTTAGAGACTGTATTAGACCATATTGATAAATTGTTCGATAAGAAATGAAAGTTCTTTATTCTCGGGATGCACAACTGTATTTTAATCAACTTTCAGATATTCTTTATGAGGAAAATTATTTCTCATATAAAGAATCATCCCGCGAGTATGTTCGTTCATTGATACTTAAAATGGAATCAACCATCCACCTCCGCCCTAAACACAAAGCCCCGGCGCATTTCTCAAAATACGGAAAAGACCTTTACTACATAACCTGCCCCAAAAGCAAACGAACAACATGGTATTTCTTCTTCACCTACCACCCCGATAGCGATATATATTACATAAGACACATTACCAACAATCACGTATCCGCTCATTTGATTCCTTAATATACGTTAATTGCATCCTGGCGTCCGAATATGCCAACTATCATTTTGACATTTCGGCGGGAGTATTTTTCCAAAAACGTAGGGGTATTTAAAATTAGTCAGGCGAGTAACACTTTTTAACGTATCATATTGTAAAGCAAAATCCACTTTTTGCTTACATTTTGTATTTTAACATTCCCGAAAGGGGAAAGCGCCGACGACTACCGGATTATTGCTAACTTGCGCCTTGAATCAATAAGAAAGAGATGTTGAACAGCGCATTTATATCCATAGGAACCAATGTTGACAGGGAACGGCATTGCCGAGAGGCTGCCGACCGGTTGGCGACATTATTCGAAGAGCTTTATTTTTCCGACCCGATAGAAACAGAGGCGGTTGGCAAGGTAAAAGAGGCAGCACCCTATATTAATCAGGTAGCGGCAGGCTTTACCGGGCTCGACCGGGAAACCCTGCAGGAAAGGCTGAAAGCCATTGAAAGGGAATTGGGACGGCAGCCCGAGGATAAGGGGTCGGGGCGTGTACCGATCGATCTCGATCTGTTGATCTGGAACGAAGAGGTGTTACGCCCGAACGATATGCGGCAGGATTATGTCCGTTTGTGTCTGCCCTCGCTTCAGGCAAAAATCAGTTGCACTAATCTCTCTGCCAGGTGTTTGTTTGAATAGGCAGGGAACAAAACTTTCCGACGGCTTTCAATCACCTCCTCGGTAATCGGGATATTCATCAGGCGTTCGCAAACGCTGACCATCTCTTCGGGCTTGTCGGCTACGACACACAGGTTATCGAGTCCGCTACCGGAAAGCATCAGTTTATTGACCACCACGAAGCGTCCCTGGAAAAGGCTATTGAGCAGCTTCAGTTTCAACCCCGTATCCTGGAAGGTGATCAATAGTTGCACTTGGGCATTTCCTACCAAATCATCCATTTCATCAGCCGAAGGGTTCGCTTTGATCTCTATATTAGCATAACGGGAAGCCGCCAGGATCAGGCGCGGAGAAGGATCCATACCGGCAATGACACAACGCCTTTGCATCCGGCTGAACACATTTTCTATCAGGAAAAGTGCCGCCAGTTCGTTTTCGGAAACCGACAGATTGCCGTGATACAGGATAAAATCCGATTTACCCGGGCGTACGGTCAGTTGATCGTTCGGGTGGAAACCGGGTAGATGGGCTATCCGGACATTCGGAAACCGATCGCGCAACTGCTGTGTGTCGGCCGTTGAGATACCCAACATCAGATTGGCATGACGCAGGATCTTTTCATAACGGCGAAAGCGAACACTCTCAATCCGGAGGAAAAGCTTTGTCAGTTTCTCGTGCGTGGCTTTTGCCAACATACGGTAATAATCATGCTCAATATTACATTCCCGATAAATCTTGATCCGGTCGCGCAGGCGCGGTTCATTCAGAAAATAACAGCTGTGAAGCCCTTCGAAAAGGATGGGGTATTCATCTTCCAATAATCTTTCGAGCAGTTGCGGGTCACGCCGGCTATACACATTATAGGGCAACAGGCTAAGGTTCGACAACCAGCCGGTCTTCCGTTTATAATAATAGACCTGTTCGCAGTAGGTTTCCAACACATCGGCATGCTCCCTGCCATATTCAAAGCAATGGAGAATGATACCGACTCCCGCGGCATGCAGGGCTTTCAGTTTATAAAACACATCGATGACCCCTCCGTAGTTCGCCGGATAGGGAATGTTGAACGCGATAATGTGCAAATGTTTTTTCATATGGTGGAAGATTGATATTGTCAGAAATTATTCTTTTCTTTCCATAACAGTTAAGTCGTTGAAAATGTTTGCGAATTGATGTACCTGGTAAGGGCGGGCATATTGTCGGAGTGCCTCCCGGTCGACCGATGAGGCGGTATAGCCTTGCTGTTTCCATGCCTCGTACTCTTGTTTCAGAAAGGCGCATACCTCGTCGACATCAGTGGCCGCCAGTCCGGCACGGGTCGCGCGAATGGCTTCTGCCAGGTAGCTCTCATCGCTTCGGACGCATAAGATAGGCTTCTCAACCGCTAAGGATTCGAAGAATTTGGTGGTCATCACCCCTTTGGGTCCATCCGCGGCAGAGCGGTTGGTCAGGAGCAAAAGGATGGAGCTTTCATTCAAGACCTTCGGTATATCAGTCGCCGGAACATAGCCTTTGAAGTGCATATAGGGGAGGAGGTGATACTTCTCCGCCTCTTCGGTGATCACTTTCCGGGAGGCTTCATCCACATACCAGTCGACCCGGCAGTCGGAGGCCTGTATGGTTTTCTCGCGAATCAGGATCGAGAGAGCCTCGAAAAACAGGGCGGGATCGCGCATGGCTGTGCTCAGTAGGCGTCCGGTGTAGGTGATCACAAAATGGGAAGTCGGCGTATGAAGCGGATAGAAAAGTTTCGGATCATAGCCGTTATAGATCAACTCTGTACGTAGATTATAACGCTTTAACTGCTCTACATGCCAGGGAGAGACGGTCGTAGCAGCGGCGGCCTCTCTCAACGCCCGGTTGCGGCGACGCATGCCTACGCGGGTATGGAGCTTCACCAATAGTTTGCCCAATCCAAACAGAGCGGGCGGGCGGTGGGTGATATACTCCTCGCCGGTGTATTGTTCGATGATATCGCGCAGATCAACTACCAACGGAAGCCCGAAGCGACGGGCGGCCTTTCGCGCGGCTGTCAGGGGGAAGGTGCGGAAACTGCTGCAAAGGATGATATCGAAGTCTCCGTTATTCAATAGTTTCTTTGCCTCGCGCAGGATTTTCCGGTCTTTATAGGCAAACAACAGATCGCCCAGGAAGGTGAAAAGCCACTGGCGGCGACGTCCCCCCGGTGTTGACGCGGTATAATAAGAGACGCGATGCGTTTCGACCTCTCCGGCAAGGAAAGTGAAGGCTTGCTCATCCTCGACCGCTTCGGTCAATACAACGGGCTCCCAGCCCTCCGCGCGCACATACTTACAGAGGTAACCCATCCGAGGACCAAAAGCCGGTGGGAAGAGATCGCATATGATCAATACCCTTTTCATAAAAGTCGAATAATCATCTCTGCAGCTTTCCCGCTGCCGTAATCCAATATCTCTTTCCGTTGCTGAGGCAGGTTCGCTACGCAACGCAGAATCTCCTCCGTATGATAGCCAGCCACCTGGTTCCATCCGGCATCGACCGTCTCGGTCCATTCGGTCTCTTCGCGCAGGGTTACGCATGGGGTATGGTGGAAATAGGCCTCTTTCTGCACACCTCCCGAGTCGGTCAGGATAAGGGTCGCCTGCTTTTCCAGCATCACCATATCCAGAAACGAAAGGGGCGGCACCAGGCGGATGCCCGGATGCTCTTCCAACAGAGATAGGAGTCCCTGCTTGTTTAATGCCTGCCGGGTACGGGGATGGAGTGGAAACACCACCGGTGAGGCGGAGGTGCCGATCGTTGTCAAAGCCTCGATGATCTGCCGCAGGCGTGATGGGTCATCGGTGTTCTCTGCCCGGTGCAGGGTTGACAAATAGAATGATTTATTGGTGAGGCGCTCCCGATTAAGGATATCGGAGGTTTCGTCGGCCAACTGGCCAAACAGAAGGGCGGCATCGTACATCACATCGCCCACATGATGTACCCCTTCCCGGATGCCTTCGTTCTCCAAATGGCGGATAGCGGTCAAGGTAGGGCAACAGAGTAGCGAGGACATATGATCGGTCAGTATGCGATTGGTCTCTTCGGGCATGGCTTTGTTGAAGCTGCGCAGACCGGCTTCCACATGCACCACCGGGATATGCAGTTTGGAGGCGGCCAAAGCGCCGGCCAGTGTCGAGTTGGTATCGCCATAGACCAGTACATAATCGGGACGGTTCTCCAGTAAGATCTGTTCAATAGCGATCAGCATATGCCCGGTCATCTCGCCATGATGAGCATAATGCTCCTCCAATTGCCAGGCTGGTTGCGGGATCTGCATCTCGCGAAAGAAGATATCACTCATCTCCGGATCCCAATGCTGTCCGGTATGCAATAACATCTCTTGGATGGGATGATCGGGATGGTGTCGATTATGCGCCAAGATAGCCCGACTGACCATGGCGGCTTTGACAAACTGAGGGCGCGCACCCACTATCGTTATGACTTTCATCGATTCGCTATTTGTTCCAATAAATAAGGATAAAGGGCAGGTAGATAACTCTCCCCATCTTCACAGAGCGAGGTATTATGCCAGAGAAGAACGAGTTCTCCTCCGTGATCCTCTACATGGTTGATCAATGCTATTCCGGTCATTTGCGCCTCGTCTAAGCTAAGGCCCATATATTTCTTCGCATCCATTGTACTGTCCATGAAGGTAAGCGGATGAAGCAACAGGGAGGAAAGGCGCCGGTTCACCGGATTGATCCACCTGACCGGGCGACAAGTACCCAAACGAAATCCAACCATATCGGCATACCCCATCGTGAAATCATCGGTTATACCGGCGGCTTCCAGACGATCGAGTGATTCCGGCTCGCGGGCCGCCAGGAAATGGTAACGGTTCCATTTGATCTCTTTGACCGTATGTTGTTCCAATGCGGCCTTTTCCTTTGCAATATTATCCGGCAGTTCAGACGCCAGGTAGCTGGCATGCAAGCCGATGGTAGCCTCTTCCCGCTCGATGGAGTCGATGAGTCGGGCCATATCTTTCTGCTTGAGCTTGTAATGCGGTTTGTCTTGCAGTGCTTTCCCGCCTGAGCGTATGAAGTAGACCGCTTCGCACCGCTCCTTCTTGCGCAGCCGAATCAATTCTTTGTCCAGCTCGAAAAAACGGGGAAAGGTATAATAGGGGTCTTTCTCCAAGGCGCCGAACTTCCCTTTGAGGGAGCGCATCAAGCCCCGTTTATCACGCAGCGAGCGCACCAATCCTTTCCAAGAGCGGTAAAGCGTAGGGGCATCCACATCGTGCGTCAGCCATACCTTACGGATCCCTTTTCGGATATCGGGCAGTTCCAAACCCGATTGACGCAGCCAGTGGCGCAACAACCGGCGGTATTCATCTACAATCGGATGCAGAATAAAGCCGGCGCGGTAAGGAAGCGACTCTTTCCCGGGAAAACGTCCATGTTCGTCGCGCACATTTCGCCGTACCATCTCCTCGTATCGCGTGATCAGAAAGTAGGTAGAGGCAATAATATCGGCATAAACAACCAATGTATCGCCAATAACCCGCGTCTTGGGTGTGCCGAAAAGCAACGGAATATGATCGATCTCCTCCAACGGAAGAGAAGGAATAGATTCAGGGGTACCATATATCCCTTCTGAAAAGAACCCGGAAGGCACGATCACGACGTTATACCGGTAGAATTCATTCCGGTCGTCGGTGTAGCCAATGGTTCGGATCAGATTGGGAGAGACATCATCGCCTAACAGGAAGGTCTTGATATAGTCCAACGTTTGTGTGTTCATACAAAGCTTTTTAGTTTCAACCAGGCTCTAAGTAGTAAACTAAGTTTTCCTTTGGATATTGTGAAGTAGGGTGTTTGCCGGGCGCCAAATTCACGGAAAAAGCGCTCGACTCCCGGCAACATGGATCCTTCAAAGTCAAACTTTTCACTCTTCTCGCTCATGGCTTGGATGGCTTCCCACATCACCAGGCTGTGTGCGCCCGAATCGCGGTAAGCCGGATCGCCTCCTCCGGCGATATAATAGGCTGAACTCTCCTGCCAGGCAATAAAGACGGCTGCATGGAGATTCCCTTTTTCGTCGTAGCCCGCCCAGACATCCCCCTGGTTGCGCTCGCGACAAGTATCGATCAGGCGGCGCAGTATCTCCTGATGTGGTGCCGATCGCTTGCCCTGGCGCTGGAATGTTTTGGCATATACCGCCAATAATGCAGCCGCGTCTGCCCCTCTTACCACCCGGATCGCCTGTTTGTCGCGCGCTTTGGTGATATGACGTCGCGTCTGCGGGCTCATGTTTTCCCATAGTCTTTCCTTGTCTTTCAGATCCGGCAGGATATAGGTATAGCGTGTGGTCTGCGTGAACCCCTGCCAGTAGAAGGGCAGCCAATCGGTTATCTCATACGAGAAATTCTGCAGGAAATGCGGATAGTCGCCGACCTCGGCAATGATCTGTTTGCACAGCTCCTGCCGTTGACTGAGCCGCGAGGTGTATTTGGTATCGTCCGACACGGGTGCCAACCATGGCCCCATAGTCTGCGTAAAAGGAGGCATAGATACGATGCCCTTGTGCGGAATGAAAAGAGGACAGGTAGCCCGTACCTGTCCTCCCTGTTCTATCCAGATAATATCCCACATGCCTTCGCCACAAGCCACATCCAGCCACCAGTCCCGCGAGAACAGCGGAATGGTTTTCTCTGTCAGGCAGAGCTGGCGGTAAGCCTCCTTATTGAACATAGGCATGCACTCTATTTAGACCGATTTAATTACTTCTTGAGAGACTCCCGGATCTGTTCCGCCAGTTCGTCAGCCAATTCGGGATTGTCGTTTACCAGTTGTTTCACTGCATCGCGACCCTGTCCCAATTTGCTGTCGTTATAGCTATACCAGGACCCGCTCTTCTTCACGATACCCAGGTCGGTCGCCATATCGATAATCTCGCCGGCGCGTGAAATCCCTTCACCAAACATGATATCGAATTCCGCTTTGCGGAAAGGAGGTGCCACTTTGTTTTTAACCACGCGCACACGGGTGAGATAGCCTTTCACCTCTTCCCCGTCTTTGATGGCTGTCGAGCGACGGATATCCAGGCGTACAGAGGCATAGAACTTCAAAGCATTCCCCCCGGTAGTCGTTTCCGGATTACCAAACATCACCCCGATCTTTTCGCGCAACTGGTTGATGAAGATACAGGTGGTATTGGTTTTGCCGATAGCAGCGGTCAATTTACGCAGCGCCTGCGACATCAAACGTGCCTGCAATCCCACTTTGTTCTCACCCATTTCGCCCTCTAATTCCGCTTTCGGGGTCAGCGCGGCTACGGAGTCTATCACCACAATGTCGACGGCAGAGGAGCGAATCAGTTGCTCCGCAATCTCCAATGCCTGCTCTCCGTTGTCGGGTTGTGAGATCCAAAGGTTGTCGATATCGACGCCCAGTTTCGCCGCATAGAAGCGATCGAAGGCATGCTCTGCATCGATAAAGGCGGCAATCCCTCCGGCGCGCTGTGCCTCGGCGATCGCATGGATGGCCAGGGTGGTCTTACCAGATGACTCCGGGCCATATATCTCAATGACACGTCCCCGCGGATAACCGCCAACGCCTAATGCCAGGTCTAACCCAAGGCTACCACTGGGTATCACCTCGACCTGCTCTACGGCATTGTCGCCCATTTTCATGATAGACCCTTTTCCATAGGTCTTTTCTATCTTATCCATCGCTGCGCGGAGCGCTTTCAATTTGTCTGCATTTCCGGTCGCTTCCGCCCCGGCTTTCATCTCTTCTTTCGCCATGCTGTTGTTTTTGTTTGAAAATAATTACTTTGTTAAGATTAAATGGTCTTTTTATAGTTCCAAGTCTACATTGAACAGTTCATGCCAGGGCAGTCCCTGTTCGTTGAGCTCTGCCATAAACGGATCCGGATCGAACTCCTCGGTGTTCCATACGCCCGGTTTCTTCCAGACGCCTTCGAGGAATAGTTTCGCACCGATCATCGCCGGTACACCGGTTGTATAGCTAACCGCCTGCGCGCCTGTCTCTTCGTAGGCAGCTTTATGGCTGGCATTGTTGTAGATATAATAGGTCAAAGGCTGCTTATCTTTCGAGATACCCCGGATGCGGCAACCGATCGAGGTCTCTCCTTCGTAGTTCTCTCCCAGCGATCCAGGGTCGGGCAGTACCGCTTTAAGGAACTGGATAGGCACTATCTCCACGCCGTTGTAAAGGATCGGTTTGATATTATCCATGCCGATATTCTGTATCACCCGCAGGTGAGTGAGGTATTCCTGTCCGAAGGTCATCCAGAAACGTGCCCGTTTGATAGTCGGGAAGCTTTTCACTAAGCTTTCCAATTCTTCGTGATACATCAGGTAGGATTCGCGTGGACCAACGTTGGGGTAATTCAAGGGCTGATGAACCGACAGCGGCTCTGTTTCATGCCATTCTCCATTCTCCCAATATTTTCCTTTCTGAGTGATCTCCCGGATATTGATCTCCGGATTGAAATTGGTCGCAAAGGCTTTGTGGTGATTGCCCGCGTTGCAGTCAACGATATCGAGATACTGGATTTCGTCGAAGTGATGCTTGGCGGCATGTGCCGTAAATATGCTGGTCACGCCCGGGTCGAACCCGCAGCCCAGTATGGCAGTCAGTCCCGCCTGTTCGAAGCGTTCTTTGTAAGCCCATTGCCAGCTATATTCATATTTCGCCTCATCCAATGGCTCGTAGTTGGCGGTGTCCAGATAGCTCACGCCATAAGCCAGACAGGCATCCATGATAGAGAGGTCCTGATAGGGCAATGCCAGGTTAACAACCAGATCCGGCTCGTATGATTTGAAAAGCGCAACCAGTTCCTCCACGTTATCGGCATCTACCTGCGCTGTTTTCACCTGCATGTTTTTAATGTCCGCAGCAATCTTATCGGCTTTACTCTTCGTGCGTGTGGCAATCATGATATCGGTAAACACATCCGCGTTCATTGCCATCTTTTTCACGGCAACCGTGCTTACGCCTCCCGCACCGATCACTAATACTTTTCCCATGTACTCAATAAATTAATCTTGTTGTTATTGTTTAGTAAGAGCCCGGCATATCAAACCTGCCCTTTAGTCTTGAAACCAAGGAACAAATATAATAGTATTCTTTGAATTATAGAACATTTATCCACCTATTCGCAAGAATTATCCGCTTGGAATCTGCGGGAAGGGGGTAACTTGCGCTTGTAAAAATCACTAATATTTCTACTAAAAAGAATGAACATGAGAGAAATTGTAACACGGACTATCTATAGTCTGTTTTGTGTGTGCCTTGTGAGTGTTGCTATAGCACAACGTCCCGTTTCACCGGAGGCTCAGCCTCTACCCGGTACCCCCTCCGCCTACAACGTGAGACCAACCGGATACCCACGCGTTTTACCCGACAACCGGGCTACCTTCCGGGTAAAAGCCCCTGAAGCCAAAAAGGTACAGATCGACCTGGGCAGGAAATATGATATGGAACGCCATGATAATGGGGAATGGACCTGTACGACCGATCCGTTAGGCCCCGGTTTCCATTATTATTTCCTGATTATCGACGGGGTATCGGTTGCCGATCCAGCCAGCCGTTCCTTCTATGGATGCAGTATGATGTCGAGCGGTATAGAGATCCCTTATGCGGAGGGAATCAACCATTTCTACCGCCAGGATGTGCCGACCGGCGAGGTGCGCATCAAACATTATTTCTCTCAGACAGCAAATGCCTGGAAGCGCATGTTTGTGTATACCCCTCCCGGCTACGACCAAACGAATCAGACCTACCCGGTGCTCTACCTGCAACATGGTGGTGGCGAAGATGAGAGTGGCTGGTCGCAACAGGGACGTACGGATATAATCCTGGACAACCTGATTGCGAAGGGCGAAGCCGTGCCGATGGTGATCGCTATGCTCGATGGCAATAGCCGCGATTTCAACGCAGAACTGTTCAACGAATGTATCCCGTTTGTAGAAAAGACCTACCGTGTTAAGAAAGACAAAGAGAGCCGAGCCCTGGCAGGTCTCTCCATGGGTGGTATCCAAACGCTGAATGCCAGCATCAGCCGCCCGGAGATGTTTTCATATGTAGGGGTATTTAGCTCCGGTTGGTGGGCCAATGCACCGCAGGGATTTGCTAATGACGACTCTACCGAACAGTATTATACGCTGTTGAAAAACAACAAAGAGGCCTATAACAAAGGTTTCAAACAGTTCTGGATCTCCATGGGCGGACAGGAAGATATTGCCTATAACAACTGCCAGGTGATGATGAAGCGTTTCGATGAGATAGGTATCAAGTACACTTATTATGAAACACCCGGAGGACACACCTGGCCTGTATGGCGCGAGAGTCTTTACCAGTTTGCTCCCCTGTTATTCAAATAAAAAAGTATCTATAAATAGTATTAATGAGTAAAAATTCTAAGTTATGAAAAATGTATTGAAAGTAGCATTTTGTTTCTTATTGGCTTTGCCGCTTATGGTGAATGCCCAGCAAAACCACGTGTATCCTCCTGGAACACAACCGAACATCCATAATATCAACGGTGCCGACTATCCTCGTATTGGTGAAGACGGGCGTACCTATTTCCGGGTGTATGCGCCGGATGCCAAGAAGGTTGAGATTAGCTTCCGTGGCGAGATGACCAGAGAGGCTGACGGCCATTGGACCTTAGTATCGAAAGAGCCGGAAGTGGTAGGCTTCCATTATTATCAGGTGATTATCGATGGCGTGAGCGCTGCCGATCCGAATGGTAAACCTTTCTTTGGCATGGGTAAATGGGTAAGTGGTATTGAGATACCTGAAAAAGGGGTCGATTACTACAAACCGAAAGCCGTTCCTCATGGTACCGTAAATGAAAGCTGGTATTTCTCAAAGACTCGTAACGAATGGCGCCACTGCTTCGTTTACACTCCTCCCTGCTACGCCAAAGACGCCAATAAGAAATACCCGGTATTATACCTGCAACATGGTATGGGTGAGAACGAAACCAGTTGGTCACAACAGGGTAATATGAACTTCATCATGGACAACCTGATTGCCGAAGGTAAAGCCGTTCCGATGGTCGTTGTGATGGATAATGGTAATATCGAAGTGTTCAAACCCGCTCCCGGTGAAGACCCTAACCAGGCTCGTCAGAAGTTTGGTGCTGATTTCCCCAACATCTTGTTGACAGAGATCATTCCGCATATCGAATCGAACTTCCGTGTATTGACCGATCGCGAAAACCGTGCTATGGCAGGTCTTTCTTGGGGTGGACTGCAGACCTTTAACATTACGTTGAACAATATCGATAAGTTCTCGCATATCGGTGGCTTCAGCGGTGCCGGATCTATCGACCTGAATCAATTAGACGCAGCCTACGGCGGTGTGTTCAAAGACAAGAAAGCCTTTAACGAGAAGGTACATGTATTCTTCTTAGGTATTGGTTCGGAAGAACATCCCGAAAGAACCCGCAAGCTCAGCGAAGGGTTGAAAGCAGCAGGCATCAACAATGTATATTACGAATCACCGGGCACAGCGCATGAGTTCCTGACTTGGCGTAGATGTCTGAATGAGTTTGCTCCTCTGTTGTTCAAAAAGAAATAATGTATAAACCACTAAAACATACTATAACGATGAAGATTATGCATCGAAAAATAGGCTTGGCGATATGTTTCGCCATATTATTCGGGGTCGCCGCTTTTGCACAGAACGCGGCACCGGGAGGATTCCCACCGCCGAGACAAAACTACGTAATTCAAACGCCCACTAACCTCTCCGATTATTTCACGGAAGCCACTAAAGGTTCTGTATCACCGGATGAGAAGGGCTTTATCCGCCGCTGGCTGATACTGGAACCGATCGACAAACCCAATCGCTCCAATACGGTCTTTACCGACAGTTATCTGCGTCAGGCATTCGATACGCTCTACTTCAAAAATCAGTTCACCGTCTTACCTAAAGATGGAGATAAGGTAAAAGTAGGTAAGCAGAAACTGGCCTGGCATGCCTTGGATAGTAAATTGTTCAACGTGAAACTCTATCGCTTTGCCGCCGGATTGAAGAAACAGGTGTATGGCCTGTTGTTCTGGACGGTGACAGTGATCGAATGCGAAGAAGATATTGAGAACGTTCGCTTTTCGGCAGGATCCAACTCAGCCTCTATGTGGTGGTTGAACGGTGAAGAGGTGCTACTGCTTTCAGGCGACCGCCGTATGGTGGTCGATGATGGACAATCGCACCGACTGACCCTGAAGAAGGGACGGAATATCTTGCGCGGAGCTATTATCAATGGTCCGGGTATGAGTGACTTCTGCGTTCGCTTTGTAGATGAGGACGGAAAGCCTGTTAAGAACTTTACAATCAGTTATCAATGAGTAGTATGACAATGAAAACAAAAACTATATTCTTATTGGGCGCAGCAGCCCTGATGTCGGCATTGACATTCGAAAAAGCATCTGCACAGATTGGAACTCCCTATATCCACGACCCCTCCAATATCATGGAGTGCGACGGTAAATACTATACGTTCGGAACAGGCGGCGGCGGATTGATTTCCGAAGACGGCTGGACATGGAACGGTGGAGCAGTACGTCCCGGTGGGGGCGCTGCGCCGGATGCTTTAAAGATCGGTGATCGTTACCTGATAGCTTACAGTGCCACCGGTGGTGGATTGGGTGGCGGACATGCCGGTAAGGTGCTTACCATGTGGAACAAAACATTAGATCCCAACTCGCCTGATTTCGCCTATACGGAAGCGATCGAGGTGGCCTCTTCGCTCGATGATGAAGACTGCGACGCAATCGATGCCGGGCTGTTGCTTGCCCCCGACGGTCGTCTGTGGTGTACCTATGGCACCTATTTCGGTTTTATCCGGGTGGTAGAACTCGATCCTAAGACAGGCAAACGGGTGGAAGGCAACGAAGCAGTAGATATCGCTATTGACTGTGAAGCTACCACATTGATGTATCGCGACGGATGGTATTATCTGTTGGGCACACATGGCACCTGCTGTGATGGTCCGAACTCGACCTATAATATCGTAGTAGGCCGCTCGCGCAATGTGACAGGCCCCTACTTGGACAATGTGGGCAGAAGCATGCTTGAAGGGGGTGGTAAGATGGTTATTGCCGCAGAAGATCGCAAGACAGGTCCCGGACACTTCGGGCGTTACATCGTAGAAGAGGGCGTTGAGAAGATGTCTTTCCATTACGAAGCCGACTTCGACCAGGGCGGTCGCAGCGTCTTGGCTATTCGTCCGCTTGTATGGAAAAACGGATGGCCCGTAGCCGGCGAAGCCTTTACGGATGGAACCTATGAGATTGAATCAGAGCGCAGAGGCTATGCCCTTGAACTGGCTGTCGACTTTGTACGCATGGAGAGTACTCGGCGGCGTTTCGGCGAGCCTAATGACACCCCGCTGCCTCCGGTGAAGTCGCAAACGCTGAGTGATGTGATCGGCACCTGGCCGGAAGGAGATATCGCTATGAGAATCGGTGACTATATGTTCCGTCCCCATCAGAAGTGGACCATTACCGCGGTACCGGAAGCAGGCGGATACCTGGGTGGCCCTTATTACAAGATCCTGATCGAAGGCACCAATCGTGCCTTAGCGGCTACAGCCGATGCGGAAGTGATAGCGGTGCCTGAATTTACGGGAGCCCCCGAGCAGTTATGGAGAATCGACCAGCTGACCGATGGCACCTACCGCATTATGCCCAAAGAGGTACCGGGCTGCGATAAAGAACTGGTACTTATCTCCGCAGGCGATAGCACCCCCTCACTCGGTAAGTTCGACATGAACAGCGATAACTCAAAATGGAACTTCCGTAAACCCTAAAAAGGAAGAAACATCATTTCGTTTTGCATAATATCCCCTCTCTGCATTCGGCAGAGAGGGGATTGTTTTATATATAGACCTTACTTTGTTAGTGGGTTAAGGCAGTGATTCTACAGGGTTTATATTCAAATAGAAGAAAAGGGGGAGGTTCCCAATTTCCAAAATTGGAAGGCTTTCATCTAAATCCCGCAGGGATTTCCTATTCGTAACCGCGGGTGTAGCGAAGCAAACCCGTGGTAGATAGACAAGATCTACTCTCCAAGCAACCCCGAAGTGGGTTGAACCCATTCCGGGTTCGTTAGTTATTATTAGCGGAATACCCCCGGTTGTTCGCTTCGCTCTCTAACCGAGGGTTACGAATAGGAAATCCCTGCGGGATTTAAATTATTTCAGTGCGCCTCGCCCACCTTCCCATTTTCCAATATTTGAATACACTTCTCCTTTCCCTTCATTTTCAACTTTCAACTTTCAACTTTCAACTTTCAATTTCCTCCATTCTTCCCAAAAACGTGAAGATTCCCCCTCCTTACGGATACCTCCCCATGATTCTCAATTCATCGCCGGAGAGGTCCATTTCGTATAGGGCGGGCTTGCGGGGACCGGGGTTCTCGATATCGAGGCTTTGTGTATGCAGTGACATCAACAATTTGCCATCAAACGTACGAAAGAGCATCGCATGACCGGAGTTTTCGGGCACCAAGGGGCGATCTGCCTGCACCCAGGGGCCGGCGAGCTTCCCGGATTCGGAATAGGCCACCCCCTGCGCATAGCGCTGATCGCTCCAGCTCGACCAAAGCATACCCAGACGCCCCGTTCCGGTACGGAAAAAGAAGGGACCATCAATCACATAACCATCCAACGACATCCCATAGGTCAGTTCACCTATCGAGCGCATCTCCCTCGGCCAGGGAGCATCCGATGCCTTGAACATCGTCACCGGCTCACCAACAGAAGCCGAGAGATCGGGGGATAGTTCAACATACTTCACCATGCCGTCGGTCACCTGCATCCAGTCGTGACAGAAAACCAGATAGGGCTTGCCCTCCTCGATATAGAGGGTACCGTCGAGGGTCGACCACTTCTCGGGCAAATAGGGTCTATTCGTGATCGGCCGATAGGGTCCTTCCGGGGTATCAGACACCAACAGGTGAGGCGAACGCCGTTGCACCTCATAGCGACCGGGCACCGTATCGACCAGCATCTGCATATTGGTAAAGGTGGCAATGCAATAATAGCGTCCCTTATATTTATGTATCTCAGGTGCCCATACCATAGGGCGAGAGCCCATCCACGATGTGGTATCGATCTCGATATAATTATAAGGTCCTTCCCATACAGCCAGGTCTTCGCTCTTCCATAAAGAGGCACCCGTTCCGGTCAGGTAATACATCCCACGCTCCTCATCGGCTAAGATAAAGGGATCGTTTAGGATGAGAGAATCAAAGGGAAGTGTGGTGATCGGCATCGATCGCCATGCGGTAAGTAGTTTATAGCCTTCATTGCCTTGTGTCTTGTTTGCCGGCTTGCAGGCTGTCAATAGGGCTATCAATAAAAGCACGAAACAAGTCCCTATTTGCTTCATATCTATCATGGGGCGTAATATTAGTGTTTTACTCTTTTCCTTATCCATCATTATGACAAACATACATAATAGGCTTCCCCTATAGGGTTACTATTATTCTTTTTTGGAGGATTATTTTTATTCTCATGCGGGTGAGAAAAAATTCTCATGCGGGTGAGAATTTTTTTCGTCCACCCTCAACGCACATTTTTTTCCACCAATAAATAAGAATTATCTCCTGTTATGTCGAGCAGTTTCCGTATGTTTGCAACGATGGAAAGGCTACGCTTCATAGTTATATACATACTACTTGTCTGTTGTTTCGGAAATAACAGTGCCCGGCTATGGGCACAAAATAATCCGAACAAATACAACTATAAATTCTTAACCATTCGTGACGGGTTGTGCGACAACTCCATTCAGGCGATCCACAAGGACAAGAACTCCTTTATGTGGTTTGGCACCTCCAACGGGCTCGACCGCTACGATGGATACGACCTGAAGCACTACTCCACCGCCTCGGCCTCCGCACGCCATTTCATCGGCAGCAACTACATCAACGATATCAAAGAAGACGAACATAATAACCTCTGGATAGCCTCGGAAGCGGGTGTGATGCGTATCCACTTACTGCGGGAGAATATCGACTATTTCAAAGACTATGCCGGAGAGAACAAAGAATTGCTCGCCACACCGGTGAAGAGCCTGCTCGTGGACGACCAGGGCAATCTATGGATCGGAAAAAACGACTGCCTCGCCTATGTGGTGTTAGACGACGAGGGGGAGATTGTGGATATCCGGATCGTAAAAGAAGAGGTGGATATACGTGCCATCGTCAAGCACGGTAATGATATATGGGCAGGCGGCATCGGTTGCCTGTTCCGCTTTGTCGCTTCGACGAAAGGAGAATATACAGCTATGCCCTCACCGGTAGATCTCGATAGCTCCCAATTGGCTATTACCTGCCTGTTGTCGTATGGCGACTATCTATGGGTCGGTACCCAGAGCGGTCTGTATTGCTGTAACACCCTGAATCCCTTTTATTCCCTCTACCGCCATGACCCGCGCGACGCCAACAGCATCTCGTCTGATTTCATCACCGATATCGACCGAAACGCGTCGGGCGATATCATCGTCGGAACACGCAACGGGGTGAATATCTACCTGCGCAACGATCGCTTTGCCACCTTTCAGAAAGAGACCCAGACGCGGTCGCTAAATGATAATGTGGTGAACCGTGTCTTTGTGGACGAAAACAACGATATCTGGGTAGGCACCGACATCGGCGGGGTGAACATTATGACACCTCAACGCATCTCCTTTGCACACGAATTACATGGCTATGAAAAGGGAGCGCCCCATATCATCAGCACGGTATTGGAAGATAAGGAGGGAAATATATTGGCAGGCATTGTCGACGGGGGACTGGCTATCAAACGGAAAGGCCGACAAGAGTTTCAGTTCTATACACACCAGACAGGAAATACCCAATCGCTGGCACACAACAACATCTCCAAAATCCTGCAGGACCACGCGGGAGACTATTGGATATCGACCATCGGAGGAGGCGTAGACCGCCTACCCAAAGAGAGGCTTGCGGCACCGGTGTTCGAGCATTACAACACCGCCAACTCGGGCTTACTGTCGAACGACATCTACGACATTGCACTCGATACGCTGCGCAACTCCCTCTGGATATGTAGCAGCAAGCATATCCATTCGTACGACTTCTCCACCGGCATGATCAATCGTCTGCAATACTACACCCGATCGAACGAGGCAATCAGCCACATGAATACGGTGTTTATCGACTCCCAATCGCGCCTGTGGATCGGGGGCAACGGCATCTATATTATTGACCTCAAGAACTCGAAAGAGGGCTATGAGTGTATCTACTACCAACATAAGCTGGATGATCCGAAGAGCGAAATCAACGAGCGAATAAACTGCATCGTCGAAACACAAAACAAAGACATCTACCTGGGAAGCCTTAGCAACGGCATCTACCTATTGGATAGAAACAGCCAATATGACGATTACAAATTCATTAACTTCAGCGTACGCTCCGGCCTCTCGGACGCCAGCATCTCGAATATCATCGACGACGAGAACGGAAACCTCTGGATCAGCACACTGAAAGGCATCTATTTCTTCGACAGCAACACCCACCGGGCCTTTAAGTTCGACGAAGGAGACGGACTACAGGTGCAACAGTTCTACAAGCGAGCCGGCTGCAAAACGACCAACCACCATATTGTGTTTGGCTCGGTCGATGGATTGGTCTCTTTCAGCCCCCTGTTCAACCTACCCAAGCAGAAGGATCGGGTCGTGACGATCACGGGCGTCTCCTGCGAGGGCGTGGAATTGACCCCCTATCTGCATAATAAGCAGCTCGCCGTATCGATCGCCAATGCCAAGGAGTTGCATCTCTATCCGCCACAAAACGCTTTCGAACTGACATTCAGCGCCCTCGACTATACGGAGCAGGAGAAGATATTCTATTTCCACCGCATACTCGAACTAAAAGAACCCGCCAATGCCGGGCTCAAGAAGCGACATGCCAAATACACCAACCTAAACCCCGGTAAATACACCCTGCAGGTATGGTGCACAAACTACGACAACACCTGGTCGGCCGAATACACCTACCTGACCATTGTCGTACATCCGCCTTTTTATAAAACCACCTGGTTCTATAGCCTGATGGGGCTACTCATCCTATCCATAGTTGTCTATCTATTTCTCTCCTACAGCCGACGACAGAAGAATATCCAACAGCTATTGAAAGAGAAGATCGACGAGCGTACCCAGGAGCTAAACACCACCATCTCGGAACTAACCGACTCACAGGCGATCATCATAGAACAAAACGAACAGCTCTTATTGCGCAACGAGGAGATCAACAAACAGAAGAACGAACTCATCGACCTCTCCCAGCAGATGGAGAAGATCAACCGAGAGAAGCTCTCCTATTTCACCAGCCTAACCCATGAGTTCAAGACACCGCTCACACTGATACAAGGCCCTACCGGACAGCTCATCAAACAGGCTACCAGTCAGGAGCAGAAAGAGAACCTACTGATTGTCAACCGTAACGCGCAATACCTATTGTCTTTGGTCAATCAACTCATCGACCTACGCAAGATCGACGCGAAGAACCTGACACTGAATATCACCCAGTTTGACTTCAGCCGCTTCCTACAGCATACCACGATAGACTTCTCCAGCCTGATGAAAGAACGGCATATTCAATTCGAGAAGATCTGCCGACTGAAGAGCGACCATATCTATTCTGACAAGGAAAACCTGCATAAGGTATTGTTTAATCTCCTGTCGAACGCCATTAAATATACGCCCGACCGGGGTAAGATCACCTTGCGGGCTTGCCAGTTCCCGGATCGGGCTACCGGAAAGCTATTACAATATATATCGGTCACCAACAGCGGCAGTGTGATTGCCCCGGAAGAGATCGACAAGATATTCCAACTCTTCTACCGGATATCGGATCAGAACAAATACACTACATTCGGACAAAGCAGCACAGGCATCGGCCTACATATCGTCAAAGAGATCGTGACCCTATTGGGCGGCACCATCAAAGTGAAGTCATCGGAAGGCATAGGCACCTCGTTCCGCCTCTATTTCCCGGTCGTGCTCTCGGAATCGGTCGCATCAGAAACAGACCAGGAACGCAAAGAGCCGATCTACGCCGCCGATGAGATAGAGCCGTTTATCGCCATCGACCGGGACAAACCCACCCTATTGCTCGTGGAAGACAATCCCGATATGCGCTATTACATCAAGCAAATGCTACGGGAGAAATACAACGTAGCCGAAGCGAACAATGGGGAGATCGCTTACCGAATGGCGCAGCAGATTCTTCCTGACTTTATCGTGTCAGACCTGATGATGCCGGTATGCGATGGTGTTGGCCTCTGTCGGATGATACGCGAGAACGAACAGCTCTGCCATATCCCCTTCCTGTTATTGACGGCCAACTCGAGCGAACAGGCACGCATCGAGAGCTATGAGACCGGGGTGGATGGCTACATCACCAAGCCTTTCGAGCACTCGGTATTGCTTGCCCATATCGACGCCATCCTGAAGAATCGTAATCTCCGCCAGAAGAAGTTCGTAGAAGAAGACCTCAACCTCTCCCTCTTGGAGGTAGGCTATTCCGATCAGCATTTCATGAATGAGGTCATGGATATTTTAGAAAAGAACTATGCCGACTCGGAATTTGGGGTGAAGGAATTGGCTGAAAAATTGAATATCAGCTATACGCTTATCTATAAAAAGTTTGTCTCGCTGACGGGTCTTCCCCCGGTTCGCTTTATCCTGCTCTACCGCCTGCAGCTTGCGAAAAAGATACTGGAGAACAATAAGAATAACAACATCATTGTGTCTGAGATTGCCTACCGTGTCGGATTCAATGATCCGAAGTATTTCTCCCGCTGCTTTGTGAAACAATACAAAGTAACGCCGAGTTCTATGATCCGTTAAAGGCCTATCGCCCTCCTCGCCTCCAAGAGGATAAATTTTATCAAAAAGGGGATTATTCTTGCAAAAAGGAAAAGTCCTCTCCAAAAAAGGAATAATGCCCCTCCCCTCTCCACGATGCGCCTATCTTTGTGGCATAGTAATTTCATGAACTATCAGATAAGAAATGGTGCAAATGGAGAATAAATTCTATGGATGTTTAGTTTAGATTAGATTTTAAGACCACTACATGAATGGAAAAGTAGCTCCGCCTGTGAAGGCGGAGCTTTTCTTTTGGAGACGACTACCGAAAAGGCTGTTTCTTGTTCCAAAAGGCCTGTCCTTGGCTAAAAAGAGGAAATATGTAACATACAACAAGACTTTTGTAACCTCAATTGATGGTTTATGAGCCATGATATCCTATTTTTGTAGAACCTTTTTAAGTATGGAACCACTGATTGCTTTCTATCGGTATGCCACTAATTGAATTTACTAACATATTATAGTATTATCATGAGAATTATTTTCCAAACACTCGCATTATCTCTATGCCTGTTTGTGTCCGCTATGGCACATGCACAAGAGGGAGTCGTTACCAGTCCCGACGGGGAACTGAGCGTTACAGTAGCCGTAAACAACGGAATACCTTATTACACCGTAACCCATAAAGGGCAGGTGTTTCTTGAACAGTCGCCCTTAGGGTTGATCACCAATGAAGGGGATTTCAGTAAAGAGCTAACCTATGTCGCCCAACAGGCAGAAACGGTAAACAAAACCTATCAACAGGATAAAATCAAAAGCTCCCAGAACCAATACGCAGCAAATAAGCTGACTTATACAGTTGAAGACGCCAAGAAACGGCAACTGCACATCGTATTTCAGGTGAGCAACAACAACATTGCCTTCCGTTACGAACTGCCTACCTGGAAAGAGCGGAGAGCTTGTGTGGTATTGAAAGAGGCCACCGGGTTCAAATTACCCGCTGAGACCACCACCTTTTTGTCGTCGATGATGACGCCGATGGGAGCCTTCGCACGCACTTCACCCAGCTATGAAAGCGGATACACCAATGACGAACCGGTCGGAAAGCCTACCTTTCAAAATCAAGGGTATGTATTTCCGGGACTGTTCCGCGTAGGCGATAAAGGATGGGTGCTTGTCTCCGAAACAGGCGTTAGTAGCCTCTATTGCGGATCGCACCTGAGTGATGGCACCCAGGAGGGATTATATACGGTTGAATTTCCGGATCAGCGACAGAATAATGGCTTTGGTAGCACAGGCGCACAACTGGGCCTGCCGGGCGCTACGCCCTGGCGTACACTGACCATTGGTGAGACCCTGGCTCCTATCGTTGAGACAACCATCCCGTATGATGTGGTCGAGCCGCTTTACCAAGCCTCACAAGAGTATGCCTACGGACGAGGTACCTGGAGCTGGATTGTTTGGCAAGACAACAGCATGAACTGGGACGATCAGGTGAAATATATCGACCTGGCGTCTGAAATGGGCTTCGAATATATTCTGATTGATGCGCTCTGGGACACGAATATCGGCCACGAACGCATGGAAGAGCTGATTAAATATGCCAATTCCAAAAAGGTTGATGTGTTCCTTTGGTATAACTCCAACGGATCGTTTAACGATGCTCCGCAGGGTCCCCGCAATCGCATGAGTACCTCCATAGCCCGCAAAGAGGAGATGAAATGGCTGAAGCGCGTAGGCGTAAAGGGATTAAAAGTCGACTTCTTCGGAGGGGACAAGCAGGAGACTATGCGTTTTTATGAAGATATTCTCTCTGATGCAAACGACTACGGATTGATGATCATCTTCCACGGTTGCACTCTGCCGCGCGGTTGGGAGCGTATGTATCCTAACTACGTAGGAAGCGAGGCCGTATTGGCTTCCGAGATGCTTATCTTCTCGCAGGATGTACGCGAGAAAGAAGCCTTCTATGCAACGCTTCATCCGTTTATCCGTAACGCCGTGGGTTGCATGGAGTTTGGTGGGGTATTTATGAATCGCTACCTCAACAAAGGCAACCAGCGCGGACAAGAACGACTGACGACCGACGCGTTTCAACTGGCAACGGGCGTATTGTTCCAGAATCCCGTACAGATGTTTGCGCTGACGCCTAACAACCTGACGGATGCTCCTCAGGCGGCCCTTGACTTTATGAAAGAGTTGCCGACGACCTGGGATGAGACATTGTTTATTGACGGTTACCCCGGCAAATACACGGTGATAGCCCGTCGCCACGGCGATGTATGGTATATCGCAGGTGTTAATGCCCTGGAAGAACCGCTTAAACTCACGATCAATCCGTCGATATTACAAGCGGGACAGACAGTGAAGATCTATCAGGACAACAAAGACAGAACACTTTCAGAGGCAACGGTGAAAGTAGATAAGAAGGGACGTATCACCGTGACTATGCAGCCCAAAGGAGGTTTTATCATCGTGAAATAACTTAATAATCACATACCATGAAACAGCGTAAAAACCTATTAGGAATAGTATTTTTCCTATTGATTGCCGTTTGTGCCAAGGCACAGAATCCGATTATCCAAACCAAATACACGGCCGACCCGGCGCCGATGGTCTACAACGACCGCTTGTATGTCTATACCACGCAAGACGAAGATGGCTCAACCTGGTTCACCATGGATAATTGGCGGGTCTATTCGACTGCCGATATGGTGAACTGGACAGACCATGGGGTGATACTTTCCTACACCGATTTCGAATGGGGAAAGAGTGACGCCTGGGCAGCACAGTGCATCGAGAAGAATGGTAAATTCTATATGTACGTGCCTATGATTTCCAAGACAAACAACCGGGGTGCTATCGGGGTAGCTGTGGCAGACAGTCCGCTCGGGCCGTTCTACGATCCGCTGGGCAAGCCGCTTGTGCAAAGTGAATGGGGAGATATTGACCCTACCGTTTTCATCGACGACGATGGCGAGGCGCATCTCTACTGGGGTAATCCCAAGCTCTATTATGTGAAGCTGAATGAAGATATGATCTCCTACAGCGGAGAGGTTGTGGCAGTGCCTATGACCGAAGAGTCATTTGGCAAACGGGAAGGTGACCCGGAACGCCCTACCAAATACGAAGAGGGACCATGGCTCTACAAACGCGATAAGCTCTATTACCTGTTCTGGCCGGGTGGTCCACTGCCTGAGTTTATCGGCTATTCGACCAGTGACAGCCCACAAGGTCCCTGGAAGTTCCGGGATATCCTGATGCCGGCCGAAGGCGGTGCTTTCACCAACCATCCGGGAGTTATCGACTTCAAAGGAAAGACCTATTTCTTTTATCACAACGGAGCTCTGCCCGGTGGCGGAGGATTCACCCGCTCGGTATGCGTCGAGGAAATGACATTCAACAAAGATGGCTCTATCCCTCAGATGAAGATGACCGAAGGCATCACGAAAGCCCTCACCACCCTGAACCCCTATGCGAAGAACGAAGCGGAGACAATCGCTTGGTCGGAAGGCTTCAAAGCCTCGCAAAACGAACAGGTAGGCGTCTTTGTGACAGCCCAAAAGAGCGGCGCGTACATCCAGGTGAAAGAGGTTGATTTCCGCCAGAAAGGTGCCACCCGCTTTACAGCCCGGTTGGCTACAACGCATAATGCGCCGGTATCCATGGAGATACGTCTGGACGGAAAAGAGGGACCTCTGTTGGGCACCATTCGCATACCGCGGACAGGCGGTAGTGACCGTTGGAGCTTACGCACGATTGATATCCCCAAGACCACCGGAGTACACGACCTCTTCTTTGTCATCAAGGGAGAGCCTAAAAGCCATCTCATGTATTTTGATTATTGGATGTTTTCCGAATAATCATTTAGCCATAAAATAGAACAGTCTATTTCGCCTTAAACAGCCAGCGCGTTCCAACCAACAGGGAATGCGCCTGTTTAGTCGGCAACACAGAAGCCAACGCCTCGTCAAAATCCGTAGAGGAATAGGCATACATGGCGTGGAAACGCAAATCCTTTACATATTTATTCGTAAACGGATAGAACTCCACCACAGCCTGTACGCCCCAGCTTTCATAAGCATCCGCATCGGACTCTTTGTCGTGGCGTTGGTTCCATGTTCCTTTCAGGAAGGGTTTCCATTTACCGAAGTCATATTTCAGGTTGAGCGAAGCCGATTGATCAGCCACATAGCGCACGCCCAGGTCCGGGTTGTTCACTTCTGCTCCATAATCCATATTACGGTTCCCACGATAATAGTCAAGCTCAGCCGTAAACTTATCCACATTCAGCTGCGTACCAAGCGTCAGCCAATGATAGAACTTACTCTTCTCATGCTGGAAAGCACTGTATCCCCAGCGCGTTTTCAAAGCACCTTGGAAGAGATTCCCTTCCCACAGCGTGCTGATGGCCAGCGATTTGTTTTTGTATGCTTCGGAAGCAAACTGAGGCGCATCCGAGTTGGCGAACTGTAGGTGGATGGCTTGATTCGCGAATTTATAGGCCACGTCCAGTCCCAATTTATACCCGTCGAAGTCGTTGTAGATCATAGTCGGAACATAGATATCCGCGGGGTTGTAGTCGTATTCGAATGTCCCCAACTGCACCGATTGCTTCCCAACGGTGAATGTCCAGCGGCTTCCCGCGTCGAAAGCCAGCCAGGCGTGGTCGGTCGCTCCCGAATAGCCTTCGCGTAGCGGCGTTTGCGGTTTGTTCAACCGATGGCGCACCCGGTAGCGGATGCCCGGGACAATCTCGCCGGCCACCCAGATCTTCAGGGTTTGCCCATGGAAAAAGGCATTCTCCAAATCACTTTTATTAAAATCCATTTGGTAATCCACGCGGGTATCTACCATGATATTCAGCATCTTGTCGTCCCAGATCAAGCGCTCTAAGACTGTTTCGCTATCCCGATGTTGGGCATAACTTCCTAAGCTGAGCATCAATGTGCCCAGCAAAAAATATAATTTTTTCATGTTGTTTTGTTTTGAGGATTAATATTCCGAGAACATACGTTGTATCTCCTGGTAGTCGTTCGTTTTGGTCAAGGCAAGCATCAATAGTACGCGTGCCCGGTAGGGGTTGATAAACCAGGAGGCGGCAAAGCCGTTGGCATCGTCGTCAACCTCATCCCACTGTGCTGTCGGCCCCGTCATAATGCGCGAAGACCTTACCACGGCTACCCCTTTCTCTTTGACGGCTTTCGCCAGAGCGGTCATGATCTCGGTGGTCATATTGCCATTACCCACGCCTGCTACAACAATGCCTTTCGCTCCGGCATAGACGGCTGCGTCAACAAACAATTTGCTTGCATTGGAATAACTCAGGATAATCTCCACTCTCGGCAGGGAGGTCAGGTTGGTTACGTCGAATTCCGAATGGCTGGTATGACGTTTCACCGACTGACGGCTGTAGATGGGCTTACCATTATAGACAATGCCTAAAGGACCGTAGTTCGGGTTCTGGAACGTTTCCACATAGAGGGTGTTGGTCTTACTCAGGTCGTCAGCGCCCAGGATCTTATCGTCCATCACCACCATTACGCCGCGATCTCTGGATTGCGGGTCGATTGCACAGGCCACTGCCGTATAAATATTGCGCGGACCATCGGCACCGATCGCTGTCGAAGGACGCATCGAACCTACCAGAATCACCGGTTTCGGGCTGTTAATGGTCAGGTTGAGGAAATAGGCTGTCTCTTCCTGTGTGTCGGTTCCGTGGGTAATCACGATCGCATCCACATCGTCGCGCTTCAATAGTTCGTTCGCCCGTTTGGCTAATGTCAGCCATACCTGGTCGTTCATGTCCTGGCTACCGATATTGGCCACCTGCTCTGCTTTTATGGTTGCGATATCACTCAAGCCGGGAACGGCGCCGAGTAGTTGGTCGACCGTAATCACACCTGCTTTATATCCTGCCGTTACACTCGACTCTCCCTGTCCGGCGATGGTGCCGCCTGTGGCCAGGATGTAAACGGTCGGTTTCTCTGCCGCATAGGCTGAAAAACTCATAATCAGCGCCAGCATACATAAGATGGCTGCGTTTTTTATGTTTATTGTTTTCATAATCTTTTTATTTTGGGTGTTAATATACTGTTTTTTCAAGGACTCTAAAGTCTTTAAGCTCTTTAAAGTCCTTATTATTTAATTATTTAGAGCGTACTCTTCCAGGCATCCACATAGTCTTGCATGGTCTCTGCCAGCTCTTTCCCGATCACACTGTAATCTTCATCGTTCAGGTTGGCTAAGGAGACCCGTACCGACCATTCCGGACCGGCGAATCCGCCACCATTCAACAACACGATCGACGACTTTTCAGCCAAACGGAATACGATATCTACCGGTTCGAAGTTTTTCTGCAGGAAAGCGACAAAGTCTTTTCCATAGTTCTTCATGGCCCACTCTTCGATATCGATCTCACTATAATATCCGGCGCGGTTCGGGTCGGGCTTCACCTCGATGTTCAAGCCTTCCCACAACAGGTCGTATCGGTGATGCACCAATTTGTTACAGTCTGTTTTATAGTTGTTCTCTTTGTCGAGCAACGCAAAGGCGGCAAAAAGCAACATCTGCATTTGTTGCGGCAAGGAGAGACCGGCGGTATGGTTCAGGGCTACCTGTCGGCTGTCGGCCACCAGGCGGTCGATGAATTTCAACTTTTCGGGATAGAGCGTCAGGCTTTCGTACAGTTTCGCCAGATGCTTTTTCTCTTTTTCCGGAATAGCCGAGAGCATATCGTCATAAATATTGTCTTCATACAGGGCAATCACTCCCAGGCGCCAGCCGGTGGCTCCGAAATATTTGGAGAAAGAATAGACACAGAGCGTATTGCGCGGCAATTCATTCATCAACGAATTAAAACCGGGAACAAACGTTCCGTACACATCATCCGTGAGGATCATCAGGTTCGGATTCAGGTTTTTAACCACCTTCACCAGGTATTTCCGGCTCTTGTCGCTAACCTCTACCGATGTGGGGTTACTCGGGTTGATGATAAAGAAGGCCTTGATCGACTTATCGCCCAGTTTGTCGAGTTCCGACTCGGGATACTGGAAGGTAGAGTCGCCCTCTTCGTCTTTGGCCGATCCGCGGATGTAGGTTACCTTAAACTGATAACGTTCAAGCTGGGGAATCTCCAGGTATGGCGTAAAGGCGGGTATGCCTATCGCAATCTTGTCGCCTTTATACAGTAGGCGGTTCTCGATCAGAGAGTCAAATACGTAGCACATGGCAGCCGTTCCGCCCTCTGTGGCAAAGATATCATAGCGGCCACTGCGCGTCGGATTGTTGCCACACATCTCCTGAATCAGGTAGTCGTGTACGATTACTTCGGTATGCTTCAGCATCCTGACCGGGCTGGGATACTGGTCTCCGATCACTCCTTCGGCCAGTTCAAACACCCATGCTTCGGGGTCAAATCCATGTTTCTCTATACCATATTTATAGAGTCCATCCAACAGTGCGATACCGGCGTTGCCCTGGTTCTTTTGGATAAATGCTTCAAACCGCTTGGCGATGCCCTCTTTTTGAGGAATACCTGCCAGACCGCTGGGGATATACATCGGCCGTTTACACTCTTCGATGGCAAACTGTCCCAAGGCGAAAAAGGCTTCGCGCGGAACGGTAGCCGTCCAGTTCGGGTTACCACGACCTGCATTCAACATAGTGCGTACAGGTGCTTTCTGCTGGTCGGATGCCAGCTTCATCAGGTTGTCTTTCAGTTCAAAAGGACTCAGTTGTTCCAGTTGTTGCTCACGACGACGTGAGGTCTTTAATTTTTCAATGTCCACGGTTTTAATTATTAATTGTTAATTACTAACTTTTTATTTTTCATTGCTTTACGCCTTCAGCTAAGCGATTTCCGCTTCGCTCCAATTCATCATTCATCATTCATCATTCTCTTCCCTATCCCATCAATAACACAATCATCACCCCCCAGATAATCAACAGGGTATTGCCAACAGCATAGGTCGTTGTGTAAGAAAGGGCAGGCACACGGCTATGCAACGATTCTTCCAGGGCGCCAAGGGCAGCGGTTGTCGTTCTGGCTCCGGCGCAAGCACCCAGGGTAATGGCCGGATGGAATTTGAAGACATAACGTCCGAGCATAAGCCCGATAAACATAGGTACGATGCTGACAAATACACCGGCAATAAACAGGCTGACGCCGGAAGCCTTTAACCCTTCAATAAAGTCGGGTCCCGCATTAATACCTACAATAGCGATAAATACGTTCAAGCCGAGGTTGTTCATCAGCCAGATGGCCGGTTCGGGAACCGCTCCGAACGTCGGGCGTCGCGAGCGAAGCCAACCGAAAAGGATCCCCATAATCAATACACCTCCACTGGCGCTCAGGCTCAAAGGCACATTGCCTATCTTTACCACTAAGGAACCCAATAGTCCTCCCAGGAAAATGCCTAAAGCGACATAAAGGATATCCGTTACATTCGTGGCACGCTCAGCATAACCCAGGTAAGAGGCAAAACGATCTACATCGGCTTTGCGGCCTTCTATTTCTACGATATCACCACGTTCTAACTTCACATTCTTCAACAGCGGAAGATTGGCTTTACCGCGATGGATCTTTCGGATAATAACGCCATGGCGCTCTTTCGTTGTTTTGAGGCGCAACAGGCTCATGCCGACCGCCTCTTTGGAGGCAACCATCACCCGCAATGCCTCTGCCCGGAAGTCGAGCAGCGCCACATCGGCAACCTCTATGCCTATACTCTCTTCATCTTCTAATAATGTGTCCAGCGGACCATTTAATACCAGGTTATCTCCTTTGTTTATTTTTGTATCTGCCTGTGGCTCCTGGATAATCTCTCCACCGTCTGCCGGGCGTATGCGCTCGATATAAACAGGCCAGCCTTTTTTCAATAACATCTTCTCAACCTCACCGACTGTGCGTTCCTGCTGAAAGAAGTCACTGGTGGCTTTGATCACCCGGAAGGTTGTGCCGTCATAAGCATATTCCATGCTTTCGTCCGTTTCACTGATCGATCCGCCTAAAGAGGCTTCGTATTCTTTGGTTTGTTGTACGACGTTTTTGCCTAACAGTTTAGGACCTACCGATGCCAGGAACCAAGCTGTGCCGGCTGTACCGAAGATATAGGTTACCGCATAGGCCACCGGGATCTGATTGATATAGGTTTGTTTCTGTTCGGCGCCGATAGCCAGTTGGTTGATCGTGTCTGTCGCCACGCCGATTACAGCGGAGATGGTGCTTCCTCCGGCCAATAAACCGGCAGCATTACCCACATCGAATCCGGCGATCAAAGCCGCCACCCAGGCTACCACCAAACAAGCTACGCAGACAAGCGCCGCAAAAGCGATCTGAGGCAGTCCATCTTTGCGCAGCCCCTGCACGAACTGAGGCCCTACGCTATACCCCACCGCAAAGAGGAAGAGCAAGAAGAAGGTTGATTTTACGACAGGGGAAATGGTGATATCCAATTGCCCCACTAACACACCCACCAATAAGACGCTGGTGACGGCACCCAATCCGAATCCCTTCACCTTGATCATGCCGATGGCGAAACCAATAGCAAGCGTTAGAAAGATGGCCAGCTCCGGCGAGTCCTGTAATGTTTTAATGATCCAATCCATAAATAATAATGTATTTCTCTTTTTGTTTTTCGGTCTTTGACACACACGTTCGACTATAGAACAAGAGCAACTCCTCTTTAGTTTAGAAGTTGCTCGTGAAGGGAAAAAAAATTCTCACCCGCGTGAGAAAAAATTCTCATGCGGGTGAGAAAAAAAAGAGACAGGGAAAAAAAGGTATAAAAACGTCGTTATTCCAGCGCGTCCGCATATTGGCAAAGCGCCATTACCTGCTCTATATTGTCGAAGTCGACGTTATTGGTTTGGATATATTCTTGCAGCGTTTCTTTCTTCTTAGAGAATATCTTTAGAAATTGTTTCTCGTTCACAAACTCTTTCATTTTTTTATCTTTCTCCACTTTGTAGCGTTTCTCAATCCCCTGAATCACCCAACGGTCGTCACCCTCCAGTTGATACATCGTCCCTCCTTGTTGGATGGAAGAGACAGACTCAATGGAAGAGGTCAGCGAGCGTCCGCCATAAGCCGCCTTCTGTCCACGGTCATGCAATTTACCCTTGTAGCGCACCAATATACGTGGGTTTTCATTTTTCAACACCTCTTCTCCACTTCCATATCTATCGGCAACAAAAAGGCGCTCCCCGATCTTCACGGCACCGATATTATCGGGCTCAGCAAACTCTTTGATGACGTCGTGATCGGTGGTATCAATAAAGACAAACTTATTGGTTACCAAGCTAAAATTTATTTGAGCATTATACACCTGCCCGCTTTTATAATACACCAGTCCGGCTTGAAAAGAGGGGAAAAGGTATTGCGCTTCTTTTACCAACTGAGCCATAGAAGAAGTAAAAGTGAACCAAGCCACTATGCAGACAAGAAGTAAACGCTTCATAAACAAGATTTTTAGGATTTATGTCTACAATGATACTACTTCTTTTGGAAAGAAACAACATCTTTTTTCCAAAAAAAGCAACAATCCTATCTCACATTACAGAATAATTATTACCTTTGCATTGAGTAATAGTTTTTTCATAATAAAAAGGAAAAAGTAAAACGTCCGGACTTGTGATAAGTCTGGGCGTTTCGTTTTTTAAACGCATGCTGAAGCGGGAGATTACAACGAACAAAAGAAAGAGACCAGTATAGGCACGCTCAAATCGACCAATATGCCATGCAGGATGGCGACGAATACCAGGTCTTGTCCTGAGTATTTGGTGATGATGGGCAGGGTGGTGTCGATGGTGGTGGCTCCTCCGGCACAGATAGGGGCCAGGCGGCCGAAATACTTCACCATCAGCGGGGTGAATAACAGGGTGATGATCTCCCGCATAATATTGGTCATCAGGGCGATGGTACCCAGTTCGGCGGCCAACTGAACACCCAGGGAGGCCTCTTTCAGTTCGGTAATCAGGATGGACGAGAGCGAATAGTAAGCAAAGCCGCTGCCTACCGCCATACAGTCAAAGACACTCCATTTGACAAGAACCAGACTGACCAATGCCGAGAAGGAGAGCGTGCCAACAATGGTTGCCAACGGAACAAGCAATAGGGTCGGTCGAATATTGCGGATAATATCCCCCAATTTCTTATCGCAACCGATGCTGATCCCCACCTGAAGCATCAACAGGTATAATACATAACGCGTAAGATCGCCATCGATCGTGATCTCAAACAGGTTTAATCCCCATCCCAACACGCATCCCAAGGCAAAGAAGAGTACCACGATAAGACTTCCTTTCATGCTTTTTCCTCCTTTTTTTTGAAAACAAATCGATAGACAAGCCAGGCGGCCAAGACACTTCCCAAGGTGCCTGCCACGGCCAATAACAAAGCCTGTCCGCCCAATAGAGGCAGGTTTCGGATGATATTCTGATCGCTCCCCACCTGTATGCCCAATAGGAACAGGAGAAGAATAATGGTATAGTTAATCGGTTTCCCGATATGTTTCAGAAAGGTTGCTTTGCGCAGGAGATAGCCAATCGCTATCCCGCCAAACATAATGCCAATGACAATAAACATAGATATCTTTTTTAACAACCCCCATATTCCCAATACAACATCAACAGATGGGCGGAGCTCCAACTGAAGTGGGGCGCCTTTAAGGTGTTTCCGTCGTGCGTATCATAGTTTTCATGGATAGGGCCGCTTCCTGTCAATCCTTTTAAGCGGGTGAATACCTGCTCCGTAAAGCGGTCGGCCTCTTCCTGATAACCATACTTTCGCATTCCTGAAATACCAAAATAGACCTGATCGAGCCATATCGGTCCTCTCCAATAACCGGCAGGCATGAATTTCGGATTGTCTGCTGCAATGGTAGGGAATGGGATATAGGTTGCAAATTTAATAGGATTTGTGAATATTTGCACACAGGAGGCCGCCTGTTCTTCGGTAGCCAACTCGGCCCAGAGCGGGATACAGGCCTCTGTCCCCTCTTCCATCACAAAGGTGCCGTCCAGGCGTTTGTCGAAGAAGAAACCGGGATCGTCTGCATAAAAATAATTATGCACATCGGCTGTACGATTGGGCTCGTTGAAGTCCTCTCCGGCAACGATAGCCAGTTTGCTCAACAGACGATGTTCGAGTGCCAGGAAGCTATTCAGATCGACCGACTCCTGATCGAGGCTCCAGGCGCCCGGGCTGTTTTCCACCATCTTAGAGTCGTCGAAACGGATCGCATTATCCATACCGCTCTCCCAGGCTGCCGCTTCGAGGGTTCCGTCGCAGGCACCGAATTCGCAGATGCCGTTTTGATTGTGATCGCGGTATTGATACCACCAGCGGTAGTAAGCCAATAGTTTGGGATAGATCTCTTTCACGAATTGCACATCGCCGGTTTCCCGGTAGATTGCGTCAACCGCCCAGGCTGCCAACGGAGGCTTGCTGTTGCGTTCATTGTTTTCTATCGCTTCACTATAGATGCAATCGATGATCATGCCTTCCGGTGTCTGATAGTCGAACATCGTACGCACCTGATCTTTGGCCAGCAGTGGCGCAAAACGAGCCAATGCCACGGCATGTTTCCAGGAGTCCCACCCCCAGAACCCCATGAAATAGCCTACCCCATGACTTGGAACCACCCCGTCGTGGTAAAGGTCGCCGCGCGCCGCTTTCCAGTTGGCGATAAGTGTCATAACGGCTTTCACCGCTACCCGATCGAATTCAGCGGGCATATCTTCACGAAGAGCCGCCGTTAGGTAGCCTTGCCAGCGCTCAGCCGTATTTTTTTTATACTTAGCAGGATTGCTCAATACAAATGAGGCCTTTTGAAGTGCCTGGCGTTGCGACGCCTGATCGGTATAGAAAGAGATAACCACCTCGGCTTCTCCTTTGCGGACCGAAAGCGTTTCATAGCCATTCTTGTCGATAAGAAGACCGGTTTCGGGCGAAAAAGAGACAGCAATGCCTTCGCCGGTCGCATCGGTCAACAGGCAGGTGTTCTTATCGACCGTACAGGCCGCCTCCTTGGCAAGCGCCTCTCCGAAGAAACGGAAATGAGAGGCGCGATCGCTCTTCACGGAAAGCAATGCTGTGGAGGAATCAATAAAGATCAATCGTTGCTCGATACTGCCTTTCCCAGAAGTTGCTTTCAGGTAGAGCTCTCCGGGATAATAGATAACGGTGTCCGGACGATAAACAGCCGAACGGTCCTCTTCTTCGAAGCAAACCTGCACCATGCTTTGGGAAATCCATTTCCGCTTGTTCATATCCAGATGAAATGGGCCACAAAAGCCATTCACCCAGTTATCGGCCTTCGGAGGCGTAAAGCCATACCAGGCACCGGCATCGGTAAACCATCCGTTGCAACGGCTCTTCCCATCCGGCGTATAACGGATATCTAACAGGTTCCCATATTCGAGAGCGATGCGTTCGGTCTCCTGTTCTTGCTGGAAGCAGGAGGCAAGAGCCAGGCACACCAGTAGGAGGGCCGAACAAGTATAGATTGATTTCCTTTTCATGATATTCAGTGTTTATTTTTGTTTTGCTTTGTCCGGAAGACGATCGGAGGCAGTGACAGGCAGGAGCATGAACTCATAGGAGTGTTCGACCGGCGTGATCGTATATTCCGGATGAGTCTTGGCGCCCCAGGTATTGTCGCCACCGACACCCATTTGTTGATGATCGATATTGAGCCAAACCAGCGGTTGTTTCCGGATGCTTCCTCCGTGTATATTCTTCACCGTGGAAGGAATGTATAAGATATCTTGCATAGGGAAGTTCCAGGCACTGACATTCAGTGGCTCGCCAACGGCTTTAATCAATAATCCGTCGCCATCCTCGTTTTGCAGCGCCACCCAACGCACATCCGTCTTGTTACCCGTTTCCTGGGCACGCACATAGGGATGGTATTGTTCCCAGACGGAGGCTTTGTAGAGGTCGATATCGGCTCCGCTCTTCCGATCCCAATAATTTTCATGCGGGCCGCGGCCAAACCAGGTCATTTGGTCGTATTCTTCTTTGAGGATCATGCGCATCCCCAGGCGAGGTATCTCCGGCAGTGCCTTTTGGCCGGGCGTGAAGGTGAAGCGGGTGCGGAGGCTTCCATCGGCATACATCGTGTATAACAGGTTGCAAACAGACTCCTGTTCCGGCATCTGATAGCAAACCGCCATCGTTACCTCTTCGCGATTGTCGGAAACCGTTACCACCTGGCTTTGCAATACCAATTGATCGCCGGCCTCTTTCCAGGTGGCGCATCTTTTTCCGGTGCGGTTGGCTACATCGTTATCGGTCATCGGACGCCAAAAATTGGGGCGCAAACCTTCCAATAGATACTCCTGCCCGTTGACCGAATAGTGGGTAATCTCACCATTTTCTTTCGAGAATACGAGGGTAGCGGAAGCCGATTGGATGCGATGTTCAGCGTTGTTTTCCGTATGACTCAATGTACCTTCCTTTGAAGTAGTGGGCGCCTCAGGCATTTCTATCGGAAGCTGCCATTGCTCTGATGCCGCCTGATGCCCTTTGGGAACCAACGGTGCCTCTCCTTTGGTCAAAGCGGCGATATGAAGGAAATATTCCGTATTTGCTTTCCCCTTGATAGGTGGTAATGGAATGGTTACTTCCGCCGACTGATGCGGTGCGATAGTCGGGACATGAAGTAGGCCTTTCCCCAGCACTTCGCCATCAGCTTTCAACACCCATTGATAGTCATACACATCGCTCGTCAGGAAGTCGTGACGATTGGTAATGCGTAATTTATTGGCGGTAAAAGGCACCGGCTCGAAATGCATATACTGATAGACGCGTTTGACCTCCCATATATGCGGATGCAGGCTGCGGTTAGCAGCAACAAGACCGTTGGCGCAGAAGTTAGAATCGTTGACTACGCCGACAAATCCCATATCGCCTCCATAGGCCCAGATGTCGTTTTCGTTTTCATCCTTTTTGGCGAAAGTCTGGTCTACCCAGTCCCAGATAAACCCACCCTGAAGATTCTCATATTTATAGATCAGATCCCAATAATCGGACAGGTTACCGACACTGTTTCCCATCGCGTGGGCATATTCGCAAAGGATCATCGGCCGGTTCTGGCGTTCGTTGACCCACTGGCGCAAGGACCATACACGAGCATACATCGGGCAATAGATATCCGACACGCTTTGCACACCGCCACCTTCATATTGCACCGGACGGGACGAATCCCGCTGTTTGGTCCAATGATAGATGGTTTCGAAATGCTTTCCGTAACCCGACTCATTGCCCATGCTCCAGGTGATGATAGAGGTGAAATTCTTATCGCGTTCCACCATGCGTTGCATACGTTCCATATAGGGCACATCCCAGCCTTCCCAATTCGCCAGCGTGCGGGTGGTCGGATGGTCGGTCATGCCATGTGATTCAATATTCGCTTCGTCCACCAGGTAGATGCCATACTCATCGCATAGTTCATACCATTCGGGGTAGTTCGGATAATGCGAGCATCTCACGGCGTTGATATTAAAGAGTTTCATCAAACGAATATCTTCAAGCATGCTCTCTACCGTGATCGTGCGTCCTGTATGCATATCGTGTTCATGGCGGTTCACCCCCTTAAGCAGAATAGGCGTACCGTTCACCAATAACATACCGTTTTTGATCTCTACCTTCCGGAATCCGAATTTGTGCGTAAACGATTCGGTCACCTTTCCTTTTGAGTTCAAGGTGTTGACTACAAGTGTATAGAGATGAGGTGTTTCCGCGGTCCATGTTTTCACCTCGGGAAACGCTTTTTGATAATTCAAATAGTGGTCTTTGTTTGTCTTAGCCTGCAGGATGGAGGAGGCGATTTCCTTTCCTTCATCCAACAGCTTGATTTGTATTTTTGTGCCTTTGATTGGTCGTTGTTCGTTAAGGGTGAGGGATAGATCGAACAGCCCTTCCCGGTAGTCAGGGGTTAGATCTGCTTTGATTTCGAAATCTTTGATATGCACTTTGGGGCGTGCAATAAGCATCACATCGCGCTCAATACCGCTATAACGCCAGTAATCTTGTGCTTCCAGGTAGGAACCGTCGCTGTAACGATAGACTTCGACTGCCAGCTCGTTCTCGCCCGGTTGCAGGTAAGAACCTATATTGAATTCGGCTGCTAAGCGGCTATCTTCGCTATAACCCACGAATTGTCCGTTTACCCAACAGTAAAAGGCCGATTCTACGCCGCCGAAATGCAACAGGATATCGTAGCCATCGAACGCCGCGGGAACAGTAAAGGAGGTTTTGTAGGAACCAACCGGATTGTATTCCGCAGGGACATAGGGAGGATTAGGCGGGAAAGGATAGCGGGTATCCGTATAGATGGGTGCGTCGAACCCTTGTAGTTCCCAACTGCCCGGCACCTCGATGGCTGCCCATCCCGACACATCGAATCCCTTCTCGTAGAAAGAAGCGGGACGTTGCGAGGGGTTCTTGGTAAAGTGAAACTTCCAGGTACCGTTGAGTGAGTGGCGTCTTTCCCCTGTTTTGTCTTTGTGGAGAGCCGCTTTCTCGGAATTATAGGGAACAAAATAGGCATTGAGTGGTTCCCGGTTTATCTGGTTGATATATTGATTTTCCCACTCTTTATGTTGCGCATAAGAGGTGGCGGAGAACAATAGACAGTAAATGATGAGCAGCGTGTTCTTCATGATATCATCGGATTAATCTCTCCATCAAACGTGAAAGAGGTTGATTCTGTTTTTCCATGTGAAGCATGGGTGTGGAATCATGCACCACACCCATGCAACATAAATTTGGTTGTTAATTAATTTCGTTATTTGTGTTTACCTCCTGGATAGGCACCGGATAGAAATTATTCTTAGCCGGATCGAAGCCAGAACGACCTGCAGCATTCAACGCTGCTTGGGTTTTTCCCCAACGGCGAAGGTCATAAAAGCGCATGTTTTCCAACGGGAATTCCAGCATACGTTCGTGTTCGATCTGCGCACGTACGTCGGCTTGCGATGAGCCTGTCATAGCCGGCATATCTGCCCGGGCACGTACTTCGTTGATCAATGGAATAGCTTCCGATGTGCGTCCCAGCTCGTTCAGCGCTTCCGCTTTCATCAACAACACATTGGTGTAACGCATCAACATGATGTTAGGGGCGAAATAGTTCGCATTCATCCCAGCAAAATCGGCAGGCATATATTTGCGGAACGCCGGTTTGTCGAGATCATCAAACCAATCTTCGTAGGTATATCCAAAGACATTGCCCGCTACCGGGTCGCTGAAGTATTCATCTTTGACAAACAACGTTTCATAAAGACGGCTGTCATAACGGCCTGTGGTCGCTATTTTGCCCTCTTTTTTGTATTCCGCCACCAGGACATCGGCAGGAAGAATCTCTTCCCATCCCCATAATTCGCCGCAACCGATGAAGCGATGCAGCTGCGTACGATAGCGAGCACCGTTTGCCGTGTTGAGTGTCAGTTGCAATTCGAAGATACCCTCTTTGGAATTTTTGTTGGTGCCGTCGAAGAGGCTACGCAATTCTTTCACCAACTCATAACCGGTCACCTGGTTAAGTGCGGTGATGGCGGCATTCAGGTGTGACTCTTTATTAGCCGATTCTTCGTAAGCGCGTGTCAGATGTGCCCAGCCGAGGAAGGCATAAGCGGCTCCACGCGTGGCGCGTCCTTGTGTTTCTGTTGTGCGTTCAGCCGGGAGGGCGGTGGCTTTGGTAAAGTTGTCAATAATGAAGTCCCATGTTTCGGCGCGTGAAGCAAGCGGTTTATCAAGTTCGTCTGTCGATGAAATATATTTATCGCGCAAAACGATCTGTTCCCAGTTGAGCAATAGCTTCATGTGGTAATAGCCACGCAGGAAGTACCCCTCGTTTTGAATCATAGCACGATCCTCTTCGGTGATCTGTCCCTGAGGAATATTCGGCAGATTTTCAATAACCTGGTTACTGTAGTTGATCCCGTAATAGTTGTCGCGCCAATAGGCCGAAAACTGCGAGTTTCCATTCGTATAGGTGAAGTTGGCCAATTCGATCCAGTTCGGATAGTTGTAGGCATCCGATCCCGGCTTGATAATATCTTCGCGATAGGATTCTACCGGGAAGTAGACTTCCGGAAACTCCCAAGTATCGGTAGAGGCTTCCAGTTTGGCATAAGCCGCTGCCAGTCCGGCTTCCGCGTCTTCTTTATTTCTCCAGAAAGAATCGGAGGTGAGTTCGTCGGGTGATTGTACCGTCAGGAAATCGTCGCAACCTGCCAGGCTTCCGGCAAGTAAAAGCGCAAGGGTGAAATATTTTATTTGTTTCATAACGAATGAGTATTAATGATAAGATTAGAAACTAAGTTGCAGACCGACCACATAAGAACGAGTGAACGGATAGATATGTGTGTCGATACCCGTATTCAATACAGAACCGCGAGAGAATTCAGGATCAACTCCGTTATACGGTGTAATGGTGAACAGGTTTTCGCCACTTACATAGAAACGAAGACGGTCAATATGCATACTCTTCAACAGAGCGCTGGGCAGTGTATAACCTATCTGCAATTGGCGCAAGCGGATGTAGTCACCCTTTTCCAGGAAGCGATCCGATTCGCGGGCATTTCCGTTCGGGTCTTGCAAGATGGCACGTGGCACGTCTGTATTGGTGTTTTGCGCTGTCCAGGCATCGAGTGTTGTTTTCAGGAAGTTCGATCCGGAGTTCATGCCTTCATAGAAGTAACGGTTCGCATTGTATAATTTGCTACCCCATCCTCCGCCAATCAGGAAGGATAAATCGAATCCTTTATAAGAGGCACCGAAGCTAAGGTTTGCTTCTACCTTAGGAATACCTACTCCGCAGTTTTCTTTGTCGTCTTCGTTAATCGCTCCATCCTCGTTGATATCTAAGAAACGGATATCACCCGGGCGGGCATTAGGTTGCAACAGGTCGCCATTGCTGTTTTTATGAGCGGCTACTTCTCCTTCATTCTGGAAGATGCCATCCGTGCGATACAGGAAGAAGCTGGCGATCGGGCTGTCTACGCGTGTCTGTGTCGGGAAATGTTCGGTTCCCCACTTCAGACCTTCGCCGTAAAGCGCCTGTTTCGGATCGGAGAGTTCGAGCACCTTATTGCTGGTGGTTCCCAGGTTGAAACCGATCGTATAGTCGAAATCACCCACGCGGTCGTTCCAGTTAAGTTCCAGTTCGACCCCTGTATTGCGGATCTTCCCTACGTTCATCACCGGATTCCAAAGCCCTACGGAAGGAGCCAGTTTCTTGGTGATCAACATATCCTTGGTCTGGTTGTAATAATAGTTGAACGACCCGTGCAGCTTCCCGTTCAGGATACCGAAGTCAACGCCGACGTTCTTCGTATCGGTCGTTTCCCATTGCAGGCTGCGGTTGGCAAGTCCCATAGCGATACTTCCCGGCCAGGGTGTAGAGCCCGAGCCCTGTACAGAACCGCCATACAGGTTGTTATAGGTTGATATCAACGCTTGGAAGTCATAATATCCCAATGCCTGCTCGTTACCCAGCTGTCCCCAGCTCGCGCGGAGTTTCAGGTTGTTGAACAGTCCGTCCTTCGGGAAGAATCCCTCTTCCGAGATACGCCATCCCAGAGCCACAGACGGGAAGAATCCCCAGCGGCTATCGGCACCGAACTTAGAGGAACCATCCTGGCGGAAGGTAGCCTGAATCATGTATTTCCCGGCGTATGAATAGTTCAAACGACCGAAGAAAGAAACGCGGCGATATTCATACATAGAACCTCCTCCGGTGTATGTGCCTCCCGTCCCGGCATCGATGGTGGCGAAGTTAGGGTCAAGGAAACCGGCGGGCTTTTCAGTCGATACCAATTGTCCGTCTTTCACTTCGTAAACAAGGGTTTTCCCTTCGACAGCCACCGAGTTCCAATCGCTATCCTGCAATGTAACCGAGTTACCTGCCATGATATTCAGCGAGTGATCACCAAAGCTGCGGTTGAATGTCAAGATATTATCGATCACCTGTTCTTCCCAGTAGGTCGATGATTCGCTATGATACGGATATTCTGTCTTGGAGCGAACATCGGAAATATAGGGAGGCGTATGATATTTATAGCGCTGATGGCTTCCCCGATATGAATAGGCAGTCTTGAAGTTTAACCAGTCTGTAAAATTCGCCGTGATGGCGGCATTGGCTGTGATATGGTAATTGTTGGTCACCGCGTCACGATAATGATTGTCCGCAATAACGTTACGGTTGCTTGGCAGACCATTATTGTCTGTCAGGCCATAGCCATATTCTTTCGTATCATCATAAACAGGCACCAATGGCGAGATCATATACACCTCTTTCAAGGAGTACTGTGGCTGTTCGCTCTTGGTGGCGCGGAAAGCCAGGTTTGCTTCGATATCAAAGATGCTCTTCGAAGCGGACAGCTTCATGCGGGCGTTTTCCTGTTTGAAGTGGTTGCCCAACAGGATACCTTTATCATCCGCATGGTTGTAGGAGATAGAAAAGCGCGCTTTGTCGCTTCCTCCGCGAACACTTACCATATAGTTCTGAGAGAGACCGTTGCGGAACACTTCGTCCTGCCAGTTGGTATCCACGCTTCCGGGGCTGGTGATATAACCCGGCAGCTCCACCGCGTTTTTGGGATACTGCGCGTTGTAGTTGTCATACATCTGTTTGTGCACCTGCACATACCCCTTGGCATCCAGCATTTCCAGTTTTTTCGCCACTTGTGTGGAGTTGAGGTAAGCATTGAAATCGACTTTGATCTCGCCTTTCTTACCATTCTTGGTTGTCACAATGATAACCCCGTTGGCTGCCGTTGAACCATAGATAGCAGCAGCGGCACCGTCTTTCAACACCTCCATAGAGGCGATGTCTTGCGGGTTCACATTATTAATGCTTCCGGGGAATCCATCGATAATGTAAAGCGGCTCATTGTCGCCAAACGATTTCACACCGCGGATTTTCACCGATACACCGGCACCTGCATTACCCCCTGACTTGCGGATATTAACACCGGAAATCTTACCCTGCAAAGCTTCCGCGGGGTTGGTGGTGGCACGACTGGCCAGTTCATCAACATTCACCGAAGAGATGGCACCGGTAAGGTCGCTCTTTTTCATCGAACCATACCCGATCACCACTACTTCGTCCAGTTTTTCTGTATCTTCCCGAAGTCGTACCTCCAGACGAGACTGCCCGTTATAGGTGATCTCTTCTGTGACGAATCCGATATAAGAAAATACCAAAACATCCCCTTGACGTAGAGCGATTTCAAATTCTCCGTCAAGATTTGTAATCGTACCCATAGTAGTCCCCTTCTTGACAATATTAACCCCCGTTGCCGGATAATTAAGATCATCATAGACTACGCCTTTTACAAGTGTTTCCTGCGCAAATGACAGCAAAGGCAAAAGAGAGAAAAGCACCAGGAGTGTGGCTGCTTTAAGGAAAGACCCGGCCTTCGACCGACTGTGAATTTGTGTAATTCCCATGACTTGAATATTAGATTAAGTAATAAAAAAACTTTTCACAAGAATAGGCGGTTTGAAGGCGGAAACCATAAAAAAATAGTCTATCTAAGACCTACAAAAGTCCGAAAAACGCTTCTTTCAGATCTACAAAATATTTTAACATGCATTGAGAATCAATCGGATAGAATTATTTACTGTACTACATTTCAGATTTATTAAGAATAGGCGGGTTGGGTGTGACTATTTAGCGTTTTTTTGCTGGCTTTTGGATAGTGTAAGGTTGGAAGATGAATGGTCTTAAACACCGCGTAGCGATGACCTGTCTCCAGCCCCGTGCGGAAGCGCGGGAAAAGGGGACGAAGAGGTCACCGCTACGCAGCTCTATGGAGGCAAATTAATGCTTTGCTTTGATGTCTAATTTAACCGGCTCGATCATATTCTTCGGAGCCAGGATGGTGTCCAGATCCTCTTTCGACAAGATGTCGTGTTCAAGAACTAAATCGTACACGCCTTTGCCCGTTTGCATGGCTTCTTTGGCAATCTTGGTCGAGTTCTTATAACCGATGATCGGGTTCAAGGCCGTCACAATACCGATGGAGTATTTAACCTGTCGCTCGCAATTCTCTACATCCGGACGGATACCGTCGATGCAAAGGGTACGAAGGGTGTTGAGACCATTGGTCATCAGGTTGATGGATTCAAACAGGCTGTAAACCATTACCGGCTCCATCACATTCAGCTCCAACTGGGCATTCTCCGAAGCCAGCATGATGGTGGTGTCATTACCGATTACCTTATAACACACCTGGTTCATTACTTCGGGAATAACCGGATTGACTTTCCCCGGCATAATGGAGCTTCCCGGCTGCATCTCCGGAAGGAATATCTCATGCAATCCGCATCTCGGACCGGAACCCATCAGGCGAAGGTCGTTACATATCTTGATCACCTTCAAGGCAATCGCGCGGATAGCGGAAGAGTAACCCACCAATACGGACGTATCCGAAGTGGCAGCCACCAAGTCATCGGCCAGAGTCACGTCCCAACCTGTGATCTCACGCAGGGCTTCGATGCAAAGCTTGCTATATCCCGGCTGTGAACAGATACCGGTACCGATAGCCGTAGCCCCCATATTGACGCATAAGAGATCGTGTTGCACAGCTTCCAGCTTTTTCTTTTCTGCTTTCAACAGGTTCGCAAAGCCGCGGAAGGTCTGTCCCAACGTCATCGGCACAGCATCCTGCAACTGGGTACGTCCCATCTTGATAACCGAATCCAGTTCGCCGGCTTTCTTTTCCAAGGACTGGATAAACAGATCAAACGCTTCATTCAGTTTCTCACTCTCCAGGTAGAGGCCGAAATGGAAAGCTGTCGGATAAGCATCGTTGGTCGATTGCGAAGCATTCACATGGTCATTGGGCGAACAGAACTCATAAGCACCAAGCTCTTTGCCCATGATCTGCAACGCGCGGTTGGCGATCACCTCATTCGCATTCATATTCACCGTCGTGCCGGCTCCCCCCTGAATCATATCGGAGATCAGATACTCATGGTGTTTGCCTTCGTACAGCTCATCGCAAGCCTGTGAGATCGCCCGCAGCTGTTCGTCGGTCAGAAGACCCTGTTGGTGGTTCGCCATGGCCGCCCCCTTTTTGGTCAGGGCCATTCCTTTGATAAAGTTGGGATATTGGCGCATGGTCACTCCCGAGATATGGAAGTTTTCAAACCCCCGTAGCGATTGAACGCCATAAAGCGCCTCAGCCGGGATTTCTTTCATGCCTAACAAATCACTCTCCTGACGGGTTTTTCCCGAATACATTAAGTCTTTCATGTCTTTCTTAAATTTAGTTTTACAGTTTATGTTGTGTCAATATAAAAACAGGGCAAAAAGCCTTTTGGCGTCACTGATTCGAAAAACTCTCTTTCGGTGGCGAATGTATAACAAAAGAATAGGATAAACAATTATTCCACGGGAATAAGAAGCTGTTTTGACTTTTATGAATCTACCTCTGCGTTAAATCCCCTGCATATATTCGGTCAGGCTTTCGTCTGTTTCGAGGTTCAGATGCTTACGCAGGCGGTATCGAGCCATATTGACGGTTTTGGGCGTGGAATCGATAATCGAAGCAATCTCTTTGGTCGAGAGACCAATACGCAAGAGGGAGGCCAATTGTATCTCGTTTTTCGAGAGGTCCGGATGTAATTGGGAGAGCTTTTGAATAAACTCCGCGTTCACCTTGTCGATCAAGACCTCCGTCTCGGTGTTCCTTGCCTGGAACTGGGCGATATAGGCGTTGATGCTGCGGAGATGGCGTTCGGCATCCTGTCCCGTGAGCCGGTAGCTGTCCTTTATCATCGATTGAATATTGGCTAATATATCGTTACGGCTGCGGACAAAAAAGGAAAAGTTTATCAATTCGTTTTTGTTATGACTTAGTGCTTGCTGAGCCACCCGCGTTTCATTTTCCGCCTGTTGCAATTTCAACGAGATCAGCTCCTTCTCCTGAGATTCATATTTTTGCGCTTGTTCGAGATATTCGATCTTTTTCTTGTGGCGGTAGCGATAGAACAGGTAGGAGAGTGCAAAAAACAAGACCACCGCGATAAGTATGGAAATAAATATCGAATGACGCAGGTTGTGAATCTCGAAAGCTTGCTCCTGCATAATCATTTGCTGCTCCTTATTTCGGAGTCGCTTCTGAATGACATTCAACTCCACCTGCCGCATCTCGTTCATCGTGAGAAGCTCCTGTTCTGTTTTATACAGCAGATTCAGATATTCATACGCCCGGGCAAAATCCTTTTTGCCGGCATACACCCAGGAGGCATAACGATGATTATCACAAATAAGCTCCTTGGCATTGATCTGGCGGGCATACTGCATGGCGGTATCCAGGGCGGCAAGCGCCTTGTCGTACTCGCGCGCATAATAATACTGTGTTCCCAGGTTGTTATAATTCTCACCCAGCGACCACACCTTGCCCAACGAGCTGTTGATCGCAATCGCCTCATGAAGCATACCGATTTTCTCCGGCGTATTTCCTTCATACAGACAGAGGTTGTTGAGGTTGGAAGCGATGGAATTGACCTCACCAAGCTTGCGGTTGATAGCCAGGGCCGCCTTGAAATTCTCTTCGGCTTTCTCATTGTCTGGAACCTGGATATAGACCAAGCCTTTAGAGTTGTAGCAACGCGCCAGATCCAGGGAATCGTTCAGCGACCGGTAGATATCCGACGCCTTATCCACATAGTTAGAAGCCTGATCGAGATCCTTTAGTTTGAGATAGGCACCCGAGAGACGGAGATAGATATAGGCTTGCAATTTGGCACTGTCGGCGGGACAGGCCTCGAGAGCATTGGTCAACGACTCGAACCCCATATCGAAGTCACCTTGATTCATATAGGCCTCACCCAGCGTAGCCTGCGCCATGGCAATATGCCGCTGATCGTTTATCTTTTGTGCCTCAACGATAGCTGAATTGGAATAATAGATAGCTCTTGAAGGATCAGCCTTCAGCATCTCCTCCGCTTTTGTGATCAACTGTTCAATATGCTGCTCCGCATCCCCGTTTTGCCCGGACAGAGCGAAAGGGATACAACAAAAGAATAAGATCAAGGCGCATTTCAGACTCAAACTATTCATAATAGTATGGGTTAACAGGGCTAAGATAGGTATTCTTTCTATTTTTCCCCCTTTTTTCTTTTGAAAAACAAGACAACGATTTTTTATTCTCACCCGCATGAGAATTTTTTCTCACGCGGGTGAGAATTTTTTTACACTGTTTTTTAAGTCGTGAGAAAAAATAAAAAATGCTTTTTTTACAGATCCTTTTCCGGATAAAGTGCTTCCCACCATTCGGGTCTGTCTTTCAGCCATTTGTTGAACCAGGCATACATGGTCTGGCTCCAACGTATGCGGTTGGCATGATTGGTGATGCCATGATTTTCGCCATCTACTACAACCAATGCGGTCTCTTTGCCAAGCATTTTGAGTGCCATAAACATCTCGTAGCTTTGGCCGGTAGGCACGTTCGTGTCGGCTGTTCCGTGAAGCAGTAACAGGGGGGTATTGATCTTATCGGCTCTGTAAAGTGGACTTTGACCGGCATACAGTTCTTCAGCGTTCCAAGGATAGTTGCCGGCACTGGCAATGGCGCTGTAGCTATGTCCCGAAAGCCCTTCGCCCCAATAGGCCGATATATTACTGATGCCGGCATGCGACACGGCTGCCGCAAAAATATCGGTGACTGTTTGTAAATACATGGTCATAAATCCACCATAGGAGGCACCGACGCAACCGAGTTTCGTCTTGTCGACAAACGGATGCTCTTCGCAGAATTTCAATACTCCTTCAATGATTTCATCCGCATTTTTCTTTCCCCAGTCGTTTACATGTCGCGCAGAAAGCTCCTGCCCATACCCGGTAGAGCCACGGGGCTGTACTACATAGACAACGAAGCCCATTCCGGCAAATACATGGGGCGCATAATGCCCCTCCAGACGTCGGGTGGTGGGGTTTGTTCCTCCGTAATAATAGGTGATCATCGGATACTTTTTCGTGGCATCAAAATCGACAGGCAGATAATAACGTCCCGGAATGCTATCGCCCCGGCTACTGATAAAGCTCCAATCGCCGGCTTCTCCGAGCCGCACATTCTCCAGTACTTCGGCCGATACATCATGCAATAGCCTTTCTTGTCGTTTTTTTAGGTCGAGACTGTATAAACGCTGTGTGTTCGACAGCCCGACCCCATAGTAGATCAGATCCGGGCTGTTTGAACTAAAGGATATCTCAGAGACCATCTCTTCGGTGGTCTTGATGGGGGTGATCCGTTTTTTCTCCGGATGGATGGTATAGAGTAACACCTTGTCGCCCTCTTCGGCTGTCACATACAATAGGTTGTCGTAACGATTCCATGCCACCGATTTCACCGAAGGATCAAACTCTTTAGTCAGCGCCTCCGCCAGGCCAGTCGCTATATCATAGAGGTAGAGCTGTTTGTCGTAGCTATTGATAATCTGTCCATCTGGCAGGTCGCGCCCCAATCCGTCGAAAGCATCCGCCGAGGCCAATACGCTCAATTTCTTACCATCAGGCGAAAAGGCCATTCGGCTCACATGCCTGTCGTTGTATAACAGGGTATCGGCCTTCATCTTCTGAAGATCAAACAAGCAGAAGGTGGAGCGAATAAAAGGGGTTTCGGTGTAGTCCGAGTTCCAACTGCTGAACAATAGGTAGCGACCATCGGGCGATATATCCTGTAGGCCGGTGGATGTGCGGCCAAAGGTAAGCCGTTCGCTCACGCCGGTTTGAAGGTCGTATTTGTATAAAAAGGAGCGATTGCGCCATCCGCGGCTACGATCATCCGGATGCAATACCTGTTTGACAGCGTTTTTTTCAGCCGATCCATTATCTGTTTTTGAGTAGATAATAAAATCTTCAGTCGGAGAAAGGGTAAAGCTTTTCGTGGGCAATCCGGAGGCAACGATCTTCTCCTGCAGCGTGGCGGGGTTGACCGTGATCAAGTCGATGCCTTTGGCACCCTCTTCCACATAATACAACAGGTTGCTGGCGGGCATCCATTTCAAGCTGGTGTTTTTCGTTCGTACCTGTTTGTAGCTCTTCGCTTCGATCAGTTCGGCATATTCTTCTCTTTTTCCATCGGGAAATACATGGTAGTATCTCACAAAATAGTATTTCCCATCGGGGGAGATGCGTGCCGATTGTATGCGTCTGCCGTTGACCACCTCGTAAATGGAATATCTTTTCGAAGGGTTTGTTGTTGCCTGAGGCGATAATCCTACACTATCTTGTATGGTGGTGCGGATAGTATACGCTTTGCACGGCTCCGCGATATACTTAATAACCAGCTCATGTCGTATGGGCTCTAGCGTAAGTTTGGCAGAGCCTTTCTGCAGGGCTTGTATCTTTCCGTTCAGATAAAGTTCAGCTATATCCGGCAGTCCTTCGAATTGCAGCTCCGGTGTACAATAGACAGGAGCATCCATATAGAAGGTCAGTAGGCCGATCCGATGAGATTCATCCGAAGAGCTGATAGTGATTCGACCCTCGTTGTCCGTTTTTACGATCTCTCCCTTGCCTGCGTATACCGCAACCGGCAAGGATTGGCTTATCAAAGATTTGAAATCGAACGGTTTCTTGTTCAGATCAACCGGATCATTCATGAGTGGAGTTCTAATACCGAACGATCCGTAATGGATATATTCATCCACAACAATAGACTGGGCGACCCCATTCTGCCATAAAAAGATAAAAAAAAGAATGATTATAAAAGTACGCATATCCTTTGCTTTCATGGTGTTTACATTTTTAAAATGCCAGATGACATCCATAAAGGAGACATCTGGCATTAGAGATAGTTATAGCGTTTAGTTTATTGCCACGTGAAATTATTCCTGTTCCAACCGGCGGTGCCGTTATTGTATGTGTTATTATGGTAGACAGAGCCTTTCTTGTTGGTGAAATCAACAAATGAATGGGTGCCGCTCACACTCACATACACATAGAAATTGGTTATTGTCAAGCCCTCACTACCTGCTTTGGGCACCGGATAGGCTGCCGTATTACCCGCAGAGAAATACCAGTTGTTCGCATTGGGCTTATGACCTCCTTCCGGTACGATATTCATATTCTCATCGATAGAGAAGACAAAATCAAATCCCGATTTGAGGTAGTTTACAATTTTGTATCGGTTTAGTCCATCCTGTTTCAGTATGTCTACCTTCTCCGGTTCGAAAAGAGAGGCAAAGCCAAACGTTGCCTGAGAAATAGCTACTTCCCATTTTTCGATATGTATCGTACAGTCATATTGCGAATGTCCATCTACAATGCTGTACTGGTCTACATATTCTTTCCCTTCGATACCCAGGATGAATGAATAGGAGGCGGTCTCTGCCGACGGGAAGGTGACGGTTATTGTACTCTCCGCCTGTCCGGCCTGGAACACAACCGATTCAGGCACTACAAACACCTCGTCTTTCTTGATTACCTTCACCGGAACAGTTGCCGCCTGATCGCTTTTCAAGCGGCTTACCAGGATATCTATCTTATATTCGTCCTGGTTCGACAGAACAATCACATTTCGGTTATTCGTAGGAAAGAACACGGCCATTGTGTTGGGATCATTTTGCTCTCCGGGTGAGTAGTTGTCATCATTGGAGCATGCACAGAATAGCGTCGTTGCAACGACAGCCAGAAGCGATAAATATATGAATCTTCTCATGGTTTTATTCTTTATTCTAATTCTTATTGTTGCCACTCATCAATTGCTTTCGACGCATCGGGATTGGGTTTTATTCCCAGGTTACGCGTGAATTCGTAATCGGTGATATAATAATTCATCCAGGGGGCTACATAGCCGGGTATGGAGTTGAATCGCTGCCCTACAATGTAGTTTGTGCCGGAATAGCCACGTAATACCTGCATCTTCAGGCGCTTGTAATCGAAGAATACGATTCCTTCTCCCCATAGTTCGATGCGTTTTTGCAAAACCACATGTGAGATGAAATTATCCATATCAAGGGCATCACAGGAATAACTCTTGTCGGTATAGCGATAGGTGTTGACAAAATCTTCCAGTTTGGAGATACCAACGGCCAATCCTTGGGTATGAGCCAGGGCTTCCGCTTCGATAAGAAGCATCTCTTCCATACGCATCAGCGGGATATCAACAGCGGCTCCCACCTTATGATTGGTCATGTTTCCTTCACCGGGTCTGAACTTGAATTCGGTATATGCCACAGACTTCGCCCAGTCTGCCGCACTCAAAAGCGTTTTATACTTTTCCGGAGTGGGGTTTTTGCCGGCATCACTGGGGTCAACCCAGGTCTGTTTCCGCCAGTCGCTATCCGGTATCTGATCGTATAGGTTTTTACCGATCATCCGGAAGGTAGTATAACGTTGGTTGATTGTCCCAAAGGTGGTCTCGGGAGACATATTGGCTATCCAATTCACATACGTGGCCGATCCCAGGGCATCCGAATTAATCATAATAGAAAACATCCATGAATTCTGTGAATTCACATTGTTGAAACCTTTGGTCGTATCATACCATTGCTCTTGAGTCAACGGGGTGCAGCCACTCTTGTCAATCGCTTTGCGGGCGTATTCTGCCGATTTCTGGTAACATTCTAAGGCGGAGGTAACGCCCAATTTATCCAAATGAGCCAACTCTTCGTCATTTTCGTGTGACAGGAAAGTATTCAGATCGGCGGGCGATTTCTCAAACCGTGTACCCATTTCCAACCAGAAACGCGCTTTCATACCAAAGACAACGCTTTCATCCGGGTAGTTTTTGGCCGGTCGTACGTAACCTTCCAAAAGTGTTTCCGCATCATTCAGGTCGTTTAGAATAAACCGGTACATGTGATAGAATGGAGCCCGCGGATTATTACGCGCTTCATTCTCGGTGATTGTCTCCGTGACAATCGGAACGGTAAGACCTGCCACCTCATTTTCTAAAGCCTGATTATCCAATGCCGGCACGCCGGTGGGGAAATATTCGTACGATCTGGCCATATCAAAATAGGCCAGGGAACGGAAAACATAGGCTACGCCCAGATAGTTTTTCATAGCGGGGCTGGCATTCTCCACATTGGCCGCGCTGATTACATTGTGCACATTATTTATCAAGTAATAATAATACATCCATATCGTTTGCATTTGAGCTGAATTCCCCAATCCGCCGGTTGATCCAAACGGATTATTGAAGTAGTCGTATGAGATTCTACTTATAGGAAAATCATGAGTCGCCACATCGCGAAATATCAGCATCATGGGATAACCAAGCCCGGAGAGTTGACTATTGTAATAATAGGCATCCATATAAGCGATGGCGCCATCGAGCAACGCCTCCACGGCTGTTTCCGATTCTGAAATCTGCTCTATCGTGAGTACCGTCGTGGGATACACCTCTTCTATGCAGCTGGTATTGACTGTCAATAGCAGCAACTGTGTAAAAATGATAAATATATACTTTTTCATGATGTAGGATTTTAAGAATTAAAACTGGAGGTTGATACCTGTTGAGATTGTTCGTCTTTGCGAATAGCCGGTGGAAGAGGTGCTTCCTGTGAAGCTCGAACGAGGATCGAACCCTTTACGTTTACTCACGAAGAAGAGGTTGTCTGCTGTCACATAGACACGGAGCGATTTAAGGTGAGCTTTGCGCAACCATGTTCTGGGCACGGTATACCCCAAGGTTACATTCTGCAGGTTCAGCCAGCTGGCATCCGTAAGGTATAGATCCGATCGCGCATTGATATTGGTGTCGGCAATCTGCCATCGTGGGATGGTGGCAGAAGGATTCTCCGGTGTCCAGGCCTTCAATATGTCTTTGTGAATATTGTAACCACCTCCGGAAAGTCCCGGCACACCCATCGCGCCGGCATACCCGCCATCATAGTATTGCCCGCCAATCTGATAAGAGAAGTTGGCACTCAGGTCGAAGCCATAGGCCGACAGCGTGGTGCCAAAGCCCCCGTATAGGTCGGGAATAGCATTGTCAGCCAAATAGTAGGTCGCCGCTGCGTAGGCGGCGGTTGTCGTGCGTTCGCCTGTTTCTTCGTCTGTCTGATACCATGTCGGCAAACCCTCTTCGTTGATACCTGCAAACTTCTTGATTCTCCAGGTGTACATCGACAGGCCTTCGCCCAGATAGTAGTTACCGCTGGTATATCCTTTGTATCCGTCTACCATTTCCGTGGCACGGATATCAGATAGCATCGTCACTTCGTTTTTGTAATGTGTGGTATTGAAATTAATCTCCCAGCTGAAGTTGCGCTGTTTGATGATTTTACCGCGAAGATCTAATTCAACACCTTGGTTGATCATATCCCCTACATTGGAGTAATAACTGCTGTAGCCCAAAGAGAGCGGGGTAGGAAGCGAGAAGAGCATATCGGTGGTTTTCCGACGGAACACATCCACATTTCCTGATAGCCTATCTTTGAAGAGGGAGAATTCAACGCCGACATTCAAATTGGCATTCGTCTCCCAGGTGATATCTTTGTTCCCTTTGGAGGAAAAAGCAAAGCCCAGGTTTCCATTGGAGTCTTTGGGAGTATAGGTATCTGTGTATCGGAAGTTACCGATATTGTCATTTCCTTGCGAGCCATAGGAAAGTTTCACCTTCAGCATATCTACCCAAGAGGTCGTAAACCAGTCTTCTTCCGATAGAATCCAAGCACCTCCGACCGACCAGAAGTTACCCCACCAGTTGTCTGAATGGAAGCGCGACGAAGCATCACGGCGGTAAGAAATAGACCCGAAGTATTTCATTTTATAATCATATTGTAGCTGGGTGAAATAACCCTCCGTATTGTAATCGGTTGATGAGGAGTTCTGATCATCTTTGGTGATGGCACTGCCCAGTTCGTATATGCCATCATAATAGGCCATCTGCGTACGTGATCCTGATAGCATACTATAGTTATATACGTAGTTTTCATGTCCCAACAAGGCAGAGATCGTATGATCCCCCAATGACTTAGAGTAATTGAGGAGTTGTTGCAGGTTGTAGGTGAAGGTACGGTAATGCGATATGGTTGATTTGCCATCCAGGTTCGCACTAAAGCCATAATAGGGATTTGATGTGGATACCGAACGGTATTCATTGTTCGATATACCGGCATTAAAGGTGAACTTAAAATCTTTCAGGAATCTTACTTCCGCAAAACCTTGGGCATTGGTGGTGTTTCCATTCGACATACTCCGATTGAGCAGGTTGGTTTGCAGTGGATTGGTATTGGGTAACACCGCCCGGCTCAATCCGGCATTATTGCCTTTTCCGTAATCGTAAATCTTACCATTCTTGTCGGTCATGATATTGCCGTTGCCATCTCTTACGTAGAGAGGATAGATAGGTGCCACACTAACCGCATGGTCGAAAACGGAAGTGCCATCACCTGATGCGACCCCGTTGCTTTTGTAATGTGAATAGCTGATATTTCCCCCGAAGCGCAACCAGGATTTCGCCTGATGAGAGGCGCGCAGGCGGGCGGTATAACGCGTATAGTCAGAAGCATACACAATGCCTTCGTCGTTGAGGTACCCAAACGATCCGTAAAACTGCGTTTTGGCATTTCCTCCATTCACATTTACATTATATTCCTGCCGTAAGCTGGTGCGAAAGGCTTCATCCACCCAGTCATCGGGCGTCAACAGATACTCTTGACCATCATACGTAACCTTATTGCCTAAGGTAGCATTGGGATTCAGTTTTCCATTCTGCCCGATTAGATACTGCCCAACCGGCACATTATACACCATATATCCTAAGCCACCCGCTCCGATGGGGGAACCGAGTGTTTCATTCGCTCTTTTGTAAGCTTCGGCTATGCTGTTTCCTCCGACATTGCGGTAGTAATTGTATAAACCCCGATAATGTGTCTCATAGTATTCACCGGGATCAGTAATATACTCATATAGGTTGTTCACTCTTTCGTTGATACCCAATTTAGCATCAAAGGTGACTACTGTTTCGTTGATCGATGCCTTTTTGGTGGTAATCATAATCACCCCGTTGGCGCCGCGTGCTCCGTAGAGCGCATTCGAAGCGGCGTCTTTTTGCACCGTGATCGATTCGATGTCTGAAGGGTTGATGTTATTGATCCCTCCTTCGTAAGGCATACCGTCCAGAATATACAATGGGGTGTTTTCCGCGTTGATCGAACTAAAACCACGCACACGAATACTGGGCGTAGCATTGGGGGCTCCGGAAGCAGAGGTCAGCTGTACCCCGGCGATCTGTCCGTTGAGCGCATCCATGGCATTGGATGTTTGTCTTTTAGAAATCATATCCGATCGTATCACCCCGGCCGAACCGGTAAAGGCGGCTTTCTTTTGTTCCCCGAAGGCAACGACCACCACCTCGTCGAGCAGTTTGGAATCGGTGCGCAACACCACATGCATGGTCGGTTTAATATTCACCGTCAGCTCTTCCATTCCGATATAGGAGAAGGTCAAGGTTTTTTGTGAAGCCGGCACATTGCGTAACACAAACGAGCCGTCTACTTCGGTAATGACACCGATCGTTGTGCCCGGCACAAACACATTGGCGCCGATCAAAGGTTCCCCCTCTTCATCGACCACCGTTCCTTTGATCTCTGCCACCGACTGTTGAGGTAGTTTCTCCGTCACCGTCACCACCTTGTCATTACCTACCTGATAGGAGAGGTTCGAGCTTTCCAGAAGCTTATTCATCGCCTCCCCGATTGAGGCATTCGAAAAGTTAAACGTAACCTCTTTGTCTACTCCCCGCAGGTTGTTGCTGTAGAAAAAACGGTACTCAGAGGATTGTTCGATCAGGCTGAATGCCTTGCTTAATGGTATTTTGTTGCCTTGCATTGTGATCTGAGCAAAAGAGATCAGAGGCATCAATGAGAACAAAACTACCACGAAATAACGCTTGAGAAGTTTTCGCTTCGATGTGGAATGTTGTAAGCTCATAAAACGTGTGTGTTTTAAATTAGAATTTAAGTTTAACAGACATATCCGAATGCTGCTTCACTTGTATACAATCGTGCCGAGCACTTCCCCCTATCCGGAAAAAAAGTTTTTTTCGGATAGGCTTGATGAAATAGTATTATTTGTATTGAAAATCGATTGGTAGGTTGATCTCTCCAAGCGCGGTTTTATGGCACATCGATATAGTATTCTGCCCTTGTCTGATCTTCATGGATGATGATATTTCCCTGGGAGATCTCGTATCGGAAAGGCGCTACCCGACAGATGGTTTCGAGGAAATCGACTAAACTTACATTATGAATGGTACCCGTAAACAGGTAATATTTGATTCTCTCATTGTTATATGTGATTTTCACGTTAAACAACCTTTCGATATCCTTGCCCACATGTTCCATCTGTTCGTTTTCATAGCGTATAGAATTACTCTTCCAATCAGAGAAGAGCTCGGCTCTCGGGATCTCCCGGTTGTTCACTCTCTTTTCTTTTTTGTTATAGACCAATTGCTGATTGGCTTGCAGGCTAAAGGTCTCTTCTACGGTTATCAAATCGATACTTCCGCTGATAAGGGTGACCGTATTCAGGTTGTCGCCCGGGTAAGCTTTGACATTAAAAGAGGTGCCCGTTACTTTTATATCGAATTCCGATGTTTTGACAACAAAGGGTAATTTTTTGTTTTTGGCCACTTCGAAATAAGCCTCGCCGGAGAGTTCTACCGTTCTGTCGGAGAGCCCGAATTTATTATGGTAGGTAAGGGTGGATGCCGAGTTGATCCATACAAGAGTGGAATCAGGCAATACCAGACTTACCATCTGCCCATTAGGCACATGGAGAACGGCAGGTGGCATTTCGGCTACGACAGACATATCGCTTCTAACAAAGGTATAGGTCAGCCAGGAAGCCAATATCGGCAGTATAAGGATGGCTGCCGCCCGGAGAAGGAATGAGATTCGGGGTTTGAATGTTCTTTTGGGGGATTGAATTTGTTTATTAATATTGCGCCACATTTCCAGGCTGACATCACGATCGATATCATCCGGCATGTGTTGCATCTCCGCCTTCCGTTGTTCATCCAGGTTTTTATCGTTTGCAATATGGGATAGCAACTTCTTTTTGTCCGCAGCCGACAAACGATTGCTCATATATTCTTTGAGATATTTTATGTATTCGCTATTCGCCATATCTAACTTTTATCATATTGTCTAATTAATACTCCTAACTATATACAACTCAGACGTGCAAGTCCCCTATTTATAAAAGAAATCATTGCCGTAATATTTTTGTAAACAAACACGTAAGAAACTCAACGCCTTTCCGATCTGATGCTCTACCGTCTTTTCCGATATGCTCAGTTGTTGCGCGATTTCCTTGTGGCTTTTCCCCTCTCGCCGGCTCATGATGAATATCTTTTTCCTGACAGGGGGTAACTGATTGGTCAGCTCCGCGATAAGTTGATCGAGTAGATTCCGGTCGACCTCCAACTCGGTGAAATGTGTATCGGGTTGTTCCAACTCCAGAATGTATGTATTGTAGGCCTCCTTGATCAGGAGGTGAGAGTAATTATTGAGTAGGGTATTCTTTGCTATCGTATATAAGAAATTGAAAAGGTTTTTCTCTTCGTCTATAGTAGCACGCATATCCCACAATTTGATAAAGACACATTGCACGATTTCTGCTGAGCTATCGGCATTTCCGTTGGTTAACTTCAATATATAATTGTACAGCTTGCCGTGATACAAGTTGTACAAAAATTCAAAGCCTTCGGCTGAACCCTTTTGGAGACTTTTTATAGCGTCTTTTTCAATCAAGCGTAAATAGATAAAATGTTGAGCGATAAAAATAGGAAAATTTCAGGGAATAGTAATTGAATTGCAAGAAGCTGTTTAGAATTTTATGAAATAATTAATTATTGCGAATAGTTACTCAGCGTAACTATTCAGCGAATTTGACTTGTTTTGTTTTTATATAAGTCCGACAGGACTGTGCAATCTCTCCTACATGTTCGCTACATAATGACTTTAAATCAGGTTATATGTTAATAAAAGTAAATCACACTCTTTTTTTTAAACTAATTCATATTGTGCTTGTCTATCTTCCGAACATAAGTGAAACTATTTTATAAATTTTATGAAAGCGGGAAGATATCTATTGTTGATGATTTTATTGGTTGCCTCTGCGGCTGCGTATAGCCAGGGTCAGAGTCGGAGAAGCAATGTGAGCGTAGAAGTGAAGGGGCAGGTGGTTGAGGCCGGAACAGGCGAAGCTGTCGAACAGGCTACGGTTCGTTTATTAAATGTGCGTGACAGCAGTATGGTAGCCGGAGTGGCTACGGAGAGAAACGGGTATTTTAGTTTGAAAAACGTTCCTTCCGGTGTCTACATGGTGCATGTTTCGTTTATTGGTTTTGAACCGGTTTATCAGCCTTTGCAGATATCCGGACAGACCGACCCGGTGAACCTGGGCAAGTTGAAATTGAAAGACGATGCGATATTATTAGGGGAAACGGTTGTTACCGGGAAAGCACCGGAGGTGATTGTGCGCAACGACACCATAGAATACAATGCTGATTCTTACAAAGTAACCGAAGGCTCAGCCCTGGAAGACCTGTTGAAGAAGATGCCGGGTGTGGAGGTCAGCGAAGAAGGGGCCGTAACCGTAAATGGAAAATCAATCAATAAGATTCTTGTCGATGGAAAAGAGTTCTTCTCGGACGACCCGAAAGTAGCCACCAAAAATCTTCCTTCCAATATGGTGGATAAGATACAGGTATTGGACCGCTTGAGTGAAATGGCACGTCTGACCGGTTTTGACGACGGCGATGAAGAGACGGTGATCAACCTGACTATCAAGCCGGGCATGAAAGAGGGCTGGGTTGGTAATGTGAACGCCGGCTACGGAAGCGACGATCGCTATGAAGGCAACTTCATGCTGAACCGTATGTATAACAACGACCGTTACACCCTATTGGGCGGTATGAACAACACCAACAATATGGGATTCTCGGACATGGGCATGTTCAGTGGTATGGGCGGTGCCGGTGGCCGTGGTATGTTCGGTAATAACAACGGGATCACAACCTCCGGAAATATCGGTTTCGACTTCAGCAAGGAATTCAGCAAAAAACTGACCTTAAGCGGGAACGTGCGGTATGCCCATTCTAAAAACGAAGCCGAATCGGAAACCAGCCAGGAAAACGTGCAATCGGAAACAAAATATGAGACAGGATCCAGCTTCCGTAGCAATAAGAATGATAATATAGGTGCTAACTTCCGCTTGGAATGGAAACCGGACGATCGGACCACCTTGATTTTCCGTCCTAACCTGAGCTACAGCAAAAACTCCCAGTTTGGTTCCAGCTATACGGCCGAATTGGACGCGCTGCGGGATACAATCAACTACGGGGATCAGCTGTCGAGATATGACGGGAGTGGGTACAATATGAATGCCCGCTTGGAATTCAGCCGCCGATTGAATGACAACGGACGTATATTTAGTGTGTCTCTTTCTGGAGGGCTTAATAACCGTGATCAGGACGGTAGCAATATCGCCAATACGTTTTATGCCAACCGGGAAGATGACCTGCGTGATGAATTGATAAAGAATGATGTCAACAGCCATAATTACAGGGCCTATGTTTCCTGGGTAGAACCGTTGGGACGTAACAACTTCATCCAGTTGACCTACAACATAAGTAAGCAACAACAGGAGTCGCTGAAGAATGTGTACACCTTGGATGGTGTGGGCAATTACTCCGTGATCGACACGGCACAAACGCAGAACTACCGGAACGACTTCCTGACCCAGCGTGCCAGCATCAGCTTTAAGTCGATCCGTGAGAAATTCAACTACACGATTGGATTCAACGTCGACCCCTCCAACAGCAAGAGTGTAAACTTCATCGGCGACAGCATCCTCTCAGAGGTAAAACAAAGCGTGGTAAACTTTTCACCGATGGCGCAGTTCCGTTATAACTTCAACCGCCAGACCAATCTGCGAATCGATTACGACGGAAGAACCTCCCAGCCTACTGTTGCTCAGTTGCAGCCGGTGCCCGACTATTCCAATCCGCGTAATGTGGTGCAGGGTAATCCGGACTTGAAGCCCTACTACAGCAACAATTTGCGCGTGACCTACCAGATGTTCCAACAGGAAAGCCAGTTCACGATGCGTGTGATGGGGGGCGGTAATTATGTGATGAACAATATATCCTCCTATGTGATCAATGAGAACGACGGAAGCGGTAACAAGACAACGACCTACCGGAATATGAACGGCAACTATAGCGGCGACCTGATGGTGATGATGAATAGCCCGTTGAAGAACAAGAAATTCACTGTCAACTCCATGACGCGTGGCTCTTTCAGCAACAGAACCACCTATATTGGCGATAAGGTATGGGATGATGAATCGAATTATACGATTGTCGACAGCAAAAATAAAAACACCACCTTCCAGATCATGGAAAGAGCCGGTATCGACTTCCGCTCTTCTTACCTGGACCTGGGTGTGAATGGTTCTATCAACTACCAGAAGACGAAGAACACCTTGGAAGCCAGCAGCAATCAGAATCAGAACATCTACAACTATAGCTTAGGTGGAAATACGACGATCTATTTGCCCGCCAACTTCAAAATCGAAAGTGATATCACCTGGCGAACAAATTCAGGATACACCGACGGTTATGAGCTCAATGAGGTGTTATGGAACGCGGCAGCATCCTACTCTTTCCTGAAAGGGAACGCAGCGACTATCCGCTTTAAGATGTACGATATTCTGCAACAGAGAAGCAATGTATCCCGTACCGTAACGGCAAACTACACACGCGACTCGCAATACAATACGATAGGCAGCTATTTCATGGTGCATTTCATCTACAAATTCAGTGCCTTCAAAGGCGGCGCTTCGATGAATGATACACGCCGAGGTCCGGGTGGACCGGGCGGACATGGCCGAGGCGGCTTTGGTGGCCCCATGGGAGGCGGCATGCACTTCTAATAAACGAAGAGAAATCCCCGGTATCTGCATAGGTACCGGGGATTTCTTTATTTAAACAGCTATAAATAAGAACGATCAACACCAAAGCCATTATTCCTCAACAGGCTTATTTAACATTTGAACTGCTCCGATTTTACTTTTTTTGTGTAAATATTAAACAAAAAGGAGCTTAATTTGTTCTGTTAAAAAGAGATTGAGAAAGAAATGAGGAAGTCGACGATATGGCTGGTGACAGGCGTGATGGTATTTACCTTCGCGATGTTGCTTTATATGCAGGTAACCTACATTACTGACATCACCCGGATGCGCAGCGAGCAGTTCAACGAAATCGTAAAGAAAAGCTTGAATCAGGTATCGAAGACCCTTGAATACGACGAGGGGAAAAAATACCTGATCGACGATATGGAATTGCAACATTCCATTTTACAACGTTCCTCCTTGGATACAAGAAGCATCGAGCAGATCATTACCCAATACAAGATACGGCAGGAAAGCGAATCGGGTGTACAGAAGATTGAATTCAATGCGATCACCACCCAAAAGACCGACCCGCTCTCTTCATTATCCACCCGTCAGCAGCAACAGCAGTCCGGCCATAGCATTGTAAAGACATCGGCCGATTTGCAACGGGAATACGCCCGTCGCTATTTATTACAATTGGATCAGCTTCAGGAGGTCGCCCGGGATATGTTGCACACAGCCAACCTGAAACCCATCCAGGAAAGGGTCGACTTCGAACAGCTAAAAACCTACCTGCGCACCGAATTTGTCAACAATGGACTAAACATTCCTTTTGTTTTCCAGGTTATTAACAAAGATGGCAATCCGGTTTATCAGAGTGGAGAGATGCAACGACAGATCAGCGCATCAGACATGATTACCATGGCTTTGTTCTCGAAAGACCCTCCCTCGCGACAGAACTATTTGCGCGTCTATTTCCCGACCAAGCAGGATTATATCCGAAGCCAGGTGAAGTTTATCATACCATCATTTATCTTCTTAAGCATATTGTTGGTTACGTTCACCTTCACCCTCTTCATTATCTTCCGCCAGAAAAAACTGTCGGAAATGAAGAACGACTTCATCAACAATATGACCCATGAATTGAAAACGCCGGTTTCGACCATTTCGTTGGCGGCGCAGATGATGAAAGATACAGATATCACGAAAAGCCCGGAGGTGTTCAAGCATATATCCGGCGTCATCGGTGACGAGACAAAGCGCTTGGGCTTCCTGGTAGAAAAGGTATTGCAAATGTCACTCTTCGAGAAACAGAAGGCGAGCCTGAAACTAAAAGAGATCGACGCCAACGACCTGGTAGCCGGCATTGCCAATACGTTTGTATTGAAAGTGGAGAAATATGGCGGCACATTGGATATCGATCTGCGCGCGGAAGAGTCGGCCATTTATGCCGATGAGATGCATATCACGAATGTACTGTTCAACCTAATGGACAACGCGGTCAAATACCGCAGACAGGAAGAGCCATTGAAGTTGATGGCACGCACCTGGAACGACAACGGACGCCTGTTGATCTCCGTAGAGGACAACGGGATTGGCATAAAAAAAGAGCACCTGAAAAAGGTATTCGACCGGTTTTACCGTATCCCGACCGGCAATATCCACGACGTGAAAGGCTTTGGACTGGGTCTGGCCTATGTGCGGAAAATGGTGGAGGATCATAAAGGCACGATTCGTGCCGAACAGGGATCCGGCAATGTTGGAACAAAATTTATTATTACTTTACCTCTTATAAAAAGTTAGACTTATGGAAGAAAAAATCAAGATCTTCTTTTGCGAAGACGACGAAAATTTAGGTATGCTACTCAGGGAATACCTACAGGCTAAAGGGTATGTTACAGATCTTTTCTCCGATGGAGAAGCAGGATATAAAGGTTTCGTAAAGGGCAAATATGACCTCTGCGTGCTCGACGTGATGATGCCGAAGAAAGACGGATTCGCGCTGGCGCAGGATATCCGCTCAATCAATCCGGATATACCCGTAATCTTCTTGACGGCAAAGACAATGAAAGACGATATCCTGGAAGGATTCAAGCTGGGTGCCGACGACTATTTGACAAAGCCATTCAGCATGGAAGAGCTACTATTGCGCATCGAAGCCATTCTTCGCCGCGTGAAAGGAAAGAAAATGAAAGATATTCCTTTCTACAAACTGGGTGAGTTCCTGTTCGATACACAAAAACAGACACTGACGATTGGTGAAAAGGTAACAAAACTGACCACCAAAGAGTGTGAACTATTAAGCCTGTTGTGTGCGCATGCCAATGAGATCTTAGAGCGCAACTACGCCTTGAAGACCATCTGGGTAGATGATAATTATTTCAATGCGCGCAGCATGGACGTATATATCACCAAACTACGTAAATTACTGAAAGACGATCCAGGCATTGAGATCATCAATATCCACGGGAAAGGCTATAAGCTGATCACCTCCGCCGGCGACGACCAGGCACGCGAAGAGGGTGCACAAGTGCTGTAGAAAACGATAAAAAGAAGGATGCCAATCATATACGGCATCCTTTTTTTTGTGTTTCCAGGCTTTTTCTTTACATTTACACCCAAACCAATAGAACTAAATACATGAAAACTCATTCGACCCCTTTTCTTTACAGGTGCCAACATCTATTCGCCCTGTTTCTGTTATTATCGTTAGTAAGTAACCAATACCTGTCCGCTCAGCGGGTCATAAACATCAACCAGGAAAGCTCCGGCTTGAGGAGTGCCCAACAACTGCTGCCGGAACAGCTCCCCCACTCTTTCTTTGGAGCATCCAAACAGGCACGCACCTTTGACCTCAACCCACAACTAAAATCGTTGACTGCGGAATCTACGGGTGATATCCTCTTGCTCGATCTTTTCGGCGACAAACAATACCGCGCCTTGATTGAACAGGTGACGCCCGACTATAACGGCATCACTGCTATCACCGCCAAGGTGGAAGGCACCAATTTCGGCTATTGCTATATATCTGTCTCCGACGAGGGTGCGCTGATACATGTTGAATTAGGAGAAAAGAACGAATATTATATCGGCACGGTAAATAGCGAATCCGGCTATCTGCAGGAATATTCCAAAACGGCTTTAGACAAAAACAGGCTGGACTGCCAATGGGTCGTGCCCCTGGAAACGCCCAAAGCAATATTTTCCGCGACAGGACAACACACCCCTACCCTCTCCTCTCTCAATACGCGAGCGGGTGAATCAGAGGAGGCTACCATCAATGTGATGGTGGTCTATACACAGAAAGCGGAGGCATGGATAAAGACACAGCGTGACCCATCGATGGAACACGCCATTGCTGCGGCTATGCAAAAAGCCAATACAGCATCAAAAAACTCTCACCTTGGCATCACATTCAACCTGGTCTATAGCTATAAGACCGACTACGAAGAGGTGGACTCCAGTGCTGACTTAGACCACCTGACCAACCCGAGTGATGGACAGATGGACGAGGTACACGCGCTTCGAAGAGCCTACGATGCGGACCTGGTCATGTTTGTTCCTATGGTTGATTTCACCGGAGGATTGGGTTGGCTTCTCTCCTCAGAGAACGGTAGCCCGGCTCATGGCTTTGCCCTTTCGCGCGTCCAACAGCTTAGTTGGACCACTACCATGGTGCATGAAATGGCACATAACATGGGATGCGGGCATCATAACGATCAGAAAGAACAAGCCGGTCCGGGGCTGTTTCCCTATTCCGGTGGATGGAGGGGAGTCATCAACGAAGAGAATAAGTGCACGATCATGACCTATGGCGATAAGTCCTATTGGGACAACGGCGTTTCTTATACCGAAATCCCATACTTTTCCAATCCTGATATACTCTACCCTGAATCGAACGTTTATATTGGCAGTACTGCCACAGCCAATAACGCTCAGACCCTTCGACAAACCAAACATGTGGTAGCCACCTACAAAGAGTTAATCAACAACACCCTACTGACCGATTTAACGATAAACAACGTGACAGTTGAGGGTTTTGATCCCGACAAAACCAAATACACCTATGAGACCGACGCAAAAACAATTACCATCGATGGTACAGTTTCTGCAGGAGCCACATTAGATGGTAGTGTCACAAATGCCATGTTAAACAACGGAGAGAACACCTTTACGCTTTCGGCTACCTCCGCGGATGGCACCTACCGGAAAGCCTATACCGTTATAGTCAATCGCACCGCTTCGGCTTGTGAGTCCTCTCCAAGCCGCCCCTCTTTCAGCGGCGATGTATCGGCCTCGTCAGGAGAGGATGCCTTACACCTCAACATGGAGGCAGGGCCTCTGGTGTTGGAAAACGAATTCACCGTTGGTTTAATGCATGGCTACTCACCGATTTATATACGCTCCAGTGAAAATTCATCCACCTGTTATACGTATGGAGATGGGGGCTCTTATGGTGTGTATCGTAAAATCCAAAAAATCAAAGTAACAGAAAGCGGCAGCTATAAGATTGTCGCAGACAAAGCGCTTATACTAACTCTGTTTGATGCTGAAGAGCCTTCATGCGGCAGTTTCCTCAACTCTTCGGGCTATTACAAAGGAGACGGCATCACCTCCTATTCAAACAATGTAACGGTCAATCTGGAAGCCAATACAACCTATTATCTGTCTGCCATGCTCTATTCGTCTCCGAGTGGAGTATTTCAGATCGCCATAGAGGGTCCCGGCATAGGCTATACCGAAACGGATTTCCCCGAAGGAATGAATTATACCTACATCGCTGTCAACCAATCAGACAATAAGATCGCCATGCACAGTCCTACTGCCGACTTCAGAAGATTACCAGAAGGTAATTATACGATCTATGGCGTTCCCTATGCTTACGGAAGCCAGGCAGACAGCTTTATCGGTAAGAGCGTTGCTGAAATCCAGAGTGCAGCCTGCGTAATCCTCAGTAGCACCTCTATCAACATGACGGTATCCGCCGGTGTTATCAACGCGGAAGCGCCACGCATCAGCCAACAGCCACAAAAAGCCACCTACACCAAAGACGATACGGCTACGCCATTGAAGGTGACCGCCGCCGTCAGCGACGGAGGTACGCTATCCTACCAATGGTATAGTAACACCACTGATAAAACGACCGACGGCACCTCGCTCGGCTCTGCCAATGGTGCGCAGACCGATACCTATACACCTTCTACGTCCACAATAGGAACAACCTATTATTACGTGATCGTAACCAACACCAACCAAGCCGTCAATGGCAAAAAGGAGGCAACGACAACCAGTAATATCGTGGCTATAACTGTCGAAGCTGTTCCCACCTACGGAGTCAGTATAGGCAGTTTCTCCGGGGGAAGCGTCCGCGCCTCCTCGCCAAGTTCAAGTAATGGCTCGGCTATTCCTTCGGGAGAAACCGTAACATTGACGATTGCTGTTGCCGACGGATACCTATTGGAAACCATCGCGGCTTATCAAACCGGCAATCAGGAAACAAACGTAGCTTTGAGTGGATCCGGCAACGAAGATGGCGCGACGCGCACCTTTGTTATGCCCACTTATGCCGTGACGGTAACCGCCACCTTTAAGAAAACGCAGGAGAAGCAGGATGAAGAAGCGGTTGAATCCGTGAAAGAGGCGGTCGAAGGAGGCTCTTACCGTGTCACAGAGACAGCCGGCAATACGGAGGAGTCTGTCCGAACATGGATTGTCAGTACCCTAAACACCCTATTCGGTAGCTCGCTTAATGTAGAGTTTCGCTCGTCGGGATCGCCTGTTGTCGGGAATGTAGAAATAAAATCCTTCTCACCAGCCGTAGCGGGAACAGCAGAGTCACCCGAAGGGCAGAACGGCTCGTTCACGTTCAACGTAACCTTAACACTTGGTGCCACGACATTATCGACCAAGACAACATCAGGCACTATCCTTGCCCTGCCCTATTCGGTCGTACCCAAAAAGAATATTGAGCTGTCTCTGGTGAACGAATTAACGATACGTGTTCTCAACATGGGCAATGTAGCCACCGACGAATTGACCCTGGCTCTTTCCGGCACGCACGCAGATGCTTTTATTCTTCCGTCGAGCACCATAGCCAGTCTGGCTATCGGAGCAGACACTACGATTGTACTGTCGATGAAAGATGACTTACAGCCAGGCACCTACAAGGCGATATTATCCGTTAGCGCGGAAGAGCTACCCGCTGTCTCGCAAGAGATCTCCTGTGTGGTAACAGGAACGGCCCTCGAGGAGACGCGCGCAGAAACGCTGAAAGCAGGGGTACAAAACGGAACATTATATGTCAGCGGATTAACTCCGGGCAAGCCCTGGAGCGTATATACGATTTCCGGCGTACTCATCCATCATCGCCTGGCAAAGGAGAGTGAAGAGCAGGTAAGCCTTCTCGCTCGCGGTGTATATATTATCACATCCGGCGACCGCAGAATCAAAGTCGTGTATTAGAAACTTTTTGAATCACCCCGGAATAGGCTGGGGTGATTGCTTAATGGATGGATATTTTGCGAACAAAGGCCGGGCCGATACGGACGATATAAAAGCCCTTTTCCAGGTTCACCGGATATTCGCCGGAGGAGACTTTCATCTCGATCTCCTTCACCTTGGTGCCGACTACACTGAAGATTTCCATCTTGCTTCCGACTGGAGCGTTGGATACGGAAATGCGGTTTTCACTAACGGATATTTTGGGCTCGTCGTTTTCCTCTTCTACAATTGTTGTTTTGGGGGATACAACAGCTCTGGTGTCTGTTTTTCTTTCTTGTGCCGAAAGCCATACACCCGTTTGTAAAAGAAGCAGTATGCTGATACAATAGACTATTCTCATCTTCTCGCCCACTTTATGCAAATGTAGGAAGATTTCCTCACATGGAAAACATTTTACGATTATTTCACCGATGCGATGACGTTCAAACAGGTATAACCATTCCCTCGTTCCCGGCGATGGTGTCGGGGAAAACAGCCTGTGCCTCCGTCAGAAGAGGGGTCATATCATCGTAGCGTGCCGAATAGTGGCCAATAACCAGCTTTTTCACTTTTGCTTGTCGGGCAATCTCCGCTGCTTGTCGGGCTGTCGAGTGGTAGGTTTCTTTGCTTCGAACCAGGTCTTCCTCGGCGAATGTCGCTTCGTGGTATAGGAGATCAACCCCTTCGATCAACGGAATAATATCTTCCGAGTAGGTCGTATCGGAGCAGTAAGCAAAGCTCTTAGGACGCACAGCGGAGCGGGTCAATCGCGCATTCGGAACCACCGTGCCATCGGGCGTCACGAAATCAGCTCCCTGTTTTATATCCTTTATCATACGCACAGGCACTTGATAAAAATCAATCATTTCACGAATAATATGCGCCTCCTTCTGCTTCTCCCGAAAGAGATATCCGCAACAGGGGATCCGGTGTTTCAACGGAATGGAATAGACCTCTATGGAGCGATCCTCCATAATCAGCTCGTGCTTATGCGGATCTACCTCCCGAAACACTACCTTATAAGGCAGATGATTACAAAACTGCGCCAGCATAGAGGTGAGGTAATCATTCACCTCGGCAGGACCATATACCAACAGATCACCTATCCTTCCCAACATGCCCAACGTAGAGATCAGCCCGGGCAATCCAAAGCAATGATCACCATGCGCATGAGTGATAAAAATATGGTTAAGCCGGTTGAAACGGATCCGCCCGCGCCGCATCTGAAGCTGAGTGCCTTCACCGCAGTCTACCATAAAAAGCTTTTCCCGCAATCGGACAATTTGTGAAGAGGGTAAGTGACGGGTGGTAGGAAGAGCAGAACCGCAACCTAAAATATGAATATCAAAATCAGCCATTAAATCATCCTGTCTTTGCCTGCAAAGGTATTATAAAAACTTCTTTTAGGGGCAGGCATAGCAAAAAACTTCCATAAAATGAGGCATATTCGCAAAGAATACCTATATTTGTCCACAAATGGAACTATAATGAACAAATGGTTTACTTTTTCAACGAGTAAACCTCACAATATGAACCTTAACTAACTTTTTCTTTTTGTTTAAAACGGTTAAATGTGGAAACGGCCAGGCGTGAGCTTCGCCGTTTCTTTTGTTTTTGGATATGACGTCGCTGAAGCAAGTTTCGGATCACTTCCTACCCACAATAACAACCTTTTCATTGTCAGACAGAAGCGTGGCGAAAAGATAGGTATCGCCCCCCTCTTCTATGCGGAGACGCGCGCGAAGTTCTTTGACGGAAAGAGGGAAGTTACGGGTGGTAATATGAGCCTGGGGGATTGTTTTTGATAGCTCACGACATAGTTGTTTATTGAACGAATGCACCGCCTGCACCTCAAAGATGCGCCCGGGGAAATCGCCCACCCGCTCCGACGAGGTATAGAGGTGGCTGTTGACCGCCAGTTTCTCCACCCCATAGCGCTTAGCCACTGTTTTGAAGGCGCCGCCTTTAAGAATCGAAGCGTTCGGTTCATACAGATAACGTCCGATAGCGGCTGCCGGTTTGACCACACAATCAACCTCTTCCTCCAAGGAGAAACAGAAGCTATCATATTCCTCCGGCGAGGTGAAATGAACACAATGTACCTCCGGCGAAGGAGAAGAACCGCGCCCGATGACATACAACAACTCTTTACAGTCGTTCTTTACCGAAACCACATGGATCTCTTCTGTTCCCGGAAGCAGCTGCAAGCTCTGGCGCAGGTCGGCCATAGGGGATAATTTGGCAATCACCCGAGGGGCAATGGCTAATAATCGGGGCAGTGCCTCTGTCAGATCGGGCTCGCAGTCGGCAAGCGCAAACACACGACTATTACCCGTTCCCCGCCGAGCCGGATCGATGTAAAACAGATCGATATCCTCCAAGGAGGAACAAACAGCCATACCGTCCCCTTCGATCACCTCGATATTGATAGCCCCCAGACGCTCGAAATTATAGCGAGCAATCTCACAGTAAAACGGAAAACGTTCGACATAATAGAGCTTCTCCGCCTTTTGAGAGAGATAATAGCTATCCACCCCCAATCCACCGGTCAGATCAGCGATTCGCAACCCCGGAGGCATCAATCGTTGCTTATAGCGAGCAGTCGATTCGGAAGAACATTGCTCAGCAGCCAGACGAGAAGGAAAAAGCGCCTCCCGGGCAACCCATTCAGGCAGTTTATCCCGGACATGACGCCGGGCAACGATCTGATCGACAGCAAATGGCACATCGATCTCCGGATAGCGAGCCGCGCTCAATAAAAGTCGGTTGGGATCGTCGTCGCGATGTTCATGCAGGAAGGTACGGAAGTGATCATCTAATTTCATCGCCCAAACTTAAACAAAAAATATCACCACCACAAATAGCCTGAGCCTTCCAACGGATCGATATCAGGCCAGTCGCCCTGTTGGTTTTTCACCCACCATTGGTTATAGAGTTCCCATACCTCCAACACCTCTTGGCCGGTAAGACAGTGGCTGCCCGACGGAGTCTTTTCGATCAGGACAGGTTGTTCGGAAGGATATACTTTATTGAGACGGATGCCTTCTACGATCCACAACAGACATTCGCCAAGGATATAAGTTCCGTCCTCCAGGTGGGAGGCAGACACACGAGAGGAAGAATTAATAGGGAAGTCTTCGATATGAGTCGTATCAGCTGCATATTCCAGGAGTTCAGGAATATCTTTCATTTGGAAAACAGGCATCTGAAGCCCCATACGCTCTCCGGAGGAAGAGGTGAGGTAACATTCGTAGGTTCCGTTTTTCAGCCGGAACACAAATTCACGGACATCGGGGTCGTTCAGATCAAAACTATAATCACAAGAGACGCATAAGACCCACACAAACAAAAGAGCGTATATTCGCTTCATGGGCATCGATTTAAGTGTTCCACAAATGATACCAACAAATATACGAAAAAATGAAGAATGAAGAGTGAAGAATGAAAAATCGTGTAGCAATCTTCGATTCTTCATTCTTCATTCTTCATTCTTCATTCTTCATTCTTCACTCTTCATTCAAAAATGATTTCTCCTTAGGAAAGCGACCGTCTTATGTATCTCGGTGTACATAACGATGTCGTCTTCAACAAAAGGGACCTCTTTGCGGAATTCTTTCAGGAATTTCTCCAGGATGGGCGATGTCTTAGCCGGGCGACGGAAGTCAATACCCTGCGCGGCGTTCATCAACTCAATAGCCAGGATATGATCCAGGTTATCCATGATCTTAAACAATTTGGTCGCGGCATTGGCACCCATGCTTACATGATCTTCCTGTCCGTTGCTGGACACGATGGAATCGCTGCTAGCCGGATAGCAATACATCTTATTCTGGCTTACCATACTGGCCGAGGCATATTGCGGAATCATAAAGCCGGAGTTCAAGCCGGGATTAGCCACCAGGAACTCGGGCAAGCCACGCAAGCCCATAATCAATTGCGCCACGCGCCGTTCGGAGATATTACCCAGCTCGGCCAGGGCAATAGCCAGGTAGTCATAAGCAAGCGCCAATGGCTGACCATGGAAATTACCTCCGGAGATGATCTTATCGTCGTCCGGGAATATCGTCGGGTTGTCGGTCACGGAGTTGATCTCAGTCAGGAGCACATTCGTGACATGATAAACCGCGTCCTTCGTAGCACCATGCACCTGAGGGATGCAGCGGAACGAGTAAGGATCCTGCACATGCGCTTTCGGACGACTGATCAATTCGCTTCCCTCCAACAGGCGACGAAACTCAGCGCCGGTCTCGATCTGTCCGCGGTGTGGACGTATCTGTTGGATGCAATCCATAAAGGGATCGATCAGTCCGTCAAAGGCTTCGAGCGACAGAGCGGCGATCAGGTCGGCGCGTTTGCATATATTGAAAGCGCGCATCAGGGCGAACACCCCGTTGGCGCTCATAAACTGGGTACCGTTCAATAGAGCCAGTCCCTCTTTGCTTTTCAGCTTCACCGGTTTCCAGGCAAACTCATCGAGCACGGCAATGGCTTCACGCTTCTTTCCTTTGTAGTACACATCCCCCACCCCGATCAGCGGCAGGAAGAGGTTCGCCAACGGAGCCAGATCGCCGGAGGCACCCAGCGAACCACGGTCGTAGACGATCGGCAATATGTCGTTATTGAAGAAGTCGAGGATGCGTTGCACGGTGATCACCTGCACGCCGCTATGTCCCAACGACAAAGCCTGTGCTTTCAATAGCATCATCAGGCGAACAATCACCGGGCTCACCTCGTCGCCTACACTGCAGGCATGGCTCTTGACGAGGTTTTCCTGCAACGTGCTGAGCTCGTCGGGCGAGATATTCTTATTACAAAGCGATCCGAAGCCGGTGGTGATGCCGTAGAGCGGCCCTGTCTGTTGTTCGATCTTATGATCGAGGTAGTCTCTGCACTTCTGGATGCGGTCACGCACTTCGGCGGTGAGTTCCAGTTTCATGTTTGTGCCCAGAATCCGTTCGATAATCTCGAAGGTTAGCGGTTCCGAGCCGATATAATATACGTTATGTCCCATATTTTTAAATTATGAATGATGAATTATGAGTTATGAATTATGGGATCGGTGCAACCTCATAATTCGTAATTCATAATTCATAATTGTTTTTTCACCCACTCCAACAGTTTTTGTTCGATGCGGATAGCTTCTGCTTCGAGATGATCGGCTTTTTCAGCCAGACGGCGCACAAACTCCTCATCTTTGATAGAAGAAAGGTTGATTCGCACATTCAACAGAGCGCCCAAGACGCAGGTGCGGGCGGCCATCATAGCCACGCAGGCATCGGTCACGGCATTCTGGTTGCCTTTGTGTGCCACGTAGATGATGGTTTCCATAACGGAACCCACCTCTTCGGCTACGCGCATCGGCACGAGGGCTGCTTCTTTCGTTGCATCCTGTATGGCGGCGCTGCGTATGGCCTGTTCCTCTTCCGTCTCCTTCGGCAATTTGAATGCAGAGAAAACGCGGTTATAGGCGTCACTGTCTTCGTCGATATAGCCGATCAGGCGCTCGCGAATGGTGGCAGCCTCTGTGGCAATGGTTTTCATCTGCCCTTCGTAATCGGCATATTTCTTTTTGCCGATGGTCAGGTTGGCAACCATTTCTGTCAATGCGGTAGCGATGGCACCGTTCAATGCGGATATGCTTCCGCCACCGGGGACAGGCGTATTCGACGCCGTTTCCGCCAGAAAATCTTTGATGGATAAGTCTACTAACATATTTTTTAAAATTATGAATTGTGAATTATGAATTATGAATTAAAAGGGCACACTCCTCATAATTCATAATTCATAATTCATAATTATTTTATTATTTTTCCTTTTTTGATCACTGTTTCTACTATATTCATTCCGAAATGATAGGGAAGGAATTTGTAGGAGGGGTATTGCAGGAGGATCATATCTGCCTGCTTACCGACGTCGATACTGCCGATCCGGTCTGCCCGATTGAGGGCTGCGGCACCGTTGATTGTCAAGGCTGTCACCGCCTCTTCGGGTGATAATTGCATATAGATACAGGCAATCGCTATCAGCATAGGGATAGACGAAGAGAAACAACTCCCGGGATTCAGGTCGGAAGCCAGGGCAACTGCACCACCCGCATCAATCATCTCCCGTCCACGGGCATAGGGTTCCTTGAGCGAGAAGGCCGTAAGCGGCAATAGAGTCGCCACCACATCGTTCTCCGCCATCTGCCGGATGCCTTCATCAGACGCGTGAAGCAGATGATCCGCGCTGACGGCTTTCAGCCGCGCTGCCAGTTCGGCGCCCCCCAGCGGAACTATCTCATCGGCATGCAGTTTCAGAGCGAAACCATACGCGCGGGCAGCCGACAGCAGTCGTTCGCTTTGTTCTAAAGAGAATACCCCCTTTTCGCAAAAGACATCGCAGAAGTCCACACCCCATTCGGCAGGGATATTTGGCAACGCTTCGGCAATCAGGAAGTCGACAAACTCATCTGTCCGCCCGGCAAACTCGGGTGGAAGGGCATGTGCCCCCAGGTAGGTAGAGACAATATCGATGGGATGTTCTTTCCGAAGAGAGGCCATCACCTGCAGTTGCAACGCTTCGGTCTCCAGATCGAGCCCGTAACCGCTTTTGCCCTCCACGGTAGTGACGCCCATCGCCAGAAACTCATCGAGGCGTGGCAGGGCGGCATCATATAATTCTTCAAAGCTGCTTTCGCGTGTTGCCTTCATGGTGTTGACAATGCCGCCACCCCGTTCCATGATCGACATATAGCTATCGCCCCGCAATCGCCAGGAGAACTCCTCCTCGCGGTAACCGCCAAACACGAAATGGGTATGGCTATCGACAAAACCGGGCAACAGAGCTTTGCCTTTTCCGCTGATCTCCGGATAGAAGCCGGTCAGTTGCTCCAACACCTCTTCGGTCGTACCTACATGGGTAATCCTGCCATCTTCTATGGCAACAGCACCGTTTTCTATGATACTCAATTCGGACATCGCCTCCCCCTTCTTAGCCGCGAAGCCGGAACAGGTAACCAATTGGGTGATGTCGCGAATCAGTAAACGATTGTTTTGCATATTTTTTAGTAGTTATCAGTCGCTTTGCTCCTTAGAAGTTAAAGAAGTCAGAGAAGTTAAAGAAGTAATATAAAAACACTTTATCATATTACGTTTCCTTTGCTTCTTTGCTTCTTTGCTTCTTTAACTTCTTGACTTCTTGACTTCTTTAACTTCTTTACTCCATAATACGTGCTTCCAGCACTTGCTGCATACTGAAATTCTCTAATCCTAAGTAATAGGAGGCGGTATCGATCAGTGCTTCCATAGGCACCAATCCCACGATCTCGCTACCTACTACCGGCACGCCATAGCGACGCGCTTCGATGCGTACCAGTTCGAAAGCACGGTAAAGTGCCGTTTTCGTATAGTCGGTCATATTGATAGATACCTGTACGATACCGCGATCGGTCAGCTCCACGCCCATAGCCTTGCAATAGCGCAGGCCACCACCGATAAAACGTATCTTCTTGGCTATATCACTGGCGATCTCCAATTTGTCGGTTCCCAGGTTCACGTTATAAGCCACCAGCGGCATACGGGCACCAATGGCCACCGTGCCTGCCGTAGCATGGCGTTTAGCCGGACCGAAATCAGGCTTCCATTCCGGCTGTTTGATCTTCTCTTCCATACCTTCGAACTCGCCTTTACGGATAGCTGCCAGGTTCTCCCGGTGCGGGGCAGAAGCCGATTTCTCATAAAGGAATACCGGCAGGTCATAGCGTTTGCCTACCTCTTCGCCTACCTCTTTGGAAAGGGCTACCGCCTCCTCCATCGTGCATCCCCGGATCGGGATAAAAGGCACGACATCGACAGCACCCATACGCGGGTGTTGGCCTTCGTGTTTGGTCAGGTCGATCAACTCAATGGCAATACCGATAGCTTCTATCACCGCGTTTTTCAATGCCTCCGGTTCGCCAACCGTTGTTACTACCAACCGGTTATGGTCTTCGTCATTGCTGTAATCCAACAACTTCACTCCCTCTTTTCCGCGGAAAGGTGATACGATCTTTTCTATTTTATCCCGGTCGCGCCCCTCGCTAAAGTTGGGAACGCACTCCATTATTTTACTCCAGTTGCTCATGTATATAATTATTAATTGTTAATTATGAATTATGAATTGTTTTTTTGATCAGCTCATCGCTGGCCAGGTGAGGCAGGGTGATGTGGTAGTCTTTCGCATACTTCTCATTGAAGAGCGAGGAGGTTTCCATCGCATGGGCATTGCGTGCCCAGGAACGCCGGGCGACTCCGCCCATCACATCCCACAGCATCGCCGAGCGTAGGATCTCATCTACCCGTTCACTGCCGTCGAGCACCATGCCGAAGCCGCCGTTGATCGACTTGCCAATGCCTACTCCTCCACCGTTATGCAAAGCAATAAGGCTCATGCCCCGCGCCGCATTCCCGGCAAAACATTGCACCGCCATATCGGCCATCACATTGCTGCCGTCGTAGATATTGGCTGTTTCGCGGAAAGGAGAATCCGTACCGCTCACGTCGTGGTGGTCTCTGCCGAGCATGATCGGTCCCACTTCGCCGTCGCGTACCATCCGGTTGAAACGAAGGGCAATATTCATTCGCCCCTCCGCATCCTGATAAAGGATGCGTGCTTCGGTGCCTACCACCAATTGATTTTTCTCCGCGTCACGTATCCAGTTGTAGTTATCCCGGTCTTGTCCCCGACGCGTCGGGTCGATACATTCCATTGCTGCCCGGTCGGTCTTCAACAGATCTTCATGCCGTCCGCTCAGGCACACCCAGCGGAAAGGGCCATATCCATAATCGAACAGTTCCGGTCCCATAATATCTTCCACATAGGAGGGCCAGATAAAGCCATCTTTCTCGTCTATGCCGTTGCGGGATATCTCTTTCACGCCGGCGTCATAGATCGCTTTCATAAACGAATTGCCATAATCAAAGAAATAGGTTCCCCGGGCAACCAGCTGTTTGATTGCTTCAAAATGGCGCACGAGCGTTTGGTTTACCAATTCTTCAAACTTCGACCGGTCGTCTGCCAATAGGCGTGTCCGTTCTTCAAAACTGATGCCTACCGGACAATAGCCTCCTTCATACACTGCATGGCAGGAGGTCTGGTCGCTCAACAGGTCGATATGTAAGTGATTGGCATGGGCATATTCCAGGAGATCCACAATATTCCCGTGGTAAGCAATCGAGCAGGGCTGCTTCTCTTCCACCGCCTTGGCTGCCAACCGGAATGCCTCTTCCATATTGTCCGTCACATGTTCGACCCATCCCTGCTTGTGGCGTGTCTCGATGCGCGAAGCATCCACCTCCGCCACGATAGAGGCAGCACCGGCTATTACGGCGGCTTTCGGCTGGGCTCCACTCATCCCTCCCAAGCCGGAGGAGACAAACAGATAGCCTCGCAGGTCGTTTTCTTGCGGAATATTCAGCTTCAGGCGTCCCGCGTTGAGCAAGGTGTTGAATGTTCCGTGCACAATGCCCTGGGGACCGATATACATCCAGCCACCGGCCGTCATCTGTCCGTAATTGGCCACACCCATCTGGGCAGCGGTATGCCAGTCGGTTTGATTGTCAAACATACCGATCATCATCGAGTTCGTGATGATCACGCGAGGCGCGTCGGGTTTCGAGCGGAACAGTCCGAGCGGATGCCCCGATTCGATCACCAATGTCTGTTCCTGGGTCAACTCTTCCAGGTATTGCATGATCAGCCGGTATTGCATCCAGTTCTGGCACACCTGCCCGGTCTCCCCGTAGGTCACCAACTCGTAGGGATAGAGAGCGATATCGAAACAGAGGTTGTTATCGATCATCACCTGAAAAGCTTTCCCTTCCAGGCATTTTCCTTTGTACTGGTCGATCGGCTTCGCCTTCAGATCGCCTCCCGGACGGTAGCGATATCCGTAGATACGTCCACGGGTTCGTAACTCTTCCATAAACTCAGGGGCAAGCGCCTCATGCAGCTCCTCCGGAATATAGCGAAGCGCATTTTTCAAGGCTGTCTCGGTTTGTGCCGGCGTCAAAGTGTATCCACGGTCCGGGGCGCGGCGAATAGCAGGCGTAAAAGAAGGATAATCAGGCAAATCCTTTCCTAATGTCATATTCATGTTTCTTTGTCTTAGTAGTCCTTACAATATGATAGCATATTGTCTTGTAAACGGGCAACAAGTTAGGGCTTTTCCAACAAACAGCCAATAACAATGGTATGTTTGTGAGCATATTGCCAAAAACAAAAAGAGACCGATCTATAAGACCGGTCTCTTTTTGTTCAATATAAAAACAGTTCTATTACTATGTAATAGTCTATTATTTCTTTGCTTTCAGTTCGGCAGCAGCCGCTTTCTTAGCAATATTTCTCTTCTGGATTTCGTAAGCAATCGGAGTTGCTACGAACAGGGTAGAATAAGTACCGATAATGATACCCAACAGGATCGCAAACGTAAAGCTGCGGATCGTGCTACCACCCAACACGAAGATAACCAATACCACCACCAAGGTTGTGATAGAGGTGTTGAACGTACGAGAAAGCGTAGAGTTCAACGCATCGTTGATCACCTGATAACGATCGCGCTTCGGATACAGACCGATCGTTTCACGGATACGGTCGAATACCACCACGGTGTCATTGATAGAATACCCGATAATCGTCAAGATAGCCGCGATGAATGTCTGGTCGATCTCCATAGAGAACGGCAATACTTTCCAAAGCATGCTATAGAAGGCGATAATACACAAGGTAGTTACGATTACAGAAACCAGCGTACCGATAGAGAAAGAGATATCGCGGAAACGGATCAGGATATAAGCAGCCATAAAGAACATAGCCAGGATAACTGCCATGATCGCGCTGTTCTTGATATCGTCAGCCATGCTCGGTCCTACCTTCTGTGAGCTCTGGATATAATCGGCTACGAATTGATCTTTCGTTACATCCGATGGCAACAGCGATTTAACACCTGTATAGATTTTGTTTTCGATCTCTTCGTCTACTGCCGGATCCGGATCAGCAATCTTGTAGTTGGTTGAGATACGCACCTGATTGGCTGTACCGATCGTGATTACGCCTACCGCGCCATCCAACTGTTCGTCCAACATATCACGTACTTCAGCCGTATTTACCTCCTGGTCGAAACGAACTACATAGTTACGTCCTCCCGTGAAGTCGATACCGTTGTTCAGACCAACAGTCACCATCGAAATCGCACCGATAACGATAATAGCCAACGGAATAAGATAACCCATCTTACGCATACCCAGGAAGTTTACCTTCGGGTTTACCAACAGGTCTTTCGACATAGCAGTCGTAAAGGTGATGTTTTTCAGTCTATCTTTCTTCAACAATGCTTCGTAAGTGATACGAGTCAGGAACACTGCCGTCAAGAACGATGCACACAGACCAATAATCATTGTCCAAGCAAACCCTTTGATCGGACCTGTTCCGAAGAAGAACAATACAACACCGGTGATGATTGAAGTCAAGTTGGCGTCGAAGATAGCCGAGAAAGCATTCTTGTATCCATCATTGATAGCCTTTCCAAGTCCTTTACCCGCGCGAAGTTCCTCTTTGATACGTTCGTACACAAGCACGTTCGCATCCACCGCCATACCCAGCGTCAACACCATACCGGCAATACCCGGCAAGGTCAATACAGCCTGGAAGGAGGCAAGTACCCCCATCGTGAAGAAGATGTTCAACAGCAATGCGCCGTCTACGATCAGACCCGGCAACAAGCCATAGAACAAACACATATAGATCATCAACAGTACAAGCGCCAATACGAAGGAGATCACCCCTGCGTCGATAGCTTCCTGTCCCAGAGAAGGTCCTACTACGTCTTCCTGTACGATCTGGATAGAAGCGGCCATTTTACCCGACTTCAACACGTTCGCCAAGTCCTTCGCGTCTTCCGGAGTAAAATTACCAGTAATCTGCGAACGACCATCTTTAATTTCCACCTGTACGTTCGGAGCCGAATAAACCATATCATCCAATACGATCGCTACCTGCTTGCCGATATTTTCTTTTGTCAGACGCGCCCAGGCTTTAGCTCCTTCGGCGTTCATCGTCATGCTCACTACCTGTTCGGTACGTCCACCTGTCTGCTGGAAGTCAGCGACAGCGTCGGTTACCACATCACCACCCAATGCTGGCGTTCCATCACGGTTGGTCACTTTCAGTGCATACAGTTCATAATATTGTTCGCGTTCATCAATCGCTTTCACGCCCCATTTCAAAGAAAGGTTACGTGGCAACAGGTCTTTCACCTGGCGCATTTCAAGCAGTTCATTGATTTTCGCCATATCACGTGTACTTGCCACACCGATAGCCGAACCGTTTGTCAACTGTCCATTATATGAATGCAGTTGCAGGAGAGCAAACAACGGATGCTGTTTAGCAAACTCTTCCATACTCAGTGACTCTTCGGTATCTTCGGTATCCTGTTGCAACTGAGAAAGCAGGTCATCCGCTTCATCAGCCACCTCGGCTTCCGCTACCGGAGCTGTTTCCGGTTCAGTAGCCGGAGTTGCTTCTGTTTCTTTACTCTGCATAGAAGCTAACAGGTTGTCTACTGCGATCAACTGCTGATAAATTTCCGGCAAACGATAAGTTTCCCAGAATTCCAGGTTGGCGCTACCCTGAAGCAATTTACGCACACGTTCCGGTTCTTTCACACCCGGTAATTCCACCAGGATACGTCCGGCCGTTTCTAAACGCTGGATATTCGGAGAAACCACCCCGAAGCGGTCAATACGGGTACGCAATACGTTGAATGAATTATCGATCGCACTTTTTGTTTCTTCTTTCAAAACGGCGATCACCTGAGCGTCGGTGCTCTGCGGTGTGATTTTTTCTTTTAACTCGAATGTGCTGAATATGGCAGAAAGCCGGGCGCCTTCGTCCAGTTTCTTATACTCTTCTGCAAAAAGGTCTATGAAATCACGGTTGCTGGAGGCCTGACGGGCATAAGCATTTTCCAATGCCTGGTTGAAATTCGGATCCTGATTGTTGTTCGACAGTGAACGGATCACGTCGGGTACATTCAGTTCCAGAACAACGTTCATACCACCCTTCAGGTCAAGACCTAAAGTAATCTCCATCTCACGGCATTGCTTGAGCGTATACCCCAGCCAAACCTTCTGAGTAGACAGTGAGTCGATGTATTGACTCTCTAAAGCAGGATCTCCGTTGGCATACTTCACCGCTTTGTTGTTATAATATCCCGTCACAAAAGAGAACGAGAGATAAAACAAACAAACGAGTGTAAGCAATACAGCGAAGACTTTTACAAATCCTTTGTTTTGCATTTGACTCTTATTTTTATGTTATTTAATTATTTATGATCTTTTTTTTACAGGGTGCAAATATAGACTTTTTTTCTTTCTTGCAGACTAATTGGCGCAATTATTTGTTGCTGACCGGGTTTATTTGCCAAGCGATCAAAAATCCTAACCGGCAGGGTCTCACTTGGAGGTCACCCTGTCGTACACATAAAGAGCAAATGCGGCAGCCACCCCGATGGCCAATATCACCATCCAGAGACTGGAGGGATGATAGGTATCCCACAACAGATTAGTCAACGCCTGCGGTGTCAGATCGACCTGACGGGCCACCTCTTCAAAGTAGGCATTCGTCGACAGACCATCAGCTATCTGCAACCCCTTCTCGGCGGCAAACTGTTCGGTAAACGACACCTTATCCGACATCACCTGATAGACATTCCCTGAGATGAATCCAGCCAGGATATTCCCGATGAAAACAGGGATAAAGGAGTAACCCATATACAAGGCTTTCTTATCCGGCGGCGCAATGCGTCCGATGTATTCAGTGATCTTGGGCGAACCGGCCATCTCGCCAATGGCAAAAATCAGGATAGCCACAATGGTGAAGAGCACATTCTGCGACATCAACGTGAGCGACATACCGATGGCACACACCAGAAATCCCGACATCATCGATTTCAGCGGCTTCATCCGCATCACGACGGTAGAGACCACCAACTGAAACAGAATGATAAACATCGCGTCCATATTGGTGATAAACTCAGCATCCAACACTCCCGGTGCCGGGCTGTAGTTGGCGCTCACAAAGGGGATATAGGTGTCAAAGAAATTATACAACACACTGGTGTCTACCCACTGGGAGATAAACACCGGCAGGGTGAAGAACAATTGATTATACATAGTCCAGAATCCGGCAACAATCAAAAGGAAAACAAGGAATTTCACATCCTTGAAGATGCTGCCCATATTGCGGAAAATCGCGCCGAAGGTTTGCCAGATCGACTCCTTCGTGTTCACCTCATCGCGCGGCGGTTCGTTGTAGAACACCAATAACACCAGGTTCAACAGAATAATACCCGCGGATATATAAAAGATGTATTGGGAATCGCCTTTAAACAAAAGGGTGATCAGCGGGCCGATGAATGCGCCGATATTCACCATCATATAGAAAATACCGAATCCGATCGAGGAGTTATTTTCGTTGGTCGTCTTGGCAATCGTCGCGGAGATAACCGGTTTGAACAACGCCGCCCCTACCGCCAGGTAGATATACATACCAAAAACAGCACCGAAAGAGGTAAACTGAGGAAACAATATAAAAGCGGAAGCATAGATCACAAAGGCCAATGCCAACACCTTTTTATAACCATAGCGGTCGGCAATCGCGCCGGTCAATACGGGCAGAAAATACAAAATACCGGTTCCCACCCCCATAATAAGACCTTTCTGGCTCTGTGAGAACTCCAACCCTCCCAGGTCGGACGAACCGGTCAGATAATTAGCAAACAGCATAAAGAAACCATACCAGGCCCAGCGCTCAAACAACTCCAAGGTGTTAGCCACCCAAAACGTACGTGGAAACGTATTCAATCTACCCATCGTTTTACTTTTTTATTCTATGATTTATTTTTTAGCGTCCAAATATACAAGTTCTGAGCGGATTGGGTTATGTTGTAAAACAGGGAAAAGTGAAGCTAAAAAGCACCTGTATCTTAATTCGGTTTATCCGGAGAATGTAGATTTTGCATGTATAATTTTCAGAGTAGAAGACTATTGAAGTTTTTATTTATATGGCTGAAAGCCACAGTGGGCCTGCAAGGCCGAGTCCCAGCGGGACGATGATTTAGCCCACGGGTAAGCAGACTGAAGGCCTGCGCCACCCTGGGTCCATAGATATATAAAAATGAGTTCTGCAAGAACGAAAGAAGAAATTCACTATTCACAGAACTTTTCACCATATATCCTATCATAATATCTATCGTTCCTTCAGAACTCGATTTTTTTATTGTCATGATACCCAGGGTGGCGCAGACCTTCAGCCTGCTTACCCGTGGGCTAAGTCTTCTTCCCGCTGGGACTCAGCCCTTCAGGCTCGCTGTGGCCTTCAGTCATATAAATAAAACCTTCCCTTTTTGGAAGATTTGAAAGAGAAAGGAGAAGGGAGAAAGGGGTGTCTTCAGATTTAAGAAGAATGGAAGGTGAGGATCGCGCTGCAAGCGCGAGATTATGCATAACCGTATGCAAGCGTAACGCAGCTTACGGTATAGTGACTTCCTATCAATCAAGCGCCGCAGGTGCGAGATCTGCCATAATCCCGCCCCATGCGGGGCTTTTTATATAGAGGATTCACTACCGTAAGCTGCGCTACGCTTGCATACGGTTATGCATAATCTCACGCCTGCGGCGTGCATCCCCGCAATCTTCACATCTTCTCCCTCCCTTTCTCCCTTCAAATCCCCTCCTACTTGAAGCCCCACATCCATCAGTGCAATCTTTTTAATCAAACCAATCACATCCGAGAAATCCCAAAATCAGTGTATTGCTCCCTTCGGAAGCGAACGTTGTTTCAAGGTTCAGACATTTCGCTTTACGCTGCGCTAAGCGTTCTGACATTTTGTCAAAATCGCCCGACTATTTTTCCGAAAACGTAGGGGTTTTTAAAATTAGTCCCGCGAGTAACACTTTTTAACGTATCATATTGTAAAGCAAAATGGCGATTTTGCTTACACTTTGTATTTTGAGTTAGGGACGTAAAATAAGATAGGAGGCGTCTCAACATAACTCAAGCAAGTTTGGCTCTGTGTTCGACTTTCACTATCTTTGCACCCGCAAATAAAAGGTTATAAATTAAATACATAAAAATAGATGGCATTACAATGCGGTATTGTGGGCTTGCCCAATGTAGGTAAATCCACTCTTTTCAACTGCTTATCCAACGCGAAAGCGCAATCAGCTAACTTTCCTTTCTGTACGATCGAACCCAACGTAGGGGTTATCACAGTGCCCGACGAGCGCCTCAACAAACTGGCGGAACTGATTCATCCACAACGGATAGTACCGACCACCGTGGAGATTGTCGATATTGCCGGTCTGGTGAAAGGGGCCAGCAAAGGGGAAGGATTAGGGAATAAGTTCCTGGCCAATATACGGGAGACGGATGCTATTCTGCATGTGTTGCGCTGTTTCGACGATGAGAATATCACCCACGTAGACGGTCATGTGGATCCGGTGCGTGACAAAGAGATTATCGATGCCGAATTGCAGATCAAAGACCTGGAAACGATCGATATGCGTATCTCCAAGGTGCAGAAACAGGCGCAGACCGGCGGTGACAAGCAGGCCAAATTGATCTATGATGTCTTATTGAAATTCAAAGAAGCCTTAGAGCAAGGAAAAAGCGCCCGCACGGTCACCTTCGATACGAAAGACGAGCAGAAGGCAGCCCGTGAGCTGTTCCTGTTGACCAGCAAGCCGGTGATGTATGTCTGCAATGTGGATGAAGCCAGCGCCGTAAACGGCAACCATTACGTGGAGGCTGTGCGCGAAGCAGTCAAAGAGGAGAACGCGGAGATACTGATCGTTGCCGCCAAGATCGAGAGTGAGATTGCCGAGTTTGAAACCTACGAAGAGCGCCAGATGTTTCTGGAGGAGATCGGCTTAGAGGAATCGGGTGTGGGCCGTTTGATCAAATCTGCCTACCGCCTATTGAACTTGGAGACTTACCTCACAGCCGGAGTACAGGAAGTACGTGCCTGGACCTACTTGAAAGGCAGCAAAGCGCCGCAGTGTGCCGGCGTGATCCATACCGATTTCGAAAAAGGATTCATCCGTGCCGAGGTGATCAAATACGAGGACTTCATCAATTATGGCTCGGAAGCCGCCGTCAAAGAGGCCGGTAAAATGAGCGTGGAAGGCAAGGAGTATATCGTTCAGGATGGCGATATCATGCACTTCCGGTTTAATGTATAAATAAGAGAATAGGAGATTCCCAACCGGGATTTCAAAAATATCACTCGCTACTATTTTTTGTCCTGAACTGAAAAACAATTTTGTTTCTCGGTTCAGGACAATTATTTACTAAATAGGGCGTTAACTCATTATATTAACAACCTAAACAGACAAGAGATGAGTATCAAATCATTAAAATCAGTATTGAAATTTTGGCAGGAGATTATTTTTATCATTTCGATAGGATTGGGATTAACGGTATTTGCCAAAGCCGTACTACAGGGGTACAATGTAGATGGATGGGATATTTTTCTCGTTTGCTTCTTTGTCCCTTTACTAAGCTGTCTCATCGGTCAATTCTTTTGGAAAAACAGGCGCCTGGCAAGTATCCTTTCTGCATTTTTGGGCGTTAGCTCTTTTGTCATCATCCTGATGGCTTTATATGGCATCAACACAACAAGCATTGATGTGATAATGAAACAATCTATCATCATGTTGATTGGAGGAATTGTCGGAGTGATTGCCGCGATTACGATGAACACCTCCGGTAAATTTGTGCCGGGGATATGACGGCACACAGTTGACACATAAGACAGTCGACTCTATTGGCGATTCTCTTCTACACATTTAAGTGAAATCGTTGTTTTATTCGTATTGATGGAAGGGGATTTCACGCGGCTTAATGTTAATTATGGACAAATGACCCCCATGATTGAACAATTATTACCCCTTTGAATGGGGGAAAATCCGTATGTTTGCAAGAAGGTTTATTATGAAAACAAACAAAGAGACAAATTAAACATCATTAATATTAAGTGGTATGAAAACAAATTATGAATTACGTTACGCGGCACATCCCGAGGATGCCAAATCGTATGATACGAAAAGGCTGCGTAAAGACTTCCTGATTGAAAAGGTATTTGCACCGGATGAGGTAAACATGGTCTATTCGATGTATGACCGTATGGTTGTGGGCGGCGCTATGCCGAAAGCCGAGAAATTACATCTCGAAGCGATCGACCCGTTGAAACAGGCCTTTTTCCTGCATGCACGCGAAATGGGTATCTACAACGTAGGCGGCCCGGGCATCGTATATGTGGGTGATGACAAATTCGAGCTCGACTACAAAGAGGCGCTCTATCTGGGAAGCGGCGACCGCGAAGTCTATTTTGAAAGCAAAGACAGCGCCAAACCGGCTCTGTTCTATTTCAACTCACTGACGGCTCATCGCAATTATCCGGACAAAAAGGTAACGAAGGCGGATGCTGTTGTAGCCGAACTGGGCACTTTGGAAACATCCAACCACCGCAATATCAACAAGATGCTAGTGAACCAGGTGTTGCCTACCTGTCAACTACAGATGGGTATGACCGAACTGGCTCCGGGCAGCGTATGGAACACCATGCCTCCCCATGTGCACTCACGCCGCATGGAGGCCTATTTCTATTTTGAAGTACCTGCCGATCAATCGGTTTGTCACTTTATGGGCGAGATAGACGAGACACGCCACATCTGGATGCAGAACAACCAGGCGGTATTATCACCCGAGTGGTCGATCCACTCAGCGGCAGCTACCTCCAACTACACCTTTATCTGGGGTATGGGAGGTGAGAATCTCGACTATGGCGATCAGGACTTTTCAGCGATTACGGACATTAAATAATAAAATCGAATTATGAATTATGAATTATGAGGTGTTTCCGGCCATCATAATTCATAATTCATAATTCATAATTAGAAATAAGATGGCAAATTTTTCATTAGAAGGCAAAATAGCCTTGGTAACCGGTGCTTCATATGGTATCGGCTTCGCGATCGCTTCTGCATTGTCAGAAGCAGGTGCAACCATTGTTTTTAACGACATCAACCAGGATATGGTCAACAAAGGCTTGGCCGCTTACACAGAAAAAGGGATCAAAGCCCACGGTTATGTGTGCGACGTAACCAACGAAGAGGGTGTTTACGCCATGGTGGCGCAGATCGAAAAAGAGGTAGGTGTGATCGATATCTTAGTGAATAACGCAGGTATAATCAAACGTATTCCGATGATCGAAATGTCGGCAGCCGACTTCCGTCAGGTGATCGATATCGACCTGAACGGGCCGTTTATCGTAGCCAAAGCGGTTATCCCCAGCATGATCAAGAAGGGAGCCGGAAAGATTATCAATATCTGCTCGATGATGAGTGAATTGGGACGCGAAACCGTTTCTGCTTACGCCGCAGCCAAGGGTGGTTTGAAAATGCTTACCCGCAATATTGCTTCGGAATATGGCGAATACAACATCCAGTGTAATGGTATCGGCCCGGGTTATATCGCTACTCCGCAGACCGCTCCGCTTCGCGAAAAACAAGCCGACGGCTCACGCCATCCGTTTGACTCGTTCATTATTGCCAAGACACCAGCTGCCCGTTGGGGAAATCCGGAAGACCTGGCCGGACCGGCTGTGTTCTTAGCGTCTGAAGCATCCGACTTTGTGAATGGACATATCCTCTATGTAGACGGAGGTATTCTGGCTTATATCGGAAAGCAACCGTAAGTCGCGTAGCGAATTCTTAACTTCTAATAAAAAAGCTACCCCGAAGGGTAGCTTTTTTTATTACGCATAATTCTCTTTCATCGGCTCAAAGAAAGCCTGTGGGTGTTCGCATGCCGGGCATTTCTGCGGGGCGCTCTTGCCTTCGTGCACATATCCGCAGTTGCGGCATTGCCACTTGATGGCTTCGTCCTTTTCAAACACCTTATTCAATTCAATATTTTCCAACAGCTGACGGTAACGTATCTCGTGTTCTACCTCCACCTTGGCAATCATACGGAAAGCTATTGCGATCTGTTTGAAGCCTTCTTCTTCGGCTATCGCGGCAAATTCGGGATACAATTCGTCCCATTCTTCCAGTTCGCCTTCGGCTGCTGCCAAGAGGTTTTCTGCCGTTGTACCGATGCGTCCTGCAGGATATGAAGCGGTAATCTCTACCATACCCCCTTCGAGGAATTTGAAAAAGCGTTTGGCGTGTTCCTTTTCCTGTTCGGCTGTTTCCATAAATACGCCTGCGATCTGCTCATATCCCTCTTTTTTTGCCACGCTGGCAAAGAAGGTGTAACGTGTTCTTGCCTGTGACTCACCGGCAAATGCTTTCAACAAGTTTTGTTCTGTACGTGTTCCTTTGATACTTTTTTCCATGATTTGATTCATTTTTATGTAAGATAATGTTTTATATAAGCATAATTGTCATTTCAAAAGTAGGTATTTCTTGGCGAAAGAGGTCAAATTATATGCTAAATAGAATCTATCGACTTATAAATATTGTTTATATAGCCTCCATTCCCTACCTATATAATAACTATTAAAGCGGCAGGAATGTTTACATCTGGTTTTATTTTTACCTTTGCAGTCTTGATTTGAAACAGATAAGAAAACAGTCAAAGTGGAAAAGAAATTTGATTTTCAGCCCAAACTTTTCACAGCTCTTCGAAACTATTCGAAAGAAAAGTTTATGGCCGACCTCATGGCCGGTATTATCGTAGGTATCGTAGCGCTGCCTCTGGCGATTGCCTTTGGTATCGCCTCGGGTGTAAGCCCTGAAAGAGGCTTGTTTACTGCCATCATCGGTGGCTTCATTGTCTCTTTTCTCGGCGGAAGCAATGTGCAGATTGGCGGACCGACCGGTGCGTTTATCGTGATTGTGTACGGCATTATCCAGAACTTCGGCGTAGAAGGATTGGCCATTGCCACGGTGATTGCCGGTATCATGCTGGTATTGATGGGGGTATTAAAGCTCGGAACGGTGATCAAATTCATCCCCTACCCGATCGTTGTCGGTTTCACCAGCGGTATTGCCCTGACAATTTTCGCCACGCAGATGAAAGACCTCTTCGGCCTCTCGATCGAGAAAGTGCCGGCCGATTTCCTCTCTAAATGGGTGGTTTATTTCCAACATATCGACACCATCAACTGGTGGGCGTTGCTTATCGGGCTATTGAGTATCCTGATTATCGTCTATACGCCGCGTATCTCCCGTAAGGTACCCGGGTCGCTGGTGGCGATTATCGTCATGACGCTGATTGTTTTTGTGCTTCGCAATTACGCAGGAATAACCGTGATTGAAACGATTGGCGACCGCTTCGTCATCAACGCTGCCCTGCCGACGCCGGAAGGCTTCTCATTCAACCTGGAGACAATCAACCGTCTATTGCCCTCCGCCTTTACCATTGCCATGCTGGGAGCGATCGAATCGCTGCTCTCGGCCACCGTAGCGGATGGGGTGACCGGCGACAAACATAATTCCAACACGGAACTGATTGCCCAGGGTGCTGCCAATATCGTGGTGCCCTTGTTTGGCGGGATCCCCGTTACCGGAGCCATCGCGCGCACGATGACCAATATCAATAATGGCGGTCGCACGCCTGTGGCCGGCATTATCCACGCGGTGGTCTTGTTGTTGATCCTCTTGTTTCTCGGCCCGTTGACAAAACATATCCCCATGGCCTGCCTGGCGGGGGTACTGATCATTGTCTCCTATAATATGAGTGAGTGGCGCACCTTCCGTTCGCTGATGAAGAACCCGAAAGGCGACGTGGCGGTACTATTGGTCACCTTCTTCCTGACCGTGATATTCGACCTGACGATCGCGATCGAGATTGGATTGTTGATTGCCATGTTTATCTTTATGACACGCGTGACGGAAACGACAAAAATCTCTGTCACCACTGACCAGATCGACCTCTCGGAAGGCAGCGAAGTGGCGGTGGAAGAGGAGACACTAGTTCTGCCGCAAGGCGTTGAAGTGTATGAGATCGACGGTCCGTTCTTCTTTGGTATAGCCAATAAGTTCGAGAGTGTGATGCAGCGTGTGGGCGACAAGCCGCAGGTGCGTATCTTCCGTATGCGTAAGGTACCCTTTATGGACTCCACGGGGCTGCATAACCTGGAGAGCTTGTTACGCCTCTCCCAAGCGGAAGAGATTCAACTGATCCTGTCAGGGGTAAACGATACGGTACGCAACCTATTGATCAAATCCGGTTTTGCCGAGAAGATAGGCAAAGAGAATATCTGCAGCAATATCAATGAGGCAGTTCTCAAAGCCGGAGAACGGGTCGTTTCAAGCGGAGACACTCACGTCGAAGCCTAACCGGCGCGCCCGGTCGGCAATCGCTTCCAGATCCTCTTTCGAGACCTTTCTTAAGCCTTTCACAGGAGTTTCCCGGTCGATGGTGTAGATCATCACCTGCCGGGGATCGATCTGTTGCAGGGCTTCGAGCCAGCCTGCGATCTCCTCTTCAGTGGTATTATCGATGGACTCTCCGTTGTGTTCGCCCCGGATAAACATCGTTTGAATAATCAGATTCCCACGGAAACGCTTCAGGTGTTCCAACAGCCAGGCAAAGGTAAAAGAGGGCGCATTAGGCACATCCAACTGGCGGATGCGGCTGTCGAGGACAGAGTCGAACTTCAGAATGTTATCTTCGATCTTATTCAATGCTTCGAACACATCCGGGCGGTCGATCATCGTGGCGTTGGAGAGAACAGCGATCTTCGCCTTCCCGCAATAGGCATTGCGCAAAGCGATCGTATCGTCGATGATCGCGCCGAATTCAGGATGCACCGTCGGCTCCCCATTCCCCGCAAAGGTGATCACATCCGGGCAAACGCCTTCTATTTGCATCTGTAATAGTTTCTTCTCCAAGGCCTCACGCACAGCTTCGCGCGTTGGCATCTTCGAACGTGTTCGGCGCTCTTCATTCAAGCCGCATTCGCAATAGATACAATTGAAGGAACATAACTTCCCATCCGCGGGCAATAGATTAACCCCGAGGGAAACACCCAGCCGACGGCTGTGTATCGGTCCAAAGACAGGACTATCAAAAAGGATCGTAGACATATCGTTTAATTATGACGCTTTTACGCTACTATTTCAAACAAAGTAGCTGCTAAAGGTACAAAACTCTGTGCAAAGTTCATTAGTTTTTTGTTTCTTTGCATCAAATCTATAATGGATATGGAAAATGAACAGATGATTCTCCGCACAGAGGATCTGGTAAAGAAATATCGGACAAGAACGGTGGTAAATCATGTTTCCATTAATGTGAAACAGGGTGAGATTGTTGGTCTGCTGGGTCCCAATGGAGCCGGTAAGACGACAACGTTTTATATGACAGTTGGGCTGGTAACACCCAATGAAGGGAAGATATTCCTGAACGATATGGAGATCACCAAGTTCCCGGTCTATAAACGTGCCCGTAACGGGATCGGTTACCTGGCACAGGAGGCTTCTATTTTCCGTAAGATGACGGTGGAAGACAATATCCGCTCGGTATTGGAGATGACCGACAAACCGCTGGACTACCAGAAAGACAAACTGGAAAGCCTGATTGCCGAATTTGGGCTGCATAAAGTACGGCGTAACCTGGGCGACCAGCTATCGGGAGGTGAGCGTCGTCGCGCGGAGATTGCCCGTTGCTTGGCCATCGACCCGAAATTCATTATGCTCGACGAACCGTTTGCCGGTGTCGACCCCATTGCCGTGCAGGATATTCAAATGATTGTGGCACAGTTGAAGCATAAGAACATCGGTATCCTGATTACCGACCACAACGTATACGAGACACTGAGCATTTGTGATCGTGCCTATCTGTTGTTTGAAGGAAAGGTTCTATTCCAGGGATCGGCCGAACAACTGGCCGAGAATGAAATCGTTCGTGAGAAATACCTGGGTAAGGACTTCGTCTTACGGAAAAAAGAGTTCGAGAAAGAGGGCTAATCAATAGACCCTCTTACGATACCTCTCTCTGAAGATTTAATAAAATTGAGTATCAGGTCGCGCTCTACGCCCGGCTCATACTCTGTTTCTATGCTATGGATAGCTTGTGTGTTATTGAGCCCGCGTGTGTACAGCGTGCGGTAGATATCCTGGATAAGAAACACCTGATCGTTGGTGAATCCGCGCCGACGCAATCCAACAATATTAATGCCGCAATACACGATCGGGTCGCGACCGATCAAGGTGTACGGAGGAATATCTTTCCCTACGCGTGAGCCACCCTGAATCATCACGTGCGATGAGATGCGGGTGAATTGGTGTACCAGGGTTCCGCCGCTTATGATGGCGTAATCGTCTACTTCTACTTCACCGGCCAGCTGGGTCGCGTTGCCAATGATGATATGATCTTTCAGAATACAGTCGTGAGCAATATGCGAATAGGCCATAATCAGACAGTGGCTTCCGACAACGGTTTTCTCTTTGGCTTTTGTTCCGCGGTTGATCGTTACACATTCGCGAATGGTGGTGTGATCGCCAATCTCTACGGTCGTCTTCTCTCCTACAAACTTCAAATCCTGCGGAATACCGCCGATAACGGCTCCGGGGAATATAGAACAATGACTTCCGATACGCGATCCGTCTAAGATGGTAGCATGTGGGTAAATACGGCAATTATCGCCGATCACAACATCTTTCTCAATAACAGCGAAAGGATCGATAGTTACATTCTCCCCAATCTTCGCTTCGGGATGAACAACAGCTAAAGGTGAAATACTCATATCTGTATTATTATTTATTTTTTATTATTTGCGCCATAAATTCCGCTTCGCTCACCAGCTTCTCGCCCACGAAGGCATAGCCCTTCATCGTAGATATGCCACGGCGGATGGGGCTCATCATCTCCAGGCGGAGCACAAGGGTATCACCCGGCACCACCTTCTGGCGGAACTTCACATTATCTATTTTCATAAAGTAAGTGGAATAGCGTTCCGGCTCTTCAATAGAGCTGAGCACCAGCAATCCACCCACCTGTGCCATCGCTTCGACCTGCAATACCCCCGGCATAACCGGCTCTTGCGGGAAATGCCCGGTGAAGAAAGGCTCATTCGTCGTGATGTTTTTAACCCCCACGATATGGCGGCTACCTACTTCGATGATCTTATCGACCAACAGGAAAGGATAACGATGCGGCAACAGTTCACGGATACGGTTAATATCCATAATAGGCGTTGTATTCGGATCGTAGACCGGTGCCTGCACATCATTCAATTTGATCTCTTTGCGGATCATACGCGCCATCTGGTTGTTGATCTTATGCCCCGGGCGTGTCGCGATGATACGTCCGCGGATAGGCTTACCGATCAGGGCGATATCGCCGATCACGTCGATCAACTTATGGCGAGCCGGTTCGTTAACAAACACAAGGGGTTTGTTATTGATATAGCCCATCTCCTGCACATTCTTATGCGGAAGCCCCATCATATCGGCCAGTTGATCCAGGGATTGCTGCGGGATTTTCTGATCGTAGATAACGATGGCGTTATCCAGGTCGCCCCCTTTGATCAGGTTGTTCTGCAACAAAGCCTCCACTTCGCGCACAAAAACAAAGGTACGTGAGGCGGCCATCTCTTTCGGGAATTCGCTCAGGTCGTCCAGGGTCGCATATTGATTGGATAATATGGGGGAGTCGAATGAGATAAGTACATTCAGACTGAATTTATCATCGGGAAGAATAACCAATGAAGAGCCTGTCTTCTCGTCGACAACCTCTATCTTATGCTTGACAATATAATAGTCTTTCGGAGCTTCCTGCTCTTTGACGCCCACCTTTTCGATCGCTTCCGTGAAGAAGATGGAGCTACCATCCAGAATTGGGAACTCCGGCGCGTTCACTTCGATCAGGCAATTATCGATTTCGGCCGCGTATAAGGCTGCCATGGCATGCTCTATGGTGCTTATCTGCACATTGTTTTTCGCAATAACAGTACCACGCTGTGTGTTTACAACATTTTCGGCAAGGGCGTCAACAACGGGCTGACCTTCCAGATCGACACGTTTGATCTTATATCCGTGGTTCTCCGGTGCAGGATGGAAAGTGATCTGAATATCCAAGCCTGAGTGCAGTCCTTTGCCTGCTAAAGAGAAACTATTCGCAAGCGTCTTTTGTTTTTGCATATACTTATTATTGATTGTTTAGTTTTTCTTTGAGTTGTTCTATCTCGCGCTGCATATCCCCTAAGGATTTATAAATATCCGGCAGGCGGCGCATCACAGCGCTCGATTTGAAAAAGGTCTTTACCTCCATGGCGGGCGAACCCATCAGGTTTGATCCCGCTTTCAGGTTGCTGATAACTCCGGACTGAGCCCCCAGACTGACATTGTCGCCAATCGTTATATGCCCGCCCAGACCTACCTGTCCGCCAAACACACAGTGTTTGCCTACCTTGGTAGAACCGGCAATACCCACCTGTGATGCCATCACCGTGTTTTCGCCTATCTCTACATTATGGGCAATCTGGATCAGGTTATCCAGTTTCACTCCTTTGCGGATAACGGTCGAGCCCATCACCGCACGGTCGATAGCCGTATTAGCTCCGATCTCCACATCCTCTTCCAAAACGACATTCCCCACCTGAGGGATCTTATTGTAGCTCTCCCCGTCGGGAGCGAAGCCAAAACCGTCGGAACCGATCACGGCTCCGGAGTGTATAATGCAACGATCGCCTATGCGGCAGTCGGCATACACCGACACATGCGGGTAGACGATACAGTTGTCTCCTACCGTCACGTTGTCACCGATATAGGCAAACGGATATATTTTGCTGCCGGCACCGATCTTTGCTCCTTCTCCGATATAAGCAAAACTGCCCACATAGCAATCTTCGCCCAAGGAGGCTGACGCGGCAATAGAAGCGTTCGCATCCACTCCTATCTTCTTAGGCTTGGCCTGTTCGACCATAGTCAAGAGCATGGCCAAGGAGGCATATGCATTGGCCACCCTTACCCGGGTCGCTTTTATCGGTTTCTCAGGCACAAAATCCTGGTTGACAAGGACGATGCTGGCCTCTGTCTCATAAATGTAATGTGCGTATTTGGGGTTGGCCAGAAAGGTAATCGAACCGGAACGGGCTTCTTCAATCTTTGAGAATGTACACACTTTTACTTCCGGATCACCTTCCACTGTACCTTTTAAAAAAGCAGCGATTTGTTGAGCAGTAAACTCCATTGCTGTCAAATATATTAATTACACTCTAATTTTACGAACTTTTCATTGTAACCAAAAATGCAAAAATGAGAAAAATTCCCCGTATCGCCTATGATTTGCGGAGAATTATTCCTTTATCAAGCAGATATAAGGCCATTTCCTGTTGCACTTCGCGCGCCGCTTCACGTGCCACCCGCGCAAAATTTTCCGTATGGTCGGCATAGATAATCGCCCGAGAAGAATTCACTAACAAGCCGCATTGGTCGTTCATCCCGTAGCGGGCCACCTCTTCCAGGCTGCCTCCCTGCGCACCAACACCGGGTACCAACAGGAAATGATCGGGCGCACACTTACGGATATCCAGGAACATCTCGCCCTGGGTCGCACCCACCACATACATCATCTGCTCGTCTGTCGCCCATTCCTGCGACTTCTTCAATACCTTTTCAAACAGGCGTTCACCATTGGCATCCGTCATAAACTGGAAATCCTGCGACCCTTTGTTGGAGGTCAGCGCCAGCAATATAACCCAGCTCTCCGGATACACCAAGAAAGGCTTCACACTGTCTTCGCCCATATAAGGAGCCACCGTAACGGCATCCACCTTGACATGATCGAAGAACGAACGCGCGTACATCTCGGAGGTATTACCAATATCTCCGCGTTTGGCATCCGCAATAATGAATTGATCGGGATAGTTCTCCCGTATATAGCGCACTGTCTCTTCAAAAGCAAGCATTCCTTTGGTGCCCAGGCTTTCGTAGAAGGCCAGGTTCGGCTTGTAGGCCACACAGTAGTCGGCCGTCGCGTCAATGATTGCTTTGTTAAACGACAGGATCGGATCTGCTTCCTGCAACAGATGTTGCGGTATTTTCTTCAGGTCGGTATCCAGACCGACGCACAGAAACGATTGTTTCCGTTGTATGTTTTCGAATAATTGTTGTTTGTTCATAATAACCAATGAGCTTTTTAAAGTTCAGATTCTTTCATTCTCTCCGCATTTTCCGCTACGATCAGGTGATCGATACAATCCTGTATGTCACCATCCATAAATGCCGAAAGATTATAAATCGTATAGTTGATACGATGATCCGTAATACGTCCCTGCGGATAGTTGTAGGTACGGATCTTCGCCGAACGGTCACCGGTCGATACCATCGTTTTTCTTTTCGATGAAATGGCCGACAGATGTTCCTGCATTTTCATATCATAGAGACGGGTACGAAGCATCTGCAACGCCATCTCTTTGTTGGCCAGCTGCGAACGCGACACCTGGCATTGGATCTGTATCCCGGTAGGCTTGTGATAAAGCTGCACTTTCGTTTCCACCTTGTTTACGTTCTGTCCGCCAGCCCCACTGGAACGAGCGGTTTGAAACTCCAGGTCGGCGGGATTGATCTCCACATCCACCTCTTCCGCTTCGGGAAGAACGGCTACCGATGCGGCCGATGTGTGTACCCTTCCTTGTGTTTCCGTCGCCGGAATGCGTTGCACCCGGTGTACGCCACTCTCATATTTAAGCGTTCCGTACACATTATCACCGCTTACATTGAGGATGATTTCTTTGAAACCACCCGATGAGCCTTCGCTGCTGCTGGTCACCTCCGTTTTCCAGCCTTTCGATTCGCAATATTTCAGATACATCCGGAACAGATCGCCGGCAAAGATCGCCGCTTCATCGCCACCGGTTCCTCCGCGTATTTCCAGAATCGCGTTCTTGCCATCTTCCGGATCGGCCGGGATCAAAAGCAATTTGATCTCCTCCTCCAGCTCCGGAATGCGCCGGGTACAGTTTTCCAGTTCCTCCTTGGCCATCTCGCGCAATTCGGGATCCTGCTCGCTGTCCAATAGCTGCCGGGCCTCTTCCACGCCATTCAGGTTGCGGATATATTCTGCTCTTGCCTGGATGATCTTCTCTAGATCGTGATATTCCTTATTCAGCTTGACATACCGTTTCATGTCGGCAATCACTGCCGGGTCAGTAATCAATGTACTTACCTCTTCGAAACGGCTTACCAGTCCGTCTAATCTTTGTAATAAACTGTTATCAGCCATTTATTCTTTATCAATAAACAAAGCGACCCTTTTCGCTTTCAATGATCAGCTCGTTCGCCGGTGCCTCTTCGACATAACCTACGATTTGCGCCTCAATACCGAATTGACGGGCTATATCGATCACCTCCCCGGCATGTTCTTCGGAAAGATAGATCTCCATGCGGTGTCCCATATTGAATACCTTGTACATCTCATCCCAGCTTGTCGCGCTCTGCTCCTGAATGATACGGAACAGCGGTGGGATGGGGAAAAGGTTGTTCTTCACCACCCGTTTGTTTTGTACAAAATGCATCACCTTCGTCTGAGCCCCGCCCGAACAATGCACCATCCCGTGAATCTCAGGACGTAGTTTGTCGAGCAACTGTTTGATTACCGGGGCATAGGTACGGGTCGGCGACAACACCATCTTGCCGGCTGTCATGCCTATCTCCTCGATCATATCGGTCAACTTCAGGTTGCCTGAATAAACCAGATCGTCGGGAGTTGCATTATCATAACTTTCCGGGTATTTCTGCGTCAGGTACTTGGCAAACACATCATGGCGTGCCGATGTAAGCCCGTTGCTTCCCATACCGCTATTGTATTCTTTTTCGTAGGTCGCCTTTCCGTAGGAGGCCAGTCCGACAATCACATCACCGCCTTGAATACGGGCATTGTCGATCACATCGGCTCTTTTCATACGGCAGGTCACCGTACTGTCGACGATGATGGTACGCACCAGGTCGCCCACATCGGCCGTTTCCCCGCCGGTAGGATAACATCCGAAGCCCAATTCGCGCAGTTCCGCCAATAGTTCGTCGGTGCCGTTGATAATCTCCGCGATCACCTCGCCGGTGATCAGGTGTTTGTTGCGACCAATCGTAGATGAGACCAGGATATTATCCGTTGCCCCCACGCAAAGCAGGTCATCGATATTCATAATGAGTGCGTCCTGCGCAATGCCTTTCCATACCGAGAGATCACCTGTCTCTTTCCAATACATATAAGCCAGGGAGGATTTGGTCCCCGCGCCATCCGCATGCATGATATTGCAATAATCAGGATCACCGCCCAATATATCAGGGATAATCTTACAGAAAGCGAAAGGGAACAATCCCTTGTCGATATTCTTTATCGCATTGTGTACATCTTCTTTGGAAGCGGATACTCCACGTTGATTATAACGTTTGTCACTCATTACCTTCTGTTTTTGGGTGACAAAGGTAAGTCATTAATTGCTAATTGACAATCGACAGTTGATAATTCTTTGGTTCATACAGCTATAGAGATGGTCATTTTTCCCTCTATCAGCGTAGCTTCAGTACATCTCCTTCGGCCGGAACATACTCCGGATCCTTTTTATTCATCTTATAAAGGCTCTTTATCTGTATGCCATATTGTTGCGCAATGCTATGCATCGACTCCCCAATCACCACCACATGATCGTAATAGGGCTTGTCGGCCTTCTTTTTCTTTTTCTGCAAGTAAACAATATCACCCGGCTGTAACGGGAAATCCTCCGGCACCTCATTGTATTTGCGTAAGTTTTTCACTTTGAAGTCCAGATCGTATGCGATTTTCTCAAAGCTATCGTTATTCAATGCCTGCACATAGATCAACCCATGTGTCTTATACACGCTTCGCCGGTGTTTCGGTTCCGATTTAATCTGTTTCTCGATCTCTTTTGCCGAGACCTTCTTGACGCCTTTCCCGCTATCGAAACGATACAATTCATAATCTTCGATCATCTTGATCAGTTTATTGGCATAGGCTTTATCGGTCGCGTATCCGCATTTCTGCAAGCCCTGTGCCCATGCTTTGTAGTCGGTTATGCGCAGTTTGAAAAGAGAGGCATAACGCGGACGATCCGCCAGAAAGTGCGAATGGTCTTCGTAAGAATCTTCCACCTTGCGGTATTTGCGGAAACATTCTCCGCGGGCGTCATCGTCGTGATAAGATCGCTGCCCTTTCCAGTCAGAGTGGCATTTGATACCGAAATGATTATTCGATTCGCGCGCCAGCTTGCTTTGCCCGGCACCCGACTCCAGGATGCCTTGCGCCAATGTGATGCTGGCGGGAATGGCATATTTACGTTGATGTTCGACCGCCAGGCTACTGTATTTATCAATATATTTTTGATAAGACGCGTTTTTGCGTTGAGCAAATGCAGCCGTAGAAATCAACAGTAATAATAGAAAAAGAAACGAACGGTTTTTTATTGTCATAGCAACTATCTTTCTGTAAATTAGTTCCTGCAAAGATAGGATTATTGAATTTATTCTTTATATTTGCTCATATAAATAATCCTTATCACCATGAAAGAAATAAAAATAGACATGAAACTGGAGGAGATTCCGGTTTCCGAATTGTCGCCTTTAGACCGAGAGCTTATGAACAGAGCCATTGCCGCGGCTCGCAATGCCTATGCGCCCTATTCCCATTTCCATGTAGGCGCCGCTTTGATGTTGACCAATGGTAAAATGGTAACAGGCTGCAACCAGGAGAATGCCGCATCGCCCTCTTGTGTGTGTGCCGAAGTAGCCGCCCTGACCCAGGCAGGCGTTCTTTATCCCAAAGTACCTATACGCGACATCGCCATTATCGCCTTAAAAAAGGAGGAACCGACCGAACGCATCGCTCCCTGTGGCAACTGCCGCCAGGTGATGTTGGAGTATGAAAAACGGGGCAACTCCCCCATCCGCATCCTGCTTTGTGGCCGGGAAAAGGTACAAATCATTACTTCTGCTAAAAGCCTGCTCCCGCTCTCTTTTTCAGCAGACGAATTGGGATAAGAAAAGTATTCAGCTTAAAAATTCACCCCTCTATCCCACCACAGACGGGTACCGCCATGGTCGGGCGCATCGAGGGCTTTCAATAGGGCTTCATATTGTGGGGGATCTAGTTGAGCCATTTCACCGGGATAAGGCAAACGTCGGATCATAATCTGCGTGTCGATACTGCCCCCTTTGCTGTTGTTTACACGCACCGGGAAAAGACGGGGATATCCCGTACGCCGCTGTTCCGCCCAGGCTTCGCATCCTTCCGGAAAGATTGCTAGCCACTTCTGCGTGATGACCTTTTCCAGTTTTTCCTCCTGCGACGCGGTTTCGATCCAGCGGGGAGAGACGCGACATTGCGCCTCTATATTATTAATTGGCTCAAAAGGATCCACATAATCGGCGCCAATATGATCCCTTTCCAGATACTCGTCTACGCCGGCAGCGCCCCATTGACGGAAAGAGGTATAGACACCTTGCCGGTAGCAGTCGCCTGCACTCTCCGCAGTCCATCCTCGCAACGCCGCTTCCGCACGCAAGAACCACACCTCGGCCGCCGTCATCAGGATCGGATCGGTCGTCTGGTTGACATAAATCTTGGAATAATTGGCAAACAAGAGGTGGGAATACCCGGATCCCTGCCGTATGCCTCGGTATTGTCCTTTCAGGGGAACGAGTTGTTCTTTCCCTTTGTCGTTGACAAAGACCACATCCTCTTCGCAGGGTTCGAAAAACAATTCCCGCCGCGGGTCTTCATAGCCATTGAGGATCGACTCCATAGAGGCATTCATCTGCGCTTCGTTCCAGACACGATTGATCTCACCCAACGGATTGGAATAACCTCCTTTGGTTGACACCGTCACCAGTTGTTGCGGCTCCTCCAGGCAGCCAAACGGATGATTCTGCGATTTCAGGAATTCAGTTCGTGCTTTTTCCGGATCGGCCATGGCAATGCGGATGGCCAGACGCATGCGGAGTGAATTGGCAAACCTGCCCCAGGCCGATATCGTTCCGTCGAGCAGGATATCGAATTTAGGCAGAATAGCCGCTGCCACCTCATCGTTTGCATTCGCCGTAAGCAAGGCAAGGGCGGCATCCAGGTCTTCAAAGAAAGCCGTATAGGCCTCTTGTTGCGTATCGGGTGTATAGTCGCCTCCCTCGTGTCCGAACGAACGATAGATGATCGGGCCATAGATATCGGTAATGCGATGCATGGCTTCCACCTTCAGTATCTTGGTGATCGCGTGGATCACCGGGTATTCATTGGCGGTGAAGTCTTCGGATTTCTTCAACTGGGGGAGCGTGTACGAATAGGTGTACAACCAATTCGTGCCGTTCCAACCGTCCTGCAGGTTGTAGTCGGTGTTATGCGAACCGCCGTTATGCGGCTTATAATCGTGCATATAACCGCTGAACATATCGGCATTCAGGTTCTGCATAATCTGGAAAGGCCAGTTCTTGCCCTTTCCGAAATCGTAATTGAAATAGATGCCCTGCTGAGCCACCTCCAACGGGATGCGCAGGTAGTTGAAATCGATCTGCATCTGCTCCTCCGTCATACCGGAGTTGTCTGTATTGATCTCTTTGAAATCGCCTGTGCAGGAGATAAAACCTGCCAGCGCCAACATAACTATATATACTGCCGACTGTCGCATAACGCTTAAAATTCACATTTTATACTAAAGCCTATACTACGGGTAGTAGGCATACCATATACTTCTATTCCCTGATTATCGTTCCCAGTAGAGAGTACCAGTTCCGGGTCGAACGGCGCGTCTTTGTAGATAAAAAACAGGTTGCGTCCGACAAAAGAGACCTCCATCGCCTGGAACACCCGGCTGGCTTCCATCCATTTCTTAGGCAGGATATAGCCGATCGATAGTTCGCGCAGACGGATATTGGTGGCATCATACATATAATATTCCGTCACCCCGGCACGGCCTCCGACAATATTCCGGTAGAAACCTTCCACATTCTCGATCTGCCGCCCTTCCAGTTCCACATAGCCTCTGTCGCGCGCCTCCGCCGTAGCCGTCGTCACCCCGTAGAGATCCATATCGGCAAAGGTCTGGGAAAGCACCTCGCCCCCCACACGGCTATCGATCAGGAAGGAGAAACTGAAGTTCTTATAATTGAAATAGTTGTTCCAGCTCAGGTTAAAAAGTGGCGTGGCATTGCCCACCTTCTCCAGGTTTCCGTCGCCGACAACAATCGGCAAACCGGCCTTTTCGCCTTCTGTCTCATAGAGAATAGTCCCCTGTTCATCGCGGGCAAAGGCTTTTCCGTAGATATCACCAAACGATCCACCCTCGCGCAAACGCATGGCATAGCTCGATGAGAAGCCCTGCGGGCCGTAGGTGAACACCGGTAGCTCATCATGTAGTTTCAATACCTTATTGCGGTTGGCCGAGAAGTTCACCTCGCTCCGCCAGGTCATTTTGTTATCCGCCAGCGGGAAAGCGGTCAGATTAACCTCCCATCCCCTGTTCTGAATATCACCGGCATTGACATAACGATAGGCATATTTATCGCCCGAACGGGCAGGCAGTTTGAAAAATTGGTTGCGTGTATTGGTTTTATACCAGGTCACGCTCAGATTCAAGCGGCTATCTAAGAACTTCCATTCCGTTCCCAATTCGATAGAGGTGGTCATTTCCGGTTTCATATCTTCGAAAGGAGCGGCATCCACCGGTTCGATCTCACCACCGGCTGTCACGTGAGCCACCGGATTGGTGATATAGAGGGGGATATCGTTCCCCACCTTGCTCCATACGGCTCTCACCTTCGAGAAGGAGATCCAGGAAGGGAGCGACAGGCTCTTGTTCAGGATCCAGGATCCTCCGAACGAGGGATAGAAGAAACCCGAATGTTCATGCGGCGTAAAGGCAAGGGTCGACGACCAGTCGTTGCGCGCCGTCACATCCAGGAAGAGGCTCTCACGGTAGCCCAGCTGCGCTGTTCCGAACACCGACTGCATCTGCCGGCGGGCATCGATCTGCTGGCTGATGTAAGCCGAGCCGTTCATATTGATATTGGCAATATTGAATACATTGGCATACTTCAGCGAAGCGGTCTTCGAGTCGTAACGCAATGAATTGACCGTTTTATCGTTTATGCTGGCACCGATCGCCCCACTCAGGGAGAAACGGTCGAATTTTTTATTGAATGTTCCCAGGATATCGCCGTAATACATCGTTTCGCCGTAGGTCATCTCCACATAACGGCCGTTCGCACCCGAGAGTGCCGGAGCGGTAGAGGCGTAGAATTGCTGCCGTACCCGGTCGTTCACATTGTCGACGCTGCCGCGCGCTTTGAGCGTAAACCAGTCGTTCACCTTCAGATCGGCCGAAACAGCGGCAATCACACGGGTGCGCACATCTTTGCTCTTGATGCGGTTCAATACCCAATAGGGATTCTGTTCAAAGTCCTGTATGTCGGAATGCCAGTTCTGCACCGAGAGATTACGTGTCGGATCCCATACTTCAAACCCTTCCCGGTAAGGCGTCATATCCATACCCCGGGGGAAACGATAGAGCCCGACCAATGGGTTCATATAGAATCCACCCACCGGATTGCGGTTTTTCAGTTCCTGCGAGAAGAGCGTGACGTTACCGTCAAGCTTCAGTCGCCCCTCGAAAAGATTCGCTGTTTCGCGGAAGTTCAGGTTGTGTTTATTTATATTATTATGATCCGTAATGCCTTTTCCGCTCGTATTCGCGTAGGAGAAATAGGTCTGAAACCGTTCATTCCCCGCGCTGACCGACAATGAATTGATCGCCAACACCCCGGTTTCGTAGAAGTCACCGACATGATCATACGCCGGCATATCCTCTTTCTTGCCCCAGCTATACACACCGTCGCTCACCCCGTAGCTGTTCTGAAACTTCGGCAGGGCAAAGGCGCGGTCGAAGGTAAGATTAGAGGTAAAGGTGATTTTGCGTTGATCCGAACGCCCGGTCTTGGTGGTGATCAGGATCACCCCATTGGCTGCCTGGCTGCCATACAGGGCTGCGGCTGGTGCCCCTTTCAATACACTCACACTGGCTATATCTTCTGGATTCAGATTGGAGATACCATCGCCCCCGTCACGGTTGCCGGCGTCGGCTGTTCCTCCCACGGCCGTTGCCGCCTGTTCGTTGGAGGTGTTCAATACCGGAATACCGTCGATCACATACAGCGGTTGATTATTACCCACCACCGAACGTATGCCGCGGAGGATCACCTTCGAAGAAGAGCCCAGTCCGCCGGATGTCTTATTCACCTGCATACCGGCCACCTTGCCTGTCAGCGAGTTCATCAGGTTGGCATCTTTCACCCGGGTCAGCTCCTCGCCACTCACCTGTTTGATGGCGTAGGTCAGTTCGGACTCGTTTTTCTTAAGTCCCAAAGCTGTCACCACCACGTTTTCGAGCATCAACTCATCTTCCGTCAGTTCAACCCGTATATACAAACGATTATCCACAGGGACCTCCTGTGTTACAAAACCAACAAACGAAACCACCAACGTGGCATTCGACACGGTCGAAATCGAAAACGACCCATCCGCATCCGTTGTCGTTCCCATCAGTGTACCCTTTTCTACTACATTAGCTCCGGGCAAAGCTTCGCCTGCCTGGTCAACAACTACCCCTACTATCTTGATTTTTTCTTGCGTCTTTACCGGATCATCGATTGCATAATCTATAGCATATGTTTTTTCAATGATGAAAGGAAACAGAAACAAAAATAAAAGCAAGAGAGATCTACCTATGCACCTCATCTCTAATTACTTTGAAATATCTAATTTATGTCGTGAATTACCCTTTTCTCTCTTAATCGTCAAATGTAGATATATTCTACACATAAAGAAACAAAAAAAAGAGACTTTTGTTTGCCTGGTGTTTGAAATATGTCTGAAATATGTTTGTTTTCCGGAGGAGAGGTAATAGTTGATCATAAATTGTGAGTCATCTGAGAATCTTCAAAAAGGAGAAAAGAGGAAGGAGAAAGGAGAAGGGAGAAAGGGAGAAAGGGAGAAGACGGGAAGGTTTGTGGAAAAGCACGCCGCAGGCGTGAGATTATGCATAACCGTATGCAAGCGTAGCGCAGCTTACGGTAGTGAATCATCTATATAAAAAGCCCCGCATGGGGCGGGATTATGACAGATCTCGCACCTGCGGCGCTTGATTGCTAGGTAGTCGCTATACCGTAAGCTGCGCTACGCTTGCATACGGTTATGCATAATCTCACGCCTGCGGCGCGATCCCCACCTTCCAATATTACAAAATTGGAAGATTTTCATATAAATCCCGCAGGGATTTCCTATTCGTAACCGCGGGTGTAGCGAAGCAAACCCGTGGTAGGCAGATAGACAAGGTCTACTCTACAAGCAACCCCGAAGAGGGTTGAACCCATTCCGGGTTCGTTAGTTATTATTAGCGGAATACCCCCGGTCGTTCGCTTCGCTCTCTTACCGAGGGTTACGAATAGGAAATCCCTGCGGGATTTAACTCATTTCAGTGCAACTTGCACACCTTCCCATCTTACTAAATCTGAAGGTGCAAGGAATACCGAAATACCTATCCAAAAGTTCCCCTTCTTAGAAAAGAAGGGGAGCCAAGATAGGTATTTCTACAAACCTTCACATCTTAGCAAATCAGAAGAGACCCCTTTCTCCCTTCTCCTTTCTCCCTCAAATATTCCAAAATTGGAAGATCCTGAATCTATATGAGGACACTTTCCGTCAATGATCAATCTTCACATCCGCACGGGCGAGCTTTCACCTCCCACACCTCTCCTTGCATCAGGAGCTCCTTCAGGGTGCGTGTCGGGTTTTTAGCCTGTACGTCGGCAATCTGTTTTTCTACCTCTTCGTCGTACACCGGCGCTTTCACGTCGCGGATAACGCCTAAGGCCACCGGCATATCGCCGCCCATCATGCCCAGCATCATATGCAGGGTCGGATCCTCTTCGTAAGCATCGTGCACCAATACATCCTCCAGCGTATATCCGCCTTCGCCAATGGTCACTGCCTTCAGTTTCAATCCATCTAATACGATTCCTTTTTCATTCTCTTTGCCAAACAGCATCTTTTCGCCATGGCGCAGGAAGATGGTCCGTTCCGGACGATTCTCCTTATCGGTGATCTGCTTGTGGATACCATCGTTGAAGATCACGCAGTTCACCAGAACCTCCACCACGGAAGCCCCTTTGTGGCGCGCTGCCGCTTCCATCACATCGGTCGTATTCTTCAGGTCTACGTCGATCGTACGGGCAAAGAAGGTGCCGCGTGCACCCAAAGCCAGTTCAGCCGGGATAAACGGATCTTCCACCGTTCCGTACGGAGAGCTCTTGCTCACCTTACCGCGATCCGATGTAGGCGAATACTGCCCTTTGGTCAATCCGTAGATCTTATTGTTGAACAGCGCAATATTGAGATCCACATTACGACGCACGGCATGGATAAAGTGGTTACCACCAATCGCCAGACAGTCGCCATCGCCTGTCATCACCCATACACTCAGGTCGGGACGGGCTGTTTTTACGCCGGTGGCGATCGCCGCCGCACGGCCGTGGATCGTATGGAAGCCATACGAATTCATATAATAGGGCAGACGAGACGAACAACCGATACCGGAAATAACCGCGATATCTTTCGGGTCGACACCAATCTGCGCCATTGCTTTGTGAATACAATTCAATACGGCATGGTCGCCACAACCCGGGCACCAACGCACATGTTGATCACTCTTATAATCTTTTGCCTGAAATTTGATCATTTCTTCCATGTCTTATGCCTCCAGTATTTTTGTGAATTCCTCTACCAAACGGCTTACGACGAATGGCTGTCCTTTCACGCGGTTAAACTTATACGGATTGAATCCCGCGATTTTGCTGCGCAGGTAGTTGGCAAACTGTCCTTTGTTCTGTTCAGTCACCACCACCTTTTTGTATTTTTTCAATACCTCTTCGGTATTCTTCGGCAGCGGGCTGATAAACTTAAAGTGAGCCAAAGCCACCTTCTTGCCCTGTTCCTGCATGGTCTCCATCGCTTCGTAGAGGTGTCCATAGGTGCCACCCCAGCCCACGATCAATAAATCGGCATCCGCATCGCCAATCACTTCCAGCTCGGGTATATAATCGGCAATCTTATCGATCTTCGCCTGACGCGTTTCCACCATCTTCTGGTGGTTGATCGGGTCGGTCGAGATCGCACTGTTGTCATAGTCTTTTTCTAATCCACCGATGCGGTGCGCGTGATCCGGTGTGCCCGGCACAGCCCAGTAGCGCACCAGGTTCTCCGGATTCCTACGGTAAGGCTTCCAGGGACGTTCCCCGTCGTATTGATCCACGTAGGGAGGTTTGATCTCCGGATAGTTTTCCAGATCAGGCAAACGCCAGGCCGACGAACCGTTGGCAATATAAGAATCGGTAAGTAAGATCACCGGAGTCATATGTTCCACCGCCAGTTTGGCCGACCAGAAGGCCGCGTCGAAACAGTCGGTAGGCGTAGAGGCGGCAATCACCACCACCGGGCTTTCCCCGTTACGTCCGTAAAGTGCCTGCATCAGGTCGGTCTGTTCGCTCTTGGTAGGCAATCCGGTAGAAGGGCCACCACGTTGCACATCGACCACCACCAAGGGTATCTCGGCAATCACCGCCAAACCGATCGCTTCGCTCTTCAAAGCCAAGCCCGGGCCGGAGGTAGAGGTAGCCGCCAGGGCACCGGCAAAGCTGGCACCGATGGCCGTACAGATACCGGCAATCTCGTCTTCAAACTGCAATCCTTTCACACCTAACTCCTTGCGGGCAGAGAGCTCCTGCAGGATATCGGTAGCCGGCGTGATCGGATAGCTTCCCAGGAAGAGCTTCAAGCCCGCCTTCTCGGCAGCCGCGATCAATCCGTAAGAGGTCGCTTTGTTACCGTTGATATCGGTATAGAATCCCGGTTCACACTGCATCGCTTCGATGCGATAGGTAGAAACGCGGGCATGAATATTATTTCCGTAATTATAACCGTCGACAAGCGCTTTCACATTGGCCTGCGCGATAGTCGGCTTTTTAGAGAATTTGTTTTCCAGCATGTGCATAGCACCATCCAACGGACGTTCAAACAACCAGCACACCAGCCCCAGGGCAAACATATTCTTGCTGCGAACAGCCGATTTATTGTCCAGTCCGAACTCTTTCAACCCCTCTTTGACCATCGAGGAGATAGGGGCCGCTACGACCTGCACTGTCGTCAATCCCAACTCCGCGAAAGGGTCGTCGGTCGTAAACAACGCTTTGTCCAAATCGTTCTTTTGGAACGAATCGGTGTCGATAATCACAATGGAATCCGGCTTCAGGAATTTCACATTCACCTTCAAGGCCGCCGGGTTCATCGCCACCAGCACATCCGCCTTGTCGCCCGGAGTAAATACTTTGCGCGATCCCAGGTGCACCTGATACCCCGATACACCACTCAACGAGCCTTGGGGAGCACGGATCTCCGCCGGAAAATCAGGAAAGGTAGAGATCTCATTCCCGAATATCGCCGACAGGTTGGAAAAGATAGTACCAGTTAACTGCATACCGTCCCCCGAGTCTCCCGAAAAACGGACAACAACTTTGTCCACAGTTGTCACTTTCGTTTGTTCTGCCATAATTACTTTGTTTTCGTTTTGATATTTAAGTTTGTTTCATCGTATAAAAGAACCAAAACGAAGCAAAGGTACTTAATAAATTAAACGGACGGCTATTCCAAAACTATCTTTTTTGGATCAATTTCCGATTTTTGTGTGATCAAAAAGAGCGTTTTATCTGTTATACTGATAAGAGAATCAACAACAGCATGATATGATAAAGAATAAAATAAGTTTTCGCCCTTTTCTATCCCGCCAACGGCTCTTTGTATGGCTATTGAGCGTACTGGTTTTTCTCCCATTGAATCTCAAGGGACAGGACAATTTCTACCCAACCGACAACCGTCTTTTCCACATAGAACGCAGTAAGAACAAAAACCTGGTATGCTACGACGTGCGTCTGACAGATGGCAAGTTTGACACAAAAAACCCGCTGGAGGTCTATTGGATAGACCGGGAGAAAACACCCGGAAAGCGAAAAGGGCTGACTGCCATTCAACGGCGTATGGCCTATGGCTATAAACTGATCACCTCGGATAACGAAAGTGCCGAGGTCACCCTCACCGCCTATCCAGGACGCGTATTGACCATCCGAAAGGAACACGACCAATATGTCTGCCTGATTCAAATCAACAACCGACAAGCCATCCTACAATCTCTCTACGTACAGGCAAACCCCAACAACTCATTACAAGTGGAATATGTCGAACTACACGGAAAAGACAGGGAAACAGGCGAGCAGCTCACAGAGAGGGTAGCTACGAATGATTAGCGAAGCGTAAGGAAGGAGAAGGGAGAAGGGAGAAGGGAGAAAGGAGAAAGGAGAAAGGGAGAAAGGAGAAGGGAGTGAGGGGGAAAGGGAGAGGTTGGCACAGATAGCAATCATAGATTGCCCCGCTCTGTAGCCAGTTGCCTCAGGCTGCTGGTCTTCAAATAGGAGGAAAGGGGAAGGTTTTTAGAAAGCCCGGAAGGGCTTCAACCTGGATAACCCCGTGCAAACCGTAGGTGCAGCTCGAGGTTGACGTAATATATATATCATGAGCTCCGTAGGAGGTCAACTATTGAGCCCCTACGGAGCTCGTTTTTTATCATGCTCTCGTCCCCCGAGCTGCGCCTTAGCGGCTTGCACGGGGTTATCCACATCTAAGTCCTTCCGGACTTTAGCACCTTCACATCTTCCCTAAATTTGAAGGTGCAAGGTTTACAGAATATTGGAAGACGCCCCTTTCTCCCTTCTCCTTTCTCCCTTTCTCCCTTTCGAAAATCTCCCTCCACCAAAAATCATATTAAACCACCCCCACTATCACTTCTCCCGAATAAACACATTAATCGGTGTCCCTGAGAAGTCCCAGTTGGCGCGGATCTTATTCTCCAGGAAGCGACGGTAGGGATCTTTGATCCATTGGGGCAGGTTACAGAAAAAGACAAAGGTTGGTACCTGTCCGGCCGGCAGCTGGGTGATGTATTTGATCTTGATGTATTTCCCTTTATTGGCTGGAGGCGGCGTCTGCTCGATAATAGGCAGCATCACCTCATTCAGCTTAGCGGTAGAGACACGTTTGTTCCGGTTGTCATACACCGCTTTCGCCGTCTCCAACACCTTCAGGATACGCTGTTTGGTCAACGCCGAGATAAAGAGTATCGGGAAGTCCGTAAAAGGCGCAAAACGCTCCTTAATCGTATTGATATAATGGGTGATCGCCTTCTGGCTCTTATCGTCTATCAGGTCCCATTTATTCACGCAGACCACCAAGCCCTTTTTATTCTTCTGAATCAGGGAGAAGATATTCAAGTCCTGGCTCTCCACACCGCGCACCGCGTCGATCATCAACAGGCAGACATCCGAACTCTCGATCGCCCGGATAGAGCGTATCACCGAGTAGTATTCGATATCTTCATTCACCTTCCCCTTTTTCCGGATACCCGCCGTATCGACCAGGTAAAAGTTCAAGCCGAACTTATCATATTTCGTATAAATAGAATCGCGGGTCGTACCGGCTATATCGGTCACGATATGACGCTCCTCGCCGATAAAAGCGTTGATAAGCGATGACTTCCCGGCATTCGGACGTCCTACGATCGCAATACGCGGCAGGTTATCCTCCAGCTCCTCCTCTTTCTTCTCCGGCAAGAGTTCGATGATCTTATCCAACAAATCACCCGTGTTCGAGCCATTCACCGCCGACACACAGAAGGGATCGCCCAGTCCGAACGAATAGAACTCAGCCGCATAGGGATGCCGCTCAAAGGTATCCGCCTTATTGGCCACCACAATGATCCGCTTTTTAGAACGGCGAAGGATAGAGGCGACCTTATCATCCAGGTCGGTTATCCCGTTCAATATATCGACCACGAAGAGGATCACATCCGCCTCTTCAATAGCTATCTGTACCTGTTTGTTGATCTCTTCCTCAAAAACATCTTCGGAATTAACCACCCAACCGCCGGTGTCGATCAACGAGAACTCACGTCCCGTCCACTCCACCATACCATACTGGCGGTCACGGGTCGTTCCCGCCTCTTCGTTCACGATCGCCTGACGCGTCTTCGTCAACCGATTAAACAAGGTTGATTTCCCCACATTCGGGCGACCTACGATTGCAACTATATTACTCATTTTTATAATTATGAATTATGAATTATGAATTATGAATAGAAGATCGCTTAGCGCAGCGCAAAGCAATTATGAGTTATGCCCTGATCGAGTTCATAATTCATAATTTATAATTCATAATTCCTACCTATTCCATCGTGTATCCATACGAACGCAACAGATTATCCCTGTTACGCCAGTCTTTTTCTACTTTGACAAACATCTCCAAAAAGACCTTCTTGTCAAAGAACCGTTCGATATCCTTCCGGGCCATCTGCCCCACCTTCTTCAAGGCAGCACCTTTATGCCCGATGATAATGCCCTTCTGCGAATCGCGTTCCACCACGATCAACGCCTTGATATGTATCATCTTCTCGTCCTCCTTAAACAGCTCCACGATCACTTCCACTGCATAAGGAATCTCCTTCTGATAATAAAGCAGGATCTTCTCCCGTATTATCTCCGTCACAAAAAAGCGAGCCGGCTTATCCGTCAGCGCGTCCTTCTCAAAGTAAGGAGGCGACTCAGGCATCAGCTCTTCCACCCGTTTGCGTATATATTCGATATTGAAATTCGAGAGAGCCGACAGCGGCAATATCTCCGCCTTAGGCAACAACTCTTTCCAATTGGCCACCAATTCTTCAAGCTTCTCCTGCGTCGTCAGGTCGATCTTATTGATCAACAACAACACCGGACAGTCCACCTTCTGCACCCGTTCCAGAAACGCCTCGTTCTTATCGATCGTCTCCACCACATCGGTCACATACAATAAAACATCCGCATCGCCCAGAGCCGATTGCGAGAAGTTAAGCATCGACTGCTGCAACTTATAATTGGGTTGCAACACCCCCGGTGTATCCGAGTAAACGATTTGCATATCCTCGGTGTTCACAATCCCCATAATGCGGTGGCGAGTCGTCTGCGCCTTCGAGGTGATGATAGAGATGCGTTCCCCTACCAACCGGTTCATCAGCGTCGACTTCCCCACATTGGGATTCCCGACAATATTAACAAATCCCGATTTATGCTTTTTTTCCGTCATAGCCCCATTTCAGGTAAACCGCGCCATAGGTGAAACCGGCACCAAAAGCCGCCAGGATCATATTATCCCCTTTCTTCAACTTCTCTTCCCATTCCCACAGGCAGAGAGGGATCGAACCGGCGCTTGTATTGCCATATTGTTGGATATTCACCATCACCTGCTCATCGGTCACCCCCAGACGGCGTGCTGCCGCGTCGATGATCCGTTTATTCGCCTGGTGAGGCACTACCCAATGTATATCTTCATTGGTCAACCCATTGCGTGCCACGATCTCTGCCGCCACATCCGCCATATAGGTCACCGCGTGCTTAAACACATACTTCCCATCCTGATACACCGAGTGCATCTTCTTATCCACCGTCTCATGCGAAGAGGGATAAGCCGAGCCGCCCCCTTTCATATAGAGGTACTCACGGCCGCTTCCGTCGGTGCGCAGGATACTATCCATCAGCCCGATCGCCTCCGTAGTCGGTTCCAGCATGACCGCCGCACATCCGTCGCCAAACAAGGGTGCCGTGTTGCGGTCGCTGTAGTCGGTGATCGCCGTCATCTTATCGCCCGAAACCAGGATCACCTTCTTATATTGTCCCGAGCGTATATAATTGGCAGCTGTCTCCAGTCCATAGATAAAACCGGAACAGGCCGCTTGCATATCAAAAGTAAGCGCGTTCACACAGCCGGTCTCATACGCCACAATCGACGCGGTGGTCGGGAAACCAAAGTCCGGCGTGGTCGTAGCGCAAAACACCACATCCACCTCTTTCGGATCTACCCCCGTCTTCTCCAACAGTTGGTTGACAGCGCGAATACCCATATAGGATAGTCCCAGCCCCTCTCCACGCAGGATACGGCGCTCTTTGATTCCCACACGGGTGGTGATCCACTCATCGGAGGTCTCTACCAATTTCTCGATGTCCGCGTTCGTCAACCGCTCTTCGGGAACATAGCCTCCTATACCTGTAATAACCGCATTCAATCTCTCCATATATCTACTTTGTTTTATGACTTAGTTTTTGAGGTTTTCTTTTGCACCGGGCTTCAGCACCTTCAACCCCTTAAAATAAATGAAGCACGAAGGCTCTTCTTCTTCATAATTAATCATTAAACAATGTAACAATTAATCATTCCCAAGACCCTCCGTGCCTCTCTTACCTTAAGGAACGCTCTCTCTTAAAGCGCTGCTTCTTTCTCGATAGCTAATTTACCTCTGTAATAGCCGCATTCACCACATACGGTGTGATAAATATGCCATGCGCCGCAGTTTGGGCAGATGGCCATGGTGGGAGCTACCGCCTTGTCGTGCGATCTGCGCTTTCCTTGTCTAGCTGAGCCTTGTCTTCTTTTAGGATGTGCCATTTTAGTTGTATTTAATTATTATTAATCTTCCAGTAAACCTTTCAAAGCATCCCAGCGCGGATCGGTCGCGTCAGCCTGTCCTTCATCCAACGAGTTATCCGTGTCGACCACGTCATCCTCCTCTTCGTCCGAACTGCTTGCCGTATGCTTTTTCAATTTCGACGACATACTCTTATTACATTTGCCCGGTGCGTGAACATGCTTCATGGGAATGGCCAAGGCCACAAACTCATAGAGGAACCAGGCCAGGTTGATCGCCCCTTCTTCCTCCGGGATCACGACGATCTCGTCGCTCTCTTCCGCATATTCCTTACCGAACTTCACCACCAGGCGACTCTTTGTCTCCACCGGCAGCTCCATATCGTCTAAACAACGGTCGCAGGGAACCATCACTGTCCCGCTTAGTTCAAAGTCCATTTCAAAAGCCACCGAGGTACGCTTCAAGGTCAGGACAACATCCACCTTCCCCTTCTGCACCTCATCGCCATCGATATTCACAAAGAACATATTATCCAGCAGATACCTGTATTCATGCACCCCCTGAGGTAAATTCTTTAGATCAATCTTATATGAATCAAACTTTCCCAAAACCGCTTTATGTAAAAAACCTTGCAAAGGTAGGAAAAAAATAAATCACTTTGGCAAATAGGAGTCATAAATTATGAATTATGAATTATGAATTATGAGGTTCTCCTAATAGCGAAGCTTGATATCAAAGGATTGGCCTCTCTCCAAAAGTTCTATTTACCCTAAAGAATCAGCCCTATTTACCCTTTTTACCTCTCTCTTTTGTAGTCCTAACAATGGCTGTTATGATACGTTTCAATTCTTCCGCGTCATAATATATACTTTGGAAGGCGGTTTCATCCAGGTAGTCGGAATAATACAGCAACTTCAGCCAATACAAGGTTTCGTTACATTCCTTTTGCGCGATGGCCAACTTATGAATGAAATCCGCTTCGCTTTCCGCATTTTCACTTTCACTCTGCAATGCGCCAATGGCCGTTCCCGAACGTATTAACTGCTTCGACAGTATATACTCCTTCTTCTCCTCTGTCAAATACTTAAACAATTTCACTATCCGCAACGCGAATGCAAAACTCTTTTCCCGTACAACATTCTCTTTCATATTCTTCATAGTTAAAGTTTTTCATAATTGCTCTGCGCCTGCGGCTAAGCGATCTTCGATTCCGATCTTCGATTCATAATTGCTCTGCGCCTGCGGCTAAGCGATCTTCGATTCATAATTGCTCTGCGCCTGCGGCTAAGCGATCTTCGATTCATAATTCATAATTCATAATTCGTATTGAATTACCTCTTCGGTAATTCAATACGGAACGTCGTCCCCCGTCCCACCTCGCTACTCTTGACGTATATCTTGCCATTGTGGTAGGATTCTACGATGCGTTTCACTAGCGAGAGACCCAACCCCCAGCCACGTGCCTTCGTGGTGTATCCGGGGCTAAAAACGGTCTTAAAACGCGACTTAGGTATTCCCTTCCCACTATCGGTTACATCAATGCGCACCTCCTTCTGTCCCTCTTCCATCCGGATCAGGATATCCCCTTGCCCACTCATGGCATCCACCGCGTTCTTGATCAGATTCTCCATCACCCAGGAGAAGAGCGAGTCATTAATCTTCACCCGCACGGGATGGTCGGGCATCTCCATCGTGATACGCACCTTCGCCGAGATACGCGTCTCCAGGTAGCTCACCGCGTTACGCACCGAATCCACCAGGTTCACCGGTGTCGGGTCCGGACGCGAGCCGATCTTCGAGAAGCGGTCGGCCACCATCTCCAGGCGCGACACATCCTTCTGCATCTCAGCCAGGAGCGACGGATCGATCTCTTTCATCTTCAGGTATTCCACCCAGGCCATAAGCGACGAGATAGGTGTACCAAGCTGATGCGCCGTCTCTTTCGAGAGACCTACCCACACCCGGTTCTGTTCCGCCCGCTTGGTACTCGCCAGCGCCAGGAAAGAGATCAGGATAAAGATAAAGACCACCGCCAATTGTACGTAAGGGTAGATACTCAGCCGTTTCAATATCACCGAGTCATCATAATAGAGGTAATGCACCGTCTCCTCGTCCACCTCCATGGCGATCGGCGGGTTCTTGGTCTTCAACACCGCCAGCTTCTCTTGCAGGAACAACTCCGGCTCCTCCTCCGGCTCGTCGATATTCTTATAATAGAGGATACTATCATCCGCGCGACAGAGAATCACCGGTATGGTCCGGTTCCCCTCGACGATACGCAGGTAGAGCGACATATCCGTCTCCAACAGATTCTGCTCCTTCAGCATCGACCGCTGCGCCTCGGCGAAGATCTCCATCTTCTCACGCTCCTCACCCGCCAACTGCTTGGTCAGCATATTGGAAAACACCAACGACGCCCCCGCGATCACCATCGCGACCAGGATAAATACATATTTCAACCGCTGCCCGGTATCCGATATTGTTGCCATACGCCAAAGATAGAATTTTTAAATGATGAATGATGAATGATGAATGATGAATTGATATGCACACATGTCCCCCCCGTAGAGGCAGCATGCCTGCTGCCTCCCAATTATTTTGCACAATGGGCGATGATATTCAAATTTCCCAATCAAAAAGAAAGAGAGGCAGCAGGCATGCTGCCTCTACAAACACGCACATGTACAGGCAGCATGCCTGCTGCCTCTTCCATCGATAACCCCTCCCCCATACCAAAAAAAACGCTCCTTTTCGGGAGCGCTTCTGTTCTTCATCTAAATGATTGCTGAATAATGACCTATATCAATTATTCATTCCTGATATTTTTTAAGAAATTCTTCGTGTGTGATCGTTTGACCATTCCGATACTGCTGGATGGCTCTATCCACAGACTCTTCTAACTCTTTTGGAGTCATTTGACAAGGGGCATTCGATTCTTTTTTTAGACAAGCTATCAACCTATCTAAAACCGTTTCGTCTGTCTCTTGCCGAATCTGGCGAATTAACTCCGCCCGCTTTGTATGTATAGCAAATGTGCTCATAATGTAACACGTTAATCTTTTACAATCCTACCTTATACAAATATAGCATTTTTTTTGAAACCACGAAGTCCTAATCTTCCCAAATCTGAAAACGCTCCTTTATCCTTTATCCTTTCTCCTTTCCGCTTCCCCATAACAAAAAAGGCTTGCTGCCTCTGATTGGGAGGCAGCAGGCATGCTGCCTCTACAAAAAACCAACCATCGATAATCATGCCCGGATCCATATCCCATAACAAAAAAAGCGCCCCCCAAAGGGAGCGCTTCTTTTTTTGTATCTGAAATGATTGCTGAATAATGACGTATATCAATTATCCATTATCATTTATCCATTATCAGGATTACTTAACCAATACCTTCTGAGCTTCGCCAGCTACCTTCACGATAGCAACACCAGCAGGAGCAGAGAATGTAGCAGCGTCAGATTTGATTACGGTGTTAACGATTACTTTACCCAGTACGTCTGTGATAACTACAGCTTCACCAGCAGCACCTGTTACAGTTACAGCACCAGCTACACCATATACTTTCACGTCACCAGCAGCAGGACCTTCGTTAGAAGTAGCCTTGTCAGAAGTGTATTCCAGGTCGAAGATTTCAGCTTGGCTGTTATAAATAGTTTTGAAAGCAGTATAGTTCATTACAGGAACACCATTCTGTTTCTTAATGAAATACCCATAAGTAGGAGCAACGTTCAAGTCCCCCCATGATTCCATCAAGAATTCACCATCTTCATCTTCTTCAGTCAGACGCAGTGACCACAAGTAATCTTCGTGAGCACCTTCAGCAACTTCGTCTTTTGCGTTGAATTTAACGCGAGCACCTGATTTGTAATTGTTGTTCTTATCTTTTTCAGTGTCAATTTTAACACCTGGCAAGTACATTACGCTGTCATTGTCAAGGAACTTAACATCAACAAATCCTACGCGTGCATAGCCTTCCCATTCGTAAGCTTTCTTCACTTCGTTGAAAGATTTGCCCATAGAGTCCAGGAAGCTATACATTACGCGAGCAGTGATAGCACCGTCAGTTCCCGGTTTGTCATGGATACATTTTTCAGGACGTTCAGCTTCCGGCAGTGCAGCACAGATCGGGCAAAGTTCACCTTTTTCACCTTCTACTACATCGTAATCAACCATCAACAGATATTGCGGTTTGATAGTACCACGTACGTAACGAGCCTGCAATACAGATTCTTTATCGTAAGCATCACCACGGCCTTCAATTCCTAAGAAGTTGATTTGGCTTGTGCGTGTTTTGTCGCTACCATTGATTACTTCTGAGTAGTTTTTGCTGTTAGCATCTTCATACAGACGTTCCGGTTCTGTTGCGTTAGCACGGAAGATACGGATATTAGTATCACGTTTTCCTTCTTCCATAGCAATTGTACGGTACAGGATACCTGAGTCTTTAGCAATCTTGAAAGTAGCTACACCTACAGTATTACCAGTTGTGTTGCAAAGGTTTGAATGAACCAACTCCAGTGTACGTTCGTCAACAGCTACACGTCCGTAGTGTTCAACATAAGCTTCAACTAATACATAGTATTCTTCTGCAGCACCTTCTTTACCGGTAGCAGCATGATAGTATTCTTTGAAGTAGAACGGAGTGGCGTAATATTTATCCGCTTCCACAATTTCATAACGTTTATCGTCGCTTACGTTTGTGTTATGATTATAGATCACCCAAGCTTTCGGAGTACCTTCGCGATCGATTGTTTCATACAAACCAATCTTATAAGTTTCACGTTCCAAACGAGCTACCTTATCTTTCAATACATTCTTATCATCAGGATTCCAGCCATAAACTTGAGTACCTTCAGAAACAACACGCAGATAAAGCGGTTTGTCTTCTTTATTGATTACCAATACGCTATCTTCTGTCATATTGATCGGCAGATCCATACCCAATGCATGCAGGAAGCGGAAGGTATAAGAATCGATGCGAGTATCAAGTTCTTCATCGAAGAAGTAACCTAATTTCTTATTCTTAGCATCTGTTACAGGGATCAACTCCAGTGTGTCACCACCCAAGAAGAAGAATTGATTAGCTACCAATTTACCATCAGCATCTTTCACACCGAATGTTGATAAATAAGGACTAGACATATAATCGTTTTCACGGTTTGTATATTTAGCTGTCTTATCAGATTTCGATTCAATAATCCACTGAGCAGAAGGCATATGTTGCAATTCCTGAACAGCCGGATCATAAGTTACATACTCCCAGTTACCACAAAGATTAGTAGCCCAATATTTACCCACTGCGTATGGATAATTAGACTTGGCCACCTTCACCAAGTAAGCACCCGGAGTCAATGTAATCGGAGTATACGTAGCTTCAGCATTCAGTTTGAACCATAAGGTATCGTTACCTACTGTAACAGCAGATACATAGTTAGATGTTTTGTCATCTCCTAATTCAGCCAAGCTGATTACGTTGTTGCTTCTAAGCGCATTGTCTTGAGTATAGTCGCTAGCAGGCCATGTATAAGTAGTGCCATTATTCTTGTATGCTTGAGAAACACCATAGATGTTACCAGTTACAGCATCATAATAGAAGCTGAAGTTATAAGAAGCAGCAAGACGTTTTTCATTACCAGCCTTGTCTACAGTCAATCTCAGACGATCATTCCAAGCCTGACCAGTACCACCAATAGCAACTGTATCAACTACCAAATAAACAGTTTCACCTTTATCATTTTTCGTTTTCAGCTGCATCCAAGTTTTAATATCATCTTGGTAAGCAGGACCTGAAGCACCAATAGCTTCAGCCTGGAAGAATCCGGTCAGCGGAGTAGCTGTTGTGATCTTCTTAGCGATGCTTAAGGCAAATTCGCTATTAGCTGTAGCTAAAATTTTACCAGCATTGTTCATCTGACCTACCTTACCTAAGTAAGTGTTCATATCATTGGCAGAAAGAGCGATGTTACCTGTTGCTACTTTCGGAGTGATGATAAGTACTTCGCTGGTAGTTACTGAAGGATTCAATGCAGCGATTGTGGCGTTAACGATAGGAAGGTAATAATATCCACATACATTTTTACGGTCACCTGCTCTTGAATATTTTTGACTATTATTACCAGTTACATCATTCAAGTTATTATCCCCAGAAGTAGCTACAGTGATCCCTGCCGCTGCTAATTTCTCTCTTGCTGTAAGAAGAAGGGCATTAAAATCAGCTGTATTATCATCAGAGAAGCCCCAATAATAAGTATACCAAGTCCTGTCACTAAAATCAATCACAGCATTCAAAGCAGTCACAGCCGCATTCAATTTTTCCAAATCAACCGGAGCCACACCAGCAGCTTCTGCCAATTTTGCCAAGTTTTTGTAAGCCTTCGGAATGACAGTTACAACACCATCAACTGTTTTTTCAACCAATGAAATAACAGAGTCATTCTCGATTGTGTTGAAATAATAGCTGCTTGCTACAGTAACCACATTGTCAGAAGGGTTCCATACTTTGATATCACCATTCAACTCATTCTGAATACCAGTAGTATTCGCATCTGAGCGGTTGTAACCTTCTGCTCTGTTTTTGTTAAGAGCCAGTTCCAAACCGGTAGCTACGTTAGTAAAGCTGTAAACAGCTACCGCACCAGTTGTAGTACCTTTTGTTGCAGATACTTTCCATTTCATTGAGTTCAATGAAGCCAATGTAGCCCCTTGCAACTCATTAGAAGAAAGAGATACTAATTTACCATCCTGTACAGCCAGATACCTTTTAGCATTTTCTGCGCCTGTTTCCAGAAGGAATTCTTTGCCATTCACAGTTCCTGTTGCTGTTCCAGCCGAAATCTGTGCAAAAGCTCCAAAACTAATCGTTGCGATCATCGCAACCAAGAGTGTAAAAAACCTTTTGTTCATAAATTTAATAATTAAAATGAATACTATAAAGTTAAATAAAATTGTCATTCTCAGTGTGTTTCCGTATTCTTTGCCCTGTTGATTTGCGGGGTACCGGAGCCGTCCGGACAGAGTACATGCCACGTTTCAGAAAGCAAAAGTAGCCATAGTTTTCATAACCGCAACGCTTTCTTGGCTTTTTTTTCTCTTTTTAAGCGGTTTCTTATCCGAAAACATCGGTTTCCTGTACAAACACCCCCGTTTAGACAACAAACCCAAAAGCGTATTGTTTTCCACCAACCCACCTCCCAATCTATATCTCCCTGAAACCATACACATTAGACGGAATTGCGAAAGGAAAAGGTTAAGTCGGGTGTTAGTGGGGAGAAGGGAGAAGGGAGAAGGGAGAAGGGAGAAGGGAGTGGTTAGTGATTAGTGGTTAGTGAGGAGAAAGGAGAAGGGAGTGGTTAGTGATTAGTGGTTAGTGAGGAGAAAGGAGAAGGGAGTGGTTAGTGATTAGTGGTTAGTGAGGAGAAAGGAGAAAGGAGAAGGGAGGGGGTGACACGAATAGCAATCATAGATTGCTCCGCTCTGTAGCCAGTTGCCTCAGGCTGCTGGGCTTCAGATATGGTAAGATGGGAAGGTGGGGATATATATTCATGGCTGAAGGCCACAGCGGGCCTGAAGGGCCGAGTCCCAACGGGACGAAGACTTAGCCCACGGGTAAGCAGGCTGAAGGTCTGCGCCACCCTGGGTTTAGAGGGTATATAAATAATGAGTTCTGAAGGAACGAAAGAAGAAATCCACTATTCACAAACCTTATCACCATATATTCTATCATATTATAATATCTATCGTTCCTTCAGAACTCGATTTATTGTATTGTCTTGATACCCAGGGTGGCGCAGACCTTCGGCCTGCTTACCCATGGGCTAAGTCTTCGTCCCTCTGGGACTCGGCCCTTCAGGCCCGCTGTGACCTTCAGTCATATAAATAAAATCTTCAGATTTTGTAAGATGTGAAGGTGAGGATCGCGCTGCAAGCGCGAGATTATGCATAACCGTATGCAAGCGTAGCGCAGCTTACGGTATAGCGACTACTTAGCAATCAAGCGCCGCAGGTGCGAGATCTGTCATAATCCCGCCCCATTCGGGGCTTTTTATATAGATGATTCACTACCGTAAGCTGCGCTACGCTTGCATACGGTTATGCATAATCTCACGCCTACGGCGTGCATCCCCGCAATCTTCACATCTTCACATCTTCTCCCTCCCTTTCTCCCTTCTCCCTTCTCCTTTCTCCTTCAAATCCCCTCTATTTCCCTACCCCTTTGTGCGCCTTCGTGTCCCTTTGTGGTTAATTCTTACTATATAGTATATACCCCTGGTTCTTTTCCGGTTTTTAACCACAAAGGGACACGAAGGCGCACGAAGGGTTTGATAGGGAGATGGGGATCCTATTAAACATAATCAACGCCATTTCCCGGCGATATTTCCCCATTCCATCGTACCTTTTCCCATAAAACGTGGGGAATTTAAGGGTTAATCGTTAATGGTTAATGGTTAATTATTAATTGAAAGCCATTATTCGGAAATCATTTTTTGTTTATGGTATGGTATATGGATCCGGGAATGATTATCGATGGTTGTTTGTTTGTAGAGGCAGCATGCCTGCTGCCTCTCTTTTTGGTTGGGAAATTTGAATATCATCGCCCATTGTGCAAAATGATTGAGAGGCAGCAGGCATGCTGCCTGTACATATGTGCGTGTATCAATTAATAATTAAATTAATCACCTCCATACACCGCCTGTGCCCAAGCGAGGTTTTCGAGGTACCAGGCGTTATGCTGGGGCAGGTTGGTTTGCAGGGGGTAGATGGAGAGTCCGGAGAAGGTGCGGACGGAGAGGCGGTTTTGTCCCTGGATGATCACCTGGTCGGTGCAGTGTTTGGTTTGGACCACGGCTGCCAGGGCTTCATCGAAGCGTGTCTTCTGCTCTTCGGTAGCTAGCCCCTCTTCGACCAGGCGTGCCATCAGGTCTTCGATGTCATAGAGTGAGGTGCGCGCGCCCGAGAAACGGGATAACACCTGCACACCCTGCAGCGAGAGGCCATAGAGCGCTTCCCTGTCGGCCGCAGCCACAATCTCTGCCATCACCTCCGCCAGGTCATCGAGGGCAGCGGTCTTGATCACCGCGATATTGCCATAGGGATAGTCGTAGGTGGTATAGAAATCGTAGAAGCCTTGGGCGATGCCCGCCAGGTCGGCCTCGTTGGTGAAGTAATAGGGCAATACATTTTTATAAGGAAACCCATAGGTGAGGATCTCCGAAGCCGAGGCAACGATATAGTCGGCTACATCTTTGAGTTCATAGGCACACTCCACGCCCCCCATGCTACAGGCATCGAACGAGAGGTAGTCGAAATGGAAACCGCGGAGGGCGCGCGCCAGGTCGTAGACCTCCATGCGTGTCCCGTTCTCCTCACCAAAAGAGCGCAGGTCTTTGTAGTCGTTCGGCATCCACGAGGTGCCATGACTCGAGAAGATCATGCCATAGCTTTTTGCCGGGTAGTCGCGTATCACATCCTGTATCAGGGAACGCATAAAGTCCGGTGAAATGGCAGATATTTCGCTATAGGTACGTATCTCCTCTTCGATGATCTGCCCCTTTTTATCCTCTTTGATGCGGAAGAGACGCCCGGAAGCGGTGCCGCTTGAGGCGGTGGAATAGAAGACGATGAGATTGCTGTTATTGAGATTTTTCTGGGTGGCCACCGCTTTCATATGTTCGATATTCGTCTGCATCGATCCACCCAGGTTACTGGAGACCATATAGACTAATAATGTACGCGTAGGTGTCACCTCATATTCATCCTCATCACCTATATTACAACAGGAGAAAGAGAGAGAAAGAAAAACCAAGAGAGAGAGTATATGATAGATCTGTTTCATTTTATCGTTGGATTAGATGTATATAGGGGGGCAAAGGTACGAAATAATTTCCGAATTGTGATTAAGAGGGGGGGGAAGGGAGTGATTAATGGTTAGTGGTTAGTGAGGAGAAAGGAGAAAGGAGAAGGGAGAAAGGAGAAGGGAGAAAGGGAGAAAGGAGAAAGGAGAAAGGAGAAGGGAGAAAGGAGAAGGGAGAAAGGGAGAAAGGAGAAAGGAGAAGGGGAGAAAGGAGAAGGGAGAAGGGAGAAAGGAGAAGGGAGAGGTTGGCACAGATAGCAATCGTAGATTGCCTTGCTCTGTAGCCAGTTGCCTCAGGCTGCTGGTCTTCGGATCGAAGAAGAGGGGAAGGTATGGGGAAAGCCCGGAAGGGCTTCAACCTGGATAACCCCGTGCAAACCGTAGGTGCAGCTCGGGGTAGAAGTAAGTCTATATAATGAGCTCCGTAGGAGGTCAACTGTTGAGCCCCTACGGAGCTCGTTCCTACGACACTATCAACCCCGAGCTGCGCCTTAACGGCTTGCACGGGGTTATCCGCATCTAAGTCCTTCCGGACTTTCAAATTGGAAAAGCTGCTGGTCTTCGGATCGAAGAAAAGGGGAAGGTATGGGGAAAGCCCGGAAGGGCTTCAACCTGGATAACCCCGTGCAAACCGTAGGTGCAGCGCGGGGTAGAAGTATGTCTATATAATGAGCTCCGTAGGAGGTCAACTGTTGAGCCCCTACGGAGCTCGTTCCTACGGCACTATCAACCCCGAGCTGCGCCTTAACGGCTTGCACGGGGTTATCCGCATCTAAGTCCTTCCGGACTTTCAAATTGGAAAGAGTCAAAGTGACATTTTGTCAAAATCGCCCGACTATTTTTTCAAAAACGTAGGGGTTTTTAAAATTAGTCGGGCGAGTAACACTTTTTAACGTATCATATTGTAAAGCAAAATGGGCTTTTTGCTTACATTTTGATAATTCCTATTCCTTCGCAAAAAACGCATCAAAGGCATGCGCGGAGGGTTGGAAGTCGATTTGTTTGGTGAAGGCGCATGATTCGCGGGCACCATGTTCGCGGTCCATGGCGGAGTCTTCCCATTCGATGGAGAGGGGACCCTGGTAGCCGATGGAGTTGAGGGCACGGATGATCTCTTCGAAGTTGACCTTGCCGCGTCCTACGCTGCGGAAGTTCCAATAACGTCGTGGATCGCCAAAGGGCACATGTCCACCAAAGACACCGACCTGACGGGGCGTATCGCTCCACCAGGCATCTTTCATATGCACATGGAAGATACGATCGGGGAATTCGTAGATGAAATCGACATAATCGACACCCTGATAACCCAGGTGGCTGGGGTCGTAGTTGAAACCAAAGGCGGGATGGTTGCCCACTGCCTCCAGGGCGCGGCGTGCCGAGAAGGTATCGAAGGCGATCTCGGTGGGATGCACCTCAAGCGCGAAACGAACACCCAGCTTCTGATAGGCATCGAGGATCGGGATAAAACGACGGGCAAACTCCTGATAACCGGCTTCGATCATCGCTTCGGTCACCGGCGGGAAGGAATAGAGCAGGTGCCAGATAGGGCTACCGGTGAAGCCAACCACCGTGTCGACGCCCAATGCCTTAGCAGCCTCGGCGGTGCGGATCAGTTCTTCGGCAGCACGGCGGCTTACGCCTTCGGGATCGCCATCGCCCCAGATATAAGCGGGCAGGATGCCTTTGTGGCGCTCATCGATGCGGTCGCACACGGCCTGCCCCACCAGGTGGGTAGAGATGCAATGCAGCTGCATGCCGTAGCGGGCCAACAGATCGCGGATGCCTTGGTAATAGGCGGGATCGGTCTGGCGGACATCCAGGTGATCAGGAAGTCCCAGTTCGATACCATCGTAGCCAAACTCTTTTGCTTTTTCACATACTGTCTCTAACGAGAGATCTCCCCATTGCAGGGAATACAGGGTAACTGGACGAGCCATGGGTTTAATTTTTAATTGTTAATTGATATTTGAATTGTACTTTCTACTCATAAGCCAATAGTTTTTTCTTCCACTTATTATATCAAAAGACAAAGACGCAGAGTTGTTCATATTCCTTTTGCGTTTTAGAAGCTCTCAGAAGTGGTTTTCACAAATCTAAGGAAATTTTTCTTATATTTGCTGGTAACGAATGATAATCATCACTTAACTAAAGATTTTTAACCAATGGAATCTATGCTGAAGAAACATTTTAACCGATGGAATCTAAACGATAGTTTTTTCATCTATATACATTATATATAATATAACACATTCAGCTATAGCTGCCTGATAGGCTCCTCGTGGTAGGAGCCTGTCGGGATCAGTCGCACCTGTTCCGCCGCCGGAGGGATGGGGAGAGGTGGGCTATTAATTTCATTTCTTGATAGGGGAAACGTGCTGATTAGCTGTAATCAGCGGATGACCCCGTGTGCGCTACGAGCAGGGAGAGCCATTATCAAATCTCTTCTTGCCGCCTGGTAGCGCCCACCGGTGACGGATATTCGTCTGTCGTCGGAGGGCATAGGGGCTGGTAGGGGAACCAAACCAAGCCCCGCCAGAACAAACCTATGTACTACGAAAAATTAAAAGAGCTATTTGGCGGCCAACGTCCCGCCGTGAGATCATTCAACCAAATCATGCAATCACTCTCGTCCGACGAACAGCAGGAAGCCATCCGCCTGGTCTATCGCGTGGCCCTGGCGGAATGGGGCGACTGCAACGCGGCCTACCGTCTTTTCCTGATCCGATTCCTTGAAGAGGATCTGCAACGCTTCCTCGATCACCTGCGTCGGGAGAGCTGCTGGGGCGAGTTGTTGATCCCACTCGAAGATGCCGAATGGCTGATGCTCCTGTTCTTCGCCCTGGCGGAACCTAAAAAGACCCGTAAGCTCACCCGCCGTGTCCTGGCCTTTAGCCTCTTACTCTTCACCGGGCACAGGGACTGGAAAATCAGCACCCTCCTGCAATACCGCAAAACCCGCCCCGTCACGACAGCGGAATTGGCAGAACTGATGCGGTGGGTGAAGGTGGGTGGTTAGTAAGGAGAAAGGAGAAAGGAGAAGGGAGAAGGGAGAAGGGAGAAAGGAGAAAGGAGAAAGGGGGGAAGGGAGAAAGGGGGAGGTTGGCACAGATAGCAATCATAGATTGCTCCGCTCTGTAGCCAGTTGCCTCAGGCTGCTGGTCTCAAATGGGAGAGGATGGGAAGGTAGAAAGCCCGAAAGGGCTTCAACTTGGATAACCCCGTGCAAACCGTAGGTGCAGCTCGGGGTTGAAGTAATATCTATATAATGAGCTCCGTAGGAGGTCAACTGTTGAGCCCCTACGGAGCTCGTTTTTATTATACTCTCGTCCCCCGAGCTGCGCCTGGCGGCTTGCACGGGGTTATCCACGTCTAAGTCCTTCCGGACTTTTGAATCAAATCTTCCAAGATTTGATTCAGGAAAGGAGAAAGGAGAAAGGTTGCAGGGATGCACGCCGCAGGCGTGAGATAATACATAACCGTATGCAAGCGTAGCGCAGCTTACGGTAGTGAATCCTCTATATAAAAAGCCCTGCATGGGGCGGGATTATGGCAGATCTCGCACCTGCGGCGCTTGATTGACAGGGAGTCGCTATACCGTAAGCTGCGCTGCGCTTGCATACGGTTATGCATAATCTCGCGCTGGCAGCGCGATCCCCACCTTCCCATTTTCCAAAATTGGAAGATTTTCATATAAATCCCACAGGGATTTCCTATTCGTAACCGCGGGTGTAGCGAAGCAAACCCGTGGTAGGCAGATAGACAAGACCTACTCTACAAGCAACCCCGAAGCGGGTTGAACCCATTCCGGGTTCGTTAGTTATTATTAGCGGAATACCCCCGGTCGTTCGCTTCGCTCTCTAACCGAGGGTTACGAATAGGAAATCCCTGCGGGATTTAACTCATTTCAGTGCACCTTGCCTCCCTCCCCCCGAATTTCGCCCCCTGACGGGGGGAGGAGGTGGGGTGGGCGGGGCGGGGGGATGTGTTTTTTTTGAAATTTTATGTTATTTTATTATGCGTTTATGTAAATTTATATATCTTTGTCACATGTTGATCTGATGTACTATAGACAAAAAAACGGAAAGAAACGGGATGATGAGTAGCTAAACGCCCCCGAAAAACGGAAAGAAACGGGATAAAAAGTAGCTAAATGATAGAAAAGCCTTGTTGTAAGGCTTGAAAACGAAAGAAGGATAAGAGAGAGTAAATAATATTTCATTAAGTAAATTTTACATTTTTAATACGCTATTTATGAAACACAAATTGATTCTTTTTTTACTGCTCTTGTGTAGTATGCAGTATGTGGTTGCTCAATCCGTGCGAGTAACAGGAACTATTCAGGATGAAGAGGGTGAACCGGTGATCGGTGCGACCATCCAGGTAAAAGGCACCTCGCAAGGGACCATTTCGGACTACGATGGTAAGTTCGAATTGCAAGCCGCGCAAAACGCCACTCTTTTAATTTCGTATGTAGGTATGGTGGCGCAGGAATTGAAGGTATCGCCTTCTATGCGCATCGTAATGGCTGCCGACTCGAAAACACTCGATGAGGTGATCGTCGTAGCGTATGGCCAACAACGTAAAGAGGCCATTACCGGGGCGGTATCTAACCTGAAGTCAGAGGCCATCGAACGCCGTCCGATCGCATCGGCCACGGCAGCTCTCGAAGGACAGGCCTTAGGGGTACAGGTAAACAACAGCTATGGGGAACCGGGAGCGGAAGCTACGATTCGTATTCGTGGGTTTACCTCGGTAAATGGCAGTAACGCTCCGTTGTATGTAGTAAACGGAGTGCCGATGGGTGGAAGCATGAGTGATATCAACCCCGCCGATATCGAGTCGTTGACCGTATTGAAAGATGCCTCTTCGGCAGCTCTTTATGGAAATAAAGCGGCTAGTGGTGTGATCTTGGTAACCACCAAAAGCGGTCGCATCGGGGAAGAGGCTATACGCATCAACGCAAATATCAGCCAGGGCTGGTATCAGCGCGCGATGAAAGATTATAAGCGCCTGGATGCCAAACAATATATGGAGGCCTATTGGGAATCAAACCGTAACGCACTTTATACAGGTGATACCAAAGGTAAATACAACACCTATACCGACGCGAACGCGGATGCGTTAGAAGTGGTACGTAACGGCGTTGGTGAAAACTACAATATCTTTAATAAGAGCTGGGATAATCTGTTTGATGCCAATGGTAAAATCGCTGCCGGCACAGAGATCCTGGATGGATACAAAGATGACCTGGACTGGTACGACCCGATCGAGCGTACGGGAAATCGCTCCCAATATGGTATCAATGCTTCCGGAGGCACGAAAAAAGGTGCCTATTATATGTCGTTGGGGTACCTGAACGAAGAGGGTTTTATGAAAAAATCATCGGGTGAACGTCTGACCGCCAACCTGAAAGTAGATGTCAAACCAACCTCTTGGTTGAAAATGGGATCTACGATAAATGCCTCTACCCAATATTATAACTCCATGACAGGGGATACGGATAGTAACAATTCATATATCAACCCGTTCTATTTTGCCCGTAATATGGCGCCTATTTATCCGGTGCATCTGCATGATCCGGCTACCGGTGCTTATGTATTGGATCTCTATGGCAATCAGCAATATGACTCAGGATCATCCGGACGTGGTCAGAACAGTAACCGTCACATTGTATGGGAAACCGAATTGAATCAGGACAAAAAATACCGTACCACCGTCGATGGAACGGCATACGCAGATATTATGCTTCCTTATAACTTTACGGTTACGTTAAAAGGAAACATGAATATGAAAAACTACAGCAACAAAACCTATAACAACGCTATTATTGGGGATGGTGCCGGATCCGGAGGACGTATGTCGAAAACAGACCACCGCTATCGGACGGTAGTATTCCAACAGTTAGTAAACTGGCATCAAACTTTCAAAGAAAAGCATTCTGTGGAAGTCTTGGTTGGACATGAAAGTTTCAGTCGCAAATATGACTACGACTATAACTATAAAACAGGTGAAAAATTTGCGAATATGATGGAATTATCCAATTTCGCCACCATGAGTTCTATCCTTGGTTACCAGGAGGGTTATAAAACAGAAGGTTTCCTCTCGCGTGCCGCTTATAACTACGATCAAACCTATTTCGTAGAGGGTTCTTTCCGTCGTGACGGTTCTTCCCGTTTCCACAAAGACCACCGTTGGGGTAATTTCTGGTCGTTAGGAGGTAGCTGGATTGCATCGAATGAAGCCTTTATCCGCCAGTTTGAATGGATCGATTATTTGAAACTCCGCGCTGGTTATGGAGAAGTAGGTCAGGAAGCCTCTGTGGATTATTATGCCTGGATGGGGCTGTATAACTCTACTGTGAACGGGGGTAATGGTGCCTATTATAAATATCAAAACGAAGCCTTAGATATTACCTGGGAAACTTCTCGTTCTGCCAGCTTCGCGTTGGAAACCAATCTATTCAAACGCCTAAATCTTTCGGTTGAATACTACCAGAGAGGATCATCCAATCTGTTGTTTGACGTAAACCTGCCCGCTTCTATGGGTTCGGTTAACACAGGTAAAGAGCGTCCAACGGTAACCAAAAACTTCGGTACCTTAGTAAATAAAGGATGGGAAATTGGTATCGACGGTGATATCGTAAAAACGAAAGATTTCAACTGGAATCTTGGCGTGAATATCAATACATTAAAAAACAAAATCAAAAAATTGCCAGTAGAGTACGGAGGCAAAGGATCTATCAACGGAACAAAAAGATATTTTGAAGGACATAGCATCTATGATTTCTGGATGTATCAGTTTGAAGGTATCGATAAAAGCAATGGTCGCTCACTCTATCGCATGGATGATGAAAAGTATTATGTTGAGGGTACCACCACCGAAACAGCAGGAAAATCGAAGTTGACAACGGATTATACCGTAATAGACGGAAAGCCATATGTATATAACACCACCTATGCCGTGAAAGACTGGAGTGGATCGGCAATTCCCGATTTATTCGGTTCATTCACTACCTCGTTCCGTTACAAAGGTTTTGAATTGTCAGGATTATTTACCTACCAAGTAGGCGGTAAGATGATTGACTACAGCTACAATTCGTTGATGAGTTTCGGCACCTCTCCGTCGGCTCTGCATGTGGATGTATTGAAGGCTTGGAAACACGAAGATGCCTCTACCGGTATTGATCCGAATGGTATTCCTACCATAAATACCACGTTGTCTACTTACAACAATGCGACATCCAGCCGTCAGCTGATTAGCTCCGACTATTTTGTGGTGAAAAATGTGACCCTGAGCTATGCGATTCCCCGCAAGGTATTGAAACCGATCGGTCTTAATGGCTTGACTCTTTCTGTAGCGGGTGAAAACCTGGCTATCTTTACCAAGAAGCAAGGGATGAACCCACAGCAGTCTTTTAACGGAACAAACTACAATGCCTATGTTCCTGCTCGCGTGATCACCTTTGGATTAAACTTAAACTTCTAAAACAGAGATAAAATGAAAAGTATTATAAAATTAGTAACGCTTTCTTTCATTGCAACGCTCCTGTTCGCGTCTTGTAATGACGATTATATGGATACTACACCTACGAGAAGTACCGATTATGAGACTATTTTTCACGATACAAAAGGTGCGAAGATGGCTATCAACGGGATGGCTCGTTTGATGGTAAACCAGCTTCATAGCACGCAAACTTCCTGTGGAGAGGGTACCATTAAGTTTTTGCATGGGGAATATACGGGCGAACATTTCTCCCGTCCCCGTTTGACCGGTTGGTACACCGTGATGAACGCTACCTTTATGGATAGCAATACCTCTTATTACGACCGCTATCCCTGGTCTTATTACTATATGTTGATCGGGAATGCGAATCTTTTTCTGGCCAATATCGACAAAGCGGAAGGAACGGATGCAGAACGTCAATTCCTGAAAGCGCAGGCATTGACCTACCGCGCGTTTGCCTATTCTCAATTGATTAATTTCTATTGCTATCGTTGGGATGATAATAACAATGGTACCGCGGTTGAGTACCCTAAGAATGGCTTGGTATTGCGTACCGTAGAGAATATGGATGAACGCGACCTTCCATTGTCTTCTGCAGGCGAGGTATATAAATTAGTGTATAGCGATTTGGATCAAGCAATCTCTTTATTTGGGTCTAGTGGCTTGAAACGTGATAATGTATGGGAACCGAATGTCAATGTAGCTCACGCGGTATACGCACGCGCCGCTATTACACGCAAAGACTATGCAACGGCTGCATCGAACGCTGCTTCGGCACGCGCGGGCTTCCCGTTGATGTCGAACGCGGACTATAATGCCGGCTTTAGCAAACCCAATAGCGAATGGATCTGGGGTAGCTATGGTGGTGTTGACCAACCTCTGTATTATTATGGTTTCCATTCGTATATGGCATACGATGCGAATACCTCCATCACCCGTACTTACCCGGTAAGTATGAGCAAAAAGTTGTACGAGAAAATCTCCGATACGGATATCCGCAAAGGACTATTCCTGAATCCGGCCAACTATGGCACCTACAGCACCTCGACAGGGCTTTATGGAGCGGCTGATCAGAAAGCGGTACAGGCAAAATACCCGACCATGGTTAGTACACATACTGTAACGGTTTGTCATAGCTTCAAATTTAGCATTGGTGGAGAAATCGGTATTGGTTATATCAACCACTTCCGTTCTTCGGAAATGATGTTGATCGAAGCGGAAGCGAAGTATTTCACAGGTGATGAAGCGGGTGCCCAGGCATTGTTGAACGCGTTGGTGCGCGATTCTAAAAGAGACGAGGCGTACACCTGTACAGCTACCGGCGCCGATCTGTTCTCGGAAATCAAGTTCTACCGTGCGATTGAATTGTGGGGAGAAGGTTTCGACTGGTTAGATAAAAAACGCTGGAACGAACCATTGGTACGTGCCTCTTTCGCTGAAGGTGGTAACTTCGCAACACAGATGGCAGTCACCCTACCGGTAGAATACAAAAACCGCTGGACCTATATGACTCCGCTTCTTGAAAGTGAAAGTAACCAGGGGTTGTAATCTCTGAACCAAAACGGCTATTGACGAAATAGTCTGATAAATACACTTTAAACTCTGCTAGAAAAGATGGCAAAAATCTATTTGTCATCTTTTCTCTTTTCAGTAATTAAAAGAATACATCAAACATGAAAACAAACATCGTCTATACATCGATCCTGACAGGCATTTTATATTTGTTGCCTCTCAGTGGGGCGACCGCCCAGGAGGCGACCTACCAGCGTCCGCCTGCCGTGATTGAAGAGGTGGTGATGGCACCCCTTTCACCAGTGAATCGTATCAGTAAGAACAATCAATGGATCCTCCAACTGGAGCGTTCCGCGTATACCTCGTTGGAGCGACTGGCACAGCCGGAGCTGAAGCTGGCGGGCATGCGTATCAACCCCGTGACATTCAACGTGAGTCGTGGGACGGTATACAGTAACCCCTCCCTCTTGCATATCGCGAGTCAACGGCGTGTGGCGGTGAGTGGTCTGCCCACCGGGGCAAGCATTATCGGTTCCTCCTTCTCGCCTTCCGACACGCGGGTGCTTCTTTTTGTGGAAGAGGCCGATGGGATCTACCTCTATTCATTCACCACCGAAGAGCCGCAGGCGGTGCGCCTGAGTGATCGTCGCCTGAACGCGACCACCGGGGTGACGGTGCAATGGCTCGATGACGAGCAGTTTCTGACCCTGTTGGTGCCCACCTCGGCTACCAATCCGCCGGCAGCCCCCACCGTGCCCGCGGGACCGATCATTCAGGAGACCTCCGGCGGACGCGAAGCGGTGCGTACCTACCAGGACCTGTTGAAGAATCCCTACGACGAGGCATTGTTTGAATATTATTTCACGGCACAACCGGCGCGTTGGACCGGCACGGCGATGCAAGAGATCGGCCGCCCGGCTATCTACGCCACGATGCAGCTTTCGCCCGATAAGAGCCTGTTGCTCTATGGCACGGTCGAACGTCCCTACTCTTATCAGCTGACGATGGGCTCTTTCCCGCGACGGACAGCCATTATGGATCTGGATGGCAAGGATGTGAAGGAGTTGGCGCGTACGCCGCTACTCAACCTGCCGACCGGCTACGATATGACCTCCCCCTACCCACGCTCTTTCAGCTGGCGCCCCGACAAAGCGGCTACGATCTACTGGGCAGAGGCGCAGGATGGCGGTAACCCGCGGATGAACAAGGTGGACTATATGGATATTGTCTACCAATCGGCGGCTCCTTTCGATCAGCCGAAGCAGGAGGTGGCACGCACCGTGAAGCGCTACCGTAGTATCCTTTGGCACGATGACCAGTTTGCACTCCTGCACGAGACATCGCGTGCCGAGAACCGTACCTGGATGTATCGCATCAAACCGGCTTCGGGCGAAACACCGCAATTGATCACCGAACTGGCACTCAACGACCGCTATAACGATCCCGGTTCGCCGGTGATGGTGCGCAATGCGTACGGCCGTTATATCGTATATACCAACAAGGCGAAAAACGAACTGTTGATGACCTCCGAAGGGGCTTCGCCCGAAGGGGATATGCCGCTGTTGAGTCGCTTCAATCTGAAGGATAAAAAGAATACGATCCTATGGCGCTGCGAGGCACCCTATTACGAGACAATCCTGGATGTGACCGACCCGGTGAAGCTGACACTGATCACCTCCCGTCAGTCGACCACTGAGCCGGCGAATATCTACCTGCGCGATGTGAAGCGGAAACGGACAACGCAGATCACCCATTTTGCCCATCCCTATCCGGCGATGGAGGGGGTTAGTAAGGAGAAGATATTCTACAAACGGGCGGATGGTATCGATATGAGCGCGATCGTGTATCTGCCGGCCGGGTATGACAAAGAAAAAGACGGACGCCTGCCGGTGTTGATGTGGGCCTATCCACGCGAATACCGCTCAGCGGAAGAGGCGGGACAGATCCGCGGGTCACAATATACGTTTACGAATATCAACTACGGTTCGCCGGTGTTCTGGGCTTTGCGAGGCTATTGTGTGATGGCCGATGTGGAGATGCCGATCGTGGGCACTTCGGAAGAGAAGGAGCCGAATGATAACTTCCTGGAGCAGTTGCGCCTGAACGCGGAAGCGGCGGTGAAGGTGATCACCGACCGGGGCGTGGGCGATCCGGAGCGGGTGGCGGTAGGCGGCCATTCCTATGGTGCCTTTATGACAGCCAACCTGTTGGCACATACCGACCTGTTCAAAGCGGGTATTGCCCGGAGCGGTGCTTACAACCGCACCTTGACCCCCTTTGGATTCCAGGCCGAGACACGAACCTATTGGGAAGCACCGGAGGTGTATCATACGATGTCACCGTTTACCTATGCCAACCAGTTGAAGGGCGCCATCCTGCTTATTCATGGCGAGATGGATAACAACAGCGGTACCTTCCCTATTCAGTCGGAACGCTATTACCAGGCATTGAAGGGACATGGTGCTACGGCACGTTATGTGGTGTTGCCTTACGAAAGCCATGGCTACTCCGCCAAAGAGAATGTGTTACATATGTTGTATGAGACAGATGCTTGGTTGGAGAAACACTTGAAGAAATGATTAATGGTTAATTGTTAATTGTTAATTGAAACAACGATTCCCCGTAGAGGCAGCTTGCCAGCTGCCTCTATTTTTTTGTATGATGGGCGACGAGGTAGAGAGGCAGCAGGCCGGTTGCATAGGTTAGATGTTCGGATTTTGGAAAATGTGAAGGGAGAAAGGAGAAAGGAGAAGGGAGAAAGGGGCGTTTTCAGATTTTGTAAGATGTGGAGGTGATAAAGTCCGGAAGGACTTAGACGTGGATAACCCCGTGCAAGCCGTCAGGCGCAGCTCGGGGGACGAGAGTATAATAAAAACGAGCTCCGTAGGTGCTCAACAGTTGACCTCCTACGGAGCTCATTATATAGATATTACGTCTACCCCGAGCTGCACCTACGGTTTGCACGGGGTTATCCGGGTTGAAGCCCTTTCGGGCTTTCTAAAACCTTCCCATTTCCTCCCATTTGAACCAGCAGCCGTAGGCTGCTCTGCTCTGTAGCCAGTTGCCTCAGGCTGCTGGTGCTGGTATTGGTATTGGATCGGATCGGTATTGATACGCTGCTAAGCGACCGCTCTTTTACAATTAATAATTAATCATTAATAATTAATCATTAATCATTAATCATTAACCATTCCCCTCAATACTCCTTCCCCCTCGGTGTCGGGACGCCGGGCAGGGGCTGGCGGTTTTTGAGTTCTTTCAGGACCTCTTCGATGGCGCGGTTGAGCTGCTCGTCTTCGCCGTTCCACTCTTTGATCGGGTCGTTATCGACGATGATATCGGGGTTTACGCCGTAGTTCTCGATGATCCACTCACCGGTTTTCGGGTCGTAGCTGGTGAAGAACGGGACACGGATATCTGTTCCGTCCATATAGGGCAATGAGCCACTGATGCCGACAATGCCTCCCCAGGTACGGGTACCGATCAGTTTACCCAGCCCCAACGCGCGGAAGCCCCAGGGGAAGAGGTCACCATCTGAAGCGGAATACTTATTGATCAGACATACTTTCGGTCCTACCTGTACCGCGTCGGGCACGGTTCCGATAAAGGATGATCCGCGACGCATGGTCAGACGATAGGGCTCACGGGAGAGGCGCTCCAGGATCATAGGCGACACGTTACCACCTCCGTTGGCACGGTCGTCGATAATCAAGCCCTCTTTATCGAGCTGCGGATAGAAATAGCGGGAGAACTCATTGAGTCCCTCCACACCCATGTCGGGGATATAGATATAGCCCACCTTACCGTTGGTCGCTTCGTCGACCTTGCGGATATTCTCCTGGATCCAGTTGTAGTGATACAGTGAGTATTCTTCTTCCAACGGGCTGATCACCACCTTGCGGGCGCCTGCCAGTTGTGGCTTCGTGTTCAGCATCAGTTCGGTCGGCACGTTGGCTTTTCCCACCAGGAGGGCATACATATCTTTCACCGTATTGGTCGCCACGCCATCGATTGAGACGATGAATTCGCCCTTTTTGGCATCGATGCCCGGTTCTGTCAGCGGCGAACGCAGGTCTTTGCTCCAGGAGGCACCCGGCAGGATCTTTTCCAAGCGGAAGAAGCCGCTTTTGTCTCTCGAGATCTCCGCGCCAAGCAGGCCGGTCGGTATGCGTTTGGCACGCTGTGTCTCGCCCGGATTCACATAGCTATGCCCTACATTGAGCTCGCCAATCAGTTCGCCAATCACATAGTTCAGATCCAAGCGGGTCTTCACATAAGGGAGCAGGGCCGCATATTTCGTTTTCATGGCTTTCCAATCGACCTCATGCATATTCTCCAGGTAGAAACCATCGCGGAAAGCACGCCAGGCTTCGTCGAAGATCTGTGCCCATTCCTGCGGGTAATCGACGGCGATCTTCATGTTAGAGAGATCGACTGCTTCTTTCAGATCGGCTTTGCCGGACGGGATATCCATCACATAATAGCGACCGGCGCGTGAGAAGAGTGCCTTTTTGCCTCCCGGTGCCACCGACATATATCCGTCGGCCACGTCGTCTTCTTTCTGCTTTTTCAGGTCGTACGCCTTGGTGCCCCCGCGGGAGGAGTAATAGACCTTCTTTCCGTCGGAATAGAAGCCGCTATAGCGTCCGCCGGGCAAGGGCAGTTTCAGGATGCGCTCACCGATGCCTTCCGCGTCGAACAGGACCTTCACGCCCGTATCCGCTTTGACATCCTCCTTCTTGGAGGCTTCCGGTTTCGAGGCGTTCACCTCGGGGTCGATCTGCATAAAGGGGGAGGGGGTGTCTTTGGATAACAAAGCCAGGTAGACGCCATTCATATTGTTATAGGTATGGTTCCACTCCAACGAGCCGTAGGTCGGGTTGAAATCGCGTGCCGAGGTAAACACCAGGTATTTGCCATCGGTGCTGAACACCGGTGAATAGGAGTCATACCAGCGGTCGGTGACCGGATATTCTTTCTTCTCCGCCAGGTTATAGACATAGACGATCGACATTTGATTTTCTGCCGGACGCGAATAGGTGATCCACTGGTTGTCGGGCGAGAAGTTATAATCGTTGATTTCCGACAGCGGATTGCGGAAAAGAAGCGTCACCTTTCGGGTGGCTATATCCAATAGGTTCAGTTGGTTCTTCCGATCGCTGTAAAGGATCTTCCCAGCGTCGGGACTCCATTTGAAAGAGCGGATATAGGTGTCGTTGCCTTTTGTCAGTTGCTCTTTTTCGCCACCTACCGGTTGCAGGTAAAGCTCCGTTTCGCCGGTTTCATCGGATATATAGGCGATGTATTTTCCATCGGGCGACCATTGTGCAGCGCGTTCGTGCGCGCCGGGCGTGCGGCTGATATTGCGGGTCACCCCTTTCCCGGCCGGCACATCGAATACCTCGCCGCGGGCGGTTACCGCCAATCGCTCCCCATCGGGAGAGAGGCTTGCCGCCGTGATATATCCGGCACCCTCTTTGATTTCGCTGCGCGCGTAGATATTATCGGAATTCAGGACGATGTTCACCTTTTGTGGTTGACGGGTGGTGGCATCCATCGAATAGATATAACCGCCGTTCTCGAACACGATGGTATTGCCATGCGCCGAAGGGAATTTTACATCGAACTCCGTGAAGTTGGTCACCTTTTCGGTCTGCTGGGTCTTGGTGTTGTAAACGAAGATATTCATCGTGCGGTCGCGGTCGGAGATGTAGAAGATGTTATCGCCGATCCACATAGGGATAATATCCTGCGCCTTGTTGTTGGTGATGTTTTCCACCTTTTTAGCTCCCGGATTATAGATCCAGATATCGTCGGCCATGCCACCTTTGTAGTATTTCCAGGTACGGAACTCACGCATCACCCGGTTGTAGGCCAACTGCTTCCCGTCGGGCGAGTAGCTACAGAAGCCCCCTTCGGGCAAGGGAATCGTCTCGGAGAGACCACCCTCTTTGTGTGCCAACAGCAATTTGCCGTCGAAGCTGCTACTGATGCGATTGCGGTAGACAATCTGTTCGCCATTGGGATGCCAGGTCATCACGATATTGTTAGGCCCCATGCGGTCGCCCAGGTCATCGCGCTGGTTGGTGGCGGTATAGGTCAGACGAAGTGGTTCACCTCCTGCCAAGGGGATGGTGTACACCTCCGTATTACCGTCGTATTGTCCGGTGAAAGCGATGGTTTTGCCATCGGGCGAGAAGCGTGGGAACATTTCATAACCGACGTGCGAAGTAAGCCGTTGGGCCTCCCCACCTCGGATAGATACCTTATACAAATCGCCGGCATAGCTGAAAACGATCTCCGTTCCATTGGTTGCCGGGAACCGCAGTAGTCGCGCTTCATCCGCCGCTTTCATGCCAAAGACAGCTACCGTGAAGCAAATCATGATAGAAAGAATTGATTTCTTGTTCATAAGCTTATATAGATTTAGTTGGAACAAAGATAGAAATCATTTCATCCTATTCCATTATTTTTATTATTTTTGCTAAGGTTTGTGCCTCCGTATTAATTCAAAATCCTTTACGCCTATGTTTCATCATGCAGAATATGTGTTGTTGATCGCTTCTGTGATTCTCTTCCTGAGTATTTTCGCCGGTAAGGCGGGCTATCGCTTTGGACTTCCCTCGCTGCTTCTCTTCCTGGGGATAGGGATGCTGTTTGGCAGTGATGGCTTTGGTATCACCTTCAATGACCCGGGCATTACGCAGTTTATCGGTATGCTGGCATTGAGTATCATCCTCTTTTCCGGGGGGATGGATACGAAATACCACGATATCAAACCCATTGTCACGCAGGGGGTGATCCTGGCTACGGTCGGGGTCTTATTGACTACCTTTATCACCGGTGGGTTTATCTATGTGATGTCGAACCTGTTCGAGAACAGGTTTATCAATTTCACCTTCCCGGAATCGCTCCTGTTGGCAGCCGTTATGTCGTCAACCGATTCGGCTTCGGTCTTCTCTATCCTGCGCAGCAAAGGGGTGTATCTGAAACAGAAACTACGTCCGACCCTGGAGCTGGAGAGTGGTAGTAATGACCCGATGGCGTATATGTTGACCATTATCCTGATCTCTTACATCCAGTCGGGTGATATGAGCTTGGGCGCGGCGGCTGTGTCGCTGGTGGTTCAGCTGGGTATTGGCGCTGTGGCGGGGTATATCTTAGGGAAATTAGCCGTCTATATTATCAACAAGATCGATATCGACAACGAATCATTGTATCCCATCCTGTTGCTGGCGGTCGCCGTATTCACCTTTGCGGCCACCACACTCTGTAAGGGCAATGGCTACCTGGCGGTGTATATTGCCGGGCTGGTATTGGGGAATGCAAAGATTGTGCATAAGAAGAGTATCGGAACCTTCTTTGACGGGTTCACCTGGCTGTGGCAGATCGTGATGTTCCTTACGCTGGGCTTACTGGTCAATCCGCGCGAACTGCTTCCGATTGCTCCGATAGGCTTAGGGGTCGGTATCTTTATGATTCTTTTTGCACGTCCTATCTCGGTCTTTCTCTGCCTGTTGCCGTTTAAGAATTTCACGACGAAAGGGAAATTATATATCTCGTGGGTGGGGCTGCGCGGTGCCGTACCGATTATTTTTGCCACCTATCCCCTGATAGCGGGGGTGGAGCATGCCGGCACGATTTTCAATGTGGTATTCTTTATCACCATCCTCTCATTATTGATCCAGGGGACTACCGTGACCAAAGCGGCCGAATGGCTGGGTGTGGTCGATGATCCCCCACGGAAGGATGACTTCGGGATCGATCTGCCCGATGAGATCAAGAGCGCTATGAGCGAGATTGAGATCACGCCGGAGGTGTTGTGCCACGGCAACAAATTGATGGAGCTGACGCTGCCCGACCATACGCTGGCGGTTATGGTGAAGCGGGGCAATAACTATTTCATCCCGAAGGGGAACACCGAATTGCAGGAGAAAGACAAACTCCTGATGATCTCCGACAACGACGAGGCGCTGTTGCAGGCTTATGAGTCGCTGGGGGTTACGGATTATACAATGAAAAAGAACTAAAAAGAGGAAAGAGCCTCTTCTATCACCCTGGGGTAATGGGCATACTCAAGGGCGTGCACCTTGTTGGCAACCTCCTCCGGTGTGTCGCCGGGAGCCACTTCGCATGTTGCCTGAAAGAGGGTTTCGCCTTCGTCGTAGTTTTCGTCTATATAATGAATGGTGATGCCTGTCTCTTTTTCGCCGGCCGCCACGACTGCTTCGTGCACATGCATGCCATACATGCCTTTGCCGCCATATTTCGGTAGAAGGGCCGGGTGGATGTTAAGGATTCGACCGGGATAGGCCTGTAGGAGTGGGTCGGATATCTTATTCATAAAACCGGCCAGGACAATCAGGTCGGTATGATATTCCGCCAGCTTCTGAAGCACCGGGGTGCCGACCTCGAACTCCTCCCGTGTGAAATGGAAAGAGGGGACACTCAGGCTTTTCGCCCTTTCGTGCACTTTCACCTTACGGTTGTTCGACAGAACTACAGCCACTTGAATCTCAGGGTTTCCTTGAAAGTATTTAATGATGTTTTCAGCATTCGTGCCTGAACCGGAAGCGAAAATAGCGACGTTTTTCATATGTTTTATCTAATTGAATTTGCACACGAAAAGAAAATATGTGCAGTTTTTCGTAATTTTAGTCAATTATATTTGCTTTGTTCGCAAAAAAATTAGTTCCTTTGCACTGCAAATTTAAGAAGTATATTCTAATTATTAATTTAAATTGAAAAAGTTATGTCTGAAGTTGCATCTAGAGTAAAGGCTATCATCGTTGACAAATTAAGTGTTGAAGAAACAGAAGTTACTAACGAAGCGAGCTTTACTAATGATTTAGGAGCAGACTCTCTTGACACTGTGGAGTTGATCATGGAATTCGAAAAAGAATTCGGTATCTCTATCCCAGACGATCAAGCAGAAAAGATTACAACAGTTGGCGACGCTGTCGCTTATATCGAAGCTAACGCGAAGTAATCAACCCCATTCATTAAAGTATGGAATTAAAAAGAGTTGTAGTAACAGGTCTTGGTGCTATTACTCCATTAGGTAATACCCTCTCAGAAACCTGGGAGGGTCTTATTAATGGAAAAAGTGGAGCAGGACCTATTACTCAGTTTGACGCATCTAAATTCAAGACACAATTTGCCTGCGAGGTAAGAGGGTTTGATCCGTTACAGATCATGGATCGCAAAGAAGCCCGTAAGTGTGACCGATATGCCCTGTTAGCGTTGAAAGCTGCCCAGGACGCCGTTGAAGATTCTAAGTTGGACGTAGAAAACGAAGACAAAGATCGCATCGGTGTTATTTTTGCGGCCGGTATCGGAGGGATCAAAACCTTCGAAGACGAGGTGATGGGTTATGATGCCGAGCGAGGACCCCGTTTCAATCCGTTCTTTATCCCGAAAATGATCGCGGATATAGCAGCCGGACAGATATCCATGAAATATGGATTCCGCGGGCCTAACTTTGCCACGGTATCGGCTTGTGCCTCATCGACCAATTCAATAGCTGACGCGTTCAATTACATTCGTTTGGGTAAAGCCAACGCTATCGTAACCGGAGGGGCGGAAGCCACGATCTCCATTGCTGCGATAGGTGGGTTTAACGCGATGAACGCCCTGTCGACCCGCAATGACGAACCTGAGACTGCCTCACGTCCGTTCAGCGCGAGCCGCGACGGTTTTGTGATGGGCGAAGGTGCCGGTTGTCTTGTATTAGAAGAGATGGAACATGCTATTGCCCGTGGTGCTCACATCTATTGTGAAGTGGCCGGTGCAGGTATGTCGGCGGATGCTTATCACCTGACAGCCTCTCATCCGGAAGGATTGGGCGCGAAACTGGTGATGCGTAACGCGTTGTCTGATGCTGAAATGAGTCCGGAAGAGATTGATTATATCAATGTACACGGTACCTCTACTCCGGTAGGAGATATCTCGGAAGTAAAAGCCATCAAAGATGTGTTTGGAGAGCATGCCTACAAATTGAATATCAGTTCGACCAAATCGATGACAGGACATCTGTTAGGAGCTGCGGGCGCGGTGGAAGCCATTGCCTGTATCAAAGCAGTGGAAGAAGACATCGTGCCTCCTACCATCAACCATGTGGAAGGCGATGAGGATCCTGAAATTGATTATAACATGAATTATACATTCAACAAAGCACAGAAAAGAACGGTTAACGTAGCGCTTTCAAATACATTCGGATTTGGCGGACACAACGCTTGTCTTATTGTAAAAAAGTTTGTAAAGTAAGTGTTTAAGCAATTAAATAAAAAGTTAAGGCTCCTTAAGGTAAAAGATAAGGAGCCTTACCTGTCTATTTACAAAATAACCGGATATTATCCGAATAATGTCCAGTTGTATGAACAGGCCTTCTTGCATAAGTCTTCGTCGGTCGAAGCGGACGACGGCAGATGGCTTAACAACGAACGATTGGAGTTTCTGGGCGATGCCATCCTGGATTCGATTGTCGCAGATGTCGTCTACAAACATTTCCCCAACAAACGGGAAGGATTCCTGACCAACACACGCTCTAAGATTGTACAGCGAGACACCTTGAACCGCGTAGCCGTAGAGCTGGGGCTCGACAAAATGGTGCGTTTCTCCGCCCGGATGAACTCGCACAATAACCATGTGTATGGGAATGCCTTGGAGGCCTTTATCGGTGCCGTCTACCTGGATCAGGGCTATCGTCGTTGCTTTCAGTTTGTGACCGAGCGTATTATCAACAAATACATCGACCTGGATGTATTGGCTCGCAAAGAGGTCAATTTCAAATCGAGCCTGATCGAATGGAGCCAGAAAAACAAATTGGAGATCTCTTTCAATCTGATCGAAAACTTCACCGACAACGAAGGGAATCCTGTCTTTCAGACGGCGGCTTGCCTGGGTAACCGACAGATGGGGGTCGGCATCGGCTATTCTAAGAAGGAATCCCAACAGAACGCGGCGAAGATGGCCGTAAAAAAACTACGCACCGATAAGGAGTTTCAGCAGTATATCTCGGAGCTGAAGAACCTGAACAATAGCGAAAAGTCTACTTCGGAAGATGTCGCCAAAGAGCTCGACGATCTACCGGAGAGTGAATGAGGCCTACGCCAATAAAATCAAGCTAACGGCCATAATAGCCATGCCGGCTACCAATCCATAAATAGAGACATGATGCTCCCCGTATTCGCGGGCGGCGGGCAATAGTTCGTCTAAGGAGATAAACACCATAATACCGGCCACGGCAGCAAACACACATCCCATCATCACCGGCGACATAAAAGGCATCAATATCAACCAACCCAACAGGGCACCGACCGGCTCGGCAATGCCGGAGAAAAGGGAATAGAGAAAAGCCTTTTTGCGATCACCTGTAGCATAATAGATAGGCACGGAGACAGCGATTCCTTCCGGTATATTATGGATGGCAATGGCTACGGCAATGGCAATCCCCAGGGTCGGGCTTTCTACAGCGGCCATAAACGTTGCGATCCCTTCCGGGAAGTTATGGATCCCGATGGCCAGAGCGGTCATGACACCCATGCGTTTCAGTTTGGCATTCACCTGTTCGGGCCTTTGCTGCATATCCTCTACCGAACGTGCCTCGTGCGGATTCTCGTAGGAGGGCACCAGTTTGTCGATCAGGGCAATCAAACCGATCCCCAGGAAGAAACAGAGCACCGTCACCCACATCCCTTCGTATCTTCCTAAGGCGGCCGAGAGCGTATCTTCGGCACTGCGAAGCAATTCCACGAACGAGACATAGATCATCACCCCGGCGGAGAGTCCCAAGGAGAAAGAGAGGAAGCGCTTGTTGGTCTGCTTGGCAACAAAAGCGATCAAGCTGCCTATCCCGGTCGCCAGACCGGCAAACAGGGTGAGCAAAAGAGGGAGTAAAATGTTCGTATCCATATATTCTTAAAACAACAAAGCTCGGAAAAAAGTTTGTGTTTTTCTTCAAATCGGAGGAAAGAGGAAGATAAGCAATCGTAGATTGCCCTGCTCTGTAGCCAGTTGCCTCAGGCTGCTGGTCTTCAAATCGGAGGAGATGGAAAGGTTTTTAGAAAGCCCGGAAGGGCTTCAACCTGGATAACCCCGTGCAAACCGTAGGTGCAGCTCGGGGTTGACGTAATATATATATCATGAGCTCCGTAGGAGGTCAACTGTTGAGCCCCTACGGAGCTCGTTTTTTATTATACTCGTCCCCCGAGCTGCGCCTTAACGGCTTGCACGGGGTTATCCACATCTAAGTCCTTCCGGACTTCAGTATCTTCACATCTTACAAAATCTGAAGATTTTATTTATATGACTGAAGGTCACAGCGGGCCTGAAGGGCCGAGTCCCAATGGGACGAAGACTTAGCCCACGGGTAAGCAGGCCGAAGGTCTGCGCCACCCTGGGTATCAAGACAATACAATAAATCGAGTTCTGAAGGAACGATAGATATTATAATATGATAGAATAGATGGTGATAAAGTTTGTGAATAGTGGATTTTTTCTTTCGTTCCTTCAGAACTCATTATTTATATACCCTCTAAACCCAGGGTGGCGCAGACCTTCAGCCTGCTTACCCGTGGGCTAAGTCTTCGTCCCATTGGGACTCGGCCCTTCAGGCCCTCTGTGGCCTTCAGTCATGAATATATATCCCCACCTTCCCATCTTACCATATCTGAAGCCCAGCAGCCTGAGGCAACTGGCTACAGAGCGGAGCAATCTATGATTGCTATTCGTGTCACCCCCTCCTTTCTCCCTTCTCCCTTCTCCTTTCTCCTCACTAACCATTAATCACTCCTTTCTCCTATCTATTTCCTTCAAACTAAATTCACATCCGCAATAGGTCTGATTATAGAAGTTGTGTTCGGCGATGATTGCTTTGCGACGTTCGCTTAACCCGCCTTTGCGCCAGTTTTGTTCCCAGAAGAGCGTGCCGGGATAACGTTCCATGGCATAACGCCCTGCCGCATGGATCTGCTCCAGGCTTTTCCAACGGGAAGAGGCGAGGGTGGTGGTGAAAACCTTTAAGCCTCTTTCGGTGGCATAATGGGCTGTCTCGAGTAGACGCAATCGGAAACAAGCGAGGCAGCGCGGTCCCCGTTCCGGTTCAGCCTCCATGCCTTGCATTTGGGTGCGCCAGGCATCGTGGTCGTAGTCGCCATCGATGATCTCCAATCCGAGTGCTTCCGCGTAACGCGTACATTCCGCTTTGCGGATCTCATATTCTTCCAGGGGATAGATATTCGGATTATAATAGAAGATGACCGGACGGATACCATTCTCCAGCATACATTCTATAATAGCTGACGAACAAGGGGCGCAACAGGTATGCAATAAGACCTCTCGCTCGCCGCCGGGCACCTCCAGATGGAGGTTCGTATGTCGCTCTTTGCTGTTTATCATTCGCTTTAGTCTTTACTTAGTATCTCGCCACAGTCGCCATGACAATGGGCAGATGATAATTCGAACTCCAGGGTGACATGCTGCACACCGATATGGCGCAGGGCCTGTTTGATCTCCTCTTTTATCTCTTCCATGCGGTCGGTATTCTCCACCACGACGTGCACCGTGAGGGCGGTCTCCGTGGTGCTGATGCCCCATACATGCAGGTGATGCAGGTCTTGCACGCCCACAACAGAGCGGATGGTCTTTTCGATATCGCGGATATCGGTACCCGCCGGCACGCCATCTAAGGAGAGACGCAGGCTGTCGCGCAAGAGTCCCCAGGTGGAGTAGACGATGACACCGGCAATCACGAGGCCGATGATCGGATCGACAATATACCATCCGGTATAGATGATAATAATGCCCGAAATAACCACGCCGATCGACACCAGGGCGTCGGCCGCCATATGCAGATAGGCGCCTTTCACATTCAGGTCTTTATCTTTGTCTTTCATAAACAGCCAGGCGGTAAGGCCGTTGATCACCACACCGATGCCGGCCACCCAAGCGATGGCTCCCCCTTCCACTGGCTGCGGGTGGAAGAATTTATCGATACTCTCGCTGATAATGATGCCCACGGCGATCAATAGGATTACGGCATTCAACAAAGAGACCAGGATCGTGCTCTTCTTCAAGCCGTAGGTATAGTTGGGTGTCGGATTCACTTTGGCCAAGCGAAAAGCCAGCATCGCCAGAATCAGGCTGGCAACATCGCTGAGGTTGTGGCCGGCATCCGACAATAATCCCAGGGAATCATACCAGAAGCCGGCGGCGAATTCCGCCAGGACAAAAGCGATATTCAGGGATATGCTGATAATAAAGGCACGGTTCAACGAGGTGATTTCGTGATGATGATGGTCGTGATGGGGCGTCTGTTCGGCCCCGTGTGTATGATGATGTCCCATAGAGAGGATGGTGTTAAATATGTATTGTATTCATTTCCATTACAAAGCTACACCTTTTTTATCTATTTCCCCTCCCCATTTGTAGGTATTTCAACTACGATCGCCCTTGCGACAAGAACAGCCTCCTCCCCTTCCCCACCGGGGGCGCTTTCTAAACAAATCATAAAAAGTTATTTTTCCGACGGGATCAAATAAATAGATATCTCGTTGACAGTATGATTATTGCGCTGATCGAAAACATTTAACTACTATTTATTCACCATTACCGGGATCGATGTTGTTCCCTATACCATCCACCAACGCTAGCACAGCCGTGCCATGGAGCCGGCTCGCTTTCCATGGCAACCCTCCAGCCGGTAATTCCGGTCGGAACAGAGGTTATACTTTTGTTTCGTGATCACAAAACAGAGAATGAAAACTTATTTAGTAAACCATTAAAACAACGAAACAAAATGGCAGTAAAATTTAAATTAATGAAACAAAAGAACCTGGGCAAAGACAAAGATGTCACTCCGGAAAAGGTATACGCCCGGGAAGTAAACAGCGACAAGATCTCATTCGAATATCTCCTGGAGGAGATCGCCGCCGCGGGTATTCCTTCGAACCAGGTGAAGGGTGTGATGGACCGTATGAACTATTTGATTCGCCTGCATTTGTCGGCAGGGCATATCGTACAGTTCGGTGAATTGGGTAATTTCCGCTATACATTGGGGTCGACCGGCGCTGTGACAGAGGAGGAGTTCGAGACGACACAGATCAAGACTCCCCGCCTCCTGTTCTATCCGGGGAAAACGTTGCAGAAGGCGCGTAAGAATGCAGAATTCCAACGCCTGGACACCGACACCACCGACGAGTCGGAAGAGGATGAAGGTGGTGGCGATGGTTTTTAAGGCCTAACCTATAAGGGTGACCCGGCTCGGATGGAGTGGGGTCACCCTGCTTTTTTATTATCTCCGGACAGTTCCGGTGGAAAAAAGAAAAAAAATCAACGCCTGCATACATTTTTTTGCACAAATATTTTCAGAATTAGAAAAGATTTATTTTCTTGCAATCGATAATATTCTATTTATAAACAAAAACCTTAATTATGAAGACACGTGTATGCTGGGCTCTTGCCCTTTTGGCCTGTATGGGTTGTAACCGATCCGAGCCTGTCGTTGACGACACCTTATCCAAAGTAACTTTTTCGATTGCCTTGACCCAGAAAACGATTCCTTTCCCGGAAACGAAAGGGATTCCTCCTTTGGATATTCCCGATCCGGAGATAAGAGGAGATGAATCGGAAGGTGAGCCTAAAAGCCTGACTGACCAGTGCAGTACGATCGAATACATCGTATATGAGCAGAATGAAGCGGAGCCTGTGCGCCAGAGATGCTATTTGGCTTCGGAGAATAATCTTGACTTCGGTATCATCTCCGACGCGTTGCCTCAGGGCAACTACACCCTATTGTTTATTGCCCACAACGGATCAGGCGGCACATTGAGCGACGGGACAATGCGTTTTGACAAGGTATCGGATACGTTTCACGCATCATTGGAGCTAACGATCGAAGCTGGGCAGGTCTATGAACAGGATGTCACCCTGTACCGCATCGTCAGCCGGATTGAGTTTGTATCGACAGATGCTGTTCCGGAAGAGGCGACATCGTTTACCATGGATGTGGTGCGTTATCCAAGCCAGCTGAATGTTCGCACCGGAGGAGGGATCGTGCCGAACACGGATCCGGTTACTTTCACGCATACCTTCACCGAAGAGGAGATTGGAACAACGGGCATGACGCATGGTTTTTACACCTTTGTTGCTCCTGCTGACGCCACCATGGACGTGACACTGACCGCCCTGGCTGAAACTGAGACACTTCGCACCCGTCAGGTGAACGGAGTAACCCCACTAACAAACCGCATCGTGCAATATACCGGACGACTCTATTCCTATTCGCCTTCGGATGATGAGTTTAGGATTACGATAAATGACCAATGGGGCCTTACGGATGAGAAGGAATTGCCGGAGGATTAAAATACCAGAGCGGGCATTTCGTTTAGCGAAATGCCCGCTCAAGTAGTCTCGCCGGGAATCGAACCCGGATCTAAAGTTTAGGAAACTTCTATTCTATCCATTGAACTACAAGACCATTTTGGAGTGACAAAAGTATAATCTTTTCCGCATATCCACAAAAAAAGGTTATGTAAACTGGTTAGTCAAAGAGGTTTTCCAGGATATCGAGCGAGCGCACTCCGGAGAAGCCCGGTAGGTGGAGCTGATAATATTCAAGGATCTTTCGAATGATATTCCGTCTATCGCCACGCGAGAAGGCATAGAGCGACATGTTTTCGAAACTGATACGTAACAGCCGATAAAAGAAAAGACTATCCTCCGGGGTTAGAAAATGGGTATGCATCGGTATATCCGCCCGGAAAGTGCCGCTCTGCAGATCGAAATAAAAACCGCTTTGATAGGTGTCGCCCCGTGGGAATACGCCCAGGTAGTGAAGAAGATGCATCATAAAGACAATATGAAAATTGGCGACCCCGCTCTCAGCATATTCTAAAAAATGGATCGATTCATACAAAAACTGAAAGAGACGCTGATCGGGTTCGGTCTCTTTTATGGCGCGGTAAAGGAGCTCGGAAAGGAAAAGAGCCAGTACGTTCTTGACCGGATCGAATGATAAGCTATTCAGGAGATAACAGCTACGACACTCTTTTATACGCTGAATATCACGCTTGGGCTGATGATCGACCTCCATCTCCAAGACGGAGAGAGGCATGAACAACGCTTTGGAGACTGCGCTACTCTTTCCTTTCTGACGAGCAACCATATAGGAGACCCGCCCGAAGGATTCGGTATAGATATATACAATGGCATATTTGTCGTTGTATGGGATACTATGTAATACAATACCACGCGTTTTACTCAACATAATCACTCTCTTTTCATAAGATAGGATGCGTTTCCGGTGTAAAGGTACGAAATCATTGCGAATCAAAATAGCTTTGCTTCTTCTCCTATGCCGGTATTATTCTGTGTATCTATTTGAAAAATACACACTTCCACAAAGGCGTCGGAGGGTAATTTGGAGGAGATTAGCTCTAAAGAGAAGTTAAAACAGTAATTTTTATTTAATTTTCTTATGAAAACTTTTGGTAGTTAAAACGAATGATCTATCTTTGCAGTCGCAATTCAGAAAGCGCCTCTTTTAGATCGCTAAAAGTGAACACGTTGACAACTTGGCCCATTCGTCTATCGGTTAGGACGCAAGATTTTCATTCTTGAAAGAGGGGTTCGATTCCCCTATGGGCTACGAATAATAAAAAAATAGAATTAAAAAGACATGGCAAATCACAAGTCATCATTAAAGAGAATTAGACAGACAAACACCCGTCGTTTGCACAACAGATATTATGCTAAGACTGCGCGTAACGCAATGCGCAAACTGCGTGCCTTGGAAGACAAGACGGAAGCACAGGCTTTGTATCCGAAAGTTTGTTCTATGCTCGATAGACTTGCCAAGAAAAACATTATTCACAAGAATAAGGCTGGCAATCTGAAATCGAAGCTGTCAAAACATATTGCTAAATTAGCATAAGAGAGGTAAAGTATTTTCCATAAGGAATGCAGCCGGACTATCAAGCCCGGCTTTTTTACCACCTTATGGCCCATTCGTCTATCGGTTAGGACGCAAGATTTTCATTCTTGAAAGAGGGGTTCGATTCCCCTATGGGCTACTGAAGTCAATTGATAGTGGATAATTGACAATTGATAATGGAAATAAAAACAAAGAGGATGTACTTGAAGGTACATCCTCTTTGTTTTTAAAAAGGCTTCAAACCACCTGTGACAAAGCCCCTAAAGCCCTTAAGATCTTTAAGGACTTTAAGGTCTTTAAAACCACCACCCTGCTCTCCTATTTTCATAAAGATATACTTCCTCATATCAATTATTTTCAGTATATTTGTTGGATTTTTGGAAACGAGAATATAAGATTAAAACAAAGGATAAAACAGATGAGTGAAGAATTGAAGAATACGCCGAATAACGGATACTCCGCGGACAGTATTCAGGTGCTCGAAGGATTAGAAGCCGTGCGCAAAAGACCTGCCATGTACATTGGCGATATCAGTGAAAAAGGTCTCCACCATTTAGTATACGAAGTAGTTGATAACTCGATTGACGAGGCATTAGCCGGATATTGTGATGATATTGATGTGATTATCAACGAAGACAACTCGATTACCGTAACGGATAACGGCCGCGGTATTCCGGTTGACTATCACGAGAAAGAGGGCAAATCGGCTTTGGAGGTTGTATTGACAGTGCTCCATGCCGGGGGTAAGTTCGACAAGGATTCGTATAAAGTATCCGGCGGTTTGCACGGGGTAGGTGTTTCTTGCGTAAACGCCTTATCTACCTATCTGAAAGCTGAAGTTTTCAAAAATGGGAAAATCTATCAACAGGAATTTTCCATTGGTAAGCCTTTAGGAGATATTCAAATCGTTGGAGAAACCGACAGAACAGGGACGACGATCACTTTCAAGCCTGACGGTTCCATCTTTACTGTATTGGAGTACAAATATGATATCTTGGCGAATCGTTTGCGTGAGTTGGCATTCCTAAATGCAGGCGTAACGCTGCGGTTGACAGACAAACGTTACACCAATGACGATGGTAGCTTTAAGGGAGAGATCTTCCGCTCTGAAGAGGGATTAAAGGAGTTTGTTCGTTACATCGACCGCTCTAAAGAGTCCTTGATTCCGGACGTGATACATATCACAACAGAAAAGAATAACATCCCGGTGGAAGTAGCGATGACCTACAACACCTCTTACAACGAAAGCGTTTTCTCTTATGTGAACGATATCAACACCATCGAGGGAGGTACCCACCTAGCGGGATTCCGTCGCGGACTGACACGTACGCTGAAGAAATACGCGGAAGATTCCAAACTATTGGAGAAAGCGAAGGTTGAAATCCAGGGAGACGACTTCCGGGAAGGATTAACCGCTGTTATCTCCATCAAGGTGGCCGAGCCTCAGTTCGAAGGACAGACCAAGACAAAGCTCGGTAACAGCGAAGTGACCGGTGCCGTAGACCAGGCAATTGGCGAAGCGTTAGGCTATTTCCTCGAAGAACACCCGAAAGAGGCTAAGATCATTGTCGACAAAGTAATCCTGGCCGCACAGGCTCGCCATGCGGCTCGCAAAGCCCGTGAGCTGGTGCAACGCAAATCTCCGCTTTCCGGAGGCGGACTGCCCGGAAAGTTGGCTGACTGTTCCTCTAAAGACGCAGCTGAATGCGAACTCTTCCTGGTCGAAGGGGACTCGGCAGGTGGTACAGCCAAGCAGGGACGCGACCGTATGTTCCAGGCCATCCTGCCTTTGCGTGGTAAGATCCTGAATGTGGAAAAAGCCATGGATCATAAGATCTTCGAAAGTGATGAGATCCAGAATATCTACCGCGCTATGGGCGTTACCATCGGTACGGAAGACGACCCGAAGGCATTGAACTTAGATAAGCTCCGTTACCACAAGGTAATTATCATGACCGATGCCGACGTGGACGGTAGCCATATCGCCACGTTAATCCTGACCTTCTTCTTCCGCAAGATGCGGGCATTGATCGACAATGGCTATGTCTATCTGGCAACACCGCCGTTATACCTTTGCAAAAGGGGTAAGGTGGAAGAATATTGCTGGACAGAGCAACAACGCCAAGCATTTATCGACAAATATGCCGCCGGTAACGAAAACCAGGTGCACACGCAACGCTACAAAGGTTTGGGAGAGATGAACGACCACCAATTGTGGGATACGACCATGAATCCGGAGAACCGTACGTTGAAGCAGATCACGATCGATAACGCCATCGACGCGGACAATATCTTCTCCATGCTGATGGGTGAAGAGGTAGGCCCACGCCGTGAGTTTATCGAAGAGAACGCTACCTACGCGAATATTGACGCTTAAAATCAATTCCTATGCATATCGAAGTCCGTCGTCCCTGTTTAGTGGAACTGTACGGGGAAGTAGACCGCTACAACGCGGCGAATGAACACAAACAACCTCCCCGAATCGGTATCTCCTGCAACCGGAAAGACGGACTTTCCTGTATTGCAGAAACCTATGTGCAATCGGTTCTGCAAGCCGGAGGTGCGCCTGTCCTTATTCCGGTCATTACCGATATCAAAGCGCTGACAGCGATTGTAGAGAGTCTGGATGGACTCGTAATGAGTGGAGGAGGCGATATCAATCCGCTCTATCTGCAAGAAGAGCCTATTCCCCAATTACAGGATGTCGATACATTCCGCGACGAATACGACCTGATCCTGCTTCGCCTGGCGGCAAATCGCCAGATCCCTATCATGGGCATCTGCCGCGGACATCAGATACTGAATGTCGCCTTTGGTGGAAGTGTCTATCAGGATATCTATTCGCAAACCGATCATTCGCTCTTGAAACACAGCCAGACCCTGGCGCGCGAATGGCCTTCGCATACCGTAAATATAGAAGAGATCGATTCCAAACTGCGGAATTTATTGAAAGAAGAGACCCTTTTTGTCAATTCCTTCCATCATCAGGCCATCAAAGAGCCGGCTCCCGGCTTTATTGCTACAATAACAGCACCTGACGGCATCAACGAAGCAATGGAACATCCAGAGAAAGAGGTCTTCAGCGTGCAATGGCATCCAGAAGCCATGGCGGCAAACGGCGACAAGGTGATGATGACCTTGTTCAGCTATCACATAGAAAGAGCCGCCCTGTTCGCCCGGGCAAAAAGGATACACCAACGCATCCTGACCATCGATTCCCATACGGACACACCGATGCTCTTCACGCCGGAAGTGGATCTCGGCATCAAAGGCGTCGCACAAGTAGATCTTGCTGTCGTTGAACCTCAAGACTACAGCGAAGAAACATGGATTGATGTGCCCGGTAAAGTAAATCTTCCCTTTATGGAAGAGGGGAAATTGGATGCCGTCTTTATGGTGGCCTACCTCAAGCAAAAGGAATTAACCGAAGCGGCCTACCGGGAAACATACAACTACACGATCGACCGCCTCACACAGATACTTCGCCAGGAAGAGCTTTACCCCTCGCGGGTAGGGATCGCCCGCAGTGTCGACGACCTTTTCCGCCTCAAGCGGGAAGGAAAGAAAGCACTCGTCCCGGCTATCGAAAACGGGTATGTCATAGGAGAAGACATCTCTCTGCTGCAACGGTTCAAGGAGATGGGCGTAGCCTATATCACCCTCTGTCACAATGGTAATAACCAACTCTGTGACTCGGCAAGCGACACGCCTCGCTGGAACGGCCTCAGCCCGTTTGGCAAAGAGGTGGTAAAGGAGATGAACCGCCTGGGCATCATGATTGACCTCTCCCATGCGGCCGAATCGACCTTCTATGATGTACTGGAAACAAGCACATTGCCGGTGATCGCTTCCCATTCGTCGGCCCGCGCCTTGTGCGACCACCGCCGCAACCTGACCGATGAACAGATCCGCGCCTTAGCAGCCAACGGCGGCGTCGTTCAGATCTGCCTCTACGAAGGCTTCCTCAACAAAGAAAGAAAAGCGACCCTGAGCGATGTCATCCGTCATATCAACCATGTCGTTCGCCTGGTAGGCATCGATTATGTAGGAATCGGTTCCGACTTCGACGGAGGAGGCGAAGTGATCGGCTGTAGCGCCGCCAACGAGCTGATAAACATCACTATGCGCCTACTCGACGAAGGATACAGCGACGAAGATATCCAAAAAATTTGGGGCGGAAACCTCCTGCGGGTAATGAATGCCGTGCAGTCAGTCTACAATTCATAAACAACCACTTACCCATTCTCACACGATTGTTTATCTCTCCATACACTTGGGAGATACAACGATAAAATGTACCTTTGCTCCATTCAAACAAGGAAATACCCCTATGCACACCAGAAAGATCATCCCTTTACTGATTATCTGCCTGATGGTCGCCTGCGCTAATAAAGGAGCGACCGACAAGAATACGACAGAGAAAACAAACATGACAACAGTCGAAACAGGCAAAGTCCCTACATTCGATGCCGACAGTGCCTATGCCTACGTGGCCAATCAGGTCGCTTTTGGTCCCCGCGTACCCAATTCGGAAGGACATAAAGCCTGCGGCGATTGGCTGATCGATGAGCTAAAACGCCATGGTGCCCAATTGTTTATACAGGACATGGTGCTCACCGCCTACGACGGAACGAAATTAGACGCGCGCAATATCATCGGTTCCTATAATCCGGACAATAAAAAACGCATCCTGTTGTTTGCCCATTGGGACACCCGTCCCTATGCGGATGAAGAAGCGGATGCCTCCAAACATTATACCCCCATCGACGGAGCCGACGACGGAGCCAGTGGCGTGGGCGTCTTACTGGAGATTGCCCGGCAGATCAACCAACAGGATCCGGGTGTAGGCATCGATATTATCTTCTTCGACGCGGAAGATTACGGAGAACCCGCCTTTTCCAAGACAAACAAACAAGACACCTGGTGCCTGGGTTCTCAGTTCTGGGCCAAGAAGCCGCATGTGGCGAACTACCGTGCCGAGTTTGGCATCTTACTGGATATGGTAGGAGCGCGGAATGCCACCTTCTTCAAAGAGGGCTACTCGATGTATAAGGCAGCACCGACGGTTGAAAAGATCTGGGAGGCGGCACGCAATCTGGGCTATGGCAAATATTTTATCAACACCACCGGAAGCGCCATCACCGACGACCACATCTATGTACAGAAAGGACGCGGCATCCCATGCGTCGATATCATCTACACCAACGACGGACAAGGAGAATCTCTGTCGCACGGCTTCGGCCCCCATTGGCATACTTTGAATGACAATATGAGTAATATCGATCCGGCGACCCTGAAAGCAGCCGGACAAACCGTACTGGACGTTATTTACAACAGATAAACACCCCCTACTTATGACTATCAACGAAATACAAGATCAAATTATAGAAGAGTTTTCTATCTTCGACGACTGGATGGACAAATATGCCCTTTTGATCGACCTGGGCAACTCCCTCGAACCGCTTGACGAGAAACACAAAACAGAGAATAACCTGATCGAAGGCTGCCAAAGTCGCGTATGGCTACAGGCGGAAAGTGTCGATGGAATCGTTGTTTTTCGAGGAGAAAGCGATGCCGTCATAGTGAAAGGCATCGTGTCGTTACTCATTCAGGTACTCTCCGGTCATACTCCCCGGGAGATCTTAGAGGCCGACCTTTACTTCATCGACCGAATCGGACTGAAAGAGCACCTCTCGCCTACCCGCTCCAACGGATTGGTGGCTATGGTAAAGCAAATGCGCCTCTACGCCCTGGCCTTTCAGGCAAAAATGCAGGGGTAATTTTTTATTTTCCAGTTTATTAAATCGTTAGCCATGGCTCTCGAGAACATCTACTATATACTCTCTTTCATATCGATTGGTGTCACATTCGGATTTGGGATATGCTTTCTCACCCTCTCTATCTCCAAACGATCCGGCCTGCATAGCTACCGCCTCTCGCGGAAAGTCATGGCCTTCTCCTACCTTAGCTTCAGCCTGCTTGCCATCCTCGAGTTAGGAACCAACGGTGGTGACTATTCCGCCACCTTCGCTCAGGCGCTCACCCTCTCAGTCGCCTCCCTGCAAGCCCTGTTGTTTACCTATACCCTGATCGGGCTTATCAATATACATTTCGTCACCTGGCGGAAAATCACCACCGAACTATTCGTTATCCTCGGATTCTCCGTAGTCATTTTCAGCACCCTTTACAGCGGTCAGCCCCATAGGTTTTCCGTCATTTTCTACCTTTTCACCGTCTATTACGCCTCTTTATTGCTTCGTTACACCTACCTGTTTTTGAAACATTACAAGATATACACCTACAACCTCGACAACTATTACATCGCGCAGGAAAAGCTTCGCCTCCGGTGGGTGCGCATCGCCTTTTTCATGGCATTGGCCATAGGCATCATGGCGCTTAGCTCCGCCCTTTTCTCTTCATTGCTTACCTCCATCTGTTTTTCCTGTATTCATATTATCTTTTATTGCTTTTTCGGCGTCAAATTCATTAACTACGCCTTCCTCTTCCAGCGGATCAAACCGATCATCGTCACCAAGACCCCGACCGACACCAAAATATCCTATGCCGGCACGCAGCAACTGGAAACAGAAATAGCCAAATGGGTCGAAACGAAACAATACCTCAACAGCCGCCTAACCATCGAGAAGGTAGCCCATCAGCTCAATACCAATCGCACCTACCTCTCCCATTACATCAACCATACCCTCAATAAAACCTTCACGGAATGGATCTATGAGCTCCGTATCCGCGAGGCTCAGCAGCTCCTACTCCTCCACCCTACCCAACCGGTTTACGAAATCGCCTTTATGGTCGGCTATACCGACAAAAGCAATTTTGGTCGCCACTTCAATAAATACACGGGCACCACGCCCCTACTCTGGAGAAAAAGCGCGGGGGAGTCAAAAATATGATAACCCAAAGAGGCATATCAACCATTTCCGCCTCTTCCTTGTTATAGGTATAGTAGAAAATAGAAAGTAGAAAATTATGAAACGAAAAAATGTTTGTTTGACGGTTGCGGCCGTCGTATGTTTGTTCACCCTGTCCGGTTGTAACAACAAGAAGAAAGAGTCGGCTCCGGCAGAAGAGAAAACAACGGTGGTAGCCGACGCGCACAATTCAAAGAACTCCTTAGACTATGAAGGCACCTACGCGGGCACCACGCCTTGCGCGGATTGCTCCGGTATCGAGGTAGAGATCACCTTGACAGGTGATCAATACAAGAAAAAGATGGTCTATCTGGGTAAAGAAGATAACAACACCTTTGAAGTGTCCGGCGCCTATAGCTGGAACGATGCCGGCAGTATCATTATCCTGAACAACGACAATACAGAGCAATATCAGGTAGGCGAAAACGCCCTCTTTATGCTCGATGAAAAGGGAGAACGCATCACCGGTGATTTGGCGGAGATGTATATCCTTCGGAAGAAATTATAACAAACAGAGAGAGACGGCTCTCCGCTTCTACAGATTTTTCTGAAAATCGGAAGGGGAGAGTCCCGTTGATTTCTTAAAGGCACGATAGAAAGAGATCCGGTCGTTAAACCCGGAGTCATAAGCTATCTGCTCCATAGAGTGACGCGTAGAGGGTGGCTTACTCCTATCGGATTCCATCAGGAGGATAGCCTCTTTTACACGATACTCATTGATGAAAGTATTGAAATTATTGCCGGTAGAACGATTGATTGCCTGCGAAAGCGTTACGCGGTTGACACCCATCATTTTGGAAAGATTACCCAATGTAAGTGTTGAGTCTTGATATAGTTCATCGCGCAGAATACACCCCCGAACAGCTTCAAACAGCTCTCGATCGCTTTCCGTAGGATATTGCTTCCCCGTTCTGATCTCCTCCGCTTCTTCACCCTCATTTTTTATACCCGCTTGGTAATTATCACCCGCGGCCCACTCCCGGCTTCTCTTTACCAACTCTTTGTAGGCGTGTCGGTTTTTTATGTTCAATCGAACAATGAATATAAACAACAACAGAAACACAAGACAGGCGACAAACAACAAAAAGGCGATCCGCATGAAGAAGGTCTCTTTCACCTGTGTCAGATGAAGCTCTTCCTCTTTCAGCCGGGTATTATGTTCGATCTGTCCGGCGATCACCTTCAGTGAACGTTCGGCCTTTTCAATCTCTTTCACCAGCCGCCTCTCCGTTTCCAAAGCCTCCAGTGCTTTCCGGGCATCGCCTTTGTATTTATAGGCATAATACAACTGACTGGCGGAATTACACATATCGCCCTTCTTATTTCTCTCTTCAGCAAAAGCGTACGACTCCTCCGAGGCGGCAATGGCCTCGTCGTATCGACCCGCGCAGATATAATAAGAAGATAATATATTGAGACCGATAGGCGTCTGATCCGGTATTTTCAGGCAGGCCTCCACGCTGTATTCGATATGTTCCCACGCTTTATCTAATTCCCCCAAGGCACAATAATTCAGCCCGAGCGCGGCATGCGATATTTTAGATTCCGGTCGGTAGCGCAATCCCTTTTGCAACAGATCAATGCTGTAAGTCAGACTATCGCGCCGCCCTTTTGTCATGGGAGTAAACATATCCTTATAGGCATCGAACCCGGCATAATAGACCTGGGAGAGACCGAAACAGGCAGAGTCGATCGCGTCGGAATCGTTGAGTTGATAGGCAATCTCCTCCGATTTCCGGTAATATTCTTCGGAATGGAAGCCTTCGACGGTATTACTGCTTCGCGAAGTCTCCCCGATCGCGTAATAGATATGGCATTTTTCCTTTTCACTCATCGGGTATTGAGCCGCCTTCAGAAAATAATCGAGCGACATATCCGCCAGTCCCTGCCCGTAATACAACCTTCCGACATTATAATAAGCCTGAAAAACGGCCGAAGAATCGCCTTTTTGAATCACACCCTGCAAAAATTGATTGGCAAGGCCTAATCCTTTTTCATATTCCCCACTCAGCATCGAACGGGTGACTAAGATATTGGTCAGCATCATTTCCTGATCCACATCATGCTTATCATGAGCCAGCTTATTCTTTTCGAGGATAAGGGGCAGTAAAGAATCGGGTAGGATCCGGCTCTGATACATACGGTATGCTTCCGGATCGAAGTCTCCATCCGCAAAAGAATGTTCAATCTCCTCCCGCTGACAAGAGAAAAAGATGAAAATCCATAAAAACAGAAACACATAACTATATCGCTGACGTACAAGTATCACAACACAACTAATAAATTAAATTTCGTTTGGTCTATTACACAAAGATAAACACTGAAATTGAATTTCTTTCACTTTTGAATCAAATTCTCTACTTTTGGATCTTCAATAAACCCGTATAAAAAATCGGCAAACGGCCGGTAAACAATAAGTATGGCAAAAAAGATAAAAACTGTCTGTGTCTATTGCGCGTCGAGCACCCAAATCGACCCGGTATATTTTGAAGCGGCAGACCGCTTAGGGGAGTTGTTAGGGCGGCAGGAACTGCGTGTCGTCAACGGAGCCGGTTCCATCGGATTGATGCGAGCAGTATCCGACGCGACCTTGAAAGCCGGCGGCACCGTGACCGGGGTGATCCCCCATTTTATGGTGAAAGAGAACTGGCATCACCCCCACCTGACAGAGATGATCGAGGTGGAGACCATGCATCAGCGCAAGCAGACCATGGCAGACCTCTCGGATGCCGTTATCGCCCTGCCCGGAGGCTGTGGCACACTGGAGGAGCTGTTGGAGATCATCACCTGGAAGCAATTAGGACTTTACCAGCATCCGATTGTGATCCTCAATACCAATCATTACTTCGCCCCCCTGATCACGATGTTACAGCGCGCTGTCGACGAGCAATTCATGCGCCCGCAGCATCAGGCGATGTGGGCGGTTGCCGAAACACCCGAAGAGGCGGTCGACCTGATCTACTCCATGCCTTTATGGGATAAAAGCCTGCGAAAAATCGCGGCGATATAACCGAAAAAAAAATTCTCACCCGCATGAGAATTTTTTCTCACCCGGGTGAGAATAAAATTATCTTTGCATTTTATTCTTATTGAACATGCTATCAGACATTCAGAATATACCTATTGAGGCATACGATTATCCGTTACCGGATGAGCGTATCGCTAAGTTTCCTTTAGCTAAAAGGGACGAGTCCAAACTGCTGCTTTTCAACGAGGGAAAGGTGGGAGAAAGTGTTTTCAAAAACCTGCCCGACTACCTACCACCCCAGTCACTGTTGGTGTTTAATAATACCCGGGTGATACAGGCACGACTGCTTTTCCGGAAGGAGACGGGTGCCCGTGTGGAGGTGTTTTGCTTAGAGCCTGCCGCGCCACGCGACTATGCGATGATTTTTCAGCAGCGGGAACGTTGCAGTTGGATATGCCTGGTGGGCAACCTGAAGAAATGGAAAGAGGGTTTATTAACGCGTGAGATTCTTATCGACGGTGAAAAGGTCATACTCACAGCCGAGAAGAAAGCGACGTATGGCGATACCCATCAGATCGAGTTTGCCTGGGATCATCCCGATTGCACTTTTGCCGATCTATTGGATGCGGCGGGAGTATTACCCATCCCTCCTTACCTGCACCGGGAGACCGAGGAGAGCGACCTGGATAGCTACCAAACGGTCTATTCGCGCATCAAAGGATCGGTGGCAGCACCTACCGCGGGGCTTCATTTCACACCCGAGGTATTGGCTGATCTCGACCGGAAAGGCTTCGGACGCGAAGAATTGACCTTGCATGTCGGTGCCGGCACCTTCCGCCCGGTGAAGAGCGAAACGATTGCCGATCACGAGATGCATACGGAGTTTATATCCGTTCCCCGCGCAGCCATCGAACATATCAAACAAAACATCGGGCAGATCATTGCCGTCGGAACCACCTCCGTCCGGACATTGGAGAGCCTCTATTATATCGGCACAAAGTTGTCCGCCACGCCGGATGCCGACGCGGATTCGCTGGTGGTCGACCAATGGATGCCCTACCGCGAGGAGAGCAACCGGCTGACAACCGAGGAGGCGTTGCAATATATCTTGGATTACCTGGATCGGACAGGAAGCGACCGGTTGATCACCGCCACGCAGATCATGATTGCTCCGGGCTATCAGTTTCATGTCGTTCGCGGGATCATCACCAATTTCCACCAGCCTAAAAGCACCTTATTGTTGCTTATCTCCGCTTTTGTGGGGGGCAACTGGAAAGCGATGTATGACTACGCGCTTGCAAACGATTTCCGTTTTCTGAGTTATGGCGATAGTTCTTTACTCTTATAATAAGGCAATAACCAGGCATTTCCTGCGTTAATTAGTCATGATAAAAACGCGTTTGTCATATTATTTACTCTTCGTTGCTTTGGGTTCGTTATTGTTTTCCTGCAAAACGGCCAAACTAAGCGATGCCGAAGAGAAGCAGGCGATCGGGGAATATTACGAAGCCGCCGCCATCTATCGCAAGGTGTATCAGAAAACCTCTTCCCAAAAGCGTGATCTCAGAGGCTATGTAGCCTTTCGGATGGCGGAGTGCAACCGGTTGATTAACTACACACCGCGGGCATCCGGTGCCTATATGAACGCGTTGCGCTATAATTATCCCGACAGCGTGGTCTATCTCCGCCTGGGGCAGATGTACCAGAAAGAGGGGAAATACAACGAGGCCATTAAGTATTACGAAGAATACCTCGCCGGTCACCCCGACCATATCTTGGCGCAAAACGGACTGACAGGCAGCCAGCTGGCGCCGGAGATGCGGAAGAACCCGACCCGTTACACGGTGAAGCGGATGGATAAGTTCAACTCGCGGCGCGGGGAGTTCAGCCCGATGCTAACGGGAGAGAACTACGATAAGCTCTATTTCGCCTCTTCCCGTCCGAATAAGGCGTTGGAAAATCAGCAGATAAGCGCTATTACCGGCACCAACAGCAACGATTTATACGAGATTTCCCAGGATGAAAACGGCAACTGGCAGGCGCCCACCCCTGTGGAGGGAGGCGTGAACACCGAGTTCGACGAAGGCACCCCTTCGTTTACGGCGGATGGAAGCACTATGTATTACACCTACTGTGCCAGTGACCCGGTCGACGCGCGTACGGCGGAGATCTACCGTTCGCAGCGAAGCAGCGCGCAATGGGGCAAAGGCGAGAAGGTGGCGCTGGTGAAAGACTCCATCACCCCATTGGCTCATCCGGCCATTTCACCGGATGGTAAATTCCTCTATTTCGTTTCCGATGCCGTAGGTGGCTTCGGTGGAAAGGATATTTTCCGGGCGAGGGCGATAGGGACGGGCTTCGGACCGATGGAGAACCTGGGGCCGGAGATCAATACCCCGGGCGACGAAATGTTTCCCTATGTGCGCGATTCGGTCACGATCTATTTTGCCTCTAACGGACATCCGGGCATGGGCGGATTGGATCTCTTCAAAGCCACGCAAGACAGCACCGGACACTGGACGGTAGAGAATATGGGGTATCCGGTCAATTCGATGGCGGATGACTTCGGCATCACCTTTGCCGGACGACAGGAACGGGGATTCTTCAGCTCGAACCGGAACGATGCCCGGGGCTACGACCACCTGTATTCGTTTGAATATCCGACGGTGACTATATTGATCGAAGGTTTTGTATTGGATGTCGAGGAATATCCGATCGAAGAGGCAGTGATCCGTATCGTTGGGCGCGATGGCTTGAATGTGCGGGTGCCTGTACGCAAAGACGGAAGCTACCGCGTGGAATTGGAACGCGACATCAGTTATGTGATGATGGCCAGCGCGCGAGGCTATCTCAATCAGAATTTCGACCTCAAGACCGGCCCGGAGGAGGAGAACGAGACCTATATCGTTGATTTCTTCCTTTCACCTCTCCATGAGCCGGTGGTTATAGAAAACATATTCTACGACTTCGACCGAGCTACCTTGCGCCCCGAATCGAAAGAGGCGTTGGACGAGATGATCAAGATGCTCGATGATAATCCGAATGTAACCATCGAACTACGCGCCCATACCGACCGCAAAGGGACCGAAGCCTACAACGAGGGATTGGCACAACGCCGTGCCCAATCGGTCGTAGACTATCTGATTGCTGCTGGCATCGACAAAGAACGTCTGGAAGCCAAAGGATATGGCAAAACCACTCCCAAGGAGATCACGAAGCGAATGGCGGAAAACTACGACTTCCTGCAGGAGGGAACGGTGTTGACCGAAGAGTTTATCCTTACGCTTACTCCCGAACAACAGGAGATAGCCGACCAGATCAATCGACGGACTGAATTTAAAGTGGTGCGTACGAATTACAACCTTTTCTAATATGCGGCAAAAATGTATCTGGGTGATCATCTGGCTGCTGGCCACCGGCTCTCTGTTGGCGGAGGGCATGCCTGTTGATAGCCTCACCAAGAAAAGAGATCCGCAATTTCTGGCCATCAATATGATGGGAGGTGTGGTGCTTCCTACCAATGCCTATATCAAAGCTGGAAACAGGATGCCGGCGTATAGTGCTTTGTCGTTGAAATATGGGTTCGCCTCTTCGGGAGAGAGCTGGCAAGATGTGGCCTACGGGATGCCTTACTATGGTATTGGCTTTTACAGCGCACGCTTTTTTCACAAAAAAGCCTTAGGGAACCCCTTCTCGCTTTACCTGTTTCAAGGAGCCCGGATCCGGGATTTCAGCCGGAAAACCTGGTTGGGCTTCGAGTTGAACCTGGGTATGTCGTTCAACTGGAAAGCCTATGATGCCTTTGATAATCCGGACAATATCGCGTTGGGATCGGCCGTCAATATTCATGTGGGCGCCAATCTTTACATGACCACCTCCCTGTCGAAACGGGTCGATCTGCGTTACGGCCTGGGCGTTTCCCATTTCTCGAACGGAGCGCAGCAATTGCCCAATAAGGGATTGAATATGGCAGCTCCCTTTGTCGAAGTGGTGTATAAGCTGCAGGACGACAAGGAGAAGCCTTCTGTCGACAAGGAGCTGACGCCACCACCGGTTGACCCGCATTTCAATTACGACTTGACATTCACCTCCACCACCCGGCAGATCTGGATGGATACGTTGGGTACGAACCTACCAAGCCGTTTGATTGACAAGAACTTCAAAGTGTTTGGCGTGAGCTTCTCCGCTTTATACACCAAAAACTATAAATACCGCTGGGGGCCGAGCGTTGAGATCGTGTATGACGAAAGCTCGGGCGCACATGCCTGGCGACAGCAACATCCGGTGGATGGCAAATACTACGACCGCATCCGCTTAGCGCCTTTTTTCGAGCGTCTTTCGTTGGGTGTCTCTCTCCGGGGCGAAGTTACCTATCCGCACCACTCCTTCTTTTGCAATCTGGGATACAACCTATTGCATGGCAACAGTTATGACTTTCGTTTTTATCAGATCCTGGGCGTAAAGGCCTATCTGAAAGAGAACATATTCGGCACCTTCGGCATTCGAGCCGCCCGGTTTAGTAAAGCGCAATACCTCTATTGGAGCATTGGCTATACGATTCCCGGGAAACCGCTCAAAAGCAAAGTGACCTTACAATAATGCTTTAGCTCTTTTTCTCCTTTTGTTCCTTTTTCTCCTTTTCCAATACCTTTTGCATTTCCTTGTGTTGCTCGAAGTTTGAATCCATTCGTTCTTTATCTTTATCGGGCATCTCCGGTAGTTCGTTGATCAGTTGCCGCAAATCAATCAGATGTAACGTACTCTTTTTCCCATCGGGCGACAACATCGGTTCTTCCGATACGGAGCGGAAAAACATATCATTGTAGAGCGATTCAAAGAAATAACGATGATAATGGAAGAAAGAGGGTTTATATTGATCGGCCACTTTCAGTGCCTCCCGGACATAGAGCACACGAGCAAACAGGCCTTTTTTTCGGGATACGTCACTTTGATAATACTCTATGCGGGATACATTGATGCCGGAAAGGTGACTCAATAGAGCTATATTCTCTGGCTCTTCCTGCCACGCTTTGTAGTAGAGTCGATCCGATTCGGCAATATTACCATCTTTCCGGAATGTCTCGGCACGGAATTTCAGCAACTGACGCACATAAATCGGTAATGCCTCCATATTCTTTTCTGCCTTATCCAGAAAAGCGTGCCCCATTTTGCGGTCGTATGTTTTGCCAAGCGACGAACCCAAGAGCAAGCAGACATCGATTTGTGTTGTGTCGGCAGCGTATGCCTCCTGCAACGGTTCGATCGCATTCATGAATTGCCCCGCATAATAACGGCTGACACCTGCGTATTTCAGGGTCAAAAAGGTCGAGTCGCCCTCTACCAATAATTGGGTGTAAAGCGAATCGGCTTCCGGATACAGCTTATTCATATAGAGCGTCATGGCTTTATTACGCTCCAGTTGGCGGTTGTTCGGGTTATAGTATAGGGCGGTGTCGCAAACCGTCAAGGCGAAATGTGCCGACTCGCCTCCGATGCGAAGCATGGTGTTGATCAGTGCGCTGGCCAGCGATGCATTCTCTTTGTTATATTGATACGCCAAGTGGTAACAGGCCTCCGCTGGCTGCAAATCGCCCATCTGGGTATAACAGTCGCCCATGCTACGCAACAGGACAGGGTTCGTCTCATCATTCATCAACAGGAATTCATACTTTTCGATGGCCGCTTCATACTCTCCCAGCTGCTGATGCAGGCGAGCAATCTGGTAGTTCGCGTAGAAATTGGCCGTATCAACCTGCAACACCGAATTAAAATAATGCTCGGCATCCTTCGCACGCCCCATATTCACCGCCATGCGGCCTAAGGTATTCCGCATATCCACATTGGTGGTATCCATCTGTAGGCACATACTATAATGGCGATAAGCCTCGGGATAGCGCAACAATCCTTCATACGCCTGGCCGATCGCCTGCAGGTTGGTATAGGTAGAATCGGTTGCGGAGAGCGTTTCCGCCTGTTCCAACACCTCTTTGTACTTGCGTTGACCTACTAATTCTTGCAATGAGATCTCCTGGGCCGCTCCGGTAAGGGTGAAGCAGCAGAACAATAACAACAACTTTTTCATATGTTTATTTATTTATCTATTGAAGTCTGAAATGTATGGGCATTGTATATCTTACCCGAACCGGCTTGCCTCTTTGCTCGCCCGGTTCCCACTTAGGCATCGAAGTAACCACCCGCAAAGCCTCCCTATCCAAAGAGGGATCTTGTCCGCGAACGATCTCCGCTTCTACGATCGAGCCGTCTTTCTCTACCACGAAGGAGACAACGACACGCCCCTGAATCCCATTCTCCTGCGCGATGAGGGGATATTTGATGGAACGATTTATATAGCGTAATAATTCCGCATCGCCTGTCGCAAAGCTGGGCATCTTTTCAACCACCGTAAAGACCATCTTTTCCGCCTCCTCTTCCTGCATACGGAACTCTATCGGCATCGAATATTTCACGTTAACGGCCTTTCCTCGTTGTCTGCCCGGTTCCCATTTTGGCAATTCACTGACAACACGAATAGCCTCTGCATCCAAGGAGGGGAAAACACCAGAAATCACTTCCGGATGGCGCACCACCCCATCGCTACCAATAACAAAAGAGACCACGACCCGGCCGCTTATCCCTTGCTCCATGGCATCTTGAGGATAGCGTATGTTATTATTGATATGAGCTACCAAGGCAGCGTCGCCCTGTGCAAACCGGGGCATTTGCTCTACCACGGTGAAGATCTGACTCTCCGCCTTATTTTCTACAACAGCCTCCTCAACCACCACAGGAGCCGTAAAAGGCTGAGCGGGTTCATGGGTAGGTGCTTCGACCATTTTTTCAATGGCTATGGTGAGTTCGGGAAGAGGATTTTCGACATTGACAAGGATTGTCTTTTCGACCGGCAATATGGCCTGCCCGACATCCTGAGCAATCCGAGCCAGGGCTTCTATATTGCTCAAGACCATCAAGACTCCCAACAGCGGAATAAAAGTCAGGTATTTTGTTCGGCTTATGCCTTTGCTGCGCTTTTTATTCATCATGCCGATGCGGTTCTTCAAGTGCAACACATTGAAGCTGTTATACAGATGAACCGTCTCGCTATGATGCGCCAAGCCCAATAGGTGATATTGATAGCTGCGACAGTCATAGCCCGATTCCAACACCCGGTTGTCGGCCAGATATTCCAGGTTATGACGCACCTCTCTTTTCAACAGCCAAACGAAGGGATTAAACCAACAAACGATGGTGATCAGTTCGCTTACTATGACATCTAAGGAGTGCCATTGATTGACATGCGTCTTCTCATGCGTAAGGATTTCCGCCAATTCCGGTTCCGAATGGCTCTCCGGATGAATAAAGATCAATTTGAAAAAAGAGAATGGCCCGGCCGGTTTGCGCAATAGATGCACCGGTGTTCCCTGCAACAGCTCTTTTTTGCTCTTGCGAGCCAGCCACAGAATGCTTATCAGTTGCGTAGTAAAACGAACAATAAAGAAGAGAACCAAGGCGCCATAAATAATCCACAAACCGGTAGTTAATAGCTCTTTCCAAGCAAAAGCAGAAGCCGCCTCCCCAGCGGTCGCCGTTACGCCCGGCGTGATCATCGAAGAATAGATCAGTATGACCTCCGCCATCGGTTCCTGCGCCTTTAACCAGTCCTGGATGTTAAACAGGGGGTAAATCAATGCCAAAGCAAAGAAGGCTAACAGAATCGTTCGGCGCAGCTTAAAGAAGGTGTCTTTATAGAAAAAGAGCCGGTAGAAGGCATAAAAGAGTGCAAAAGCAACATTCACCTTCAAAAAGTAGGCAAATTCGGGACTCATAGGCAGAAAGAATTGATAGGTTATTCTTTTCCTTTTTCAATCATATGGATAATCTCTTTCAGATCGTCAGACGAGATCTTTTGCTCCTTGGCAAAGAAAGAGACCATTTCCTTGTAAGAATCGGCAAAGTAGTTGGTCACAACACCGCTCATGAACGTTCGTTTGTATTCGCTTTTTGCTATTAAAGAATAATATTGATAGGTATTGCCACAACGACGAGCCTTCACATACTTCTTACGTTCCAGGTTCTTAATGACCGACGCCAACGTAGTGTAAGGAGGCTTTTCCTCTTCCTCAAAAGTGGCCAACACATCCTTTACGAAGCAAGGTTCCGTACGCCAGACACGGCGCATAACATCCTCTTCCTGTATGGTTAATTTTTCCATGATACATGTTTTTATGATACGATCTCACAAATCTACGATTCGATCGTAAACAATCAAAAAGAAAGGAGTTAAATAGTATTAAATATGCCCGAAATGCCTATTCTTTTATGATTTTATGTCGACTCTCTCCGCGAGATGTCTGTACAGAAAGAATATATATGCCCGGTGTTTGTCCGTTCAGGGATACATATACTTGCGAATCACCATGGCTAATCGCCTCCTGTTTGACTAAGCGACCGGACATATCATAGAGTGAAACACGCTGTGCCACGACGCCTTCAGGCAGAGAAACCGTAAGTCCTGTTTGCACGCGGGTCGGGAATACCTGAACAGTCTCTTCGAGGCGGATCGCTTCGTTAGCCACCGGCGATTCCTTATAAATCGGCAGCGCTTCCGTGGCTTTCGAGTCACCGCGAAGCGGAAGCCAATCATGACCTGCCGGCTTGTAATACATACGAAGCATATCCCCCTCTTCTACCTCTTCGGTGATGGTCACCTCCGATCCTTTATCATCGTACACCATATAACCGGCCTCCAGGATGCCATTGGGAGAACCTTTCTCCATCTTCATGCCTAAGATCATCTGCTTCCGTTCCCGGGCACTGTTTTCCAGAAAGAGAGCAACCTCTCCCGTGAAATCACGCCGTCCATAATCGTATATACAGCTAAAATAAAGGGTAAAGGGTTCATTTTGTACGACATGATCCACATCTGTGTACAAACCAAAAACGCCTTTGGGTTTATCTATTTCTTTAGGTTCATAATCAAGATAATAGAGTTCGTTATTGATCTGGGATCCTGCCTGTGCTTTCTGCAGACCTATGATGGCATTCTGATCGTAGTCGTATCCTTTGCCGGAGATCGCGCCTCCGATCCCGCCCGCCGCAGGATTCAAACTGGACAGGCGATAATAGCCATCGCAATAGCCACCCCAGCCCCAGTTGAGGTGGTAGTAATGATCTGTCTTCGCATATCCGTCGACCACAAACTGATGCCCCTCATCAGACGAAGTAATTCCCCCATAGAGAACGGGGCGTTCTTCATCGATCTCCTTTTTAATCATCTCTTCCCACTCTTCCAGGGTATAGAGATCACGGCAGCGCAACACGGAACCGTTGTCGTAATCGAAGTATTTATTCATTGCCGGGACGATATCATGGGCATAGGCGCCACTGGCTGTCGACTTATAATCCATCTCCACGGAGGTGCCACAATGAAACATCAACGTAGCCACCGCCGTTGCCTGCTGGTCGGTCCAGGTCGGCACATTCTCTTGTAAGACGTATTCCGGGAGCATATTATCCCAGTTGTATTTCGCACCATAGTTGGCCGATGCCAATCGATTGGTGGTTCTGGTATAATAGCGTATACTGCCTGTTCCTTTCTCCGGCCAACGGTGATAATGCATCACAATAGCCATCGCCGTTGCCACGCAACCGGTCACGGATACTTTCTCCTTATCGTCCAAAGGACAAAGGTTATTGAAAGGCGTCGATTGGTTCCACTTGGCGGTAGACAACTCAAGCCCTGCCTCGATGGTGGTCGCTTTTGTATCATACGACAGACTTTGCCACTCATCCTTGATTTCAGGTGAAGGGGTGACTCCCTGCTCGATATAATAAAGCATCTCCTGTTTGTAAAAATCCAACCAATAAGCCAGATTCGCAGGCATATCTTCGGTTTTGAACCTTCCGGAGGTGGCATATCCGAAAATAGGATGCGTCACATCGTCGCCCGACACGATCACAAAGCCACCGTTGGCGTCGATGTTATAAACATAATAAAGGGGTGTCTGACCGGAACGCAAACCCTCATTCGCCTCGCCGGTGTAGACGAGCGACAGGACAGGAGCGCTTCGCAACGAAGAAAAAGAGGTCACAAACCGGGAGGCTATTTTTTTCGCCGTACTTTCATTAACAGGAGCTGCATACACAAAACCAACCACAGCCAGGAGCGCCAAAGCGACTCCGATTCGAATCAGATCTCTTTTTATAGACATATTTTGCTATTTACTGTTAGATGTAAATATGCAAATATAAATCTATTTACGCACATACCCAAGTACTTTTGCGCTTAGTCGGTCCGGGAAGGTGACTTCTTCGTCAACGCTTCCGCAAGGATTCTGTCGAATGCGTATCGACCGGGACCGGCAACAAACATAATCGCGTAAACCATCATATAGGCAAACGCTAATTCCTTCACAGCAAACGGATCGCCCCCATGGACCACAAAGAAAGCAACCCCCATGGTGAAGATCATCGGGATAACCGCCAAGCGATAGAATACGCCAAAGATAAACGCCAGCGAACAGGCCACCTCACCAAAGATCGCCAGCCCCAAAGAGACCGAGCTACCTACGCCCAGCGGATCAGGAAACACCTGGGAGAGCTCCGCGAAACTCATCCATTTCTGAATGCCATGCACCAATAACAACCCACCAAACAAAAGGCGAAACGCCAATAAAAACAAAGAATATCCCTTGTTATCCGGTTTCAACGGAAATAAAAAATGCACAATCGTTTTCATCATTATCAATTATTTTACTTGTTCATACTAAGAAGCTCCAATAAAATTCAAAACAGCTTCTAAACACTCTATCAAAAGAACAGGAAAACAAAGCAAATGGTTGCTAAGGCGTCTATTCTCTATTGAAGGCAGACCGGAATATATAGATAAACCTGCACAGGAGTGTAAAAAATATAGACAGGATTGTCTAATTTGTGGACATTCCTTATCGGGAGGAATTCAACTCATACCGTTGTTATACAATAGGTTAATCCGATTGGCATAGTCTTTGCTTTTGTATATAAAAATAAAGATCATGGCTATTTTCAGATTTAATTCTTTTTTGCGCTTCTTAGGACAGCACAAAGTGTATACAGCGATTGAAATATTTGGATTATCCGTTTCGTTGATGTTTGTCATCCTCATCCTCACTTACACCCGGCAGGAGTTGACCACCGACCGGTTTCACGCGGATGCGGAGCGTATCTATATGCTCGGCGACGAACAGCATAATATGTCTGCTTATGGGATTGCCGGACGACTAAAGGAACGTTATCCCGAAATTGAGGATTACTGTTATGTAACAAGTGCGATCCTGTTTGCCGGACAGGATGAAATCCCGGTGCTGACAGAAGGTAAGAAATGGAATAGTTCGGTTTCCTTTGTGAACGACAATTTCTTCCGCTTCTTTTCGTTTCCGCTTGTTATAGGGAATAAGGATTATGTAATGGCCAACCAAAACGAGGCGGTGCTATCCGAATCGTATGCGCGCAAAGTATTCGGCAACGAAGACCCTGTCGGGAAGACCCTGGTGATGAATGATTCCATCTCGTTTGTGGTCAATGGAGTAATGAAGGATATCCGCCACTCGGTCATAAAATACAACGATATACTGCTCCGCACAGAGAATCTTCGCCGCTTCCGTTCGGACATGGACGGCAACATATACAACAATGCCCTGGCCACCAATGCTTTCATAAAAGAGCGGGAAGGAGCATCGCTTGCTTCCAAAGCGGAAGATATGCGCGACTACCTCAAGACTGTTTATTGGTTTTTTGAACGGGAAATAGCAAAGACCGTAGAGTTTATTCCCATTACGGAGGCCTATTATGCGCCGAACTTTGGGTATATGTATAATAAGGGCGACAAGCAACTGGTTATGATCCTGTTGGCAGTTGGTTTGCTGATACTGATCTTTGCGGTGATCAACTATATCAACCTGACAGTCGCCCAAACCGGCTTCCGAGCCAAGGAGATGGCCACCCGCAGCCTATTGGGTTCTTCCCGCATGAGCTTGTTCTCCCGGCTGATTGGTGAATCCGTCATCCTTACTTTTATTTCCTTCCTGATAGGACTGTTCCTGGCATTTGTCGCACGTCCCTATGGCGAGCGAATATTGGATGCGACGATCGATCTCTATGCGATATTAACACCGATGAACCTATTATTGGCTCTTGTTGCTATCATCCTGATCGGTTTTATCACCGGACTTCTCCCGGCACTGCTGATCTCCCGGACAAAAGCGGTCGATGTGGTGAAAGGAGGATTCCGTAAGAAGACAAAAATGGTATTCAGCCGCTTCTTCATCACCTTCCAGAATGCGATCACGATTGCCCTGATGGCGGCTGCCCTGGTGATGATCTCACAGGTGAACCATCTTATGAAGGCGCCTTTGGGATATAACACGGAGAATATTATCGATATCTCAGCGGAGACCCTGGGTTCCAAAGATAAAGTAATGACACTGGCGAATGAATTTCGCCGGCTGAGCGCGGTCTCTTTAGTATCGACATCTGCCGGCACGCCGTTTAACGGAGGAAATAATAACACGATTGAATTCGAGGATCGTTCGATTGGTTTTCAGACATTGATAGTCGATTCCGCCTTTATGGAGATGCTGGGGATCGAGATCATCCGGGAAAACCATGTGGCTTCCAATAACGCCTTTTACCTGAATGAATACGCGCTGAAGGAACAAAACCTGCCTATAGATGCGGAAACATTCACCTTCTACCAGCCGGATGTGCCGATTGCCGGTGTGATAAAAGATTTCAACCTGCGGAATATTCTCTGGGAAAAGCAACCGATCAATCTGCAAATAAGGAATACAGAAGAGTTCCATCCGTGGAATATCTTAGTGCAGGTACAGGGTGATCCCTTTATCGGCTGGCAACAGGTGAAAGATAAATACGAAGAGATTGTCGGCGTCGAGTTTAACGGTAAGTTCATCGACCAGCAGGTGGCTGATTCTTTTACCGTGCAGAAAAGGATTTCAGAGATTGTCGGTATATTCGCCGTTATCGCTATTCTGCTTTCTCTGTTGGGCTTATTGGCTATGTCGACCTATTTCATCCAGCAGCGCTCGCGTGAGATCGGGGTCCGGAAAGTGTTCGGATCAAACAATGCACAGATCCTGAAACGGTTGGTTGGCACCTTCCTCAACTATGTATTTATCGCCTTTGTGGTGGCAACGCCCATCATCTGGTATCTGATGCGCAACTGGCTGTCGGGCTATTCCTACCGGATCCATCTGAGCCCTATGTTCTTTATTCTCGCGGGATTGGGATGTTTTGTCATCTCTTTTGTCACGGTATTCTTTCAAAGTTACATGGCGGCAAACGCAAATCCTGTCGATAGCATTAAAACGGAATAAGCTACCAAAATCCGACCACTTCGAGGCCGGGGGGAGGATGCCTGATCTCTTGGCCCCATGTTCCGCTATGCTTCACATGGGGTTTATCAACGTCATGCGTCTTCGACGCGTTCATCGATTAAAACCTCCCTTTCGTCTATTGTTTCAACCTCGCTGCCGAGATTGCTTGCCGGCGTATCCCGTTCATCTTAATTTTGCTTTCGGTTTTTAGTTCGCTATTAATAAGGCAAAAAGATGAAACAGGTTATGATTGTATTGGGCATACTTTTACTTGCCCCACTCGGGGCAAGTGCCCAATCGGAAGGAAGATTATGGAGCTTACAGGATTGTTTGGATTATGCGCTTGAGTATAACATTCAGATCCAAAAGACGAAGATCGCTCAGTTGTCGGGCACAGAGGATACCCAGCAGGCCAGGGCGCGTTTGTTCCCCTCGCTATCCGCTTCGGTAAGCCAGGGGTTCACCAACTACCCTTCCAGTGATGTGCAGACAAACAACAGCTACAGCGGTAGCTACAATGTAAGTGCCAATTGGACATTGTTTGACGGGGGGAAACGTACCAACACGATCAAACAACAGGAGATACAGGATGAAATGAATGTGTTGGCGATTGAACAAAGTGAAGATGACATCCGTATCTCTATTGTCCAGACCTATCTGCAGGTGATGTATGCCATGGAATCGGTACGTGTCAATGAGAACACCGTGGAGGTGTCGAAGGCACAACGCGACAGAGCCGAAGAACTGTTGCGGGCAGGTTCCATCTCACCGGTCGACTTCGCCCAGATGGAGAGCCAGTTCAGTACGGATAAGTACCAATTGGTGGTCTCTCAAAACAACCTGGAAAACTATAAGATGCAACTCAAACAATTGCTCGAACTGGAAATCTTGGAGGATATGCAATTGGTTGAAGTGACTCTTTCCGATAACGATGTATTAAAGATATTGCCTGATAAAGAGAGTGTCTACAGCACTTCTTTGGCAGTGATGCCGGAGGTCAGGAATAGTGTGTTGGCAATAAATCAGTCAGAACTTGAAATTAAAAAAGCGAAAGGTGGCTACTGGCCTACTATCTCCCTGAACGCAGGTGTGGGTACCGGCCACCTTTCGGGTTCTGACGCCTCTTTTGGTAATCAGGTATGGAACCGCCTGAATGAAAACATCGGTCTATCTATCAATATTCCCATCTACAGCAACCGGGAGAATAAAACAGCCGTCAACAAGGCGCGCTATTCCCTGAACACCAGTCAACTGGAGCTATTAAACACCCAGAAAGCCTTATTGCGCGAAGTGGAGGGTGTCTACCTCGATGCCACCTCGGCTCAAAGCCAGTATGTTTCGGCGGCCGAACGGCTCAACTATGTGAAAGAGAGCTACAACCTGACCGAGCAGCAATTCTTCCTCGGCATGAAGAATACGGTAGAGATGCTGACGGAAAAAAATAATCTACTCGCGGCACAACAGGAACTCCTGCAGACGAAGTATATGGCTGTTATGAGCATTCAGCTGTTGAATATCTACCAAAAACAACCCATCGATATAAATTAATACAACATAAGATCATGAAGAAGAATAAAAAAACAATACTCGTAGGTGTGATAGTGATTGCGCTGGTCGTTTGCTCTGTCCCTCTGATAAAGGGGAAATCCACAGGTAAGGCAATGCAATTGGAGACAGCAAAAGCCAGTCGCATCTCTATCACTAATTCGGTCACGGCAACCGGCACCGTGGAACCGGTGGTGAAGGTAGAGGTAGGAACACAGGTGTCGGGTATCATCGATTACATCTACGTCGACTACAACAGCGTAGTGAAAAAAGGGGAACTCCTGGCCGAAATGGATAAGGTGAACCTGCAGGCCGAAATGGTCTCAAAAGAGGCGGAGCTTGCCAGCAGCAAGACCGAGTATGAATACCAGGAAAAGAATTTTGCCCGTTCCAAGGTGCTTTATGACAAACAGTTGATCAGCGACACGGAGTATGAAACGGCTACCTACAATTACGAAAAGGCAAAAAGCAGCTACGAACGCACCCAATCGGAAATGACTAAAGTACGCCGTAACCTCTCCTATGCCCGCATTACCAGCCCGATCGACGGCGTGGTGATCAACCGCGCGGTGGAAGAGGGACAAACGGTAGCGGCCGGATTTAGCACACCTACCCTGTTTACGATCGCCAACGACCTGACCCAGATGCGGGTGATCGCCGACGTAGACGAGGCGGATATAGGCCAGGTGGCCGAAGGACAGAACGTACGCTTCGAGGTAGATGCCTATCCGGAGGATGTGTTCGAAGGAAAAGTGACCCAGGTCAGACTGGAGGCGACGACTACCTCCAATGTGGTCACCTACGAAGTGGTGATTAGCGCTTACAATCCCGACCTGAAACTGAAACCAGGCTTGACAGCGAATGTGACGATATATACGATGGAACGGGAAAATGTATTGACGATCCCGAGCAAAGCGCTCCGGTTTATCCCCGACGAAGAGCAACTGGAAAAGATGAAAATAAGTGTGGCTGATCTCTCGTTGGAGCCTGCCGTCGGGAAAAAGGTGGTATGGCAGCTGCAGGGAAATACCCTGGTGCCTAAGATGGTCACCATAGGAGCCAACGGGGGAAACAAGGCTGAGGTCATAGAAGGACTTTCGGATGGTGATGAAGTGGTAGCCGGATTGATCTCCAACGGAGAGATGGCGGCAGCCGATGCGGTTGAACGAAGTCCTTTTATGCCAGGCCCTCCGGGGAGGAGATAGCACCTCTCCCCCAACCCCTCTCCACAAGAGAGGGGTGTGATCGGTAATCTTTAGATCTGTTAGAGGAAGAAAGAAAAGAAAAAAGAAAGAAAAGAATCTATGCCCCTTCCGAACACACCCCTCTCTTGTGGAGAGGGGTCGGGGGAGAGGTGATAAATGTAGAATTATGAAAGAGATAATACGCCTTGAACATATAAAACGGGATTTCCAGGTAGGAGAAGAGACGGTGCACGCCTTGCGCGGCGTATCGTTCACGATCCATGAAGGGGAATTCGTGACGATCATGGGGACCTCCGGCTCGGGTAAGAGTACGCTCCTGAATACCTTAGGCTGCCTGGACACGCCAACGGCAGGAGAGTATTTCCTGGATGGCATCTCGGTGCGTACGATGGGTAAGAACGAACGGGCTACCTTGCGCAACCGGAAGATCGGGTTTGTCTTCCAGAGCTACAACCTATTGGCCAAGACAACTGCCGTGGAGAATGTAGAACTACCATTGATGTACAATCCCTCTTTCAACGCCGCAGCGCGTAAGGAGAAAGCGATTGAATCGCTCAAAGCCGTAGGACTGGGCGATCGGTTGCAGCACAAAAGCAATCAGATGTCGGGCGGACAGATGCAACGCGTAGCCATTGCCCGCGCTTTAGTGAACGACCCGGCAGTGATCCTGGCCGACGAAGCGACCGGAAACCTGGATACACGCACCAGCTACGAGATCCTGGTGCTTTTCCAGCGCCTTCATGCCGAAGGGAGAACCATCATCTTCGTGACCCATAATCCGGAAATAGCTCATTACAGCAGCCGCAATATCCTGTTAAAAGACGGACGCATTGTCAGCGACACCTACAACGACAACATACAATCGGCAGCAAAGGAATTAGCGAAACTTCCGGTTGAAGTTGATAATTGATAGGTGGCAATTAATAATTAACAATTAATAATTGATAAACGTGAACGGTACAAACTTATTTAAAATAGCCCTCCGTGCCTTAGCAAACAATAAGATGCGCGGATTCCTCACCATGCTGGGCATTATCATCGGCGTTGCTTCGGTGATCACCATGCTGGCCATCGGGCAAGGATCGAAAAAGAGTATCCAATCGCAGATCAGCGAGATGGGATCGAATATGATCATGATCCAGCCCGGAGGCGATATGCGGGGTGGTGTGCGCCAGAGCGCCTCTTCGATGGAGACATTGAAACTGACCGATTTTGAAAATATCGTGAACGAAACGCGCTACCTATCGGCTGTGTCGCCTACGGTCAATAGCAGCGGACAACTGATATTCGGTGCTAATAACAAACCGACCACCGTCTATGGCGTAAACGAGGCCTACCTCGACATCCGCCGCTACGAGGTGGAAGATGGTGATATGTTTACATCGCAGGACATCGCCACCGCCGCGAAGGTATGCGTTGTCGGGAAAACAGTGGTGGACGAATTGTTTACCAACGGTGAGAACCCGGTAGGCAAAGTGATACGCTTCAATAAAATCCCGCTCCGCATAGTCGGGGTATTAAAAAGCAAAGGATATAACAGTATGGGTATGGACCAGGACGACCTAATCTTAGCTCCATATACAACCATTCAGAAAAGAGTTCTGGCCATTACCCATATCCAGGGAATCAACGCTTCGGCGATCAAAGAAGAATATACCGACCAGGCGATCGACGAGATTACGGAAATACTTCGCCGCAACCACAAGTTAAGAGAGACAGATGAAGATGATTTTACCATCCGTTCGATGGAAGAGATGAGCAAGATGATGACGACGACAACGGATTTGATGACGGTCTTACTGGCGGCTGTGGCAGGTATTTCCCTCCTGGTGGGAGGTATCGGTATTATGAATATCATGTATGTTTCGGTCACCGAACGAACCCGCGAGATCGGTCTTCGCATGAGTATCGGAGCCAAAGGACGCGACATCCTGGCGCAATTCCTGATCGAATCGATCCTGATCAGTGTGACGGGCGGTCTTATCGGGGTGTTGTTTGGCGTTGGAGCGGCCTTTATGGTCAATCTCCTGGTGCACTATCCGGTGTCTATCCAGGCATGGACCATCTTCCTCTCCTTTGCCGTCTGTACCTTCACCGGGGTTTTCTTCGGATGGTATCCGGCACAGAAGGCGGCTCAATTGGATCCGATCGAGGCGATACGGTATGAGTAGAGTTATTAATTGATAATTGATAATAGGCAACATTTGCTTAGGCGAAGGAGGGGGGGCAATGGGTGATTGTTTTACGCCTTCGGAGAAGCGAACGTTGTTTGACAAAATGAAAGCAAAATAGCGATTTTGCTTTACAATATGATACGTTAAAAAGTGTTACTCGCGGGACTAATTTTAAATACCCCTACGTTTTTGGAAAAATAGTCGGGCGATTTTGACAAAATGTCAAAATGTCTGAACCTTGATTCCGCTGATTTTTGGATTTTCAGGATGTGATTGGGTTGATTTAATTTAATATGATTATTCTGATGGATGCGGATCTTCAAATTGGAGAAAAGGGGAAGATTTGCAGAAAGCCCGGAAGGGCTTCAACCTAGATAACCCCGTGCAAGCCGTCAGGCGCAGCTCGGGGTAGAAGTAATGTCTATATAATGAGCTCCGTAGGAGGTCAACTGTTGAGCCCCTACGGAGCTCGTGTCTCTGCGACAACCCACCCCGAGCTGCGCCTGACGGCTTGCACGGGGTTATCCAAGTATAAGTCCTTGCGGACTTTAGAACCTTCAATTCTTCCAAAATCTGAAGATACAACCTTAAGCCTCCCCTTGGGGGAGGTTGGAGGGGCCGAAGCCCTCCCCCGACACATCACCCATTGAAACATGAAACACCATAAATAGAATACACATTAAATTACTACATTTGTCTTATGGAAAATAAACATCATACAGCTCCTTCTATTCCCTCGGAACGCACCGGGTCGTTGTTTCTGTTGCGCCATAGCTGGCTTCTTCATGTCATTGCCTGGGCGATATTCTTCAGCTTCCCCTTTGTTATGATCTCCACTCGGTCGCATCAGACCATCTCCTGGGATACCTACCTGCGGTTTACCATAGGCCTGGTGGCGATGATGGTGGTGTTCTATGCCAACTATTCGTTTCTGGTAGAGCATTTCCTGTTTAAGAAAAAAATCTGGCGGTTTCTGTTGTATAATCTCCTACTGATCACAGTCGTTTCGATCCTGATGCACCTTTCCATGGAGCTGCTTCCACATTCGATCGAGGCAGCGCCGACAGCACCGACAGACCGCATCCCTCCCCCACCGCCACGCGGAAGGCCGGAGCAGGACTTCTGGAATATGCGCTTATTCTTTGGAAATATAACCCGCTTTGTGTTTACCGCTACGCTGGGCACCTTGTTTCAGGTGACTCGCAGCTGGTACCGGGTAGAGGCCGCGCGCAAAGAGCTCGAACAGAACCGCACACAGGCGGAATTGCAAAATCTGAAAAGCCAGCTCAATCCGCATTTCCTGTTCAATACGCTGAATAATATCTACAGCCAGATTGCTTTCAGCCCGGAAAAAGCACAGGAGTCGGTGCACGAGTTGAGCCGTCTGTTGCGCTATGTGATGTATGACAGCAGCCAACCGCTGGTCGCTTTGGAAGATGAGCTCGCATTTGTGCGCAACTATGTGGAATTGATGCGTATCCGTTTGCCCGAACATGTGGAGGTTAAGACCTTTATTGAAGTCGAAACGCCACAGGCCCGCATCGCCCCCCTATTGTTTATCTCCCTGATCGAGAACGCCTTTAAGCATGGGGTAAGCAATATCCACCCCTCGTTTATCGGCATTGATATCCACCAGGAAGGCGACGAGATCATCTGTACGATCATCAACAGCAACTACCCCAAAGAGACCGACAATGACAAAAGCGGTTCGGGTATCGGCCTGCCGAATCTCCGGAAACGCCTGGCACTGCTGTATCCTCATCATCATACCTTTACCTACGGGAAAGAGGGTGATAACTATCGCGCTTACCTATCTATTACCTTACATCGGAATTAGCCATGAAACTGACCTGTTGCATCATCGACGACGAGCCCCTGGCTGTCAGCCTGTTGGAGAGTTATGTCAATAAGACCCCTTTCCTGGAACTGAAAGCGAAATTCAACAGCGCTTTGCAAGCGATCGACTTATTGACCAACGAACCGGTCGATCTGCTCTTCCTCGACATTCAGATGCCGGAGTTGAACGGATTGGAGTTCTCACGCATATTGACGACCGATACGCGCATAATCTTCACCACCGCGTTCAATCAATACGCCCTCGACGGATATAAGGTCAGCGCCCTGGACTATCTCTTGAAGCCGATCGCTTATACCGACTTCCTGACGGCTGCCCATAAAGCATTGCAATGGTATGAAAAAGTAGGAAAAGAGCCGATGGAAAGGGGAAAAATGGAATATAACCCTGCCCCGGAAGAGCCCGAAAGTATTTTTATCAAAACGGAATACAAACTGATCCAGGTCGAGCTGCGTAAGATCCTCTACATCGAAGGATTGAAAGATTATGTGAAAATATACATCGAAGACGAAGCCCGCCCCATCCTTTCATTGATTAGCATGAAGGCGCTCGAAGAGATGCTCCCCGCCAGCCGTTTTATCCGTGTTCACCGTTCTTTTATCGTGCAACCCGAGAAGATCAAAGTGATCGAACGCAACCGCATCGTCTTCGGCAAAGAATACATCCCCATCTCCGACAGCTACAAGGACAAATTCTACGAATTCCTCACCCAACGCTCGCTGATTTCGAAGATGTAGGTTTGTTTTCGCACTAAACAGATAAAAAGAAGGGGCTGATCCAAAAATCAGCCCCTTCTCTATGTATATAAATCAGTTTACTTCTTCACCCACACATTGGATCGGGAGGTGCGGATCTGCGGGTCGCGCGGTTCGTTTCGGTTCATACGGGCGAAGTTGGGGATAGCCACCATGGGTTTGCCGTCTGCCCAGGTGCCTTTGATAAGCATCATGCCGTTATAGAAATTGGGATCCCATTCCGCCTTCAGGGCGCCTGTGCCGAGGTGTCCCTCGTTGATGTGAGCGCCATTGTCTACCTCTTCGAAGTTATAGATCATCGGACCATAGCGCAAGGCCACCTGGTCTCTGGTGGCTTCGATCTTTTCGTCTGCCGTGATTTTCTGTACCTCCATCGGCAAAACAAACTCAACCTTATCGCCTTTGTTCCATTTCCGGGTGATCTCCGCATAGCCTTTATTGATTGTAGGCGTCACCGCTTGCCCATTGACCGACAAGGACAACAGCCCGCTGAGCGCCGGTTCCGAGTCATAGAGTTCGCTGGTCTTGCGATCCGGCACACGTACGAAGAGGGTGAATTCTTTCTCTTCTTTCGGATTCACAGTGATGGCCACGTTGCCATCCCAGGGATAGTTTGTTTTCTGTACCATTTCCACATCCGTACCAACCACTCTCTCCACGTTGATCGTACTGCCGACGAACAGATTCACGTAGAGGCCTTTCTCTGAAGTGACATAGGTCCATGTCGGGATCATCAACAGCGTCCGGGGAATATTACCTACGCAACAAGGACAACCATGCCACGGGGTTCTCTCGGTCACGGAATGCAACGGATTCGGGTAATAGAACTTTTTGGCTTCCATATCCAACGAGCCTAACAGGGCGTTGTACATGGTCTCTTCATACAAATCGGCATATTTCGCGTCGTGATAGGCCAGGTTCAGTTTGTGCTGGAAGAAAATCAAGGCACACGACGAGCAGGACTCACAATAGGCATTATGACGCAGGGAGTAGTTCGGGCCGAAACCTTCCGAGGTCTCACCGCTACCTACGCCACCGGTCACATAATATTTCTTGTTCACCATATTATCCCACAACGACATAACAGCGCTCTGATAGTCGGGATCCTGCGTTTCGGCAGCAATATCCGACATAGCCGAATAGAGATAGACCGCCCGCACGGCATGTCCCACGGCTTCGTATTGCTGTTGCACCGGCACATGCGACTGACTGTATTCATTGCCACCCATACGGCTATCCATAAGGAACTTGGCCAAGGCTATGTAGCGATCGCCCTTTCCATTGCCTTCCATATCATTCACGAAACGGCCGAAGCGCACCAACGCCTGTTCCATTTCCTGGTGTTCATCCCACCATACGATCTGTCCGGGGTTGGGACCGATATTATCCGCCCAGCAGTCGGCCAGTTTCTTGGCTGCGTTGTAGAGGCGCAGGTCTGTTCCGTTGGTGAGGGTATGGTGGTTGATGGCCGATTCGATGAAGTAGCCTGACACATAGCCTTCGTGAGCACTTCTGTTCCGGTCTTCCCATCTCTTTTCCCATCGTTCGGGATCGCGCAATGTGTAGGCTGTTTGCAGGTAACCATCGGGTTCCTGTGCCGCCAGAATGATCGGGATCCATTTCTCCAATGTCTTTTTCATCTTCTCCTGCGCGGCGATAATCTCTTTATCCCCTTTCGGGTCGATCATCAAGGCGATACAGATCGATTCGATGGTCTGATGCACCCAGGCATTAGCAAACACATAGCCTTTATGAGCCGCGTAGGGCTTGCCATTAAGCGCCTTGGCTGCTTCGATAAAGTTATCCAAACCACCGGTAGCAAGGTTTGAATTCTCACACTGGTCGATACACCAGGGTATCCAGTTTACGATCATCGCTTTGGCTCTGTCGTCCCAGAGTGGGCTGTCGATCGAATAGTTTTTGGTATAGACAACATCCAAACGTCCTTCAGCAGGAGGTTCGGAAACCGTTACTTGCAGGTTTGTCGTCACCTTGTCTTTTCCTTTTTTTGCGGTAAAGGCCAATATATACTCACCTACTTCGGAGAATACAGCCGTCGCGTCCAGCTTTTCGTTATCTGTGAAAGTCACGGTCCCAGGGCCCGATACCTTTGTCCAGGTCGTTTTCTCCACGGGAGAGACAGCGGTAACATGGGCTGTCAGATAGGTGGTCCCGCCCCGCATCACGGTGCGGTCACCGTTGGTTTTCACAATCGGAGGCAGGTTTTGTGAGTTAGGCGATTGGATCACCTTCCACTCTTGTAAAGTAGCCCGCAGCTGTTGTGCCTGATTGGCTTCCAGGCGAAGCTTGGTGGTCTCCACTTCGTCGAAGGTGGTTTTGTTGTATTCCGCTACGGTAAGCCCCAGCCCTTCGGCATTCTTTACCGGCACATATTCCGTTCCGTCCCAATAGCTTATCCGGTAGGCTTCGGGAAGCGTAATCGTTCCATCCCAGTTCCACCAGAACACTTCGATCTCGCTCGTCTTCACAGGCTGTGTCCATTCATACTCAACCCATTGGTTTTGCAACGGAGGCATCGTCTGCCCCTGTCGCATTCTGGTTGGGCCGGTTTCGATGTTTGTCATGCCATCGTTTAAGGAGGCGATAGGTTGTCCGTTTGCCGTCATATCCGGCCGGGAGATCGTAGCGGTAGCCATTACGGCCATGTTTCCGCCGGCATCGCTTTGCGTAGACTCGCATTGCGTAAATGCGCACAGTGTCACCAGGGCAAGCGCCCACGATAGGATTAGGGATTGTTTCATGATTGCATGGTGTTTAAATTAGAGTAATAATATTGAGTAGTAGACTTTTTCTAACTGAAAGCCAAAGATAAAAAAATAAACATTCCAAACAGCTTCTTAGATCGAAAAACGGGAAGTATTCGCAGTACTTCCCGTGTCGCTCCAGTTTAACAGATCATGTTACAGAATACTTGTTAACCAAAACTTTACAAAAGTACTGATTATATTGACTTGGTAGGCTTCCGGCCTGTTCAATTTTTGCCCTGTAGGCTTAAAACAGACTCGAAGTATATGCGTTTTCTGTTTTTTTATCTATTTTTACGAAGATTCTACCATGAAATCAACACGACACATACAGCATTTTAGATGAAGAACGGAGCGATTATATCGAAAGATCTGATTAATCAACTTGCTTCTGGCGATCAGAAAGCATTCCGTTCTTTTTTTGATAAGGCTTATCCATTGATCTATCGCTTTACCCATTACATTCTTCCGCATCAGGAAGATTGCCGGGAGGTAGTTTCCGAAGTGTTTTATAAAGTATGGGAACAAAGAGAAAAGCTACCTTTGATAAACGACCTGAAAGCCTGGCTTTATATTATTACCCGCAATGAAGCCTATCACTACTGGAAGCAAAAGGAGAAAAATCATACCTTTTCTATCAATGACCTGCCCATCGAACTCGCTGTAGATCCGGCAGCCAACGATGCCGGGATCATCGAAGAGGAAATGGTAGGAGTGTACAATCAGGCCATATCCGAATTGCCCGATCGCTGCAAACTGATCTACCTGATGGTGCGCGAAGAACATCTTTCCTATAAAGAAATTGCAGAGATCCTTTCGATATCAACCGGAACCGTTGAGCAACAAATGCATATCGCCATACAAAAAATCATTGCTATCGTGAGAAAGTCCTATCCGGCTTTGGGTGTGAATAAATAAAAAAATGTTAAAATATTCCTTGCCTTTATAAGTCCTCCCGCTCTTTTCAACTCTTTATTTATAGAAGACCCAAAAAGGCTCTTCGTTACAACCCGGAAAAATCGTGAATACGACTAAAGAGGACCATATCAACACCATGGAGGATATCTCGGCTGAAGCTATTCAGGTGATCCAAGTGATCAGGCATCCTGACGTCACTTCCCAAATGGAAGAAGACAAGGAGTTGATATACGAAAAGGTCAACCGGAGAATAACTGCCGACAAGAAAGTGGCTCTTCCACGCAAATATCATACGCGTATATTATATGTAGCGGCTGTCGTAGCTCTCTTGATTGCTTCGACTGTCTCAACCTATTATTATGCCTATCGGAAAGGCAGCGCGACCCTGTCGGAAACGCTGATAGAAACGACCGTTCCGTATGGCTCGATGTCGCGGATGACCCTGGCCGACGGCACGAAGGTGATCCTCAACGGAGGATCTAAATTGGTCTATCCGGCCTCTTTCCTGAATAGCCGTCAGGTGAGCCTCTCGGGCGAAGCCTTCTTTGATGTTGCCCGGGATGAAAAGAGTCCGTTCATTGTGCATTCACACAAACTATCGGTGAAAGTGTTGGGTACCCGTTTTGCCTTCAAAGCATACGAAGAGGATGCGGAAACAACGCTTACACTGGAATCGGGTAGTATCAGCGCTTTGCCGCGGGATATCGATAAAGAGGTGATCTTGTTGGAACCCGACCAGCAACTGATATTCGACAAAGAGACCCGTGAACTGCAACGTCGTCGGGTGGACTCTAAAGCGATACTGGCCTGGAAAGATGGGCATGTATTGAAACCGGGCGAGCAGTTATCGTTGGATAATCAAAGCGGAAAGCTTGCCAAGAAAAAGGTCGATGTGGAAGATTTCACCTTATGGAAAGAGGGCGTACTGACATTTCGCGACCATACCCTGGGTGAGATTGCTTTGATACTGGAACGGCGTTTTGACACCAAGATCCACATCGCTTCCGAACAGCTCAAGAACGAACGCTACGGGGCTCAGTTCCGCTATGGAGAAAGTATGGATCTTATCCTCGATAAGTTATCTTTCAAGCGCTCTTGGAAATACACGAAGGAAGAAGGTAAATACACGATAACAGCGAAATAATAATTTTTTAAAAAATATATGCCTATGCACTAAGACAAGAAAAGAAACCGCTTTCACACTATTCGCAGTAGTGAGTCTGACAGGTAATTATCGTTTGAGATTTAAGAGATCATGTTACAGAATCATTGTTAATTAAAATTCGATCCATTATGAAAAATAACACGGATGCCGGCATTTCTATGCCTTGGTGTCACAAAGCGTACAGGATTATGAGAAACACATTCTTCTTTCTCATGTTGGCCATATCCGCCAGTTTCGCTTCTTCAGGATATGCGCAAGTAACCCGATTTGATCTGTCTCTACAAAACACACCCTTGGAACAGGTATTCCAGGAGATAGAGAAAAACTCAGAATTCTCGATTATCTATAAGAGTAATGAAATCAACCTGAAGGAGAAAGTCACGGTACATGTACGGCAGCAACCGGTCAGTGCTATTCTTGAACAGGTACTGAAGAAGCAATCGCTGGCGTATGAGATTGATGATAAACATATCATTATTTACAAAGAGGATAAAAACATCGCCGCATCGCACCCGCAACAAACCCGCGGCGTAGTGACCGGAACGGTTGTCGATGAAAACGGAGAGCCCGTAATTGGGGCTTCGGTTATGCTGAAAGGAACGACTACCGGAACAGTTACCAATATCGATGGGAAATTCACCATACAGGTAAACGCAACAGGCGCCTCTCAGCTCCTGATCACGTATATAGGCATGGAAACCGTAGAGGTGGGCGTAGTAGCCGGACATCATGTGAATGTGTTAATGAAAGAGTCTTCTATGATGGTCGACGAAGTGGTGGTAACCGGTTATGGTGAATTCAAGAAATCGACCTATACAGGTGCTGCAACAGTCGTGAGCTTAAACCAGTTGCAAGACCTGCCCTCCATTTCTGTCAGTCAGATGTTGGCTACACACGTGCCGGGGTTGAACATCTCAAGTTCTTCCGGACAATCGGGTGCACGACAAACCTATACGATTCGTGGTGTCGGATCGGTGAACGCCTCCAGCGCTCCGTTGGTGGTGCTCGATGGCATCCCTATCCTGAGCGGAGATTTTTCGAGCGATTCCAACACAAGTGCGGTAGGTCTCGATGGACTCTCGACCATTAACCCCGGCGATATCGAAAGCATCACCGTATTGAAGGATGCCACCTCGACGGCTCTTTACGGGGCACGTGGTGCCAATGGAGTGATTCTGATCACGACCAAGCAGGGTGCTGAAGGGAGAACAAATCTGACCTTCCGGGCAAATCTGAGCACAAGGGATTTTGCTGTCGACTATCGTCCGACGATGGGCGGCGAGGAACGTCGCGAACTGCTTCACGAAGGGTTTATGAATTATTATATCGATGACCTGAACTATTCCGAAGCCGCCGCCAAAACGGAAGCGGATCGCTTAACAGAGACATATGCCGCCATGCCCGAAGGAGGATACTCTGACTGGCGTGATGCTCTCTTTCAGAATGAGAAACAACAACAATACGACATCTCCATCAACGGTGGATCAAAGAACACAAGATTTGCAGCTTCCTTAGGCTACCTGACCAACAAAGGCCTCTCCCTTTCTTCTCATTTCGAAAGATATAGCGCGCGCATAAACCTGAATCATATTCATAATAAATTTGATTACAATATGAATATGATGTTTACCTATACCAATGCCAAGCCGACACCCGAAGGGGGCTATTATGCCGGAGCCATTACGCCCGCGGTGGTGAATCTGACCCCCTCCGAACCGATCTATAATAAAGACGGTACGTATGCCCAGGACTACCGGACCAACGGAGGATACAATCCGCTGCATGAAAATGCTAATACGATCTCCTATAATAAACTGGGACGTTTGATCGGTGGAGTAGGTATCGGATATCGGATCATTGACCCATTGAAGATCGCTACCTCTTTTGACCTGGAGTATAACAATACCCGTCAGTTCCGTTTCTGGAGTCCCGATGCGAAAGATGGTAAAACGGCCAATGGTGCCGGACAATTGCATACACCCCAATCGTTCCGCTATCAGTCAAAGACCAACTTGGTCTACGATGATCGGTTTGGAAAACACCATATCAACCCCCGAGCAACCTTTGAGGTGACCAATTATACCTATAGTTATTTCTATGCTCGCTCTGAAAACTATGGTTATTGGGGTAATCCGGCGATGAACAACGCGACCAATCCGGTAGAGACTGCTCAATATGATGAGATAGACCGGATGGTATCTTTGGTTGGTTTATTGAATTATGATTACGACGATTTGTATTACCTGACCCTCTCGTATCGCCGGGATGCTTCGTCTCGCTTGGCTACGGATGCTCGATGGGGTAATTTCTGGTCGCTGTCGGGATCCTGGCGGGTAACCAAAGAATCCTTTATGGAATCCTCCTCTCACTGGCTGTCCGATCTGAAACTGAAAGCCTCTTATGGGGTGAATGGGAATCTGCCAACCAACTGGTTTGCCTGGCATAGCACCTATAACGCCTCTGCGCAATATGGCCAATATCCCGCTATGTATGAATCCAATCTGGGGAATAATAAGTTGACCTGGGAAAGTAATTATAACCTGAATGTCGGAATCGACGCTACCTTGTTCAATCGTATTAATCTGGAACTGAACTATTATCGTCGCGACTCCAAGGATCTATTATTCCAACGTCCTCTTTTCCTGGCCACGGGTTTCAACTCGGTAATGGACAATATCGGTCACCTGCGAAACAGCGGGTTTGAACTGGATATCAACTCGGTCAATATCCAAAACAAGGATTTCCAATGGCGGACAAGCTTCCATGTTTATAATAATAACAACAAGATCATCAAATTGGGTAGCGACGGAACACCGATTTATAGTGGCCGCCTGATCCGTAAAGAAGGAGAACCCTGGAGTACGATCTACGTGATTGAATATGCCGGTGTTGATCCGGAAACAGGCGAACCGCAGTATTATACAAATGAAGAGATTGTAGATCCTGAAACAGGTGCAGAGTCTTTTTCAAGGGATATCGTGAACGATCCTTCCAAAGCAATGCGGGTATGCTGGAAAAATGCGGAACCGACCTTCCGGGGTGGCTTGACCAATACGTTTAATTACAAATTCATCGACCTCTCTCTCCATCTTTCCTACACGTTAGGTGGTTGGACGGTAGATGATAGTCAATGGAACCTGCAGGACGACGGGTACAGCCCGAATATGAATAAGAGTATCGAATTGCGTCGCAGATGGCAAAACCCGGGAGACGTTACAGACATTCCCAAGTACAAAGCCTATCGGAGAAATGGTGGTTGGTATACCTCGACCCGTTCGGTGCATAGCACGGATCATTTACGGGTGAAAAACCTTACTGTTGGCTTCCGGTCACCGAAGCAATGGAACGATAAACTGGGTATTAACTCCGCCCGTATCTTTTTCTCGGGCGAGAATCTATTGACCTTTACCTCTTTGGACCTGTATGACCCTGAACTCTGGGGACAGCACGGAATAGGACTTCCTCCGTTGAAATCCTACTCTCTGGGTATTGAAGTCTCTTTCTAAAGTAAAACTTTTATATACGTAACATCATGAAAAGATATATCCTATCAATATGCGCAGGACTCTTATTCTTGTTCACCTCCTGTAATGATTTTTTAGACACCTATCCACCGACAAATATTCCCGCGGACAAGGCGATAGAGACAATCAAGGATGCTGAAAGTGCCATCTACGGAATCTATACCTATTATCAAAGCACGAGTGGATACAACCATTATCTGATGATCTACGGTGATATCCGTGCCGATGATATCCAATCGGATAACAGCAATAATGGAGCCTATAATTATTATGTGTTTAACCATGCAAACAGTCCGGGGTCGGCTATGTGGTCCTGGCCTATGAAGATCAGTCGGAATGCCTCACGTATTATTGAGGCCATCGACAAAGGGAAGATCGACGCAACGGCCGAAGAGCTGAATCATATCAAAGGGCAAGCTATTGCTTTGAGAGCCATGGCGCACTTTGACCAGGTTAAGTTGTATGCTCCTCCATTTGCCAAAGACCAGGGCAAATCCTGGGGTGCCATTATTATCGACCATGTATTGGAAGCGGATGAATTGCCGGTGCGCAGCACGGTAGATGAGACCTTCCGTTTTATCACCAGCGAATTGGAAAAGGCGATCCCTATGATGAAGAAAGAGAAGCATCCCTATAACCTGATGAACGCCTATGGTGCGAAATCATTACTGGCAAGGGCCTATCTCTATTGGGATAAGAATGACAAAGCGTATGAAACAGCCAGCAGTCTGATTGAGGAGCTGAAATCCGGAAACGCATACCGGTTGTTTACCCGTGATGAATACCTGAACGCGTTTGCCTATAATGCGGAAGGAACCAATTTTAATCCCGAATCGTTTATGGAATGCTTCAATACACCTACGGATAATCCGGGTAGAGATGGGTTGGGGTATATGTATCACCGAAATGGATATTCCGCCTATATGGCTACCAGAGCCTATCGGGATTTGATCCAGTCGGATCCCGACGATATCCGTAATGGGTTATTGCTCTTGGTGCCGACCAGTTCGGATAAAATTCCTTATGTGAATAAATACCCGGGCAAAGAAACCGGAGAAGCGGCCTTCGATAATAACTACCCCATCTTACGCCTTTCGGAAACCTATCTGATTGCGGCAGAGGCGGCTGTCAAAGGAGGCGGCTCGAAAGCAAAAGGGTTGGAATACCTGAATGCCATTGTGAAACGAGCCAATCCAGCCAAATCGGTATCAGACGATGAGTACACCCTGGACCGTGTGTTGGAAGAGCGACGGAAAGAGCTCTTTGCCGAAGGGCATCGTTATTTTGACCTGTTGCGCAATGGACGGACAGTTATTCGCGAAAGCAACGGCTATCATTATCCGCCGGCGTTGCAGACAGAGGCACCGATCAACTGGGACTTCTATCTGTCTATATTCGGTATCCCCTATTCTGAGTTCCTGACAAATCCGAAAATGAAGGAGCTTCAACAACAAAATCCGGGATATAAATACGAATAATCCAAAGAACAGCTATCTTTGAAACATGAGAGCAATAGTTTTTCTATTGCTCTCTCATTTATTAATTAATATCATGTTGCCATGAGAAAAACACTTCTTTTCGCTCTCTTTTTGATACCTCTCCTTTCCTATGCACAAGGTTCATTGTATTTTGCCTCCCAACCCACCTTGTCTCCCGATGCGAAACAGCTCTATTTCTGTTATGACGGGGGCATCTGGCAAGTGCCGGCAAACGGAGGAACAGCCGCCCGGGTAACAGCGATGACCGGATATCAGTCGCATCCGAAGGTGTCGCCCGATGGGAAGTGGCTGGCTTTTTCGGCAGACGAACAAGGCAATCAGAATGTCTATGTGATGCCTGTCGAAGGGGGAGCGATCCGTCAGTTGACATTCCACGAATCCAATGATATGGTCAGCTCCTGGTCGGCCGACTCCAAATATATTTATTTCGAATCCAATCGATACAATGGAACGACCACCTACCGAGTGAATCTTCAGGGAGGAACGCCGGAGCGATTGTTTCCGGGTTATTTCAATACAGTGACCTCGCTGATAGAAAACCCGGCCAATGGTGTTTTCTATTTCAATGAAGCCAGTGAAGGGTTTAACTACGCAACGCGGAAGCGATACAAAGGAGCGAACAATCCGGATATCCATTCCTGGGATCCGAAAAAGAAAGAATTTACCCCTGTTACCACCTATATAGGGAAAGACCTTTGGCCTTCGATCGATAAGCAGGGGAATCTGTTCTGGGCGACCGATGAAAAGAATGATGAATATAATCTGGCTACCCTCAGAAACGGAAAGCCTCACATCCTGACCAATTATAAAACAGCTATCCATCAGCCCCAGGTGAGCTATGACGGCAGTAAGGTGGCCTTTACCAAAGACTATACGATCCATCTCTATGATGTAAAAACCGGAACAACCACCGTTCCCAAGATAAAGGTGTTTGAAAACAACCGGCCGGATATCGCTGTCTCTTACAGTACGGATGGAAACCTCAGCGCCATAGATATCTCGCCCGACGGCAAAAAAATGGCGTTTGTCTCTCGCGGGCGTTTGTTTGTCAGCGACGTCAAAGGGTTGTTTATCCAATCGATACCTACCGATCAAAAAGAACGGGTGGCCGAAGTGGCCTGGGCGAAAGACAATAAAACAATCTATTATACCCGGACCCGGAAAGGATGGCTTAACCTGTATAAGATATCGGCCGATAAACCAGCCGATGAAAAAAAGGTCTACGCCCCTGACCAGGCACTAAAAGGATTGACCATGAGTCACGACCGCTCCATGATCGCCTTCGTGACCGGAAGCGATAAAATCGAATTGCTCTATACTGACAACGACCGGGTAGAGAAAGTATCCGACAATGAGTTCTGGTCTTTCCAGACATACAATATAACCTTCTCTCACGATGATAAATTCATGGCTTACACGGCTATGAACCTCTTCGAACGCGATATATTCGTGTACGACCTGAAGGCAAAGAAGGTGACAAACCTTACCCACAGCGCATCGGTAGAGAATAGCCCGGCCTGGTCGGTCGACGGCAAACACCTTTACCTGACCGCCAACCGACATAAGACTTCGTTTCCTCGTGGCGCCAGCGGTAACCTCTATCGCATACGGCTCGATCATAATGACAAACCCTATATCCGGGAAGCCTACGATCAACTATTCACCACCGACACCACGAAGAAAGTAACCCCGCCGATCCATATTAATATGGAAGATATACAACGTCGCTGGGAGCAGGTTGTCTATTCCGGAAGCCAGTCATCGGTACAGATCCTGAAAAACGCGGATAAAGAGTATCTCCTGTATACCTCAAACCATGAAGGAGCCTGGGCGGTGTACGTGCAGGAATTGAAAGATTTCGATCAGCAACCGGCGAAGAAGATCAACGGGTTGACCGGTCTTTCCGGCTTGACATATAACGGAAAAAATCTCTATGCCCTTCAGCGGGGAAGTCTTTATTCGGTGGATCTTGCCGGAGCATCGTCTAAAAAGGTGGAACTGAAATATAATTTCTCGCAAAACAATCGCAATGAGTTCGAACAGATGTATTATGAGGTATGGGCGCTGTTGGCGGCAAACTTCTACGATCCCTCTTACCATGGTGTCGATTGGAAGGCGAAACAAAGCTATTACGCCGGCTTCCTCCCTTATGTGAAATCACGCAGGGATCTGCAGTCGATGATCAATGATATGTTAGGCGAGTTGAACTCATCGCATCTTGGTTTCACCTCTCAAGGCAATGAAGAGCGTAAGGCAACCGCTATGCGCACCATGAAGACCGGCTTGATGTTCGATAATCATTCACCCTATCGGGTCGCTTCCATTCTGAAAGGGACGCCGGCTCATACGGTCGATCAGCTAATCAAACCGGGAGATATATTGGCAGCCGTCAATGGCAAACCGATCGATCCTGCTGTGAACCGGGAGTATTATTTTGCCTCTTCTGTCAATATGCCGGAAATAACTCTCCAATTTAAACGGGGAGAGACCGCTTACGATGTGACGTTGCATACCTCATCGACGCCCTATTCACAAATATTCTATACAGAGTGGGAAGACAACTGCCGGGAGCGGGTGAATAAAAAGAGCAACGGACGGGTGGCTTACCATCATATGCGTGACATGGGAGATGGATCGCTGGATAAATTCTACATCGATATGCATACGGATGCGGTGCATAAAGAGGCTTTGATTCTTGACCTGCGCTATAATAATGGCGGCAATGTGCATGATGAAGTGCTTGAGTATCTGAGTCGGAAGCAACATTTCACCTGGAAATACCGCGACAAACAAAGCAATACGCACCCGAACGTGACGCCGGGCAATAAACCCATCGTTGTCCTGATCAATGAGCGGAGCCTGAGTGATGCGGAAGTGACTTCCAACGGCATCCAATCGTTGGGGATCGGCAAGTTGATTGGAACGGAAACCTATCGTTGGATCATCTTTACCTCAGGGGCTACACTGGTCGATGGTTCCTACTGTCGTTTGCCTTCGTGGGGCTGTTATAGTCTGGATGGAAAAGATATGGAACTAACCGGCGTTGCACCGGATATTTATGTAAAAAACACCTTTGTGGATCGCCTCAACGGCGACGATCCGCAACTCGACCGGGCGATTGAAGAGATACTGAAAGAACTGAAATAAATTTGTACCTTTGTTCAACGTAAATAATAAAGGAGATAGTCGTATGTTTTCAGGAATAGTAGAAGAAGCAGCCCGGGTAGTGGGTATCGAGAAAGACAAAGGCAATGTGCATCTGACCATGCAATGTTCGTTCGTGAACGAATTGAAAATCGACCAAAGCGTGGCGCATAACGGGGTATGTTTAACGGTGGTGAGCCTGACGGAAGACACCTATACGGTGACAGCCATTCAGGAAACCCTCGATCGTTCGAACCTGGGATTATTGCAGGTGGGCGACCGGGTGAATCTGGAACGTAGCATGATTATGAACGGACGTCTGGACGGGCATATCGTGCAGGGACATGTCGACCAGACAGCGGTTTGCACCGAGGTACGCGAGGCGGACGGTAGCTGGTATTACACCTTCGAATACACCTTCGATAAAGCCATGGCGCGCCAGGGATATATGACGGTGGAAAAGGGTTCGGTCTGTGTCAACGGAGTCAGCCTGACGGTTTGTAACTCCGGAACAAACAGCTTTCAGGTGGCTATCATTCCGTTTACCCACGACATGACCAATTTCGGCGATATTCAGGCCGGAACAGTGGTCAATCTTGAATTTGATATCGTTGGCAAGTATCTGAGCAAGATGATGCAGTTCAACGATTAATTTACCCGTATCTGTATGGTCTTTGAGTTAAAGACCGGATAGATCAGATATTGTGGTTCCATACGGCGACGGCGGGGGTTATATTCGTAATTGACCCCTACGCCTATGCCGAAATCATCATTGAATTTAAACTCGAAAGCCCCTCCCGCTCCGGTATGATAGAAGAAGGGATTCATCAGCATGTGCGGATTATTCTTCTCTTCGCCGAAGTAATGGGTGTATTGTCCCCAGCCACGGATAGCCATGCGGTCGTTTATCTCAAAGCGGGCGCCGACGTTTGCCCCGGCATTATAGGCGGGACTGGCATTGAACGGGGTAAAGAAGCGTCCGGCAAAACCGCCTCCGGTAAGCGTCCAGTTACCACTTTGCCAGGCATAAGCAGGCACGATCGAGGTGAATCCACCGGCTCCAGGCCAGGTGTATTGATGACCGCTGATAAGGAAGGTCGAATGATCGGTCAGCGGCACCACTGTCGTTTCATGAAAATCGAAAGCCATCGGTGACACCTTGCGCAACATAGGGGCATAGACATTGAAGAAAGGTCGGTAAGCCTCCGACAGGATCTGCATGTCCATGGGGCGTTCGTCGAACAGGGTTTGCGTGTATTCCGGCATGAAATTATTGAGCTGTACGTCCAGACGTAGGGTAGATGCCGGCATATACGACTCCATTTTAATCTCAGGGATCTTTAATTCATAGTTTTTCAGGCGAGGCAAAACAAACATTTTACCCTCCTTATCAAAGAAATACTGAAAATCAGATTGCCCGAATAGCTGCCCGACTATTCCGCAAAAGGTAAATATCAAGAAAATCTTTTTCATAACAACGCCTCCTTTCAAACAACTCTACTCCTACAAAAGTAATAATTTTACGGATATAGGCAATAGCGGCGTAACAGCTATGGATACACTTGGATTCAAGGGGGAGGATGTGGAAGGAGAAGGGAGAAAGGAGAAAGGAGAAAGGAGGAAGGAAGGGAGCGCTGCAAGCGTGATTCAATCCAGCCCATGGGTGACCGTAGGGAACCCTGGGTTATTTCGGAGCAAAAAGATGGAACTCTGAAGGAGTGACTAGTAGGCTATTTGCGTATATCTGGTCGTTCCTTCAGAACTCCATTGTTATTATACGCTGATACCCAGGGTTCCCTGCGGTCACCATGGGCTGGATTGAATCACGCTTGCAGCGCTCCCTCCCTTTCTCCCCTTCTCCCTTTCTCCCTTCTCCTTTCTCCTTTCTCCCTTCAAATCTTCCAAAATTCGAAGACTCCCGACCTGACATTTTGTCAAAATCGCCCGACTTTTTTTCCGAAAACGTAGGGGTATTTAAAATCAGTCCCGCGAGTAACACTTTTTAACGTATCATATTGTAAAGCAAAATCGACTTTTTGCTTACACTTTGTATTTTTGGATTTTTCCTCTTCACTTCTGTTTGGCTCCGATATTCGCCGGAAATAAACCTGCCGAAAATGCGTTTTTTTCCTCGTTTTTGTATACGTTTGCCTATTATACGAGTAATCATATGAAAAAGAATGACTGGAAAGATCGCCTGGGGGTGATGTACTCCACCAATCCCGACTTCAACTATAACACGGGAGAAGAGGAGGAAGAGGAGACGATCGACAAAGAAAAGCAACAATTACGTGTCTCTTTAGACAAACGCAACCGGGGCGGAAAGAAGGTAACGCTGGTCACCGGATTCCGTGGCACAACGGAAGATCTGGAAGCGTTAGGCAAGTTTCTGAAAGGGAAATGCGGCGTAGGCGGTTCGGTAAAAGAGGGAGAGATCATCATCCAGGGTGATTTCCGACCGAAAATTGTAGAAATATTACAAAAGGAAGGGTATACAAAGACAAAAATGGTATAATAATTTCCTCAAGCTATGCTAACAATATACAGAGCTTCGGCCGGTGCCGGAAAGACACACCGGTTGACGGGCGATTACCTGCGGTTGCTGTTTCTTCATCCGGGAGGCTATCGCCGGATCCTGGCGGTTACCTTTACGAATAAGGCTACCGATGAGATGAAAACACGTATCATCGAAGAGCTTCATCTATTGGCGTCGAACAAAAAATCTGATCACCTGAAGGATTTGATGGAGAAGACCCTATGGAATGAGACGAAGTTGCGCGAGGAGGCACGCCGTGTATTGGTGATGATCCTGCACGATTACTCGGCTTTTCAGATCAGCACGATCGATCGCTTTTTTCAACAAACCATGCGTGCCTTTACACGGGAGATCGGATTGCGGGGCGGGTACGGCCTGGAGATGGACGATCAGTTGGTGTTAGCAGAGGCCGTCGACAACACCCTGGCCGATCTGGACAAAAAAGAAAACAAAGAGTTGTTGAAATGGCTCTTGCGCTTTGCGGAAGATAAGATCGAAGAGAGTGGCAAATGGGAGCTGCGAAAGGATATTATGACCTTGAGCAGCGAGGTATTTAAAGAATCGTTTAAGCAGTCGAGCGACAAAATCAGCCAAAACATAGCCGATAAAGGTGCCTTGGAAAGCTACCAAAAGACCCTGCAAGCATTGATCCAAGCCAAAGAGTCCGAAGCCAAACAGCTGGGCGAGAAGGGAATGGAGATGATGCGAGAAGCAGGGTTGCAGCCGTCGGACTTTAAATATGGAAAAACCTCAGGTCCTGCCCTTTTTGAGAAATTAGCGGCCGGCGAGATGAAAGAGCCGGGAGCCCGCTTTCTCGGACTGCCGGACGATGTGAATAACTGGTACACCAAAACAGCCGACCCGCAGAAAGGCATCGCTATCATTCGCCTGTTTGACGCAGGCATGAACGACCTGGTGAAGTCGGTCATCGCTTTCTTTGAGAACCTGACCTCTTATTATACCGCGAAGGGGATTATCCATCATTGCTATACCTTGGGCATATTGAATGATATATCCCGAAAGATCGCTGAATACAGGGAAGAGAAAAATGTGATGCTGATTGCCGATACGACCGAACTGCTCAGTAAGGTGATCGACGGAAGCGAGGCGCCTTTCATCTATGAAAAGACAGGCACCCGGATCGATCATTATATGATTGATGAGTTTCAGGACACCAGCCATATGCAATGGCATAATTTCCGTCCGCTCCTGCATGAGAGTCTGGCAGCCATGCACGATAACCTGATTGTGGGGGATGTGAAACAGAGTATCTACCGCTTTCGTAATTCGGATTGGAAACTGTTGGACGAAGAGGTCGCGCATGACTTCCGTCCGGAGCTGATTCGCGAACAGACCTTGGCCGAGAACTGGCGAAGCTGTCGGAAGGTGGTCGAATTCAACAATTCGTTTTTTGTCACGGCTCCGGAGATTTTGCAGGCGAAGTATAATGAGGCACTGATGCAGTCATCGTTGAACGAAGCGGAGAAAAGCCTTTTCGCCACCAAGATACTCTCGGCCTATAAAGAGAACAGCCAGGAGGTGGCTCCCCCTTTTAAAGAAAAAGAGGGGCATGTGCGGATTGAGTTTATTGAAGAGGAAGAGAATGATGATGAAAAAAAGGGATGGAAGGAGGAGGTGATGGAACGCCTGCCTTCGCTCTTGGAGCGTTTGCAGGATAACGGATACCGACTGAGTGATATCGCCATTTTGACGCGGACAAACTTCGAAGGGGCGACGGTGGCCGATACACTGTTGACCTGTCAGGCAGAGCGGGCCGGCAATGGCTACCGCTATGATATCATCTCGGATGACGCGCTTTTTGTCGGGAGCTCCCCGGCAGTGCGTTTTGTCATTGCCCTGTTGGGCTATCTGGCACATCCCGAAGAGAAGACCTATGAGCAAATGGCACGCTTCTCCTGGTATGCCATGAAGGGGATCGACGAGGCGATAGTCCCCTTTTTCCCGGAGGAAGAGAAGAGGAAGCTATTGGCGCTTATCCCATTATCACTCTATGAGATGACCGAAGGACTCTGCCGTCTCTATAGCGATCATTTTCCGGACAACGAACAGGCGTTCCTGCAGGCGTTTCTCGATCTGGTGGCGGAATACACCCGGCAGGAAAATGCCGACGCGCGACGTTTCCTGAAGTGGTGGGAAGAGAGCGGCGTCAGAAAGACCATCGCCTCACCGGACGGACAGGATGCCGTTCGCATTATGACCATCCATAAGGCCAAAGGGCTGGGCATGCCGGTGGTGATTCTGCCTTTTGGCGACTGGGATATCGATCACACAAAACCGGTTATTCTCTGGTGTAAACCACAGCAACCACCTTTCGATCAATTATATATGGTACCGGTACGCTATAATGATACGCTGGCAAAAAGCCATTTTGCCGTCGATTATTTCAACGAGAAAATGTATGCCTATATCGATAGCCTGAACACCCTCTATGTCGCCATGACACGTGCCAAAGAGGAGATGATTGTTTTTGCGCCGAAGGTGAAACCGAAAAAGGACGGTAGCGCCAAAAAGAAACCAACGATCGCCGCCTTGTTGTGGGCGGCACTGGAGCCGGACATCGAGGAGAATGTGTATGAGTCGGGCACCTGGTGGAAGCCCCAAAGAAAAGAGAAGACCAAAGAAAAAGAAGAAATCGCCATCCGACGATTGGAATCGGTCTCTTTCGACGATCGACTGCATCTGCGCCTTCAGGGAAAAGGTTTTTTCTTCGATAACAAAGAGAGGAAACGGGGCGTCTTGATGCATGAGCTGTTGAGTCGCATCCGCAGCCGGGAAGATATCGAATCTTCGGTAAACAGCTATCACCTGGAAGGATTGATCGACCGGGAAGAGGTCACGGAGTTGATCGACCGGCTAAACCGCCTGTTAAGCGATGAGCGGGTAAAAAGCTGGTACACGGCACCCACACAGGTATTGAACGAGGTAGAGATCCTTTTCGGAGAGGGCGAAAGCCGCCGCCCCGACCGCGTGATGCTGCATGACGGAAAGGCCATTGTGGTGGATTATAAATTCGGAGAGGTGCAAGAAAAAACCTACCAAAAACAGGTAAAAAGTTATATGCAATTGATTGCCGAAATGGGCTACCAAGAGGTGGAAGGCTATATCTGGTACGTTGAATTGGGAGAAATAGAAAAAGTGGTATTTTAGCGGAAGGTTTTATTATTCGGTAAAAAAGAATATTTTTGTGCTGAGTTAACAACACACATTATTAAGAAACGACAAATGAAGGTACATAAAGAGGGGACAGGCCTATTGCTGACTGTATTCACTGTATTTTTTATAGTGGATGTCACTATATTCTATGTAGCCGGTCGTAATTGGCTGTTTTACTCCGTGTTGACAGCGACAGCTGTCCTTTTCCTCTTGATATTGAATTTCTTCCGTAGCCCTTTTCGGCGCTTTCCGTACGACTCGGAAGGGCTGGTGATTGCGCCGGCCGACGGCACGATTGTGGCTATCGAGGAGGTGATGGAAAATGAGATATTGCATGAGAGAAGGATACAGGTTTCGATTTTTATGTCCATTTTCAATGTGCATGCCAATTGGTTTCCGGTGAATGGCACCATTAAACATATCTCACACCAGAAGGGACGTTTCATGGCGGCCTATCTGCCGAAAAGCAGCACGGAGAACGAACGCTCAGCCGTTGTGGTCACCACCCGAAACGGCGTCGACATCCTGGCGCGTCAGATAGCGGGTGCGATGGCACGTCGCATCGTCACCTATGCGAAAGCCGGCGAGAAATGCCATGTGGACGAACATATGGGATTTATTAAGTTCGGGTCGCGTGTAGACCTCTACCTCCCACTCGACACGGAGATTCTGGTGGAAATGGATCAGAAAGTGACAGGCAACCAGACACCGATCGGGCGATTAAACCAACCAACACCATGTCATTAAAAAAGCATATTCCCAATTTCATTACCTGTTTGAACCTCTTTTCCGGTTGTATCTCCATCGTGATGGCTTTACAGGGGAATCTGTTTTGGACGGCGCTTTGGATTATCATAGCGGCTGTTTTCGATTTTATGGATGGCTTTGCCGCCCGTATACTCAAGGCCTATTCAGCCATTGGGAAAGAGCTGGACTCGTTGTCGGATGTCGTTAGCTTTGGTGTGGCGCCGGGCATGATCCTCTATTCTCTACTCACCCAGGCGGCGCCGCTGCTGCCGTTAGGTGATTTGAATCTGTTTGTTCCTTATCTCGCCTTTGTGATTCCGGTCTTTTCGGGGTTACGCCTGGCTAAATTCAATGTCGACGAGCGACAGACCTCCTCTTTTCTTGGCTTGCCGGTGCCGGCACATGCCTTGTTCTGGGCTTCGATCGGCTATTCCGTGCAGCCGCTTGTTGGGCAATACCCCGCGTTATTCACGGCCGTATCGCTGGCAGTAGCCCTACTCACCTCGCTGTTGCTGGTGTCAGAGGTGCCGATGTTTTCGCTTAAGATCAAGTCGCTGGCCTGGAAAGGAAACGAATTGCGCTACATACTCGCCGTATGCGCTATCCTGTTTGTCGTTGTCTGGGGATTTCTTGGCTTGGCAGGCACCATTCTGCTTTATATCATTTTGTCGCTCATCAAGCGATAAGGGATGTTTAATTATCTTAACACCAGGCTGACACTGGTGTGTTTTCAACTATTATATGTACATTTGCCTAAGAACTTATGATGTTTAGATTATGTTTCGATTCCTTATAATATGTGTTTCCTTTTTTGCTATCCTGATGTTTCTGATGGGTTTCTCCGTTTTCAGAACCCTCAAGGAGATCTTTTTTGGCAATTCTCAAAAGAGAGCCGCAAGCAATCAGCGTCGTCGTCCGACAGAGCCGTCGGCACAACAAAGACGACAAGAACCTGAACCGCCAACGCAGCGAAAGAAAATATTCGCCAAAGACGAGGGGGAATACGTAGACTACGAAGAGGTTAAAGAATAATATATATGAAAAACTCAAGACGCAAATTCTTAAAGCAAAGTTTGGCGGGAACGCTCTTGATGGGTGCTTCTCCAATCCTTCATGCACAAGCGGCGCCGTTGGCTCAACCGAAAACAGCAAAATCTGCCAACCCTTTTCATTTGGGCATGGCGGGTTATACCTTTGTTAATTTCGACCTGGATACGACGCTTAAAACCATGCGTCGACTGGACATGCACTATCTTTGTATAAAAGATTTCCATTTGCCCTTGGATAGCAACGAGGAGCAGATCAAGGCTTTTCATGAGACCTGCGCTGCCCAAAACGTGGTAGGCTATGCCGTGGGACCGATCTATATGCGCAGCGAAGCGGAGATCGACCGGGCGTTTGAATACGCCAAACGGGTAGGTGTAAAGCTGATTGTGGGTGTCCCCAATTACGATCTATTGCCCTATGTTGATAAAAAGGTAAAAGAATATGACTTCTCCTATGCCATTCATCTGCATGGCCCTGATATGCCTTTGTATCCGGACGCCGATGATGTGTGGGAAAACACCAAAGATCTCGACCCCAGAATCGGAATGTGCCTGGATATAGGGCACGATCTGCGCAATGGCAAAGACCCGGTGGCCGATCTGAAAAAATACCACACCCGTGTGTTCGACGTGCATATCAAGGATGTGACCGATTCGACAAAAGCCGGTAGAGGCATTGAGTTAGGACGCGGCAAGATCGATTTCCCGGCCTTCGTGAAGGCATTGCGGGAGGTGAACTACCAAGGCATGTGTAGCCTGGAATATGAGAAAGACATGAAAGATCCATTCCTGGGAATCGCTGAATCGATCGGTTATTTTAAAGCAGTATGCGATATAGTATAATAAAGCTGACAGCCCTTCTGGCTGTTGTTAGTCTGTTGTTGTCGGCATGCAGCAGCATTACTTACCTCCATATAGAGACCTATAACCCGGCAACAATCACCTTCCCGGAACAGGTGAAGAAGATTCTTGTTGTCAACAACGCCGTGGCGCAAACACCGGACGTGGGTTATGAATTGAAGATCTATGGCGTGGAGCAAGACACCTGCCGGGCCTTGGCCGATAGTGCTTTATATTATGCCTGCAAATCGTTGGGCAATGCCATCGTGGAAGCGAATTATTTCGAAGATGTCTTGTTATACAACTCCCCTACCCGCACCGATGATCTCTATCTCGCCGACGAGAAACTCAGCCAAAGCCAAGTCCGCCGATTATGCGCCGAGACAGGCACCGACGCGGTGATCTCGTTTGATCGCTTATTGTTTCAGATGAAAAAGAATGTGATCGGCTATGTGGAGGGTTTTGTGGCCGGCGAGGCGAAAGTAAATGCCTCCGGTGTCCTACGCGTTTACATCCCCAGCCGAAGCGCTTCGCTGACGACGGCGATGGTGAGCGATAGCCTGACTGTTTTTGAGATGGCCGATGACTTAAAACAGCTAAATGAGATCATGCCTTCGCCCGATGATATGCTGTCGCTTGCCGGAAGTGTGATTGGACAGAACTCCTCCCCTCTTTTCGTGCCCTACTGGCAGGAAGAACCCCGTTGGTATTTTAAGGGAAACGGCTCGCGCTGGAAGGAGGCAACGGCTTACGCCAATACACAAAACTGGGAACAGGCAGCTGCTCTTTGGACGATTATCTACCAGAAAAGCAGTGGCAAAGCAAAAGCGAAAGCAGCCTCCAACATGGCCTTTTATGAAGAAATGAAAGGAGAGTTCCAAAAAGCACACGAGTGGTCGGTTCTTGCGTATGATCTGTTTGTAGCCCATAAAGGAGAAGAGGCGCATGAAACGGAGCTGTTGAAGGCCTATAAGCAGGCTTTATCGGAACGAATCACGGCCAATGCGAAGCTGAATGTCCAATTTGGTGAAAAATAAGATTTGATTCGACAATAAATTCGTAACTTTGAATCCAATTATTCGGAAGACAAAAAAATGAATACAAACACCACCAAAGTCCAGGCAATTATTGAGACAACGTTTATTTCCGCTATCGAGAACCTGAAAAGGGATGGAAACGGAAGTTTTGTGAGCGATCTATATGTTCAGGCAGACCCTGAAAATGGAGAGTTGCAGATCTATGATGAGAATGAAGCCTTGTTGGATAAGGTGGTTATCTTCGACTGGATCAACAAAGGCAACGATATCGACGCTTTCCACAAGCGCGTGATCGCGACGCTTAAGGCGGTCCTCACCGTATTGTCGACCAAAGGGGTCTTCGAAGAGTCACCGTTTATCAAACCGGTCTCCGTTAGCTTAACCAATGAATATTTCACCGTCGTAGAAGAGCTTCTCTTCCTGGACGACGATCTTTTCCGCCTGGACGACCCCCTATTAAAAGATTTGGATGCAGATTTAGACAAATTTTTAGATGATCTGCTTTCTGATCTCGATTAGAACAATTACTTTTGCACCCGTAAAATAAAACAATGGCCGAAATAGCTCAGTTGGTAGAGCAATTCATTCGTAATGAATAGGTCGCCGGTTCGAGTCCGGCTTTCGGCTCACATAATATCAGGCAGTTACTTTCAAAGTGGCTGCCTTTTTTGTTCGTTTTTATCTTGGGTAGAGCACGATTCCTTGTGTGTGTGCATGTTTTGTACCAACTTGGATTTGCGAAGAAAAAATATTATTTTTGTTATTACTTTTAAGAAGAGAGCATTATGAATCAAAGTATCGTTAATAAACTGAATTCCTTCTTCACGCATCAGCCTGTTGAAAAGGCATGGGTGTTTGGTTCGTATTCACGTGATGAAGAAACAGGTGATAGCGATATTGACATACTGGTGCGATTCGATAGCCATGCTAACATAACACTATTCAAGTATGCGGGGATGGTGGATGAACTGGAAAAACTTCTTCAAAGAAAGATTGATTTGGTAGAAGAGGGGCAGATCAAAGACTTTGCCAAAGACTCTGTCGAACGGAATAAAATCCTGATCTATGAGAGAGGGGCTTAAAGGCCAAGATCACTTCCCTCACATATTCAACGCCTTATCTCTATCGTTCCTTCAGAACTCGGTTATTATACGGTTACGATACCCAGGGTGGCGCAGCTCAGGCTGCTTACCCGTGGGCTAAATCATCGTTCCTCCGGAACTCGGCCTTTCTGGCCCACTGTGGCCTTCGGCCATTTTACCCTTTCAGCATTCCTATTGTTATAATTCTTGCCAATCCAAACTTCTAAATCCGTGTAATCCGTGTAATCTATGGCTTGCTATTTATACGGCGCTTCATGACCTTGCGGGGGTGATCCTTGCTTCTTTTTCGATGTTTTGTATCCATCTCTCCGCCTTTCAAAAAACAATTCTTACATTTGTATAAACTACTGAAGAGACTAAATGAAACGTATCTTTTTGATCGGATATATGGGAGCGGGGAAGACGACTGTCGGAAAAGAGCTGGCGAGGACGAGCGGTCTCTCCTTTATTGACCTGGACAGTCATATCGAGGCACGCTATCATCGCACGGTCAAGCAGATCTTTCAGGAGAAAGGAGAAGCCTGTTTCCGGGACATTGAGCGGAGGATGTTGCACGAAGTGGCTATGTTCGAAGATGTGATTATCTCCACCGGAGGAGGGGCGCCTTGTTTTTCGGATAATATAACCTTTATGAACGAGATGGGGACGACGGTCTACCTGAAAGTATCGGTCGAAGAACTGGCCAGCCGCCTGACGGTAGCCAAACAGACACGCCCCGTTTTGCAAGGACGCACTGGCGAAGAGTTGATCCAATTTATCCGGGAAAGCCTGGCGACGCGGGAACCCTATTACACGCAGGCAACGATGCTGTTCGATGCTGAGGTGATGCTGACCGAGCAGGACGTGAAGTCCATTGCCGGTCAATTGAAGAAACTACTGATATAACGATTGATATGGGAGCAACACATGACAAAACACAAGGAGCGTACAGCCCACAGGAACTATTGAAAGAGCTGACCAGAAGCGCAAATAAACTCCTGATAGGTATTCCCCGCGAGCGGGAGAAGGAAGAACGCCGGGTCGTTCTTACGCCCGAAGCTGTCGATATGTTGACCGATTGTGGCCATCGAGTGATGGTGGAGACCGGAGCCGGCCTGGGCATCAACTACGGCGACAACCATTACGCGGAAGCCGGAGCAGAGATTGTGGCGACGCCTCAGGAGGTCTATCAGGCCGATATCCTGTTGAAAATACTGCCGCCTACGCTCGAAGAGGTCACGCTGATGCGACCGCGCACCACTCTTTTTTCCATGACTCCCAAACATATGTTCGCCCCGGAGGCTTTTCTGTTGATGATGACTAAACGCATTACCGCTATCGGGCTGGAACTGATCAGCGACTATATGGGGCACCTACCGGTATTAAATGTCATTTCAGAGATCGAAGGCACCGCCTCAATCACCATTGCAGCCGAACTATTGAGCAACACACAAGGCGGAAAAGGCATTCTGTTGGGAGGCATCCCGGGGGTATCGCCCACCGAAATCGTGATCGTTGGTGCCGGTAATGCCGGAACCGTTGCCGCACGGGCAGCCCTGGCGCTGGGTGCCAGCGTGAAGGTGTTCGACGATGATATCAACAAATTGCGGGCAATCCAGAAGACGTTGGGACAGGGACTCTTCACCTCCACCTTCCATCCGAATGTGTTACAGAATGCTTTCAGTACGGCGGATGTGGTGATCGGTGCCATGCGCTATATCAATGCCTCTCACCGGTACGTTATAGCCGAAGAGCTGATCCAGACCATGAAGCGGGGCGCCCTCGTGATCGACCTGCGTATCAACCAGGGCGGATGCTTCGAAACCACCTGCAACCTTTCGTCGCAGATGCCGCAGATATACGAACAATACGGCGTACTCCATTATTGCAAGCCCAACATCAGCAACAATGTCGCCCGCACCACCTCGATGGCATTAAGCAATATCTTCGTACCGCTCTTGCGCGATATGGGCGATATGGGTAGCGTGCAAAACATGATCAAAGCCAATCAGGGGTTCAAACAGGGCGTCTATATGTACACAGGCAAGCCGGTCAACGACTACATATCCTCTTTCTTCGGCCTGCCTTCTAACAATATCGATATCTACCTGGCGGCGTTTTAATACCCAAGGCTGGAACATACATAATGAATACATAACACAAAGACACGGAAAAGGCAGAATACAGAGAACACAGAGAAGCGCTATTGCGCTTTCTCCCTCCGTGACCTCCTTCTTTCAAATAGTTCTTCGTGCCTCTGTGTTTAAATCATGTTTAGGCCAGCTCCGTAAAGAGGTTTAGGCAAAACTACTCCTCCAGCAACACCCTGGCACTATCCGGGCTACAGGCGCCGAGGATGCCCAGCCCGTTCTCGACATTGCAGAACAGGGGGATAGGTTCGGATATGCCTGCGTTGATCAATTCGTTTTGAAACGAGCCGTCCGATAGGGCCACCAATCCTTTCATATAATGATAATACTCGCGAGAGAAGGTGTACAGGAAAGCGTAGAAATAGACCTTCGGAGGTGTCTCGGGGAAGATGTCGTTAAACCAGGGACCATCCCCGCCATAATCACTGTACGCACTATAAACGCGATCGGTTTTCACATGCATCGTATAACTTTTCCCGTTGAAAAGTTCGTCGCTGAACACCCGACCCTGCCTTGAACTAAGGTAGCCGTAGTCGAACAGTTTATCGAGCACGCTCAGGTCGTTTGCAAAAAGAGGCTCGTCGTCATAGTTGATCGACAACGCCTTCCAGCGGTATTCATCGGTGTATTCCTTTCTATGGGGATCCCACACCGGATGGTAGGCCATAAACCGGATGTAATAAAAATCATCTTCTCCGCCGGGATCGGTAAAGGTAACCGACAAACGGTAGGGCACTCCTACCCGCCAGGTATCTTCTTCGTCGACAGCCAGGGGCGTCATGCGGAAGGCATCGACCGGAATAGCCCGTGGCACAACCGACTCGGCCGAGATCCCTTCAAATCCTTCTGCCCGGGCAGTGATCTTTATCCAGTCGCCTGACGCGGGTTTGTAACCGGCACCAAAGTAACCCCGCCGGATGCTCTCTCCGTCGCTTGGTTGCCACTGCATCTTCTCTTTCAGTTGTCCGTTCACATGGAGCTCGACCTCCGCCTGCCAGAGGGAATCGCGGGGCTGATCCTCATCGGTATGAAACCAACTCTGCGACACAAATGCCTTGACAGGTTCACCCGCCACGACGATACTGTTCAATACCAGTTGAGGTGGTGTACGCAGGTCTTCCAGGTCGATATCCGAATAACAACCCGATAAACACAGATACAGGCAAATAATCAATGGAAGTATACTATATTGTTTCATTTGTCAGAATTTATAAGTGTAAGAAATACTTGGAATAATAGGAATAATACCTACCTTTTTGAATACAGGCACCGATTTATAATGAGCCCCCAGTCCATTGGGATCCTGGCCGGGCGGAAGCCATTCCCTGACAGTCTTATGCGCCTTATAGACCATAAAGGGGTTCATGCGGTTATACACATTATAGATGCTGATGTTCCAAATACCCAGGTTTCCGCTCTTCTTGGGACGATAGACGTTGATACCCAGGTCGAGCCGATGATAGGCAGGTAACTGGAAATTGTTTCTTCCGGTGTAGGCGTCGAGCACCTTCGTGTCGGAATCCGACTCACCGGGCATCCATCCTTCCGCCACTTCGTAAGAATTCAATGACAACGTCTGCCGGTTGCCCGAAGAATAGGTCCAGGCAGCCGACAGATCCACCTTCTTAGACAATTTATGCATCACGACGATATTGATCTTATGTCGGTTGTCGTATTTGCTGGGGAAGCGTTTGCCTCCGTCTATCTCCTCAAACTTCCGGTCGGCCCAGGAAAGGGTATATCCAACCCATCCGGTTGTTTTTCCCGTTTGCTTGCGTGCCATAAACTCGACGCCATAGGCGCGTCCTTTGCCCGCGGTCACCTTCTCTTCCCAGGTCGAGAAGGTAGGCAGGAAGGAATAGCCGTCGCGGTAGTCCAACAGATTGTTCAGGTTTTTATAATACCCTTCGATCGAAAAGTCATAATTGTTCTTCAGATTATAGTAGAGCCCCAGCGAAACCTGATCGCTTACCAGCGGCTTGAAATGGCTGGTGACCGGCATCCACGAGTCGGTCGGCAGGTTGATATAGCTACCACTCAACAGATGCACAAACTGATTCATGCGGGCGTATGAGGCTTTCATACTCAGATCCTGACGCATCAGCCAGCGTGCTGAGAAGCGGGGTTCGAGCGAGAAATAGGTTTTATTTTGCACAGCAAAAGCGCTGGCACGCAAGCCACCGTTCAGTTTGATGCGGGAGGACAATGTCCAGTCGTCTTCCACAAAGGCTGAAGCCTCATGCGACACTAATAGATCGTCGGTAAAGGTGGTATTGATCTGCTCCGATTCCTGCCCAAGGTTGTTCTCCGCTCGGTAGCGATTGTATTCGGGACGAAAGCGATGTGCCAGATAATCTACCCCGAAACGAATATGATGCTCCGCCGCCGGTAGGTAGTCGAAGGAGGAACGAAATCCGAAATCGGTAATCCCGTTCCGGCTCGAGGTCTCGTTGTAGGTGTATTCATAATCGTCGGCATCGGGCGTATTGTAGGTATATTCATTGCTACTTCGCAGAGTCGACTTATATTGGGTAAACACCCCGGAGACACGTCCGAACAGTTTGTTGTTGAACACATAGGTCCAACCCAGTGTCGCCATCAGGTTACCCCAGGTCAGCGATGCCTTGTTCTCCAACAGGTAGGGAGGATCATCCTGTTCTCGCTCGCTATTGAACTCCTTCGGGCTGGCCTTCATCACGTCTTTCCCGTGATACAAGCTGAAAAACATACGGCTACGGTCGTTGAATATATGGTTCAGTTTCATGTTGATATCATAGAACGCATAACGTCCACTCATCTTGGTGCCGTTCTTTTTCTCCATCTTATTCACAATTGCCACGGCAGGAACGGTGATCGCATCCAGCCAGGTATGCCGCATAGCCACCATAAACGAGGTTTTGTCTTTGATAATCGGGCCTTCCAGCGAGAGATTCGCCGAGATTAATCCCAGCGAAGCGCTTCCTTTATACTCCCGCATATTCCCCTCTTTTGTATGCACATCGACCACCGAGGAGAGCCTCCCACCATAACGCGCCGGGAAGCCCGCTTTAAAAAAATCCATCCCCCGGATGGCCTCTGTATTAAAAGCAGAGAAGATCCCCCCTACGTGGCTGACCTGATAGACCGGATTGCCGTCGATCAGGAAAAGGTTTTCGTCCAGGTTCCCGCCGCGCACATACATACCGGCAAAGCCTTCTGTTCCGGCTGCTACGCCGGGGGTGAGCTGGATGGTCTTGATAATGTCCGATTCGCCGAACATCGTCGGCGTGGCCTGTATAGTTTGCTGGTTGATCTCCAACTTCCCCATCTGAGTAGTCATCACCGGTTGCCGGTCGAGGTCGGAGGCGACTACCACCACCTCTTCCAACATCGCGCTGCCCTCCAGTTCGATGGTCAACAGGGTATCACGTTCCATAAAGGGGAATTCAATCACCCGGGGCTTGTAGCCAATGTAGGACACCTGCAAACGGATATCCCCCGGCTCGAGCGAGAGACTGAAAAAACCGTAACTATTGGTAGCCGCTCCTTTCCGGCTCGTTGTCTGGTAGACGGAGGCGCCGATCAGTGATTCGGAAGAACCCTTGTCGCGCACAAAGCCGCTGACCACCACCTGGCGGGGACGCTTCTTCAGGATAATGCTCTTCCCACGCTGTTGCCACATCAGCGAAAGCGGGCTCAACAGGCGATTCAGGCAGACATCGATCGATTCGTTTTCTGCCTTTATATTCACTCGCGGCAGGCCATTCAAAAGGCTTGCCTCGTACGAGAAATAAAGCCCTGTTTGCTTTTCCAACTCCGCGAGGATCTCCTCCAGCGGTTTCTGGTGCAGGTCGAGCGTGACGGTTTGCAGCGAGTCGGCCGACTCCTGCGCAAAAAGAGAGAAGGCGGGACATAAGAATATCCCGAATATCAGTAGATAAATAGACTTCATCGTTACGTTTTGTTATGGTAGAGGGTTTATAGTCAGATTGATTTCCAATGTTTCATTTATAATGGCTATCACTTCAGGCAAAGGCTGATGATCGAAATAGGCAGTCAGCTTCAGCTGCGCCGCCTCGTCCGGCAAGACAATAGAAGCCTGATAGGCCTCGTTGATATCCCGTACTACCTCCTCCATCGGCGTTTGACGGAAGCGCAGTTCGCGTGTCTTCCAGGCCAATTGGTTAGGCGAGGCCGGTTCTTCCTCCCGCCGGATGCCTTCACCGTCATGATAGGTCGCCTTCATGCCTGCCGTCAGGATCTCTTTCTCCCGGTCGGCTTCGAAAGCAACCCGCCCGGTGTTGACATAGAGATCGGTGGCAGCCTCCTTCTCTTCCAACTGGAAGGAGGTACCGAGTACGGTAGTTGTCGTCCGGCTGGTATGGACGGAGAAAGGGCGCTCCCCATCGGGCTGCACTTCATAGAAGGCCTTGCCGGTCATCATCACCTGGCGCCTCTCCTTTCCATATTGTTTGCGGTCGTAACGGATCTCACTGTTGGCCGCCAAAGTCACCATCGAACTGTCGGGCAGCCACACCTGCTTCACCTCATCCACACCTGCGGCAATCGCCACCCATTCCTCTCCGGTCCGTTCCATCCAGTAACGCCCGCCAATGCCTATCAACAACAGTAACACCGCCGCAGCGCCCACCCAATACTTGCGCATCAGCGCCACACGGCGTATGCCCTGTTCACGGCTGAACCGCCCCCAGGCCGCCTCCGCATCAAGCGACTTCTCCCGGTAACGCCGGGTAACAAAGCGTATTTTTTTATCTTGATCGTTCATTTTTTTATTAGTTGTTTTTAAATGTAAGAAGTGAAGGTTTCACTATCATAAAAATAGTATCAAAATTTCTCCTCCTTAGCAAAGGAGGAGAAATTTTGATAGTAATACCTTTCATCCTTCTCTTTTTCTATTTCAACCGAAACTTATACCCAACAGAAATAGCCAGTGTCTGATAGTGGAGTCCGAAACTGTCATAGGTAGATTCTTTCCCAAAGTCCAGATCATAGCCAGCGGTAACCACCATCTTATGGTATTCAATCCCTACTTGCGCGGACAATCCCCAGGTTATTTTCCGGATATGACTTTTGGAGTAAGGATTCACCGTATTGCCCATGCCGTAATAATTGCCATACACATCGTAGGGATAGAGCCAGGGGTCTGTGGTAGAGCCGTCTCCATAGCTCCCATAACTCATATTATACGGCACCTCATCGTCGCTGAATCCCAGACGTGTTCCTTTGAGAGAGCCGCTGCTGCCTATCTCGAACCCGACAGAACCTCCCACAGCGGCAAACATATTCACCTCGTCGGTCACGCGCCATGCAAAGCGTGCCATCAAAGGCACCTGCAACAGATGCCGGGTGGAGTTGCTATCGTCGACAATAAAGCTTTTTTCACCTACTATGGTCTTTTCGCCCGTTTCATAGTCTTCACGATAGGCATAATTGCAGAAGAACATACGTGAGGAGCGACTCTGAGAGGTATAATAGACCCCCGACTGAATGGCGAACGTCTCGGATTTCGGATGAAACATCACGCCCACACCCACGCGAGGCGCCGCCCGCCAACTATCATCGCCGTAAGCGGTACGGTTTCGCCAGTCACCACTATATCCCTTATACGGATTATACTCGTGCTTTACCGCACTCATTCCCACCTCGGGCATCACATACAACTTCTGGGCTTCCACCGACATAAAACCGGCCATCAACCACACAAACAACAATACTTTTTTCATCTTTTTCATCTTTATGAATTTCACATTTACCCCTAAGACAAGGGAAAGAGGAAAAACCCCTATTGGGGGGAGCGAAAAAAATATTTTTGCTGGATTGGGGGCAAAAGCCGCCAAGCGGCGTTTGCGCACCCTCTCTCCAATTCCTTTCTCCCTTCTCCCTTCTCCTTTCTCCCACTTGAATATCCGCATCCATCAGTGCAATCTTTTTAATCAAGCCAATCACATCCGGAAAATCCCAAAATCAGCGTATTGCTCCCTTCGGAAGCGAACGTTGTTTCCTGGTTCAAGACGAATTATCATTTTGCTTTACGCTTCGCTAAGCGATTTACAAATTGTCAAAATCGACCGACTTTTTTTCCGAAAACGTAGGGGTATTTAAAATTAGTCCCGCGAGTAACACTTTTTAACGTATCATATTGTAAAGCAAAATGGCCATTTTGCTTACACTTTGTATTTTGGCATTTTGGCAGAGAGACTCCTTTTTCGTTCCGATTTCGCTTCCTTATATATTCTCTTACCAACCGGGAGAGCAGAAAAAAACAAAAAAACATTGCCAGTATAAAATTAATCCCTATATTTGCAGCCGCTTAAATAACATAGTATTAATTTATTAAAGTATCGAAGAATCATGTATTTAGATTCAGCAAAAAAACAAGAATTATTTGAAAAGTATGGCAAAGGAGCTGTAGACACAGGTTCTCCTGAAAGCCAAATCGCGTTGTTCTCTTTCCGTATCGCTCATTTGACTGAGCATCTGAAGAAAAATCGCAAAGATTACAACACGGCTCGCTCCCTGAAAATGTTGGTAGGTAAACGTCGTCGTCTGTTGGATTATCTAATCAAGGTAGACATCACACGTTACCGTGCTATCGTAAAAGAACTTGGACTGAGAAAGTAAAATCACCTTACGATATAAGGAGAACGAGAGGCTATCCCGCGCGGATGGCCTCTTTTTTTGTTTATTTCCCGGATTTTCCTCGACAAAGCCCTTGAAATATGAATTATTAATGTAATTTTGCACGGTTTTGTAACAAATTGTAAGTCAAATAAGAAAAAAAAGAGGAATTTATCAGTATGGGGAATAATAAGATTATTGGTGAGAAGATCAAGAGCCTCCGTGAATCGAAACAACTGAGTATAGAGGAAGTAGCCGAGCGCTCCGGCTTAAACAAAGAGCAAATCGAACGGATTGAAGGGAATGTGGATTTCCCCTCACTCGCTCCACTCATCAAGATTGCCCGCGTACTGGGGGTTCGCCTGGGTACCTTTCTGGACGATCAGGCCGAACTGGGTCCGGTGGTCAGCCGCAAAAAGGAAACAACCGAGCATAACAGCATCAATTTCACCAACGATGAGTCCGATGGACGCAAGCATATGGTCTATCATTCTCTGTCGCAAGATAAGTCGGGACGCCACATGGAACCGTTCCTGATCGAGGTCGAACCGCGGGAAGAGGGGGTCGATTTCATCCTTTCCACGCATGAAGGGGAGGAGTTTATCTATGTGCTCGACGGCATTATCGAGATCAATTACGGAAAAAACACCTATATCCTGGAGGCAGGCGATAGCATCTATTACGATTCGATCATTGCCCACCACGTGCATGCCGCGACAAACGAAACCGCCCGTATCCTGGGTGTAGTCTATACACCTTATTAATCGGTCGGCATCATGGAGTATCAATTACAAGAAAGAACATTAGGCGATTGGCTGGAATATTGGGCAACCGTTACGCCGGATAAGGAATATCTGGTCTATTCCGACAGGAATCTGCGCTTTACCTGGCGTCAGTTCAATCAGCGTGTGGACGATATGGCGAAAGGGCTGATGGCTATCGGGGTGACCCATGGCACGCATGTCGGCATCTGGGCTACCAATGTGCCCGACTGGCTTACCTTTGTCTATGCCGGTGCCAAGATAGGCGCTGTGTTGGTGACGGTGAATACCAATTACAAACAGAGCGAAGTGGAATATCTGGTTGAGAATGCCGATATCCATACCTTATGTATTACGGAAGGAGTTTTCGATGGTAATTATGTCGATATGACCTATGAAATGCTTCCGGAATTGAAGGAATCGCAACGCGGATACCTGAAAAGCGAGCGTTTCCCTCGGATGAAAAATGTGGTTTATATCGGGCAGGAGAAATATCGTGGGATGTATAATACGCCTGAGATCCTGTTGCTCGGACAAAATATCAGTGACGAAACCCTGGAAGAGGCCAAAGCGAAAGTATCCTGTTACGATGTCGTGAATATGCAATACACCTCGGGGACGACCGGTTTTCCGAAAGGGGTGATGTTGACACATCATAATATTGCCAACAATGGCTTCTTTACCGGCGAAGGCATGCACTTCACGGCTGAGGATAAGCTCTGCTGTTGTGTGCCGCTTTTCCACTGTTTCGGCATTACGCTCGCCTCCATGAATGTGTTGACCCACGGCGCTACGCAGGTGATGGTCGAGAAGTTCGATCCGCTTACCGTATTGGCCTCTGTGCACAAAGAGCGGTGTACGGCGCTGTATGGGGTACCGACTATGTTTATTGCCGAATTAAATCATCCGATGTTCGATATGTTCGATCTGACCTCGTTGCGCACCGGCATTATGGCAGGCTCGCTTTGTCCGATCGAGCTGATGCGCGCGGTGACGGAGAAAATGCATATTACCCATATCACCAGTGTCTATGGACTGACGGAGACCTCGCCGGGCATGACCCATTCGGTGGTGGAAGATTCGTTTGAAACCCGCTGTACGACGGTCGGTAAAGAGTATCCGTTTACGGAGGTGAAGATATTCGATCCCGAGACAGGCGAAGAATGTCCGACAGGTGTGCAGGGCGAAGTGTGTTGCCGGGGCTACCTGGTGATGAAGGGCTACTACAAAAATCCGGGCGCTACGGCTGAGGCCATCGACAAAGAGGGCTGGTTGCATTCCGGCGACCTGGGTGTCAAAGACGAAGAGGGCTATTTCCGCATCACCGGACGTATCAAGGATATGATTATCCGTGGGGGAGAAAACATCTATCCCCGCGAGATCGAAGAGTTCTTGTATCACCTGGACGGTGTACAGGATATTCAGGTAGCCGGTATTCCTTCCGAGAAATATGGTGAAGAGGTGGGTGCCTTTATCATCCTGAAAGAGGGGGCGGCGCTGACGGAAGAGGAGGTCAAAGACTTCTGCCGTGGCAAGATCGCTCGTCATAAGATACCGAAATACATCTTCTTCATCGAAGGATTCCCCCTGACTGGCAGCGGTAAGATTCAGAAATTCAAATTAAAAGATATCGGTTTACAGATCCTGAAAGAGAAGGGCGTTGAGGTGATCTGATCCCTCACGCCGTTTCAATCGGATACTTTCAATCGCTTGCGTTCTTCGTGCATGCGGTGGGCACGGTGGTAGGACTGGTAGCTACCGAAACCGGCGGCGGTGATCTTCTCGATATTGGTCTTTTCAAGGCAGCGCGGGTTGGCGATGATCCGGTCGAGCTCATACAGACGGCACTCATTGACAAATTGTGAGAAGTTCATTTTGTAGGTGTTGTTGATAAATGCCGACAGATAAGTACGGTTGGTACAGAGCGCGTCTGCCATATCTACGATGGTGAGATGGGGATCGAGGTAGGGTTTCTGTTGCTCAATATACCGGGAGAAGGTCTCTTGTTTCAACTGTTGTTCTTTCTCGGCTGCCCGAATTGCCTCGTCGTGCAGGTTTTGTTGGTCGGTGATGAATATGTAGTTTCCTCGTATCACATTGAAACATAGTATAATGTGTTGTACAAACAAGATAAGGGCCACTAAAACTAACTGATAGGTTCCCAACAGGTCTTTTAGCGGTGCAGCCATGATAAGCAAAGGAATGATCACAAAACAGACCGACAATATGAGAAACAGGCGCAACCAATAAAGCGAACTCAGGTAGAGGTCGGAAGAATAGTTGATGATCAACCGGCGGTAGGATCGATAACGCCGTATGCCCAAGAGGGTATAACCGATGCCGAAGCATAATCGAAACACCAACAGAAGGGATGCCAACAGATAGAATCCTTCATAACCGGGCGTGGTATGCATATTCTCGATCGACACTCGTCCGGCAGCGCCCTCCGGTGCCAGGAACAGCCAAGCCAGATTGATGCCCAATACGACCGTCGGAAGAACGTAATGAAGCCAGGAAAAGCGTTCCGCGCTATTGGCACGCGTAAGTATGAAAATAAAGCGATAGAGAGTAACCGGTACCAGCAACATGGTAAAAGCCACCCAGGCGGAGAGATCGGTGAACCGGTTCGGATAGAAGGCATACGTAATCATCACCCCCCAGTTGAACACAATCAATAGATAATAGGTCAGAAGCGTGCATCTTATCCCGGAGCCTTTCAGGCGGATCCAGACGGGTGAATCCAATAAGATCAACACGATACACACGATGCCTGAGAACATCGGCGTCAGCATGGTGATAAGATCTTCTACTATTACTGTTTGCATATCGTTTAGTCTTGATGGGGTGGTTTCTCTTTCTCGTTCTTTTTTCGTTCCGCCTCCTGTCGTGCCCGCATATAGCTGTTGTAATTGGCAAATCCGGCTTGTGGCAGCAGGGATTTGATTGTTGCCTCTTTATTTTTGGCTAATTTGCGGAGTCTCTCCATCTCACGAAACCGCCAGCGCCCCACAAAACTATTGAAATTCATCCCGTATGTACGGTTAATGAATTTCGAGAGCTCTTCGCGGCCAACCCCCAGCTGATCTGCCAGGGTGGTGAGTCGCAGTTCGGTATTCAGGTAAGGCTTCTCCTGCCGGAAGTAGTTGTCGAAGTCCTTGCGTGACAATAGGTTGAGGCTGGTATTATTGGTCAAAAGAGATGTAGCAACCGGCTCCATCGGAGCCGGTTCGGAGACCTTCTCTGAAGGAGGGCTCTTGGGCTTGGGAGCCGGTATAATCTCAATCCGCGGGTAATTGTGGCGTTGGAGATTGTTTACCAGGACAATTTCAACGAAAGGAATGGAGAGGGCTATCGGCACGATCGCCCCATAAGCGAAAAAGGCATTCTCGATGGAGGTAAACAGTACCAATAGCGGATGTAACCATCCGACAAAGAGAATGGCGATAATCGCGTATATCGATCGAAGCCTGTAATGGATCTCTTTCCATTTCTTTTCCGGCAATGATTTCCGGTAGTGACGAAGCTTTTTCATGGATAAGAAGAGATAGACACCGATGAACAGGACCTGTGCCGGAATAAAAGAGGCAAACACCCGCGAGAAAATGGGCCATTCCGGGTTAAGCGCGCGAAAACCTTTCACGATACCTAACGGCACATCGAACGGTACGAATAGCATCCATACGCCCAAAATAACTGGTATGAGTGGTGGCAATAGATAATGGATAAGCGGAAAGCGCTTTTCGTTTCGGGGGGAGGTAAAAGCGAAACAAATATAATAGAACGCAACGCCCGAACCGGTATGACAGAGATAGAGCAAGGGTGCGAAATAAACAAACAGCTCCGGATACCATTTGTAAAATAGCCGGGAAAGGCAAATACCGGTAAAAAATAGGAAATAGACCAACGCTCCCTTTTGCATCCTGCGTTCATACGGGCTGTAGCGTTCCGTAAGCAACAGCAACATATAGATTGCGCAGGCAAGAGAGCATATCACAACCAGCCATATACTGGTAACTACTATGAATGTCGAAAGGTCCAAGCTGTTCAAATTTGTGGTAAATATAACAAATTCATATCTTTTTACGCTTTGAAAGATCATTTATCACGATTTGGAGTTAATCTTTTTACGATTTGGATATACCCCGACCTTCGAGAGACCTATCTTTGCATCAGTACCGGGAATGATTTTCTTGTGAAATACCGGACTGTTTTTTCAAGAACACAACCCCCTCATTTTTATATACTACGGAAAACCCTGCTTCTACCCTAAAGCAGGGTTTTTTTATTGTGATTATCCCACAAGAATACAGGCGATCCCTATGGAAATAGTAAATGGTTTCTATATATTTGTAAGATATATGAAAAGACCTTCAAATTCAAACTTTAAGTAAAATATCATGAACAAACGAGAATTCTTAAAACGAAGTGTTTTATTGACCGCAGGGGCGTTTACGGCTCCCACGATTGTGAAAGCGTCGGTCTTTGGCCCCAATGCGCCTTCCAATCGCATCAATATCGGTGTGATCGGTGTAGGACGTCAGGGACGTGGTGATATGATGGGGCTTATGCGGATGGCAGATGTGCGTATCACAGCTGTTTGCGACCTGGACAGGATCCGCATGGCAGATGCCAAAGAGTTTACGGAAACGACCACTGAACGATTCTTGCAGACCCCGCATAAGGGGGTGAAAATGTTTGAAGACTACCAGGAACTTCTTCTGGATAAAGAGATCGATGGGGTACTGATTGCTACGCCCGACCACCAGCATGCTCGCCTGGCCATCGACGCGGCTTATGCCGGAAAAGATATGTATCTGGAAAAACCCGCTTCGCTCACGATATGGGAAGGACGCCAGATGAGCAACGCGATGAATGCGACCGGACGGATCTTCCAGATTGGCAGTCAGCAGCGTTCCAACCAACACTTCCGCCGTGCCTGCGAACTGGTGCGTAGCGGGCGGATCGGGAAACTGAAAACCGTTGAGGTGCGTCTACCGGGCGATCCTCCGGGCGGCGATCCGACACCGATGCCTATCCCTGATTATTTCAATTACGATGCCTGGTTGGGCTCTACACCTTATGTGCCTTATACGATCGACCGCGTGCATCCGCAGGCCGTCAATGGCAAACCGGTATTCTCGCGTCCGGGATGGCTTCGTTGTGAGCAGTTCGGTGCCGGTATGATCACCGGATGGGGATCACACCACTTTGATATTGCTCATTGGGCGATGGATATGGAATATTCCGGTCCGATAGAGATCGAAGCGAGTACAGTATTCCCGGCCGAAGGATCGGGGCTTTGGAATGTACACGGGCCGTATCAGTCGCAGATGCTCTATGCCAATGGCGTGGTGGTGAAAGGCATGGAAGAGGGTCCGACCAAACCGAACGGCATCCTGTTTATCGGGGAAGAGGGTTGGATATTCACCTCGCGCGGTGGCGAAAGGGTGACCGACAGCGATCCGATCAAGGTGGATTCAGGCGGATTGGAAAAAGGGCCGTTAAGCGCTTCCGATCCGAAGATCCTGCGCGAACTGACCGACGACGATGTGCATCTGTATGAATCGGAAAATCACACACGCAACTGGATCGATTGTATGCGTACGCGCAAACCGACCATCGCTCCGGCGGAGGTGGCACACCGCTCCTGCTCGGCTTGTCTGTTGCAACAGGTGGCCATGCACCTAAAACGTAAACTCTATTGGGATCCGCGCAACGAACGCTTCCGGAACGACGACGAAGCCAATGCGATGATCTCCCGTCCACAACGTGCTCCTTATCAAATTTAATGTAATAGGTTAACAGTATGAAACATATAACAAAAGTGTTATTGATTGCCCTCTGTGTAGGCACATGCCTGCCAGGTAGCTGGGCCAAACCGCTGAAAAAGATGCGGGTAACGGTAAATGCCGCAGGTGTTGAACGCAACAATACCATTGCATCGCTGGATCTGTCGGGGTATGAAGTGCCGGCGGGCAAAGAGATCGTTGTCGTAAATGCAGCCGACAAATCGGTTTGCCTGAGCCAGTTGGAACAATGCGATATAGATGGCACGACGCTCTATTGGCGTATCGACGGTGCTCTGGCGGCAAACGAAACCCGCGAATACATCATTGAAACACAGAATGCACAAGCCGAAAAGAATCTGGTGATGAATATCACGCGTGACCGCATGCGCAACCTTATCCTGACCCAGAACGGGCAGAAGGTGTTGCAATACAATGTGGCGATGGCGCGATTGCCCCACGGAGCCGATCCGGTCTTCAGCCGCAACGGCTATATCCATCCGGCCTGGTCGCCGGCAGGAAATGTTCTGACAAATATCAACGCGGCAGACCATATGCACCATTACGGGATATGGAATCCGTGGACCATGGTAGAGTACGACGGGACGATTTATGATTTATGGAATATTGGCGACAAAAAAGGGACTGTACTTTTTGATTCATTGTATACCACCCGCACCGGTGACCTGTTTGCCGATATCGTCGTAGGACATCAACACCTGATCTTCCAGCCACAAAAGGAACAGGTGGTCAATACCATCGAGTCGATCGTGAAGATCACCCCGAAAAAGAGGATCAACATCATGGATGAATTCATCGATATGCGCGTGTGGAACAGCGGACAGCCGGGTTATCTCTGGGACTTTGTGTCCGATCTGATTCCGGCTACCGAGCTGCCGGTCTTATTGAAAGCCTACCGTTATGCCGGTTTTGGCTGGCGCGCTACGGCCGACTGGACCAACGAGAACGTGGTGATGATGACCTCCGAAGGCAAAAGCCGCCCGGAGATCGACGGCACGAATGCCCGCTGGATCTATGTCACCGGCATGAGCCCCAAAGGCCCTTCGGGCATTCTCTTTATGGGCTATCCGGAGAACCAGAACTTCCCTGAGCCGTTGCGCATATGGGATCAGAATGCCAATGGCGGACGCGGGGATGCGTTCATCAACTTCGCCCCGACCAAGAATGTCGATTGGGAACTGAAGGCAGGCGAGAGCTACCGCTTGCGCTACCGGATGTTTATGTTCGACGGCAGCATCACACCGGAAAAGGCCGAAGCCATCTGGCAGGATTTTGCTAAACCGGTGAAGGTAACCATCAAATAAACAAGATCAATACGAAAAAAGAGATCAATGAAGAAGACGCTTATGTTTCTAATGACCATGGCGCTTATGTTGTCATGTAACCAGAAAAAAGAGGAATCAGGCGCATTTACCGGGGCTCCGGGTGAGGTGAAGCTCCTTACCCTGGCTCCCGGCCATTTTCATGCCGCCCTGGTTCAGAAGACATCCTATCCGCAGGTAAACAAAGAGGTCTATGTGTATGCGCCTAAGGGCGACGAGGTGGTTCAGCACCTGGAGAAGATCAGGGGGTACAATACCCGTGCGGACGAGCCGACCGCCTGGAACGAGATTGTCTATATAGGCGATGATTATCTGCAACGGATGATCGCGGAGAAGAAAGGCAATGTGATGGTGGTGGCCGGAAACAACCGGAAAAAGACCGAATATATCAGGCAGGCGCTGGATCATGGCATTCATGTATTGGCCGATAAACCGATGGCTATCAATCCGGAAAACTTCCAACTGTTGAAGTCGTGCTTCGAAACGGCGGAGAAAAACGACCTGTTGCTCTATGATATCATGACGGAGCGCTACGAGATCACCTCCATATTGCAGCGTGAATTGGCGCATATTCCCGCCCTGTTCGGGGAGTTTGTGCCGGGGACTCCGGAAAATCCGGCTGTGGTGAAAGAGAGTGTACACCATTTCTCGAAACTCGTATCCGGAGCGCATCTGCTTCGTCCGGCCTGGTTCTTCGATGTGGAGCAGGAGGGCGACGGCATTGTGGACGTGACCACTCATCTGGTCGACCTCATCCAATGGGGTTGTTTCCCGGAAGAGATCATCGACTATACGAAAGATGTGGAGATGCTCGACGCGAACCGATGGGCGACAACGGTCGATCCGGCGCAGTTCAAACAGGTGACACAGATGGACAGCTACCCCGCTTACCTGCAGAAAGATGTAAAAGACGGCGTGTTGCATGTCTACTCCAATGGCGATATCCTCTACAAACTGAAAGGATTGTATGCCAAGATCTCCGTGATCTGGAACTTCGAGGCGCCTCCCGGCACCGGAGATACTCATTTTTCTATCATGCGTGGCACGAAAGCCAACCTGATCATCCGCCAGGGAGCCGAGCAGGACTATAAACCGACGCTCTATGTGGAAGCGGCAAATGATAATAACAATAATCTGAAAGCCGACCTGGACAAGGCAATCAATAGCCTGTTGGCTACCTATCCCGGTATTTCCGTGGAAGAATCAGAAGGCGGATGGAAGGTGAATATCCCTGACTCCTACGCCGTTGGGCATGAAGCTCATTTCGGCGAAGTAACCGAGCGTTATCTGCAATATCTGATCGATGGGAAACTACCGGATTGGGAAGTACCCAATATGATTGCCAAATATTATGTAACAACAGAAGCCTTGCGTATTGCCAAATCAAAATAGATTAGTAATTTAGGCGGCGATATTAATTTTTTTATAGTAAAAACCAGTATGAATACCCATTTTGCATGCAAGAAACGGCAAATACTACTATTATTTGCTGCCTTTTTTCTGTTTTCCATAGCAGAATCGAAAGGAGAAGGCCAGGACAATCGGCCAAAGAGTAAGAAATTTGTGCACCACGGAGCGGGGAACCCCTACCTGCCTTTGTGGGAACATGTGCCTGATGGCGAACCTCGCGTTTTTGAAGATCCCGACAATCCGGGCAAATACCGCGCTTATATTATCGGATCACACGATGTGCGTTTCGGTAGCTATTGCGGACCGGACATCCGGGCCTGGTCGGCACCTGTTGAGGACTTGTCGAGCTGGCGCGACGATGGTCCTATCTTTACCTATCCGATCGAAGGACAATGGGATGTGATGTACGCTCCCGACCTGGTTGAAGTAAGACGTAAAGACGGTACCAAAGAGTATTATCTCTACCCGCACAGCCGCGGCCGTGGCCGTGAACCGATGGTGGCTAAAGGCAGCCGCCCGGATGGGCCTTTCACACCGATCAATATGACAGAAGACGGATCGGGCGTGGTTGAAGGAAGTATCTTAGGCTTCGACCCCTCTATCTACATTGAATATGTGACCGACCCGAACGATCCCGATTATAAGATCGGCTTCAGAGCGTACGGTTTCTGGGGCTTCCAACGTTCATTGGCGGCTCAGCTCGATCAGAATACGATGTATTCCGTTCGTCCCGGCACCCAGATTATCCCCTATTTCATGCCCTCCAGTACTCGTTATGGCGAAATTCGTGATCCGGAAGGAACCACCTATCCGCATATCTATCCGGGAGAAGATCTTGGACGTTTCAACTTCTTCGAAGCCTCTTCCATCCGTAAGGTTGGCAATAAATATGTAACGATCTACAGCGGATACTCAGGTCCTGATTATGGCTTGAGCAGCACCAACTCAGCGTTGCGTTATGCCTATGGTGATACCCCGCTGGGTCCCTGGAAAAGTGGTGGTGTATTGGTTGACTCCCGCGCACCGGTGGTGAATAAGGATGGCTCTGCGTTGGAGACCACCAATGCCGGTCATAACACACATGGTAGTATCGAGTTGATCAACGACCAATGGTATGCTTTCTATCACCGTCCGCCGAGAGGATTCGGTAACGCCCGTCAGCCGATGGTTGCGCCCGTCACCATCGAATGGGACGAGAAACCGGTAGCAGAAGGTGGTAAGGTAACGATCCGTGCTTACGACCCGTATGCAAAAGATGGCAAATGGACTGCGAAAGACAAAAAAGGCAACGAATACACCGGAGCCGAAGTGACCTCGGAAGGTTTCCACCTCTATGGATTGGATCCTTATCAATATTACTCCGCCGGATACGCCTGTTACCTGTCGGACATCGGTATCCAGCAGGATTCCTGGGATGTATGGGATAACCACATGCCTATTACGAAGGTAAAGAATGGTACGATCATCGGGTATAAGTATTTCGGTTTCGGCGGATTAGACAAAGCCCAGAAGGGATTGAAACCTTTTGAAGGCACCAAGCCGGGCAATCATACCGCGTTCAACCTTTTCCTTACCCCGAAAACAAACGAGACCTTCAAGGTAAACGTTTGGATGGACGGTCCTTGGAAGAACGCGCCCTGGAAAGGTAAAAAGATTGGTGAGATCGTAGTTCCGGCCAATGCAGCACAGGAACCAACCCAATTCACGATCGATGTGGCTAATTTTGTAGACAAATTGGATGGCAAACATGCAATCTATCTGGTGGCTGAAGGTGGCTCTGACGAACTGTTCGACCTGATGGGTCTTGGATTTAGCTCGGTAGATAAACCAATCGTTCGTCCAGTTCCTCCTACGGTAACTATTTCGGTGAACGGACAGGCTATCGAATTGCCTGCTGTGCCGGTTCGCTCAACCAATGTGAACGGTATTACGGGTTACGAATTGTATGAAGCGTTCCATAAGGTTCCGGCAACTACCGGTGCTCCTTCACCCAGAAGACGCGTTATGGTGACCGCCACCGCAAGCGATCCATCAGTTAAAGTGGTCGTTACCCAAGCTGACTCACCTTACGGAACAGCTGTTGTTCAGTTCAACTACAACGGCGTATTGAAAACATACCACGTTACGCTTGTTGCCCAATAAACAGCCAACCTAACGGTATAAAACCATAAAAACCCCGGGAGTCTCATGGATTCCCGGGGTTTTATATTTCAAAAGAGGTTAATTCCTCACTTGCTCTCTATCTCCACCGTGTAGGGGGTCGCGATCCCTTCCACCGCCACGTTTACCTTGATTTTACCTGGTTTGCGGGTCGATTGCACTACGACAAGGGCTTTGCCGAAATAGGTATCCCGTGTGTTTCCGCCGAATTTGCCTTCGCGGCGCAGTTCGCCACTGTCGAGCGCCCGGAAGCGGCCTTCACCTTCGACCGTAACGGTCAGTTTGCGGTTGTCGGTTTGCACCAGGTTTCCGTTTTCATCCTCCAGACGGATCATGATATGCGAGAGGTCTTGTCCGTCGGCCTTGATTGTGGTCACGTCGGGGGTCAACACAGCTTTATGGGTGCCTTTGGTGGTAACGAGCGTATAGGTAGCTACATGCTGGTCGCCATTGAATCCTTTCGCTTCGAGCTTGCCGGGGCGGTAAGGCATATGCCATACGATGGTATTGTTGGTGAAGTCAGCCGTTTTCAATACACCCATGGAATGGTCGTTGAAAAACATTTCCACCCGTTCGCAATTGGTGATGGTGCGCACCTCCATCATCTGCCCGATATAGCTGTTGGGGAAGTTCCAATGCGACGCCATCTTAGGCCATTGCCAAAGGTCGCGTCCATGGTCAATATCGAGGGAGGCATCGACTACGGCAATACTCACCAGCGGGGTCTCGTTCCACATGGCGCGGTGGTAGGCGGCGCGTGGTTTTTCGGTCATACAGATATCGAACAAGCCATTGGGCCATCCTTTGCTTGGCCAGGTCGCTTCACCGATATAATCAACTCCCGACCAGATAAAACCTCCGGCGATAAAGTCGTGTTCTGCCACCGTATTCCAGGGGTTGATCGGCGTATAACTGCGGATATTGCCCTCTTCCCCGCTGAAATAGGGCAGCTCTTCCGATACCAGGACAATGCGTTCGGGGTATTTCTGCTTTTCGCTCACCATGCGCGCTTCGAGGTAGTTGTAACCTATCACGTCGGTCACGCCAGCGATTTCCACGCGGTGGTTGTTTTGCGCGGCCATGGTGACGGGACGTGTCGGTTCCATCCGGTGTACAAAATCCTGTAACATCTTCGCGCGGGCAACGGCTGCTGTCTGATCCTCATCCCACGCCTCCTGCACCTCGTTGCCGATGCTCCACAGGATAATAGAAGGGTGGTTGCGGTCGCGGACGATCATATTTTCCAGGTCACGCTCCCACCACGCGTCGAAAAGTTTCTCGTAATAGCCCGATTTCCATTTGTCGAATGCTTCGGCAATCACCACAAATCCCATCCGGTCGCACATATCGAGAAACTCGGGCGAGAACTGGTTGTGTGCCGTGCGAATGGCGTTACAGCCATACTCCTTCAGGATCTCCAGGCGGCGTTCGTCGGCGCGATCGGGCACGGCGGCTCCCATGCTTCCAGCATCCTGATGCAGGCACAAGCCTTTTAGTTTCATGTGTTTGCCATTGAGGAAGAATCCTTTGTCTTTATCGAACCAGATGGTGCGGATACCAAATGGCGTGGTGTAGACATCCACCACTTTATTGCCTGCGCGCACAGTGGTTTCCATCGTGTACATCACCGGCTCTTCGACCGACCACAACTGGGGATTTGTTATCGAAAAAGACTGTTCGACGTCGACCGATGCCTGGGCATTGAGCGTTGTCTTTTCGCGGTTGCTCTTGGCCATCTCTTTACCGGCGGCGTTGAGGATACGTTGCGACACGGTGATGGTCTCCTCCCGCTGACTATTGTTATTTACCGTAGTTACTACCTTGACCTCTGCCTGACCGGGTTCGACCGTCGGAGTGGTTACGTAGGTGCCGTAGGTGGGAATATGTACCGGACTGACCACCTGCAGCCAGGCATGGCGATAGATGCCCGATCCGGCATACCAACGGGCGCTGCCACCGGTTCTGTCGACACGTACGGCAATGACATTCTCCTCATTGTATTTCAGATAGGGAGTCAGATCATATTCAATACTGCAAAACCCATAAGGGCGATGTCCCAGGTGGTGTCCGTTGATGTACACATCGCTTTGGTGGAAAATCCCATCGAACAGAATGGAGATATTCTTCCCTTTCTGTATATTGGGTACCTGAAATGTCTTGCGATACCAGCCAATCCCTCCCGGGAGGAAAGCGGCAGATCCGCCAACCGACCGTTCGAAATTGAGTTCGATGCTCCAGTCGTGCGGTAGTTGCACACTTTGCCAGTTGGCATCGGCCTGTTGAGGTTCGGCATACTTCGGATTGTCTTCGTTCAGAATAAACTTCCAGTCGAAGTCAAAATTTTCTTTCGCACGAATATTCTTTTGCGCAAAAACGCATGCTACACAGAATAGCATGGCGAAGAGTAAAAATGTTTTCTTTTTCATGTGTTGTGATTTTTATGATAGTGATTTTCATTACTGGCTGAGGCAAAGGTAGGGTTTCGTATTCCGAAAGATGGAATGCGCTGTTTCGTAAAGATGGGAATATGTAACGGCAGGTATCGGATTTGTTTCATTTTCATCGTTTAGCGTTTCACCCCCTTATGCGAGGGCTTTTGCCACTGTCAGAAAACAGCGATTTCATCGGACGAAAACGCTCTATGTAAGCAAATGCCAAATCTTTACCCTTTTGCGCATGATGGATCCGGCAGAGTTAGTATATTTGTATGGTTGTTACGTTAATACGATATGAAAAATCACCTTATTCCACTTCTATTTGTTTGCTGGATGATGTCCTGGCCTTTGGCTGCCCGGGAGACGCGTCTCTATGGCAACGGTGAGCTCTCCTGCAACTTAGTGACGGATATCTGCCAGGACAAAGATGGTTTTATCTGGATAGGAACCGCGAGCGGACTGAACCGGTTCGACGGGTGGAACTTTACCCGTTATTACCACAGCGAGAAAGATACCACCTCCCTGTTAAGCAATTATGTATTCTCTCTCTATGTCGATCAGCAGGAAACCATGTGGGTCGGGACCAACAAAGGACTTCAGCGCTTTCTACCTTCTGAAGAGACTTTCCGTTCGGTACTCTTCCCCGATAACTACCAGCCGTCGGTGGAATGTCTGATCGAACGCCACAACGGCGAGCTCTGGGCGATCAGCTCGGGAGGAGGCGTTTACGCGATCGACCGGGAACGGATGGTGGCCGAATCGGTCAAGCCGGTAAACGAAGCCTGCGGAACCCTCTTATTGGATCGTGCCTACAAGGATCGATCCGAGGCGATCTGGATTCCGATAGGTAGTACGGGGGAGGCACTGCGCGTTTTGCCGGAAGAAGAACTCCGCTTTGAAAAGATCCAAGCTCCGGGAGCTGCTTTCGCGGAAGATGATAATGGCGTGCTATACCTGGCCTACACCAGCGGAGTAAGCCGCTGGGATCCGGAGCATCGTGTTTTTATTCCGTTGGAAAACAAGGCAGGTCATTTCTTAAAACCCCAATTGTTACACAGCAGAGACGGACGGATCTATATCGGCACGAACGGACAGGGAATCAGCTACATTGATGTAGAATCCCAACAGGTCAGGCGGCTGGAAGAGATCACCAACCGGGATCTCAATCTGCAGAAGATCAAAGTCGAATCGATGATAGAGGATAAAGACGGGAACCTGTGGATCGGTTGTTTCCGGAAAGGGGTATTGATGATTCCGGATGAGTCCTCCCATTTCGACTTCTGGGATTTCAGCACGATGGAGTTCGAGTCGGGCGATTGCATCTCAAGCATATACAAAGACCGGGAGGGACAGGTATGGGCCGGCGCCGAAAACGGGGAGTTATTCCGACTGAACGCGAACGGACAGGTCGAAGCCTCCTATAATCTGTGGAGGAGTGCGACTGCTTTATACGAAGATTCGGAAAACACCTTCTGGATCGGTGCCAATTGGGGTGGGCTGTTGCAGTTCGATAAGAAGAGCGGGAAACATTGGGATATACCCTCATTCAGGGGAAAACATATCAAAGCAATCGTGGAAGATCAAAAGGGACAGGTCTATGTTGCCCTGTTCGGGGAAGGCTTTACGCGCTATAACCTGAAAGAAAAAACATGGATGCCTTTCAGGCGCAGAGCGGCAGGAGGTGTTTTCAACAACTGGATCAATACGATGATGAGCGACTCGAAAGGCCGGATATGGATGGGGCATTACCGAGGCGTTGACTGTTTTGATCCGGAGGTGGATTCGCCTATTCCGCTATCGTGTGATTCGGCGCTGTCGACAACGATTTGTTATTCCCTGATGGAAGACCGACAGGGGATGATCTGGATCGGCACCAACAACGGACTGTTCGGCTATGAGGAGGAGAGCGGGGAGTTGGTGCATTACACCATCGAAGACGGCTTGCCCGATAATGTGATCTGCGGCTTGGCGGAAGATGAGATGGGGAATATCTGGTGTAGCACCTTCCGCGGGATTTGCCGTATCCAGAATCAGGACAGGGTGGTACATGCCTATCTCTCGGGCTATGGCTTGTTCGATAAGGAGTATTCCCGCAGCGTATATTTTCAGAACAAAGGGGAAGAGGCCTATTTCGGCGGGATCTATGGGATCACCTGTTTCCTGCCGGGTTCGATACAATACAAAGAGATCGTCAGACAGCCGGTATTGACCCGCCTGTTCCTGAATAATCAGCCGGCAAGCGCGCATACCGTTTCAGCCGGTAAACCGATAGCAGAGCAGTTGCTTACCGAGGCCTCCGGTTTCCGCCTGGGGCATACGGATAACAGCTTTTCCATCGAATTCTCAATGATGGACTACCGCGAACCCGACAATATCTTTTATGAATACCGCCTGAGCAGCGTCAATGACGCCTGGCAGCAAACGGCTCCGGGCAGCAACCGCATCACCTACAACCGCCTGCCGCCGGGAGAATACACCCTGCATGTCCGGTCGAGCGAAAACGGTATCTATTCGCCCGTAAAAAGCCTGTCGGTTGTCATCGTCCCTCCCTGGTATGCCACGAAGGTAGCGAAAGTGTTCTACGGATTATTATTATTGGCACTGGCAGCTGTCTTTATCTATTATCTGCGACAACGCATCCGCAAACAACGGCAGGAGGAGATCAATGAAGAGAAACTGAAGTTCTTTATCAACATCTCACACGAGATCCGTTCGCCCATGACACTGATCGTGAGCCCGCTGGCCATGCTGATGAAGCGTGAGAACGATGAGGTGACAACCAAAGCCCTGAACTCGATGTATCGCAATGCCAACCGGATCGTGGCTTTGCTCAACCAGCTACTCGATATCCGCCGGATCGACAAAGGGCAGATGACAATGGCTTTCAGCGAGGTCGACCTGGTTGGTTTCATCAACGAATTGCTTGGTAATTTTGAATACCAGGCTGAGAAGCGCAATATCAGCCTGACATTCAAACATGAACCGGATTCGCTCCCCGTATGGATCGACCGGAATAACTTCGACAAGGTATTGATAAACCTGTTGCATAACGCCTTTAAATTTACACCGGCAGGGGGTGATGTTGTGATCTCCCTGCAAGCGAAAAAAGAGGATAATATCAAATATGCGGAAATATGCATTCAGGACACGGGCATAGGGCTGGATGAGAAGAAGGTGGAACGGATCTTCGAGCGTTTCTACCAGGGATCGTCTATCACCGCTTCGGGAAGTGGCATCGGACTTAATCTGTGTAAGACACTGGTCGAGTTGCACCATGGCACGATCACGGCGCTCAACCGCGACGATCGCCAGGGAAGCTGCTTTCGAATTCGTATTCCGTTGGGCAATGCCCACCTGAAAAAGGAGGAGATGGTGGAGCAAGACGATACGCCCCGCTTCGCTCTGGAGCGCGATATCTCGTATGAACTACAGGAAGAGGCCAATAATAGGCAGAAGAATTATAAAACCCGACAGAAGGTATTGGTGGTCGACGACAATGAAGAGATCTGCCTTTACCTACAGCAGGAGCTGAGTCCTTTCTATAAGGTCGTCACCTGCGACCGGGGTGCCAAGGCGTTGCAAACGGCGCTGGAGATCATTCCGGATCTGATCATCTCGGATGTGGTGATGCCTGAGATGGACGGATTCGAACTGTTGAAGCGGATCAAAACGAATGCGAATATCAGTCATATACCGGTTATCCTATTGACTTCACGTACGGAATACGACAATCGTATAAAGGGTTGGGATAAAGGGGCGGATGCTATCCTGACCAAACCGTTTAACATGGAGGAGTTATTCTTTATCTGTAATAACCTGATTGCCGGCCGGGCACGCCTGCGAGGTAAATTTGCCGGTTTCCAGGATCAGGAGGAGAAGATGAAACCGATCGAGCTGAAGTCGAACGACGAGCAACTGATGGAACGTCTGATGGCAGTTATCAATGAGAATATCGATAATTCGGGGTTCACTGTCGAGCAGTTGGCGGAAAACGCGGGAATCAGCCGCGTGCAACTGCATCGCAAACTGAAAGAGATAACCGGCATCCCCGCCGGGGAGTTTATCCGCAATATACGCCTGAAACAGGCAGCTACGCTATTGAAATCGAAGAAAGTGAATATCTCGCAGGTGGCCTATTCCGTCGGATACACCAGCCCTTCGCTCTTTTCCGCCGCGTTCAAGAAGTTCTATGGCGTCTCACCCAAGGAGTTTGTGGAGAAGGAGTAGTTAACTACTCTGACTACTTAAACCATGCTGTTCCACATAGGCGCTGGGTGACATGCCGTACAATTCCTTAAAGGCGTTGGAGAAATAGCTCAGATTGGTAAACCCGGTGGCTTCCGACACCTCCGACACGGAGAGGTTATTGTTGACCAACAGATCAGCCGCCTGCTTCAGCCGTATGTTGCGGATCAGGTCGCGCGTGGTCTGGTTGGTGATCTCCTTCAGTTTGCGGTGGAGGTGAACCCGGCTGATGCCGACGCGGTCGGCAATCATCTCTACACTTAAGTCCGGATTCGACATATTGTCGTTCACCACCTTCATCACCTTCTCCATCAGCTTCTCGTCGGCCGATTTGATTGTAATCTTACGCACCTTGTCCTCCTGCTGCTGGTTACCTTTGAAGGTGTTGCGCAGGATATCGCGGTTTCGGATGATATTCTCTACCGTGCTTCGCAGGATATCGATATTAAAGGGCTTGGGAATAAACGCGTCCGCTCCGATGGTTAATCCCTCTAAGTTGTCCTCTTCATTGGATCTGGCTGTTAGCAGTATGACCGGCACATGATTGATGTTGATGTTTTGCTTCACCTTCCGGCAGAGGGTGATACCATCCATTTCCGGCATCATCACATCGCTGATAATCAAGTCGGGAGCCTTTTTCAGGATCGCGTTCAACGCCTCCTTGCCATTGGGGTATTCCTCCATCTGGTAATCGTCGCCCAGCTCCTGGCAGATGTAATGGCGAATCTCATCGTCGTCGTCGACCACCATCACACGGCGGCGGGTTTTGGGCTTCGCTTTGACGCCTTCCTCAACGAATGAGGCGGCTGTGGCGGTCTCGAAGAAATAGGGCTTGTCGGGTCGTATGTCGGCATGGGTTGCCATCTCCTCCGGCCGCAGGTGCTTGTTGCCCAGTGGGATACGGATGATAAAACGGGAGCCCATCGGGGCATGGTCTTCTACCCATATGTATCCATAGTGTAATTCTACCAACGAACGGGTTAGGTGTAGGCCGACTCCTGCGCTCATATTGGCGTTGTTCTGATTCTCGCTTATCTGATAGAAGCGATCGAACACCCGCTCTTTATTCTCATCTTTGATGCCGACACCTGTATCGGAAATAGCAATTTCGAGGTAGTTGTCGCATCCATCTAGTTCCCGGTCGGCCTCGATCGTTTGGATGTTGATGATGATTTCTCCGCCATCCGGGGTATATTTGAAGGCGTTAGAGAGTACATTCATAATGATCTTATCGAAGTTTTTCGGGTCGACCCAAACGGGCAACTCGTTTAACTCCGTTTCGATATGGAACCGGACATTCTTTGCCTTAGCCGGATATTCAAAGTAGGTATAGAGATCATGGATGAATGCGATGATCTCCACCTCCTGGAACTTCATCGACATAAGCCCTTTGTCGATCTTACGGATATCCATGAGTTGGTTGATCAGGTTGAGGATGCGCACGGCATTTCGCTGAATCGTGTGGTAACTCTTCTGTCGTTCGCTGTCGTGATCGGTCAGAATTAGTTTTTTGAGCGGACTGATTACCAACGACATCGGGGTGCGTATCTCATGTGCGATATTGATAAAGAACTGGAGCTTGGCTTCGTTGAGCTCTTCGGCGTGCTGGTGTTCCAGGATATTTTGACGCGAGCGGTAGCGCTGCCGGATATACAGAATGAACAAGAATATGATAAATAATCCAATAAACAGATAAACGACGCGCGCCCAGAGCGTCTGGTACCAAGGCGGAGAGATAACAACCGTGATCTCTTTTTCGTCCGAATAGGATTGATGGTCTTTCGCAAGGATCTTGAAATGGTATCTGCCCGGCGACATATTACTGAATGTGACGCGGTTGTTTCGGGGATGAAGACTCACCCATTTCTCCCCGTTTACGCTGTACATATACGAGATGCGTTCCGGATTGTGGAACTCCATCACAGAGAACTCCAGGCTGAAAGAGTTGTCCCGGTAGGAGAGATTGAATTGATGGGCATCGATCACAGAGGTGTCGATCACGGTATGTTTTCCCGATTGGGTGCCTTTCTTAACCGCTTTGTCGTTGATATAGAAGTCGGTGATGCGTATTTGCATCTTCTTTCTTTCGTAGACGATATCCCGCGGATTGAAGTAGGTAATGCCGTTTATGCCACAGAAAAAGAGTTGCCCCTGATAGTCGTTAATGGCAGCCCGCTTCGAGAATTCATTGCCTTGCAGCCCGTCGTTGGCGTAGTAGTTGATAAAGGTCTTGTGGTTCAGGCTGAACTGCGAGAGACCATAGTGGGTGCTGAGCCAAAGGTTCTTGTCCCGGTCTTCCTGGATGGCGCAGATCACATTGTTGGGCAATCCTTCGTGGGTGCCATACTCTCGAATTGTTCCCATCACTTTGTCGTAGGAGAAGAGTCCTTCGGAGGTGCCTATCCATATCGTCCCCTGTTGATCATCGTGCAGATCGTATATGGCGATTTCCGAAAGCAGGCGGTGACTTCCAAAGGTCGAGGTGTAATTGTTGGTTTTCAGATCGAGGCAGGCCAATCCGTTGAATGTGCCGATATAGAGCTTGTCTTCGGAGAACAGGAGGGTTGAAACCCAATAGTTGATCAGGTAGTTTTCATCTCCTGCCTGATCGGTCGCGACGGGTCGATTGTGGTTGGTGATTTGGTTTGTGCGCAGATCAAGGCTATACAGTCCCGCGCCGATCGTTCCAATCCACAAGCGCTTGTTTTCATCCTCTTCCAGGCAGTAGATACGCTGTATCGGGCTGCCGTTCTCATCGACAAAGTCGCGAAGATACTGACATGTTCCTGTTTTCTTATTCACCTTCCCAACGCCGTGCAGGTAGGAGCCAATCCAGAGTTCTCCGTTGGAGTCCTCCAACAGATACATGATCGAGGCAGGTACCGAATTTTCGCGGCCGGTATAGGGAAAATGGTTCAGTTGCCGGCCATCGAGTGTGATATGATAGAGCCCGTCATTGTCGGTGCCCACCCAGAAGGTGCCGTCGTGGTCACGGCTGATGGCCGTGATATTGCTATTACCGATGATGTTGTTCTTAATCGATTTATGCCCGATGTAGTTGAACTTATTCGTTTGAGCCGGAATCAATAACACCCCTTTCCGGTAAATGCCGAGCCAGATATTGCCATAGCTATCCTTCAAGATCGAGTGGATCTTGGAGTTGTCAAAGTCTACAATTGTGACGTCCAGGTCGCTCTCGACTATTTTCCCCTCTTGGGATTTGTACACCTTTAGGCCCTGTCCGTCTGTTCCGATGAGTATATCCTCGTTGTCTACATAGAAGATCTTAATCGATAGGTTTTGTTCTCCTTTGTAGGGGATCGGCTGGAAGATATCTTGCTCCTCGTCATAGCGAAACAATCCATTCGACAGACTGCCGATCAATAGGTTTCCTTCTTTGTCTTCGCATATGCTGGAGATGTTGTTTAATACCAAGTCATTGTTTCTGAAATAGCTTATCAGCTTATTCTCCTCTTTCAGTTGATAGAGCCCTTTGTCCTCTGTCGATACCCAGATGTTCTGGTGTTTATCTTCATACAGGGTGGTGATGTAGATGCTGGGGGCGATCCCATTTACCTGCTTGGCACATAATGGTTTCTCGTTGGCTGCCAGGGTGTAGATGCCTTGCCCGGTGGTACCAATCAGGAGATCTCCGTTTTTTCTTTCTATGATGGAGGTGATGTGTGGCTTAACCTCTTCTCCGTTGCTCAGGTACATAGGAATATCCGTAAAGGTATCTGTCGCGTAGTCATAGAGTTGTAACCCATGAAAAAGGCCAATGTAATTGTTTCCCCGGCTATCTTCGAACAACACCCGGGTGAAGTTATTTCCCAGTGAGGCAGGATCATTCTTGTCTTGCTTGTGGATCGTAAATTTGGATCCGTCGTAGCTGTTCAACCCATCCTCCGTTGCAATCCAAACAATACCATGTTTGTCTTGCGCCATGTTATATATCAGGCTATTGGATAATTCGCTATCGGCGGAAAAGAGCTTTCCGGACTGTGCCAATCCCCCCATAGGAAGAAGTAGAAAGAGTATAAAAACAGTAATGGTATTCCTCATAATCTTATGTCTTTCTCAACAAAACGACGATGCACCTATCGCTTATCGGACAACAAATATACACATTAAAGTGGCAACATGGCGCCACAAAATCTCTTTTCTTGGGATAAGGAGAATTGCTTGGAAGGAATCAAAGTTTTCCCTCCTGCCTGAGAAGGAGTACCCGCAGGGCGGGGTGGCGGAAAAGCAATGCGCAGAGCAAATAGGAGAGGTTGGCACAGGCTGCTGGGATTCAAATGGGAGAAAAGGGGAAGATTTGCAGAAAGCCCGGAAGGGCTTCAACCTAGATAACCCCGTGCAAGCCGTCAGGCGCAGCTCGGGGTAGAAGTAATGTCTATATAATGAGCTCCGTAGGAGGTCAACTGTTGAGCCCCTACGGAGCTCGTGTCTCTGCGACAACCCACCCCGAGCTGCGCCTGACGGCTTGC
>NZ_JARXWF010000003.1 GCF_029892605.1 Parabacteroides sp. PM6-13
GAGGTTCATATTATTGTAATTTTACCGCTCGTCGGGACGGGTGGTCCCGCCCCTTGCCGCTAGGGCGCTCCCCGACCGATGAGTATTGATTTATTAAAAAAAGATGCTGACACAGTTTCTCGGACACGCCCGGAAATTTCTCGTTCCTTGTTCCCTGTTCCTTTCTCCTTTCTCCCTGTTGGTGATTTAGGAGTAGAAAGGTGAAAGTAGAAAGCCTCTTTCCTTGTTCCTTTCCACCCTCTTTCTCCTTTCTCCTTGTTCCTTTCTCCTCTTCGTCTTTCTCCTTTCTCCCTTCTCCTTGTTCCTTCTTAGAAGCCGTCTTCTTTAGGCATCTTCTGAAAAATGGATGCTGACCGGTCTTTCTCACTGCTGACTATCGCGGTGATTACTTCTTTTACATCGCTATATCCCTCCGGGTAATGATCGTCGAGGTCGAGGTCGGGGAAGGTGGTTCCATTGATCTCGAACTGGTTTTTCACCGGAAGTTGATCCACATCTTGCTGGGTAAGGGTCTTGCTGTACATCTGAATCGCTTCAAACATAGATCCGACCAGCATATAGGTAGAGCAGACTGCCAGCGTGATCGTATCGCCGGCAAGGAAGTCGCGGCTCAGGTACATCTTGCAGGTGAGTTTGTCTTCGCTGTTGAAGGCAAATACATTCGTGAGGTTGAGGTTGCCGTTGGCTATCACGACTTTGCCTGTGAAGTTGCTGTCGTTGATAGCTTCATAGAGGTAAGCGATTTGTGGGCGGTTGACATCGTAGTCTGATTTGACCTTGATGTAGTTCATGTAGTCGCCGTTGTGTTTTACAAACTGGTTGTTGGGCGAGCCTGCTTTGCCTTTTTCAAATCCGATATAGACAAGCGGATTGATTGCTTTGGCCAGCTTCACCGTTCCGGTAAAGCCTTGCCGTTGCTTTACTTGCAGCGGGGTGCGGCTGTTGTTTGTTGTCACTCGCTTGGAAGCAATTGTTTTCCCGTTTACATAACGATAGGTAATGTTGCCAAGGGATTTGCGGCCTTCGCCAATGGCGGTACTTTCGATTTGTGCCATGATGATCAGGTTTTAGTAAGTTAACAAATAAATAGGTCTATTATCGTAATAGTTTTCTTTTGGTTAAATCTTGGTCAAATCTTAACGTATCCCAAAGATAAATCTTTCCTGAATACGAAGCAAGAGCGAAGGCATACCGAAGGCATATCGAAGGCATGCCGGATGAGGTGTGTATTTGCAAGCCGGGGTTCGTAGTCGGTCTTGCTTTCTGATTCGGGGTGTTTCGGGCGGGGTTTCATTTTGTTAGTTGATATACGAAGGGGTTGGGCGGCGGGGTGACAAAATGTAAAGGGGCGGGTGGTAGGGACTTTAACATTAAATAACACAATCGGTCGTAAGAAGTAACTATTCAGCGACGGGCGCTGAATAGTTACTAAGTTAAATATGGTGAAGCGCCACAGCATTAGCGGTCTGACTCTTCATCGCGCCAGTGCTGGGGCTTGTTGAGCTCGTCGCAACAGCGGATCTTGCCTTTCACAGTCTCGAAGCCTTTCGGGCCGATTGCCTGAACCATCCAGTAGTCGCGGTATTCCTCGGCGATCGGGTAGGGGGCGGGATAGCCCAGTCGGGCGGCATCGGGGCGGAAACCATACTTCGGGTAGTACTCCGCGTGGCCTAAGACGAAGACGAGGGCTGAGTCTTTCTCGCGCAGCTTCTCGATGCCCGCTTCGATCAACATACCGCCTATGCCTTGCCGTTGGTATTCGGGCTTGACGGCGAGGGGGGCGAGTATGTGCATCATGGGCTGCGACTCCGGGTCGTCGAAATAGACGCGGGTGAACAGGATGTGGCCTACCGGTTCGCCCTGGTAAAGGGCTAACAGCGAGACAACCGGCTCGGCAGTAGGGTCGGCCAAGAGGTCGGCTACCAGTCGGGCCTCTTTGTCGTAGCCAAAGGCTTGCTTTTCGATCGCCATGATGTCGTCGAAGTCGTTCGTGTTTGTTTCTCTGATTTGGATGTCTTTTACTTGTTTCATCTCTTTTATACGTTTGTTGTGTAGTGAATTAAATCTTTTTCCCGATATAGAACACGTAACCGTAATAGGCTTTGTATTTGTTGTACAATACCTCCTCACGGCGTTGGTTGTATATGAGACTCTCAACTGTCTCGTTGCCGGGATACTTCTTCAGGAAATCGTCCTGTGCCTTGTGGCAGGGGGCGAAATAATGATCGGTCCAACAGGTTTCCGGAATGATAAAGGTGGCGACAGGGACGTAGCCCGCCTGTTGCATTTGGGCGACCTTGTTGGGGATGGTATCGATCTCCGGATAGCTCGACATCCAGAACTCGTTGATCTCATCGGGGCGCTCGTCGGTAAACCACGTGGCCTCCGACACGGCTATGTAGGCACCCGTTTTCAGGTATTGTCGCCATTCGTTCAGTCCGCGTTCGAAGCCGATGTTGTAGATCGCCCCTTCCGACCACAATAGGTCGAGCGATTCTTTTTCAAAGGGAAGGGGATCGGTCATGGAGCCGATGAGGCCTTTCATGCGGCTTTGCAGCCCGAGTCGTTCTGCGTTCCGGTTGAAGATCCGGATAAAGTCGGGGAAGAGGTCGAGTGCGGTGATCTTGCCGGGCACATACTGCGCCAGCGTCACCGTTTGCCCACCTGTTCCGCAGCCGATATCGGCAATGCAGGAATCGTCAGTCAGCTTGCCGATGAAGTCCAACGCTTTACGCGTTGTTTCGGGACTGCCCGGTCCCTGACGTTCTACTTGTGCGAAGTATTCGCAGATTAAACTAAAGTCGAAATCGTATACTGTTTTGTTTTCGTTATTCATGATTGTTACATATTATTATTATGACATAGGGACAGGGACGTAATACGCCTTCCGCAAGTCATAAGTTATTCTTGTATAGATGTGAAAATAACTCCGGCAAGAGCATGCCTGAGTATAGACTAAGGGATAAGCCCGACAGAACGCCAGAACTTATTTACTACACCAAATCCTTCTTTGTTGTTGTCATAGGGAGGCAAAGATACAATAATTTTCGGAAAATACTTATACGCTGTGATTTATTCCCGCCTTGCGAGCCTGTGCGTGTTGCAGGCGGCGGTTGATATTGTACAATTTGCCCTCCTTGATAAACTTGGCGCCGGTTTGTTTGAACCAGAATGCGACCTGCTGCGCAAGGCATAGGTCGTGCAGTTTCATCACCCAGTCGTAATCGCAGGGGCGGGCATTATACCCCGACTCGCCGCCGACCACCACCTGTTCGACCCACGAACCGATGGCGTACGCGCTGAGATCGATAGCCTCCAACAGCGGTTCGCAGATGATGATCTTGTGCATTATGGGTGCCTCTCTGTAGATTGGCAGGCGGTAGTCGGCACGGTCTTGGTTCTCGACCGTACAGCAGATGGTTACGTTCTCATAGCCCTTGCCCCAGTCGTCGGGCAAGGATAATATCAGGCGATCAATACGCTTGGTAATCATCATAAAGTGTAGATCCTTGCGCAGGCGCATCATTTGCCAGGCTTCCGCACGCCACTCGTCGGCCTCTTCCACAAAGAAATCGGAGGTGAAGCAGGTATAGACCATCGATCCCGGAGGAATCTTGTAGTCCCCATTGCGCTTCTTCTGGATAGGCAGATCGAAGTTCTTGGTCTTGCCGACAATACTGCTATCGACTCCCCGCTTCGCATCGCCCCGGTAGACGTAGCAATGCCGGCAACCCGCGCTCAGCTTGTGACAGCCGTGCCAGGGATTCCACATCTTGGACTTGGGATAGATGGCGTTGCGGGGCATACCTGTTTTATCTGAAGCAAAAGTACGTATTAAAAGAACTTCAACATAATTATGGGCCTGATGATTGATAATTTTCTGTATCTACCTTAAATACGCTACTTTTGTATTTTGACCATGGTATGACAGTCAAACAAATAAAAGAGAATAAGAAAGACTATCTGGAAGGAGAAAGGAGAAAGGAAAAAGGAGCAAGGAACAGAAAAGAAATCTCTTTCTCCCCTTCTCCTTTCTCCTTTCTCCTTGTTCCTTGCTCCCGTTATCTGGAGGAGGGTGATCTGTTTGCCCTGTATGATGAGGACCTGAAAGCAGTATGTGTCGTAGCTCACATAGACAATGATGTTTGCGAGTTGAAGAATATAGCCGTCTACCCGCAATTTCATAGACAGGGCTATGGAAGGGCGCTTATCTCGTATGTCTCAACGCTCTATACCGGATACAAAACGATGCTTGTCGGCACAGGAGAAACGCCTTCGATCCTTTCATTCTACAGGCAATGCGGGTTTGAGGTGTCCCACCGTATCAAGAACTTCTTTACGGATCATTACGACCATCCGATCGTTGAGGAAGGGGTTCGGTTGGTTGATATGGTTTATTTGAGGAAGAAGTTGGGGGGATCCGGTTTTTAGAGTGTGTTATAGTTAATTCCTGCCTTGTATTTGGAACCTTTTCTACTTTGTTGCTGATTCCCTTTTCCGCTATTGGTGTTTTTCTCCTGTTTGCCTTTCTGCTGATATTTATTGCCTTTCTCCGGTTGGGAGGTAATAATATCCTGATAGCTGATATCGTCTAATAACATCGGCATGTAGACTTCTCCTAATGCATTTATTTGACGAACAATAGATCGTAGATGATTCCTAGAACTTCTAAGTAGATTGGAAACAATGATTTTAATATTAGGATTTGAGATACTCTCTAAAATATGATTATACGTTATAATATTCTCTTCTTCCAACAAGGCAATCACTTTATAGGCGTTTACCAGGCTATTGCCTTCAGCTACTAATTCGTTATAACGGCTTTGCCTCTTTTCATCCGTAAAAACACCCGGAGAGCTTAAGGCCGGATAATCAATTTCATAGTAATCGAAAAGTTTTTCAAGCGTTGCGATATGTGTTGCTTCAGCCAGGCTGATGTTAATAAACGGCAGAGTAGCAGGATAAAGAGATGAAAATACTATGTTCAAATCGCGCGCCATTTTTTCATCTTCCCGTACCCCATACAAAAACTCAATTTCGTCAGCCGTCAATGGCGATGTGGCTTCTAAAACTCGACAGATATTCTCCACCACAAAAGAAGAGGTTCCTTCTGCCGACACTTTCAGAATACTTATAGTTTCCGAATTGCTAACTCCGGCATTATCATCGAAATCAGTATCACTGTTGCATGAGAACAATAGGAACGAGAATGCCAGATATGCCCATGTGAATAATTTGTTGTTCGTATTCATACCTTTTTATTGTTACTTGTTTAATGTTTTTATAAATAAACCGCATGGGATAGGAGATACCCCACTGGCTGGCTTAATAAAAAATGCCACCTTATATCAAAGTGGCATTTCAAGTTTTAAAAAACAGGTGTTCTGTTATTTTCGACCTTTCTTTTGACCGCTACCGTCTTTTTTCGGAATACCGGTTCCATCGCAATTTCCTGTACAAAGGCCTAATGCTACATTATCGCATATTCCGTCGTTGTTCGCATCAACAAAGTTAACGCACGGTTTATCCGTTTTTGATTGAATGCATACTCCGAAGATCTTTTCGATAGTTGTTTTTTGCTTCTGGTTTTTCCCTTTTTTGTCCCCGCTTTGTGCAGAGGCAACTCCCATTGACAGAACAATGGCCAACGCCGTCATAAACAGTCTTGTCTTCATTTTTTTCTCTTTTTGGATTAATAAATAGAATTATGTCTTTACATGCTGCATGCTTTACTAATCAACCGCATGAGCTACATTTTACCCTACTTGTTTTCAGAATAAAATTTCGATAAAGATCATAGGAGTGAAGGGAGTGGCTTTTGTATAGATGTTTGTAACTTCTTTCCGGTCGGAAAAAAGATAATTGTATTTCATGTTTTCATTATTCAATACATTCAGAATGGATGCACCCGCCTGCAACCGGAAGGAACGGAATTGATGATTATATCTAAGTCCGATGTCCAGCCTCTGGTAATTGCTTTCTGACTCCTGAATCGTATTGTTCCCCTGCAGAATGCCTTGTCCGTCTTTAAAAGCAGGAGAGAAGCCGGTGCCCCAAACATAATTGGCCGACAGGGTGATTTTTCTGATAGCGAATATGCCTCCCAGTTTGACTTCATGTCCGGTTTCCTTTTTTCGATCAGTGATATGACACAAAGAGTAAGAGCCAAACAGCGATACCCGATCGAATTCTTTTTTCAAAAACAGATCCATGCCTGTGATGTCCACATTTGTTTTATAGGGCTCGTTCGATAAACGCATAATATTTTTATTCTTTTTGTAATAGCCTTCGAGATTTACTAAGAATCCATTTTGGCTGTATGCTAAGCCGGCAAGCGTATGCATGGAGGACATGATGCTGTCCGGGTGTATCTTCCATACAAAATCGGTATACTTGTCGGTTTGTATCGGAGTGCGGGAAATATATTGGCGATACAACCCCCAGGAGGCTGTGGCCGTTATTGCTTCAGAAAAAGCGTATCTGCCGGAAAAGCGGGGTTGGATATAAAAAGTATTGTTTGCCAGGTCGGCCCGCACGCTTCCGTTCAGGGAGAATTTCCCCCAGGCGAAGTTGTCAGACAGATATAGAGCCGGCACTGTTAAGTTGTTTTTATTCTCATCTACCAGATCCTTATAGAAAAGAATTTCCCCGCCCAGTTTTATCTTCTGATGTGTCCCCCAATGAAAGGAATGATTCAGGTCTATCCGCATTTCTTCGATGCGGTTTTTTGTCGAAATAGTTATTTCCGGTTCGGATTGGTTTCCCTGACGTTTGGTAACATGGTCGTTTTGCGTATCCAACCGAGAATAGCTTACCGTGAAGCGAGAAGAGAAGGCATTTCGCCATACTTTATTATACATTGCGCTTCCGGCATATTGATGACTGTTTTGCGAAGCATTTAGGTCATAGGCGTCCTCTTTTGCAACCGAATAGTCAAAGTCATCATTTGAGGTGTAAAGCGATATCTGGTAACTATCGTTGCCGGAAGTGTTGCCTGCGTATTTTATGTTAATGTCATGGAATTGATAATCCGGAGATAGATAAATATCACTTATCGTTTCTTGAGGTTTGTTATTACCCTGTCCATTCCCGTTTCCGTTTCCATCTCCATCACCTTTTCCTTTGCCATCACCTTCCTCATTACTATTTTTGCCATACGGATTTAATTCTTCCACATCATACAGGTTATAGAACGTTTGCCGGTAAGATGCCATTAAGACAGAGCGTTTAGACACAGGAACAGAGGCAAAGACATTCGCCGTAAGATTACTTACGGTCGCTTTGACAGTCGGTTTATTCCGATTGCCATCGATCCCTATGATTTCGGCGATTCCGCCAATTCGGTTTCCGGACGAAGCGTCATACCCACCTTTCAACAAGCGGATCTCTTTTACCATGAATGGATTGATAAAGCTGATGTGGTCGCTAAAACTCTTTAAGCCGAAAAGAGTGAATCCGTCGAATGTTATTTTGCTCTCACCGTTATTGCTTCCCCACACAATCAAATCGTCGGACGGCTCCCCCGATGCTCTTACGCCCGGCATCATGCGCAAAAGGTTGAACACGGAATTATCGCCGCTTCCCGGCATTTGTCCGGCAACCGCATAGTTCAATCGCATCTCTCCCGATGTTTTGCCCGATTGCATCATCATGGCAGTTGAAGAGGGTGATACGGTTATCTCCGGTATCATCATCAGGCGGGGAGTGGTATGCAGTGCGTGATGTCCCGCCGAAAGGATGGTGTCTATACTGTTGTATCCCAGATAGTAGGTTCGTATCCTGGTAGAACTCTCATGGCTTTTTAAGGAGAAAAAACCCTTTTCGTCTGTGATAATTGTCCCGTTACCGGTTTGGATATGGGCATACGCCAGCTTTTCGCCATTCGTATCATCAGCTATGACGCCCGACAGGATATATTCTTTTTTTGGAGGAGAGGGTTGTTTCTGTGTTTCTTCCGGATAAATAACATATACATTCCCTGTTTTCTTGTACACCAAAGGTTTATCTTTCAATAGATAAATCATGGCGTCGTCCATGGTTTCGAACACTTTCGTTTCTGTAATCCGGTATATCGAAACAGCTTTACTGTCGAACGAAATCTCTACGCCCAGGTTCTGAAGGACCTTATCCAAAGACTCGTCGATTGCATTGATTTTTATCTCCTGCGCATACATCACAGGATACACACACAACAATACAAAAACAATATACAAAGATCTATTCAAGTCATTTTCTTATTTTAAGTTCTATGCCAAAAGGTTCTTGTATGATTTGCAAAGCCTCTTCCGGATGATCCGGCTTGGTGAAGTTTCCGCTGTAAATATAATCCATATTTTCCGGAACGATGATTTTTATATCGTATTGCCGTTCGATTTCCTGAACAACGTGTATCAAGGGCTCTTCGCGGAAGATAAACCGATTGTTTGTCCAGCCTATCTTTTGCATGATTTCTTCGTTATTGACCGCCTGCAACACACCTTCTTTAAAAACTGTTTGCATACCCTCGGTCAACACCACCGATTGATTGTCTGAATCAACTTTTACTTTTCCCGACAGGCAAGCCACCTCGTATCGTGCCGAACGGGTAAAGACATTGAAACTGGTTCCTAACACAGTCACGATTCCGCGCGAAGCGTGTACCTTAAATTCTTTTCCTTTTTCTACCTGGAAATAGGCTTCTCCAACTAAACACACCTCTCTCGATAGGCGCCACCAAAGAGGTTTGTAGGTCAGTTTGCTTTCTGCATTTATGGTCGCTTGCGAACCATCAGGAAACGTCAGGGCAAAATGCTCTCCTTTCGGAACCACCACTTCTTTGCTATACAGGAAAGCAACCGAAGGAAGTAGGATCAAAAGAATGGCTGCAATGCTCGCATAGCGAAACAACGAGCGTTTATAGAAAGGTACTCTATTATCCTTTTCGTCTTCCAATCCCGCAAATTTCTCCGCCCAGATCTCTTCTTTCGACCGGCTCCAGGTAGGTTGTATTTTTATCTTTTCTATATTCATAATTATAAAAGTTTCGTTTTTAGAAATTGCAAGGCACCTGTGATTCGCTTTTCCACAGCCTTTACGCTGATGCCTAACCTGTCGGATATTTCGTGGTATTTCAACTCCTCATTCCGGCTCATTAGAAAGGCTTCGCGTTGCAATTCGCCCATTTCACTTAAGGCAGATGAATACACGGCTTTCAATTCCTCAAACTGCAACATCTCCTGAGGCGACAAAGGCTCAATACCTGTTCCAACCATATCTTTGGCATAGTCGAGTCGGGTTGCACTTTTCCTATAATCGCTTATCACCATATCATTGGCAATCTTATAGAGAAGAGCCTTGATGTTCTTCGTGTCAAACACATCTCTCTTCTCCCAGACACGCATAAATACATCCTGTGCGATATCGGATGCGACATCTTCATCCGCACATCTGTAATAGATATAATTACGGATAGGGTCAAAATACAGATCAAATATGTCTTTAAACTCCGGCTTTGTCAATGTATTCTTCAATTACAATTTATATATATACCGTATAAACAAAAAGATACCCTACTAAGAAACGGCGTAAAGATCCGAAAGTTTTTTGATTTGAAGACAAAAGCACTCAATGGGAGTGAAGTATTTATTAGATTTGTAACCGTACCTAAAAAAAACAAAAATATGAAGGACGAAACAGTTGCCAAAGATATAGATACTTATATCGCCGCTTCTCCCGAAGAACACCACGCGCGTCTGAATGAAATGAGAGAGCTGATTCTGCAAACGGTTCCTCAGCTTCAGGAAACCATCAGCTGGGGAATGCCTACATTCAAACTGCGAGGCAAGAATCTAGCACATTTCGCTACGCATAAACACCACTTAGGCTTCTATCCGGGAGAAGAGCCCATCGTTGTGTTCAAGGAGCAATTGACAGCGTATAAGACCTCGAAAGGAGCAGTGCAACTGCCTTGGAATAAATCGCTTCCCAAAGAGTTGATTCGGGATATGTTATTGTGGCAGGCGAAACATATTTAGAAGCTGTAGAAATAGTCTTTAAAGCTTTTTCGACCTTTTTTTGCTCAACCAATCTTTACGTGTGTCGCAAACAGCTTGACGATACAGATAAAAATCGGCCGTGCGGTACTCTTTTCGCAACTGCTTGGCTACATCGCGCTCCGGCGAATGAGGCTGCCAACCGGCATTGAGAAAGATATTCAACCATTTGTAGTTAAACTCTCTGTCAGTCGTGTAAGTAAAAGCCTTGACCGTGAGTTGTTGCGCCTTTTTCTGAAGACGGGAGATCCACACCTGATAGTCCTTCGGTTCTCCACTACCTTGCACATATTGGGTTAAAGCCCAACAGTCGCAGGTAGCACGCAGCAATCCCAATGCATAACGGAAGGTGGCTTCGGCCTTTAGGTGAGGCGATTGTGCGGTATACATCACTTGTTGCAGATCGTTCATCTGTGTGGCGAAGCGTAACTTATAGTGCATGGGCGATGAAACTTTTTTTCGTGCATATAACGGTTCGGCAAAGGGCTCATAGTAAAAGCTGTCATATATATTGAGTGTAGTGTCATAAGCGGCATGGTGTTCGGCCAATAAGCTGGCGGCTTTATCGAACGACTCTTCGCGCATATATTTCGTGGCGAGAATCTCTTTGAGGTAATCGGGATTCTTGTAGCAGTGTGTTGCACAGAAACGTTGAAAAGCATTTTCTCCCCCTTTTTCGAGCACCTGTATATAACCAGCTACTCCCTGGGTAGAGAGCGTATCCATCATCTCGAATATATCGGTGCGGAAATCGGGGTTCCAAGGGTTGCCCCAAGCATCTTTCTCTTCAAGTTTTTTTCGATAATCTACGAGGGTGCGATAGCGTTCGCTTACCATCCCGGCCAACAATAACGCCTCTACCTCTTTGTCTTTTTGCAGATAGCGGGGAATCATTACCGTCAAAGCAATCCGACGCAATGCATCGTTATAATAGTAATGACCCCAGTTTGCAAACATATCCCAGTCGTCATATCTTTCGATAATGGCGGGGGTGATGTTTGCCCGAATACGCTTGTCGAGCCATGTCAACTGCCCCGTAATGGCGTTGTCGAAAGCCTTATCGTACGTTCCGGTGAGTGCCTGGAGGTAGATTTGAAAAATGCGAACGTAGTCGTGTGTAGCTTTACTACCTTTAGCTTGGATAGCCTGGTTGATATAATATAAAGAGGCATAGTTATCCCCTTGCTGATGGGCGCTGTAGGCAAGTAGTTGCCACCACATGGCGGGCTGCTCGACACGAGAATCATGGATCGCCTGCATAGCCAGTTCCGTCCAGGCTGCCCGTTCCTTGGGACTACAGCTATCGCTTTTTATGAGGTGGCGATTCGCCTCTTCAATAATCCATTGTGTGTTGGGCGTTTGACGCAACAGGAAGTGAGCTTTCTCCAGTGGAGTATCCTCAATATTCAGTTGCCGAATACATGTCCAAAACTCCTCTCCAAACCGATAGATATTGCCATAGTGTGTCATGGCTGCATGCCAATTTTCCGCACGGTATTCAACACCTGCCAGATATTCCTCCGCCATCTCTCGGACTGCAGAGGGAGGAAGCTGTTTGAACTGTTCATGCCACAACCGCCGACAGAGCGTATAATCTTCCATCGTTACGGCTGCCCGTACGGCCTGCAACAGGTAGCGCGCTTTCAATCGACTGCCTTTATATGCTAATGCCTCTTCGAGGATCTCCCGCATATCCTGATAATCCAGTTCCTCTTTGGTGGGATACCACCAGGGATCAAATCGTTTGAATCGTTCTCGTTCGCATTTCTTGGCCAACAACAGAAAACGGATCGCTTCTTTATCGTTCTGTTTTCTAAGGTAGGCGACAAAATCGTTGAAACGCATCCAGTCAGGCAAGTTTCTTTGTTCAATCAGTAATAGCTCTTCGTAGGTGTACTGATACACCACTTGTCGGATATCTTCGAGAGCTATGTCCCGCTGCCCGGTATAGGTCTGCCAGTCGCGCAGGTTGGCTTCCGTTTGCTCTTTCAGTTCTTTTTCTAAACTCCAATCAAATCGGAAAAGGGGCAAATCCTCAGCCGACTCCGTGTACATACGGAATGGTCCGCAGGCAAATGCCGGAACACTACTGAACAACAACAGGAGAGTAATTATAGATACGCTTGATTTCATCGGGTGTATAATTTGACAGTTGGGTAGAATCGAGGTGATAAAGAAGTACACTATGCCGGTCTAATTGCGGCTCTATCAGTGCCTGACTGGCCATGATTTCTTGCATCTCCGCTTTCTCGAAGCGGATCTCCATACCCGTCGAAAGCCATTGTTCTTCTTGTTCAAAGTCGGTGGTGACGATGTAGAGATTATCTTTCTTCTGTTGCAGATTCGGATGATCGGGCGAGAGTCCGCGTAATAGAAACCGAAACGCTTTGTTTTCGAAACAGACAGCCCAGGAGAAAGCAGGATAACCCACGTCCAGGGGCAATGTATAATCCTTCAATCGGTGGGCATACGGTGCCACATCGCGTGCCGATAGAATAGAGTTGACAGTTAAATAATCGCGCACACTTCCGGTATTATAACACATCAATATACCGTGATCGGCAGGTGGCACAGGCATATTGAGCTGATGCAGCCGAATCGTAACGGAGAGGCGGATACGTTCTTTGATGAGCAAATCGCGCAGTTTCTCCAAAAACATAAAATAGGGTTGCTCGGTTCCTTTTGTCCAATCGCAATCGATCTGTATCTCGCGGATAGGCCCTATGTCATGGGTTTCCGACATCGTCCGGATACGCTGAAGCAGTAGCTCCGGCAGTGTATCGACAAACCGGGCATGGGTAAATAGTTTATGTTCGAGAAAGACTGTCGGGATTATCTCCACCCCACGAGGAATCGGATCGATAAAGCGGAGCGTAGCGTTGGGCACGGCATCGTTATTCTCGTCTACTACATCAAAATAGCGCAGATAAAGCCGCTTGATATTGTGATCGGCCAGGAAGAGGCTGTCAGATTCCGCAAAACGAAAGGTGGTTTTCCAATAATAGATCGCGTTATCGCCCCGAACTGGTGTTGAGGTTTCCATGGGGTGAGTCTCTTTCTCTTTCGGCTGCTCCTTCTTTTTTGATGCTGTTTGTTCCTTTTGGCAACCAACCAAAGCGAGTGTCATAAGCAGCGAAAAGAGAAGAGTATTGCGCCACAAAAAATAGTTTATGTGTGTCATTCTGCGAGCCTTTTATGTTATGTTGGACTTTCTACAAAGATACCCACCCGGCAGGGGTAGAAAGACTATAAATATCCCGGATTGTATGAAATAGCCGCCTTGCTGTATGAAATGATCCACCAACGCATCTTTCCTACAATCCTATTGATTATCTGTTTGTTTTGTTCTATTTTTGCGAATAAGAGTAGTTTCGATTTATATAATGAATATAGGTGTGATGAAAGAAAAAGGAGAAAATATACTGATGTTTCTTGCCTATGCCTTTGCGATTTTTACGGGTTTAATTCTATTGGTGGGATTAGCCCATTGGATTTATGCAAATTGGGGAAGTGCTTTAACGATTATCGGCATTGTAATGTGCCTTGTCTTAAGCCTAATACTCTTCTATTTTATTGCGTGGATAAAGGAAAAAGTAAGTGATTATAAGAAATTCAAGCGAGGTGAGTTTCCGCCTGTATATATTGACATTAATAGAATTGACAAACTTTTTCTTCCAGATCCACGCTCCCAGATTTCATTAGAAGAGCGTTATAAATCTGCTTTTTCATTTGGAATAAGAGTTCCCCGAAAATACCTGAGCAATTTAACCGTAAAAGGGGATATGCCCCTGATCTGTATGGAAGAGATTCTAAAAATGAAGAATCTTTCCCGCTTAGACTTAAGTAGAGTCCGATTTATGGACACACCGGACAAAGGCCTGTTAGAACAGATTTTTTGCAAATTAGAAAAGCTGGAGGTGCTTATACCTCCTCCTTTTGAATATTGGGTAGAAAACTATAAATAATCCTTTTATGAATATCGATTTATTACATCAATTATGCACTCTTCATTCCACTTCCGCAGCAGAGGAAGATGTGTTTGCTTGTATGAAACAATGCTTTGAGAATAATGGTTTTGATGTAGTTTCAAACAATTATTATGTTGCGGGGAGAAAGCATTTGTCGGATGACTTTCCCACTCTTCTGCTGACCGCTCATGCCGATTCACCGGGATGGGCTATTGCGGATTCAAAGGCGATACATGATGAGGTGTTTCTATCCTATCGTGTCAGGAGTATCGGAGATATATCTTCTTGGCTTGATGCGGCGGTTGTTCTCAAGACAGGTGATATGAAAATAGAGGGGCGATTGTCGAATGGATGTTTTCTTGTGAAGCCCGAGGAGTTGAAAGGGGGGACAATCCGGAAAGATGACCGGATCTGTTTCTGCCCAAAATTCCAGCTAAAAGAGAACATCCTGGAGGCCACCTTTTTAGATAACCGAATCGGTTGCTTTTTGTTAGCGAAGATAGCGGAGGCGTTTTCCGAGTGGGAGATGAAATATAATCTGGTTTTAGCTGTTTCTTCTTCAGAAGAGACAACAGGTGACGGTGCAGATAAATTAGCGGAGGATGTGAAGGCAGATGTTGTCGTTGTACTTGATACTACCTACGAAGAAAAAAATGTGCGGTTGGGGAATGGCGCTGTTTTAACTCTGAAAGATGATGGTATTCAGTTGGATGATAAGATAGCGACAAAGCTCATTGACTTAATCACCGGGAATGGAATAAAATTGCAAACAGAAAAGACGTATGGCTATACCGATACGATCTCGTTTATAGAGAGTCCGAACGATGCTCTTATCATCTCGTTATTGATAGCCCAGAAGAATAATCATTCATTCTTTGAGCAGATTGACACCAGAGATATCGACTCCTATTTTGACGCACTTAAAACACTCTGTTGTACTGATTTTTCCTGTTTTTAAGCATCTTATTTGTGGTTGTTTTGAATTTATTATCAAATTAGCACAGCACAACTTGTTTACTTGCAATGTGAGAAAAAAAGGACGACTACAACGAACAAATATTACATCAAATTGTTATAAAATCAAGATTTCTTGATATCATTTTTGAGTGATTATTCTAATTTTTATTCTTTTTGTTTAATCATTAAATTCCTGCATCATGTCTTACAACTTACATCGATATATCACTGCACAAGAGGCCGTTTACGAACAAGTAAAACAAGAATTGCTCGCAGGTTATAAACACAGCCATTGGATGTGGTATATTTTTCCACAGATTAAAGGTTTAGGACGTTCCTCAACTTCTGTCTATTATGCTATTGAATCATTGGATGAGGCAAAGAATTATCTGGAACATCCCGTATTGGGAAGTCGCTTGGAGGAGTGTTGCCAAATACTTTTGGAATTAGAGGATAAATCGGCAGAAAGTATATTTGGAGGGATTGATGCTAAAAAACTGAAATCATCAATGACATTATTTGCCTTAGTATCCGAAAAGGAGATTTTCCGAGAAGTTCTTCAGAAGTATTTTGGAGGGAAAGAAGATGTTAGAACAAAAAAAATAGTTTCAAAATAGGCATTTACTAATAACATAAACCGTTTAGATATATACTAAAAAGACTGAACTGTCAACCGGAAATAGAAAAAGACAGAGAAGCTTTATTCGTTACATTTTCTTTTCAAGGAGGACACGAGGCATTATCTCGGATATCTGGTGTTTCATCTTTCATTCCAATAAATCATTGAAGCTTCTTGATGTACTATTACTTCGCCATTGATCCATTCAAACTCGTCAACAGTCGCATCTTTATAAATTGTTAATTCCAAATTACAATCCAAGCACCCCCACATTCCGGCATGACATATATAGATGTAATTATCATGTTCAAACCGATAATGAGTATATAAACCGCTTCCTCCAATGATTTGCACTCCATTAGTCAAAATTAGATCAGGTTTATCACTTATCGAACGACCTTTTTCCCATGAAGCATACCGATATACATTATTGTTTTCGGACGCTTCAATACAATCAATCCGTACCATATATGTGTCGGTTTCAACCAAGCAGACTGGAGAAATAAACGTCTTTAGACTCTCATGCAAATCATTTCTCTCGTCTTCAATCAACTTGTTCCTGATCGTTTTCTCGCGATTTGATGTGTGTTGTATTAAACAAATATCATAATCTTCATAAAAGCAATTAAATGTTATCAATGGCATATGGTAAGAACCGGTTTCTTCATTTATCACAGCACCACGCCAACTAACAAAGATGTTTTCAAGATCGGCATTACTGATTTTATCAATCAATACTGGACAAAACACTTCATCAAATCGCTCAATGAATTCTTTCTCATTTTTTATCGGAGGTATGGGGTAAGTTCTTTCAAGAGGATATGAGATGATGTGACTCAACCCCTCTTTATCTTTTCTTTTTGTCATTTCGACAATATGCTTTGCTCTCTCATTAATTCTCTTATAGTCAAAAACATTATCTTCTTCGGCATGTCTTCTCCACACAATATAACTGGCCTCTTCCGGGAGGTTGGGGTCTTCGATTCCAAATTCCTGACGGATATTGTTTTCATCCATCCACCAACCAAAGGAATGGCTGCCCACCAGGTAGATGGCGTTGGTAACCTGTAGGTCTACTAAGGCTTGTGCGAAGTCGTGGAAGGATTCTGCGCTTAGGCTTTCGATCATCATAATCTCACCGTTCCGGTCGCATAGGGAGCGGCGGATGGATTTGTTCTTGGGGTTGTTCTCTACCAATCGACCGTTATCGACCAACGGGTATTGGCGGAAGAAATACCCTTCTTTCTCCGTGGCACGTTCGAAGAGTGGTGAATTATCAGCTACACCGATGGTGATTTGATTGTCAATAATGGCACAATACCCTTTTTTTGATAATCCCCAAGCAAGAGGTTTGCCCTTTAAGACAAAGGCGCCTACAATCTTGTGGTTATCCCGGCGAATATCTGCCGCCTGTGCCGCGTAGATAATCGAGGGGTCCTGTTTGTCCAGAGGCCCCACATGCAGTGTCATCTCTGCGCGGTGCGGGATATAGATGCGCAAAGGGATATCGTTAATCAAGGTATCAATCGTTTGGATATACCCTGTGGTGAGGGTGTCAATGGGTAATTCCAATGGAGTGATCTCAGGTTGCACAGGTGCGGAAGCCTCCACCTCCGGTTCAAAAAAACTCTCCGCTTCTTCTTTACTCTCCGCTTTTTTTGTCGACAACAGGTAAGCAACGAGCAGCCCGCCCAAGATTAGCACTAAAACGATAACAGCCAATAGCCAACCTTTCGATCGATATCGAGAAGTTGAGCGCATAGAGATGTTTTTTCCTCCGATCACGCGTATTTCATTGTCCTTAATATCTTCTTGTTTCATAGTCATTTCTCCTCTTTTTCGATAAATTCCTTCAATTGTTTCAACGCTTCGCGCGAGGCCGATAGCGTATAGTTGATCGTTTGGGCATCCGACAATACAATCTTTTGTTTGGCGATATGAATGTAATGTATGTATTGGCGGTTGATAATCAAAGACTTCCCGATGCGTATAAAGAAATAGCTCTCGTTACCCAGTTGGCTGGCAATCATCTTTTCTATCTGTCCCAGTTGATACGAGAGCAATTTCGACTCTCCATCCGCCTGAATTAGGTTCGAATAGTTTCCATCCGATGAGATGTAAACGATCCGTTCGGGCAGAATGCGTACCAGGTCGTTCGAGGTCGATATGATAAAATGCTTTTTCATGGTGTATTTTACAGTATACAAATATAAGCGGATTACCTTGTTTTTTTATTCTCACCCGCATGAGAATTTTTTCTCACGCGGGTGAGAATTTTTTTATAGGCTCAAAACAGGTTACTTGATATGTAGCCTTCCGGTTCGAGCAAACGCTCTTATTTGAAGAATGTGATCCAATTTGTTGCGCAAGGTTGGATTGTGTGGTGTATTTCAACCGGCTTGTTTTTTTCATTCCGATACCAGGAATAATTCCAGCCTGTTCCCATATCAAGATAAAGCGCTTCTATTGCTCCTGCTTTTTTTAAGCTATTAATGAAATTGTCAAACCGAACCATGCCTTTTGAATCGGCAATGGCCAGGCGATTTCCAATCATACACAAAGCTCTGAACTCATTTATATCTGAAGCAGGGCGAGTGTATGGAACTTTTTCGCCTTCATGAATTAACATCTCCTGTGCAAAACCACATCCACCGGCTTTTGCAGCCTTGTTAAACTCTGCGGAGTAATTTTTATATAAGAACTTGGGGCCTCCGTTATAATATACAAAAGCGCCCGTATTACGGGTACATGAGTATCCCTTTTCTCTTTTCCCCTCACTCACATGGTCACCGGCAATGTTTTCATGCTTGAATTTATACTGCATGGCTCCGGTGAATGCCGCTGCGGCAAACATGATGACGGTTTTTTCGGATTTTGCAGGCCTTACTCCGCAACGCAGATCTATATGTCGGTAGTTGGGGTAGTAAATGGTCAGATTACAGGTATCAACTATTTCGACAGGATTCGGTGTTTTGGATTGTGGAAATGCATCCTCCTTCTCTTGAAATACCGGCTTTTGGGCAGTGAGGATATCTATAAACATCTTGACACGTGCCAAACATTCTCGTAGTCCGTTTTTGAGGCGACTTTGTTTTACGGGTGATGGAGCTGCGTTGATGGCTACGGCATGAATCCCATTGTTCTCGGCAAGCCATATGGCTCTTTCGTTATGATATTTTTGAGAAATAAGTATGAGGCTGTCCAGACCATATACCTCTTTGGCTTTAACGATGGAATATAGCGTTCGCGTTCCTTCATAATCAAGGATGATCCTTCCTTTCGGGACACCTCTGGCTACCAGTGAATCGAGAATTGCCTTTGGCTCATCGCATCCGTTCTTCTGTGTGATAGAATAATCGCCTCCGCTTGCAATGATATAATCCACCTTTCCCGCCTTGTATAACTCATCGGCGGTCTGGATGCGGTAATCGAAATAATAATTGTGCGCGCCGGCAGGCGTTATCGGTGATGTTGCCAACAGTAAACCGGCCTTATGAGCGGGTATCTCTTCAACCGTATCATAATTCTTCCCCGAAGCATTCCACGACACAAGGAGATAGCATCCCGTAATAACCAACCCCATAATAGCCAAAATGACTACGGTAGCCCTTAAAAATATTTTTGATTTGACTGTCATAGGGGGCTTGTTAACGTTTTACGATAAGCTGTCTGTTTTTCACTATGATCATTTCACCGTAACCCCCTCGATGAACTCATTTGTGGTGAAATAATTGATATCGTCTATTCTTTTCCCGTTGATGATGATATTCTCGAAAAGGATATTTTTTACCTTACGGTCTTTATCATAGCCTTTTAGGATAGGCGGATTTTCGCCTATGCCATTATAAGTTATATTTCGGAATGTGACATCTTCGATGCCTCGCCCGGGAGCATGATCGTACTTATCATTGAAACGCACATTCACATTAATAAGACGCCCTTCCTGAATACTCTCCACGCGGATGTCTTCAAAAAGGACACGTCGCACCAGGTTGCGGTCGCCAACATCAATCGTCATAGCTCCCTGGTATGGAATATCGTCCTCATCGTGTTCTAAGATATCGATATTTTGGAAGGTGATATCTTCCAAGGTATCGCCCGGCTCACGCTCGTAGTCTCCATGCCCACCGATATTGATCGGATGAGCTATATCGGCCCATAGGGTAGAATTCTTTACTGTTATGTTTTTTACATCGCCGTAATAACTCCAACGATGTGCATAAAGGGCTATACAATCATCGCTATTGCGCATAAAGACATTATCGATTTCTACATTCCGGCAACTCATCAGGTCTAATCCGTCACTCCATCCTTTACAGCTAAAACTCTTTAGGTTACGAATAGTCAGTCCGTCGGCTTCACCGCCAAAGACCGTATAATGATCGGGATTGATGACTGTGATACCCTCAATCAATACGTTTTTTGAATGGGTTACTTCCACACCACGAATCGGTTGATCCAGTATGCCTCGGCCAATAATACGCACATTCTCCGCTTTATCTACCAATAATTTGGCTCTTACCACCGCTCCGGGCGCCAGATAAACCGTCGTATTCGATGGGATACGAATCTGATTATTGGGTTGGTCTTTCGGCGTATGTACTCCGGGACCCATATAGATCACACCCTTCTCACTTTTCGTATAAGTTTCCGTTTCCAGCGGATTGGCGAAAAGATGCAGGTTATGCAAACGGTCACCATTGAACTCAATGGATAAGTACGCTGGTTTCTCTAAGGTAAAGAGAATCGTATTTTGATGAACCGTATGCTTAATCCCTTTAGAATAGGGACGAATGGCTACCTCTCCGATCAATCCGTTATTCTTTTTTACCATTACTTCTACAGGAGTTCCCATATCGAATTGCACCATAGAAGCATTCTGCACATTATCCATATCAACCCGTACGTTATATTCAAACAGATCTTGCCATTCCCCTCCGGGAATGCGTACACGCACGGTATAGTCGTCATTGTGACGACTATACAATAGTTCGCGAGGAACAGGATGAATTACCAAATCTCCGGCTAATATATAACCACTTATCAATAAAGAGAAAAATAGGAATAAGGAGCGTTTCATATGCATATCATTTATATTGAAATACGAATATAAGAAGTTATTTACCTAAAAGCGTAAATTACTTAATCAGATTCCAATAGACCACATAACGTTGATGGTGGATTCTATGGATAGGCTCCAGGCGAATCTGCTCGTTGATGGCTTGGAACACCAATGGTTTATCGGTCGTTTGAATATAGTCAGACAAACGCTTCTTATCTATTTTTAGTCCTGTCTTTAGGGTTGCCGGCACCCGATAGTCATAGGTGTAATAATCATTATGTAGTTCCGGATCAGAGAAAGGAGCGGGAGACTGCATACCCTCCATTCCCATCGCACCCGCCAACACCAACGGACCATAGGTGATGGCAAAAACATCCGGATTGTCATTGGCTTCCGCTACTTGCAGTGTCATCGGGAAGGTTATTTCAACCCTATCGCCCTCTCTCCATGTTCTATTCAATACGATATAGCTGGATGGCTTTTGTTTTACAGCGACTCTCTTTCCATTGATCTTTACCGATACCTGTTGAGCCCAGGAGGGATAGCGCAAACGCAGGGCGTATTTTACAGGCTTTAAAGGTACTTTTCTTTGATTCCATAATAAACTCTTTTATTGGTTTTCTTTGCAAAATATGCGAAGATAATTTGTGGTGCGGAGAAAAAGGAGTATATTTGTCGCAATAACTGCGTAGAATAAAACTGTAAACTTTATGTATATATATCAGACTAAGGATTGGCCGAATTTCACATGGGATAATGGCAAACTGCTTATATTGTTAGCTAATGTAAGACATTTGCAGGGTCGTTTATTGGGACAAATGGAAAGTTTAGGGTTTAAATTAAAAGAAGAAGCCGTACTTTCTACGTTGACTTTGGATGTTCTGAAATCAACTGAAATAGAAGGAGAAATCCTGAATAAAGACCAAGTGCGTTCGTCTATTGCCCGTAAATTAGGCTTGGATGTATCCGGCCTGGTCGATTCGCCCAGAAATGTGGATGGTGTTGTAGAAATGATGCTTGATGCCACGCAGAACTATATGCGACCGATAACCACTGAAAGGCTATTGGGTTGGCATGCCGCACTTTTCCCGACCGGTTTTAGTGGTATGTGTAAAATAGAGGTCGGCAAGTATCGGAGTGGTGATATGCAAGTCGTTTCCGGAGCAATGGGCAAAGAGAAAGTTCATTATGAAGCTCCTAAACCGGATCAGGTGGAAGCCGAAATGAGTTTATTCTTGAAATGGTTTAATGATACATCATCAGAGATAGACCCTGTACTGAAAGCTGCAATCGCACATTTCTGGTTTGTTATTATTCACCCATTCGATGATGGGAATGGTCGTATTGCGCGTATTATAACAGACCTTCAACTTGCTCGAAGCGATGGAAGTTCACAGCGTTTCTACAGTATGTCAAACCAGATACTTGTTGAGCGTAAGAAATACTACGAAGTATTGGAAAAGGTTCAGCATGGAACAAGCGATATAAGTGAATGGCTTGTCTGGTTTCTTTCCTGTCTTGAAAATGCGCTAATAAACAGTGGTGATGTATTGGAGTCCGTTCTAACAAAAGCCAAGTTTTGGGAAAAGCATAGCCAAACGCCGCTTAATGATCGGCAACGGTTAATGCTTAACAAATTGTTAGATGGATTTGATGGAAAACTAACGTCTTCCAAATGGGCTAAAATAACGAAATGCTCGCAAGATACAGCTATCCGCGATATACAAGATCTCATTAATAAGAAAATTTTGCAAAAAGAAATACAAGGAGGTAGAAGTACAAATTATGAATTGATTGTAACATAGGTGCTTCCCCATTTTTCAACATCTTGTGCTTTCTTAGTAGAAAGTTCACATTAAAGGTACTTTTCTTTAATCCCATGATAAACTCCTTTCGTGGTTACAAAATTACTATTAAGAGTTCATTTATGAGCTATGTAAAATCCTGAAATACAGTGAATAAGAATCCAAAAAGTGGGACTTTTTGTGAGAATTATAAAGTCCCACGAATTAGCCTTTTTTGATTGCGTTTTAATGGGATTTTTTGCTGGGGTAGGTAAAAAGAAAAAGTCCTGTATTCTATTGAATATCAGGATTTTTCTTTGATTTTCTAAATCTATTAGCGGTGGAAAATCCACTCCCCATTGACCCCTGTTCGCCAATCAAAACTGATCCCCTTCGCCAATCGAAATTGACCCCGTTTGCCAATTGAAATTGATCCCCTTCAATCGAGTCATTTGTTAGTTGTTATTGAGCCTTCTTAAAGCTGTTACTTTAAACAGATTTTAAGAAAACAGGATTATGGCCAATAAACAAATTAGTATGCAAAAGATTCGCCAAGTGCTACGTTGTTATGCACAAGGAAAAGGGACTAAAGCAATGAGTAGTATGCTCAGTATGTCCCGCAACACGATTAAAAAGTATCTTCAAAAGTTCCAGACATTAGAATTGAGTTATGAACAGGCACTGGAACTGAGTGACAGTGAACTGGCAGAACTGTTCCAGGAGAAGCCGTCAGAGGAGATTGTCTCCAAGCGTCAACAGGATTTAGAGAAACTGCTTCCCTCTTACTGTAAACGCCTTAAACGTAAAGGGGTTACTCGTGAGATGTTACACGCAGAATACCTCGCACTTTACCCTGACGGCTACGCCCGTTCGCGCTTTAATAGTTACATTCAACGTTATGAACAGCGTTCGCGTCCCATCATGCATTTGGAGCATAAAGCGGGCGATAAGGTTTTTATCGATTTTGCGGGCAAGAAACTATCTATAGTGGACAGTTCTACGGGTGAAATCAACGAAGTCGAGGTTTTTGTAGCCATTCTCCCTTGTAGTCAGCTCACTTACGTAGAAGCGGTCCATAGCCAAAAGAAAGAAGATCTGATTACAGCCTGTGAACATGCTTTTTTCTTTTTTGAAGGTGTTCCTCAAGCCATTGTGCCGGATAACCTCAAGGCAGCCGTAACCAAGAGCAGTAAGTATGAAGCTATCATCAATGATGACTTCGCATCTTTCGCCGAACATTACGATTGTACAGTAATCCCCACCCGAGCTTACAAGCCACGCGATAAAGCACTGGTAGAAGGAGCGGTAAAACTCATTTATCGTAGTATCTATACTCGACTTGAAGACCGGGTGTTCCATGATCTGACTACATTAAACGCGGCTATACGTGTCGCATTGGAAGTGCATAATAATACACCATTCTCCGGTCGTGATTATAGTCGTCGTGAACAATTTGAGGAGATAGAGCGGATGTATCTTAGCGGGCTAAACCCTATTCGTTATGAGCTCAAAAAACAATCTCAAGTAACAGTTATGAAGAATGGGCATATCCGTTTAAGTGAAGATGCGCATTACTATAGCGTGCCCAGTAAATACATAGGCAAGAAGGTTAAATTGCTCTATACATCTTTTCTTGTGGAAGTTTATTATAAATACGAAAAGATTGCCGAGCATCCCCGTGATCTCTCTCGTTACCGATATACAACCCATGTGGACCACCTGGCATCTCATCACAGGTTCCAAACCGATTGGAGTGCGGAGAAGTTTATCCAGGAAGCTGCTGTTATCCATCCTGATGTAGCAACATACATAGGTAAAGTCATAGAATCTAAAGCGCATCCGGAGCAGGCTTACAAGTCTTGTAGTGGGATATTAAGCTTCGTTCGTCGTGTTGGAGCCAAGCGGTTAATTAATGCCTGTCGTTGGGCTGAAAGCTATGGTTTATATAACTATCCGGCTATAGAAAGAATACTTAGTAATCGTCAGGATGAACTGCCGTTGGAGAATGAAGCAGATATAAACAAAGATCTCCCTTCTCATGAGAATATCCGGGGGAAAGAGTATTACCGGTAAGAAGAAAACAACAATACAAAAGAACAGAAGAAATGGAAATGAATAAAGAAACGCTTGATAAGATGACTCAAATGCGTCTTCAGGGAATGTATTATGCTTTTAAAACCTCGCTGGAATCGTTACACAAAGAAAGCATGACCATTGATCAGTTTGTATCATGGCTTATTATCTCAGAGTGGGATGACCGTCGTAATCGCAACATTCAGCGGGCTCTCCGGCAAGCTTCCTTTCGTCATAAAGCCTCGGTGGAAGAAATAGACTTCTCCATAGAACGGGGATTAGACCGTAACCAGGTTCAGCGATTAGCTGAGCTTGGTTTTGTGGCAGAGCATAAAGACCTGTTTATAACCGGAAGTACAGGAACTGGAAAGAGTTACCTGGCTTCGGCTCTGGGACATCAGGCCTGTTTAAAAGGATATAAGGTGCTATACTCTAATACTTCCCGGTTAATGGGAGCACTTAAGGCGGCAAAAGCTAAAGGAACGATATTGACCGATCTGAGGAAAATAGAAAGAATGGATCTGTTGATATTAGATGACTTTGGATTACACCCTTTTGATGCAACAGCCAGAATGAACCTCTTGGATGTAATAGAAGACCGGTATGGAAAGAAGTCGACTATCATTACATCACAAATACCCGTAGGAGATTGGCATGATATGATTGGTGACAAAACAGTCGCTGATGCTATACTGGACCGCATTGTTCATCAGGCGATCAGAGTAGAACTTTACGGAGAATCGCTCAGAAAAAAGAAAATCTAAAAAGAAATGATTATTTTTGTGAAATTAATTAAAATGTAAACCCGGCTAAATAGAATGTTTACAAACCTCAAAAACAACCTCAAAAACGACCTCGCTTTGAAGCGCAACTTTAAGGGGTCACTTTGAATTGGCCGAAGGGGGTCACTTTCGATGGAATTTCCAGTGGTGAATGAACTGGTTGTGGAATGAGATTTTAAAACACTATGCGAATTAATGATTAATTACGAAAGTATGATAGCAATCGGCTATGATTATGGAACCACCACCTCCTGGATGGCGACTCTAAAAGAGAATGGAGAATCTAAGCTCGCCTCTATGTGCTCGGATCTTTTCTTGTGCAATAACGGGAATAACTTGCTCTTTGATGAGCACGCCCTGCGTAGTAGAGGCACCCAAGGCGCATATATTAAATCACCCAAACGTTTTATTGCAAGAGCCGATTGGACAGGCTTCGAGGGAAAATACGGTCTTTGTTTACGCGATGCGATCGGGAAATTCACAGCCAACCTCATCGATCGGATAGGCGATTGTCGTCCGGCGGAGGATCGTCCGGCACATATCACCATCACGATTCCCAACAGCTACGATGGCGAGCGTATGCGTTATATGCGACACTGTTTTGAGCGGTTGTTTGCTGAGCGTTATGATAAGTTTATCCTTCATCTTCTGCCGGAGCCTATCGCGGCAGCCCTTCATTATGCGATGCACACGCCTATTCCGGGAGGGGTGGAAGAGCGTCGTTACTTGGTGATTTGCGATATCGGTGGTGGCACGACCGATCTGGCAACTATCTTCCTTCACCGCAAGAAGGTGGCAGACAACCGCTATGATGTCTGTTTTCGGGTGGTGGCAACCACGTCAGACAGTGTCTTGGGGGGTGACGATATCGATGAGATGCTTTTTAATTTCGTATTGAGAGATATTCACAATGACCCGACGGAAGGTCTTTCGCGTTTAGCCGATCAAGTAGATGCTCGCAAGCGAATCACCGACTCCAAGATACAGCTGTCCGGCACGGAGGCGTCCGATGTGGAGTTGACATTGCATGATAACAGCCGAAAAGTATATCGTTTGACACGTAAGATGATCAAGGATGAGCTACAGCTGACGGCACTTGAAACGCACTCTCATACGTTTCATGAACGCCTCAACGGATTGATGCATCAGCTCAAAAACGAAACGGAAATGCAATACAAAGAGGCGGGCTTCGGTACCTTCGATTGGTCAAATGTTATCTTATTGCCCGTGGGCGGAAGTATGCGTATGCCCCTGCTTCGTGAGGAATTTCAACGGGTATTCTCTAAAGCTACGATGCATGATATGGCCACTGAAGCGCGTGAGACCTATGACAGTGTGGTCTATGGAGCGATGTACTATTCGATGATTATGAACCATATGCCATCCAACATTCGAGAGGTGAAGATTGAGGGACGCTCTCGCCATCCTCTCTCCGTGGCCTACTTGGATAATCGCCTGCATTCCCTCGTCCATGCCAATATGCCGGACGGCATGTATCAGACAGATGCCCTTCGTCCGCTACGCATTGAGGCGGACGGAACGTTCGAACTCACCACCTTACGTCTCTTTTTACGCGATGGCGACTCGGTAAATGCAAACGATCAAGCCGATTATGTCTTTGAGATCAATCAGGTGTTTCAATCCAACGGACGTGCGGCCGGTGATATCCCTATCACCTTGCGTGTGGAGATGAAAAATGGCGAATTAGCGAGTGCAATGATTTTCATTCCTGCCGTTGATGCGGAAGGGAATGATTTTGAAAAGAATGTTTATCCATATAACAAATAAGTGGAATATGAACCGAAGAAGTCTATTGATTAGTTTCATCGCTCTGCTCTTGTTCTCATCGATCGGCACCCGCGCCGCTTCGACCGCCGAGGAAGAGGAGGTGCTGAAGCATCATCTGATACTGGCCATCAACTGGTCGCCAAGACCGAATCCGACGGATGGCTGGGAATCATCGCATGAAACGAAAGAGGCGGTGAAACGACTTTCCAAATATATAGTAAAGGACGGCAAAGGGGATGATCGTGAAGTGTTAACAACGGGTGATTATTATTCATGTGTCGCTTTCCGAGCCGAAGTCTTACATAATACCCTCGATCACTTTGTGCAACCTATTGTTTACCAGGATCAACCGGTTGTTTTTTGGAATGGTCGAGATCATAAAGACTTCTCCAAGCGCGTGAGCAATGACTGGAGAAACTGGTTGCGTAGTTCGCCTTTTCAAAGTCCAGACAATGCAAGCTTCTCGTTGCTTACTGTCGCTAAACCCTATTGTTTACACTATTTTTCCGGGGTGCCGGAGAAAAAAGAGATAAACCGTACCTTTATGATTGTTGTCACTGACCGCACATTCAACGGGGATATGTATAATGAGATACTCAATTTACAGCAGTTTAACATACATAACCATTTGACCGGCATAAAGGACGATGATGTTTATCCGATCTGTTATGCAGTCAATCAATCCTATTTTATACGGCATATTAAAACAGAAGCTATCCGGCACAATGGCAACGCATGGAGTAATCCGCAAGGCTATGTCGACCTGTATGAATTTGTCCCTTTGCAGAAGAACTTCCAGCTGGCTACCGTCCTTGATCTGCCGGCACATTTGAAGGCGAGGCGGGTGCGTGGCAATAAGTATGCTTGTGACTTATCTTTGAGTAATCGCCGCCATCCGTCGTATATGCCTGTTCGCTTGGAAGCATCGCTCGACAGCACGTTGCTGAAACGATGGAATGAGAACGAATTGCCGGAGACCACGACGTATACCTTCGAGGTCGAGAGTAGCAATCGCCCGAAGACGCTCCACCTCAAAGGGTGGGTGCGACTGATCGACGATGTGTACAACACCACGCTGCTTTCTCCCTCTCCGCGAGCGACGGAGGAAGCCGGTCGCGACGGCTTGCATGTTGCCTTTGAGATAGCATATGAGCCGAAAGCAAAGGTGTTTTTTCTTCCTATGCCCGATATTATGTGGTTCTCGTTCTTCCCCGACGATCAAGCGACGGCGGCCTTGGTGTGGGAGCTGATCATCGGCTTTCTCTTATTGGTAGCGACGGTCATATTGGTGATCTATCTCTTCAATAAGAATCAATATTTTACCCCGTCGGTAGACGAAATAAAATTCAAATTATCATAACCCCTTTCAATCTATATATGATGAACGTTACAATCAAAGACTCACAAGTCTACCCTATATCGTTAGATAGATCTCAACCCGATCAACTCATTCGTATACCTACCGGTTTATACGTGCAGGAAAAAAACTATTTAGGTATGAAATGCAAGCCTCGGGGTAGTTATACCTTATCTGTCGAGAATCTTGATGCGGGCGATCTTATCCTACGAGAAGGAGGCGATAAAGAGCTGATAAAGCTGCTGTGTGGCGACCGGGAGGGCTCTTCGCTGGATCTCACCCTCTCGGACTATACCACCCACTTCCATATATCACTCGATGCCTCGGCGGTAGTTGGGTATAAGAAGCAGCTCGATCAGATATCGGAAGAGAAGGCATATACAGATGTAAGCTTTCAACTTCAGCTTAGCCACGAGGGGGTAAAAGGAAAGCTCTCGGATACCATCACGATCCGAGTGAAAATTGAAGATCCGAAGCTGAAGCTGGCTTTTCGCTTCGAGCTTGACCGGGAGCCGATCACCTATGATGCCGAAGTGACCGACAAGCAGTCCGTCGGGTCGTTGGTGATAAACCATACGATGCAGCTTGCTTGTGCACCGGAGATGGCTGTCTCCTTTACCCTGCGTGTAGAGAGTGAGGGAAGCCCCTATGAGCAGTTTATCATGCTCGACTTTGAGGCACTTAAAGAGTCTAATCCCATCAAAGCCGGTGGGGAAGTGGTGATAGATGGGGTATCAACCTCGGTTTTAAGGCGCAGCACTGAAATCAGAGCCAATCGTCCGACTTTATTCAAGCTGGGACGTATCAAAAGTAATGATCCGACAAATGAGATAAGCATCCCTTTGCTGCTTGATATGACCAAGATCGTCAATCCCGGAGAGGACGAACAAGCATTCAAACTCACGCTGGAAGCAGATTGCTTTGGTAAACTCTTTGGAGAAGATATCCTTCAAAACGAGGTGCTCACCCAAACGGTGACCGTTCACAAAAACCGACAGTTGAATGAGTTGAAGGTCATGTGCTGCAATGGAGCAATGGATCACGAGAATGAGCTCGTTGACGGAGTGTACGATTGGGGACGCAAATTGCTCAGTCCTAATATGACCAATAAATGTGTTATCCGACTACGGAATGCAGCTGCGGCTACCGATACCGCTCACCCGAACGCCAGTGTGATCATTCGCCATCTCCGGCAGACGCGATTGGATTGCGATACAAAGCGTGTTGTACTTAAAGGCAATAAGAAACCTGAAGCCTATTTCCGCTTGACAGATGCCAATCTGGTAGCGATCGATACGCTTGAGGAGAATACGTATCATCTCTATCCGATGCAAACCAATCGCGGAGCAGAGCTTGAACTACATCTGGCCATCGAGTCAAACGCGGTGAGAGAAATTCGCCGGGATGCGAATGGCAGCTTTTCCTCGCCTATGTCCATCTCTTTTGCCTTCGATTATATCATCAGCCTTTCGGGCGAACTCCCTGCCGATGAAAGCGCATGGGAGCACTATGACGGGTCTATCCGGTGGGTGATGGAGCAGGTTCCCAACCCCGAATGGCTGAGTGTCGACTTCGGGACATCGGCGATTGTTGCCTCGTATGCTAAGAATTTTTCCGTTGATAAGGATCCGTTGCTCGATCTCAAGCAGAACAAAGATGTACTCCTCCGCCGAACACATAAGGGACATCTCAGGCAGAAGGATGAAACGCTCGAGCCTAACCCTTTTATTCCTTCGGTTATTTCGCTGAACTCTGTCGACAATGAAGGTGACTTTGACAAGAGACGTAGTGATGCGGAGTTTAAGGAGTATCCCATTTGGTTATCACCCTCTACCGGTATGATGGATATCATGCTTCCTTGTCTGAAAACGCTGATTGGCTATAAAACACTCCCCAATATCCTTTCGGAAGGGGAACGCATACGCTTCAAATATAAGGTGGATGGGAATGAAGTGCTACTCTTCGATGAAGAGGGGGAAGCCGTCGAATGTGGTTTGGCCTATGTCAATACCATCTTGGAAGAGGTCTATAAGCAACTCTTTCAGCATTATATCTGTCTTGAGCACGAAGAGAACCCCATCGATGCAAAGAGGCTGCATAAGGTGGTGCTTTCGGTACCCAATACGTTCACGCCCAAACATCATGCCTTGCTGAAAAACATCGCAAAGAAGAACTTCCCGAATTTACGACCTGAATACCTGCAAGTAGTGAGTGAGTCGGATGCGGTAGCCTGTTACTATTTAGCCAAAAGAAACGAATTTTTCGAGAATGCCCGTTTTTTGGACGAGGAACGTAAGAGTAAGCTGAGTGAGAACGAGCGAGTATTGGTGTTCGATATGGGAGCCGGGACGCTCGACCTTACCTATTTCATCAAGAAAGTAACACCTGACGGACGGACCTTTATTGATATGCAGGGCAAAATAGGACTGAACAAGGCGGGGAACTACCTCGACTACCTGCTTGGCGAGATCTTATGCGATCTGTTAGAAACGAAGGTGAAAGATGTCAAGCCGAAAGATGTGCAACGATTTAGACAATGGCTGGAAACAGACAAGGCACAGCGCGAGAAGAACGTGACGGACAAGAAGGAGTGTGAGTCGTTGAAGAATTTCCTGAAAGATAAGATAAAGCCGTTTTTGAATAATCGAGAAATGGAGATTCCTGCGCATGACACGTTTGAGTTTGTATCGGCTGAAGGGTCACTTTGCATGAAGGATATTTGTCAGCACCCCAAATACAAAGCATACATCAAGGAATGCACCGAAGAGGTGTTGGACAATCTACAAGCACTTCTCCGGACAGAGGATACAGGGAGCATGATGGGCTACAGGAATGCTTCTCTTCCTATCGATGTGTTGGTGTTCTCCGGTCGTAGCACAGCTTTGTTGGATATCCGACAGGCTGTCGCAAGACATATCAACCGGAATGCCGATAGCGACGAGGTGCTTTGTGCCGATCTGACTACCACTTCACTCATTCGATTGAAAGATGTGTTGACCGGCAATCATCAGAACGATGATCCAAATAACGGAATATCACTGAAAACAGTCGTTACTTTCGGCTCGCTGATCTATGCCGACTGGATCAATCGCCCGACTCTTTTCCATTTTACCGGAAAGAAAGTGTTTGCCGATTATGGTCTGTTGATACGGCATGTCAATAAAGGCTGGGAATGGTATCCGCTGATTACAAGCCAAACACCGGAATTGCCCTCTTCCGCCAATCGATATGCTGCTCAAGTGATGTTTAGCAACAGCTTAATTTATTCGATGGAACAGGCGCAAGAGATTATTTTTGCTCAAAGCTATAGCCGAGATCCGGCAAGCGACTGGAGAGACGGTCGCAAAGATATGATCACGGAAATGGCCTATTTCAATGTGCCGGATGGTGCGCATGGCAATCAGCCTATCAGCATGACGATTGATGCCAATAATACCATCACCTGTTTCATCGACGGTTTTGGACAGATCAGTTTGGAACCTCATGATGATTTCCAAAACGAATCACTCCGCAAAAGTCTTTGGCCGGTGGTGTTCTAATAGGATGAAAAACAAAATCTAACAGCAACGAAAAGATACATAAGGATGAAAAGAAATAACACATACACTGTGATGCAGTACTCGAAATGGATATGCCTCCTCCTTGCATTCACCTGCATGGGGATGGATGTTTTGGCACAAGAGACAACAAATGAGCCGCAACCTGAAGAATATTTTGACTTGATAGGCGAAAGAGACGGAAATGGCAATCTTCGCTTTGTGATGGGTAAGGATGAAGTCGGGTTCCTGAGAGATCCCAATGACTATGCGGGATACAATGAATTAAGATACTACATCTTTACCAATAAAAGACTGATTAGAGTTTCTGATAGTGATTCGGAAGGTTTGTCAGGCATTAGGACTGTAGTGCCTTTCGACTCGTTGGTGATTAACGACGTTTATAAAAAAGGAGGCTCGAAGTCCTTAGAGATTAGCAATGAACGCCCTCGAGGATATAAAAAGATCAACTCGGAAACGTTTGTTCTCAAAGATGGGAATAACAATAAGACAATCACTTTTTTTGTCGTAAATACCGGAGATTGGGATTGGAAAGAGTCGGAGGTGCGCATTGCAAAAAATGGAAGCAACTATGGAATACAAAAGTTGACAGAAGAAGAGTCTATGGCGTGTGATAGCATTTTTATGTCGGGAGACTCTATCGCGTTGGAAGTTAAGCGAAAATTAAGGGGCTTGATTCAGCATGTTACGCTTGCCGGGAAGACCTTGGAAGGCAAGTATAGGCTACAAAATGATAACACTTTGCGAGAAAAGGACGATATTGCACCTACTGCCGCGACCTTCATGGTAGACAAGGCTATCCTTCCCGCCGTAACAGATACGACAGAAGTACCTCTTAAAATAACGTTTGGCTTTGTCAAGGATGGAAGCTATCAGCAAGTAGTAAAAACAGTAAACATCAAAGTGGCTCCTAAGAAGGAGGACAGTAAAATAGTGGCATGGTTAGGTACGATATATGGGAAAATCATCGGAGGTTTTTTCCTAATCCTTATCCTAATTATTATCCTCGCCGCTGTAGCTCTTGGGATAAAAAAAGGGTTTCATCTTCTTAAAAAAAGAATGAGAGCTTCACAATCAGTCATAACGGCTCCTCAAGAAGATGTCGGTCCTATTATTCCTCCTCTGGAAAAAGTAGAAGAACCGAAAGGTAATGTTCCTCTACAAGTATTTGATAATCTATCAGACAACGAGGGCGCCAATTTGTTGAAGGAGTATCTTTTATATGTTTATCCCTCTTCAGTATGGAAAGATAACGAAAGTGAATTAAAAAATAAAATCTACAAGTCTTGGGTGCGTCAATGTTGTAAAGAGCTGAATAAAATACCTTTGGTGCAAATTGACAAGTCGCAATATACAGCCGACAACCTGTCTAAAACGATTGAAGAAGGCTTTATCGGGCAAGAGGCTAAATCTATTTTGGATGCGTTTCGGGATAATGCCTGTCAAGGGGAAAAGGATTACAAAAAGATTCTGGAAAGATATCAAAAAGCATTAATAACCGAAGGGCAAAATAAAGCCGCTATGAGCGGCAATGATGCTTCCTCGTCTGACAGCATTATCAAGGAAAGAGAAGAAACAATAAGATCGCTTGAGCAACAAGCAAAAAAACTTGAGGAAGCGCTTAGGGCCGAACAGGATAAAAATGAGAAAAGCATCCTTGCATGGCAGGATGCAGAGAGCAAGATTCGCAAGCTACTCATGAACCTTCGATCGATGCTGAAAGAGCAACGTTTTGACGTAGAAGACAAAGAGCCTCAAACCGTTTTTGAGGCTATCCAGCTGATAGAAACTGCCGTGAAGGGAGGCGTGAATGATCCGGACAAACAGGTAGAAATTGATGATCTGAAGCAGTCTTTAGCGGATGTAACTGCTCTGGCGGAAAAAGAAAAGGAACAAGCTAAAAACGACCTCGATGCGCAGAATAAACTCTTTGAAGAGGAGAAAGCACGACTCGAGGAAGAGCATACAAAGGTGATAGAAGCCCGGAAAGAGGAGCTTCAATCGAAACATGAAAAAGAGCTTCAGGACAAAGAAAACGAATATCAAGAGAAGATCGAGAAACTCCAGAATGATCATATGGGAGTATTGGGAGATAAAGATGGGAAAATAGATAAGTTGGGTGTAGAGATTGGCGATCTTAAAATGAAGATGGAAGAGCTCGGCAAGGAAGCTCATTCCGACTGTGCCTTTTATATTCAGACGTTGATGGATCAGATGAACGCTGCACAAAAGCTTATGGATATACTCTACCAAACGACTTGCAATACCAGTGGAGAGAAAAGTCAGTATGCCAATGTGATAAGAAAAGTGAAAGAGAGCTTTGAGAAGTTCGGCGAACAAGTAAATCAAAGAAATACGCCTGATCAATGGGGAGCCCTGAGCACTAAACTTCCACAGGTGCGTGAAGAATTGCAAGACTTCATAGCCGCCGGACTGCGGAATACCGGATGGGTGAATATGGTGAATTACCTCCATCTATATGCCGGTGCGAGCCAAGAACTCAATGATTCGTTTAATGCCAATGGCCTGTCGACAACCGCTCTTGCTCAACTCTGTGCGGATACGCAGAGGATGATCGGGTTGTTCGGTGTCAAAGTGGTGGTGCCCCATCTACTTGTCGATAAATTTGATGTTCAATCGTTTGACTTTGACAATGGCGACAAATGGATTCAGTCGTTTGCGGCGGATTTGCGCCCCAAAGATTACGAATCGAGGGTGTTCGATATGAGCTGCATCGGCTATCAGATAGAAGGTAATTCATACAATAAACCCAAGGTGTTCTATCTGTAATTGTATTATTCTTTTTTTCTATATATACACACACAATAAACGGAGGATAAGTTATGAGACTGCAAAACCTGTATATTAACGACTGTTTTGATCATGTAATAGATTACGACTCGACGAGCGATTTTGTTGAGAACTTTGTTGTGCAATCGCCGGATACCGGAGATGATATGCCGCTTCTTACCTTCAGTGCATTAAAGGGAGAGAATGCATTCGCGATAGAAACAGAGCGCAAGACCGATCGCGCTTCTTTCCGTTCTGCAACGATGATGTTGGCAGACAAGACAGGAGAGGTGGATGAGTTGACGATCGTTCTTGATTTTGTAATAGAAGAGGATATCCCGGCTCCCACACAAACAGCTCCGGAAAGTGAGGATAATCGAGATCCTTTTATTGTGGATGATGAGGATGATGCTGATGAGTCAGCGAATGCAATAGATGAGGACAATACTGCTTTGTCTGTGATAGAAGGAATCGCTGCCCTGAGGTGGAGATCCTTCGATGCTCCCGGTGACCGAATACTCTCGCTCCAAATGGCGAATCTTCGTAATCGATGTGTGAAGATCTGTGTTGAATGTAAGTTGACTTATCAAACACCTTTTGGTAAAAAAAATCCTACCAAGAAGATTCTCCTTTATGTAGGGCCCAAAAGTGTTATATCCGATGTGGTGCTTGATTTTGGCTCGGAGGCAACACAAATGACTGTCTTCTCAAGAAATTGTCCAATAGATATTAGGGGTTTTTCCAATCTTTTCCCCAATATCAAAGCCTCATATCCTACTATGAAAGAGGAGAAAAATGATAATTTCTATCAATTTGATGCGTCTAATCCAAAGCTCTTTCGTTCTCACTTTTTCATAAAAAAAGAATTTGCAGAGAGCGATGTGAAGCAAGCCAAAAAGGATCTTTCTTCAATGCCCAATGGTGATTTGCTCAAAGTGTTGACGACCAAATCGGAAGTACAAGGGTACGGGAATAACTATATAGTCTCGCCGAATGTTAAATTGACCAGTTTTGGAGGCATCGAGCTTCCTCAGGTGACAATCGGTGATAGATCTGTGTCAACGGGGCAGGTAGACGGGAATGATGCTTATTTCTTTTATCGCTCGAGTATTTCTTTGTTTATCCAGCAAGCATTGAAAGAATTGATCACACAGAACGCAGGTACTCGTTTTGTCTCGTTCCACTTCTTGATGCCAAACGTCTATCTGCAGACTGAGATAGTTAAAATCCTGCGACTCTTACAAGGTGACATTGCTTCGCTTCTTGAAAAAGAGGACTACGCAGCTATTCAAGGATTTGAAGTAACGGCTGTATCTGAGAGTGATGCCTCGGTTATGGGGGTTTGTGAGTATAAAAGGCACGATAATCAACAACTTGATAAAGGTAACTACTTGTTGTTGGACGCAGGTAAAGGGACACTTGATTTCTCGCTCGTTAAATATGACTATAACCGGGAAAGGAATCATTACACGTATGAAAATTTGTGGCGTTCGGGAATCATCGGTGCCGGAAATAGTTTGACGTATGCCTTCCTCATAACGCTTCTGCACCAGTACTTAGATGAGCGCTATGATAAGGAAGGTGGAGTGACAAAGTCTGACCTGCGTCGATTTATCTATCGGAATATGCTCGGACAAGATACAACGAAGCAAATTGCAGGAGCAGGTGACCCGGCAGAGCTTCTCAATATGATGCGGACGGCAGATAGATACAAAATGTATTCATCCAAGGAAGGCGTGGTGAGAGAGCATGAAGAGGCCTCAGCGAACGATCTTGATTCATTTCAATTGAACGGTTTCAATGGTTGGTTGGAGAGTGGAATTGCCGGAAACAGGGTTCATACACTAACACACAAAGAATATATCACACAAATGATAGATTCTCTTGTTAATGAAACGATGAATACTATTCTCGAATTGCAAGCCGGGCGAGGGGAAAAATACAAAATCGACTATGTTATATTTGCCGGACGCGCTTTTCATCTGAACTTATTCAAAGATGCGTTGTTCAATGCGCTGAAGGAACAATACCCACATCTGAAGGAGGTAAAGTTTCTTTCTGATCATGCGGCAGTCTCGATGAAAGATATCTGTATGGTTTGTGTTGATCCGTTAAGAATGGGTCATTATAACCGAAAAATTCTTTCCAAACCGGTGTTACAACAGAAAGCTCCAACAACACAACAAGCCGCCCCCCAAACGCGGGATCTAAAAACAAGAAGTTTTCTCGATACAATTTTGAGGCTACTAAAAAAAATCAAAGGTATGCCGGATGAGGAAGACATCAAACAAGCGGAGACCTCGGAGCAACTGCCTTCGGGGAATATTGGAGACAAATTGTTGGGTTGGTATGATAATGTACTCGTATACGATAATGTACCGCAAACAACAAAAATGCCTCTTAGAGGAATAGAATGGGAAGCAATACAACACCCGGAGTGGGCACGTATCATTATTGGTGGGGTTATCTATCCATTAGACGGAATAGGGAAAGGGAAGATCAGAGTCTTTTTTGATGGAGAAAACTATGTGGTTCGATCGGAGAATAGTTGTATTCATTTGACTCCTCGATTTGCTTTGAAAACATCACCTTTCTTGCAAAACTCTTTTTTCCCCAATATCAGACCTGCGGAGCAAGGAAATGTAGAGCTGGTGACGGTCATAAAGTCTTATTATGAAGCTATGAACGAGGATGAAAACGAAAAGAGTAATGATGAATACAAGGATCTCAATGAGAATGAAGAAACTACAACCTCTTCTTCTAAAAAGAATGAAGACATTCTGGATAAAAGTATTAATGACGCATTTTCTGAACTTTGATTAATATGGGAACAGTAATATTGATAATACTCGGAATAGCCCTTGGTTTTGGTTTGGGAATATTCGCATGGGGGAAAATGGGTGGCGCTAAGCTCAAGGAAGATGTGGTGCGGTTGAGAAAAGAGAAGAAGGAGTTGGAGGTGCATTATCAGGAGCAAAAGACAAAGCTGAGCAACCTTTCCAAAGCGGCTAAAGCGGTCAGTGATCTTCAGAAGGCGATTAAGAATGGAATCCCGGACTTTTCGTCTGAGTCGTCCGAAGAGAAGAGGTTGTACTTGATGGAAAACTTTTGGAATGCCTATTATAATGGGGAACAATTTATTAAAGAACGTTCTCCTGAAAGTGATCGTTTTTTTCGTGATCTCTATCGTGCGTTGAAGGCGACCGAGACCCTGAAAGAATTGCAGGAGAAAGTGACCACCCCTTTCTATGAAGCGATGGATCAAGCTTCTCTTGATGCGGAAGGTGTACGAGAAAAGTTGTTGAAGATGGCAATGCAGATGTATGATGTGGTCAGCTCGTTCCAATCTGTCAACATGCGAAAAATAGAACAAGGGTTAAATATAGGGATTGTTAAAGGTGATAAAACAGAAGAACAAGCCCTGGAAGAAGCGAAGATAATTACAGATATAGAGCAGGAGACTCCCCGCTGGATCAGAAGCATTGCTTCCGGCGTGAAGGGTATAGGAGTGGAAGATAAAGGAATCATCATTTCCGGGTACAAATTGGCTCCTCAGCGAGAAGATCTCGTGGCAGAATCGCCAACGGAGGAATCCTGATCTATTAGCTAAAGACGAAGAATAGGAGAAAAACAAAATATAGAGGAGAGCAAAAAGATGAAATCAAAGGTAATTCAAATAGGGTTAATTGTGTTAGCTGTCGTGTGTGTAGCCTATATCATATACAGCAATATCACTTTAAATTTTACGGTGTTAGCGTTTCTCTTTCTCTTGGGCGCTTTTTTGATCACTCGGGAGGATTCCTCTACGCAGCCTGATCCTTATCTACGGGATCTGGGAAAATCGAATACAGGGATTCTAATCCTTTCTTTTGCCGTTTTGCTTACTTGCTATACGTTGAGTAACTATTTCTTTGCAAGGAATGAGATCTATTCAAACAGTGATCACCATGCGGTACGTATCGATGGAGTTAACATCCATAATCCGAAGGGTTTTGTGGTGGCGGGTGATCATGAACATGCGTTCTTTGATAATAGTCATTTTCAGGGGACCATGCGCATCAGAGAGTTCGATGATCAGCATGTCAGGTTGAGGCTGGATGGGTTCACCCAGGCTCTTTATCTTGACCGATATGGGGAAGAGAGTATATTGGTATCATCAGAGCTGCTCAATAGAGAGTCGCTGATTCCTGTCCAAGCGACCGATAAACTGCAATTTATTGGGAATAGAGATACGTGTGAAATAGCCTGGAATTATCACTTTGTGAAAAAATGGAGAGGAAGTGATACGGCAGAATGCCACTATAGTTACACCAATAAAGGGGTGACTCATAGGGTTGCTGAAAACAGAATAATTAAGAAAGGACTTGATCTGAATACCATTTTAGGCGAAGTGGTAAGCAATATTGATTTTAAGGGTGTGAACTTGCTACGGGATAGGCATTCTTCCAAGTTGAAGCCAAAGGACTATGCCCAAGAAAGCTTTGTGATAGAACTCAACCGTGAAGCTTTCGAGCAGCCCTCGATCCGTGAGATTAGGGTGCTTAGCCTCGACGGGACGGTTAGAACCTATGCGATAAATGCCTTGAAACGTACATCCGAAGAGGTCGTGATTCCTATAGGTCAAGCTTTTACTATAGGGTGTTTGGGCGGCTTAAAGTCACTACCTGTCCGTTTAATGAATCACAATGGTTTGTTGTCCCTCGAATATGTTACACCTCAATATCACTATCTTTCTTCTCAGCATAAGGAAGGTGCGAACACTGTATTTATCACCACCTCGCTCTCAAGAGAAATTATTGAAAACCAGAACCCGCCCGAAAACATAATGCTGTTTGACTTTTTCAACAGTGAAGAGAACGGGAATAATTTTCAATCACCCATTTATCTTTCTTATGTGGCCGGTCCTACAACGCAAGAGATGAGTTTCTTGATTAATAGAGAGACTAATCTCATTGCCGGCGAGCAGATCCCGGCTGTTATGTCACAAAACGGCCGTCTGATGTGGCAGATAGAGGTAGAAGATTTCAAAGCGACGGCTCCCTATATAAATGAGAATAATATCCTCCTGTTTATTATTATCTTGGGCGCCTGTTGTATACTCAATATTGTTTTTGGACGTTCATTAGGACATCGAAAGCCTCACACCGCTATTGAGCAGATTGCTTATTTAGCTTTGATACTTTTCTTCTCTTTCCGTCTGTTGTTGATGTGGAGAGCCGCAGTGTTTCCCCCGGTTGAACTCGCCTCTATCTATGAGTTTCTCCACTTTTTCAGAAGTGAAGCCGGCATACGCTATCAGTTTATCGGATTAACGATCTTTTTCGCTGCTATCCAATCTATCAAATTGATACAAATTCCTGCCACTGGATCAAGAGGTTTCAAGATCTTCGCAGACTTTCTGTATTTGTTTTTTCCTACACTCCTCTTGGTCGGTGCAGAGATTTTTCTGTTTGACCTTTCAGCGTATGGTCTGTTTGCGCTCCCGTTTGGCATCTATTTACTACTCAAAGGCTGCTTCTTTTTCTTTCGACGTTTTCTCGATAAGCCGAAGTGGTTTAATCGCAAGTGGGCAAAGCTGATGAAGAATAAATGGTGGCCCGTTTGGCTTTTTCTTCGTTTTTTGGTAACCGGGTTGATTCTTCTCGCAGTCTTTAAACTCATTCCGCTTGGAGGTGCCGTTGTATCTCTCTTGCTTCCTATTTGCCTCTATTTCTTGTTCGAGTTTTTCTTTTGGCGTTATTGGCCGGGTGCAAGTGAAGGTATATATAAGGAAATAAAAAGAACGAAACGTCTCACCTTATCTCAGCTTTTCTCCACGGGATTAGGACTTTCTCTTCTGAATGGATTAATGTTTTCATGCGTTTTCTTTTTCTTGGATGGTGGTTTCGGCCTCATATTTATTTCGTTCTTTCTTTTAGTCTCCCTGTTGAAACTCTTTGACTTTGTGAATAGTTTTTATGACTATACAGACAGGAAATACATACGAATTGCTTACTCTGTCATCATCATCGGTCTGCCCATTCTTTTTATTGTATTTCTTTTTTATGAGAAAGACATTTTGGCTTGGCTTGCTACGGCTTCTCCATCCCTCTGTATTATTGCCATAGGAGTAGCACTCGTGGCTGTTGCCGGGCTCATCGGGGCTTTGGTCCTCAGGATTAAACCTAATCTGAAATCACTATCCATTACAATTGTTGCGGCTTTGGTGCTTAGCAGTATATTTACTTTTGCATATAAAGAGGTCGTACTCACCAAACATACGGCTCAACGTATGTTGGTTCATATTCTGACGCCTGAAGAAGGATTGAAAAATACGAAAACGGCAGAGGATGAACGACGTTTCTTTGAAGCCTCCATCAACGACTATATTTTGAATGTATATAACCGGCAAGCGAATGAGGTCGGTGTGGTTGGAGGGAAGGCAGACACCTACTTCAAGATGCAAAAGCATAGTCGTGTGGGTGCTATGTTTGGTGCACAAACGAGTGATATTCTCATGGCACGTTTTGTTATTGCCGAGCACGGCAAGTATTTGCCCATTCTTTTCCTCTTTCTATATCTGTTTATGCTCTATCTCGGTGTGAAGATGAAAACAACCTATCGAGCGAGCAAGATGCTGTTAGTCCAAATCCCGGCATTGCTTTTTATCCATAGTCTTTTTGTCTGGTTAGCCAATACGCAGATGTTTATCTTCGTGGGGCAAGACTTCCCTCTTTTCTCTCTCCATTCGAAGTTTGCGCTGCTTTACTACTTTGTCTTGACGACTCTTTGGGTATGTGTGGCGACGATAGAGAAAGCAGGAGAAATACAAACAATGAAAGATAATAATACGGATGCTCCGCGCTACTATCATAGAACCTATGGGCGAGTGTTTTCCATTGTATTTGGTTTTATGCTTTTGCTGTTTGTTGGCAGATATGCTCCCGAAAAAAACGAGAGTTTTGCGGACAAACGGTACACATTGACAGATTTGTTAGAAGAAACAAAAGATAAAATATCGCGATTAAACGTAGAATTTGCCAAGTTCCAGGATTCTACCCGGATAGCTACGCCTAACTTATCGGATGTATCCTATGTCACGTCTGCGTTCCATTATCAGCAGGAGGGTTTCATTAAATCAACTTTAGGTAGTGATTCCACCTTTTTCTATCGCATCTGGGAGCGGTTTGCCCTCAAGGGAGGGGCTAAGTCAAACAAAAGCAGTTCGTTGATTCACGCTCGTCGAAAAAACGATGTGCTATTTTTTGATGTGCGCACCAATTATTTCAATCGAAATCTTCCAACGATAGAGGTCGATTCTTGGCGGGGAAGCATTGTGGCCGGCAAGCCACAAATCCATACTGACAGAATGATGACAGAAAATAATAGCTTCCGTCAATTTGTTTTGCCTCGCAGTTGGGTTCGCTCGACGGATGATGTGGTTCTGCTCAAGCACTTGCGTCAGCGAAATACCACCATAGGCAACGATAGGGAGAACTATGGCGACTTTACGCTCGAAAGCGGATATGCGTCCGCTTGTCGCCGATTCCCGTATGACCGGTTCAATTCGGAGGGATTGGAATCGGTTGCCGCTGATACATATTTTGCACGCAATGTCGTTATTAATGGCAGCCGTTCATTTGTCTATCCTATGGCTGAACGCTTTTTTTGGTCTTATACGTTTGCCAACGAGGTGGCTTGGCAGAAGAATCGCCAAACGGTGAAAACAGCATCGTTTCACGATGATATAGGTATTACAATCGATCGTGAGCTCACCTCCGATATATATCAAACGATCGGTAATGCTTTTGATAGCAGAAATCTCCATGCGCCGTATATGTCGGTTGTCGTGGCTGATGGCGATGGACAGATCCGTGCGATGGTTGATCGAAAGACGGAATATGTTCTTAATCCGAACAATAGAAAAGAGTTGCAAAAAGTGGAAGATGATTTGTATATGGACTCCGATTCTGAAAAGAATGATGGTTACTTCGGGAATATGAACCTGTTCGCTATGCCTGACGGGCCGGGATCAAGTCAAAAGCCTATTGTTTGGACGGCTGTGGCATCAGGTGTCGATTATGATTGGAAAAATTTGCAGATCTTGCGCTTCTCCGATCAGAACGGTAATATCGGATTAGACCTTAGCTCGGAGGGAAAATATTACACGCGTTTCTTCAATGGTGAGCGCCTGTATACGGATCGGAGAGAGAGTAGATTGACCTTCGATGCCTTGCGAAGTGATGAAAACAATGGCGCGGGTGTTGGCCTTCGTGATTATATTCGCAAATCAAGTAACTACTATAATGCCTTGATGCTCTATATCGGTTCATTCCATAGTTTTCAGATGAATACCGCTACAGAGAGTCGGCCGGATCCCGCGGCAATGTTTGTTGAGGTTAACCGGAGAGAGCTATTTACTCCTCAAGGACGGGTTATCAGAAGTGCATATGATTTGGCTTTCCCCGTGCTAACACGTAGCCAAGAAAATTACAATCGTTTGTTCAAGCTAAACCGGACGATGCCGCGAGATTATGAGAACTCCTTGTTGTTTACGCGTCTGTATACTATGTTTGGCTTTAATAGCGGTGAAAAAATATCCTCGCTCTATGAAGGACTTAATTTAAGCACTCACCCGACGAAGCGTACGAATACGTATGCATTTGTGGTTAATCCCATGTATACCTATAATTTACTTTCTAACTCCGACAGAGAGTTTCTGCTTAATGCGATCCACTATGCTGCGGTAGGCGGTGGCGTCCCCTGGCAAGTATCTCCTTTGTCGATGGCTCAAATCTTCGGGCAGTTAACGATGCTGAAGAAAAACTATCGCCTGACGCTTGAGCCTATTCGGGAGGAAAAGAAGGAGCATGAATCATATACAGACCTCTCGGCCGGTTACTTAGAGGCGCGGAGCGAATTCCTCGCAGGGATGAATGGGGTATTTTCTTCTGTCGGTACAGCCGGCTCGATTGGTGCCACTCGAGAGAGTACTGCCATGAAGAAGGGCGGTTATTATCTCTATGGAAAGACAGGGACGAGCAATGAAATCGGTACCACAAACTCCAACCTCCATCGGTTGGGTGTAGTTATCACCAATCAACCGATCGAGGCACTCAGCGTCGAGCAGTTAGAAAGGGTGAAGTTCTATACCGTTTATTTCACGGCCAGGTATAACCGGTACGTCCCATTTTACGGGATTATTTTGGATCAAATTATCGCCTCGGATAGCTTTAGAGAATATATGTCCGGTGATCAGGAACAGGACTAAAAACAATTTTGAAAAGAAATGATTATGAAAACAAAAAATAGAAATAGCATCTTCCCGTGGCTTATCGCCCTGATATGCTTGTCGCTGGCATGTTTCTCCTTTCAATTCAAGAAGGACAAACTGGTTGAGGTGAAGGATGACACTCGTATCCTTGTCCATTTGAACACCGATACCATAAAAGATGCACTTGATGCTCGAGCTGCCGACTGGGGTACCATCGATAGTGATTGGTCGCCTAACTTTTTCAAGAAAGAGTCAGGTGGATTTATCATCGAGTCACTCCCGGGACAAAAGTTTTATGATATACTATGTGCCGATAGCGCTGCTTTCAGGATTGCCCGTGATTATCCCTATCTTTTCCACTTTAAAGAGACCGAGGAGGGCGGTTGCCGTTTTAGGATGGCGCGCAAACAGGGTAAAGACGGCTATGTGGTGTTCCCCACCTGGTTGCTTGTAGAACTGATTGAAAGAAAAGTATTGATTCTACCCCAATGAAACGATTATCTACCCTGATAGGGAGTTTATTGTTGCTTATCTTAGCCGCATTGACGATCTATGACGGATACTATTTCTTAGTGGCCGCCTTCAAGCAATTGAACAGCTATCTCTGGCTGGGTGTCGGTTTTCTATCATGTATTGTCGTGAATAAGCTTTTGTTTGATCAGCTTAGACTTATCAAGGTGCATATTCACGAGTCGGCACACGTCATAGTGAGTTGGATGTTCTTCCGGCGAGTGACCTCGATAGAAGTGCGCGAAACCGATGGGATGATGTATCACATTCCGGGAAGAATAGGCTCCTCATTCATCAGCTTGGCGCCCTACTGCTTGCCCTATCTGACCTATTTCTTTCTGATAATCCGCTGCTTTGTCATGGGGTCGTCGGTTTGGATATTCGATATGATCATCGGTTTCACCTTGGCGCTACATGTGGTCTGCTTCAAAGAACAGACCAACTCCAATCAGCCCGATTTGAGACAAGAGCCTCTCTATTTTTCATACCTTTTCATCTGGACCTTCCGACTCTTTAATCTATTGCTTATCCTGCTTTGTTTCTTCAAAAAAAGTGGTAATAGCCTCAATCTGGATGGAGCCATAGCTTACATTTTCTCTAATTTTTACAGTACTATTCTAAATCTCTTCTCGTAATCTTTACTGGTCGAATAAAATAACAATATTTCGCGAAGAAAGAGGACTGCAGATCGAACAAAAAACAGCAAGCCATGAATAAAGAATCTAACCTAATCCAAGTGGAGTTTATCTATCTCCCTGTTGTTAATTTTGCTTTGCAGCAGAATCGAGTATCTGTTATTCGTCTCTTCTCTATCGAGAATATCTCCGATAAGGAGCTGAAAAACATAAAGATAAATCTCCAAATAGAGCCCGATTTTGCAGACTCAATACCCTATATGATTGAGTCTATCCAAGCTCATGAAACGGTTCGGATCAGTGATCTAAAGTTGAAATTGTCGACCAATTTCTTTGCTCAAATCACCGAACGGATGGCCGGTCACATCTCGTTACTAATCTCCTCCGAGAACGAAACGCTCTATCAAAAAGATTACGCGATTGATATCTTAGCATTTGACCAATGGAGTGGGATCTCTATATTGCCCGAAATGCTATCGGCTTTTGTCACGCCTAATCATCCCGCCATTACTTCCATCCAGAAAAGAGCCACCTTAATCTTGGAATGGCTAACAGGAAGTCCCGCACTGGATGAATACCAGAGTCGCAATCCGAATCGAGTAAAAACACAAATTGCAGCCCTATATTATGCGATCGTCGAACAAGAGATTATCTATAGTTCTGTACCCGCTAGCTTCGAGTCGGACGGTCAACGGATACGATTGGTCGATAATCTCTTGTCTCAGAAGCTGGGAACCTGTCTCGATATGGCATTGCTCTATGCGTCTTGTTTGGAGGCAATCGGCATCCATCCCTTAATCATTATTACCCAGGGACATGCTTTTGTAGGGGCTTGGCTTATCCCTGACACTTTTCCTGATGCGGTGATTGATGATCGCTCTTTCTTGACAAAGCGCACAGCTGAGGGAAATAATGAGATCATCTTGATTGAAGCAACCTGTATGAATAAAGGGGATAAGATCTCTTTTGACGAAGCTGTAAAAAGAGCCAACAACACGCTCCAGACGAGAGATTTTGTATTGGCATTGGACATTAAACGAGCTCGATTCTCCGGCATCAGGCCTTTACCTCAAAGAATATTGAACGGAGATCATTGGGAGATAAAGGAGGAGGAACCCGAAATGTCGGAAAAAGAGATGGCTTCCCCTGAGGCAATCAATCCTTATGATTTATCTGCCTTCTCGGCCGATATTCAAGTAACCAAGCAGCTTTTGTGGGAACGGAAGTTGTTGGACTTGAGTCTACGCAATAACCTATTGAATACCCGAATAACTAAAAATACGCTTCAACTCATCTTAGCCGATCCGGATAAGTTTGAGGATGCCCTAGCTTTAGGCTTCTCCCAAAGCCTTTGGACTGGGAAAACCCACTTTATGACTTTGGTATATACAACTCGATCGCTCCTACCGATCCCATCATTGATCTGATTAAGTCGGAGCTTACTCAGAAGAGGCTAAGGACTTACCTTTCCGAAACCGAGTTGGATCGGGCATTGAAACATCTATACCGCTCATCGAGGATGTCGATAGAAGAGAATGGAGCGAATACCCTCTATATTGCACTAGGTCTATTGCGTTGGTACGAGACTCCCATTAGCGAACGCCCACGTTATGCTCCTATCCTACTTCTTCCTGTCGAGATGATCCGAAAATCGGCAGCAAAGGGCTATGTTATTCGTTCTCGCGAGGAGGATACAATGCTGAATATAACCTTACTTGAAATGCTTCGGCAGAACTTTGGCATCCAGATCCCGGGATTAGATTCACTGCCCATTGATGAGAGCGGGGTGAATGTCCGGCTTATCTATTCCATCTTCCGAAACTCTATAAAGAACCAACCGAAATGGGACGTCGAGGAACAAGCTATATTGGGGATATTCTCTTTCAATAAGTTTATCATGTGGAATGATATCCACAACAATGTAGGTAAATTGATGGAGAATAAGTTGGTGCTTAGTCTTGTTAGTGGGAAAATAGAGTTCGAGGTGAATGATACGATGATAGACGCTTCCTATTTGGATAGAACAGTAACTCCGGCTGATATCGTTCTTCCTATAAGTGCCGACTCCTCGCAATTGGAAGCGGTCTATGAAGCTGTCAATGATAGAACTTATATCTTACATGGTCCTCCGGGAACTGGGAAATCACAAACCATTACAAATATCATAGCTAATGCACTCTACAAAGGGAAGAGAGTTCTCTTCGTAGCTGAGAAGATGGCTGCTCTTTCTGTCGTGCAAAGTCGTCTGGAGGCTATCGGACTAGCCCCTTTCTGCCTAGAGCTTCACTCCAATAAAGCTAAGAAAAACGCGGTATTATCCCAACTAAAAAGGAGTACCGAAGTAGTGAAACCGAGTTCTCCCGAGAATTTTGAAAGAGAATCCAATCGTTTGTTCAGACTAAGGCTTGGCCTAATTTTACTTGGGATAATGGGAAGCTACTTGTATTGCTTGCCAATGTTAGGCATTTGCAAGGGCGCTTATTGGGACAGATGGAAAGTTTAGGCTTCAAGCTACAAGAAGAAGCCGTCCTTTCTACGTTGACTTTGGATGTGCTGAAGTCAACTGAAATAGAAGGAGAAATTCTGAATAAAGACCAAGTGCGTTCGTCTATTGCCCGTAAATTAGGCTTGGAGGTATCCGGCCTTGTCGATTCGCCCAGAAATGTGGATGGTGTTGTAGAAATGATGCTTGATGCCACGCAAAATTATGCTAAACCGATAACCTCTGAAAGGCTATTGGGTTGGCATGCTGCACTTTTCCCGACCGGTTTTAGTGGTATGTGTAAAATAGAGGTCGGCAAGTATCGGAGTGGTGATATGCAAGTCGTTTCCGGAGCAATGGGCAAAGAGAAAGTTCATTATGAAGCTCCTAAGCCGGATCAGGTGGAAGCCGAAATGAATTTATTCTTGAAATGGTTTAATGATACATCATCAGAGATAGACCCGGTACTGAAAGCTGCAATCGCACATTTCTGGTTTGTTACTATTCACCCATTCGATGATGGGGATGGTCGTATTGCGCGTATTATAACAGACCTTCAACTTGCTCGAAGCGATGGAAGTTCACAGCGTTTCTACAGTATGTCAAACCAGATACTTGTTGAGCGAAAGAGATACTATGAAGTTTTGGAAAAGTCTCAACATGGAACAAGCGATATAACAGAATGGTTGGTTTGGTTTTTAGCTTGTCTTGAAAATGCCTTACTCAATAGTACTGATACGTTAGATTCCGTTCTGAAAAAAGCTCGTTTCTGGGAAAAACACAGCCAAACTCCACTGAATGATCGCCAGCGGTTGATGCTTAACAAATTATTAGATGGATTTGATGGAAAACTGACATCTTCCAAATGGGCAAAGATAGCAAAATGCTCACAAGATACAGCCATACGGGATATACAAGACCTCATAAACAAGAGTATTTTACAGAAAGAGGCACAGGGAGGAAGAAGCACGAATTATGAATTAATTGTCCCGTCCTAAATGAGTGTAACAGTCTTTTTATAGTACGGGACAATACATAATATCAAAATTATTCCTTTACTCTTTTCTGGGAATAACATTTTGATCCGTCCAGGGAAAGAAAAAAATCAAATGTTTCTATTGCCCTCTTACCCCCACCCTGCATAGAGCTGTATAAACCGCATTTGTTACCTTTGGGGATATATATTTCAGAGAGGTTAAAATCTGATTTATAGAGATCACGGATATCTATTGTAGCTATATAGGTAAGCAGATTGGCACCACAACATGAATTAATCAACTCCTCATAAAATTGCTGGTAACAGACTTGTTCTTTTCCGTTTCTTGATTTTTTATCAGGAAAACGTCCGATTGCTTTTTCTCCATATTGGAGTAGTATTTCCTTCACTTGGGATGGATTCAGATTTAGGGCATCTACCATGTCACCGAAATAACTTTCTTCATAGGAATAACCTCTGGAAGACTCCAACCAGTGCGAATTGATGCAATCATAATTAGAGAGTAACTCAATCCGAACAGGAATTTTACTTGAATTACGGATAATATCTTTTAGCGGATCGGAGTCATCTCTATCATAAATAGTATCCTTAATCTCATCTTCATTTTCTTCGAAGAACTTTTCTGCCTCCCATTTCTTATACCCCATATGGGTCAATTCTTTTTTTAGGTTTTCCATAATAGCCAATAGATTGGAAAAAAGAAGATTGGGGTAATGAAATATCAGGTTATTCGCATCATACTTTATATGATTTTCAAAGTATTCTCCCCGGTATATTTGTTTATGGAGACGGAGAGGCTAAATTTAGTCATTTTACGTTTGAAATAATCGAATAAAAAAGATTAATTATTATAGAATATACTCTTTAAAAGAGATTCATTTGGTGATTATTTTTTCATCTGGAATAGCCGGACTAGATATCTGTAGGACACTCCATCTACTTTTATATTTGCACCGGTAATCAGAGTTTCTAAATAATTGACAACTATGCTGCTAATTGTTTTCTCATGAATGAATAGTGATGAAGTTGTTATTAAGAACAATCCGAAGAATATCTCCTTTAGGAAAACTGTCCTCTTTTTTATATATAAATTGAAAATTGGTAAATAAAAAAATGGGGCAGACTTTCAGCTATTGAGATAGCTTTAGAGTCTGCCCCAGTTTTAAGTTCTTATTTCATAAGTGTAATACCCATCAAGCCAATAACAACTTCGTTGGCAACAGTTTCCAGAGAGAGCGATTCCAGTTCTTTCTCGCAATCGAGCGGAAGATCGAGCAGGGTAACCATACCTCCCTCTATATAAATAGGACTGTTTGACATGCGTTTACCAAGTTCACCGGCATGATATTTGCTCACACTTCCATCCTGTAACCTGATTCTCCATGGGCGAGGTTGACCGGAGCGATAAGCCCATCCGTCAATGAAGATATCCTGATCGAGAGGTAACAGATTGTCGGGTAATACGAGTTCAAGTTTATCTTTTGAACCGTCTTTGTAGGTAATCGTGATTTCTCCGTTAAGCACATGGGCTTGCATGTGGTAAGTAGATCCGGCCACAAACAGATAGGCTTTTGATGCATTTCCGGTTATGGGAACAGTCACAGAAGAGGGGTAATTATCCCACAATGTCGTAAAGATGATATTCTTTTCTCCTTTCTCTCCCGGTGTCAGAAAAGGAACGCCTTGTGGCATATTGATTACACCATCATTCTGTGCCGAAAGTGCCCTTAAACCTGCATCGTCAATAACAGAAAGATCGGTTGGATGACACCATTGTCCCATACCTTGGGTAGGTACCTGGAGAGTAGTATATGGCCATCTGGGAGCCAGATATTTACCATATTCAAAGATATCACTTACCTTATCGTTGAATGCCTGCGAAACAGATACGGTTCTGTATTGTGTTTGAGCAGAATTGTCAATATTCCAATTGATTGTTTCCAAGGTATATGAGCCTGTTGTACCTTTAACCAGTATCTTATTGGTTCCCATTGTAGCCAACTGATTGTCAAAACTAAAATTAGTATGACCGCCGGGTGAAAGATTGATGTCTTTTCGGGTATCTACACCGTTCAGGTAAAGGCGTCCTTGCAGGGTTTGATTCATATTGTTTATCAAGGCAAACTCCAACTGTCCGGATTCCGGGTTAGATTTGATTTCAACCGGCTGCTTAATATGAACATCCACCGGTTGCCAGAAGGTAAAATCACCTTGCTCCACCTGAATAAATACTGTTCGGTGTCCTTCTATACCAATTACACGTCCTTTTACTCCTGTTGCCGTCAATGAGGGCTGACTGAAAACATCCTGAGGGTCATTCAAGGCTAACGGAGTATTCTTCAATGGAACAGTAATTTCATCACCTTGCGCCACAGCTACGGATATCATTTCCTTATGAAGGGGTTGTCCTTTCCACTCTACGGTGATTTCATATTTCTCCGATATTCCGGCAGAGATTCTGATGGCAGATTGCCCGATTGTATTGTCTATACGTTCGCAATATACTTTTTTACCGTTTACCTTTACGATTGGAAGCTGGTCGAAACGGGCATTCAGTTCAACGGTAAGTTCAATACCGGATGTCTTGAATAACGGTTTAACGATGTAACGGTCGGTATTTCCTTTCCGGTTGTAGCTGAAGTTCATATTCTGCGTTTCCAGTTCCGCGTAATTCCAATCGGCAGGGAAGCCCGGACGGATGGTTAACTTGTTATCGGTCAGGTCGGGGATGATGCCGAACATACCTTGCACCATAGCCCTAACGCCCATAGATACGGGATCGGCAAAGTCGCGGTAGGTTTCTCCGCGGGCAGCATCATAGTAAGAAACCTGTGTAATGTTGCCAGGGCCGGAACCGAAGTACATGGCATCTAAAATGGCACCTTTGTACATGCGGTTGGCTTCTTCATACCGTCCGGATTGCCAGTAGGCCAAAGCCGTATGGACAATTTCCGCAAAAGCAACGTTATTGATCGACCACATATAGGGCTGCCAGTTGGTTGTACCTACTACATAGTTGGTGGTATCCGCATAGTTTTTGGCTACAACGGGGATATTGATGAGCCGGGTATCTACATAGCGGGATGCCTGATAGGCTTGGAAAGGGTCGTGTATGTCTGAGTCAATGGCATGGTAGAATGTCCATAATGCCGGTTCTTCATGACGCATTTGATGTCCCATATTATCTTTGAATTCTGCCCACCAGCCTTTTTCTTTTATCCATAATTTCCGGTTAAGTGCCGAAAGTATCCGGCCGGCTTCTTTTTCGTAAGGAGCCGGGTCTTCACCTATTTTCCGGGCAAGGTCGGCCATTAACTTATTGGCACGGTAACTATAGGCGGTTGAGTGGGTCACTTCGCCTCCATTGTATTGCAAGGCATCGGATGCCCAGATACAACAATATGCATCATAAAGTCCGTCGTTATTAGGGTCGTATGTATTCTTTTCCCACGCCAAATGAAGCTTCAGGGCCGGGAATACTTGTTTGACATAGTCCATATCACCTGTCCAATTGAGATGCCACAACAGTTCGTCGATAAAAACAACATTCATATCATAGTGGTGCAACACGTCTGTTTTGTTCGGAGAACGACAGATGTATCCGTTACTGTACATCGGGGTACCCCATACTTTGGCCGAACGAGCTAAGTATAACGCAGAGTCCTGTAAATGAGGCAAGGTGATAGGTACATTGGTTAATTGTGAATTGAGATAACCATTGAAATGTGTTCTGGCTCTGTCTGTCAGCCCCATAAGGTCGGCAAGGTAGGCAGCACGCCAACCGGTTAATGGTACACGCCAGCCAATGGCTCCATGCAAATATCCCGGGTCTTCCCAGATGGCATCTTCTGCTCCCGAGAAAACGCCGCCCAATGTATTTAGGTAAGGGTCGGGTGTATTGACTTTCATGGTAGACGCAATCTTTGTTCTAAACTCTACACCTTTGTCAAATGCTTTACCCAACTGGTTATAAGCAAAACCGGCATGACTTTTTGGGTTGTGCATCTCAAAATAGAAAGGTACACTGCTTATTGCATATTCAGCAATAATAACCGGAGTTTTGGTTCTTTCCGATTTCACCAGTTTATCCAATTGGTCAATCAGGTTACCGTCGGCTTCACGAATAGTAGCTCCTTTAGGGAATGTTCCGGTAATACTCAGTGTATTGGCAGGAAGGGTTTCGGATATTATTTTCGATTTATCTATCGTTTTAGGATTTTCGTAAGCCTCATCTAAGGATAACGGACGTGTATTCATGCCATAGAACAAGGTAAATGTATTCTTATCTATATCATATACATTATCTTTACAGTTCGTAGCCTTGATATAAAAGCTGTTGGCCGGATCGGCTCCAATATCTCCTTCACGCGAGAAACGTTCGTTGCTGGCACCTCCATAAATCCATAGTATTTTTGTACCCGCAGGAATGTTTTTGGTTTGGTATTTTACAACCAGACCGTCACCATCGGATAGGGCTACGGCGTCAATCGTCAGCACACCACTTCCTAAATACTTCTTATCTTTTATTATATAAGTACGTTGACCCGATTTGAAACGAGACTCGATAGACTCCATATCTTTTATCCATGTGGTAGCGGTGGGAGTAGCAATAGCCATGTAAACGCTTCCTCCCAGATTAGGCATATAAAGCCCGAACTCCGGGAAATCGCTTGTTTCAAAGCGAAATCCGGTATTGGTACCGTATATGGCGCGGGTAAATCTTTTATCGCCATTGGTAATTACAAACTCTTCACCGTCGGGTGTATACCGCAAGGTTCTTTCTTTTCCCTGCCAGTAAAGTGCAGGATTAATGTCTTGTGCTTTTGCTGCTGTCACTAATAAGGTGAACAACAGGAATAGAACTTTCATCTTCATGATTCTCATAATACTTTTTTAAAATATAAATAATAAAGCAAAAGTATGAGACATTGCTGTATGGGGGTTATCACAGCGTATTATTGATTTATCACAGCGTATCAAACATTATAAGGAACAATGCTTCAAGCATCCTAAGATAATGCCGAATGAATGAAACATGGACGGGCTCTAGCTATTATCTTTCATATAAGCCGAAGGAGTTTTTTTGAACTTCTTAGTGAAACTGCGGGTAAAGTTAGATGCTTCCGAGAATCCGGTCATTACAGCGACTTCACCAATAGTATGAGTCGTTGTCAGTAACAGTTCGCTTGCCTCATTCAGTCTGATCGTAACTATAAACTCCTGAACGGTCTGATTGGTCATGGCTTTGATTTTACGAAAAAGTTGGGCGCGGCTTACTGCCATTTCGCTTGCAAACAAATCGGGAGTAAAATTAAGGTCGGCAAGATGCGAGCGAACGACTTCAACGGCATGATTGATAAACTTCTCATCGGCGGCGTTCACGGATATTTTCTTCAATTCCATTTTTGTTGCGTTCCCGAATAATGACCTTAACTTTTCACGGGATTCAATGAGGTTCTGAATACGAATTCGAAGTAATTGGGTATTGAAGGGTTTGCTGATATAATCGTCTGCTCCGGTTTCATATCCTTCCATACGGGCTTCATCGGACTGGTGGGCCGTAAGCAGGACTACAGGTATATGACTGGTACGCTCATCTTTCTTTAATTTTCCGCAAAGTTCGAAGCCCGACATTTCGGGCATCATTACGTCAGATACAATAAGGGTCGGGATGGTTTCAAGAGCCCTCTCCCAGCCCAGTTTTCCATTTATGGCAGTTATTACCCTGTAATTATCCGACAGGGATTCTTTTATATAATTCCGAATATCGTCGTTATCTTCGACTACCAATATCAAAGATTTATCGGATGTGTAGTTTTCCTCTTCTATGGATTCGTTTTCTTCGATGTTTTCTGTTTCCATAAGAAGTATCCGGGCATCTTTTTCAGAGATTTGGTTGTTATCGGAGATTTTGATTTCTGCTTTTAATGCATTAGGAAGAAGTACTGTAAAGGTAGAACCTACTCCAGGTTCGCTATCAACAGTGATGTTTCCTTTGTGGAGATAGATGAGTTCACGGGTCAATGCCAACCCAATACCCGATCCGATGTTTTTGTTCTTCCCGTTGTCTTCTACACGGAAGAAAAGGTCGAATATCTTTTCTTTCATTTCAGACGAAATGCCTATACCCTGATCTATGACTTGTATGGTGAACAATGAATCGCTAACCGATAATTTCACCGCAACCATTGTATCTTCCGGTGAGTATTTGATAGCATTGGATAAGAGATTAACCAATACCTTATCCAGTATACCTGCATCAAAAACAAGTATGTGGCTTTTCATGGATGTTTCGAGCTGCAATGTGATGTTCTTCTTTTGAGCAGCTAATTCAAACATTCCCAGCACATTCTTTACGAACACAATGATATCGCTTTCGTGAAGATGCAATTCCTGCTTTGAGGATTCGAGTTTTCGAAAATCCAGAAGTTGGTTAATTAAGGTTAGTAAGCGTTGTGCATTACGGTACATCAGTTGATATGTTTTCTGTACTTCCCTGGGGGCGTCTTGCGTTTCGACCAATTTTCGCAAAGGATCGATGATTAGGGTTACCGGACTTCTAAGTTCATGCGAAATACCTGTGAAAAAAGTAGAGCGTAGTTGGGATACTTCTTCTGCTTTCTCAGCTTTCACTTTTTCCAACTGCATGCGGTATTTCAGGTTTCTACGTGCATTAATATTCCTTATTATGACAATGCAAATAAGCAGGAACAGTAAGATGTATATGCCATAGGCTAACCCGGATGCCCACCAGGGAGGTAATATCGTGATTCGCATTTCAATGGGTTCTTCGTTCCATATCCCATCACAGTTGGCACCTTTTACTTTCAGGGTGTATTTACCTACCGGCAGACCGGAATAAATTACACTGCGTCGGGTGGCATTGGTGTATATCCATTGGTTATCAAAGCCTTCGAGTTTATAGGCATATCGGTTTTGAGTAGGATTGGAATAATGTAGCGCCGCAAATTCCAATTCAAACTCCTTATTTGTATGATTGAATATGAGATGATTGGTTTTAAATACGGGATTTTCCAGTATCACCTTTCCGTTTACTTCCTGATGGACTTCCACGGATTTATTGTGTATCTTCAAACCTGTGAAAACTATCTTTGGAGGATAAGGATTATCTTTGATTTGATTAGGAAAGAAAGCATTCAGGCCATTATTTCCACCAAAAAACAATTCTCCCGTACGTGTATTCTTACCGTAGGCGTCCTCAGAGAACTCATTATCCTGCAATCCATCCGACTTATCGTAATGACGATAAGTTACGTCTTTTCTATTTAAACGGGTAAGTCCATGACGGTGACTGACCCACACTTCATCATTAATACAAACAATTCCCCTTATCAATGCATTCGACAGGTATTCAATATCTTCAAAATGTATAAATTGTCTCCGGTTGACATCGTACATATTCAATCCTCTTGCTGTCCCAATCCATATATTGCCATCGTCATCAACATCCAGAGCATAGAGATAATCATTATTTAGGGAATGCAGATCGCCTTCCTGATGTTGATAGTAGGTCGCCTTTATGTTGACCGCAGTCTGCCCACTGATTTCATAGTCCATGAAAGTTAATCCATTCTCTGTAGCAATCCACAGTCCGCCGTCTTTTCCGGGAGCGATGCTGCGGACAGAATTATAAACTAAGGTTTCATCAGGGTTATAGGATACGAAGTCTTCTGTTTCGCTGTTGTAACTCAACATACCTTTCCATGTACCTATCCAAAGTATACCATGACTGTCTTCCTGAATAGCATATACAAAGTTATCATCTATGGCGGTAGCGGTTTTATCTACGAAATGTTTTATATCACCAGTCAGGCAGTTATACCTGTACACACCATATTGTGTTCCTACCCAGATGACACCCTTGCTATCCTGATATATTTTCCGAATACGTTTTTCCTGTAATGTGGTTTTTTTAGATGGTGAGTAATTGAAATAAATATATTGAGAACGGTCGGGTGACATTCGTATCAACCCATTATTACGTGTGCCAACCCACAAAAAGTTTTCGTTATCTTCGCATATCACTCTGATGGCATTGTCGGATAAGTAATCTGAATGGGCGAACTCAAAAGTATAATGATTGAACTTTTTACGGTTTACATCTGTATAATGAAAACCCCCGTTTTCGGTTCCAACCCACAGAATATCATTGTCATCAAGGTATATGGACAAAACATAGGAATCAAACAGGCTGCCTTCTTCGGATGCTTTCCCTTTATAGACGTAACGCTCTCCGGTTTGGTTGTTCAGTTGAACCAACTGATGGTTAACCACTTCCCAAGTGTGTTTCCCATCTGTCACAGGATCGGGGACTATTTTGCTTATTGTAGACCTTAGGTGTTTTTGTAACTCAGAACTGAGTTCATCAAGCTGAAAACGGGTAAAATCGTCTTTATCGTCATTGTATTTACATACTTCGGTTGTAGTGAAAAAAGAGATCCATACATCGCCATTATCATCCCGAAACAGATTAGCTGGACGGTTGTTGACGGGGGTATTGGGAGATTTACCGGAATGGTAGATTTTAATTCTATAACCATCAAAACGACACAAACCTTCTGCAGAAGCAATCCACATAAATCCATTCTTGTCTTGAGCAAAAGCGTTGACAGTGTTATGAGGCACCCCATCATCTACTGTGAGGCGATGAAAATAGAGTTGTTGCCCATGGAGGCAAAGGGAAATGGGGATAAGAATGAATAGGATGATTATGACTCTGATGTTCATTAGTTCTGTAGCTTTATATATTCTTCAAAAATAGAACTTTTTATGGTTTTTCTGGAGATTTCTCAAAATAGAAATTTCAATGGCTAAAATTTGATTAAAGGCTTTTATTGTATATCAGGGAAATGAAAGTAGTTATGAACTGGGGCGTTCAACCGCAGAAGAAACTAAAAATTTTATAGTGGAACTGTTGGATGACGCCGCAAAAGTCCTTCCCTGGGCCTATGAAACGTCCAATCCGGGCGACTACGACAATGCCGAAAATGATATGGGTCGATGGACACGTGCCGGTGCGATGGCCTTGAAATGTAAGGTATTGCTTTTTGCCGCTTCGCCGCTTTTTAATAGTGCTGAACCTTTTTATGGGGGGGGCTTCGGAAGCCGAAGAGCAAAGACTTGTATGGTACGGTGGTTATAAGCCGGAATTGTGGGCCGACTGCCTGAAAGCTTGCGATGAATTCTTTACTGAACTGGAACAAAAAGGTTATTATAAGCTTGAAACGGCTGTAACTGGCAATCCCACTCCCGGAGAGTTCAGGGTAGCTTAAAGATGGAGACGGTCCTGAAATGTATAAATCGACTGTAACCAACACTATAAACAAAAAAACTAATGCTCGTGCCTATAATAGAAATCAGGATTCATTTACAGTTGAATTGGTGCGTCGTTGGTATGATTACTGGCGTGAAAGACCTGGCACTGGGAAACGAGTTAGTTCAGGAGGGGTAAAAATTATTTTCTCAGATAGCAATACACATTTCCGCGGGGCAGAGAACTATCGTAGAAGTGGTGTCGTAGATCCAATGCGTATTGAAAAAGATGCTTTTTTTGCTCATCAAGTAATGTGGAACGGTTGGGTAGACACAGATAAGTATCAAACCTATATTGTGGGACATTGGAATTATCCGGAAAACACAATAAAGCCTGTTTATGTAGTATCTAATGGTGAAGAAGCAGAGCTATTCCTAAATGGTAAATCATTAGGAAAGGGGAAGCGTGGCTATAACTTTCTTTTTACTTTCGAAGACATATCTTATGCATCGGGAAAGCTGGAGGCAGTAAGTTATGACGGATCAGGAAAAGAAGTTAGCCGATATGCATTATCATCGGTTGGTGAGCCTGCAAAACTCAAACTGACTGTCATGCAAAATCCGGAGGGATTTAAATAGTCGTTCATACAAATATTACTGAATACAGGTAGAACAACACCATTAATGACACAATGAGGATGACCTTTGTATTTCTCTATAAGTTTAATTGCAGGAGGGAGTAAGGGGATATTGCACATAACTTCCGTATCAGTTCTGTTATACCCAAAGCGCACTCTGCAACCCGTTCGTAATTGACAACACTCAAATTATCTTTGGGTGTAATATTAGGAATTGAATCAATATAGTCAATACAACTCTTATTATCTTTCAACATTTGCTCTAACACTCAGACTAAATCCAATTGGTGCCGTTTCCCATTTCCCTTGACTCGTTTTCCTGTGATAAGTTTTTTGTTTCAGACTCATCGGGAACCAAAGGCCTCCATTTCCTAAGTCCCTGATGTGTTCTAATGTTACCAGGAAATTTCCGTTAACAACAACATTATACCCCGTTAAATCAATCTTTAAACTGCCGTTGAGAATATCTTCTTTCGAAGCAATTACATATATTGGCTCTACTAAAATGTTCTCAAAGTTGTTTTTCTCTTTCACTTCATAAATATTCAAACGATAGAAAATGGTATCGTATGCACACGAGGAGATATTGACATTTACACTTCTGAGTTCTGCTCTTTTTTTGTTCTTCATCAACAGGCCACATTCGTATCCAAGATTATTATTTTCAAATCCTGTAACGCCAATTCCCTTTTTCGCGGTTATCCCAAACACTTTTTCTTTAAATTTCCGAGGTGTAACAACCACTTCGTTGAGCAAAAATGGTTTTTCTTTTAAGTGTATTGTATCGTTTTCTTTCATGTGTGATATTCTCATAGAATAAGATTCATAACCAACGCATGAAAACAACAAAGAATCGTTTAAGTATTGAGTTTCTACCGAAAAGTCAAATTGTCCATTCATATCAGAAACAGTCCCTATGTTTTTCCCAACAATCCCAATATTAGCATATTCTATTGGCAAGTTATTCTCCGCATTCAAGATGCTTCCTGTAATTCTATTCTGCCCGTAAAGTGTGCTGAATATCAAAATAAAAACGAGTACTAAGGTTGTTCTCTTTTTCATAACACATCTTTTATTTACTTTTTACCACCTTGTGTTAGTGTGTCCTAAAGGGATAAAAAGAAAGCCTGTAAAATGCTATTTTACAGGCTTTTTGTCTTCGTAATCGACCGATTGTTAGTTTTTTAAGCGGTATGGACGGGACTCGAACCCGCGACCCCCTGCGTGACAGGCAGGTATTCTAACCAACTGAACTACCACACCAAATTTGTTTGAGAGGCTATTCCTTTGAATAGCGATGCAAAGATAGGGGGTTTATTTGATTTTGCAATAGATTTGGGTGAAAAAATGAGAGTGAGCGATAAATTTCCTATTTTTGCGTAGACATAAAAACAACGAAGATGAAAAGAGAAACACCGGTAGATTTCCAGACCGCAAAGCGCGTTATCGAAGGGTATGGATTGCCTGATTTCGGAAAAGCAACCATACGTGAAGTAGTGGCTATATCCACACAGTTAGAAGAAGAAACGGGTGTGGAGTTTATCCACATGGAGATGGGGGTGCCCGGCCTCCCCGCAGCACAAGTAGGCCTCGATGCCGAGATAGGCGCACTGCAACGTGGTGTGGCCTCTATCTATCCTAATATTAATGGTATTCCGGAGGTGAAACAGGAGGCGTCCCGTTTTATCAAGGCATTTATCAACGTCGATATCTCCCCGGAGGGGTGTGTGCCGGTGACCGGATCTATGCAGGGTACTTACGCCTCTTTCCTGACGGCCACGCAATGTACTCCCGGCAAAGATACGGTTCTCTTTATTGATCCCGGTTTCCCGGTACAGAAACAACAAATCGCCGTGATCGGTTGCCATTATGTTTCTTTCGATGTGTATGAATATCGGGGTGAGAAACTTCGTGAGAAGCTGGAGTCGTATCTCTCTTCCGGTCGCATTGCTGCATTGATCTATTCTAATCCCAACAACCCGGCCTGGTTTTGTTTGACCGAGGAGGAGTTGAAGGTGATTGGCGAATTGGCTAACAAATACGATGTGATAGTCATTGAAGACCTGGCCTATTTTGCGATGGATTTCCGGAAAGAGTTGGGTACGCCATTCCAAGCGCCTTATCAGGCTACGGTAGCCCCTTATGCCGATCATTATATTTTGCAGATATCGGGCTCTAAAGCCTTTAGCTATGCCGGTCAGCGCATAGGGGTGACGGCTATTTCCGATAAGCTCTATCGTCGTGCCTATGAGGGATTGACTCAGCGTTATGGCGGCGGCACTTTCGGTACGGTTTATAGTCATCGCATTCTTTACGCTCTCTCGTCGGGCACCAGCCATTCGGCGCAATATGCCTTGGCGGCTATGTTTAAGGCAGCCTCCGATGGGTCGTTTGATTTTATCTCGGATGTGAAAGAGTATGGACGTCGTGCCGCTCGTTTGAAAAATATATTCACAAATTATGGTTTTGAGATTGTGTACGATCATGACCTGGAAGAGCCAATTGCCGACGGTTTCTATTTCACCATCGCCTATCCCGGCATGACGGGCGGCGAGCTGATGGAAGAGCTGATCTATTATGGTGTAAGCGCTATCTCCCTGAGTACGACGGGAAGCGACCAGCAAGGATTGCGTGCCTGCACCTCCTTCATCAAGGAGCATCAATATGAATTATTAGAAAAACGTTTACAACAATTTAAGGAAAATCATTCCTGATAACAGGGGTTGAAATAGATGGAAAAGGAGGCATTTGTCTCCTTTTTCTATATCCGCTAATACACTTTAGCGATCTTTTGTTTTGTTTATTCATTAGAAATGTTATATATTGTCATGGTTTTGCAAACATCCAAAGCTAAGGACAATGCCTACTAATAAGAACATATTCAAAATAACGCATAATAATCTCTATCCCAATCAGGGCAGTATACTCATCTCTGATCCGTCGTTGCAAGATCTTTATTTTCAGCGATCGGTTGTTCTATTGGTGGAGCACAACCGAAAAGGTTCTATGGGTTTTGTCTTGAATAAGAAAACCGAATTGCTCGTTAACAACTTCTTCGATGACTTTGCTAATGAAGCGCCTATCCCTATTTATCTGGGTGGTCCAGTCAGCCCGAACCGTTTGTTTTTCATTCATTCCTTAGGTCCTAAAGTCATACCCGGTGCTCTTTCGATCAATGATTCGCTGTTTTTCGACGGCGACTTCGACGCCTTGAAAGAGTATATCTTAAGCGGTCATCCGGTGGAGGGGAAGATTAAGTTTTTCTTGGGCTATTCGGGCTGGACAGAAGGGCAACTCGGGCAGGAAATAGATAGTGACGCCTGGGTGGTGGCTCGTCCCCAGAATGAAAGCATTATACCAGCTGATGGCGATTCCTACTGGAAACGATCGCTGGAAGTGTTGGGGCAACGCTATCGCGCCTGGATCAATTACCCCAAAGATCCGCAATTGAATTAAGCGGGATGCTGTAATTGCATGATAATGACATCCTCATATCCCTCTTCCGCTGTTATCCAATCGGTTAAACATCCTGTTTCTTTGAACCCGCAACGGAGGAAAAGCGATCGGCTGCGTTCGTTTGTTGCGGGGATATGTGCATAAAGCTGATGCAGTTTCAGGAAAGAGAAGGCATAGCCGATCAGTAGTCGAAGCGCCTCGGTGGCCCAACCTTTTTGTTGACAGGCGGGATCGATCAATATGCCCACTCCGGCCCGGCGGTTGTGCGGATCGAAATCGAACAGGTCGATCATACCGATCGTTTTCTGTTCTGCCGTGATTTCTATCATAAGGCGCAACTGTTTCAAGTCATAAATATCGCGTCGCGACTCGGCAATATATTCCCTGAGTACATATTGGGAATAGGGCGCCAAGGTGCTGCTGACCGACCAAAGCGCGGAGTCATTCTCCCACCGATAGAGCCGATCAAGATCTTCCGGTTCCAAAGCGCGCAGGCGTATTTCATCATTCTGTAACAGGCTCATAGGCTTATTTTGAAGGTGATATCAATTGACCATTTTCTTTGTGATAGATATGGAAAACAGCCTGCTTATTTGGCAGTTTGTCCATAAATAGCAGCATCTGCTCGTAGCGTATATCGGGCGCACAAAAAACATAGTCGGTAAACTCTTTCATCTGGTTGCGCCGGTTGATCGCGTCCATCGCCCGCTCCGTATCTAAATCCCACAGATTGACATGTTCCAGATCCGGCATTTTTTTCACTGCCACATTTTTTATCGCCGGAAAATCATCTTCGTGGCAGAGTATCAACAGGCGACGATGTTTGATAGCTTTCCGTTTCTTAGTCTTATCTTTGGAAGAACCGAAAAGGGAGCCGGCAAACACCATCATGCCAACACCGGCCTTTATTAGTCCGCTCATCAGCCAACCCGAGCGGGGATAATATTTCTTATAAAATATAAGCATCGCCCCATAAAAAGCTTTGATATATTTCATATCACCATGTTTGGTCGACTCTCCTTTATAATGTAGGATACGCTCCGGCAGGTAATAATTCTCATAGCCTGCCAGTTTGATACGGTATGACAGGTCGATGTCTTCTCCATACATAAAGAAAGCCTCGTCGAACAGACCCGATTGCTTCAGTGCCTCCTGACGCGCCAGGATGAAAGCCCCGGCCAATACATCTACTTTATGTTGTTTCTCCGGCGAGAGATAGGGCAGGCTGTAGCGGGCAAAGGTGCGCGACCGGGGGAACAACCGGGCCAATCCGAATAATTTACAGAACGAGACCCATGGGGTAGGGAAGGCCCGTTTGCTTTCGGGCAGGAAAACACCATTTGCGTTCAGCATTTTCACCCCGACAGCGCCGGCTTTAGGATGCTCATCCATGAAATAACAAAGCGTGCGCAAGCTCTCTTCCCCGACAACTGTGTCCGGGTTCAATATCAATATATATTCTCCTTTTGCCTGTCGGATCGCTTGATTATTGGCTTTAGCAAATCCCGGGTTGTCGTCATTGGCAATGAAAATGACATCCGGAAAAAGCGGTCGAAGGTATTCGACGGAGCCGTCCGTAGAATTATTATCGACCACAAAGATCTCCCGATCCATGCCGACGGTAGCCGCCCGAACCGAATACAGGCATTGCTCCAATAGATATTTTACATTGTAATTGACAATGACGACCGATAACTTCTCCGTGTACATACGCTTTACATTTTTATGGAATCGGAATAACAGGTACGGTTCAGGATCGACCGTCCGAGTGTCACCTCGTCGGTATACTCCAGCTCATCACCGATCGATACGCCGCGCGCGATCACCGATATCTGTATATTCAAAGGAGATAATTTGCGGTATATAAAGAAGTTGGTCGTGTCGCCATCCATGGTTGTGCTTAGGGCCAGGATGACCTCTTTGACCCCCTCGCTCTGCACCCGCTCAATAAGGCTGCTGATCTGTAAGTCGCCGGGACCAATGCCTTCGATAGGCGAGATACGCCCGCCGAGCACATGATAGACACCATGATACTGCCCCGTATTTTCAATGGCCATCACCTCTTTGATGCTTTCTACCACGCACACCAGGGAATGATCGCGTTTGTCGCTGGCACAGATCGTACATAAATCATCATCGCAAAGGTTGTGGCACGACTTGCAATACTTCACCTCCTTGCGCAGAGCCAAGAGGGCACCCGCGAATTTTTCCGTATAGGACTCTTCCCTGCGGAGCATGTGAAGCGCAAGGCGAAGGGCCGTTTTCCGACCTATCCCGGGCAATGAGGAAAGTTCGGATACAGCATTTTCTAATAAAAGCGACGGATATCTTTGGCTCATGGCAGTTTTCTTATATAAAACACAAAGATAATACCAACGAAACGATTTCGGGGAATGCGTGCAGGAAATTATTTGGTTTTTCCGCCCAAAATCCCAAAATCGAAGTGTAAGCAAAAATGGGCGATTTTTGGTGGTTTTTCCCTTTTTTGCTTACACTTCGGTTTGTTAAAAAGTGTTACCCGCGGGACTAATTTTAAAAACCCCTACGTTTTTGAAAAAATTCTCGGGCGGTTTTGACAAAATGTCAAAATGGAAGATCTTCGAAAGGGAGAAGATGGGAAGGAGAAGGGAGAAAGGAGAAAGAAGAAAGGGAATAGGAATCGAAGATCGCTTAGCCGAAGGCGCAGAGCAAATAGGAGATGTTGGCACAGGTGGCACCGTTTTTTCAAATAGGAGGAAATGGGAAGGTTTGTAGAAAGCCCGGAAGGGCTTCAATCTGGATAACCCCGTGCAAGCCGCTAGGCGCAGCTCGGGGTAGAAGTAATGTCTATATAATGAGCTCCGTAGGAGGTCAACTGTTAAGCCCCTACGGAGCTCGTTTTTATTATACTTTCGTCCCCCGAGCTGCGCCTAAACGGCTTGCACGGGGTTATCCACATCTAAGTCCTTGCGGACTTTAGAATCAAATCTTACAATATCTGAAGACGCCCCTTTCTCCCTTCTCCTTCAATTTTTCCAAGATCCCCTCCTCCCTTCTCTGTCCAATAACCCTTTACTATATTCGGATAATGAAGAGATTAGGGAGGAAAATGATGCCCAATTTTGTGTGCGAACAATATCATTCTGATAGCGTGAATGGCTGATTGGGTGGGTTGAGGCGGTGTTTTGCTTTCATTTTGATAGTTTTTTCTGCTTTTTAACATCGTTTTTTGCTATTTTTTTTGAGGCAAAATTGTTGATAAAGTAAAGAAAAAACCCGACTTTTGTCCCCATGTTGAGTCAGCCTTTAGCAGAACGCATGCGTCCGAAGAGCTTAGAAGATTATATCGGACAAAAACATTTGGTGGGAGAGGGTGCCGTCCTACGGAGGATGATTGAATCCGGGCGTATTCCTTCTTTTATCTTATGGGGACCTCCGGGGGTTGGTAAAACAACGCTTGCCCAGATCATCTCCAACAAACTGGAAGCGCCTTTTTACACACTGAGCGCGATCAGTTCGGGCGTGAAAGATGTGCGGGAGGTGATTGAGAAAGCAAAGAGTAACCGGTTTTTCAATACGGTTTCCCCTATCCTTTTTATTGATGAAATCCATCGCTTCAGCAAATCGCAACAGGACTCGCTCCTGAATGCGGTAGAACGAGGCATTGTTACACTGATTGGAGCCACAACGGAAAATCCTTCGTTTGAAGTGATCCGTCCTTTGCTGTCGCGCTCCCAAGTGTATGTATTGCAATCGTTAGGCAAAGAGGATCTGTTGGAGCTATTACACAAGGCGGTATCGGAAGATATCCTCCTGAAGGAGAAACATATTAAACTGACAGAGACCGATGCCCTTTTGCGCTATTCCGGCGGGGATGCGCGTAAACTGTTGAATATATTGGAATTGGTTATTGCCGCGGAGGAGACTGACGATATTGAGATCACCGACGATAAGGTGGTTGAGCGTCTGCAGGAGAATCCGGCAGCCTACGACAAAGGCGGGGAAATGCATTACGACATTATCTCGGCCTTTATCAAATCGATCCGGGGCAGCGATCCGGATGCCGCCATCTATTGGCTGGCACGCATGGTGGAAGGCGGGGAAGACCCGGAATTTATCGCGCGGCGCTTGGTGATCTCGGCGTCGGAAGATATCGGACTGGCGAATCCGAATGCCCTATTGTTGGCCAATGCCTGCTTCGATGCCCTGCGCAAAATAGGATGGCCGGAGGGGCGTATCATTCTGGCGGAGACCACCCTGTATCTGGCAACCAGTCCGAAAAGTAATTCGGCTTATATGGCTATCGACGACGCAATCGCTTATGTGCGTGAGAGTGGCAATCTGCCCGTTCCGTTGCATCTGCGAAACGCACCGACCAAATTGATGAAAGAGTTGGATTACGGAAAGGAATATAAATATGCCCACAGCTACGAAGGCAATTTTGTCAAACAGGATTTTCTGCCACCGGAAGCCTTAAAAATGCGTTTCTGGAAAGGACAAGACAATCCGGCGGAGGCACGTTTGACAGAACATATGCGCAAGCTTTGGGGAGAAAGATATTGATAATTGATATTACTAAATAATGGTTTTATACTAACATTTAAAAAACATTCGTATGAAGAAGCACAATTTTAATGCAGGACCTTGCATTTTGCCGCAATCAGCCATTGAGTCAGCTATTGCTGCTATCAAAGATTTTGATGGAACAGGCATTGGTATTCTGGAAATCTCCCACCGTACGCCAGGATGGGAACGGATTATGGCAGAAACAGAACAACTATGGAAAGAATTGCTGAACATACCCGAAGGATACAAAGTGCTTTTCCTGGGTGGTGGCGCAAGCACGCAATTCTGCTACGTACCTTTTAACCTCTTAGGCAAGAAGGCCGCTTACTTACAAACAGGTGTTTGGGCGAAAAAAGCCATTAAGGAAGCGAAACTCTTTGGCGAAGTAGAAGTGGTGGCTTCTTCGGAAGATGCTAACTATACCTATATTCCGAAAGACTATACAATCCCTGCTGACGCGGATTATTTCCATATTACAACTAACAATACGATCTACGGAACAGAGATCCATACCGATATCGATTCGCCGGTGAATCTGATCGCCGATATGTCGTCCGACATCATGAGCCGTCCGGTGGATGTATCTAAATATGCTATGATCTACGGTGGATCACAGAAGAATGTAGGTCCTGCCGGGGTTACTTTCGTGATTATCCGCGAAGATATCTTAGGCAAGCTCGACCGTCAGATCCCGACGATGATCGACTACCGCACACATATCAAAGAAAGCTCTATGTTCAACACACCTCCGGTATTCCCGATCTTCGTGATGCACCAAACCCTGACATGGGTGAAAGAACTGGGTGGCCTGGAAGCGATGTATAAAATCAACAAAGAAAAGGCTGATCTGTTGTATGGCGAAATCGATCGCAACCCGATGTTCGTAGGTACGGCAAAAACAGAAGACCGCTCGTTGATGAATATCTGCTTCGTGATGGCGGAAGGATATAAAGAAAAAGAGGCTGACTTCATGGCATTTGCTAAAGAAAAAGGCATGGTAGGTATCAAGGGACACCGCTCGGTAGGTGGATTCCGCGCCTCAGTTTACAATGCTTGTCCGCTGGAGAGCGTGAAAGCGTTGGTTGCCTGCATGCAGGAATTTGAACAAATGAACAAGTAATCCGGATAATAGAATGAAAGTACTTATAGCAACCGATAAACCATTTGCGAAGGTCGCAGTGGACGGAATACGTAACGTGATCGAGGGGGCCGGTTTTGAATTAGCCCTGTTGGAAAAATATACGGAGAAAGCGCAACTGTTGGATGCCGTAAAAGACGCCAATGCGATCATTATCCGTAGTGATATCATCGACGCGGAGGTATTAGACGCAGCGAAGGAATTGAAGATTGTGGTACGTGCGGGAGCAGGATTCGACAATGTCGATCTGGCAGCTGCTACGGCTCACAATGTCGTGGTGATGAACACACCGGGACAGAACTCCAACGCGGTAGCCGAACTGGTATTGGGTATGCTGGTATATGGTGTACGTAATTTCTATAACGGCACATCCGGCACCGAACTGAAAGGTAAGAAACTGGGTATTCTGGCTTACGGAAATGTGGGTCGTAACGTAGCACGCATCGCCAAAGGCTTTGGTATGGAGATCTATGCCTACGACGCCTATACGCCGCAGTCGGCGATTGAAGCGGATGGTGTGAAAGCTGTAGCCTCAACCGAAGCCCTGTTCAAAGAATGTCAGATTATCTCTTTGCATATCCCGGCCACTGCCGAAACAAAGGGATCGATCAATTTCGACCTGATGAACTCGATGCCGAAGGGAGCGATTGTGGTAAACACAGCCCGTAAAGAGGTCATCGACGAAGCCGGTCTGGAAAAGATGTTCGAAGAGCGTCCTGACTTCAAGTATCTGTCGGATATCAAACCGGCGAACGACGCGCTGTTGAACGAGAAATACCCCGACCGTTACTTTGCCACTCCTAAAAAGATGGGTGCTCAAACGGCAGAGGCTAATATCAATGCCGGCATTGCTGCGGCAGAACAGATTGTTGATTTCATCAAGAATGGCAATCAGAAATACAAAGTTAATTAAATAAAGATTTTCCTATAAAGTCCTTGAGGTCTTTAAAGTCTTTAATGACCTTAAGGGCTTTAAGGACTTTAAGAATATAACAGAAAAACAACCATGAAAATAAAACCATTTAAAGGAGTACGCCCTCCCAAAAATCTAATCGAAGAAGTTGCTTCGCGCCCGTATGATGTATTAAACTCGGAAGAGGCACGCGCGGAAGCCGCAGGTAATGAGAAGTCTTTATATCGTATCATCAAGCCGGAGATTGATTTTCCGGAAGGAATGGACGAACACGATCCGGCAGTCTATCTGAAGGCAGCTGAAAACTTCAACATGTTTCAGGAAAAAGGATGGCTCGTTCAGGATCAGAAAGAGCATTATTATGTGTATGCACAAACCATGAATGGCCGCACGCAATATGGTCTGGTTGTTTGTGCCTACGTGGAAGATTATATGACCGGTAAGATCAAGAAACACGAACTTACCCGTCGCGACAAAGAGGAAGATCGCATGAAACATGTTCGGGTGAACGATGCGAACATCGAACCGGTATTCTTTGCCTATCCCGACAATGCGGAACTGGATCGCTTGGTGATGAAATATACCGAACGCGAACCGGAATACAATTTCGTAGCCCAATTGGATGGATTCGGCCATACGTTCTGGATCATCGACGACGAAAAGGATATGGAACGCATCACCGAGATGTTTGCTGAGATGCCTTCGTTGTATATTGCGGACGGGCACCATCGCTCAGCTGCCGCAGCTTTGGTAGGTAATGAGAAGGCAGGTTTGAACCCGAATCACCAGGGAGATGAGGAATACAACTACTTTATGGCGGTTTGTTTCCCGGCGGGTCAGTTGACCATCATCGACTACAACCGTGTGGTAAAGGATCTGAACGGTCTGACAGAAGAAGAATTCCTTGCGAAAGTGGGAGAGAACTTTTATGTAGAAGAAAAGGGAGCGGAGATATATAAACCCGAAGCACTGCATAATTTCTCGCTCTATCTGAACAACAAATGGTATTCATTGACAGCGAAACCGGGCACTTACGACGATAACGACCCGATCGGTGTGTTAGACGTAACGATCTCTTCCAACTTGATCTTAGATGAAGTATTAGGCATCAAAGACCTTCGTTCAGACAAACGCATTGATTTCGTAGGAGGAATCCGTGGATTAGGCGAACTGAAACGCCGCGTAGACAGTGGAGAAATGAAGGTCGCCCTGGCTTTGTATCCGGTTTCTATGAAACAGTTGATGGACATCGCCGATACAGGCAACATTATGCCGCCGAAGACCACCTGGTTCGAACCGAAACTGCGTTCGGGTTTGGTGATACACAAGCTGACGAATTGATAATTGATAATTGATAATGGATAGTTAATGAGAGGTCGTTGTCTCTTGTTAATTATCCATTTTTTTATTGTGGGTTATCAATTATCAACTATCAATTATCAATTATCAACTATCAATTAACAACAGATGATAAAATATGTAGTTTTTGATTTAGGAGGAGTCATTATCGAATTGGATCCGCAGCGCCCTATCGATCGTTTCAGGGAGATGGGCGTGAAGGATGCGGAGAAACTGATCAATTCGTATGAGCACAAAGGCATTTTTCTGCAGTTTGAAAATGGAGAGCTCGACCTCGAAGGGTTTCGGACAAAGCTGAGCGAGCATGCCGGCAAGGAGCTGTCGACCGACGATATCTATTGGGGTTGGATGGGATTCATGCTCGATGTGTCGCAGGAAAAATTGGATTATATGCAGTCGCTCCGCGAAAAATACCAGGTATGTATTCTCAGCAACACGAATCCGATCATTATGCATTGGGCCAAAAGTGGCGTTTTCTGTCCCGCAGGCAGGCCGTTGACTGACTATTGTGACAAGATTTACGCCTCCTATGAGATGAAAATGACAAAGCCCAACCCGCTGATTTTCGAAGCGATGATGGCCGATCAGCAGATGAACCCGGCAGAGATTCTCTTTATTGACGACGGAATACGAAACATAGAGGCAGCTTCCCGCTTGGGCATTCATACCTATCTGCCGAAAAACGGCGAGGACTGGCGCGCAAAAGTCGATGCCCTATTACAAGAACTGGGCTGAAGCAAAAAAGGAACATCTGTATGGTCGACAAATCGCGCGCTTCTACCCTAAAGTTTGTCGACCATTTTTCGTTGTTCCTTGAAAAACAGGATGCGCTCTTTTTCCGCACTGTTGGATATTAATACAGAGGTTAGTTTTAGATTGTTGATTCTGCGACACATCTCCTGGCATACATGAGGCTTAAAGGTTAGGAATGACCGGATGCCATAGGCTTCGACCGAATAAAACCAATAATCGCCAAAGCGCATATAGACCTGAGAGGTATCAATATTCATGGGCGATATATAGAGATCGAACGGGTTGCCACTCTCTTTGAATCGACCTTCTGCGGCTCTCGTCTCACAATCGTCAAGCAATGCGAACAACTCTTTCTTCAAGCCATCAGTTTCCTCTTTCGATAAGAGGGATATACTCTTGAAATATTGTATATCATCAATCAACTTTGCTATGATCTTACTGTCCCATATGTAGAAGGTATGTTTGATTTGACTGTATTCTTTCATATGGTTTAGGAAGAGGGCTGACAACCGGTTGGGCATTTCCACCGTGTCGAATCTTTTGAATGACTCTATATCGCTGTAGTAGCGTCCCCATTTGAACAGCATAAACCGCGAAAGCTCCTTGTACTGCATAAAGAAATGCCTGGTGAGGAAACCGATGGCTCCGCCGGCTTCGGTGTGAGGCTCTTCCAACAGTTGCCTCAAGAGGGGGATGCTCTGTTCCATCGTCTCCATGTCGAACCCCTGCTCGGTGACTGTCAGCGGGAGATCCATTTTCCAGGAGGGGTAATCGCCTTCCGGCTGTTCACTGAGCAGTTTGTCCAAAGAAATCGCGTATTTATGCGCCAAGATGCCCATCTCATCCGCGCTAAAGCGTACATCGCCCCGAAGCCTGCGATAGACCGATACCTCGTCCATATCGAATAGGTTGGATATCTCATGGACAAGACCTGGTTTGTTTTGACGTATCTTGTCCATCACACGTAAGAATAGGGTGTTTAATAATGGATTGTTCATAGTATAAGGTTTTTGTAATTAGCAGACTGACTGCCTTTTATTTTCGCTGAAGATACTGAAAAGAATCCAATCTACCGCCATTTTGCGCAAACAGTTTTGCCGCTTTCCCCATTCTTAACATTTATTGTCTGAAAACGCCCTTCACCCTGTTTAATATCTTTTTCTGACAATAAAAACAGGCTCTTTTTGACATTTATATACTTGACATCAAATCTTTTACTCCCTACCTTTACCGACGGTCGATTATGGGTGGCGGCTGTTTTTACTCCTTAAGGCAGCGGCTGCCGGAATAATCACTAAGCGAAATAGAAGGTATAACTTTTAAAACGTAAGATAATGAAGACCAAAACTATTTTTTCTATGTTGATCATAGCGTTATTCGCATTCGTTTCATGTAGTAAAAACGATGTCCCTCCCGGCAATCGTGACACCAAATCTTTTTACATTCAGATCCGGAAAGCCAGCGAGAAGAGCCGTGCGGAAGGGGCTGATATGTCGGATCAGGAGGTGAACTTCTCGGATGGTTACCTTATTTTTACTACGGCTGACGATATCGGACGCGTGATTCGTATTGTCGCCTCTAACGCCGGAGACAAGCAAGTATTGGTGTCGCAGCTGGAGGCAGGGGTTGAGATCGAGAATATTCCCGCCAGCACGACGCATGTATATCTCTATGGAAACCTGGGTGAATCCCTATCGGGTATTGCCGCCGCGGCGATAGAAGGAGGCAGTATCTCTACGGTGGAGGCGCTGACATGGGGGCTGGGCGACATACAGAATGAGACGAATGATGTCGCCAAGGTGCCGGTTTACGGGAAAGGGGATGTGGCTCCGGGTGAAGAAGAAACCGATCGGCTTGAATCCCGCTTCGATGTTTACCCCGTTGCTTCCCGTCTGCAGATAGGGGAGATCAGCTGTTCGGATGATGAGCGGGTGACTAAATTGACCCTGAGTGGTATCTACATCAATGGCTTCTATCACAGTATGGATGCGGATAATACGTTTTTGGACACCTACCTGGTGGATAATGGCATTGACATGACAAAGTATCCCGCAACCGGTTATGAAGACTATCCGACAATGAGTGATGTCGGTTTGGCAACCGATCTAATGGACGAAGCAGCTACGCCCACCTTGACCGATGGCTATTGGGCATACAACTTCTTCCCGGCTACCATGCCGCATATTGTGTTGCATTTCACAGAATTGGAGGTGGGAGGTGAAGCCGTTTCGGGTAATAAGTACGCAACGGTCTCCCGATACAGTACCTCTCCCGAAGGAGGTGAAGAAAATGTCTTTACCACCGCGTTGGCAGGCTATGTTTACACCTTGAATATCGATATAACGGACTATGAGCAACAACTTTCGGATCGTCCCGAATCAAGTAGCTCGGTTATTGGATATGTTATTATCAATATCATTGACTGGCAAGGTGTGACTCTTTATCCGGAATGGTAAGAGGATAAACCCTTTCGGTCGACGAAAGAGGCTTGGGCTGCATCGGGTAGGGGCAACGGCGGATAAAAAAGTGATGAATTGGCATGATATGATAACCAAGATCTTAATACGGAAATTGTTTACGTTGCTAATTGTAGCAGTGGGGTTGGTGTCTTGTAGCTGGGAAGTGCCGGTAAACACCGGTATCGACCCGGTTACCGACCCCATCATCGTTACGCTGGAAATGCGCGTTTCGGGCAATTCCATACCGGCAACACGCGCCCTTGGAAAGCAACACGAAGAGGAGGTATCTGAGGTCGTCGTGTTTCTCTTTGAGAAAGGAACGGAACTCCGTTGGGATACCGCCTTGAAGTATGTTGGTCGATCAGTAGGTGAACCGCAAGAGACCGGCGCAAGCAAGCAATTTTCCGTGGAGCTCTATTCCGGCGAATGGGATCTATGGGTGCTGGGCAATGCGCAAAGCTTGATAGATAAATTGGAGGGATTGCATAATGATACGGATATTTATTCGGAAGCGTTTATAGCGCTGGGATTGACGAAGTCGGATTTGCAGGCCGAACTCACCAAGACGGTGACCGGAAAATGGCCTGTGGATCCGACAGGTCCGAGCGGAGTCTTCCTTATGCCCATGTGGGGGATGTCGGACGCCGTTCTGATAGACCCCTCATCTCCCCATATTACCCAAACAATCAATCTATACCGTATGCTGGTGAAGATCGATGTGGAGGTGCAACGTGAGGCTGATACAGAAGAACCGGAACTCTATCCCGGTATCCCCTTGTCGCAGTTTGAATTGACTTATGTCAGTTTACATAATTATACTACTTCAGGTCGTCTGGTGCCGGGGCTTACGGCAGAGGATGGCGATTGGATCAACAGCAGCGGGGGATTTGCTCTTCGGACAAGTCTACCGGAAGCACCCGGTGGTGTCTACGGCTGGGAAAGCAATAAGCGCTTGGAATGGAGTGATGAAGCCGATTTTACCACTGCCGGAACCGCCCTAAATGGTGTGATCTACACCCTGGAAGCCGATTCCGGAACACAAAATACGAACCGTCCCTGTCTTATTATTGGCGGGAGGTACAATGGCGATGATGACATAACCTACTACCGCGCGGATTTTTTAGACAAAAACAAAAGCCATCTGGATCTCTTGCGCAATCACAGATATACGTTTCTTATCCGTAAGATAGGAGGTGTTGGTTCTTCTACGATACAGGACGCGTATGAAGCCGGGCCGACCAATCTCGAAGCCCAAGTGGTCGAATGGAACGAAGGCGGATACCTGGATGGGGTATGGAATGGAGCCTATGAAATCCGTTTCTCCGGCAGGAGTGTCCACTTCAATCAGTTCGGTGAACCCGATCATCAGGTTCTCAAAGTGCGCTCGAATGTGCCAACGCTTACGTTCGATGATTTTGCAAATATTACCGCCGGACCGAACGATCAGGTTTGGACAGCCCAAAGCGACAATCGGTGGTCGAATAACCATTTTTCTCTGCAGATCGATGAGGTATCAACCCTGGGTGGTTATACCGAGTACACCTTGACCTTTGAGGCATTGCCTACGGCCATAGGGGATCCGGCGCGTAATAGTCTGTTTTATGTGAAAGGCTATATGCTCCAGGCAACTATCGAAATAACGCAGGAGCGGCATCAGCCCTATCGTTTGTTGACCTCGCCGAACCCGGCGTATGCCATTGCCATCGATGGTACACCGCAGCGCGTTAAGGTAGAAGTGATTAGTACGCATTCTTACAAAATAGATTTTATGGAATATACGGATATGTTCGATGCCGTTTACGAAGTGCCCGTGGGCGGGGCGCCTCTGGTGATGACCAACATACCGGCCTCCACCACTGAGTTATATGTGGCGGTTAATGAACATACCGAAGATGTGGCGCGTGTGGGAGAGTTTTATCTTCAACATATGGACTCTCAGAGCGATGCTCCGGCGTCTGTCTATAGCGTTTTGCAGATGACACCGATTCTTCTTGCGGAACTTGAAGAGGGAGGCCATGAGATGCAAATGCCGAAACGGGGTGGAGAGGTAACAATAAAAGTAACCTCTAACCTGGCCTCCTGGTATCCTGTTCTTTTTATCGACGGTGAGGAATATGAGGGAGATAAGTTAGCTTATTTCAACGTGGAGACCGGTGTGAAGAATCAGACTGTTCAGTTTACCGTTCCCGAATTGCCGAGTGATGCTACAAGCAACAAGCTGTATGAAATCATGTTCAAGGACACCCGTGGCAAGACAGAAACGGCCATCCTTATCACAATCACACAAAAAGCTCAGAACGGTGTCCCTCCGACGGGTGGAACGAACGCGCCTGAAGCTATTCTTGCTGTCGACGAAAATGGCGTTCTCAATCTCGACGGTCGGGGATATATTGTCTTCTTTAAGTGGGGCTCTACCATCGCTATCTCCGGAGCGGCCACCTCCTTTGATGCTTCGCAGATCGCTTGGGCACCTGAAGAATATGATGTGAGTCTGATTGGCGACGATTGGGCAAAGGTTCCTTATGCCAGTGATAATATCTACCTGAACGCGTTGCCGCCTAATCTCCCCGCGGATGGTTTGGGCGATCCTTGTCGACTGGCCTCGAAAAGCGGGGTGGTAGGCGGATGGAAAATGCCAACGACGGCGGCCTTTACTGGTATTGAAGCTTGGAACACCAAGACGATACAAAATGTAACTGTATGGGGACGTCCGGGGAATAATGGCATATTTTATCCGGCAGCTGGAAGGCGTTTGAGTGGAACCCTTACTGAAGTCATGCAGACAGGGTATTATTGGAGCTCAGTGCCCAATGGTATTTATTCAGCTCTTGTCTTCTATTTCAATTCGGGAGCGCTATTCCCGGGCAATAATGGCGGACGAGCTGTTGGGCATGCTATTCGTTGTGTTCCTGAATGATCATTCCGCTTCCCAAGCAGAGATGATGATCCCGGTCATACACTACCCCAAACTGTCCGGGGGCGATTCCCTGTATCTTGTCTATGGACTCAATCCGGTAGAGGTCGCCGATGCGGCGGATAACGCCAGGGGTAAATTCCGGGGTATGGCGAATCTTGAAGGTGATTTCTTTTTCGTCCGCAAACTCTCCCCATGGGTCTTCGGTGATGAAATTGAAGCCCTGTAGGTTTATCGTTCGGCCATATTGTGTCTCCGGGTCATATCCGTTAGACACATAAACAATATTACGTCGCGTATCTTTCTTGATAACAAACCAAGGGCCACCGCTCAGTCCCAGCCCTTTGCGCTGCCCGATGGTGTGAAACCAGTATCCGTTGTGCTTACCCAGTATTTTACCGGTTTCCATTTCTATGATCTTGCCGGTACGTTTGCCCAGGTAGCGTTCGATAAAATCGTTGTAATTAATCTTTCCAAGAAAGCAGATGCCTTGACTGTCTTTGCGCTTGGCACTGGGGAGCTTTTCGCGTTCGGCTATTTCACGCACCTCGCTTTTCATCAGGTGACCGATCGGGAACATCAGCTTCTGTATCTGCAAACGGGTGATCTGCCCCAGGAAATCCGTCTGATCCTTCAGCGGGTCTTTGGCAGTTGATAACCATACCTTGCCATCTATTTCGGTTGTTGTGGCATAGTGACCGGTGGCAATCTTGTCGAAGTCTTTTCCCCATTTCTCTTCGAAACAGCCAAACTTGATATATTTATTGCACATCATATCCGGGTTGGGTGTTAATCCCCGTTTAACCGATTCAATGGTGTAGCTTACCACCTTTTCCCAATATTCATCGTGTAGCGAGACCACTTCCATGCGACAGCCATACTTGCGGGCTATGTATGAGGTGATTTCTATATCCTCTTCAGCCGGACAGTCGATATACCCATCCTTATCCTCCATCCCTATACGGATATAAAAAATGGTTGGGTCATAACCTGCCTCTTTCAGCATGTGTACGACAACCGAACTATCCACTCCTCCGGAAACCAATGCAGCTACTTCCATACGTTTATATCTATTTTACGTCTGCAAAGGTACAAAATAGTTAAGTAACAATTTGGGGCAACCGGGGGCTTCTCAAAAATTCTCACGCGGGTGAGAAAAAATTCTCACCCGCGTGAGAAAAAAGACACTATCTTTGTTCCCCGTGTATTATACAACCGAAATTTGATAATATAAAATAGGAATGTATGAAAAAAATAATTGTAACATGTATGGCTGCATCCGTATTATTGGCTTGTACCGAATCGAAAAAAGAGGCGAAAGATATGCCTCAGGAGTTTACTTATGTGGTAGATCAGTTTGCCGATCTGCAGATACTTCGTTATCAGGTGCCCGGATTTGAATCGCTTTCTTTGCAACAAAAACAATTGTTGTATCATCTGTCGGAAGCGGCATTGATGGGACGTGATATTCTTTTCGATCAGAACAACCGTTATAACCTGCCTATCCGGCGTACGTTAGAGGCTGTCTATAATGCCTATACAGGTGATAAGAACGATACAGAATACAAGGCGCTGGAAACCTATCTGAAAAGGGTTTGGTTCTCCAACGGTATACACCATCACTATGCGGAGGATAAAATCCTTCCGACCTTTTCCGTGGATTATTTCAAGGCTTCGGTTTCAAAGCTCGATAAGTCATTGCTTCCATTGCGCGAAGGACAGTCGGTTGAAGCCTTTTTGGAAGAGATCGTCCCGGTTATGTTCGATCCGGCAGTGATGTCTAAACGCACGGTGCAGAGCGGCGAGCAGGACATCATCATGGCCTCTGCCAATAACTATTACGGAGAAGGTCTCACCCAGAAAGAGGTGGAGGCGTTCTACGACAAGATGAAAGATCCGAAAGACAATACCCCTATCTCGTATGGCTTGAACAGTCGCTTAGTAAAAGAAAACGGCCAGTTGACAGAAAAGGTCTGGAAGGTGGGCGGACTGTACACGAAGGCCATCGAACCAATTGTCGCTGAGCTTCAGAAGGCGATTCCTTTTGCGGAGAATGAACACCAGAAAGCGGTGATCGAAAAGCTGATTGAATTTTATCAAACAGGCGATTTGCGCACCTTCGATGCCTATTCGGTGCTCTGGGTGGAAGATACGGCTTCGGAAGTGGACTTTGTCAACGGTTTTATTGAAACCTATGGTGATCCGTTAGGGTTGAAGGCCAGTTGGGAATCAACCGTTAATTTCATCAACCATGAAGCGACCAAACGCACGAAGATTATCAGCGACAATGCCCAATGGTTTGAAGACCATTCGCCGGTGGACGATCGCTTCAAAAAGAAAGAGGTCAAAGGGGTGACGGCAAAGGTGATCACCGTGGCGATGATTGGAGGCGATTGCTATCCGGCCACACCGATCGGTATCAACCTGCCGAATGCCGACTGGATCCGCCGTGATCATGGTTCTAAATCGGTTACGATCGAAAATATTACGGAGGCCTACGACAAGGCTTCGCAAGGTGGTGGCTTGGGAAGTGAATTCATCTGGAGCGATGCCGAGCGTGAACTGATTAAGAAATATGGCTTCGAAACAGGCAATCTGCATACCGACCTGCATGAATGTTTGGGGCATGGCTCAGGTCAATTGTTGCCGGGCGTTGAAAGTGATGCGTTGAAGGCTTATAGCTCTACCCTGGAAGAGGCGCGTGCCGACCTGTTCGGGCTTTATTATATGGCCGATCAGAAATTGGTGGATCTGGGTCTGGTGCCCGATGCGGAGGCCTATAAAGCAGAATATTACAATTTTATGATGAACGGGCTGATGACGCAATTGGTTCGCATCGAATTGGGCAAAAACGTAGAAGAGGCGCATATGCGCAACCGCCAACTGATTGCTAAATGGGTGTATGAAAAGGGAGCGGCCGACAACGTGGTGGAATGGAAAAAGAAAGAGGGAAAGACCTATGTGGTGATCAATGACTACCAGAAGCTGCGCGCGTTGTTCGGCGAATTGCTGACCGAGGTACAACGCGTGAAAAGCGAAGGCGACCTGGAGGCAGGCAAGAAATTGGTGGAAGAATATGCCGTTAAGATTGATCCGGCGTTGCATGCCGAGGTGTTGGAGCGTTATGCCAAACTGAATCTGGCCCCCTATCGTGGTTTTGTTAATCCGGTGATGAAAGAGGTGAAAAACAATGCCGGTGAGGTGACCGATATCCAGCTGGATTATACCGAAGGCTATGTAGAACAAATGTCACGTTACGGTCGCGACTATTCTTTCCTGCCTGCATGGAACTAAAAGAGATCCGCAAACAACTCCGTCTGGCGATGAATGGCGTTACATCGACCAGCATGCGCCAGAAAGGAGTTGGTTATAAGATCAATTTCGGTGTTTCGCTGCCGCAACTGAAAACAATTGCGGCAACGCATACGCCTGATCGCATATTGGCCGAAACGCTCTGGAAAGAGGATGTCCGGGAGATGAAAATCCTGGCCGTTCTTCTTTATCCGCAGAGCGAATTCGATGAGGCACGAGCTGATGCTTGGGCAGTGGATATCGCCGATCCGGAAATAGCCGGGCATTTTTGTTTTCTCCTGTTGCAACACCTCTCTTTTTCAGAAGAATTGGCCATGCGCTGGATTCGCCGTCGGGAAGGATTCTTCAGGCAGATGGGCTTCCTGTTGCTGGCTCATCTTTTTCGATATGGAGATTTCAGCCGAAAAGAACACCTGATCCTTTTCTCGGAAGAGGCGAAAGTGGCGGTTCGCACAGGAACATTGCCCGAAAAACAAGCTGCCGCGGCAGCTGTCAAACGCTATGGAAGCCAGTCGAAAGAGCAGGCTCTTTTTCTGTTGGATTTATTTAAGGCAGGGGAAGGATCGCCGGAGGAGTGGCAGGAATTTCAGGAAGAACTTGAATTTGAGTTCGATTATTCTCTTTAATCGGGTATGTGGTTTAGAATAAATGCGCTACCTTTGCCTTTCGTGTGAAATAATACCTGATGGAAACAAAATTATATAGTGAATTAAAGCAACAGTTCACCGACTATCTTGTGGATAAGAAGATGCGGAGAACGGAAGAAAGGTACACTATATTAAAGCACATCAGTGAGATAGACGGTCATTTCGACATGGTCAGCCTGCATGAACTGCTTGATAACAATAATTTCCATGTCAGTTTAGCTACGCTTTATAACAATGTAGATCATTTCATCCAGGCCGGATTAGTCGTACGCCACCATATCAGTCCGCAGATTGTCCATTACGAATTGCGGGTGCATGCCGAAACGCATCAACATTTGGTATGCACACATTGTGGCGATGTCAGGGAGATACGGAACAAAACACTACGGGCAGATATTAAAAACCTGAAGTTGCGTCGTTTCACACCGGAATATGCGAGTTTGTATATTTACGGTATTTGCAGCAAATGCACCTTCCGTATCCGACAGGAAAAGCGAAAGAATAATTAACAACGATATTGAAACACAATGAAAGTAGACGTTTTATTAGGATTACAGTGGGGCGACGAAGGCAAAGGAAAGATTGTCGATGTGTTGACACCGAATTACGATGTGATAGCTCGTTTCCAGGGTGGACCGAATGCAGGTCATACGCTGGAATTTAATGAACAGAAATATGTCCTACGCTCGGTTCCTTCGGGTATTTTCCAGGGAGGAAAAATGAATGTGATCGGCAATGGTGTGGTGCTCGACCCACTGTTGTTCAAACAAGAGGCGGAAGCGCTGGCTGCCAGTGGACATGATCTGAAGAAGCGACTGTTCATCTCCAAAAAAGCCCATCTGATCCTGCCTACGCATCGTGTGTTGGATGCCGCCTATGAAGCAGCCAAAGGAGAGGGTAAGATCGGTACGACCGGGAAAGGCATTGGTCCGACCTATACGGATAAGATCAGCCGCAACGGAGTGCGGGTAGGGGATCTCCTGCTCGATTTCGAAACGATCTATGCAAAGGCCAAGGCGCGTCATGAGGAGATTCTGAAGTCACTTCATTACGAATACGATATCCGTGAGTTGGAAAACGAATGGTTCGAAGGCATTGAATACCTGAAAGAGTTTACATTGATCGACAGCGAACATGTGATAAATAATTGCCTGAAAGAGGGAAAAGCGGTGTTGGCAGAAGGTGCCCAGGGCACGATGCTGGATATCGACTTCGGCTCTTATCCGTTTGTGACCTCTTCCAATACGGTTTGTGCGGGATGTTGCACCGGATTGGGTGTGGCTCCACGTAGTATCGGCGAAGTATATGGCATCTTTAAAGCCTATTGTACGCGCGTGGGCAGCGGACCGTTCCCAACGGAATTGTTCGATGAGACAGGTGATAAATTGTGTGACATAGGCCATGAGTTTGGCTCGGTGACAGGACGTCGCCGTCGTTGCGGATGGATCGACCTGGTGGCGCTGAAGTATGCGATCATGGTAAACGGCGTGACCCAACTGATCATGATGAAGAGCGACGTGTTGGATAGCTTTGAAACAATCAAGGCTTGTGTCGGTTATATTGTAAATGGGGTAGAGGTAGATGAGTTCCCATACTCGATTGAAGAAGATGTGAAGCCGGTGTACGTGGAACTACCCGGATGGAAGACCGACATGACAGATATGACAAATGAGGATGAGTTCCCGGAAGAGTTCAATGCTTATCTCTCCTTCTTGGAAGAGGAGCTTGAAATTCCGATCAAGATCGTTTCTGTTGGACCTGACCGCGAACAGACAATCATTCGCTACACAGAAGAATAAAAACGAAGAAAAATAGTCTAAAAGAAATAAAATGGCAGAAGACCACACACCCGAGGGTAGGTCGTCTGCCATTTTTTGTATTTGGCAAAGTTTTTGCTTTATAGTTTTTGAATAAATAAATATAATAGAAGATGTCAATTTATTGGATTATTTTTATTGGAACCGCGTTACTAAGCTGGTTGGTATCCACCAATCTTCAACGCAAGTTTGAACGGTATTCGCAAATCCCTCTGCCGGCGGGATTGACAGGAAGGGAAGTGGCTGAGAAGATGTTGCGTGACAACGGGATTCATGATGTGCAGGTAGTGGCTACGCGTGGCATGCTAACTGACAATTATAATCCGACAAATAAAACGATTAGCCTGAGTGAATCGGTCTACGCCAGCCGTAGTGTGGCGGCCGCAGCTGTGGCAGCACATGAGACAGGGCATGCTATTCAGCACGCGACGGCGTATGCACCGCTGAAGATGCGCTCGGCATTGGTGCCGGTGATCAGCTTTTCTTCCAATATCATGACCTGGGTGTTATTGGCCGGTATGTTGTTGTTGAAGACATTCCCGGGTTTAATGCTCTTTGGTATAATCTTGTTTGCTACCACCACGTTGTTTAGTTTCATTACCTTGCCGGTAGAAATCAATGCCAGCCAACGCGCTTTGGCCTGGTTGAGCAACGCAGGATTGACCAATGTCAATACACACGACAAAGCGGTTGATGCGCTTCGCTCCGCTGCTTATACCTATGTGGTAGCTGCTTTGGGTTCATTAGCAACCCTGCTTTATTATGTTATGATATTCCTTGGAGGACGAAATAGGGATTGATAGATTCGACAGACTTCTTACCTTTGTCTGCTCAACAAACAAATAAAGATGTCGTCTAATCATAAGAAATTAAGTTATAATCAAGGGATTGTTTATGCCCTGGGGGCTTATGTCGCCTGGGGACTTTTCCCTATTTATTGGAAAGCTATAACGGGTGTGCCGGCCGTCAACGTGCTGGCACATCGCATTGTATGGTCATTTGTTTTTCTTCTTATCTGGGTATTACTTACCAACCGGCAGACGTTTATCAATTATGTAAGGCAACCGCGCCTTCTGTTGCGGTTAGGGCTGGCCGGATGCCTGATCAGCATTAACTGGGGCATATACATCTATGCGGTAGCGAGCGGTCATATTGTTGAAGCCGGTTTAGGCTATTACATCAACCCGTTGGTGAATGTGTTTCTGGGGTATGTATTCCTGAAAGAGCGGCTGGCAACGATGCAGAAAATAGCCGTTGTATTGGCGCTTATCGGGGTGGTCTATTTTACCGTTAGTTACGGCCAGTTCCCTTGGATATCGCTATTGCTTGCCATTTCATTCGGTCTGTATGGTTTGTTGAAAAAGAAGGCAAATCTCGAATCGATGCCGGCGTTAACCATAGAGACCATGATGGTTTTTCCGATCGCTTTGACCTATTTAATCTATACGGCGGAGAGTGCTGTGGCTATTCCTTTCTTCCCTTCGTCGGGCATCACAAGCGCGTTGCTGATTCTGGGCGGCCTGGTCACGGCGATTCCGCTCTTTTGGTTTGGAAAATCTGCCCAGGTAATCCCTTTATCCACCATGGGGTTTATTCAATACCTGAATCCGACGCTGCAACTGCTTCTTGGCATATTTGTCTACGGTGAAACCTTTGGTATCGAATATGGTATTTGCTTTGCCTTTGTTTGGGCCGGGTTGATCTGTTATACCATCAGCATTCTGAAAGGTAAAAAGGTGAGAATTGCCAAGTAGGAGGGATGCCTCTTAAAAGAGAATTCGCTAAATACTACCATATTGTAATTGAAAAAACTATTTTTGTCTCAAAATACATAAAATGGAGACAAACAATCTTTCTCCTTTGCGTAAAGGGGTTATCGGAGTGCAATTTTTGTTTGTTGCTTTTGGGGCAACTGTTTTGGTACCGCTATTAGTTGGACTTGATCCGGCAAGTGCTTTGTTTGTAGCAGGTGTCGGAACGCTTATCTTTCATCTGGTTACCAAAGGCGTCGTTCCGATTTATCTGGGGAGTAGTTTTGCCTTTATCGCTCCTATGATTAAAGCGACTGAGTTGTATGGTTTGCCGGGCACCATTTTTGGATTAATAGGCGTGGCACTCGTCTATTTCCTTATGAGTGCGTTTGTGAAGTGGCGAGGTATTCAATTTATTCAACGCCTGTTCCCACCGGTGGTCATTGGCCCGGTTATTATTCTGATTGGTATCTCCCTCTCATCTACAGGTGTGAATATGGCGAAAGAAAATTGGATCCTGGCACTTATCTCTCTCTTTGTCGCTGTTGTCGTTTCCATCTATGCAAAAGGAATGTTGAAACTGATACCGGTGTTTTGTGGTATCATTGTCGGGTATATTGCTGCACTTATTTTCTTCGATATCGACTTCTCCGGCGTGCATGAAGCGGCCTGGTTTAGTTTGCCTCATTTTGTTTTCCCTCAGTTCTCCTGGGAAGCGGTGGTTTTTATGATCCCGGTGGCTATTGCTCCGGTCATTGAACACATCGGTGATGTGTATGTGGTAAACACCGTGACGGGCAAAGATTTCGTAAAAGATCCGGGACTTCATCGTACATTCCTGGGCGATGGGCTGGCTTGTCTGTTTGCCTCTTTTGTAGGTGGGCCTCCTGTCACCACCTATTCGGAAGTAACCGGAGCGATGGTGTTGACCAAAGTGTTTGATCCCTTGGTGATTCGCATCGCGGCCGTAACAGCCATCCTGTTTTCTGTCGTAGGAAAGATTAGCGCCCTGTTGAAATCTATTCCTAACGCCGTTTTGGGAGGCATTATGTTATTGCTTTTCGGGACAATCGCCTGTGCCGGCATATCCAATATGATTCATAACCGCACCGATCTATCGGACACCCGAAACATCATAATTGTTTCTTTGACGCTCACCATCGGTATTGGCGGAGCTGTCTTCACCTGGGGTAATTTCTCCTTGTCGGGCATTGGATTGGCTGCCTTAACCGGGGTTTTGTTAAACTTGATATTGCCTCAGAAACAAAAACAATGAAATGGTTTACAGTTTGTTTGCCTAATATCTTCTCGTGATACTTGGGTGAATGACACCGTACATTCGTATTAGTAGTGATATAGAACTAATATAATTAAAACCATTTCTGTTATGATATCAAGAAAAATACTATTTCTCTTTGTCCTTTTAGGCATTATTTCTGGTGCCTTTGCTCAGCAGTTTATTCATCCCGGATTGCTTCATTCCGAAGAATCGTTGGAAAGAATAAAGCTTTTAGTTGATAAGAAATCGCAACCGGCTTATGGCTCGTATGAAATCCTTACTAAGTTGCCGGAAGCCCGGAGCGATTACTCCATGGGAGGACCTTTTGAGATTATAAGCCGCGATGGGAAGTATAGTTACACCAAAGGTCCGAGTGAGCATGATTTTAATGCAGCCTATTACAATGCACTCCTTTGGCAGATAACGGGGCATAAGGCACATGCGGATAAATCGATGGAGATCATCAGGGCATACGCTGCTACCCTTCGGGAAATACCCCCGACGAATGATGCGCCGCTTTGTGCCGGATTGCAGGGCTTTATGCTGGTAAACGCGGCAGAGATCATGCGATATACCTATCAGGCGCCCCACTGTTCGGGAGGCTGGAACGAACAGGATACGGAAGCGGTAGAAGCGATGTTTCGGAAAGTGTTTCTGCCGGTGTTGAATAAGTTCTTTCAAACCAAACCTTATACGAATGGGAATTGGGGTATTGCCGTGGCCAAGGCGAAGCTCTCTTTTGGGGTGTTTTTGAATGATCGCGCACTCTATAACGAGGCGATTGATTTCTTTTATCACGGGAAGGATAATGGCAGCCTACCCAATTATATCGCTGAGAGCGGCCAATCACAGGAGGCGGGCCGTGATCAACAGCATGTGATGCTGGGTGTGGCCTGTTTTGCAGATATGGCCGAGGTGGCCTGGACACAAGGGAATGACCTGTATGGCGCATTGGACAACCGTATCATGAAAGGGTATGAATATATGGCTAAGTCGAACTTGGGCTACGAGGTTCCCTTTGTTACCTGGAAGGATATAACCGGGAAATATTCTCATCTCTCAACCTTTGGAAAAGATGGTATGGGCCGTTTTCGTTCCGTCTTTGAGATTGCTTACAACCATTATGTTGTGCGGAAAGGATTAGAGATGCCCTATACGAAAATTGTGTTAGGCCTCGTACGTCCCGAAGGAGCCGGATTTACCTGCGATAATACAGGCTTTGGTAGTTTACTCTATTATTTAGGAGAGGATCTGAATGCCGGTAAAGAGAAAGATCGAATAGAGGAAGATTTAACCCAACTAAAGGCATGGACTTTCTCAACAGGAGCATATCGGGCAGTGAATGGGGTGATGTCGTTTGTCTCCTCAGGCATCAAACTACAGAAGCGTATTTCATACGATCCGTCGACGTATCCGAATATTGTCGTGAAAGCTCCCGCGATCCCTACGACGGCGAATAAAAAATGGTTAACTTTGTCTTATAGTATACAGGCAGCTCCTGAGTTTTGGGAACTAGACTCAGACAAAGCTACAAAAATAGGTGAAGATCTCTATGTATTTAAGATCACCGATTTCCAATCAAACAATGGGGCACCCTTTTCAATACGTCCAACGAATGTAACTTTGATATTGAATTTTGGTGATACCTGTGGCAGTCCCGTGGTGGTTGAATGGGTGCGTTCATACACCGATGCGGAGATCTTATCCTTGCGTGCAAACGAATGATTGTTGCCATTATTTATTTAGTACCTAATGATATGAGAACACGTCTATTTTTCTTTTTTATTATTTTTTCTTCATTACTCGCAAACGCTCAATATTTCAATCCGATTATTCCGGATAATGTGGCCGATCCTTCCATCTCGAAATTCGGGGATACCTACTATTTGTATGGGACAACTGATATCGACAAAGGATTAGATCAAATGGGACCTCCTGTTGTATGGAAATCAAAAGATTTTGTGAACTGGAGCTTCGAAGGCACTATCCTGCCGGAAATAAAATGGAATACCCCCTATCTCTACACCAATAAAGAGGGGATTCAGAAATATGGCTATTTCCGCTATTGGGCACCGGGGAGAGCTGTGAAAAAGGGTGACCTGTATTATCTGTTTCCGACGATTGTGTCGCCCGATGGTACCTGCCCGGTCTATACTTTGGTCTCTGAATCGCCGGAAGGACCTTTCCGATTCCAAAATGGTGATGGTCTTTTCTGGGGAGAAGTGCCCGAAGGCAAGACTGCCAGCCAACCCTTTTTGCCGGATATCGACGGGGAGCCTTTTACGGACGATGATGGACAAACCTATATGTACTGGCGTCGTTGGAAAGCCGCGCAGGTGAGCCCTGATTTTACACAAATTGAAGGCGATATCGTGACTATTCCTACCAAACGAACCGCTTACTCCGAAGGACCAACCCTCTTCAAACGAAACGGTCTTTATTACTACGTCTATACTCAAGGGGGAGATCAGAACTACCGCAATGCCTATATGATAAGTAAAGAGGGGCTTCTCACCGGCTATAAGGCGCCGGCAGGAAAAGATGTCTTTATCTCTTCTTCGCTGGAGAATGGCGTATGGGGACCTGGTCATGGAAATGTCTTTTATGATGAGGATTCCGACACCCACCTGTTTACCTATCTGGAATTTGGCGAAGGCAGCACCACGCGGCAGGTTTTTGTTGATAAGATGGAATTCAATCGGGACGGTACGATAAAAACCATTGTTCCCGGATTCGAAGGGGTTGGGTATTTAAACAATACGCCCGATAAGCGAATCAACCTGGCGTTGAAAGCTAAGGTGACAGCGTCGAGTCATAAAGCCCCGCTGACCTCCTCGAAAAAAGTATATACCAACTTTGATGGTGCGGAACCGGACGAAGCTACAGCCGTTATGGCCACGCGTGAGTTTACCTATGAGCCGAAAAATGCAATAGACGGCTCGAACGGAACACGTTGGATGGCTTCAGGCGATGACAAACGCCCCTGGCTGATGCTCGATTTCGGAGAACAGAAAAGCTTGGCTACCTGCGAGATGTCATTCAATTTCCCGGCGTTTGGCCATGCCTGGATACTCGAAAAATCACTGGATGGCAAAAGCTGGGAGGTCTGTGCCATGCAAAATGAAGCGGTGGCTCGTTCGCCACATGTGGCTTGTGATTTAGGAGAAGCAAGATATCTGAGAGTTAAAATAATCCAAGGCGATCCCGGACTGTGGGAGATAAAGGTGTATGAAGATGATAACACATGGGGAGCCTGGACCCAGTGGGGTGATCAGGGCAACGGTACCTATCGTAATCCTGTCATTCCATCCGACTACAGTGATATCGATTGCATTCGGGTAGGCGACGACTATTATGCGATCTCCTCTACCTTTCAGTATTCGCCCGGTATGGTGGTTCTCCATTCCAAAGACTTGGTGAACTGGACAATCAAAGGGCACGTGGTGTCCGATCTGAATCAGATCAGCGAAGAGATGAACTGGACACGTATGAACCGGTATGGTCGGGGCATTTGGGCAGGAGCTATTCGCTATCATCAGGGCAAGTTTTATGTCTATTTCGGTACACCCGATGAGGGCTATTTCATGTCGACCGCTTCCGATCCGGCAGGCCCGTGGGAACCATTGCACTGCATCAAAGCCGAAGCCGGATGGGACGATTGTTGCCCTTTCTTTGATGAGGATGGGCAAGCCTATTTTGTCGGCACTCATTTTGCCGATAACTACAAAACCTACCTCTACCGGATGACGGCAGACGGACGAAACCTAATCGAAGACTCAAAGATATTGATCAACGAAGGAGCCGGTCGTGAAGCCAGTAAGCTCTATAAAATCAATGGCACCTATTATCATTTCTTTAGTGAAGTAGGGCAGGGAGGACGTTATATCATGATGCAACGTGCCTCTTCCATTACGGGACCCTACCTTGAAAAGAAGCAATTGAGCCATGTGCAACGCGAATACAATGAGCCCAACCAGGATGGTCTGCTGGAAGGACCTGATGGGAAATGGTATTTCTTTACTCATCATGGTACGGGCGACTGGGCAGGCCGGATAGCCAGCCTATTGCCGGTGCATTGGATCGATGGGTGGCCAATCATCGGTCGGCTGGGGCAGGATGGTATCGGCACCATGGTTTGGCAGGCAACTAAGCCTTCCAACCAGTATCCGGCTCAAACACCACAGGCATCCGATGACTTTAGTAAAGCCCAGCTTTCTCCTCAATGGGAGTGGAACTACCAGCCCCGTAATGAGATGTGGTCGTTGACCGAAAATCCCGGTAGCCTGCGTCTAAAAGCTTATCGTCCCTTGGTGGCGGATGAATTGCTGAAAGCCGGAAACACCCTGACGCAGCGCTGCTTTCGCACAAACAAGAGCGAAGTAGTTGTTAAGATTAACCTGGAAGGTATGGTAGACGGGCAGAAGGCCGGTTTATGTCATTACTCTAAAGCTTACGCCATGTTGGGTGTCAGTCAGTCGGGTAAAAAACGCGTGTTAGCATTTCAAACCGATAAAGAGATAATCAAGGGCCCCACCATCAAGGGATATCATATATGGCTTAAATCGACTTGGGGGCTGGATGGGAAATGCCAATTCTCTTATAGTCAGGACGGAAAGCACTTCCTGCCGTTTGGCGAAGATTATCAACACACATGGGGCTATTACCGCGGAAGCCGTATCGGTATCTATAACTTCAATAATAAAGAGGATGCCGGATATGTAAATGTCGAAGATTTTACCTATCTTTATTGAGGTTCGTAAACGCACCAACCAAGTTCGCATGCCGGACTTGGTTTTTTTACATTGTTAGCTATAAAGTGATAGAATTATGAGACTTATTCACACCGCCGACTGGCACTTAGGACAACTATTCTTTGATTACGATCGTAAAGCGGAGCATATGCTTTTTTTGGAATGGTTGAAAGGCAAGATCGGGGAATTGCGCGTAGACCTATTATTGATTGCAGGCGATATCTTTGATAGCCCAAACCCCTCGGCAGAATCCCAAAGGATGTATTATCATTTCCTGCGCGATGTGACGGCCGCCAATCCTGAATTACAAATCATCATCATTGCCGGAAACCATGACTCCGCCGCCCGTTTGGAGGCTCCCAATCCGTTGTTGGAAGATATGCGTATCTCGGTGCGTGGGGTGGTCAAGCGATTAGACGATGGAGAGATCGATTTTGAGCACCTGATTGTTCCGCTGGATAAGGGGGGCTATTGCCTGGCTGTGCCCTATCTGCGGCAGGGCGATTATCCCGATGCCGAAACCTACACACAAGGGGTTCGCAATATGTATGAAGATATCTATCGTAAGGTAGAAAACAGGGGCGCGCCTATTATCGCCATGGGACATTTGCAGGCGACGGGTTCAGAGATCTCGGAGACCGATCGCTCTGAACGAACCATCATCGGCGGCTTGGAGTGTGTCTCTCCCGATTCGTTTCATCCGGATATTGTTTATACGGCTTTGGGACATCTTCATCGCGCTCAACGGGTATCGAAGCGTGAGAACCTGCGCTATGCTGGTGCGCCGTTGCCGATGTCATTCGCCGAGAAAAATAATAAACAGGGCGTTACCTTGGTTGAGATAACCGATACAACGAAGATTGAACGTATCGAGTTTGATGCGCCTGTTAAGCTGTTGAGCATTCCGGCCGAGCCTATGCCGTTGAGTGATGTGTTGCTTGCGATCGCGGAACTGCCGGAGGGTGAGATAGATGCCGCATCACCCTATCTGGAGATCAAAATAGCGATCACCGAACCAGAGCCCTCGCTTCGCCATCAGATAGAAGAGGCATTGAAAACAAAATCCGTGCGATTGGCCCGAATCGTAGCCATTACGCCCAAGCGCGATACTGAAATGCCTACCATCTCTTACGAACAATTACAGACAATCAATCCGATGGACATGGCTATTGATATTTATCGTCGCCGCTTTGGTGGCGAGGATATGCCGGAAAAGATGAAAACGCTGTTACAAGGATTAATACGGGAGGAAGGAATATGAAGATATTAGCCATAAGAGGAAAGAACCTCGCCTCGTTGGAAGGCGAATTTGATATTGATTTCACGACAGAACCGTTGCTGTCGGCCGGTATTTTTGCCATAACGGGGAGTACCGGTTCGGGAAAGTCTACCTTGCTCGACGCGCTTTGCCTGGCGCTGTTTGATGATACGCCACGTGCTAACCGAGCAGGGGAAAATGTGAATGTAATCGATGTGCGAGATCAGACAATCAACCAGAGAGATTCCCGTAATATCCTGCGTCGCGGAACAGGGGAGGGGTATGCGGAGGTGGATTTTATTTCGCTTGCCGGGGAGAAATACCGTAGCCGTTGGAGCGTACGACGTTCACGAAATAAAGTGGATGGCGCACTGCAGAGTATCGGGTTTACGTTGACCAATCTAACAACAAACACGGAAGAGCAAGGCCGAAAGACGGAACTGCTTGCCAAAATAGAGCAACTCATCGGATTGACCTTCGACCAGTTTACACGTGCCGTATTGCTTGCCCAGGGTGATTTTGCGACCTTCCTGAAGGCTAATCAGAAGGAAAAAGCCGAGTTGCTTGAAAAGCTGACAGGCACTGAAATCTATTCCCGTATATCGGTCGCTATTTTCGATAAGTCGAGAAGTGCCGAGCAAGAATTGAATAACCTCAAAGAGCGTATCAAAGATATTGAATTGTTGTCGGATGAAGAGCAGGTGGCGCTGTCGGAAGAGAAGGAGACGATCGCGAAGGATGTGTTGGCGTTGAATGCGAATATAGAAATATGGACTAACAAACTGAAGTGGATTGCCGACGAGTTGGCACTGAAACAGGGTGTTGAGCAGGCTGAACGCACGTTGGCTACAGCGCAACAAGCCATCGATGAGGCAAAACCCCGATACGATTACCTGGCTCGGCTGGATAGCGTGCAGGAGATTCGGGATTGTTTTGGTGAACTAAAAAATGCCAATCGTCAGCTGACGGATAACCAAAAAAGTCTTATAGACCACGAAGAGGCGCTGAACAAAAACGGGTTGTTGTTGAAAGAGGCGTTGGAGAAGATCACCGTTTGTGAAGCGGATAAAAAAGCGCATGAGAAAGATCTACTGGCTGTCATGCCGAAGATAAAAGAGGCTCGGGTGTTGGATATTCAACTTATAAACGCGAAAGCTAATCTCTCTGCGGCCGACAAAGAGAAAAAAGGGGCGGATGACAAGAAAACGAAGCTCGAAAAGAGTATCGCAGCAACACAGGCATCGCTTGACGCTGCAACAGCGAAAATCAAACAGATAAACAATTGGTTTGAGCAACATGCCCAATACCAAACCATAATGCCACGGGTGGATTTGATTGTGAACCTTCTGAGCGATTTGGAGAATGTAATCAAGCAAAAGGCAAAGAACGAAACAACTTTGGCATCATCTAAAACGGTTCTCGACGGTGAAACAGCTCAATTGCTGGAACTAACCAATGAGGCCGCGCGCTTGAATAGCCTGCTCCCTTCTGAAATCGCTGCGTTGCGCGCGAAACTGGAGGATGGGATCCCATGTCCGGTTTGCGGCAGCACGCATCACCCCGCAAGCCAAGTAAGCGGCGAGAGCCTGGAAGAGGCGGAATTGAACAAAGCCAAAAAAGCGGTGGCGAAGAAGCTGGAGACCTTGACGCTTCAGGTAGAGGAACGAAAAGCGGATCATATCCGTTTGACTACGGTTATTGAGAATTACACGACGCAAGCGAGCGGTGCTAAAAAACAGTTGGATGGTTATCTCGCCAATTTCCCGGAATGGGAGCAGGCCTTCAAGCGAGGTGGTATGCAAGCCTCGCTGAAAGAGATGGCGGCTGTCTGGGATAAAAATGAAAAGGCAAAGAGCGAGGCAAATGCCCAGATAGCGAATGGTCAAACCAGCTTGCAACTCGCCGGCGAGCAGTTGACAGAGGCCATAGATAGCTGTGTTGCGAAAGAGAAGACATGGGAAGATGCGAAGGTGCTATTGGATAATCTCCAAAAGAATAGAGCGGTCTTGCTCGATGGAAAGGATGCCGATGAGGTGGAAGCGGCTTATTCGAAAAAAGGGGAGAAGCTGGCAGCAGCGTGGACCGCTTTGGAAAAGAAGCAGAGCGATATCACGGCAACGAATAACACGCTGTCGGGTACAATCGCCCAAATCAAACAGGAAATAGAAAAACTGACGAAGCAAAGCGCTTTGGCTCAAACAGCGGTCGACGACTGGTTGTCATCGAAAGAGGGAACGATTTCCTTGGAACACTTATCGGAGCTATTATCGAAAAATAACACTTGGATAACCGTCGAACGCGAGCAGTTAAACCGACTGCATCAACAGAAAACAACCTCTTTGGCAACCCTTGCCGAGCGAAAGAAAACCCTGGAGAATCATGCTTCGAAGGAGAATAAACCAACGGAGGAGGAGACAACAGAAGTCTTACAACAACTGTTGGCGGAGAACAAACAACTATGGCAACAGAAAACAGAGCGTAAGGCGGAAATTGATCTCCTGTTTGTCAACCATCGACGAGGCCAAGCGCGCGTCAAGGAAATCGAACACGAACTAAACGAAAAAAGCCTGTTGTCGGAAAACTGGAAAAAGCTCAACGAGGTGTTTGGCTCGGCTGACGGATCGAAATTTAAGGTCCTGGCACAAGGCTACACCTTGGATATCCTATTGTCGTATGCCAATAAGCATTTACAGGAACTGACCAAGCGATATGCCATTCAGCGCATTCCCGGCGTATTGGCTTTGCAGGTAGTCGATTTAGATATGCTTGGCGAAACCCGTTCGGTCCACTCACTATCCGGGGGAGAATCCTTTCTGGTGTCGCTGGCGTTGGCACTCGGTCTCTCCTCACTCTCTTCGAACAGAATGAAAATCGAGTCGTTATTTATCGACGAAGGCTTTGGATCGTTGGACATCGAAACCCTACGTGTCGCCATGGACGCCTTAGAGCGTTTGCAAACACAAGGACGAAAAATCGGTGTCATCTCGCACGTCGCCGAAATGACCGAACGAATCACCACCCAAATCTGTGTCGAAAAAATGGTAAACGGCCGAAGCAAAATTGAGATAAAAGGGGCATAGCCCCAACTTACGATTTAAAACTTCAGCAGGACTTTTTCATCAAAAACCAAGGACTATTTTTTCAAACTCCCGCGGGTAACACTTTTTAACGTACGAGATTGTAAGTAAAAAGCCCTTTTTGCTTACAATCCGTATTTTAGCACTTTTGATGAAAATACATTTTAGAGCTAACTTATTAAATCGATAGATTTGCCTCCTGAGTTCTCCAATTATGGCATAGGAGATATTACACAGGATATCGTTTTAAGCTATTGAACACATCCCCTAAAAGGCGTTAAATCCGTGTGGATTTTAGGGGGTATTCCATTGGCTGTCCTATTTATTTATCCTACCTTTGCACCCTGTTATTAAGCTATATAGTAATTATTACTAATACCAGTATTATAAACAAAACATATTATGGCAGAACTAAAAGAGAAACTTTTCTCGGAATTCGCTCCTGTTTCTACGGAAGAATGGATGGCGAAGATCACGGCCGACCTGAAAGGAGCGCCGTTTGAGAAAAAGCTTGTTTGGAAAACAAGCGAAGGATTCAATGTAAATCCTTTCTATCGTGCGGAAGACATCGAAGGTTTGAAGACGGCGACGTCGCTTCCCGGTGAATTTCCTTACGTTCGTGGAACAAAAACGGACAACGACTGGAAGGTACGCCAAAACATTGATGTAACTGATTTCAAAGCGGCCAATGCGAAAGCGTTGGATGTATTGAACAAAGGGATTACCTCTTTGGGATTCCATTTCTGTGGCGAAGATGTGACGGCAGAAAACATCGCTACACTGTTGGAAGGCATTTGTCCGGAATGTGTAGAACTTAACTTCAAAACTTGCAACAACAAAGCGGCTACACTGATCGGTCTGTTGGCAGACTACCTGCAAGCGAAAGGTGTTGATCTGGAAAAATGCGAAGGTTCGGTGTCTTACAATCCGTTCAAAAAACCGTTGGTAAAAGGTGTTGCCTTCGACGGTTGGGTAGAACAAGCAACGGCTGTTCTGAACGCTGGCAAAGCGCTTCCGGCATTCCGCGTATTGGCAGTTGATGCTTGCACGTTGAACGATGCCGGTTCTTATATCTCTCAGGAGCTGGGTTACGCCCTGGCCTGGGGTAATGAAATCATTGCCAAACTGACGGAGGCTGGTTTCTCGGTAGACGAAGTAGCGAAGAAGATTAAATTCAACTTCGGAACGACTGCCAACTATTTCATGGAAATCGCGAAGTTCCGCGCAGCCCGTTGGTTGTGGGCGGAGATTGTGGCAGCCTACCAGCCGGCCTGTGACTGCGCCTGCAAGATGGTGGCTCATGCTCAATCATCGAACTGGAACATGACCGTTTACGACGCGCATGTGAACCTGCTTCGCACACAAACGGAAGCCATGTCGGCTGCTATTGCCGGAGTGGATTCTATTACGGTAGCTCCGTTCGACCAAACATACCAGGATTCGGATGATTTCTCAGAACGCATCGCGCGCAATCAGCAGTTACTGTTGAAAGAAGAGTGTCACTTCGACAAGGTGGTTGACCCTTCTGCCGGTTCTTATTACCTGGAGGTATTGACCGGTTCGATTGCCGACGAGGCATGGAAACTCTTCTTGGAAGTGGAAGACAAAGGTGGATTCTACGCAGCAGTAGCTGCCGGTGAGGTACAGAAAGCGGTTAACGCCTCTTCCGTAGCCCGTCGCAAAGCGGTTGCTACCCGTCGTGAGATCCTGTTGGGAACTAATCAATATCCTAATTTCACTGAAGTGGCTGCCGGAAAGATCCAAAACGAAGACGATTGCAACTGCGGATGCGGAGCGAACGCAACGATCGAGAAGCTCGACTTTTCACGTGGTGCTTCCGAATTCGAAGCCCTTCGTCTGGCAACAGAAAAGAGCGGTAAGACTCCGAAAGTATTTATGTTGACAATCGGTAACCTGGCAATGCGCCTGGCTCGTTCTCAGTTCTCCGGTAACTTCTTTGGTTGTGCCGGTTACAAACTGATCGACAACCTCGGTTTCGAAACCGTTGAGGCTGGTGTGGATGCAGCCTTGAAAGCCGGTGCTGACATTGTCGTGCTTTGCTCAAGTGATGACGAATATGCGGAATATGCTCCTGCTGCTTACAAACTGCTGGCCGGAAAAGCTGAGTTTGTTGTAGCCGGTGCCCCTGCCTGTATGGACGACCTGAAAGCTCAGGGTATTACTGAATTCATCAATGTGAAGAGCAACGTGCTTGAAACATTGAAGGCGTTTAACTCCAGATTAGGTATTAATTAAGAAGTTAGAGAAGTCAGAGGAGTTAGAGAAGTCAGAGAAGTATTCTTAACTTCCAATGAGCGAAGCGAATGGTAACTTCTTTAACTTCCAGGCGAAGCCGATGACTACTAAAAAAGAAATTATGAGACCGAATTTTAAGAATATAGATATTAAGAATGCCGGATTTGCAGCGACGAATGCTGCGGAATGGGCAAAAGAGAATGGAATCTCGGCAGATTGGAAAACACCTGAGCATATCGAGGTGAAATCTGTTTATACAAAAGAAGACCTGGAGGGGATGGAGCATCTGAATTATGCTTCCGGTTTGCCTCCTTTCCTGCGTGGACCGTATAGCGGTATGTACGCGATGCGTCCCTGGACGATCCGTCAGTATGCCGGTTTCTCCACCGCAGAAGAGTCAAATGCCTTCTATCGTCGTAACCTGGCTTCTGGACAGAAAGGTCTGTCGGTAGCGTTCGACCTGGCAACCCACCGCGGATACGATGCCGACCACGAACGTGTGGTAGGTGACGTAGGTAAAGCAGGGGTGTCTATCTGTTCACTGGAAGATATGAAAGTGTTGTTCGATGGTATACCTTTGAACCAGATGTCTGTTTCGATGACCATGAACGGTGCCGTTCTTCCTGTATTGGCATTCTATATCAATGCCGGACTGGAACAGGGCGCTAAACTGGAAGAGATGGCCGGAACAATCCAGAATGATATCCTGAAAGAATTCATGGTGCGTAACACCTATATCTACCCACCCGAATTCTCTATGAAGATCATCGCCGACATCTTCGAATATACTTCACAGAAGATGCCGAAGTTCAACTCGATCTCTATCTCCGGTTACCATATGCAGGAAGCCGGTGCTACAGCTGATATCGAGATGGCTTATACGCTTTGCGACGGGATGGAATACCTGCGTGCCGGTATCAATGCCGGTATCGATGTGGATGCCTTCGCTCCGCGCTTGTCGTTCTTCTGGGCAATTGGTATGAACCACTTTATGGAAATCGCCAAGATGCGTGCTGCTCGTATGTTGTGGGCGAAGATCGTGAAGAGCTTTGGAGCGAAGAACCCGAAATCACTGGCATTGCGTACGCACTGTCAGACTTCCGGTTGGTCGCTGACCGAGCAGGATCCGTTCAACAACGTGGGACGTACCTGTATCGAAGCCATGGCTGCTGCATTGGGACACACCCAATCACTGCACACCAACGCACTCGACGAAGCCATCGCTTTGCCGACCGACTTCTCCGCACGTATCGCGCGTAACACGCAGATCTATATTCAGGAAGAGACCCAGATCTGTAAAGAGATCGACCCATGGGCCGGTTCCTATTATGTGGAAACGCTGACCAATGAGTTGGTTCACAAAGGCTGGGCATTGATTCAGGAGATCGAAAGCATGGGTGGTATGGCGAAAGCTATTGAGACAGGCATTCCAAAGATGCGTATCGAAGAAGCGGCAGCTCGTACACAGGCTCGTATCGACTCACAGACACAGACCATCGTGGGTATCAACAAATATCGTCTGGAAAAAGAGGATCCGATTGATATCCTGGAGATCGACAATACGGCGGTGCGCGAACAGCAGATCGAGCGCCTGAACACCTTGCGTGGCAAGCGCGACGAAGCAGCAGTGAAAGAGGCGTTGGCGGCTATTACCGAATGTGCTCGCACAGGCAAAGGAAACCTGTTGGAACTGGCCGTGAAAGCTGCCGGTCTGCGTGCTTCCTTAGGAGAGATTTCAGATGCCTGCGAAGAAGTTGCAGGACGTTATAAAGCAATTATCAGAACTATATCAGGCGTGTATTCATCAGAAACAGGTAAAGATGCCGACTTCCAGAAAGCGACCGAACTGGCTGAGAAGTTTGCCAAGAAAGAGGGTCGTCAGCCACGTATTATGGTTGCCAAGATGGGTCAGGACGGACACGACCGCGGTGCGAAAGTAGTAGCTACCGGCTATGCCGACTGTGGCTTCGACGTAGACATGGGGCCGTTGTTCCAGACACCGGCCGAGGCGGCTCGTCAGGCTGTGGAGAACGATGTGCATGTGATGGGCGTCTCTTCGTTGGCTGCCGGTCACAAGACATTGGTTCCGCAGGTAATCGAAGAACTGAAACAGCTGGGACGTCCGGATATCATCGTGATAGCCGGTGGTGTAATCCCTGCCCAGGACTACGACTTCCTTTACAAAGCAGGTGTGGCCGCGATCTTTGGTCCGGGTACCTCTGTGGCGAAGGCTGCCGTACAGATATTGGAAATCCTATTGGCAGAATAAGCTAATGGCATAAAATTGAAAGCGGATTCGTTTGAGAGTCCGCTTTCAATCTTTTTACACAAAGTCTGTCTGATGAGGGACAGTACACACAACACACAACACAACTAACCGAGAGTTTTAATACCATTATACTATGTGGGCTCGATTTTTATTACTACTTCCTTGCTTTACCTGTTTGTTTTGGAGCATCACTTTTCTGCTTCAATGGAAGACAAACACCCGGTCGCGAAAGATATGGACCGGTACTGTTTTTGTGATGGGAATAAGCACCTTTATTTGGGGCTATTATATGGGGGGAATCCAAGATCATGCGTTGTTCTATAAGGTAGAGGTATTAGAGATTTTCACCACCTTATTGTTTTTTCCGTTACTTTATTTTGCTTTTAAATCGTTGACCAGCGAAGAGCCGTTTAACTGGAAAGATTATTTGTGGCTCTTGCCGGCTCCTATGATTGCTATTAGCCTGATGACGATGTACGCCTATATGGGCGAGGAGCAGGTGGTAGTCTATATGACGAAGCTGGTGGAGAATAAGGGGGATATCACCGCCTTCACTGCTCCGGTCTTTCAATTCCATCATTTTGTGAGCGTCTCTTTGTATAAGATATTGATTTTTGTGCAAATCTTCTTCCTGTTGGTGCTTACGACGATTCGCCTTGTGCGCTATCGGCATCGGTTGGACGATTATTTCTCTACCCTGGATGACAATTCTATGAGGCATCAATATGCTTTGCTGGCGGGGCTTTACGTTGTTCTTCTTCTGGCTTTATTCACCTGCAGAGGGGACTTCTATTATAATGGCGATGCTTGGTTTGTTCAGTTTACCATGTTCCTATGGGCCGCCACGCTTTATTTTATGTGTTACCACCTGAGTCGCCTGGAATATACGGCCGATAATTTAGCCTCCGATTTAGTAGAGGCTGACTGGGCAGAAGGAAATGGAGAATGTGTCGATGCGAATGAACAATATAATGTTATAAAAAACCTGTTGCCGCTGTTTAATCAGATCATAGATGAAGAACAGGTCTTTTTGCAGAATAATCTCCACCTGGACGATGTCGCGCGCGTGATGCGTACGAACCGCACCTATATTTCACGCCTTATAAATGAGGAGTTTCAGTGCAACTTCTCTGACTATATTAACATGAAAAGAATCGAGTATGCGCAGGAACTTATGCGTACGAATCCGGATATGTCCCAAGAACAGATCGCTATTCAATCGGGCTTTTCACACCCCTCTTCTTTCAGCCGCACCTTCAAACGGCAAACAGGCGTTACTTTTCGGGATTGGCAACGGGAGAATCTGCGTGAAGTTTAATTATATTTGCCGTGTTTTATAATCGGAAATAAATCGTATAAATATTACTATATGAAAAAGTATAGCGCCTTTTTGTGTTGTTTTCTTATGCTTGCCGTATGCATGTCTTGCGGTTTTGAGAATGGATTTTTATTGGAAGGTAAACTGACAGATCCTCTTTTTGACGGAAAAGAAGTTATTTTGATAACGGAAACGGGTGCCCCGTCCGATACCGTACGGGTAGAGAAAGGCAAATTCACGATAACCGGCACGGTTGCCTATCCGGTGCGGGCGGCTTTGCAGATAGAGCATCTGACCATTCCTTTTACGTTGGTCAATGACCGGATTGACTTTTCAGAATCGGTGAACACAGAGAATGAAAAGGCCGTTGCCTATAAAAAGTCAAAAGCCGCGTCGAATATCGCCGCTTATTACGAGGCGAACAAAACACTTTTCTATCAGAAGTATATGGATTTATTATCCGCTGAGGTGGAAGCAACGACGGAAGAGGAAAAGAATAAATGCAATTTGCAGAAAGACAGCCTTGTGGAGTATTACCTGTCGGTATTGATCGACCAATATAAAAAGGAGAAGAACCGGGAGGGGTTCTCTATTATTGTGAGCGATCTCTCCGGATTGTTTGGCGTTCGGGAACGACCGGATCTGATTGGCGAATTGTTTCTCTTAGTGCCGCAGCAGGAGAAAGAGGGGTATATGGGTGAGAAGATCGAAACTTATCTGGCACGATCCGAGAAGATACGGATCGGACAAACGGTCGACTTTGCTTTTGTAGATCATAAGGGAGTTGCCGGACGCGTTTCCGATTACGCCGGCAAACTGGTATTAGTAGATTTCTGGGCAACCTGGTGTGGCCCCTGTCTGGCACAAATACCACAGTTGGAAGATATCAGCGCTCGCCATGCGGATAAGATACAGTTTGTAATGGTATCGATCGATGAGGATAAGGATGCCTGGTTGAAGAAAGCCGCTGAAATGAATCCTTTGTGGCGAAACATACATTATCTCCAGGATGTGGACCTGAAAAAAGAGTATTTTGTTACCGGTGTACCTGACAACCTGCTCCTGTCGGAAGACGGGAAAATAATGCAGCGCAGAATCTTCACAGGCGACCTGTTGAAAATACTCGAATAATCCGGCGGGGAGTTACAACTGCAACTCCCGCGTCAGCTGATCCAGCCAGCCTGGTAATTCATAGAGGTGGCTGATACGGTCTTCGAAATAGGGCGGGGCGAATACGTTTATCTGTAGATCCCGGCATTTTTCCAATAGATAGGTCTCTACCGGATAGTAGCTCGCCAGCACGGCACGTGAGATATCTCCCCCGTAGGTCTCCCTGACTCCATCGATTTTATAGATATCGTTCTGGGTGACTTGGCCCGATTTACACTCGATGAAGATCAACTTCTGCTTATTGTTAACCAATACATCCACTTCGTTTTTCGACTGGGTATTCTCCGAGTCGGTCTGAAACAATACATTCTGCCAAGCCTCCGGTGGATTCTTTTGCTGTTCTGTCCAGATGCGTACCTGATGGGCTACCAATGTCTCCCACCAACTGGCTTTGAAATAGAGATATAAGGCGTTCGGATTAGAGACGCGAAGGAGTATCTGGCCCCGCTGGGTGAAGAGCAAGGTGCCGTTTTTTGTCTTAAAGCGCAATTCGTTTGTCAGTAGTTTGGACGGTGGCAAACGGGAAATCTGCCGGTGACAGATCACGCCGAAGAATTTCATGATACGCGCATGCTCCTGCGGGTAGTTCTCGATAAAGCGTTTGATCTGCTTGGAGGTTTGTATATTCTCTTCCCGGAGCTCTTTGATGTCATGGAACTGGGAGAGTATGTTTCCGCTTAGTTTAATGATCTCTTCATTGTCGAGCATGCTTCGCATCGGAAGGATCTCGAAGGTGTCCAGCCAAACCAGTTCACCCAGTTGTGTCAGATAGAAGGCACGGCATCCCATCTCCCGGGCGATGTCGAACGCCGCCAGTGCCATGGGCTTGGTGCCTTCGGAGAGGTGGTAAAGGAATTCTCCTTCATACTCCTGGTGGATCACACGGCACACCTCTTGCACCCGGCTTCCGTCGTAGGGATCTGTCTGGTAGGCACATTTTCGGATATGTGCCGGCAACAGCGGAAACATGGTGTCGGCAATGCCGCGTGTCGCCTCCGTATAGAGCAGGTGGATGTAATCGGGACGAAACTCTTTGATCCCGTGATAAACCGAGGTGATATCTTTCCCTAAAAGGATGATCTGGTGTTTTGTCATGGTTGGAACACTATGGATTTATCTGCAAATATATTCTTTATGCGTAAACACTCTTCCTTCTTTGTTTGTTTTATAAACGTAAAAAGTCTTATTTTGCATTAAATAAAAAAATAGAGCTATATGAAAAAGATATTTAGTTTGTTGGTTGTCTTGTTTGTGGCCTCGTATGCTTTTACGGCAAACGCGCAGTTGCGCTTTGGTTTGAAGGGTGGGGTTAATATTTCTACCGTGCATTTTAGCGATGTGCGCGAGAATTGGAATCCGAATAATGTAACCGGCTTTCATATCGGGCCGATGATTGAAGCAACGGTTCCGCTCTTAGGCTTAGGCTTTGATGCCGCATTGCTTTATACGCAGAAAGGGATGGAACCTCAGGGCGTAGAGATAGGTGATACCAAAATAGGCGATGACGCGATTAAGATCGATTATATTGATGTGCCCATCCATTTGCGCTGGAAGATCGATCTACCTTTGATAAAACCCTACCTGGCTACCGGTCCCTATTTTGGTTTCCGTTTGTCGAAAGACAAGGTATGGAGTGTGTTGGAAGATCAGATCAAAGCGAAAACCTTTGGTATGGGTTGGGATTTTGGCGCGGGTGTGGAATTGTTCAACCACCTGCAGGTAGGTTTTAATTATGGTTTAGGCCTTACCGACAACTATAAACTCGGCAAAAAAGAGGGCGGTAAGAACCGGGGCTGGATGATTTCTGCCGCTATTATGTTCTAAAAACAGATGCAATATATCATAACAAAAAAGCCATTCGAAAGAATGGCTTTTTTGTTGTTATATCTGTCGGAACCTTTTTTCGTTCCTGTTTTGTCGGCAAATTAGATAACATACAGGGAACTGATCGATTCGTTATTGCGTACGCGACGGATCGCTTCGGCAAACATATCCGCAACGGAAAGCACTTTCACTTTCGTACAGTCTTTGGCATAAGGGATAGAGTCGGTAAAGATCATCTCTTGCAAAGCCGATTCGCCGATACGCAGGGTAGCCGGATCGGACATCACGGCATGGCTGGCGATGGCACGTACCGAGCGGGCGCCATTTTCCATCATCAGGTTGGCAGCTTTGGTAATCGTACCGGCTGTATCAACCATATCGTCCACCAGGATCACATCCATATCCGTCACGTCACCGATAATGCGCATCTCGGCCACTTCATTGGCACGCAGGCGCGACTTATGACAGATCACCATCGGCGTGCCGAGGTATTTGGAATAGGTGCTGGCGCGTTTTGTACCACCTACGTCAGGCGTTGCAATACATAATGTTTCCAAAGGATAAGTCGCTTTGATATATTCCAGGAAAACGGTAGAACCATAGAGGTGATCCACCGGCACATCAAAGAATCCCTGTATCTGATCCGCGTGCAGATCCATGGTGATCAGGCGATCAATCCCCGCCACACTGAGCATATTGGCTATCAGCTTGGCGCCGATAGAAACGCGCGGTTTGTCTTTTCTGTCCTGACGTGCCCATCCGAAATAGGGAATCACCGCAATGATAGATCGGGCAGAGGCACGCTTGGCCGCGTCGATCATCATCAATAGTTCCATCAGATTGTCGGAGTTCGGGAAGGTCGACTGTACCAAAAACAGATCACGGCCACGAATAGATTCTTCGTAAGAAACTGAAAATTCACCGTCTGCAAAGTGTTGAATATTCATTTGCCCCAGCTTACAGCCAAGACTGTTACATATTTTCTCTGCTAAATAACGGGAGTTGGTACCTGAGAAGACCAGGTAGGGAGCTTGTGTACTCATTGATGCCTAATTTTTCTTAAATTGAATAGATTTGCATTGCGCTGCGAAATTACAAAAAATAGTAGTTACTATTAAGCGTTTAGAGATTAATTCTTGCCATAGGGTAGAATTAATCTCTAAACGCTTGAGAAATCAACGAGCCAGCTCTTTATGTCATAAATTAATAGGTGAATTTCAGGATCCGGCCGGAGTAGGGGGGCAATACCACCTGGTAGGGCCAGGCATCGGTCAGTGTGCTGACAGAGGTTTGGCCGGTGAACAGATCCGTCAGGCGGGCTGCCTTATTGTCTTTTATGCCACATACCCGGAAGGCGTTTTCCGGAATCTGTACCCTCACCGTCTGCTCGGCTTTGTCGAAGTTGGCCACCACGAGGATCACCTCATTCTCCTGTTTGCGCAAAAAGGCATATTGACGATGCGGATTGAAGTAAGGATTCTTTAGGTTGGCATACGTAAGATCATGGAATATTCCCTGGCTAATGACCGGTTCGGTGAGCGCGATGTTTAAGAGTGCTTTGTACTTGTCGCGCAATTCTTTTTGCTCTTTTGTCAGTTGCCCGTCATCCGGTTGTCCATCGTTGAACCAGTGGCGCACGCTTTCCATGCTCCAATAATCAAAGATGGTTGTTCTTCCGTCGAGTCCGCTGAACCCCTCTTCGTCCATGCCGCGTTCGCCCAGCTCCTGTCCGTTATAGACCATCACCGGGTTTGTGTTCATCAGCGTTGAAACCATCATGCCGGGAAATCCTTTGCGGGCATCTCCGGCGAAAAAGTCCGACGCGATGCGCTGCTCGTCGTGGTTCTCCAGGAAGTTGAGCATGCGCGATTGGATACCGTCCAATGCCTGCCAGCAACCGGTGATCTGGCTTGCCGGTGCCTCTCCGGTAATCACCAATCGAAGCGTATCGTATAATCCTACCTTATCATAGAGGTAGTCGAAGTGTCCGTTTATTAAATAGTTATGATATTCGGCCGGGTTATAGACTTCGGCGATAAACAACACATCATGTTGTTCCTTAACTTTCGGGATGACCCACTGCCAAAATGCCACAGGCACCATCTCCGCCATATCGCAACGGAAGGCATCGACCCCTTTCGATGCCCAGAACAATAAGATCTGCAACATCTTTTCCCATGTGTTCGGGACAGGATCAAAGTGAGTCGTTCGCCCGTTCAGGTAATCAATGCCATAGTTTAGTTTGACCGTTTCGTACCAATCATTCCGACTGGGGTTGGGTGAGAAACAGTCGTTCCCCGTTACCTTGGCAGGGAATTCACTGTATTCAAAATCCTCCTGCTTCGCACCGAAATGAAGCTCCAGCGCCTGTCCGGGGAGATAGTAGAAGTTATTGTTCGCATCGAATGCCTTTGTAGTATCGTCTGTCTGGCCTAAGTCTTCAATAAAAGGAGCGCGGACATCCGAATGATACTGACGGGCTACATGGTTCGGCACAAAATCGATAATGGCTTTCAGGCCTGCCTCATGTGTCCGTTTGATCAATGCCTCGAATTCCTCCATGCGACAGCTTATATCATCCGCCAATGCCGGGTCGACATCATAGTAGTCTTTGATGGCATAGGGGGAGCCGGCTGTTCCTTTGACCACCGCATTGTGGTCTTTGGGGATGCCGTAGGCGGTGAAATCCGATTTGGTGGCATGCTCAATAATGCCGGTGTACCAGATGTGTGAAATCCCTAAGGCTTTGATCTCCGTTAATACGTGCTCGGTGTAAGCGGAGAGTTTCCCTACGCCGTTTTCTTCTATGTTTCCATATTTAACATGGGACGATTGCTTGTTCCCAAAAAGACGGGGAAGCGTCTGGTATATGACCATTTTCTTGTTTGTTTCCATATTCATTCTTTTCCTTTTAGTTGGTTAATTTCTATACTTTTCTTTTTGATGGTACTGACTAATTGGTCGAAAGTACTGTCCTGTATGAGATCGTCGAAAGCTCGGATTGCTGTCTCATAGCCTATTTGTGCCACCTTGTCGACATTCTCCAAATCGAACATCTTCACATCATCGAAGGCCTCAGTTTCGATAAGTACATCACACAATAGACGATCTTCTGTCGTATTGGCGCGGAACATATAATGGTAAGAACGTTCGGCAATATGGAAGAGTGTCTTTTTGTATTTCTGGGGCACCAGGGGGCTGACATTGACTCCGATAACCTTGTCGCACTCTTCGCGGATAGTGCTCACCGGGAAGTTGCGAAACAGGCCACCATCGACATAATGGATTCCATCGATCTGCACCGGGCTGAATATGATGGGTACACTACAGGAGGCGGTGACAGCTTCCACCAGGGGGCCGGTTCGGAATTCATGGCTTATGCCATGATCCAGGTCCGTAGCTACCACCACCAATGGGATAGCCAGATCCTCGAAGTTTTTCGCATGCAGATGGCGACGCAGGAATTGCGTCAGGCGGGAGTTGTCGAAGAGACCAGACATGGGGATTTGCACTTTGGCAAATTCGGAGAACTCTTTTCCGGTGAAGATATGGCGTATCTCTTCGGAAGAATAACCATCCGCAAAGAGACATCCGGCTAACGCACCGGCGCTGGTACCTGAAATAATATCCGGTTTCACGCCACACTCTTCTAATAAGCGGAAAACACCTACATGGGCAAATCCTTTCGCGCCTCCGCCACTAAGGGCTAAGCCGATTTTGTAAGGTTTTTGTTTTTTCTTTATCATAGCCACGTACCTATTAATTAAGACAAAGATAATCAATACATCCAAAAACCCAATAGCGGAAGAATGTTTTCACAGGGGTGCTTTTTAATAGGATTGGGATGGGGTGCGGGGGGATTCAAGTATGGGGATAATTGAAGATCCCAAAGTCCGCAAGGACTTTTACGTGGATAACCCCGTGCAAGCCGTCAGGCGCAGCTCGGGGACGGGAGTAAATAGAAACGAGCTCCGTAGGTGCTCTATGGTTGAGCACCTACGGAGCTCATGAATAATAGGCATAGCATCAACCCCGAGCTGCGCCTAAACGGCTTGCACGGGGTTATCCACGTCTAAGTCCTTGCGGACTTTTCTGAATCCTTCCAGCTCCCTCAAATCTCCCCAAAATCAAAAAATCAAAAATATCATTTTGTCAAAATCGTAGGACTTTTTTTCCGAAATGGCAGGAGTATTTTGAAAAAGTCCCGCGAGTAACACTTTTTAACGTATCATATTGTAAAGCAAAATGCCCTTTTTGCTGACACTTTGCTTTTTTGAGGTAGGCTTATTTTTCGTCCGACAGGATATGTTCCAACAGGCCTTCGCAGGCATCTTCCAACAGGTCGAGCACCAGTTCAAAGCCGGCATCTCCACCATAATAGGGATCGGGGACATGGTCGTAGGTCTTGTGGCGGGAGAAATCAGTCATTCGATGAATTTTCTCAACCGACTCCCAATCGGGCGCTTTGCGTTTGAGGTCGGAGATATTCTGGTCGTCCATCCCGATAATCATATCGAACTCATAAAAATCATCCGTTACCACCGGACGAGACAGCGATTCCAAGCGATATCCCCGACGAGATGCATGCGCCCGCATCCGCGAATCAGCCCGTTCCCCCGCATGATACCCAATGGTACCGGCCGAATCGATCTCAATCCGATCCGTCAACCGCCTATCTTCCACGATCTTTTTCATCACCGCCTCTGCCGATGGCGACCGGCAGATATTACCCATACACACAAAAAGCAGTCTTATTTTCTCTTGTTTCATAATGCACATGTTTATTGGGGGCAAAAGTAATTATTTTTCGTGTATAGGCGCTTTCCCTATTCTTTTCTTATCTTTGGGCGAAATTTCACAGCGGACTAACTACACACTATAATAAACTAACGTATGAAAAAAGTATTTTTTGTGTTTGCATTGCTTATGGCATGCGTGACTACTGCATTTTCTCAAGAGACAGTAAGGGAGACCGTTTACCTTAAAAATGGAAGTATTATCAAAGGGCTTGTGATCGAACAGGTGCCTAATGAGTCTCTGAAAATCCAAACGGCTGACGGAAGCATTTTCGTCTACAAGATGGAGGAGGTAGAAAAGATTACCAAAGAGATTCTGCCTACTACAGCCCGAAGAGAGCGTACCGTGCGTGTTTCGACCAAGAAACCGGTTAGTGATATCCGGGGTTATCGCGGGTTTGTGGATATGGGTTATATTGCCGGCTTGGGCGATTACGGTTCGGATGGTATCGAGATCAATACCAGTCATGGGTATCAGTTCAATGAACATTTCTTTGTCGGCGGTGGAATGGGTATTCATTATCATGGCGATTACGATGTGGCGACCGTGCCGGTATTTGTCGAAGGACGAGCCAATTTCATCAAGGGACGGATTGCTCCTTTTGCCAGTGTTCGGGTAGGGGTATCTGCTATTGTCGACGATGATGAGCCGGGCGGTTTCTATTTCTCTCCTACGGTAGGGGCGCGATTTGCTATTGTACGTAACCTGGCGCTTTATCTTTCGACCGGTTATAATCTACAAATGGCGGAAATCTATTTCTATGGCAGCGGGTATGGCTCCTGGTATGATACCAAAAACATCGGCGGATTAACCTTTAAGTTCGGGATTGAATTCTAACCCCGCTGTTACAGCGGATCGACATCATAGTGGAGGATGAGCTGGCGGAAAGCCGGTTGATCCTCCATTTCTTTATGTACCTTGGCAAGCAATTCGCGCACAGGGGCAACGGCTGCCGTTACCTCCAGCTTAAGCACGATCTGCCGGATATGCAGTGTCTGTATGCGGGTAATGACCGGCGTGACGGGACCGAGTACGCGTTCGCCCAGGTAGGCACGCAGTTTATCGGCATAGAGGGTGGAGAGCTCGCGCAATACCTGCTCGTTGCGTGAACGCAATACCATCACAATCAAGCGATAATAAGGCGGATAGCGGAACATACTCCGTTCGGTCTGTTGCAGGTCGACCATGCCTTTGTAGTCGTTCTGCTGCACCATTTGAATGATCGGATGTTCAGGTTGGGTGGTTTGTAAAACGACCGTTCCCTGTTTGTCGCGACGCCCGGCACGACCACTCACCTGGAGCATCAGTTGGAAGGCGCGTTCATGGGCTCGGAAATCGGGGAAGTTCATCAGGTTGTCCGCGTTCAGTATGCCGACTACGCTCACATTTCCAAAGTCCAATCCTTTGGATATCATCTGTGTGCCGATCAGTATCTGGGTTTTCCCTTTCTCGAAATCACCCAGGATTCGCTCGTAGGCCGAACGGGTGCGTGCCGTATCGGTATCCAGACGCTCTACATTCGCTGCCGGAAACAGGGCTGAAACTTCTTCTTCCACTTTTTCGGTGCCGAACCCCAGCATGCGCAAATCTTTGCCTTTGCAGGCGGGACACTCCGAAGGGGCATACTGCGTAAATCCACAATAATGGCAAACCAATACGTTTCTGAACTTATGATAGGTAAGGCTTACATCGCAATGCTCGCAATGGGGCACCCAACCGCAATCCTTACACTCAATCTGCGGCGCGAACCCTCGGCGGTTCTGGAACAAGATTGCCTGCTCGCCTTTGTCTAAGGCTGTTTCGATCTGCTGTATCAACAGCGGAGAGAAAAGCGATTCTTTCGGCATCATCTTCTTGCGACGCAACTCTTTCAGGTCGGCGGTGAGGATATCGGGCATTTGGCAATCGCCATAGCGTTCACCCAATTCCACCAGGCCATATTTGCCTGTTGTGGCGTTGAAGTAGGAGTCGATCGAAGGAGTTGCCGAACCTAATAGGGTTTTGGCTCCATGCATGCCGGCAAGCACCATCGCCGCGTTGCGGGCATGATAGCGGGGAGCCGGTTCCTGTTGCTTGTAACTGGGCTCGTGTTCCTCGTCGACAATCACCAACCCCAGGTCGTGGAAGGGCAGGAAAAGCGAGGAACGGACACCAAGCACCACGATCGGTTCTTTGTTATGCAACAGGCGATTCCATATCTCTACCCGTTCATTGTCGGTGAATTTCGAATGATACACCACCAGTTTGTCGCCGAAAAGCCGTGCCAGCCGTTCCGTTATCTGCGTCGTGATGGCTATCTCCGGCAATAGATAGAGCACCTGCCTGCCCAATGCCAACGCGTCTTTGATCATGTGTACATAGATCTCCGTCTTGCCGCTCGAGGTGACTCCGTATAACAGGCAGACATCCTTTTCTTTGAAGCATTGATGAATGGCATCGTAGGCCAGTTCTTGTTTTTTGGAAAGGGTCGACAGGGGTTGCAGTTTCGTAACCGATGCCTGCAGGCGCCCCACCTCTTTCTCATAACTCTCCAGGATACCCCGCTTGATAAGCCCGTCCAAGAGGGCGGGAGAGGAGTGGCTGTATTCCAACAACTCCTTACGGGATATTTCTTTGGCGAGGGTAGGGTGAAGCGCGTGGCTGAGTTCCAGGAAGGCAATCAACAACATCTCCTGCTTTTTGGCTCGTTTCAGTTCGTCAAAGGCAGCTTTCAGACGCTCCTCCTCTTTGTAGTCGGCTGCCAAACGAATGAAAGCCTGCTTCTTCGGAACGAATTTCTTTTTAAGCTCTTCACTTACCATCACCGCACCTTTTGAGATTAAGGAGGTGATGACCGGCATGATATTCCGCAGTCCTGTCTTTCGTTCCAGTTCGGAAACGGTCAGTTTCACCACACCCGCAAAGGCATCTAATACCGATTGTTCGTTTGGACGCAAAGGGGCGTCAGCTTCAAAATCTTCGTTATAGGTCACGGCTGTCTCGCTCTCCAATTTCAATCCCGATGGGAGTGCCGCTTTGTACACATCGCCTAACGCGCAGAGATAGTAGGAGGAAATCCATTGCCAGAAGCGTAGTTGCGGACGGCGCAGGATGGGTGTCGGATCCAATAGGGCAAAGATTTCTTTGGTTTCGTAGGCCGAATCGGGTTGGCGGGTATGTATCTCTAATACGATCGCGGTATAATAGCGCTTGCGTCCGAAGTGAACAATGACCCGGCTTCCCGGCACCACCGCCTTTTCCAGATCGGAAGGTATCCGGTAGGTGTATTTTTGTTCCAGGGGAAGAGGCAGGATGACATCCGCGAACTTCATATTATTTTCCTTTCAATTCGTCTTTCAGAAAACCGGAGGTAAAGCCAATACCGCTTGCCGCCAGCTCTTCGGGCGTTCCGGCAAACAGGAGTTGCCCTCCGCGGCGTCCGCCTTCAGGCCCCATATCGATGAGCCAATCGGCGCTTTTTATCACATCCAGGTTGTGTTCAATCACCAGAATGGTGTTTCCTTTCTCGACCAGACGGTTCAATACGCCCAGCAATACGCGGATATCTTCGAAGTGAAGACCGGTTGTCGGCTCGTCTAATACATACAAGGTCTTGCCGGTATCGCGTTTCGCCAGTTCGGTAGCCAATTTGACACGCTGGCTTTCGCCGCCCGATAGGGTGGTCGAAGGCTGCCCGAGCTTGATATATCCCAGGCCTACATCCTGCAATACCTTGATCTTATTCAGGATATTGGGCTGGTTTTCGAAGAACTCCACCGCCATATTGATGGTCATATCCAGTATGTCGGCAATCGATTTGCCACGGAAACGCACCTCTAATGTCTCACGATTGTAACGCTTGCCGTGGCAATCCTCGCAAGGCACCAATACATCAGGCAGGAAATTCATCTCGATAGCCTTGTAACCGTTGCCTTTACATGTTTCACAACGCCCGCCGGATACATTGAAAGAGAAGCGGCCGGGTTTATATCCCCGTATCTTCGACTCCGGCAATTCGACAAACAGGTTGCGGATATCCGAGAAGACACCCGTATAGGTGGCCGGATTGCTGCGCGGCGAACGCCCGATAGGCGACTGGTCGACGTTGACTATCTTATCGACATGGTCAATGCCTTCGATGGAATCATAGGGGAGAGGATCCTCTAATGAACGGTAAAAGTGCTGGCTGAGTATCGGTTGCAGGGTATGATTGATCAGGGAAGACTTACCACTTCCCGACACGCCCGTTACACAGATAAACGTGCCCAAAGGGAAAGAAACGTCGACATGTTGCAGGTTGTTACCCGATGCCCCTTTGATAGTGATGAACTTCCCGTTCCCTTTCCGTCGCTCCGTGGGAATAACAATCTCCTGCTTCCCGTTCAGATAGGCGGAGGTGAGTGTGTCGGCCTGGAGCATCTCTTGAGGAGTACCCGCGAAGACCACCTCGCCCCCTTTGCGTCCGGCAAAAGGTCCCATATCGACCACGTAGTCGGAATTTAGCATCATATCTTTATCATGCTCTACGACCACCACGGTATTTCCCGTGTCCCGCAATTGCTTCAGGGAGTGGATCAGGCGCATATTGTCGCGCTGATGGAGCCCGATGCTGGGCTCATCCAATATATACAGTACATTGACCAACTGGCTTCCGATCTGAGTGGCCAGGCGAATGCGCTGGCTTTCGCCGCCCGAGAGGGTGGCCGACGCACGGTTCATCGCCAGGTAATCCAAGCCCACATCCAACAGGAAGCTTAGGCGGGAACGTATCTCTTTCAGTATTTCTACGGCAATAGCCCGTTGTTTGTCATCCAGTTTCTCCTCAACTCCATCGAGCCATTCGTAGAGTTCGGAAATATCCATCTCCGCCAATTCGGCAATGTTCTTGCCGGCGATGCGGTAATGCCGCGCCTCCTGGTTCAATCGTTGGCCGTCGCACTCGGGGCAGGTAGATAGTTTGATGAATTGACCGGCCCATTTCTGTGCCGTAGCGGAGGCTTCGCTCTCCTGTTGCATCATGATATATTTGGCTACCCCTTCGTAGGTGAGGAAATAGTTGGAGCTGCCCAGCGAAGCATTTTTGATGGTCAATCGCTCGTCGGTTCCGTTCATGATCTCTTCCATGGCCTCTTCCGGAATATCCTTCACCGGTGTCTTGATGGTTACGCCATGTTTCTCACATAAAGCCTCGATCTGCCAGAAGATAAGCGCGTTGCGGTATTTACCTAAAGCCGATATGCCGCCGTTGTAGATACTGACGTTTTTATCCGGAACGATCTTGTCCATATCGAGGATATTCACCTGTCCCAGTCCTTTGCAGCGGGGGCAGGCACCCTGTGGTGAGTTGAAAGAGAAGTTATGCGGCGCCGGTTCCGTATAGGATAGCCCGGTGGTCGGGTCCATCAGTCGTCGGCTGTAATGGCGCACTTCGCCCACTTCGCCATCCAATATCATAATCAGTCCGTCGCCCTGTTTCATAGCAATCCGAAGACTCTCTTTCAGACGGCGTTCGTCTGACTGGGTAACTTTCATCTTATCGATAACGACCTCAATACTGTGCATTTTGTAGCGGTCGAGCTTCATGCCGTGATATACCTCTTTCAGTTCGCCGTCGACCCGCACATTCAGGTAGCCCTTCTTGCGAACCTGTTCGAACACCTCTTTGTAGTGCCCTTTTCGGTTGCGCACCAGCGGCGCCAACAGATAGATCTTTTCGCCTTCGTATTCGTCGAGTATAAGGCGGAGGATCTGCTCTTCGGTATATTTCACCATCTTCTCGCCACTCAGATAGGAGTAAGCCTCTCCGGCGCGGGCAAACAACAAACGGAAAAAGTCGTACACTTCGGTCGTTGTGCCTACAGTTGAGCGCGGATTACGGTTGGTTGTCTTCTGTTCGATGGAGATCACCGGGCTCAATCCGGATATCTTATCCACATCCGGCCGCTCAATGTTTCCCAGGAAATTGCGGGCATAAGCGGAGAAGGTCTCCACATAGCGCCGCTGTCCTTCGGCAAAGATGGTGTCGAAAGCCAGGGAAGATTTGCCGCTACCACTCATGCCGGTAATCACCGTCAGTCGGTTACGGGGGATTTCTATATCGATATTCTTCAGGTTATGCACACGGGCGCCAAGCACCACGATCTGGCCGCCTTCAATTTGCTCTTTGTTATCCATTAATCTTTATACTATTTTTACAATCAGACGCTATCGCACCACCCATTTCGGGTTATGTACAATGGTATTGGGCGTATGGTAATAAATCTCTTCCTGTTTCGGAACCTGTAAGGTATATTTCCGGCCTCCGGTTTGCAGTTTGCGGTCGCGCAGCCAGGGGTTAAAGCGTTTCAGGTCGGCGTATGTCACGCCACGTTTCTTTGCCCAGTCCGCCAGGTCCAGGATATCGGCTGTGACTGCAACCTCTTCACATTCGATCGGCTTGTAGAGATCCTGCGCGCGGAGTACAAATCCATACCGGTAGGGATTCTCAAAAATTAGTTTGATCGCCATGATCCGATAAGGATAGCGGGTCGTCTCTTCCACCACCCAGAGATCCATGGAGTGATCGACGAACTGTTTCTGCAGCTCGCCCGTGATACGCCCCATGCCGGCATTATAGGAAGAGGCCACGGTGGCCCAGTCGCCATATTTTGCATAGGCATCTTTCAGGTATTTGCAAGCGGCCACAGTCGCCTTCTCCACATGACATCGTTCGTCGACCGTCGTCGTAATGGTCAATCCATACTGCTTTCCGGTCGTTTCCAGAAACTGCCACATGCCAACGGCCCTGGCAGGAGACGATACACGTGGATCCAGACTGCTCTCGATCACTGCCAGGTATTTGAAATCATCAGGCACACTCTGCGCTTTCAGAATCGGTTCGATCACCGGAAAATAACGGTTGGCTCGCTTGAACAGCAATAGGGTGGTGGAGTGGAAATAGGTGAAGCTCGACAATTCCCTGTCGATCCCTTCGTGCCGATCGTAGCGTGTCAGGTCGTATTCTTTCTCACAAAAATGCACGGAAGTGGGAACCTCCGGCGTAACAGTCATCGACGAAACGACGGGGCGTTCTTCCCTCACTTGTTGGGCGTCATGGGAGCCAAGGCAGAACCAGCAGATCAGCCCTATTACCAATATAAGCCCCGGAATATATATTCTTTTCATTGTTTATTTTATTCTTGTGTTGTTTTAGAGCGGAGGATATTGATATCGCCGGCCTTTTTGTATTTGATGCCATCCGACCCTTCGGCTTCGATCACATAAAAATAGACACCGGGCGGCACATATTTTCCACCCTTCTTGCCATCCCATCCCTGCGAAGGATCGGACCAGCGGAACTGCTCCACGCCCCAACGGTTATAGATCCATCCATTGAACCGTATCAGCGAGCGATAAGAGACCTTGAAAATATCATTGATGCCCGGCGTTGTTCCCGGTGAAAAGGCATTGGGTACGGTCAGATACGAATCAGAGATCTGAATATCAAACGTAATATCTTTATTAATGCAAACCACCTGCCGGTCGACCACTTCGAGTTCGACCATATACCGGCCAGCCTGCGTAAAGGTATATTCCATCTCCTCGCCGCGGTAGCGCACCAGCGGGTTCTCCGCACCATTCTCTTCATCCGCGCGATAGATGATCCAGGTATACCCGGCAGCTACCGGTTCGTTGGCATACGCCCGGAAAAGAATGGTGGCTGGTGCCGACAGCCCGTCTCCTCCGGAGGAGAATGGATCGACAATCAGCGTCGTATCGGCATGTGCCTCGACGGCAACGGTTGTGTACACATCCGAATGTATCTGTTTCTCCCGATCGAAATGGCGGGCATACTGATCGCCACGCAACACATAATCGGTATCTACTAAAGGTGCTTTCAGGGTGATTGGAAAAGGAACGCTGTTTACCAATGTCGTGTCGACCTGTCGATGGCTAAACATTTTACTATTCTCTTCCCATTGCAGGGTCTGGTAGGATATATCAAACGAGCGTTCCAGCCATTGCCTTCCGCCGATAGGGGTGGTGTAGGCAATCAGGGGCACTTCGGTGGTCGTGTTTAAGGAGATGTTGCGGCAGGGATCGACGCCTCCGGTGACTGTTAAGGCCTCCGGCGTGAATTCATACCTGCTGTAATCGATCAGCCATACATATTTCTTCATCGTTCCCGGATCATCCACATAGTAGCCCCATCCCTCTTCGAGGTTTGTAATCACGGAGGTGTTGCCTTGTTGTGTGCTGCTGATGGGTTCTGCTTCGAGCGCTCTGGTCCTGTAGCGATACCACTGGTGAGAGGCCGACGACGAGGTGTAACTGATCTCTACCCCCTCCATACCATAGACCATCCAAACCTGTATGTCATTTGATGTATCGTTCTTGGCCATCAATGGGGTTCCTTTGCCTCCTTGTACTGCATATTGAGCCGATAGCCCCCATACAATCAAGAGAAAGCAGGTCATCACCGCCCACTTCCGATATTCTTTTATCCGCATATACGCTCTATTCGCTTTCAAAGTAAGTGTTCTTCTTAAAACCATACAAAGATAACCTTTTATCAACATATTTCAATAACTAAAATCCCATGCCCCGCAAAGAAAGGCGGGTAGTATGTAAACGTAAATTTTTAATCTGATTGTATATAGCTCCTGTTAAATTTCCGAATTTATTTTGTATGTTTACTGGGTATTTGTTGGCTGACCATGCTCAGCCAACTGGTCGAGCTTAGTCAGCCAATTGGCTGAGCATAGTGAGCCAACTGGTCGAGCATGGTCGGCCACCAGCTTAACGATGGGAAATTACTAACTATGAGAAATAGAATTAATTATGAAAATCAAATTTGGAGTCTATGAAAACCCGCCTGCTCCGGGTAGTGAAGAAACATCTTGTCAATTACATGGAAGAATAATCAGTAAAGGAACGTTCCGATTGCCGGAATTGTGTGAAAACCTGCGTGAATTGGGCGTTAATTCGGCTCAGGTGAAAGCGGTATTGGACGCGACCGCTCGCTTTATCCGTCAGTCGCTGACCGACGGGTACCATGTTGAATTGGACGGGATCGGTACTTTTTCCCTTTCTTTGCGTAGTCAGTTTGTTGAAGAAGAGGGTGAAGGAGAAGAGGCAGAAGTGAAAAAAATGACTCGGTTGACAGTCGACCGAATCAATTTCAAAAGCAACAGGCGGCTGTTGGAACAGATCAACCGGAATATGGAGTTGATGAATATATCTTCGATCCAGCCAATTCCTCCCTTTGTCTATAGGAAGCAACGCCTGTTGAAACATCTGCGAAAAAACGGTTTTATCAGTGAAAGGAAATATGCCGAGCTCAATAACTGCTCTCGCTACCAGAGTCACAAAGACCTGTCTCTTTTCGAACAGGAAGGCCTGATTGCCCGAAAAGGCACTGGAACCCATAAAGTGTATGTGCTGGTGGAGGAATAGGGTGTATATGGGTTATTTAGAAGTGGTTGAGTGGAACCATAATTTTGAGACAGAGACTTTGTTTGATATAGAAGATGCTTTAGACATACATATCATAAACAAATCATCGGATATGCAATAATGCAGCCTTATAGATTGTTTGGGAGAGGCTATTTTCAATCGGAAAGATTAGCATTTTATACCGACATACACTATCTTTGCCTGCAAATTATTCCAATCTGCAGATGAACAGACATAGTCTTTTTTTATGTGTCATTCTACTTTTTACGGCTCTATCCGGGCTGCAGGCACAAGTCAACCGTAACGGACAAGCTATCGCGTCGAACGTGCAGGGAGATGATATATTCTATCATACCATTGAGCGTGGACAAACTGTTTATTCCATTGCCACGATGTATGGCGTGAGCCCGGATGATATATACCGATTGAACCCGGGAAGCAAAGAGGGCATTCGTGCGGGTGATGTGTTGAAGGTACCCCAGCGCGATGTGGCGGTCAATCCGGTGGAGGCCGATGGATCCGACAATTTTATCTATCATACGATTCAACCGAAAGAGACGCTTTACTCTTTGTCCAAACGCTACAACGTGGTGGCGCAGGATATCGTGCGGGCGAACCCGGGATTGACCGTGCTTAAGTATGGGCAAACCATCCGTATCCCGGCTACGCGCATCGAAGAGTTGCCAACAACAGAGGTGAAAACCGTACAGAAAGAGCTGGAATATACGGTGGAGCGTCGAGAAACCCTTTACCGTATCTCTCGCAAATTCAATATGTCTACGGCAGAACTTATCCGCCTGAATCCACAGCTCAAAGATGGATTAAAGGAGGGTATGGTGCTTAAGATCCCGATGCAGTCCGAGGAGGTGGTGACCGAAGATGTGAGCCGTCCTATGAGCGAACGCGAGGTGAATGCGCTGTTGACCGAGACAAAACCGGTGGAACGGGTAGACCTGATGAAAGTAGCCCTGTTGCTTCCTTTCTCAACCACCGAACGGCAGGCGATTCCCCGTTTTGTGGAATATTATGAAGGCCTGTTGCTTGCTGTCGATAGCCTGAAGAACAGAGGCTGTTCGCTGGAATTGTCTGTGTATGATACGGGCGACGGCTTGACAAAGGTCAATCAGATACTGAACGAACCGGCACTGCAGGAGGCGAATCTCATTATTGGTGCCGTGCAGAATGATCAGATACACCGTGTGTCGGAGTTCGCGCAGGAGAAGCAGATCAAATATGTGATTCCTTTCACCTCACGCAACGATGATGTGCTTTCCAATGCCTATGCCTACCAGGTAAACATACCGCATTCCTATCTCTATGCCAATGCGGCGAAGGCAGGGTGCGACCTGTTTGCTAATGACAATATTATTATTTTGAAAATAGGCGACAAAGACGAAAAGACGGAGTTTGTTCAGACGTTTAAGAGCGAGATGGAGCAGCGTAGTATTCCGCACAAAGAACTGGCTTTTGCCCGGGAAACTTTTGTGGATGATATTCAGAAACTGCTCGATTCCGAACGCCGGAATATTGTGCTTCCGACCTCTTCTTCGTTGGAGGCCTTGAACAATATCCGTTCCCATTTGCGTATGTTGTCTGAAGTGGCCTACAACGATCATCCTCCCTATAGCATCAATCTGTTTGGTTACCCGGAATGGCAAACCTATACACAACATGCGTTGGATGATTTGTATGCTTTGAATACCTATATCTATAGTCTTTTTTATGCCGACAACCTGTCGCCCGATGTGCAATCGTTTTATGCCAATTATAAGAATAAGTACAGCAAAAACCTGATAAATACCTTCCCTAAATATGGTATGTTGGGCTTTGATACGGCGATGTTTTTCTTTGATGCCTTGCGTCAGTATGGAACCAACTTCGAGGCCAACCTGGATAAAATTGATCATAAGAGTTTGCAGACCGGATTTAATTTTGAGCGGGTAAACAACTGGGGTGGATTTATTAATACCAATGTCTTTATTGTGCAATACCGCGACGACTATACAGTTGTTCGCAACAACATACGATGATGAAGAAATACAGATATCTGTTGCTGAGCCTTGTTGCATGTCTTCTTGCTTTTGCGATGGAGGCACAAGAGCCTTTCCGCCGGGAGTTTTCCCTGGGGCTGGGAGGGGGAGCCAGCCTTTCCAATGTTGGTTTTGTGCCGAGGGTCGACCAGACCATGCTTCTCGGTATGCATGGCGGGCTTACGATGCGGTGGATCACGGAGAAAAACCTGGGGTTGATCATTGAACTCAATTACGCCCAGCAGGGCTGGCAGGAGGAGTTGCCCCCGATCAATCCCGATTCGGAGAGCTCGCTTCGTTATCATTACGCGCGTACAATTAATTACATCGAACTGCCCCTGTTGACACATATCTATTTCGGAGGTAAGAATGTTCGCTTTATACTCAATCTGGGACCTAAGTTCGGGTATGCCATTAGCGAAACAACCTGCCGCCGCTTGAAAGGGACAGAGCCCAATAGTGGAGCGAATGCCCAGCATGATATGCCGCTTGAAAACAAATTCGACTGGGGAATATGCGCCGGTCCCGGGGTGGAGTTTCGTACGCCTATCGGTTCTTTCCTGTTGGAAGGACGTTATTATTTCGGGTTATGGAATATGTACGGCAATTCGAAAGCCGATTATTTCAGTAAATCCAATATGCAAACCCTCTCTGTGAAGGTGAGCTATCTGTTCAATTTCAAGAAGAAATAGCGAAACAGGCTGAAGATATTTATTTTTCTTTTTATATACTCCGTTGGGAGTGACTTATTACTCTAATAACTTATTTTTATGAACTCTAAATCATTTTTGGTAGCCCTCGCGGGCTTTGCACTCGCTGTCTGTGTTACCTCCTGTAACGACAAACAGGCTGCGAATCAATCCACAAACGTAGAAAACACGTTTCAGTTACAACAGCCGGACTATACCCTTAGTCCCAAGACAGGCATGACCCGTCGGCATTGGGTCGATGCGGCGGAATACTTGTTAGAAGGGGCGTTTACTTATATCCATAGCTTGGATGATCCGATGAAATTTCCCAAACAACACGACAAAACCTATCCGCAAAACGAAGGACAGGTGCCGACCGAGAAATTGGAAGGGCTCTGTCGTACACTGTTTGTGGCTGCCCCGCTTTTGCGGGAAAGGCCGGACCTGGTCTTGAACAATATCAAGGTGGCCGATTATTATCGTCATCAGCTGTTGAACCTGATCGACCCGGATAGCCCGAGCTTTATCCGCCACCGGGCACCCAACGGAGGCCCCAGCCAGATATTGGTTGAGTTCGGCGCATTGGCTATTTCGCTCTCGGTGATTCCTGAAATATTATGGGAGCCGTTGAGTCAGGAGCAGAAAGACGCGCTTGCCGCTACGATGATCAGCTATGGCGATGGCCCGACGGTTGATTCCAACTGGCGCTTTTTCAACATCTTTGTCTTGAGTTTTTTCAAAGACCAGGGCTATGAGGTGAACGAAGAGCGATTGATCGAAAACCTGGATAAGGCGTTGGCTTTTTATCGTGGCGAAGGATGGTATAACGATGCGCCGGCGTACGATTATTATAGTATGTGGGCTTTTCAGATGTATGGCCCGGTATGGTCGAAGCTGTATGGTGAGAAATATTATCCCGAATACGCCCGGCGGTTTATGTCGAACCTGAGGGATATCGTCGATAACTATCCCTATATGTTCAACCGCGATGGGCAGATGAATATGTGGGGACGTAGCATTCCCTACCGCTTTGCCTCGGTGGTTCCCCTTGCTCTGTTGGGTTATTTCGACGATCCAGCTGCGATCAATTACGGCTGGATGCGCCGGATTGCTTCGAGCACCATGTTGCAATTCCTGCAAAACCCCGATATGATGGAAGATCATGTGCCGACCTTGGGCTTCTATAAGGCATTCGAACCGGCTACTCAAATCTATAGTTGCCGCGGTAGCGTGTACTGGTGTGGCAAGGTGTTTTTGGCGCTTCTTCTTCCGGAGGATAATATTTTCTGGACTGCGAAAGAAAATAATGGAGCTTGGGAAGAGGAGCTGAAACCGGGTCAGGTGTATAATAAGTTCCAACCGGCCACCAACCTGATGATTACTGATTATCCCAACTCAGGTGGCGCGGAGATGCGTTCCTGGTGTCATGAAACGGTTGCGCGCGACTGGCAGAAGTTCCGTAGCAGCGAGAACTACAATAAACTGGCCTATCATACGGAGTTTCCCTGGATGGCCGATGGCAAAGAGGGCGAGGTGTCGATGAATTATGCTGTCCGGAATGACAAAGGGGCGTGGGAGGTGCTTCGCCTGTATACCTTCAAGAGCTTTGAAGATGGCATATATCGTCGGGATGCCGTGTTGGAAACGAACCAAGAGGTGCGCTTCCAGCTGGCGGATATCCTGCTTCCGGATGGTGTGTTGCGTGTGGACAAGGTGACGACGCCTGTGGCAACCGATATTCGCTTGGGGCATTACTCGCTGCCCGAACTGGGGAAAGCCATCGCGGAGAAGAATCAGAAGGTGAAGGAATACGATGCGCATATCATTGACAATGGTGCCTATCAATTAGCATTGATTCCCTTGGTAGGCTGGCAGGAGACTGTAGCCGCCTATCCCGAAGGACTGCACCCGGTGAGCGATCGCTGCGCTACCCTGATGGCTACCGACCGGATCGAACAGGAGGCTATCTATGTGACGCTTCAATTATGGAAAAAAGGCGATAAGGCATTTACTTCCACAGAATTAAGTCCGGTCAAAGAGGTAACGGTCTCTTCTGATAAGAAGCAGGTGGAGATTGTTTTTCGTGATGGGACGACGAAAACGGTTGAATTCTGAACCGGGATTTCGCTGATTTAGGGATTTTCTTGATTAGATTTCCCAATCAGCGTAATCCAGGTTCAAAATAAAAAGGGATGATATCTTGCGATACCATCCCTTTTATCTTTTCCTTTGAAGGAAAGCCGTAGAATTACTCTGCGCTTTCTGCAGCAGGAGCTTCTTCTGCCACCTCTTCGGCCGGAGCCTCTTCGGTTGCTTCGGCAGCTGCTTCAGCAGCTGCAGCCGCTAATTCGGCTTTCTTCTTAGCTACTTCTTCTGCTTTTGCTTTGTTCACCTCCTGCTCAGCTTGCAAACGAGCTTTGGCGTCTGCTTTCGCAGCTTCGCGCTCTTTGTCTTTGATAGCTTGAGTAGCAGATTGTTTGTCGCGCAACCAAGCCTGGAACTTCTGTTCTGCAGCAGCTTCGTCGAACGCGCCTTTTTTTACTCCTTCCAAAAGATGTTTTTTCAGTAATACACCTTCGTGAGAAAGGATATTACGAACTGTGTCAGTAGGTTGTGCACCCACTTGTAACCAATACAAAGCTCTCTCGAAATTCAAATCTATTGTAGCAGGATTAGTGTTCGGATTATAAGAACCTACCCTTTCAATAAACTTTCCATCACGTGGAGCCCTGCTGTCTGCGACAACGATCTGGTAAAAAGCATAGTTTTTACGACCGCGTCTTTGCAATCTTAACTTTGTTGCCATGTTTGAATAATTAATTTAAGCTGTTTGTATTAGCGGGTGCAAAGATAAGAAAAAAGTTATTAGAAAATCTCTTTACGTTTAGTTTTATTTCTTATATTTACGCGTAGAGACCGCATTTTCATAACCTTTATATAAAACTACTGCTATGATTACTCCTATTTTCTGGGTTATCCCTATCGCTTCGGTCGTGGCTCTCCTTTTTGCCTGGTACTTTTTTAGGCAAATGATGAAAGAGAGCGAAGGTACAGCTACGATGGCAAAGATTGCTTCTTATGTGAGAGAAGGGGCTATGTCTTATCTGAAACAACAATACAAGGTTGTTCTCTTGGTATTTTTAGTGCTAGTTATTCTGTTTGGCTTGATGGCTTATGTGTTTCATGTACAAAACGAATGGGTGCCGATTGCTTTCCTCACCGGCGGATTCTTCTCCGGGTTGGCTGGCTTCTTGGGTATGAAGACTGCCACTTATGCCTCGGCACGTACGGCGAACGCGGCCCGCACCTCTTTGAATCGGGGGCTGCAGGTGGCTTTCCGATCCGGTGCCGTGATGGGCTTAGTAGTTGTCGGATTAGGTCTGTTGGACATCTCTTTCTGGTATTACCTCCTAAACTGGTTTATCCCTGCGGAGATGATGGAGCCGACTCATAAGCTCACGATTATCACGACAACTATGCTGACATTCGGTATGGGCGCCTCCACGCAGGCCTTGTTTGCTCGTGTTGGGGGTGGTATTTATACGAAAGCCGCCGATGTGGGAGCTGACCTGGTGGGCAAGGTAGAAGCCGGCATCCCCGAAGACGACCCGCGTAATCCGGCGACGATAGCCGATAATGTGGGGGACAACGTAGGAGATGTGGCAGGGATGGGTGCTGATCTGTATGAATCGTATTGTGGTTCTATTCTGGCGACAGCTGCTTTGGGAGCAGCTGCTTTTGTCTCTACAGGAAACGTTGAATTACAATACAAAGCCATTATGGCGCCGATGCTGATTGCTGCTGTCGGCATTATCCTCTCTATCCTGGGTATATTTGCTGTCCGAACAAAGGAGGATGCAACAATTAAGCAACTCCTGAAAGCCTTGTCGTTGGGTACGAACCTAAGCTCTGTATTGATCGCCATCTCGACCTTTGGAATTCTTTATCTGTTGGGCATGGATAATTGGTTTTGGATCAGTTGCGCTGTCGTGGTTGGCCTGGTCGTGGGCATCGTCATCGGGCAGTCGACCGAATATTTTACTTCCCAGTCCTACAAACCGACTCAACGCGTATCGGCTGCCGGGCAAACGGGGCCTGCTACGGTTATTATCTCCGGCTTGGGCTTGGGTATGCTTTCTACGGCTATGCCTGTGTTAGCGGTTGTGGTTGGTATCATCTGCGCTTTCTTGTTCGCCTCCGGCTTTGATTTTGCGAATGTCGGCATGGGGTTGTATGGTATTGGCATTGCGGCGGTCGGCATGTTGTCGACACTGGGTATCACCTTGGCTACTGATGCCTATGGGCCTATCGCGGACAATGCGGGTGGGAATGCGGAGATGGCCGGCTTAGGCCCGGAGGTACGCAAACGCACCGACGCCTTGGATTCGTTAGGCAATACCACCGCTGCCACAGGCAAAGGTTTTGCCATCGGCTCGGCGGCATTGACGGGGCTGGCCTTGTTGGCCTCCTATATCGAAGAGATCAAGATAGGACTGATTCGTCTGGGAGAAAATACTTTGGCTATGGCCGACGGGCGTTTGCTTGAAACGGCGAAAGCATCGTTTACCGACTTTATGTATTATTACGATGTGACCCTGATGAACCCCAAAGTATTGTCCGGTATTTTCATCGGCTCCATGATGGCCTTCCTGTTCTGCGGGCTTACGATGAATGCCGTCGGGCGCGCTGCAGCCAAGATGGTGGAAGAGGTGCGTCGACAATTTCGCGAGATAAAAGGCATATTGACGGGAGAGGCTGAGCCTGATTATGCCCGTTGTGTGGAAATTTCCACCAAAGGAGCACAACGGGAAATGGTTGTTCCTTCGGTATTGGCTATTGTTGCGCCAATCGTTACCGGATTGATTTTTGGGGTGACGGGTGTTATTGGTTTATTGATTGGTGGATTGAGTACAGGTTTTGTCTTGGCTATCTTCATGGCGAATGCCGGAGGGGCGTGGGATAATGCCAAGAAATATGTTGAGGAGGGTAACTTCGGCGGGAAGGGGCTCGATTGCCATAAGGCGACTGTCGTAGGAGATACGGTGGGCGATCCGTTTAAGGATACGTCGGGGCCTAGTCTGAATATATTGATTAAACTCATGAGTATGGTGGCTATTGTGATGGCCGGATTGACCGTTGCCTGGAGTGTTTTTTAGGATTTATTGAAAATCTTGCTCTCTGTACTATGTTTGAAACAATTTTTTTAATATGTTTGAACATCGAAAAAGTATGGATAAGTAAAACAACACGATTATACATTTATTAATACCTAAAAAACAACACAACAAAGAAAATGAGTAGAGAAGTAAATCCTATGTCAAGACGGAAGTTCCTGGCATCAACCGGCGCACTCACCGGCGCGGCTTTGTTATCATCAGCTCCTATCAGTGCTAGTACAAACGAATCTCCAATTGCTGCCCCTGTGCAGAACGGCCCTAAGCTGCGAGTAGCTTTGGTGGGTACCGGCTCGAGAGGGAACAGTATGTGGGGTCGCGACCTGGTACGTAACTATTCCGATTACCTGACCTTCGTCGGTTTGTGCGATAAGAATGAAGGCCGTGTATTGACCGGTAAAGAGATGATCGGCGCCGACTGTCCTACGTATACTGATTTTGAAAAGATGATGCGGGAAACGAAACCCGATCTGTTGATTGTGACAACGATGGACAGCACGCACCATGAGTTTATCATCAAAGGTATGGAGATGGGCGCTGATGTGATCACCGAAAAACCATTGACGACCGACGAGCAGAAGGTACAAGCGATCCTGGATGCTGAGAAGCGCACGGGAAAGAATTGCCGTATCACGTTCAACTACCGCTATTCTCCGCATCGCGCAAAGATGTGGGAATTGATCCGTAATGGTGAGATTGGCGAACTTACATCTGTTGATTTCCATTGGTATCTCGATACCTCACACGGAGCAGATTATTTCCGTCGCTGGCACCGATTGGTGGAATGCGGAGGTTCGCTTTGGGTACATAAGGCAAGTCATCACTTTGACCTGTTGAACTGGTGGATCGATAGTGACCCGGAAACTGTTTTCGCTTTGGGCGATTTGGAACATTATGGAAAGAATGGCCCCTACCGGGCAGAGAATTGCCGTACCTGCTCACATACGAAAGAGTGTAAGTTCTATTGGGACATTATGAAGAACCCGACGAACGTGAAGCTCTATGTAGAGAATGAGAAGTATGACGGCTACCTGCGCGACGGATGTGTGTTCCGGAATGATGTGAATATTTTCGATAAGATGGCTGCTACCATTAAATATAAGAACGGTGTACAGGTGTCATATTCATTGACAGCTTACTCTCCTTATGAGGGTTATCGTATCGCGTTTAATGGCACGAAGGGCCGTATCGACGCCTGGATCCAGGAATCACGCGCGGTATCGGATGTGAATTATGACGAGATTGTCTTGTTCAAGAATTTTGGTCGCCGTGAATATATCCATGTACCGTTTGGTACATCCGGTCATGGTGGTGGAGATAAATTGTTGAAAGACCAGATCTTCCTTCCGAATATAGAAGACCCGTTCAAGCAATGTGCCAGCGTACGCGACGGCGCCTTGGCTTGTTTGGTGGGTATCGCTGCTCGTAAGAGTATCGCTTCGAAGCAGGCAGTCAATATTGCCGACCTGACATCGATCAAGCCGGTGGCGAAGAAAGAGTATAAGCGGATACGCTAACATGTAGAAGTCAGAGAAGTTAAAGAAGTAAGAAGTTAAGAAGTTAAGAAATCAGAGAAGCAAGAAGCCTGACCTCTAAACTTCTTTAACTTCTTTAACTTCTTGACTTCTCGCTTCTTTAACTTCTTAACTTCTTAACTTCTCTGACTTCTGACTTCTTCTTAAGCCGCAACGCGACTACAACAGCCCCAACGCCTTTTCCATATCTTCCGGCGTATCTATGCCTATGGTTTCGTGGTGGCTGATGCCTGCTTTGATGCGGTAACCATTCTCTAACCAGCGCAGTTGTTCGAGGCTCTCGGCTATTTCCAAAGGCGATTGCGGCAATAGGGTGATCTCCCGCAATACGTTAGCCCGGTAAGCATATAGCCCGATATGTTTATAATAGGTATGGTTGACCAGCCATTCCTCGTGATGTTTTCCACGCAGGTAGGGGATAACCGAACGACTGAAATACATAGCTTCGTTATTCCTGTTTAATACAACCTTCGGGGTATTGGGATTGAACAGGGCCTGTTCGAAGTCGTCTTCTTTATGGAATGGTTTGACTAAAGTCGCAATATCCACTCCGTTATCGTCAAAACATTCTTTCAATGTCTCGATCTGGTTCGGATGAATAAAAGGTTCATCTCCCTGGATATTAACTACAATATCATATCCTTGGCCTACCTTGGTATAGGCTTCATAACATCGGTCGGTTCCGCTTTTGTGTTGATCGGAGGTCATAACCACCTCGCCGCCGAATCGTGCTACGGCTTCGGCAATGCGGTTATCATCCGTAGCTACACACACCTTTTCCAATACCTGGGATACCTGTTCATATACCCGTTGTATCATAGGCTTACCTTTCATGTCAGCCAGGGGTTTTCCTGGGAAACGGGTCGACGCATAGCGCGCCGGAATGATTCCAATGAATTTCTCTTTCATGACAGCTCTCTTTTTTATTGCTTGGCAAAGTTATCTATTTAATTTATTTTTGCCCTCAAATAGAAACCGTAAGATGAAATCCCATCCCATATTGTCGTTAATTGCAGAAGGCGAGCATCAGCAGCTTGATTTTAAGTTCGAGGTGAGCGATAGCAAGAAGATTGCCCGCACCCTCTGTGCCTTTGCCAATACCGATGGAGGAAGGCTGTTGATTGGTGTGAAAGATAATGGCGTGATTGCCGGTGTCCGCAGCGAAGAAGAGTATTATATGATCGAGGCGGCCTCAACGATGTACACCCGCCCTGTCGTCCCATTCGAGGCTACCCGCTGGGATATACAAGGGAAAACGGTCTTGGAGATCTATATTGCCCCCAGTTCGGAGAAGCCGCATAGCGCTCCCGATAAAGAGGATAAATACAAGGCCTACATACGCGTGGCCGATGAAAACATATTGGCCAATGAGGTCTTGATGCTTTCCTGGAAGAAAAAAGGTATGCAAGAGGGCACCCTATTGAGGCTGAGTAAGCCGGTAGAGATCTTGTTTCATTGGCTGGATGCGCATACCTATATACATATAAACCAATTTTGTCGCTTGGCTCATATCAACTATTATACGGCACGAAACATCCTCAGTGATCTGATGGCATTGAATGTGCTTCGCTACCATGTGGTGGATAAGCGCATTGTCTATCAACGCGTGGCGTCAACCGATTGAGACAACATACACCTGGGCGTTCTCAAAACGCACCACCCGCACCGGTGTTCCTTTTTCGATGAAGCCCAATTCCGATACGCCATCATAATGCTCTCCGTCGATCTCAACCTTGCCGGCCGGACGAAGTACGGTAGCAGCCACGCCCTCTTTTCCTATCATATTATCCAAAGCAAGGCTGGATACCGACTCTTCCAGATCGGTATGAAGGGCAACCCGCCGGAACAGGCTGTTTTTGTGTCCGATCCGACTCGATAGCCACAGCATAGCCACAAAGGCAAAGGTAATCCCCATCAGAACGGTTAACGCCGCTCGGCCGGAGTCGGCGGAGGTGACTCTTTCAAAGTCGAAATAGAAGTTGTCGAGCAGGCTCATGGTTAAGCCTGCGATTACGCTGATGATTCCCGCGATACCGGTCACTCCGAAGCCGGGAATGACAAACACCTCTACGGCAATCAGGATAAGGCCGATTATAAATAATAGAATCTCCCAGTTTTGCGCCAGTCCGTCTATATACAGAGGGGCGAAATATAAAATAGCCGCTGCAATCGCGGCGATTGTTGGGAATCCGACTCCCGGTGTCTGAAGTTCAAAATAAATCCCGCCGATAATCACTAAGATCAATAGTGATTGAAGTACAGGACTCATCAGGAATCCTTTCAGATTATCGAACCAGGAGGGGGTGTATTTCTTTATTTCATAGGTGGGGTAACCAATGAATTCGGTGATCACCTCATCCACCGTCTCGGCAATGCCGTCGCAGTAGCCCCATTTCATAGCCTCCTCGGCTGTTAAGGTTAACACCTTGCCGCTGTCACTCACACCGGGTACTACGGTGCGCTCGTCGACCATTGCCTCTGCGATCAATGGGTCGCGCTTCCATTTGTATATAGTATCGCCGTTTTGTATGATCGTGTCCTTTCCATGCGCCTCGGCCGTCGAGCGAATCATCGAACGCATATACGACTGGTACTTGTCGGGCAGTATCTCACCCGTTTGGTTCACTACAGAGGCCGCGCCGATATTGGCTCCCTTGCGCATATAGATCTTTTCGCAGGCGATAGAAATCAACGCACCTGCTGAGGCTGCATTGTTATCGATAAAGACATACACCGGAATGGGACTGTAGAGAATGGCCGTTCGCATGGAATCGGCCGCCTCCAATAACCCTCCATAGGTATTCATATGGATCAGGATAGCATCAGCCTCCATTTCGCGTGCTTCTGTCAGCCCATTGTGCAGGTACAACTGCGTGGTGTTGTCGATCTCTTTTTTTATATCAATCGTGTACACCGTTTTTTGCTTGTCCGTTTGCCCTGTTTTTGCAAAAATGGCAAATGGAAAGGCAGATATGAAAATAAATAATACGATAAGAACTTGTTTTCTGTCCATTGAATATCAAATGATGCGTTATTAAACTTGTATTATATGTTCATTCTGTTGAAGAATCTGAAAGTCGCTACATGCGCGTGTTGTGAAATGTGCTTATTTTAGGAATTTTAGGTGTAAAACAGCTAAAATTCTATTTTATATATTAATATTTTGAAAACACCAGACTTATTCATAATAAAAGTGCTATATTTGTGTAGAAACAAAACGAAAAGAGAAATAAACCAAGCCAAACTTTTCGCAATTATTAATCAAATAAAACTTTAGGTTATGAACGCGTTGCAATTTCAGAAAAAATTATTGAGCATGCAAGAAAACATGATGAATTTTGCGTTAATGTTAACTGCAGACCGTGACGATGCTCAGGATTTGATGCAGGACACAACGCTGAAGGTTTTGAACAATCAGGAGAAATTCGTAGACAATGTGAATTTCAAAGGGTGGGTCTTAACCGTCATGCGCAACCTCTTCATCAACAATTATCACAAAATCGTGAGAACCCAAACAATCATCGACCAAAACGCTGATTTGTATAATTTGGACGTCATCAATGATGCCGGTATCGACAGCCCGGATGGAGCTTACCGTATTCAGGAGATCACCAAAGCGATTGACGCTTTGGAAGAAGATCTGCGGATTCCCTTCTCCTTGTATTTGAGTGGTTTCAAATACCATGAGATTGCTGAAAAATTGGCATTGCCTCTTGGTACCATCAAGAGCCGCATCTATTTCGCCCGTCAGGAGCTACAAGCTGTATTGAAAGATTATAAACGATGATATTTAGAAGCTGTTTTGAATTTTATGAAACAATTTATTATTGCTTATTATTGGGCTTCTTCAGCCTTCTTTTCCGCTTATCCGCGCCTTTGCTTTTAGTCACATAGCTCGCTATGCTCCCAAAAGCAAAGACACAACTAAGCGAAAAATAAGACTAAATAAGCTCCAATAAAATTCAAAACAGCTTCTAAAGCAATCCGATTGCTTTTCTGAAAGACCGTTCTGTAGCGACAGGGCGGTCTTTTGTGTTTTAAGACAGTCGGAAGGTGTAATCGTTTTTCCCTCGGAACATACGGTAGATCCGGATGTAGAGGCCGTGTAGAGGCTGGATGATTTCGAGTAGGAGCAATCCGGCGGTAGTCGGCTTTTGCTGAAGCATTTTGGCCGATTTGTGGAGGATCATGGCTTTTGTGATGAAGCGGATTATGAAAAGTAATCCGGCGAATAGGCTGATGAGCCAGTTGCCCGCGATGCCTATGATGGCAGTGGCGATAACAGCAGCCAGGAAAAGGAAATAGGTCACCTCTTCCATCCGGTAGAAGAATAGTTTGCCTCCTTTGTAGTAGCGTTGCGTAGCGGCACGCGATACCTTCATCTCCCGCCATATCTTATAGCGCTCCACCTCTTGCATTTGCGTGATGCTTTCCGGGTTGTAGACCACCCGGGTGTTTCGCTTGTTGGCCACCTGGTTGATGAAAAGGTCGTCGTCGCCGGCGTGAAGGCTTAGTGTCTTCTGGTATCCTTTGTGTTGGAAGAAGAGTTCTTTCCGATAGGAGAGGTTGCGCCCATTCCCTGTGAAAGGATGATTCTTAAGTGCCGACGAGATATATTGAAGTCCGGATAGTAGGTTGTCGTACGCGATGAGCTGGTGCATAAAGCCACTCTTTTGTTCATACGCGCAAAATCCTAAAGCAATCTCTGTCTTGTCTGTATAGGCATGGGCGAATGAGGCGATCCATGCTGTCGACAGGGGTTTGCAGTTGGCTTCCGTGAATAGGATAATGCTGTTTTTAGCCGCCTTGATACCTACCGTTAGGGCGAGTTTCTTGCGACTGAGGTATTTGACATCTTGCGGAATATAGGTGTGATACAGATGTCCGTATTCCTGCTCGAATGTTTTAAGCACATTGTCACTTTCGTCGGTCGATCCGTCGTTCACGACAATGACTTCATAATCCGGATAGTCCTGCTTAAGCAGTGAAGGGAGATTTTTTTGTAGGTTCTCTGATTCGTTTTTCGCGTATACCACGATTGAAACGGGCGGGTATTGTTTGGTCTCCGGCTGGGTTATTTTCTTTGCTCGGCGCAAGGGACGGGCAAAAGTGACCAGCCAGTAAAGCAATTGGATCATAAAGAAAAAACCAACAATACCGGTCAAAAGGAGTTCAAGCGGAGTAAATACGAATAGATGTTCCATGGTTATAATTCATCCGAATAATAGGCAACAGGTAAACGACGGCAATTGTATTGAGAAGCCATCACCTCTCCATAAGCGCCGGCCGAACGCAAAGCAATCAGGTCGCCACGGTGGGCGCGATTCAGTTCAACCTCTTTCCCAAATACATCCGAAGATTCGCAGATGGGACCGACCACGTCGTATAGTTCAACCTCGTCGTCGTTGCTGATGTTCTCTATGCGGTGATACGCATCGTACATGGCAGGACGGATCAGCTCGGTGAATCCGGCGTCAAGAATAGCAAACTGCTTCACCTCGCCCTTCTTTACATACAAAACCTTTGATATCAGGCTACCGCATTGGGCAACAATGGAACGTCCCGGCTCGAAATGAACCTGTTGTCCCGGACGCACCTGCAAGAGTTTATGGAAGGCGGCAAAATAATTATCGAATGGCGGGATAGGCATATGATTCGGATGATAGTAATCGATGCCCAGTCCTCCTCCGAAATTGATATACTCCACCTGTAATCCTCTTTTCTCTAACTCATCCTGCATCTCATTGAAGCGGATGGCCAGGTTGCGGAAGGCGGAGATATCGGTGATCTGCGAACCAATATGGCTATGGATGCCGATCAGTTTCAGATTATTCAATGTTTTCAGTTGATCAAGTACATCATTCAGCATACTCAGGTTGATGCCGAATTTGTTCTCTTTCATGCCGGTGGTTATCTTGGCATGCGTATGGGCATCCACCTCCGGATTAATGCGAAGCGCGATAGAGGCTGTTTTTCCTTTGGCCGCAGCTATTTCGTTGATGATCTCAAGTTCGACAGCCGACTCCACATTGAAGCAGAAGATATCGTTATCGAGACCTAATTCAATCTCCCAATCGGCCTTCCCTACGCCGGCAAAGACCACTTTGTCAGCCGGAAAACCCGCGTCGAGTGCCGCGCGTATTTCACCGCCACTGACACAATCAGCCCCGAAGCCATGTTCAGCAATGATAGAAAGGATGCGTGGGTTGGCATTGGCCTTGACCGCGTAATGCACATGGTAGCCATACTTGCCAGATTCGGCTTTTACGGTCTCTAATGTCTCTTTCAACAGCGCAATATCGTAATAATAGAAAGGTGTTGGAATCGCTTTGAATTTTTCTGTAGGAAATGTTCCTTTGAGCATAATGAATTGGAAAAGCCCCACCAACCTCCCCCAAGGGGAGGCTTATGAGGCAGTTTATACTATGTTTTATTTAAACCGTAGGGTTGTTGAACAAATGATCGCTTAATGCCTGTAGCGCCTTTTTCTTGTCGTCGGCTTTGATCAACAGGGAAACGTTGTAGTTGCTACCGCCATACGAGATCATACGCACCGGGATATTCTTCAGTGCCTGCACGATGCTGGCCTCGAATCCGATGTTTTCCCAGTCCATATCGCCTACCACACAAACGATCACCATATCGGAGTCAACCGTTACCGTTCCGAATTTCTTCAGATCGTCGATGATCTCTTCCAGGTGTTTGCGGTTGTCGATCGTAACGGATACACCCACTTCCGAGGTGGTCACCATATCGATCGGTGTCTGGTAGTTTTCGAAAATCTCGAATACCTTACGCAGGAAACCGGTGGCTAATAACATACGTCCACTCTTTATCTTGATCGAAGTGATGTTTTCTTTGGCAGCGACCGCTTTGATCTTACCCTTTTCTGTCGCGTTAGAGATCAGTGTGCCGGGTGCTTCCGGTTCCATGGTGTTCAATAGACGTACCGGGATATTATTCAATTTGGCCGGAAGAATACAGGTCGGATGCAGGATCTTGGCTCCGAAATAGGCCAACTCGGCCGCTTCTTCGAAGTGAAGATTGCGAACGGGTGCTGTTTTGTCGACAATACGCGGGTCATTGTTGTGCATACCATCGATATCGGTCCAGATCTGAATCTCTTCCGCAGCGATGGCGGCTCCGATCAAGGACGCGGTATAATCGCTACCTCCGCGTTGCAGGTTATCTATTTCACCATACGCGTTGCGGCAAATATATCCCTGGGTAATAAACAGATCCGCGTTTTTATTCTCTTCAAGTAGTTTGCTGAGTTTCTCTTTGATATAAACCGGATCGGGTTCCGCATTCTTATCCGTACGCATATAATCCAATGCCGGCAGAAGAACTGAGTTAATGCCCTGCTCCTGCAGATACAGATTCATCATACCGGTAGAGATCAATTCGCCCTGCGCCAGGATTACGCGCTCTTCAAACAAGGTGAAGATATCTTTGGTAAAGGTGCGGATATGGTCGAAATGTGTTTTTATCAGTTCTTTGGCTTTCTGTTTATATTCGGGTGTATGATAAAGAGCTTCCACATGGTCATAATATTTCATGGCCAAACGGTTGATAATCTCATTGGCTCCATCCGGATTTTTCTTATACAGATAATCAGATATTTCCACTAATGAGTTGGTTGTACCGGACATGGCTGAGAGGACAACGATATTACGTTCGCCCGCAATCAGTTTTGCTACATCTTGTATTCTCTGTGCTGATCCCACAGAAGTACCGCCAAACTTTAAAACTTTCATTTCCTTCTTTTGTAATTCTTATTAATAATCTTCTCTATGTCAGTCTCTAAAACGCTTGCAAAGTTACATAAAATATTATTCCCCTACATCACTCAGGCAGGCATTCTCGCATTTTACTACACGAGCCGGGTAATTATGTACCAATGTATAGTTGTGCGTGGTCATCATTACCGCTGTCCCTTTCTGGCAGATATCATGCAATAATTGTACGATCTGTCCGCTTGTTTCCGGGTCGAGATTGCCTGTCGGTTCGTCCGCCAGGATCAATTCCGGATGGTTGAGCAGGGCGCGGGCAATCACAATACGCTGCTGTTCGCCGCCCGATAACTCATGAGGCATCTTATACCCCTTGGTTTGCATACCCACCTGTTGCAATACCTCTTCGATGCGGGTGTTGATCTCACTCTTTTTCTTCCAACCGGTGGCTTTGAGGGTAAACTCCAGATTTTTGATCACCGAGCGATCGGTCAACAGCTGGAAGTCCTGAAATACGATACCCAGCTTGCGGCGAAGATAAGGAATATCTTTCCGCTTGAGCTTGCGAAGATCATATCCCATCAGCCAGGCATCGCCCTCTTTGATAGGGATCTCCCCATAGAGCGATTTCAGGAGGCTGCTCTTCCCGGAGCCTACTTTACCAATGATATACACAAACTCCCCATTCTGCAATGTGAAGTTGCAACCACGCAGAATCATATTCTCATCGCGGCTGATCTCTACGTTATCTAATCGGAGTAAAGCGTTCATATTAATGATGAATTATGAATAAAGAATGAAGAATCGAAGATCGCTTAGCCGAAGGCGTAAAGCAATGGAAAAAGAACTAATTGCTTTACGCTTCGCACCAATTCTTCATTCCTCATCCTTCATTCTTCATTCTTATTTATGTCTTTTCTTCAGTTCCTTTGCCAGGTCTTCAATCCGCATGCCTTTGCTGGTAAGCAGGACAATGAGGTGATAGATCATGTCGGAGGCTTCGTAAATAAAGCCTTCGTCGGTTCCATTGGTGGCTTCGATCACTGTTTCCACAGCCTCTTCGCCTACCTTCTGCGCCATGCGGTTTACCCCTTTTTGGAAAAGTGAGGTGGTATAAGAGCCTTCCGGCATCTCCTGCCGACGCACTTCGATAAAGTTCTGCAACTGTTTCAGGAACAATACATCCTCTTCGTTTTTCTCTCCAAAGCAGGTGTCCGTGCCTGTATGGCATACCGGTCCTGCCGGATTGACCTTGATCAACAGGGTGTCATTGTCGCAATCCTCCTTGATCGATACCACCTGCAGGAAGTTTCCGCTGGTTTCCCCTTTCGTCCATAGACACTCGCGGCTGCGGCTGTAAAAGGTTACCTTTCCGGTTTTAACCGTTTTGTCGTAGGCCTCTTGATTCATAAAGCCCAGCATCAACACCTTGCTGGTGTTGTTGTCTTGTATGATAGCAGGGAGTAACCCGTTCAGTTTGTCAAAATCTAATTTCATTCTAATTCATAATTAACAATTCATACTTATCTTACGCAGATACCTTCTTTGCGCAGGTAGTCTTTTAGTTCGCTGATATTGATTTCACCAAAATGGAATACGCTGGCAGCCAATGCCGCGTCTGCCTTCCCCTGGATAAATGTATCTCTGAAATGCTCCATCTTGCCGGCGCCTCCGGATGCGATCACCGGAATATGCAGGCTGTCGGCCAGCGTTGCCAAGGCATCATTGGGATATCCCTCTTTCACACCATCGTGCGTCATGCTGGTAAACAGGATCTCTCCCGCACCCCGGCTCTCCGCTTCGGCTGCCCATTCAAACAGTGTCCGTTCCGTAGGAATGCGCCCTCCGTTGAGGTAGCAAAGCCATCTGTCGTTTTCATAATTGGCATCGATAGCCACCACGCATACCTGACTCCCGAAGTTTTTAGCAATCTCTTCGATCAAAGCGGGATTGCGCAAAGCCGCCGAATTGATCGAAACCTTATCGGCACCGGCATTCAACAGACGATCGACATCCGTTATCTCATAGATCCCACCGCCAACCGTGAAAGGGATACTGATATTAGCCGCCACTTTCCGAACCAGATCCGTGAAGGTCTTGCGCCCCTCATGCGATGCGGTTATATCTAAGAAGACCAACTCGTCGGCTCCCGCTTCGCTGTATTGAGCACCCAGCTCGACCGGGTCTCCCGCGTCACGGAAGTTAACAAAATTAACCCCTTTTACTGTCTTGCCATCTTTTATATCCAGGCATGGGATGATTCGTTTTGCTAACATAATGTCTTTTTTAATGATGAATGAAGAATAAAGAATGAAGAATCGAGGATCGCTTAGCGAAGTGAAGAGGGTGTTTTGAATTCTTCATTCTTCATTCATCATTCTTAATTACTAAAAGCGCTCAGCTCTTTTAGTGTTATCTTCCCTTCATAGATGGCCTTACCGAAAATAACCGCCGGTATCTTGGCCTCCTGTAGTTTCTCTATATCTTTTATCGAGCTGACACCGCCACTGGCAATCACATATACCTCCACCGCTTCACGGATCTCCCGATAGAGATCCACCGCCGGGCCTTGCAGCATACCGTCGCGGCTGATGTCCGTACAGATCACTTTCGTGATGCCTTTATGATGGTATTCCTCGATAAAGGGGATCAATTCCAGCTCCGTATTCTCTTCCCATCCGCTGATAGCAATCTTGCCCTCTTTCGCGTCGGCTCCAAGAATAATACGCTGGCTTCCGTATTTTTCTATCCAGGAGGTAAATACTTCCGGATTTTTAACCGCAATACTGCCACCGGTCACCATCTGCGCGCCACACTCAAACGCAATTTCCAGATCTGCCTCCTGCTTTAACCCACCTCCGAAATCAATCTGAAGGTCGGTGCGCACAGCCAGTTTCTCCAACGTACGGTGGTTGATGATACGTCCCATGCGGGCGCCATCGAGATCGACCACATGCAACCGGCGAATGCCATGATCTTCAAACATCTTGGCTACTTCAAGCGGATCTTCGTTGTAGACCTTCTTCGTACTGTAATCCCCTTGTGTGAGGCGTACGCACTTTCCATCTATTATATCTATGGCAGGAATAAGTTCGATCATATGTTTAGGAAATTTTGTAAAATGAGTTCACCAACAGAACCACTCTTCTCGGGATGAAACTGGGTGGCATAGAAATTACCCTTATGTAGAGCAGCGCTAAAGGGAAGGATATAGTCGGTCGTTGCCGCCGTATGTCTGTTGAGTGGCACATAGTAGCTATGCACAAAATAGACAAACCGGCTTTCCAGATCGGAAGAGAAAAGTTCGCTCTTCACATCTGTAATTGTGTTCCATCCCATATGCGGCACCTTGTCTTCATGCTTTTGTGGAACAAAGCGTTTCACCTCCGCGTCGAATATACCCAGGCAATCTGTATCACCCTCTTCCGAATAGCGACACATCAGCTGCATCCCCAGGCAAATGCCCAATACAGGCTGCTTCAGTTCACGTATAAGCTTATCCAAATGGTTGGCTTTCAGGTGTTCCATAGTCGTAAAAGCCTCGCCTACACCCGGGAAGATCACCTTGTCGGCCTTTCGGATCACCTCGTGATCGGCGGTGATCGTAGGAGTAACCCCTATGCGTTTCAATGCGTAGTCAACAGAATAAATATTTCCGGCATTGTATTTGATAATGGCTACTTCCATTGCTTTTTATCTTTAAATCGACCGCAAAAGTAACAAATTATCATGAGATATCGTCGTTTACTATCAATAAACTACCTGTATAACGAAAAATTGCACAATCTCCTTTTGAGGGAGCGTCCACGTATTGGCTGGAAGGAAGGGGGGGAATAGTGGGTAGTGGGGAATTAGCAAAATGTCAAAAACGCCCGAGAAATTTTCCGAAAACGACGGGGTATTTTAAATTACCCGCAGGAGTAACACTTTTTAACGTATCATATTGTAAAGCAAAACCACGATTTTGCTTACACTTTGTATTTTTAACAGACCGAAGATCCGCGCCACCCTGGGATTCCATAGATATATATAAATGAGTTCTGAATCGAAGATCGGCCTTAGCCAAAGAACGAAAGAAAAATCCACTATTCACAGGCGCTATCAGCATATATCCTATCATACTATCTATCGTTCCTTCAGAACTCGACTGCTATAATGCCATGATACCCAGGGTGGCGCAGACTTTCAGTCTGCTTACCCGTGGGCTAAGTCTTCGTCCCGCTGGGACTCAGCCCTTCGGGCTCGTGACCTTCAGTCTTATAAATAAAGTCAAACATAGTGTTATATGCACCATCTGTGCCAACATCTCCTTCTCCTTTCTCCCCTCTTCTCCCCTCTCCTCCCACTTGAACATTAGACCTGTGTAATCTATGCAAAAAAGCCTTATGTCTTGGCTTGTTGATAGCTTCCTTTGTCGGTTGAATTATCTTTCAAATCCAATACAATGACAAATGGTTGGTCAGTTTGATGGTTTTCCGGGATCGAAATATAAAAGATCCGCTCGTTTTGTTTGTTGCGTCCTCCGTCGATCACAGGCATCTCTTTCTGACCATCCAGGAAGTATGCCTTCTCGGGAATGGATCCGCCACGCGGGAAAACGGTTTTCAGTTTTTTACTGATGGAGGGGTTGAATACAATCATATAGACTTTATTCCCTTTTTGGGTGTAATAGCCCCATCCTTGTTTTTCTAACCCTGCATGCTCTGCGCCATAAATGGCTTCGTGATTGATTTTCATCCATTCGCCTATTTCTTTGGCTAACTGAGTCTCTTCCGGGCGAATATTGCCTTTTCCGTCGGGACCGAAGTTTAAGACAAAGTTCCCATTCATCGAAACGGCGTGTGCCATCATTTCAATCAGGTCATAGGATGTCTTCACATAACCTCTCCAATCGGAATGGTAACCCCATTGATTTTCCGGCACGGTCATGACACAATCCCAATCGACTCCATTCAAATCTGCCATGGTTTTGGGTAGGTCGCGTTCCCAGGTTTGGTCGTAGTCGTCGATCAGGTCGCCATTGGTGTCGTAATGACGTTTGCCATTTTCGTCGGCACGGAAACGGCTACCAATCACCAAGCCGGGTTTCATAGCCCGAAGCTCTTTCCCCAGTTCGTCGACCCAGGCAGCCTCTTCGATCCAGGCCTTGTCCCAGGAGCCGTCGAACCATAAACCTTTCACAGTGGGGTAGTTGGTCAGTAGCTCTTTTAGTTGATTGGCGGTGAAGGTAAGAAACTCTCCATAGTTATCTTTATCCTGTTTCGTCTGGGGAGGGGCGGAACGATAGCCGGGATGATTCCAGTCGATAATAGAAAAGTAAAGATGCACATCGATCCCTTCCGCGTTGTAGGCATCGACAATTTCTTTGACGATATCTTTTTTATACGGGCTGTTGGCGATGGTGTAATCGGTGTATTTGCTTGGCCAAAGGCAGAATCCGTCATGGTGTTTGGTCGTAAAGATCAGGTATTTCACGCCCATCTCTTTCGCCATCTTTGCCCAGGCTTTTGCATCAAAGTCAGTCGGGTTAAATTCTTTGTAGAGGGAGTCGTAAGCCGCTTTGGGCATCTCTTTCCAGGAACGGATCCATTCGGCTGCTCCGGTATAGAATTTACCTTCCCAATGACCACCGGGGATGGCATATACGCCCCAATGGATAAACTGCCCCAAGCCATGTTCGCGCCATTGTTGCATGTCCGCATCCGTGCGTTTCCCAATGCGGTGCGCGCCATGTTCCAGGGCTATGGATTCACGTTTTTGCTGCGCCAAACTCTCGCCTGTTCCATAAAGAAACAGGCAGGCAACGAGTAAAAATAAATGTCTCTTTTTCATTTAAATGATGTGTTTAGATATTAGTTGGATAATTGATATAATTCGCAGGCAGCCAGTAAGAAGGCTCCAACGCCATATAGCTCTGTCATCTCCCGGGTTACTTTGCGCGGATCAGCCCCTACCGGCTGTACCCAGCCCAGTTTGCCGTCGGACTCGACAGCGGCAGTCAAGGCCTTCCATCCTTTTTTAACCACCGGTAAGAAGCGTTCGGCAGGAAGATAGCCTTGGTTGATGCCGTAAGCCAGTCCGTAAACGATGAATCCAGTGGCGCTTGTCTCAGGCGAAGGGTAACTCTCCGGATCCAATAGGCTGGCATGCCAGTATCCGTCGGGACATTGCAGTTCGGCCAGGCGGGTGGCCAGTTTTACAAACAGCTCTTCGTAGAAAGGACGGTAAGTCTTGTCAGAAGCAGGCAGTGTTTTCAATATCTCGGCTAATCCTCCGATCACCCAACCATTGCCTCGTCCCCAGAATACTTTCCGCCCATTCGCCTCTTGCTGATCGAAATAGCGGCTATCCCGAAAGAAGAGGCCCTCTTCCTCGTCGAAGAGCTGGAAGTAGGTTGCCTTATACTCTTTGTCAGCGAAAGCCATATATTTGTCGTCGCCCGTAAAAGCATACAGGCGGCTATACACCGGAGGCGCCATAAACAGGGCGTCGCACCACGACCAACGCTCGTAGGTCGACGGTTTATTATAATCAATAAACAGGCTCCCCAGGGAGGGATGGTCTATGACCCAGTCGATCCGTGCGATGGTTGGGATAATCATTTTTTCTTCCCCAAACTTATGAAACATATCGATATAGGTTTGCGACACACAGATATCGTCCGCATGATACATCCGGTCGGCTACCTGCCAGTATTGGCGATTGAATACCTTTTTTAGCCAATCGAAATAGGTCGTTTCGCCACTCAATTCGGCCCAGTCGAACATCCCGAGATAGAGCGCTCCGGCTATCCAGCCTTTCGGTGCGTTTTTGCCGTGGTAGTTTTCGGAGAAGTGTTCTATTTGCCAATCGGCTACCTTTTTTGCGATAGCCACGATCTCTTGCTGTTGGTCGTTGGCTGCTTGAATGGCTTGTGATTCAATAGGGTTACCCATTCCTTTGGCGCTGAAAAAGAAGAGGAAGAGCCCCAATAGATAAAACGAACATGTTTTTCCCATACGATTATTTTTATTGTTGAAAGCTCAAATTCGACTTGAGCCATGCAAATAAACCTATAATTAGGACTGTAAAAGGAAACAATTGTCTCATTTTTGATAACGATTGTCTCAAAATAGCCATCAAAATAGCCCTGCCTCTATTTGCGTGATGAGCTAAAAATGTGTAGCTTAGCAAGCATTAATTATAGGTAGTATGATGGATAGAAAGCAGCATTCAATACAATACAAGTGGGGCGTTGCCCTGAGTGGGGGCGGAGCACGTGGATTTGCCCATTTGGGTGCCATGCAGGCGTTGTATGAGAAGGGTATACAGCCGGAGATCTTTTCCGGAACCAGTGCGGGTTCATTGGCCGGAGCCTTTCTTGCCGATGGCTACACACCGGAAGAGGTGTTTGCCATTTTCAAAGCGGTAAAGTTTACCGATATTATCGCAACCACCCTGCCACAGGAGGGACTATTCAAAACAACCGGCATACAAACTCTGTTGAAAAAGAAGCTGCGAGCCAAGCGGTTCGAAGACTTAAAAATACCCTTGCGTGTTGTTGCTTCGGATATCGAGCGGGGGAAACCGCATATATTCGATTCCGGTGAGCTTATCCCGGCGGTGGTGGCTTCCTGTTCTGTACCTATTGTTTTTACGCCGATGGAAATCGATGGCAGACATTACGTTGATGGTGGGGTGTTTCTCAATCTCCCGGTGTCGGTGATCCGCCAAGCATGTTGGCGAGTGGTTGCTATCGATATCAGTCCGGTTATTACGATGAAATACGATAAATCGCTGAAGTATATTATTGAACGTACGATGAATTACATGGTGGGAGCCAACACGGTGGAGGAGATAAAGCTATGTGACTACCTGATTGCCTCCGATGAGGTGTCTCAATATTCCCTTTTCGACCTGAAGCATGCGGAAGAGATCTACCAAAAAGGCTATGAAATGGCTGTGGTCAGCCTGGAGAAGCATCAGAAAAAATGGGATGCGGATATCCGAAAACCGATCCCTGCCAAGTGGATCAGACACACGCGTCGGTTGCTGGGAAAAAGATAATGATTCAGAGATTGATCTCTTCTAACGGGTTCCAAAACACGGTTTTCCAGGATTGTATGCGGTGGTTGTTGACCACGGTGATCCCTTCCGCTTCAAGAAGCCGTTGCATCTCCTGGTCGGATCCGAAAGCTTCGCGACCGGATAGTATGCCTTGGCTGTTGACTACGCGGTGAGCAGGCATGTTGTTGGTGGCCGATTCACACGTGGACATAATCTTGCCCACCAGGCGTGACAGGTTGGGGTGACCGATCGCTTTGGCTATCGCTCCGTAGCTTGTGGCACGCCCGAATGGGATGGTACGTACAATCTCATAAACCGCCTGACGGATTGCCTCCTTGTCGTTTATCATAAGCCTTTCAACCAATCGCTGAATGATTTCACCTTCGCACTGTTCTGATTCAACCAGTCTGTGGAGTCGGGAAAGAAATGGCGACTTATATAGTGGCAGTAGACTTTGACATAGTCCCACGAAGAGATATGCGCATAGAAAGGCACATAGAAATTCCACCAGAAACCTTCCGGCTTATTCTTTTTCATGATCTCGCCTAAAGAGGCAAAGAAGGCATTGGTCGAGCGGATCAGCCTGTCTACATCGGTTTTGCCGTCAGCTACCTCCCGCTCATTTAGGATGGCCAGGCGGGAAAGGATCACATCGGCCACCTCCAGCTCCGTGAGGGAATCGTCGTTCACCTCTTCCACACCTTCAGGGAAGGTGTTTAGATTCAACAGAAAGATAAGATTATTATAAGCCCATTCCGTGTCTTCCGAAAAGGGTTCGACAAGCAAATAATAATAGAGTGCAAGCAGGCTCTCCACGCGCCGGTTTTGTTGTGTCATGGTGCGTGCCAGGTTTAGGTGCGCTTTGCCATACTGCGGGTTTAGTTCGATTGTCCGGATAAAGGCCTCTTCTGCTTGAGAGAAGTCACCTTTGGTGTGATAAGCAAGTCCCAGGTTATAGAAGAGAAGATAAAACTCATCGGATTTGCTGATGCCCTCCAGGTAGTTGTCGATGGCTTCGTCTGTTTTGCCTAAGTAGTTCAGGCAGGATCCTTTGGTGTTGTAGGCCAACAGGGCAAATTTATCATCGCGTTCGATCAGCTTGTCACAATGTTCAATGGCCGCATAATAGTCCTCGCTCTCCACCAGTGAGATCGCGATTTCATAATGGACAATCTCCGACTCGGAATCGATCTTGAGCGCTTCCTCATACAATCGAATCGCTTTACGGTATTCTCCAGCGTCATGGTATTCAATACCTAATGCTACCAAGCTGTCGATAGCCGCCTCTTGTCCGGCAAGGGAGGCGACGGAGGTCATAAGGAGAACGGTAAAAAAAGTGAGCAATCTTTTCATGATCTTTTCCGATAAAATAAACTTTCTCTATGTTGATAAGCGTCGGTTGACGTTTGTTTCATACCACCTTATGACCCGGTTGCAGGGTGAGTGTCTCTTTGGGGACATTCGATTTTACACAGTTGATAAGCAGGTTCCCAATGGTATGGCGGATGAAGTCTTTCCGATGCACAAAAACGATTTCCCGGCAGGGACGCGGAATGGCAAAGGGACGTACCAGTTTTTTCTGTTCGTCGCTTAGTTGCAGTGTGGCCAGTTCCGGGATAAAGGTGATGCCGTTGTTGCTTTCAACCATGCGCATGAACGTTTCCAGGCTCCCCAACTGATAGGCTGCCTGACGTACCTTGACCTTTTCCATCTGGCAAAAACGCATCAGCTGGTCGCGGAAGCAATGGCCTTCGTCTAACAACCACAGATTTTCATCGCTTATATCAGCGGTTTTGATCATCTCTTTTTTGAAAATCGACTCTTGGGGAGCCACATATCCATAGAATTGTTCGTAGAAGAGCAAGGTGCCTTGTAGGTAATCTTCTGTCGGTTGGTTGGCGATAATGGCCGCGTCAATGTCGCCTTTATGAAGCGCGTGAAGCGTTTCGGCTGTTTTCATTTCCAATACGCGGATATCCAGATCGCTGTGTTTGTCTGTCAATTGTTGAAAAAAGCGAGGTAACAGGTAGGGAGCAATGGTGGGCAATACGGCGAGCCGGAACACCCCTTTCAGCGATTGCTCCTCTTCGTGCACAATTTCTTTGATTCGTTGTGTTTCAAAAAGAACCGATTTCGCCTGGGCAATGATCTTCCTCCCAATGGGGGTAGGGCATACGGGTTGCAGGCTGCGGTCGAATATTTTGGTGTTTAGTTCATCTTCCAGTTTTTGAATCATCATGCTCAATGTCGGTTGGGTCACATGGCAGTGTTCGGCTGCTTTGGCAAAGTGACGATATTGGTCGACGGCCAATATGTATTCTAACTGTTGAATGTTCATGGCGGTAAGATTGTAATTAGGTTTATATGTGTAAAGATAGTTATAAGAAATCGATTTCCTCGTATCTCTTTTTCCCTTTCAGGTAGAAAGAGGCCAACAGGCTTTTGGAAAGTATCTCCGGCGGAAAAGGAACGGTAGCTTTCTGCAGGTTTTCCTGACGTAGCGGCAGGTAATCGGCGCGTAGCTTACGAAACGCTTTGCGTGCCCGATAGACTGCCCGGACATTGGCGAACTGTCCTGTCAACAGGAACTGAATAGCCGCCAGGTAATCGAGCCAGAAGCGGAGACGCATGGTGGTGCGCAGTCGTTCTTCCGGTAGGTTTTTGTAGAGCATTAGGAGGTTGTTGCGGAAATTAAGAAAGGTCTTACGCGGGTTCGCCTGGTTGAGTGTGGCTCCTCCGACATGATAGACCACCGAATCGGGCAGGCAGACCAGGCGGTAACCCCTTGTGCGCAGGCGCCAGCAGAGGTCGATCTCTTCCTGATGGGCAAAGAAACCGGCATCCAATCCACCCTCTTTCCGGTATACATCCGTGCGGATAAAGAGAGCTGCGCCGCTTCCCCATAAAATATCACAAGGTGTATCGTATTGTCCTTCGTCTTTTTCTACTACATGAAACATCCGGCCCCGGCAAAAAGGATATCCGTATCGGTCGATAAAACCTCCGGAAGCGCCGGCGTATTCAAAACAGTCCCGTTCTTTCTCCGCCAGTATTTTAGGCTGTACGGCGGCGATCTCCTGCTCTGCATCCAATGCTTTCAAGGGCGCTTCCAACCAATGGGGTGTGACCTCCACGTCGCTGTTTAGTAATACCGTATAGGGCGTTGTGATCTCCTTCAGGGCGCGGTTGTATCCTTCGGCGAATCCGTAGTTCTCTTTTAGCTCAATGACACGCACTCCGGGAAACTCTTTTGCCAACATCGCGAGCGAATCGTCGGTGGAACCATTGTCAGCCACGACAATTTCCGCTATCTCTTCCGGGCTATGCGCCACGACAGACGGGAGGAAGCGCTTCATCAGATCGCTCCCGTTCCAGTTCAGGATAACAATGGATACTTTCTTCATTTTTGTTCGAAATCACTACGTTTATATTTCCAACGCTTATGCGTCCAAAGCCAATAGGCGGGATGGCGGAGAATGCTTTGCTCCAGTTTGCGGGCATAGGTCTCTGTTATCCAGAACTCCGGCGTCTCTTTCGGTGTTTTGGTCAACAGATCCAGGTCGACGGTATAATAACCTCTCTTTATCTTCTTTACATCCACAAAGACCACCGGCAGATCCAGTTTGCGGGCAATGCGCTCCGCGCCGGTAAACATCGGTGTATCCTGGTTGAGGAAGGTGGTCCAGTAATGGATATTCGTTTTACTGGGTGTCTGGTCTGCCAGGAAAACCACCACCGAAGGGGTCTTTTCCTGTTTCAGGCGGATCATCTCGCGGATCGTATCATTCTTCTTGATGCCTCTGGCCTCGAAGCGGGTGCGCAGGTCGATCAGTAATTTGTCGAACGCTTTATTTGTGAGCGGGCGGTAGATGTTGTACGCCCGGGCTTTCTCGAACTGTGTGGAGATGCCCGAAAACCATTCCCAATTGCCGTAATGTCCCATCACAAAAATGACGCAGGTATGACCTTCTTCGACCAGTTGGTCGACCAGTTCCGGGTTGCGCATATAGGCATGACGCAATAATTCCTCGGAAGAGATATGCGCCAGCTTCATGGTCTCGACAATATAGTCACAGAAATGGTGGTAGAACTCCTTCTCGAGTTGACGCAATTCGCTTTTACTTTTTTCCGGAAAAGCATGGGCCATATTCCGGCGAACCACCTTTTTGCGGTATCCGACCACCCGGTAAGCCAGGAAATAGAATATATCCGAACAGATATATAATAGGGGCATCGGCAGCAAAGCATGCAGCTTTACCCAGGTGTATAACAGGGCATATTGTATCTTCGTTCCCATACGTGTTATGCTTCTTTAATCAACAGGGCATTCCTCTCGTCATTCCAACCGGCTAACAGAATCGGTTGAACCTGATTGACCCACTCTTTCTTATATTCCGTTTCTACCTTGATGTAGTTTTCTGTGAAGCCATACATCCGATTGTTCTTGCGGGTATGCTCGAACAAAACCTTCGCCGGTTGGCCGATGTGTTGCTCATAGAACGCGTGCCATTTGCGGTCTGAGATATCGAGCAGCGTCTGACTGCGACGATGCTTGGTTTGCGGATCGACTACATACTCTATTTTCAATGCCTGTGTGCCAGCCCGTTCGGAGTAACTGAATACGTGAAGCTGGCTGACCGGCAGCTCTTCGAGGAAAAGACGTGTCTCTTCAAAGAGCTCATCCGTCTCACCCCGTGTGCCTACAATCACATCCACCCCGATAAAAGCGTGGGGGATAACCGATTTAATCTTTTCTATTTTATGCCGAAAAAGTGCCGTATCGTAGCGGCGACGCATCAGGCGCAATACCTCGTCGCTTCCGCTTTGCAATGGAATATGGAAGTGAGGCGCGAAACGACGACTTGCTGCTACAAAATCAATGGCTTCATCCGTAATCAGGTTTGGTTCGATCGAGGAGATGCGGTAGCGTTCGATTCCTTCCACCCGGTCGAGGGCGCGCAACAGATCGATAAAGCTTTCGCTGGTTGTTTTGCCGAAGTCGCCAATATTCACTCCGCTGAGCACGATCTCTTTGCCACCGCTTCGGGCCACCTTTTCCGCCTGTTTGACCAGGCTTTCGATCGAGCCGTTGCGACTGCGACCCCGGGCAAACGGAATGGTACAGTACGAGCAGAAATAATCGCATCCATCCTGCACTTTCAGGAAATGACGTGTGCGGTCGTCCGCCGAGCAGGAGGGTGAGAAGGTGCGTATCTCTTTTGATTGGGTAGAAACGATGGGCGTAGCCTCTTCATCTCTGTTTTGGATATATTTCAGGATGTCGAGCTTTTGCTCTGTGCCCAGTACCAGGTCGACGCCCTCGATGTGCGAAACCTCTTCCGGTTTGAGTTGGGCGTAACAACCGGTCACCACCATAAAGGCACCCGGATGTTGTTTGCCGATCCGGCGGATAGCCTGGCGGCATTTCTTATCGGCCAGTTCAGTTACGGAGCAGGTATTGATCACACAGATGTCTGCCTTTTCTCCCGGACGAGCCTTGCGAATGCCGTTTTCAGCCAGCGTTTTTCCTATGGTGGATGTTTCGGCAAAATTGAGTTTACAGCCTAAAGTGTAGTAAGCGGCTGTCTTATATTCGAATATTGTCTTATCTATCATCACATGCAAATTTCCCGGCAAAGTTACGCAAAAGGATATTTATTCCTCCCCTTTTTAGTTGTATATCTGCCCTTTTGTCTCTACTTTTGCACAAATTTATCATATTTGTGCTATGATACAAGAAAACTTTATTAAGCTCTATGAAGAGAGCTTCAAAGAAAATTGGGACTTACCAGCCTTAACGGACTACAGCAAGAACAAAACATTCACCTATGGTGATATGGCAAAGGATATTGCCCGTATGCATATTATCTTTCAGGAGTGCCAGATCAGGCGGGGAGATAAGATTGCGTTGGTCGGAAAAGACTGCTCCCGTTGGTGCATTGTGTATATGGCTGCCGTTACCTATGGTGCCATTATCGTTCCCATCCTGCAGGATTTCAGTGCGAATGATATCCATCATATTATCAACCATTCCGAGTCGACCTTCCTGTTTGTGAGCGATCGCATTTGGGATTCGCTGGAAGAGGATAAGATCGACAACCTGCGAGCTGTCTTTTCGCTTTCCGACTACCGTTGTTTGCATCAGCGCGATGGCGAACAGATCCAGAAATTGATGCTCGCTTTGGACGATAAAATGCGTGTCTATTATCCGAAAGGATTCACCCGTGAGAACATCAAATATGCCGAATTGGAGAACGATAAGGTGGTGTTGCTCAATTACACCTCCGGCACTACCGGATTCAGTAAAGGCGTGATGCTGACAGGCAATAACCTGGCGGGAAACGTGACCTATGCCAAAACATTGGATGTTATCTTCCGTAGCGAGCGGATGATCTGTTTCCTTCCGTTGGCTCATGCCTATAGCTGTGCGTTCAATTTCTTAGTGCCGCTGGCCGTTGGCGCCCATGTCTATATACTTGGCAAAGTGCCTTCGCCCAAGATTCTGTTGAAAGCTTTTGATGAGATCAAACCGAATCTGATCATTACCGTGCCGCTTATCCTGGAAAAGATCTACAAGAAAATGATCCTTCCCCAACTGAATAAGCGCACCTTGAAGCTGGCATTGAATATCCCGTTGTTGGATACCCGCATTTATGCGCAGATCCGCAAGAGCCTGATAGATGCGATGGGTGGACGTTTCCGCGAAGTGATTGTTGGTGGGGCAGCCATGAATCAGGAGGTGACCGATTTTCTTTACAAAATCAAATTCCCCTTTACGATTGGCTATGGCATGACCGAATGTGGCCCGCTGATCAGTTACGACAATAACAAAGAATTTGTCCCCGGATCCTGCGGGCAGGTGTTGAAAGGCATTATGCAGGTGCGTATCGATTCGGACGACCCATACGAAAAGGTTGGCGAGATCCAGGTGAAAGGCGAAAACGTGATGTCGGGTTATTATAAAAACGATGAAGCGACCAACAACGTATTCACCAAAGACGGTTGGTTGAAGACAGGTGACCTGGGCACGATCGATAAAGGCAACCGCATTTATATCAGAGGCCGTAGTAAGACTATGATACTCGGAGCCAGCGGGCAGAATATCTATCCGGAAGAGATCGAATCGAAACTCAATAACCTGCCTTTTGTAATGGAGAGTGTCGTGGTGGAGAAAAACGGCAAGCTGGTCGGATTGGTTTATCCTGATTATGAAGCGGTCGACCAAACGGGACTCTCGCATGACGACCTGGGGGTTATTATGAATCGCAATAAAGAGGAGTTGAATAAACTGCTGGCGCCTTACGAATCGGTGTCGGCCATCCAGCTCTATCCGACCGAGTTTGAGAAGACACCCAAGAAGAGCATTAAGCGGTATCTTTATAGTAATTACTAAGGAGAAGTTTATATAAAAAGAAACGTCCTTATGACTTCGTGTCGTAAGGACGTTTCTTTTTATGTTAGTTGTATTAGTAAACGTACTTGGCCTCTTTCAGGAAATCATAGCTTTGCTGTACGCTTTCCACCGGGTTGTTGTTGGTGTACTGTTCCACTTCCACATACCAGTCTTTGACGTTGTTAGCCTTCATCTGGTTGAATATTGCCTCGAAGTTCATCTGACCACTGGCGCCAATCTCTTTGGCGTCTTTGATATGGATATTCTTGAACTGGTCGGCATGTTTTTTCAGGTATTCCACCGGATCGTATCCACCTTGTTGACACCAGTAAACATCCAATTGGAAGAAGCAATGGTTTTTGCTTACGTTGTTCAGCATATAGTCATAGATCAACTGATCGTCAATCTTTCTGAATTCAAATGAATGGTTATGATAACCAAAGGCAATGCTTGCCGCAGCCGTTTTATAACCTACCGCGCTGAAATAGTCGCAATACATTTTTATATCGTCCAACGTCGTTTCATTGTTCACCGGCATAGAGGGCTGTACCATATATTTCACACCGATCTGGTCGTATGTTTCGATCGCTTTGTCCCACCAGGCCATGACTTCTGCCTCTTTCTCTTTACTGAACGACTGTCCCAGGTGGGCGCTGGTGCATTTCAGACCATTATCATCGCATAGCTTTTTGAATTCGGCAGGAGCTAAGCCATAGACTTTGCCATCGCTATAGTTGGCGGTTTCCACATGTGTGTAACCCATCTTGGCTACGGCTTCGATGACCGGTTGGATACCAGCATCCTTAACCATTTCGCGCAAGGAGTACAATTGCAGCCCCATGTGTTTCCCGGGAGTACCGGCGGCACACGATGATAAGAGCTTTGGAGCCACTATACCTCCGGCAAGCAATAAGGAGGCTTGCTTTAGAAAATCACGTCTGTTTTGCATAATACTTAGATTTTTTTGAGAATAACCACAAAAATAGGATTATTTCCACGGGGCAGCGATATTGATCTGTTAAAATCTTCAAAATCCATCGATATTCCCTTTCTATTTCATGGAATCCCTGTTTTTTCACTGGGAGAAGTTGTTGGCTGAGCATGGTCGACCAATTGGCTGACCATGCTCAGCCAATTGGTTTACCTCGCTCAGCCATTTGGCCGACCATGCTCGGCCAACAACTATCGGGAGGGGGCTGATAGATTTCCTATATAAGTATATAAAAAATATCTGTTTGACAAGCGCATAAAGCCACCTTATCTTTGTGACATAAAGAAAAGCAAAAGGTAAAACTTATGAATACAAAAGAATTCCAACAAGAAATTATCGGCTTACAACGCAATATGTACAATTTTGCCTTGTCCTTAACCGCAGATAGAGAAGATGCTGAAGATCTGTTACAAGATACCACGCTGAAAGTCCTGGATAGTCAGGATAAATTTACCGACAATTACAACCTCAAAGGCTGGGTGTTGACCGTGATGCGTAATATCTTTATCAACAATTACCACAAGGTGGTGCGCAAACAAACGGTGATCGATGCGCATGCCGATCTGTATAATCTGCATGTCTTGAGTGAATCACCGCTTGACTCACCGGAAGGCTCGTATCAGCTGAGTGAGATCAATCAAGTTGTAGAGAACCTGAGTGATGATTTGCGGGTGCCTTTCCAGCTCTACCTGGGAGGTTACAAATACCACGAGATAGCCGATCGGCTGGATATGCCTCTGGGAACGATCAAGAGTCGCATTTTCTTTGCGCGTAAAGAATTGCAGATCCAATTGAAGGATTTTAATTCTTAAGCGGAAATAACTACTTTTACGTCTGAAAACGTAAAAGAACAAAGCTGATGTTAAAAGAATCCATCCTGTTTCCCGCGGAGTGGTATCCGCAAAGTGCTGTGCAACTGACCTGGCCGCATGAAGATACCGATTGGGCACCTATCCTGGATGAGGTCATTCCCTGCTTCGTGGCGATAGCCCATGAGATACTCAAACGTGAAAAATTAGTGGTTGTTTGCCGGGACGAACAGCTCCTGCGCAACCAGTTAGGCGATATCGACGACTCACGCCTGATCGTTCGTGAAATAGAATCGAACGATACTTGGGCACGCGACCATGGGGGCATCTCTGTGTTCGATGGCGGAGTTCCTTCGGTTTATGACTTTGTATTCAACGGTTGGGGCATGAAGTTTCCGGCCGATAAAGATAATCAGATCACCCGTCAGCTGTTTCTGTCGGAGACTTTCCGGGAAGAGGTGGCCTATGTCAATATGCAACCATTCGTATTGGAAGGGGGAAGTATTGAATCGGATGGGCAGGGGACGCTGCTTACCACCGAAGAGTGTTTGTTTTCCTTGAACCGCAATGAGTATCTGAATCCCGAACAATTGGAATATCACCTGAAAGATCTCTTTGGGGTGGAGCGTGTTTTGTGGCTGAGTCACGGATACCTCGCCGGAGATGATACCGATAGCCATGTGGATACCTTGGCGCGTTTCTGCAGTGAAGATACGATAGCCTATGTGCGCTGTGAAGATGAGGCCGACGAGCATTACGACGAGTTGAAGCAGATGGAAGAGGAACTGAAAGGCTTTACCCGGACCGATGGAACGCCTTACCGGTTGATTGCCCTGCCGATGGCCGACAAGGTCGAGTGGGAGGGAGAGCGCCTTCCGGCTACCTATGCCAATTTTTTGATTATCAACGATGCTGTCCTGCTTCCTTTCTATGATTCCCCTCGCGACGAGGTGGCTAAGAAGGCCTTGCAAGCGGCTTTCCCTGATCGGGAAGTGATCGGAATCAATTGTTTACCATTAATCAAACAACACGGATCCCTGCATTGTGTGACGATGCAGTATCCGCAAGGTTTTATCTAAATTGCCGTATGAAAGTAGGAATTATTCAACAAGCGAACAGCGGTGATATCCGCGCCAATATAGACAGGTTACAAGAACGCATCCGGGCATGTGCTGCCGAAGGAGCAGAACTTATTGTTTTGCAGGAATTGCATAATGGGCTTTATTTCTGTCAGGTAGAAGATCCTGACTTGTTTGATCAGGCGGAACCGATACCGGGACCCTCCACGGAATCTTATGGGGCATTAGCTCGTGAGCTGGGGGTGGTGATTGTGTTGTCGTTGTTCGAGCGCCGTGCGCCCGGTTTGTATCACAACACGGCTGTGGTGATGGAAAAAGATGGAACGATCGCCGGGAAATACCGTAAGATGCATATCCCCGATGATCCGGCTTATTATGAGAAGTTCTACTTTACACCCGGCGACCTGGGCTTTGAACCTATCGATACCTCTGTCGGCCGACTCGGCGTCTTGGTGTGTTGGGATCAGTGGTATCCGGAAGCTGCGCGCTTGATGGCTATGCGGGGTGCCGAACTGTTGATTTACCCGACAGCCATCGGGTGGGAGAGTACCGACGCTCCGGAAGAGAAGATGCGTCAGCTCGATGCCTGGGTAACCGTGCAGCGTGGTCACGCGGTGGCCAATGGATTGCCGGTAGTCACTGTGAACCGGGTAGGGCATGAGGAGGATCCTTCCGGACAGACCCGCGGCATTCAGTTTTGGGGTAATAGTTTTGTGGCAGGTCCTCAGGGCGAGTTACTGACGGTGTTTTCACAGGAAAAGGAAGAATACCGCATTGTGGAGATCGACAAAATGCGCAGTGAACAGGTGCGTCGTTGGTGGCCGTTCTTCCGCGACCGGCGGATCGATGCTTTTGAAGGACTAACAGAACGATACTTGACTCGTTAGATGAAACATACGGTAACCGATTCCGGTCCGTGTTGTTTGCGTTGTTTGCCCTTTGTTCTGCCGCCGGGGAAAGGTCCTGAAATAAAGCTGCCGAAGTTGATATCTCCCGCGTAGACCTCTTCGTAGGCTTCGCGCATATCTTTCACCAATCGGTCGGGATGTAATAATATCACCAAATGACGAGACAGATGATCTAACGCATGGATCGGCATATCCTGTTGCGATACCCAGAGCATACCAGTCTCCGCAACGCCGAATTCCGCACGGATGACCGCAACATCAACCTCTTCCAGTTCACATGGATTGTACATGTGATTCAGGTCTTTGTTTCCTCTCACATCAGATGTGGCTGAGCCAATTACGCTTGATTCAGGGTACAAAACACGAATCAAAGGCTTGACATCTGTCACATTATCAACCTCGTACCAGTTGGTAGAGGAACGTGTTAGATTTTCTTTAAATGCTTCAAGCATAGATTTATATTCTGTTGTAAGCAAAGGAACGTTCTGAAGAACGAACACTTCACTCGTGTTGTTGAGCCTCATGGCTTCCATCAATAATTCTCTCGTACTCATCTTCTTTTTCTTTTTGTTGCTTTTCGCTAATTCTAAAAACAGGCGGAACATATTTGGCCGACTCCAGGGTCGGGCTGTCGCCTAAAAACGGTTGTATATATACAGAAGTCATCTCTGTATAGTAGGTCTTTTTTAATAACAAATTTTTGTATCAGATGTTCGGTAAGGTTTTGTTTTTTTCGAATTGGTCTGATCTCCGGATAAAAAAAAGTTGGAGAGCATGGCTCCCCAACTTTAAATATTCCGTTTGAAAGTGTTTTACTTTCTTGGGTTTATAGCTTTTTCAATCCTTTGGTTTGCGCCTTGTCGGCTTCGATGATGCTGATGGCATAGCCGCCACCCGGTGCCGACAGTTGTGTCAGTTTCGATTTGTTGGTGACAACGACCCGGCGGATGGTGTATGCCTGCGGATTGGTTTTATAATGCGCCTCCTTCGCGTCGGCGTAGATGGTCGCGATATAGGTCTTGCCGGCCTCCAGGAAGTCGAATTTGATGTTGGAGCGATGTCCCTCCTGTCCGGTTACATGCCCCACAAACCAATTGTTAGTGCCTTTGGCTTTGCGGGCAACTGTGATGTATTCGCCCGGCTCGGCTTCGAGGTAACGGCTGTCGTCCCAATCGAGGGCTACATCTTTGATAAACTGGAAAGCATCGGGGAACTGCCGGTAATGCTCAATCAGGTCGGCGGCCATTTGCAATGGACTGTACATGGTCACATAGAGAGCCAACTGGTTGGCAAGGGTTGAGTTCACGTGCGAGGTGTTGTTCGGATTGATCTTCTCGATATCCATCTCAAAGATACCGGGTGTATAGTCCATCGGACCGCCGAGTAGACGGGTGAAAGGGAGGATGGTTACGTGGTTGGCATTGCTACCACCGAACGCCTGGTATTCCGTTCCGCGTGCGGATTCGTTGCCGATCAGGTTGGGCCATGTGCGGCAAATACCTGTTGGACGTACGGCTTCATGGGCGTTTACCATGATTTTGTATTCGGCCGCTTTCTGAACAGCATAGAGGTAATGGTTGTTCATCCACTGACCGTAATGGTGCTCACCGCGCGGGATCATATCACCCACATAGCCACTCTTAAGCGAAGTGTATCCATTGTCGACCATAAACTGATAGGCCTTGTCCATATGGCGTTCGTAATTGCGTACGGAAGAGGATGTCTCGTGGTGCATCATCATCTTAACGCCTTTACTTTTCGCGTAATCGCGGATTTCTATTACGTTGAAATCGGGATAAGGAGTTACAAAATCGAACACATAATCTTTGGAGTTACCGAACCAGTCTTCCCAACCAACGTTCCAGCCCTCGACAAGGACTGCGTCCATGCCGTGTTCCGCAGCAAAATCAATGTATTCTTTCACATGGGCTGTCGTGGCACCGTGGATGCCATTTGGCTTCACCTGGGTGTAGTCGGTCACGCCCAGTTGCACGCTGGGCAGGTCGTCGGTGTATGCCCAGGAGCTCTTTCCTGTGATCATTTCCCACCATACACCTACATATTTAACCGGTTTGATCCATGAGGTGTCCTCAATCTTACAGGGCTCATTCAGGTTGAGTGTCATGTTAGATGCCAGGATATCGCGCGCGTCGTCGCTGACGATGATGGTACGCCATGGGGAAACGCATGGTGCTTGCAGGTAGCCTTTATTCCCCTTGGCATCGGGTGTCAGGTGGGATTCAAAGATGAAGTTTGTATCATCCAGATCCAGGTGCATGCAGGAGTAATTGATCAAGGCTGCTTCGTGCAGGTTGATATAGATGCCTTCAGCCGATTTCATCATCAAAGCGGTTTGTACACCCGTTTGCGAGAAAGGGGTTTGTGACGAGTTGGGGGTAATGGCCGTTTGCATCAAGCCGCGGATCTCCGACAGCCGTGAAGTGGTATAGTCGTACTCCTGGGTGTCGTAGTCGCCGGGCAGCCAAATCGCTTTGTGGTCGCCGGTCATGGCAAACTGGGTACGCTCTTCTTTCAGGACAAAATAAACGAGGTTTTTCTGCTGCGGAAACTCATAGCGGAAGCCCAATCCATCGTCGAACAGGCGAAAGCGTATCAATAGCTGACGCTCGGTAGTGGGCTGATTTAACAGGATAGCCAATTCGTTGTAATGGTTGCGGATATCCTTGGTCTCTCCCCAAACCGGTTGCCAGCTCTCGTCGAAGGTGGCGGTGGTCACATCGGCCACCTCGAACCCGTCGTAGAGCGAGGTGCGCGCATCGGCCATCGGATGTACTTTGCCTTCCGGTTCGAAATCCCAAAACTCGCGCGAGGCGGCTTCCGGAATTAGTTCCAATCCGAGGCGGCTGGTTTTGATTACTTCTTTCCCTTTATATTGCAAGGAATAGGTCGGAACTCCTTTATCTTGTAAAGAAAAATTCATTTCAAACTCGCCATTGGGCGAAGTGAGTGTTTGTGCAAAGCTTGTCGCACAACATAGGCAGAGGCCTACTGCGCCTGCCATTTTACTTTTTGAAAACATAGTTGAAATAGTTGAAATTAATAGTACGTTATGGTTTGATAAATTTATGGGTGTACAGTTTGCCTCCCGTTTTTATCTGCAGGATATAGATATCAGATGCAAATGGTTGAAGTAGGCAACTGTTGGTTTGTTTCCATTCTCCCACCTTGGCGCCGCTGACGGTGTACAGATGAATTTCATCGACGGTATGTGTGGAGGGCACGGAGAACTCTTCGGTGATGGGGTCGTATTGCCAATCGGGCTTCTCTTCTCCGGCATCGATGCCGATTGTGCCGGATGTTTTTTTGTCGATGGAATACAACCTGAACGAGTGAGGCGGAAGCGTTACTTTTTTGTTTTTGGTCTCTTCGGTAACGACGTAAGGCGTCTCTGAGAACAGGACATCCCAGTTTCCGCTCTGAGTAAACCCGGGAGCTACTTCGATCTCTTTCTCCGTGAAGTTTCCTAAGAGCACAAGATCTCTGTCTTTACCTTCCAGGCGAATAGCCCGCCCATTATCCCAGTCGTTGCCCGTGGTCTGCATGGTTATCTTCGTTGGCGAAATAAACAGGTCGGGGTTCTCCATACGGAAGTCGATCAATGCGCTGTAGGTGTTATACAACTCTTTGCGTTCCGGTTCGTCGTAATATTCCCATAAGACCGGTTTCTTGCCTGTCCGGCCATTCTGATCGATGGAAATATCGTAGCCTATTTCTCCAAACTGCCAGATCATTTTAGGTCCCGGCGTGCAGAACAGGAAGGCGGCTCCCAGGGCAGCCCGTTGCATACGCAGGGCTTTGTCGGCTTTCATGGTCCAGTTGCCATACTGCTGCATCTTATACATCAGGCGTTCCTCGTCATGGCTTTCGCTATAGGTCATCAAGGCCGGAATGGTCCAATTACGATCGGTATAGCTTCCCCGGTTCAAGCTGCTTTCGGCGTTTTTCCAACCCATATTGCTTTCGGCATATGCCTTGTTCAGGTTGTTCCACAACAGGGCACCGTCTTGCGCCAGTTCCAATTCTTCGCGCGTGTCGCAGAAATGCTCGAAGATCACAATCGCATCTTGCTTGACTCCTTTGATGTGGTCGTTGTAATTCTTAAGTATAGCAACCCGGGAGGCATCATAGTTGCTGGCGGTAGCTTCCGTCGATTGCTTTTGCGTGAAGCCTTTGGTCAGGTCGAAGCGGAAACCATCTACCTTGTATTCTTCCAGCCAATAGCTTAATACCCGTTTGAAGAAATCTTTTGTGCGGGCCTGTTCATGGTTGAAGTCGTTGAATACATTGTAAGGATGGGGAGCCGTCACGTTGAACCAGGGATTATTGGCTGCCGGGGCATCTCCCTCCCAATAGAGCCGTGCAAAAGGATGCTGTCCGGTGGCATGATTGAACACCACGTCTAAGATAACAGCCATGCCTCTGCGGTGCGCTTCGTCGATAAAGGCTTTATAGGCATCCGGTGTGCCATAGGCTTTATCGGGTGCAAAGTAGAAGCAGGGATTATATCCCCAGCTGTCGTTGCTGTCGAACTCCTGGATAGGCATCAATTCGATTGCGTTCACACCCAGCGCTTTGATATAGTCCAGCTTTTCCTGCACAGCGGCAATCGTCCCTTCCTCCGTGAAGTCGCGTATAAGTAATTCGTATATGACCAGTTCTTCTTTAGCCGGTGTTTGGAAATCTTTGGTTTTCCAATTGTAAGCTTGTTTGCCCGGTTGCAAAACGGAGACGATATCTTCCGTTTCGTTGGGATAGGGTTTTAGGTTTGGATAGGTGGAGGCGGCTATTTCACCATCAAAGCGCGGATCTAAAATCTTTTCGCAATAGGCGTCGCCAATCTTAAAGGAGTTGTCAATAAGGTATTGAAAACCATATTCCTTTCCTTTCTCCAACCCGGTCAGGGTGTACCACCAGTAATCACCGTCTTTATATAACTGATAGGCATTGTCTTTCTTCCAGTCGTTGAAGTCACCCATCAGGTGAATATGTTTTTTCCCGGGAGCATAGATCAATAGAGTGACGGTTTGGTTGTCGATATAGTTGATACCGTCCGTGATTCCTTTAGGCCGCTCTTTCGTGACAGGTGCTGCCGGGGTGAAAGCCTCTTCGTTCAGGTTCAGGAACAAATCGCTGTTACCCGGCCCTTTTCCCTCTTTTTTCGTGTCCGCGCTGCGGAAGACAAATGCCAGTTTCAGGATCTTTTCTCCTTCTGGAACGCCATAATAGGCACGAACATCCGGGGTGATAGATAGCTTCCAGCGGTTGTCACCCAGGGAGGTTAGTTTATATTTCTCGCTGTTATCTCCCCAGGTCGGAGCATATTTCCAATCCTGGTTGGTACTGCTTTTATCGGTAATTACTCCTGTATGGGCATATACATCACCGGTATGTCCCATTAACCCCTTTGATCCTTCGGCAGCGTTGAAGATAACCTCTATAATATCTTTATCGGAAAAGTTGGCGGGGGTGCTACTGACCTGAGCGTTTAAGGATAGTAGGCTAAGGAGAAAAAGATAAATCAGATTATTTTTTCTCATGATAGAATTTTATTAAAAAGGGGGCTAATCCTCAAGAGGAAAAGCCCCCGGATAAATAACCTAAACGTTGTTTTTTATTGCTTCGTTATTGTGCAATACATATTCTCTGAATCGGTACGTTCCAGATAGAGCTCGATGTAATAGGTGCCTGCAGTAACAGACAGGTTATTGCCATCTTGCGACAGGTTGTCTGTGGTGCCACCCAGGTTGATAGCCCAGTCATCGTTCGCACGGAATTTGATGGAACCATCCGTCAGTGTCAAGGTGGCTGTCAGGCATTTCTTTTCAGCATCCCAGGTCATGTCCTGATCCGCATCCCAACCACCGGCGGTTGCGTCACCGATAATACCCCAGGACACGGCTGCCGCTGTTAGGGAACCATTCGCTACATCAGCCACCATTTGGTAGAGTCCTGCTGTTGCCATATTGATATTCGTACCGCCGCCTTGTGCCAGGCCTTCACTGAAGGTGATAAAGTCGTTGTAGTTATACTCACCATCCCAGTTACGCTCTTTCGTAAACTTGAAGTCGCCATTCAGGTAGCAGAAGCCTTCGTATTTGCCATCGAAAGAGGCACCACGTAATGCCGGCGCGTTACCCGGATTCCAATCCTGGTGATTCCCCGGGATATAAACAAATTCTCCGAAAGCGAGTTTCTGAAGCGTGTAGGTATAATCCATCATATTCAAGGTCATCTTATACATACCCGCTGCCTCTATCTTACCGGCATTCGCTCCTACATTCACCAAAGCACCTTCCAGGCTGGCATCGCCATCTACCGCTGTACCGACAACACCCGGATTCGCCCAGAAGTCATTGTCGACATTCTCCTGCGGGATGATTTTCCAGTATTGGTTGTCAGCCGAAGTCGTGAAGGTGAGCGTAAAGATCGGATCTTCATACACATCCTTGCCGCTATGGTTGAACGCTATCATACTTGTAGCATCCCAACCGGCCATATCGCCAACCAGGTAATAAGCCGTTGATATAACAGGCGCCTCCAGGGTAACCAATACATTGAAAGCCGATGACTTGGTATACAGACCAGCTTCGTTCTGTTTGATCTGGGCGGCCACTACAGCCGATAGGGTTCTTTCCACCGGGCGTTTGCCATAGAGTTCAGTCACGGCACTAATTAATTCCTCCGTAGAAACACGTCCGCTTAAGTCCGCGTTCAGCTTCTTTTTTCCATCCAGTGTCACGCTATAGGAAACGACAGAAGCTCCTTCGGGTATCGTAGCGGATGGCGTAAACAGCGAGACTGTTTCTGAGTCTATCTCTGCCATATTGATGGCCGCAGCCGCGGAGGCCGACAAAGAAACGCCAACGGCTTCTTCCGGTTCAAATCCCTGCGGATCTGCCCAATCGTCATACTCTCCTTTACATCCGAAAAAGGTTACACATGTAAGGAGTAAACCATATAATAATGTCTTATTCATATTGTTTTATTGTTCTATTGTTATTTACTAAAGAAATGATAATAGCCATCAATGTCATTAAAGACCACTACATAGTTGCCGGCAGTGACAGGAATATTCGGCCCTCCATTGACACCAAAGCCAAAGGGGAATTCCGCCGCGCCCCAGTTGGGAGACCAGCCGTCGTACAAGATTTTCGCTGTCGTATCACCACCTGTCGCATCCAGTTCGAATGTCCAGTTGTGGTTGATCACGCCTTCGACCGTATTGACAGGTGTCAATTGCATGTCAGTAGCCCATCCGTTGAAGTCGCCGGAAATAAATAGGTGATCATAGGAGTACTTCGGAGCATCCGTAGCCACGATAGAGAGTGTGTTGCTCTTTGTATTCAACGTGATGAGGTAGTATCCGTCGGCAGGTACTTTGAAGTCACCACCTTCTCCATCGGCATCTTTCTTATACGGCTTGGTGATGTCATTGTTTTCACCTCCCCATTGTTCGTCCCAGGCTCCCGGTACTTTCACAATCTTGAATCCTTGTGAGCTCAGGAAATAGCCGGTGTAAACCAATTCGCCTTGTCCGGTTGTTTCATCGTATTTGAATCCTTCCACCGGTGACATAGGCATGACAGCCTTACCGATTTCCGATCCCCATGAACCATCACCGATGCAACCGCCAATCAGATACCACAGTTCAGGATCGGCAGCAATCAGGGCAACGAAATAGGGACGAACAGAGAGTTCCAATACATTCGAGAAACATTCATAACCGGAATAGAGGGTCGCTCTCATTCTCACATAGAGGGTGATCGGATCGCTGGGTAACTGGCTCTCATCCGTATAGTTTCCCAGTTTCATGATCGCCTTATTGATCTGAACGGCTTCTGCCGGAAACTCACATTCATTCATTGATCCATCCAACTCCACGTAGGTGGCGTCTTCGGCATCGGCCGAGGTGGCCTCATCCCATGTGTTGGTAAGAGAGACCTGTGTGTAGTAGGTAACAGGTGCCGTATACCCGTAGTCGGGTTGTTTGTATGTCAGGTTGATGGAAGCGGTGCTCTCCAAGTCGTACGTGTTGCCACCCAACGCCGGCATATTCAGTTCAAAAGAGTCGGGCTGTTGTACTGTCGGGTTGGAATCTCTGTCGTCTGAACAGGCAGAGAATAGTACGATACCCGCCAGTAACGAAGCATATACATATTTTTTCATCGTTTCTTCTTTTATTAAATTAATACCCCGGATTCTGAATCAGATTAGAGTTGTTTGCCAAGTCGTTTTCGGGAAGACCGAAAATACTTTTACTATTGGCAAACTGTGCACCGGCATAGGTGCCACCCATCCATTCCCATTTGTAAGCAGCCTGGCCGGCATAACGTCCGAAACGAACCAGATCCATGCGGCGACGGCCTTCAAACCAGAATTCTCTGGACCATTCATCACAAATATCTTCCAGTGAATAGAGATTCTTCTGAGCGGCATTGGCGCGGCTACGCAACGCGTTGATTTTCTCTTTCGCATCCGCGTTAGAGCCATTCAAGCGGGTAGATGCTTCGGCGTAGGTCAGGTAAGCTTCAGCGATACGGAACAGAGCCAGGTCGGTATTCACGAAGTCAATCACTTGGTTGGACTGACCGTCGGAACGTACATTACGGAACTTGATACAGGCAAAGCCGGCATTGGCATCGGTCTCGTCATCAATCGAAGCAGAGAATCCATCACCATAGAACAGAGCCCGGTCGTCGTTGGCTGCCGTCGTCATCTCGGCTACCGTTTTTCCTGTAGGAGGAGCAGAGGTGTAGAACTTATCAAGCAATTGTTTGCGTACGCGTGTACATTTACCCCAGCTACAGTTGGTGCCGGAAGGAACGTTTACGTCCATCGTTGAGCTATAGGTAGAGAGAATCAGGAAGTTCATACCTCCATAGCTCTTCGAAGTTACACCGTCGAACAATACCGGGAAGATATTCTCATATTGTGCCCCGTTGGTATCATTGTCGGCCAGGAACAACATCTGGTAAGCCGAGTATTTCTCGCCTGTCACCGGATTGGTGGTGCCTGTCGTACACAGGTGATAATAACCATTGTCGATCACCTTGCCAGCATAATCCAGGGCTTTTTGCCATTGTGCCGTTCCGGTATATACTTCGGCATTCAGGTAGAGACGAGACAAGAGGTTCCAGGCAGCTACCTTGTCTACGCGACCATAGGTGTTTTGTCCGGGTGCAGCCATGAGGGCTTCACATTCTGTCAGTTCCTTTTCAATATAGTCATAGAACTGAGAACGGGTATAACGCTCTGCCAATTCCGAAGATACGGTTTCGGTGAAAGCCGCGTTGCCATACAGATCCATCACATAGTAATATTGCAGGGCACGGATAAAGCGTACTTCCGCCCGTTGCACAGAGCTGTCGCCACCATCGTCGGGTACCTGTTCGAGGAAGAAGTTACACAATGAAATGGTGAAATAGAGGCGATAGTAAAGCCCGATAGAGAAGGCGGCACTCGCGCCATAGGTGTTGTGAAGCATTTCGCTAATACCGGTATCTGTCAGCCAAATCCAGTGTGCTTCGTCTGAGGTGAACTCATTCAGGTTCCATGCCATACGGAAGAAATCGGAACGACCTTCGTCCATGTCGGCAATGTCTCCGTTGTCGCTCGGTCCTTTCTGACCGGTCAAACAGAAGCTGGCGTATATCTTATTAAAAAGAGCCTCCTGGTTCAGGGTCATGGTCTGTTGCGGATTGATAGGTTTCACATCTAAGTCGCCGATGCAAGAGGTGAATCCCATGGTAAATACCAGAGCCATAACCGGAATAAATGATTTTATACTATTGAATTTCATATTATTCTTGTTTTTATGATTTAGAAATTAAGGCTAAGCCCAAAAATACCAACAAAAGGACGCGGGTAAATGCTACCGTCGTATCCACCACTGATTTCCGGATCGATCCCTTTGTACTTAGAGATGGTAAATACATTCTGCGCCGTCAGGTAGGTACGTCCACTGATATTCTGTCCGAACAGTTTGTCGAAAGAATAACCTAACGTGATATTATCGCACTTCAGGAAAGAGGCGTTCTGAATAAAGTAATCAGAAAGAGCATCCATGCTGGAAACATTCTTCCAGTTCTTATCAATAGCCATTTGCGGAATATTATGCCAGGCACTTCCGGAATAGATACCGGAAACAGACAGGTTGGAACGGTTACAGTCGACAGCATTATAGGCGTAATTGCCTAAGCTGGCGCGTAGTGAGAAGTTGAAGTCCCAATTCTTATAGATCAGCTTTGAGGTCAATCCCATCAACACATCAGCGTCGGCTTTCTTATAGAAATAGCGGTCGTTGTCGTTGATGATACCATTTCCGTCACGGTCTACAAACTCGCCTTCGAGGGGTTGGCCATTCGCATCGTATACTTGTTGGTAGGTATAGAAAGCGGAAACCGCTTCGCCAACCGACCAGCCTTTGATACCGTTTGATCCGGCATCACCTACGGCAATACCTCCGTGGCGGATAATGTAGCGGTCGCCGGTGCCTTTCACCAATTCGTCGATCTCATTGGTGTTGTGTGTCAGGTTGAATCCGATCTCCCAACGCCAGTCTCTCTGCTGGATAGCCCGCCAGGTCATGGCAAACTCAAACCCTTGGTTGTGCAACGAACCGATATTGCTGGTTACCTTATTCTTAAAGTTTGAACCGGCAGCTACATATACATCATTGATCAGGTCTGTCGTTTTGCGATAGTAGTAATCGAAATTAGCCGTAAAACGATTGTTAAAGAAGCCCCAGTCCAGACCGATATTATAGGTTGTTGTCTTTTCCCAGGTCAAATCGTTGTTGTACGCGTCCGGACGATAGGTACTACCGTCGCCCAGGATCATATAATAAGCACCTTCCGAGTTGGGCGTATAGGAAGCGAAATAGGTATAGTCGCCAATGCCTTCCTGCTGACCAGTCATACCATAACCGGCACGAAGTTTCAAATCAGAGACAGCGTCTACATCTCTCAAGAAGCTCTCTTCCTTAATTTTCCATGCAAAGGCAGCCGATGGGAACAAGCCCCAACGGTTTTTCTTGGCAAAGCGGGAAGAACCGTCGTCACGCAGTGTGAAGGTAAACAGATAGCGATCCATTAATGAATAGTTCATACGTCCAAAGAAAGAAACCAGGTAGTTTTCTGTCTTGTAAAGCGTATTCTCAGACGGGTTGTAGATCTCACCCGGGTGTTCCAGGCTGGACATAGGATAGGTACCTTGGTAATAATAGTCTGTTTCCTTATGGAAATGTTGCCATTCGTAACCTCCCATGATATCGAAGTGATGATTCTCATTGAAGTCTTTCATGTATTGAGCATACATATTCAACGAGAGGTTATAGGTGTCTTGCGTGTTCCATCCAGTACTACCGAAATAGTAGTTGGGTTCATTGTAACGTGAGTAATGCTTATTGGACTTACCCGTTGCAATGTCCATACCCGCATTCACATGCAGATGCAGATCTTCCAATCCGTGTACCTTATAGTCGGCTTCAAAATTACCCATCAACACTTTCGAACGACCCTTGTCGGAGGTGGTGTTCAGCGTAGAAACCGGATTGACAGGTGCCAGGGTGTTGATCTGATATCCCCATTCCGGGTCTTTGCGGTCAACAGGCTCTGCCCATTGCCAGTAGCCACCGAAGTTCTTATCATAAAACTCAGTGCCACCATACACCGGTTTGGTTGGATCCATGGAAGAGGCTCCCCCGATAGCACCTGTGTTGGCATAGGTTGTTTTTGAATACATCCCTTTCGCATTGAAGTTGATCTTCAAGTGGTCGTCGATAAAAGAGGGAGAAAGATTCAAGCTGGCGGTATAACGCTCAAAGCTGGAAGTCTTCAAGATACCGTCCTGGTTGGTGTATCCGACAGAAACGCGGTAAGGCATATTCTTCAAACCGCCTGAGATGGTCAGGTTATGGTCGGTGCTGACAGCCGTGCGGTAGATCTCATCCTGCCAGTCTGTATTGGCAAACAAATGATTTCCCTGCGCGTCGTAATAACCCAAAGCGGCATATTCCGGGCTGGCCAGGAACTCTTCGTCTGTATAGCCATACAGGTTTTGCACAAAGTCCACATATTCCTTGCCATCCAGCATGTCGACCTTCTTGGTCACTTGGCTGACCGACACATTTCCGTTATACGAAATGCGTGGTTTGGAATCGCGTTGTCCTTTCTTGGTGGTGATTAAGATAACCCCGTTGGATGCACGCGAACCATAGATAGCAGTAGCAGAAGCATCTTTCAATACGGTGAAGGTTTCGATGTCAGCCGGGTTGACTAACGCCAGCGGGTTGGAAAGCCCCTGTACGCCATAGCTGTCCATGGCCAATCCATCAATCACAATCAACGGATCATTAGATGCATTCAACGAGGATCCCCCACGGATACGAATGGTCGCTCCACCACCGGGTTCACCCCCGCCGTTAATCACACTCACACCGGCGATCTTACCCTGTAACATATCCTGAGGAGTCGTTACAAGCCCTTTATTCATTTCATCCGGTTTGATAGCGGTGACCGAACCGGTCAAGTCGTTTTTACGGGCTACCCCATAACCGATTACCACTACTTCGCTCAACACCTCGGTGTCATCCTGCAGCGTAACCACCAGTGTCGGTGCATCAACGACTACCTCCTGCGCTTTATAACCAATATACGAAATGGTTAACGTAGTACCCTTCGGAACGGTTAATGTAAAGTTACCATCATAGTCGGTGATTGTTCCCTTGGTGGGATTCCCTTTTTCCACGATATTCGCGCCTATCACTTCCATTCCCGAGGCGTCTTTTACGTGCCCTTTTACGGTAATGTCCTGTGCGTAAGCGCCAACGGACAAGAATAACCCTACAATTAGGGTCAGAATCGTTTGACAGATTCTAAGATTAACTTGCTTCATTCATTTATAAATTTAATTAGAAATACTGAGTACCTATATTAAAAGTCTATTTCCTTAAAAACAGCTTGAGAGGAGAGAATCATTTGAAGGCATCCATGATAGCGGTTGGATAACCCTCTTCGGTGAACGCGCCCAGTCGATATTGGCTTGGTCGGCATTCCGGCTCCCAATAGAAGACCCCTTTGCAGTGTCCGTTTGTGTTGTCACGGCATTCGGCGATGATACGGGTCAACATGGTTTTACCCGCGTTTAATACCGATTCCGCTACCAACTTCCCATTATCATCGGCACATTCCATGCCCGTTTCTGCCAGCATTACGTCACAGTCATATCGTTCGCTTACCTTTTTAATATTAGCGATACAGTTCGTTATGACCTTATCAGCCGAGGTCTCTTTGCCACTTTCTTTGGCCCAGTAAGGATAGAGCGACATGCCGACCATATCCCATGTGGCTCCGTTGTTTTTCAGAATATCTAAATTCCAACGATAGAGCTCTTCGTCGAAACCATTATCCAGGTGTACCATGGCAATCGTTTCCGGGAATACCTTTTTGGCAGCCTTATATCCGGCGGCGAATAAACCGGCATATTGCGCCGGGTTTTTATCGGCTTGACCCATTGGCCACAAAAGACCGTTGCTTGTTTCATTGCCAATCTGCACCCATTTGGGGTTGATTTGGTTGTCTTTTAATAATTGTAATACCTCCGTCGTATGATTGGCTACTGCGGCTTTCATCTCTTCATACGAATAGGAAGCCCATGCTGCGGGGATGTTTTGTTTTCCCGGATCGGCCCACCAATCACTGTAATGGAAATTCACCATAAGATCCATGCCCAGCTCTTTTGTTCGCTTGGCTTTTACCAACAGGTCTTCTTTGTTACACCAGTTGTCATGCGCTGTGGGATCAACCCATACCCGAAGTCTGATCGCGTTCAATCCCAGTTCTTTCATCAGACGGAAACAATCGGCTTCTACACCGTTCTTATGATAGAACTTCATGCCCTTTTGTTCCATCTCTGTTACCCAGCTAATGTCTGCTCCTTTGGCAAATTCAATCGTTGGAGTTGGCTCTTCTTCGGGGTCGGATTCCGACGTTTTATTATTGCTGCATGCCCATAAGACAAGAGCCATACACGAGAAGATAGCTAATCGCTTTACGTTTTTCATGTTCATACAAAATCTTATTTTAGTTTGTTTTATGAATACTTTATTCAGCTCTGACTTCATCATTTGTTTCATGCATTAGACAATTTAAAGATTGGTATTTGATGAAATAGGGTAACTATTCAGCCACCCCCTCCCCCCTAATACTACCTTCAAACAAAAATACCATAGGGAGGGTACAGGCTTTTTATTTCACGCCACCCATAAAGCTTCAACCATTTGACTGTCAAATAAATAATTAAATTATAATCCCTGTTTTCCTTGTTTGTATTCTATGTTTTTTGTATCTTTACACCTGTGAGCGAGTCGATTAATGACATACAGCAGGCTATTGCTAATCTCAATAAAGAGATGCAATCGATGGGGGAAATAATCAATCACCAGCATGATGAAATATGTCAACTTAATCGTAAATCTGAGGCTCAATTGCGTGAGATTCGTTCTTTGAAGAAAGAAAACACGGATCTTCGAAACCGTCTTTCTAAACACGAAGAGCCCCCGAAAAACAGCAATAACAGTAGTACGCCTCCGTCTAAAGAGAGCTTCAAATCAGAGGTAAAGCGTCGCACAAAGTCTTTGCGGGAGAAATCCGACAAACCGGTTGGCGGACAAAAGGGCCATGAAGGTTCTACCCGTGAAATGTCAGCCAATACAGATGAGATAGTGGATCATACATCCAATTACTGCACCTGCTGCGGGAAAGATCTTTCCACAATCACACCGACGCTGGAATATACCACCCAAGAGATTGATGTACCTATTATACAACCAATTATCAGAGAACACCGCCATTATGCCAGCGTATGCACCTGTGGTTGTTATAACCGTCCATACGCTCCCCGCAAGAAAAGAGGAAACGCCGTAACATTCGGCAAGAACATACAGGCACTTGTTGTCTACTACAATGTTGTTCAATGCGTGCCATATGCTCGGTTACAATCCATGCTGAAGACAATCTTTGGTATAGAAATGAGCCAGGGCACAATCAGTAACATTATACAGGAGGCCAGGAGGAAATCCGAACCGGCCATTGCTTTAATCAAAGAACATATCATGCGTTCCTCAGTCGTAGGCTTTGATGAATCGGGATGCTATCTAAATAATCGATTGGATTGGTCGTGGATCGCTCAAACAGTATACCACACGTTGGTTTTTCGGGCAAGCGGACGCTCAGCTAGCGTACTTGAAGGTATGTTTGGTGATTCATTAAAGAACATGACGGCCGTTACTGATCGCCATTCGGCTTACTTTGCGCTAGACTTCATCTCTCATCAAATCTGTCTGGCACATATCCTGCGTGAAGTGCAATATTTGAATGAGTTAGATGACAAACAGCAATGGTCGGTAGAACTACAAACGCTGTTGCGAGAAGCCATTCACGAGCGAAACCAAAACCCAGACAAAGCAATCGACACGTCTCCTTGGCTAACACGCTTAGATAATATCCTCAAACAAAGTGTCGAGCATTTAAAGGATGACTTCCGACGACTCAAAAATGGATTAATGAAATGCCGGGATTACATCTTTAAATTTCTTGAAAATCCGGCCATACCACCAGACAACAACGCTTCGGAACGTGGAATCAGAAAACTAAAGATCAAACAGAAAATCAGTGGTACTTTCCGTTCCGACGACGGAGCAGATGCCTTTATGGCATTACACTCCATCACAGATACTGCGTGGAAAAACAATCAATCTCCATTTGACGCAATACTGGCAACACTGCAATAAGGTTTGTAGGATCTTGGGGGTGGCTGAATAGTTACTGAAATAGGTAATTATTGCAAATGTATATTAAGAAAACAAGTATAAATGTTAAAATGTTTAGCGAAGCCAAGATTATGTTATGCAAACGTTAGCGGAATCGTTTGCATTATTGTTGTTGGCTTGTATGATTTTTATATCTTTGAAAAGTGCAGAAGAAAATACCATGGAAAAAAGACAGATTACTATCAAAGACATAGCAAAAGCATTAGCTATATCCCCTTCTACCGTATCCCGTTCTTTGTCCGATCACCCGGACATCAGCCGGGAAACCAAAGAGATGGTTACGGCCTATGCCAAGAAACATAACTATAGACCCAACCCGTTGGCCACGAGCCTTCGGACGAATCGGAATAAAACGATTGGGGTCATCCTGCCGGAGATGGTACATTATTTCTTTTCCTCCGTGCTTTCGGGCATAGAAGATGAAGCGGAGAAAGAGGGGTATCGTATCCTGGTGAGTCATAGTCGCGAAGACTATGAGCGCGAGATCAAATGTGTGCAAGCCATGCTGGAGGCTCATGTGTGTGGTGTCCTCTCGTCGGTGGCTAAGTCAACTTCGACGTATGATCATTTTCAGGAATTGGCCGATAATGGAATCCCGATGGTTTTTTTCGACCGTATCTGCAAGGGCATTCTGACCGATCGGGTGGTGGTGGATGATTATAACGGAGTCTATTCGGCGGTCGATTATTTGGTGAAAAGCGGATGCCGGCGGATTGCCTTCTATGGCTCGCCTTCTCAGTTGGTTATCTCCAATAACCGCCGCATGGGCTATGAAGATGCCCTGTTTAAGAATGGCGTAGCGATCAATCCGGACTTTATTGTGGTCTGTGACAATTACCATGATGCCTTGTCGGTTACTGAAAAGCTTTTGGCACTTCCGGAGCCTCCCGATGCCTTTTTTGCGGTGAATGACGAAACGGCGATCGGTATTTTGAATGTGGTTAAGAAGTTGGGTTATCGTGTGCCTGAAGAAATCTCTGTCTGTGGCTTTACCAATAATTCGATTTGCGAGTTAAGCGAACCGACACTCACTTCCGTCGATCAGCATGGCTATGAGGTAGGTGCGACAGCGATGCGCCTTCTGTTAGATCGCATCCGTGGAAAAAGAGACAAAGAAGAGATTGCCAGCCGGATTATCAAAACCAAGCTGATCGTGCGTGATTCCACGCGGTGAATAATTTATGATGTGTGTGGAGAAGAGGGCTGCTGGTCTTGAAACGCCATTGCTAACACAGGGCTATTCTCAATATAAGCCGGATCTTCGGAATAGATAAAGAGGATAGAACCCTGTTTGATCGTGTCGATAATGGTTTGGCTGATCTTCAGCGGCAAGGCCGGACATCCCTGGCTGCGTCCCAGTCTTCCGGCGTAACGAATCACCGAAGGATCGGAGTAGGGGGCACCGTGCATGACAACCGCCCGCTCTCTGGCTTTGTCGTTAATACCTTTCTCTAATCCATTCAATAAAAGCGAATAACCGTTTTTGCCCTGATAGGTGCCGTCTGTCCGGTAGAAGCCGAGTGAACTCTTATACGAGCCCGGCTCGTTGGAGAAGGAGGTTGCCCAGTTATCTCCGCTGTTACGTCCATGGGAAACATGCGAAGAATAAAGCAGTTCCTTTTTTTGCATATCAATCACATACAGGCGCTCTTCCGTAGAGGGTTTGGAAAAATCGATCAGCGTCAGGATCTCTTTCTGGCGGTCTTCAAGGCTGTAAAAACCAGTTACCGCCTGCATAAATGCTTCCTGGCTGACCTTCCCTTCCATCTGCATCTGTCGGTATAAAAGATCATAGCCGGGCACGATCGGGTCGGACGTATCCTGCTCTACATAATCACTTATCGAAATAGTAGGGAATAGGTATAAAATTAGAATTAGTAGCAGTCTTTGCATCTTCTCTTTGCGTACATTTTGACAAATGTATATAAATAGGCAAAGAGAAGCACTTTGCGTTAAGTATTATTTGGAATCATTAGCAGTCTGACAAAAGGCTTTTACTCAATCACAAAAACAATCGAAGCCAGTGTCGGTGCCCAGTCATAGATGAATTTGGCATGCGAGGTAGCATTACGGACACACATATGCGAACGCGGCGTAGTGCCTAATGTCTGGCTGTATTCGATGGTGGATGTGCGAGGCGCATTTACCGGAACGCCATGCAGGTAGGCCCCATTGGTAAACCGGCTGGCATGCGGGGCAAAACCACCGAGTGCCGATGAACCATCCTTCAGGTAGATCATTTTGGGTTTCTTCTCCTGAATGACAAACATGCCGATCGGCGTCGCATGTCCGTACGGTGGATGATGCAATCCGGTGGTTGCCGGGTTTATACTCCGTGCGTACCATATGGAATCGACCTTCTCGAGCGTCACAATGTTTTGATTCTCCCGATCGACCACAACGGTGTGATGAAAACTCACCGTATCGCCAATCACTTTCAGGTATTTATTGGGCACCAGCCATTCGCCGCCGATCCAGACGGCTTCCACACGTGTGAATGCCGTAGAGTCCTGTTTGATTATCTTGACCAAGGAACCATCCCGAAGATATCTCTCCGCCGTATCGCGATCATGCACCGCATAAAGCGGTACCGACTGATAGCGGGCTACGCCCCAGTCATCGGCTACCAATTTATATTCATCCCTATGCCATTTTCGGATCAGGGGCGCTTCGCCATTCAGGTTCTTATAGTTTTGAACAACTCCCCACACGGCAGGCTCCTGCTGAATGGAATCGAGAAAGAAGAGACGGTCTCTGATTGTTTCCCATTGAACCATACGGGTGGTGTCGCGGTAAGGATAGGTGTCGTCGAGGGTGTACTGGTCGTATGCCAGTTCCTTTTCGATCACGATACGGCCGCGGGTAAATACCGGTTCCTTCTCCTCTTCTACCAGAAGGGAGTCGGCAGCAGATGCAGTCTCATCCGCTCTCTCGTTCACCTGGGGCGTACATGCCACGGTGAACCCAACAAAGAGGGCGAACAGCTTGGGTACTATGTTTATTTTTATATCCATCTCTTTTTCTTCATAAACAACCAGGTGCCTATGCCTGTGATCAGAATAATACCTAAAGAAACCAGGTAGCCATACTCCCAGTCCAATTCAGGCATATACTTGAAATTCATTCCCCACAGCCCTACCAGGAAGGTGATGGGAATAAACAATGTCGATACCACCGTTAGGCGCTTCATCACCCGGTTCATTTTCAAATCATTGTTCGAGGAATACAGATCCATCAATGAAGAGAGAATCTCTTTATTGTTTTCCGATGTCTGAATTGCGTATTTCAATTGGTCGAACAAATCGTCGAACAGGGCAACCAGTTCGGCATCGATCATGTGTTGCTTCGGGCGGATCAGTTTCGGGAAATCCTCTTTCAACGGATAGGTATTCTTCCGTATGATCAGATTGGCATGGCGGCATTCCTGAATATACTGTCCGATATGATTCTTAGGAGTAGGCACCGGAGCCAACAGGCCGTCTTCGAGCTTTTCCAGCAATACCTCTACCTTGGCCGCCACCTCGATGATATCCACCAGAATGGAATTCAACAGAAAAGCCAACAACAGGCCGCTCTTTTGCGTACGGATATTCAAGGTGTTATTCTTCAGGCTGTTTTCTACATTCTTAAACAGCGGAGCGTCGCTTTCCGTCAGTGTGATCACTACCCGTTCCTTTATTATAATGCCGATATGTTCGGATGCCACTCGGCTCTTGTGATTCATCGAACAGCTATTCATAACAACCAGGACGTTATCTTCGTTATCTTCGATTTTTACCACATGGTGAGGAGTCAGGATATCCCGGATGTCGATGTTGCGCACACCAAACTCCTGCAACAACCGGCTGATAGTCGCCGCATCCGTCATGCCCTGTATCTGAAACCAATTGATACGGTCGCTCTTTGCCAACTCCCTGAAAGAGGGAGTGTTCAGGCTTACGTTTTTCTTTTCCATGCCTTCGGCATGATACTGGATCAGCCGTATCGTGGTGGGCGTGTCGTGATGACCCACATACACATACTTGTCGGAAAAATAACGATTGGTATGATGTTGCTGCACTTCTTTGTTGTTTTGCATAACGGATAAATTGTATTCCTATTATTGAAACAACTCGGGAAGGCCGTTTGTTTTTGAAAGCCTTGGTTATATCCCTTTTGCTTTCCGATAGGATAGGATCATCTGCAACAGCGTCTCTCCATATCGCTCGGCGACCTTCTTTCCGATGCCGGGGATTAGTAATAATTCTCTATCGGATGAGGGTAATAGGTTGGCGATGCCGATCAGTGCTTTTTGCTGCAATATGGTGTAGGCGGGCAATCCCTGCTGGGTGGCTTCTTGGTAACGCCAGCGCTTGAGGGTGGCCATCAGTTCCGGGTGGCGGATGTCATCGGATAATGCCTCTTCGGCTTCGGCTTTTGCCGCTTTGCGCGAGTTGGTTTCGCTACGTTTCTTTTTCGATGTGGTGGCAGCGGCTTCTTCCAGTTGGGATTTGGCTTTTGCTGAGAGGTATTTCGCGGTACTGAATCCGTCGCGGCTCGCAAGAAGCGTCGTGCGTTTCAGGTGCAGCTCTTCCGCCAAAGTGGCCACTGCCTTTTTGATCTGCTTCCGTGCCTCTTTGTTGTCGATGTCAGGATCGGCCGCTTTTAGAAACGAGTGATTGTAGGCATCGAGTTGCTGCAGGAAGTATTCTGCCCCTTTTTGGATGCGCTCCTGTATTGAAGGGTCTTCCCGGTAATCCGGCTGGGTCGTGATCATACGGCGCAACTGTTGCTGAAAGCGCAGTCCTACCTCGGTCACATCCGTGCGGAATTGATCCCGATGCTCCGAATAACGGCGGCAGAGGTCGGGGTATAATTTGACGGCATGGTTGTTCAATAGATGGGTTACGTATTGAAGGCGTTGCTGGATGGTTTCAAACTGAAAGAGTTCGACTACCAGTTTTAGGAAGTATTCGTGTTGTGCCTCCTGCAGATAGTGGCGATTGGCCTGTCGTTCGTCGAGCGAGGTGGTATATTGGTCAATGCGCTCGTCGTTCACCAACGCTCGTTGCGAGATAGGGCTGTTCAACACCATGCCTTCCAATGTGCGGCAACGGCTCAATGCTACATACACCTGTCCGTGCGAGAAGGCCGAGGCCGCGTCGATAATGGCGCGTTCGAAGGTCAATCCCTGGCTCTTGTGGATGGTGATGGCCCAGGCTGTTTTCAAGGGATACTGGGTGAAAGCACCGATCACCTCTTCGGATATCTCTCCGCTTTCCGAGTTAATGGTGTACTTCATGTTTTGCCAGGTCTCCCGGTTGACCTCGATCCGTACCCCTTCCTTATCCGTCACCAGGATATGATCGGCATTGATCTGAGTGATACGCCCGATTTTCCCGTTGTAGTATTGCTTTTCCGGGGAAGAGTCATTCTTGATAAACATCACCTGGGCACCCTTTTTCAGTTCCAATACCTCATCGGTCGGATAGAGATAGGCGGGATAGTCGCCCTCCTGGGTCGCATAAAAACGATAGGGCTCGGAGGGTAGTTCCGCCAGTTTGCGCTGATTGATCTGGTTAGCCTGATAGTTATGGGTGGTCAGGGTGATATAATCCTCTTCCTCGGGAGGAGTGAACTGCGGAATGTAACGGGCGTTCAATTGCTGCAACGTCGCTTCGTCGGGGCGGTTGTCGCGTATCTTATTTAGCAACTCCACAAAATCATCATCCCGCTGTCGGTAGACATGGGTCAGCTCTATGCTGTGATACTCGCTCTTGCCCAAAGCCTGGCTGTCGAAGAAATAGGGCGAATGATAATGTTGTTGCAACAGCGCCCATTCTTCGTCTTTCGCTACAGGCGCTAATTGCTGCAGGTCGCCGATCAACAGTAACTGAACACCTCCGAACGGACGGGAGGTCTTTCGGTAAAGACACAACACATCACTGATCGCGTCTAACAGATCGGCACGCACCATGCTGACCTCATCGATCACCAACAGGTCGAGTGTGCGGATAATCCGTATCTTCTCCCGGTTGAATTTATGCTGGAAATCCTTCTGTTTCGTGGCGCTTCCCGGAATATAAGGCCCAAACGGCAATTGGAAAAAGGAGTGAATCGTCACCCCTCCGGCGTTGATAGCAGCCACCCCCGTCGGAGCCACCACGATCATGCGCTTGGGTGAAAGATCTTTCAGGCGGCGGAGAAAGGTTGTTTTCCCTGTGCCCGCCCGTCCGGTTAGGAAGAGATTCGTATCGGTGTTCCGGATATATTCCAACGCAAGTGTTGCCTGTGCGTCCGTTTGTGTCATATGAGGTCGTTTTTTATAAGTACTCAAAAGTAACCATTCTATCCTTTTTAAACAAATGCATGACAAAAAACAGGTGCTTTTTTTGATCGAAATCCTTTGAAAATGGCGAAAGGTAAATTGTCAAATTGATAGCAAAAAGTGGTTTTTGCTTTACAATATGATACGTTAAAAAGTGTTACTCGCGGGACTAATTTTAAATACCCCTACGTTTTTGGAAAAATAGTCGTGCGTTTTTGACAATTTGTAAATCGCTTAGCGAAGCGTAAAGCAAAATGACAAATCGTCTTGAACCGAGATTACACAGATTTAGGGATTTTCCGGATGTGATTGGTTTGATTGAAAGGATTGCCCTGATGGAGGGGATCTTCAAATCGGAGAAGACGATAAAGGCAAGCAATCGTAGATTGCTCCGCTCTGTAGCCAGTTGCCTCAGGCTGCTGGTCTTCAAATGGGAGGGGAGGGGAAGGTTGCGGGGAAGCACGCCGCAGGCGTGAGATTATGCATAACCGTATGCAAGCGTAGCGCAGCTTACGGTAGTGAATCCTCTATATAAAAAGCCCCGCATGGGGCGGGATTATGGCAGATCTCGCACCTGCGGCGCTTGATTGACAGGTAGTCGCTATACCGTAAGCTGCGCTACGCTTGCATACGGTTATGTATAATCTCGCGCTTGCAGCGCGCTCTCCACCTTCAAACTTTCCAATATTTGAAAACACTTCCCCTTCCCCTCCATTTTCAACTTTCCATTTCTTCCAATTCCCCCAAATCTGAAGATCCTTTCCTATAAATCCCTTTGGGTTGAGCATTTTTAAGTGTGGATAGTGCGATTCTCGTTGTTTTATTGCGTAATTTTGTCCTTTTATTTTTTAGTATAAACCATTTTAGTGCAAGGAACAGAAAATGAGAAAGTGGCGCATTGAGGATTCGGAAGAATTGTATAACATCCCCGGATGGGGTATTAACTATTTTTCTATCAATGAAAAAGGAAATGTAGTGGTTACTCCCAAGAAGGACTATGCCGGCGTTGATTTGAAAGAGCTGATCGACGAACTGCAGATCAAGGACATTTCCACCCCTACGCTGATCCGTTTTCCGGATATTCTGGACAACCGGATCGAACAGATTTCCAAATGTTTCAAGATCGCTGCGGAAGAGTATAAATACGAAGCAGAGAACTTTATCATCTATCCGATCAAGGTCAACCAGATGCGTCCTGTGGTGGAAGAGATCATCAGCCACGGAAAGAAATTCAATATCGGACTGGAGGCAGGATCGAAGCCTGAACTGCATGCGGTGATTGCCATGTATCCCGATTCGGAGTCATTGATCATCTGCAACGGCTACAAAGATGAAAGCTATATTGAATTGGCGCTGTTGGCTCAGAAGATGGGGAAACGCATTTTCCTTGTAGTAGAGAAACTAAACGAATTGAAGCTGATCACCAAGATTGCCAAGCAACTGAATATCCGCCCGAATATCGGTATACGCATCAAGCTGTCGAGCTCCGGCAGCGGCAAATGGGAAGATTCGGGAGGCGATGGCAGCAAGTTCGGCCTCAACTCGAGTGAACTGCTCGAAGCGCTCGAATTTATCGAAAAGAATAAGATGGAAGACTGCCTGCGCCTGATCCATTTCCATATCGGTAGCCAGGTGACTAAGATACGCCGCATCAAAAACGCATTGCGCGAAGCCTCGCAGTTCTATGTGCAACTGCGTACGATGGGCTTCAATATCGAATTTGTCGATATAGGCGGTGGCTTGGGCGTCGACTACGACGGATCGCATTCGTCCAATAGCGAAAGCAGCATCAACTATACCATTCAGGAGTATGTAAACGACTCGATTGCGACTATGGTGGATGCCAGCGACAAGAATAATATCCCTCATCCGAATATCATTACCGAGTCAGGCCGTTCGCTTACGGCTCATCACTCCGTATTGATTTTCGAGGTATTGGAAACAACCACCCTGCCCGAATGGAATCCGGAGGATATGGTATCGGAGGATGATCACGAACTGGTGCATGAACTCTATCAGATCATGCAAAACCTGAATCAGCAGCGTATCCTGGAATCCTGGCATGATGCGCAACAGATACGTGAAGAGGGCTTGGACCGTTTCGGATTGGGTATGCTCGACCTGCGTACACGCGGACAGATCGAACGCCTCTACTGGACGATTGCCCGCGAGGTATATGCCTTGACCAGTCAGATGCGCCATGCTCCGGAGGAGTTGAAGCAGTTGGCGAAGATATTGCCCGATAAGTATTTCTGTAACTTCTCGCTCTTCCAGTCGTTGCCCGACTCCTGGGCTATCGACCAGGTATTCCCGATCATGCCGATACATCGCCTCGACGAACGTCCGTCGCGCACAGCGACCTTGCAGGATGTTACCTGTGACTCGGATGGGAAGATTGTCAACTTCATATCGACCAAGAACTATTCTTATTACCTGCCCGTGCATCCTTTCAAGACGAAGGAGTCCTATTATATCGGAGTCTTTTTGGTGGGTGCCTATCAGGAAATATTGGGCGACCTGCACAATCTGTTCGGCGATACGAACGCGGTGCATGTCAGCGTAGATGAAAAAGGATATACCATCGATCAGATTATCGACGGGGAAACAGTAGCCGAAGTATTAGACTACGTGCAATACAACCCCAAGAAAATGGTGCGCACACTCGAAACCTGGGTGACCTCTTCGGTGAAAGCAGGCAAGATCACGGTAGAAGAGGGCAAAGAGTTCCTGTCCAACTACCGCTCCGGTTTGTATGGGTACTGCTATTTGGAGTAAATAGAATCTTTCTCCGATATTATTTGAATTTACGGAAGCGCAAATAGAGCATAATTCCGGCACTGGTCAATCCGAACGGGAAGGCCATCCAGATACCGAAAGCGCCCCATCCCAAGGTGAAAGCAAAGAAATAGCCTAACGGAAGAGATATAATAAAATAGGCAATAAAAGCAATCAGCATCATGGGTTTTACGTCGCCAATGCCACGCAGGGCATTGGCGTAGGTGATCTGCAGACCGTCACCAAACTGATAAATAATAAACGGAATAACCAGGCTGGCTACCATGGCTGCCACCGGTTCACTATCAGTAAACCAGGCACCGATCTGGTGGCGCAACAGGTAGAGCGGGATAGATACCACCACGGCCATCAGCATAATAATATGAAATCCGGCAGAGGCCGAGCGTCGGACGTTGACGCTGTCGCCTTTACCGCGGTAGTTGCTCACCAACACCGCTACGGCGGCTCCCATACCATAGTACATCATAAAACCAACCTGCGAGACCGACAGCATAATCTGGTGACTGGCCAATGCCACCGTGCCGAGCCATCCGATCATAATCGCGCTCAGACTGAAAGAGGCGGTCTCCATGCCCATTTGCAGGCCGACAGGCCATCCCATATTATTCAACAGACGGAAGTCGCGCTTATTGAAAGGACCTTTTCGGAAGCCTTCCACATAGATCCGGTAACGTTTGGCTTTCAGGAAGATCACGACAAAGACGATAAGCATGACGATGCGTGAGAACAATGTACTGATACCGGCTCCGACCAATCCCATCTCCGGGAATCCACATTCCCCATAAATCAACACATAATTGCCTACGATATTCAATAGGTTGCCCCCTAATAGGATCCACATAGCGGTCTTCGGATCGGTAATCCCATCGGCAAATTGCTTGAACGCGTTGAACAAAAGGATAAACAACAGCGACACAAGCAGGATCAGGTAGTAGGGCTTGATCAGCGGAATCAATTCGGCAGGCTGCCCCAGGCGTTCGATATTGAAATAGAGCGCTCCCATAATGACTGTCAGTAACAAGGCCACCAGTGCGTTTGCCAACAAGCTGTTCTTCAATGTCCGCCCAATAGCCTCCGGCTCTTTGTTGCCAAACAGGGTACCCACCACAGGCGTCAGCCCGTACGAGAAACCTGTGCTAAAGATAATAGCCAGGTTGAACATACTGTTTACGAAAGAGGCAGCACCCAGTTCGTCGGTACTATGCTGCCCGATCATCAAGGTGTCGGCAAAGGAAAGGATGATTTGTCCTACCTGCCCGATTACAATGGGCACTCCCAGATAAATAAGGGACTTATAATGGCTTTTATAGAGTTGAAAATGGCGACGCATGCATACTTTTTTAGCTTGCAAAGCTACGCATAATCTTTTAGGTGGTAAAACCTGTTTTCCCTTCTATTGTTTCAGGATCCATTCGCCCATATCTTTCAATACCTCCGGGCTGATGGTCTCTTCTATCTGGCTGTATTCTGCCGGCAGTCCGGTGGTGGCATGTTGGAAGAGGTGGTTCAGGCCGGGGTATTCTTTGATGGTTACTTGGTTGTTGCCATTCGCCGTGATTTGTTTGAAACCTTCCAGGTTGGGCCGGGCAATTACCTGCAGGTCTTTATCGCCATTCAATGCCAAGACGGGGCAAGTGATCTTTTTGAAATAATCAAGCGGATCGAAGCGCAAGAGGGTGAGCATGGATTCGGAAGTCATTTGGGCAATAATAGTCTGTTCCTGTCCCGCCAATACGGTTCCGGCAATAATGGCCGTGATCGACTCCTTTTTCACGGCATTCTTGTCTGTCGTTAGGATATAGTCTTCCAACTTAGTCATCGTCTCATTATAGCGGTTGATATACGCATCGGTAGCGCCGGATGTTTTGAAAAGCGCTGCCCGCTGTTTTTGCATCAGATCCCGGCCATTTTCTCCGGGTCCCGCCAGTGAAACGATAAAGGCAGGGATCTGCTGTGCTGCCAACAGGGTAGCCACGGAGCCTCCTTCGCTATGCCCAATGATGCCGATCTTTTGCTTGTCGACCTCCTTGCGATTCTTTAAGTAGGCTATAGCGGCGGCGGCATCTTCTGCGAAATCGGGTATGCCACACTCATTGTATTTGCCTTCCGACGCACCTACGCCGCGTTCGTCATAGCGAAGTACGACTATACCCTGGCGGGTCAGGTAGTCGGCAATCACCCAAAAAGGCTTATGTCCCATCAGCTCTTCATCCCTGTTCTGTGGGCCGCTGCCGGTCACTAATACTACTGCCGGATACTTGCCCGCTTGCTTGGGAAGGGTAATGGTTCCTGCCAGCCGCACATTTGCCTTTTCGTTGCGGAAAGTGATCTCTTCCGTGAGGTAAGGGTAGGGTGGAACGGGATGTTGCGGACGGTTGGCCACTATCTCTTCGCGGGAAAACTTGATCGGGAATTGAGCCCCCATCTGCGTAAATGAACCGTCGATGGTATTGTCCTCTTTCCATACGCCTTGGTATTTGAATCCTATCTGGGCGATTTCCAAACTCAGCCGGTTTGCTTCAAAGGTGATTTTATTGAAAGGTATCTTTGCCGAACTTTGATCGGGCGATACCATATAACCGGTGTATGTCTCCCCTGATTTCTCGAAGGTGAGGTTCATTCTTAACTTCATCCCGCCGACATCGGCGCGGCCATACCAGTTGCCGGTAATATCCTGTGCGGAAGCCGAAGCGGATGCCAAGACAAAGAGGCTGCATAGTAGCCATACATAGACTTTTTTCATAACATATCTATTTTAGATTGATTAATAACACAAACGAATAATCATGCGGCATAACACGTCACCGCCTATGATAGCAATAGTGTATAATACCCCCAATTTTGTTCCTTTCAGATTACACGAAACCTTCAATGCGTTATACATCCATACCAGTACCCACACCAGGAAAATGATTGAGATAAGTGAGAACCAGATGGATACTAATAAGCCCGGTTGGTTCAACAGTTGGCTGGGCGGCAGATCGAAATCAAATGTCTTCAACTGTTGCATTGGCGGCAGAAGCGTAAACAGGTTCATCAGAATAAACGGCAGTTGTGCGAAAGCGACGGTGCCGAATATATCTACGATCCGTATCCGGGAGGTGGACAACAATAGTCCTCCGATATAGAAAAGAAGAGCCGGCACAAGCCATACAACCAGGTGCTCTACCACATAACACCACCAGGCATCATTGGGCGCAGGGCCAAAATGCAATAATCCATGATAATGGTAGCCCGAATAAAAGGAGACGGCTGTTGCCACGATTACGCCTAAGAGGCCCCATAACAGTGCTTTCCCGCCGGCTATTTTCACAAAAGGATTCAAACATAAAGTCAATTTATTGTCCATCACTCGGTTCCTCCCTCTTTTTTAAGTTTGCAATTAAATCATCTAATAGATTCCGTACCGTCGGGTAGCTGATCCCCATATTCTTCGCCATGTCTTTCAGGCTCCCGCTGCTTTTTACGAAATCAAGTATAAAGGCCTGTTCTTTTTCCGACAGCCGAGCGAGTAGGGGCAGGGCAAAGCTGCCGGTCACCTCCGTGTCGCAATGGGTGCAATGCATTTTCCGAACATGAAGATCTGATTCACAACTCGGGCACTTTAAGGGTAATTTCTTTTCGATGTTACTCATACGATCTTTTTTTTACAAACATACAATATGGTTTAATAAAAACAAGGAAAAAGTAAATAAAATGTATGTATAAGTGAATAAAATTGATGTTTGCCTTGATTTATATAGGTCTATTTTTCACCTTAAATCGGGTCGTATGTTAAAAATACATAAATAAATTCCCGAAAATATCATTTTAACGAAATTCAAAAAGATACTTATTGCCTCGAATATGTTTCTTTATGATAGTTATAGTTAAAGAAATACTATCAAAATGATATAAATTAGGGGTGGTTTGCTTGCGCTTTCATAGTGCCTAGGGAGTGCCTATATAGTGCCTACATAGTGCCTACATAGTGTCTACATACTTTTGATATAAAAAGCATGCTTTTACGATGGAGGGAAAACGGTAGCAATGTGGAGGCAATAATAACCCAGATTGGAGTGAGTAAGATGTGATTAATAGCCTCCCTACCGTCGACCAACTCAAAAAAAAATATAAAAAGCGAAAGAAAAGAGGCGTTTGCATTGTTTCAACAATAATTCTCATTAGCTTTGCGGCACAAAGTACTTTAATTGTCGCCATGAACAAGCAGATAGAAGATATAAAGGCCATAAGAGAGATGATGGAGAAGTCATCCAAGTTCTTATCACTTAGTGGGTTGTCGGGTATACTGGCCGGTGTGACAGCTATTGCCGGAGCGGCATTCGCCTACTTTTACCTATTGCGCGACCCGTCGCTGACCGATTACAATCAAACGCAGGAGTTATTGATTTTGCTGGCTGATGCCTTGATTGTTTTGTTTCTGTCGGTCGGTTTTGCTGTTTATTTTTCCTGGCGTAAGGCAAAGAAAAACAAGCAGTCTCTCCTTAATAAGGTAACGATGCGCACGGTGTATAACCTGGGGCTCCCGTTGGTGGGTGGCGGGCTGTTTTGTTTGATTCTATTCCTTCGGGGGGATATCTATATGGCCTTGGCCGGCACCTTAGTGTTTTATGGTATCGCGCTTATCAATGCCTCTAAATACACCTTTGAAGAGGTGCATTATCTGGGGATCACCGAGGTGGTATTTGGTGTGATAGCGGCTGTTTTCCAACAATATGGGCTACTGTTCTGGACCTTGGGCTTCGGTGTTTGCCATATATTGTATGGCTTCATTATGTATAAAAAATATGATTTGAAGAAACGATGAAAAGCATCATCGCCAACTTAAATAAAGCCTTTGAAAGCCGGATCCGTCTGGGAATCATGTCTATTCTTTCGGTGAATGAGGCGGCTGACTTCAATACCATGAAGCAGCTGCTTGAGGTGACCGACGGTAACCTCGCCAGTCACCTGAAGGCGTTGGAAGGATTAGCCTATATCCAATCAACAAAACAGTTCGTTGGACGGAAACCCAATACGCAATATCACATGACGGAAACGGGAAAGCAAGCCTTTCAGGAACACCTGAATGCGCTGGAAGCCCTTCTTAGGTAATTTTTTTTACCCATTAACTTTGAAATGCAAAGTACTTTCTTTATTCATATTTAATAAATAATTCAAATGGAAACACAAGAAAAGAGATCGGAGAAATTCTCCCAGTCAATCACCGTGAAAGCCTTAATAGTAGGTTTTCTCAGTCTTTTATTGCTCATACCCAGTGCGATGATGCAAGAATTGATTTCGGAGCGAAAACACCGAAGTGAAGAGACCATTGAAAAAATTAATAACAAATGGAGTGGGGCGCAAACCCTTTGTGCCCCTGTTTTGTCAATTCCGTATACAGTTTCTACTCTCAATGCGGAGGGAAAGATGGTAAACGAACAGCATCTTTTGCACCTAACGCCCGAAGATCTTCATGTCGACGTCGCGCTCTCCCCCGAAGAGAAGCATTATGGCATCTATAAGACGATTCTCTACAAAAGCGAGGTTCGCCTCAAAGGCGGCTTTGAGATACCGGACATAGAAGAGGCTGGGCGCACATATCACTGGGACAAAGCCATTGTATATATCGGCATCTCCGACTTGCGAGGCGTAACCAATCGTGTTGATTTTTATATAAACGATCGCGCCTATGCGGCCGCGGCAGGCAGTCGTCGTGCCTGGTTTGCCGGAAATGAGCTGGTGGTTCCTCTAAACGATGAGGCAACACTGGCAGCCAAAGAGAGGGTGGATTTTCATTGTACGATCGATCTGAATGGCAGTGGCAGTATGCATTTTATTCCCATCGGCAAAACCTCCCAGGTGCATATTGCCGGTGCCTGGAAGGCACCAGGCTTTGTTGGTCACTTCAGTCCGGAACATACCATCACAGAGAGTGGCTTCGACGCGACATGGAAGATCTTGCATTTCAACCGTAGCATACCGGATAGCTGGATTGACAACGGGGTGCAGCCTTTTGCAGAATCCTCCTTTGGTGTGAACCTGGTAGATACCGTCGATCATTATCAGCAGAATATGCGATCGGCCAAATACGCCATTCTTTTCATTGCCTTGACCTTCGTGATCTTCTTCTTTGTGGAGCTCCTGACCAAAAAGCGGATACATCCTATTCAGTATCTCTTGGTCGGATTGGCTTTGGTTCTTTTCTACGCGCTTCTGCTTTCTATATCAGAACAGGTCGGTTTTGCTATCGCCTACCTGATAGCCTGCGTGGCAACCATCGGCATGATCACACTCTATGCGCATAGCGTATTCAAAAACCGCAAACAAACCGCTCTGCTTACCTCAACACTCTGCCTGTTGTATCTATTCCTCTATGTTATTTTGCAACTGGAAGAGATCGCCCTATTGATCGGAAGCATCGGCTTGTTTCTCGTCCTGGCAGTTATCATGTATTTCTCCCGAAAAGTGAACTGGTATAAAGAGGGAACGGTAGGGGAATAGCACCGGATTTTTTTATTCTCACCCGCATGAGAATTTTTTCTCACGTTTTTTTAGGGCGTGAGAAAAAATTCTCAGCGTATAGAAAAACGTGAGAAAAAGACGGTAGGCATATACTTGTATGGTTCATCCGGTAAATGCGTATTTTTTACATTATAATCAAATCGGAACAGATTGAGAAGGTGGGCGGATCTTCGAATTGGAGGAGATGGGAAGGTGGCTTTTGGCACAGATTGCACAGATTACACAGTTTTAAATATTCAATCGGAGAAGACGATAAAGGCAAGCAATCGTAGATTGCTCCGCTCTGTAGCCAGTTGCCTCAGGCTGCTGGTCTTCAAATGGGAGGGGAAGGTTGCGGGGAAGCACGCCGCAGGCGTGAGATTATACATAACCGTATGCAAGCGTAGCGCAGCTTACGGTAGTGAATCCTCTATATAAAAAGCCCCGCATGGGGCGGGATTATGACAGATCTCGCACCTGCGGCGCTTGATTGACAGGGAGTCGCTATACCGTAAGCTGCGCTGCGCTTGCATACGGTTATGTATAATCTCGCGCTTGCAGTGCGCTCTCCACCTTCAAACTTTCCAATATTGGATTCCCACAGAGCGCTGCCAGCGCGATTCAACCCAGCCCATGGGTGACCGTAGGGAACCCTGGGTATCAGAGTATAATAATAATGGAGTTCTGAAAGAACGACTGTATATATACAAATACTCAATAGTCACTCCTTCAGAGTTCCATTTAGTGTAACCTAAACGACCCAGGGTTCCCTACGGTCACCCATGGGCTAAGTTGAATCGCGCTGGCAGCGCTCCTTGGGAATCAAATTTTCCAATATCTGAAGCCCCCCCAGGCCGTCCGAAAACTTAATTTATCCTCTGGAGAATCGCCTATTCGCATTCACGCTCGGGTAGGTACCCGAATAAAAAAGCCTTGCGAGGTAGTTTTCGGACGGTCTCCCCCTTCCTCCTTTTCCTTCATTTTCCATTTTCAACTTTCAACTTTCAATTTCTTCAAACTTTCCAAAATCTTCCAAAAATATGAAGATCCGCCCCGCCTTCATCATTACACTGCCTGAATTCAAATAGGTATTCGCCGGATGAACCACTTTTGTCAAAAAGCTATCCGAAAGCTATTTATTGTGACGTTATGATAGGTAAATGAAAATAAAATAAACAAAAAGCTTGAAAAACTTGCGTAAAAAGAATAAAATGCTCATATTTGCGCCGTATTAGTTTCTTTATGTTATTCTAATAACTAAAACAGAGTGAAAATGAAGTTTACGAAGATGCATGGAATAGGCAATGATTATGTTTACGTAGATTGTTTTAGTACGCAAGTTAAACGACCTGATAGGTTAGCTGTTATAGTCAGCAACCGGCACAAGGGGATCGGCTCCGACGGATTGGTTTTAATAATGCCATCTGACGTAGCCGATTTTCGTATGCGGATGTTTAATCCGGACGGATCGGAATCGCAGATGTGCGGGAATGCTTCCCGCTGCATAGGGAAATATGTCTTTGACAAGGGATTGACGCAAAAGACGGAGGTGTCGTTGGAGACAAAAGCCGGCATCCGACAATTACAGTTGTTTCCAGAGAACGGAAAGGTAAAACGGGTGTGTGTCGATATGGGTGAGCCTATTCTTTGCCCTGCGGATATTCCCGTGGTGGCGGTAGGCGAGCGGGTGGTAGACCAGCCCGTTCATTTTGCCCCGGAACAGTATGAGATAACCTGTGTATCCATGGGGAATCCCCATACGGTTATTTTCAGTCATGAAATAGAAAAAATAGATTTGGCTTATATAGGTAAAAAGATTGAGTTATCAAACCTGTTTCCCGAACGCACAAATGTCGAATTTGTGGAGATCCTATCTCCTCAAAAGGCAAATGTGCGGGTCTGGGAACGTGGTACCGGCGAGACACAAGCCTGTGGCACCGGGGCTTGTGCAGTATTAGTAGCCGGGGTGTTGACCGGGCGCTTGGAACGAAAAGCAACCATCTCTCTTCCCGGAGGAGAGTTACAGATTGAGTGGGATCCGCAAAACAATCATGTCTATATGACCGGTGAAGCCGTTACAGTCTTCGAAGGCGAATTGCTAAACCTTTAATTCTTCATTCTTTATTTTTCATTCTTCATTAAGAAAGTATGGCACTAATAAACGAACATTTCTTGAACTTATCCGAAAGTTATCTCTTTTCAGAGATAGCGAAAAAAGTATCTCATTATAAAACGGCACACCCGGAAGCAAAAGTCATTAGTCTGGGTATCGGAGATATTACCCGGCCATTGGCTCCGGCAGTTATCCGGGCGATGCACAAGGCTGTTGACGAAATGGCTGATGCCTCTACCCTGCGGGGATATGCGCCCGAATGCGGGTATGACTTTCTGATTGATGCGATCATCAGAAATGACTTCCAGACACGAGGCATTCAACTGGATGGCGATGAGGTGTTTGTGAGCGATGGGGCTAAAAGCGATACCGGAAACATCGGCGACATATTGAGTGTAGAGAACAGGGTAGCGATCACCGATCCGGTCTATCCGGTCTATTTGGATACAAACCTTATGGCCGGACGCGACATCGTTTACCTTCCGGCAAGTCCGGAGAATGGGTTTATACCTGCTATTCCCGATAAAAAGGTAGATGTCATCTATCTCTGTTATCCGAATAACCCGACCGGGACGACATTGACAAGAGAGCAATTAAAGAGCTGGGTCAACTATGCTTTGGAGAAAAAAGCGTTGATATTATTTGATGCCGCATACGAAGCATTCATCACCGAAGAAGATGTGCCGCATAGCATTTACGAAATAGAAGGGGCAAAGCAGGTGGCGATAGAGTTCCGGAGCTTCTCGAAAACAGCCGGGTTCACCGGTGTACGCTGCGGATATACCATCGTACCGAAAGAGCTGAAGATAGAGGATAGAAACGGACAGTTGCACGCCTTGAATGCATTGTGGCGCCGTCGGCAATCGACCAAGTTCAACGGCACGGCCTATATTGTTCAACGCGGAGCCGAAGCGACCTATTCCCCGGAAGGGAAACAGCAGATCCGGCAGACGATTGATTATTATATGGAGAACGCCCGAATCATAAAAAGCAGTTTACAGGCTTTAGGGTATGAGACCTACGGCGGAGTAAACGCGCCATACATCTGGGCTAAAACACCCGAAGGGATTACTTCCTGGGGCTTTTTTGATACCTTATTGCATGAATGCCAAATCGTTTGCACTCCCGGTGTCGGATTCGGGACAAATGGAGAAGGTTTCGTACGCATGACAGCTTTCGGCACAAGAGAAAATACCATCGAAGCAATAGAAAGATGGAAGGCTAATCTCAAATTCACGACATTATGATGTTGTACTTCTATTTGTATCCCCGCATACAAAATCCCCGCTAAGGGGAATATCAACAAAAAGAGCAGCGGATTGAAATAACGCGGCATGTCATTTCATCCATACGAGCCGGAAGGGTAATCCTTCCCGGACAGGGAGAGGTACAGCCTTTTCCTAACACAAAGACAATCGTTTAAGTGTTTAATATTCAAAAGAATAATCAAAATGAAAAGAATATATTTTATCACCTCTTTATTTCTTCTTCCTATCTGTATGCAAGCGCAAGAAGAAAAGGAAAATAAAGTCTCTTTCGACCTGGGAGCCGATTTAGTCAGCTCTTACGTGTGGCGTGGAGCCTATCAGACAAGTGCCGCTATCCAGCCTTCTATGGGCCTGACGGTTGGAGGATTCTCCTTATCCGCATGGGGTAGCGTTCCTTTCTCCGGAACAGCCAAAGAAGTCGATTTTACTCTTGGCTATGAGCTTGGTGGATTATCCGTAGCCATCACCGATTACTGGTGGGCCGGTGAAGGTGCCTACAAATACTTCACCTACGATGCACACAAGACGGAACACCACTTCGAAGCTTCCTTAAGCTACTCATTGCCCGTGGAAAAGTTCCCACTCTCTCTTTCCTGGAACACCATGTTCGCCGGCGAGGACTACTACAAAGCGGACGGCGAAAGAGCCTATTCTACGTATGTCTCAGTGGGCTATCCATTTAGTATAAAAGGGGTTGGTCTGGAAGCCGAAATCGGACTTACTCCCTGGGAAGGGATGTATGCGGACGGGTTTGCCGTTGTCAACATCGGACTGAAAGCTTCAAAAGAAATCCGTATTACGGACGGGTTCTCATTACCTCTGTTCGCACAAGTTCTGGCAAACCCAGAAGCAGAGGATATATTTCTCGTATTTGGACTTAGTTTTTAAGTATTCATTAAAAAGGCAAAAAGATGAAAAAGATTGAAGCAATTATTCGCAAAACTAAATTCGATGATGTCAAAGATGCATTAGATTCCATCAACATCGAATGGTTCTCTTACTATGACGTAAGAGGTGTTGGGAAAGCCCGGCAGGGACGTATTTACCGTGGTGTTGTGTACGACACCAGCAGTATCGAGAGAATACTGATCAGTATCATTGTACGTGATAAGAATGTGAAAAAGACCGTAACAGCCATACAGGAGGCCGCACAAACCGGAGAGATAGGCGATGGACGTATTTTCGTTATTCCGGTGGAAGATGCCGTACGTATCCGTACCGGCGAACAGGGGGATATCGCCCTGTATAACGCGGAACATGAAGAGTAAACAGGGGTTCAACTATTAAAAACAAATCAAAATGAAACGATCTATATCTTTAAGAATAAAAAGCCTGTTTGTATTGATCTTATTATTGTTTATGACAACCGGACTCTCCGCACAGGAGCTGGCGGAGACAGAAACAGAAACCATAGAGTCCTTCAGTAATATTGCTGATCTGGCTCTATCGCTCGATACGGTCTGGATGCTGTTGGCGGCTATGTTAGTGTTCTTTATGCAGCCGGGCTTTGCCTTGGTTGAAGCCGGTTTTACCCGTATGAAGAGTACGGCGAACATTCTGATGAAGAACTTTGTCGATTTCACCTTAGGATCAATTCTGTTCTTTGCCGTAGGATTTGGGTTGATGTTTGGAACCGGCGCATTTGCCGGTACGCCGAATTTCTTTCAAATAGATTTCCTGGAAATGGATCTGCCTATTGAAGGATTCCTGGTTTTCCAAACCGTGTTCTGCGCCACTGCCGCTACCATTGTTTCGGGAGCCATGGCCGAACGGACTAAATTCCACATGTACCTGATTTACACCGTTTGCATCAGTGTATTGATCTATCCGATCTCAGGGCACTGGACCTGGGGAGGCGGCTGGCTGATGAATGGCGAGGAAGGCAGTTTCATGATGAACCTCTTCGGAACGACTTTTCATGATTTTGCCGGATCAACCATTGTACACTCCGTCGGTGGCTGGATTGCTTTAGTGGGTGCTTGGATTGTCGGCCCGCGTATGGGTAAGTATGGAAAAGACGGGAAGTCGAAAGCTATTCCGGGACATAACTTAACGATTGGCGCACTGGGTGTTTTTATTCTCTGGTTCGGATGGTTCGGTTTTAACCCCGGCTCCCAATTAGCCGCCTCGGGAGAGGGGAACCGTGTAGCTATCTCACATGTATTTCTGACAACCAACTTAGCAGCCTGCGGAGGTGGATTTGCTTCTCTTATAACAGCATGGGCTCGTTATAAAAAGCCAACATTATCCTTGACACTGAACGGTATATTAGCCGGACTGGTGGCCATCACAGCCGGATGTGATATGGTTTCTCCCGTAGGTGCTTTAATCATCGGTATACTGGCCGGTATTCTGATGGTGTTCTCTGTAGAGTTTATCGATCGTATTCTCAAGATCGATGATCCGGTAGGTGCCTCATCCGTACATGGTGTTTGCGGCGTCTTCGGAACGTTGATGACCGGACTATTCTCTACCAGCGAAGGCTTATTCTACGGACAGGGTTGGAGCTTCCTCGGGGCACAGGCCTTCGGAGCTTCCGTTGTCGGAATATGGGCGCTCGGAATGGGCTTCATCATTTTCAAGTCATTAGATATGCTCTTTGGACTCCGTGTTTCTAAACGCGTGGAAGAAGAAGGCTTGGATATATATGAACATGGTGAAACAGCTTATAACTAATAAGTAATTGAAAATTGAAAGTTGAAAGTTGAAAATGGATTGCTTTCACTTCTCACTTTCAACTTTCAATTTTCAATTTTCAATTTATATAATTATGAAGACAACAATTCCCCAAGGCTACAAGCCTACTCTGGTTCCCGAAGAAATGGAACAAGCAATAAAAGCGATAAAACTAAAATTTCAAGATGAACTGTCGCACGCATTAGACCTGAGACGAGTGACGGCACCCTTATTTGTCCTTGCAGGGACAGGTATTAATGATAACCTCAACGGGGTAGAACGCCCTGTTTCGTTCGAGATTCCGGCTGTCGGAGGTAAGAAGGCGGAAATCGTTCATTCATTGGCGAAATGGAAACGCATGAAACTCGGAGCTTACGGCATTGAGCCGGGTAAAGGGCTTTATACGGATATGAACGCTATCCGTGCTGATGAAGAACTGGATAACCTCCATTCGCTCTATGTCGACCAATGGGATTGGGAGCGCACCATTACCGCTTCCGACCGGAACCTGGATTTCCTAAAAGGGATGGTCAAAAAGATTTATCAGGCACTGAAGAATACAGAGCAATATGTATCCCGGCAATATCCAAATATAAAACCTACACTGCCTGAGGATATCGTCTTTATCCATACGGAAGACCTACAAAAGGAATATCCCTCCCTTACGCCAAAAGAACGTGAAAACAAGGCTGCTGAAAAATACGGAGCCATCTTCCTGATTGGTATCGGCGGAGAGCTTCCCGACGGAAAGATACACGATGGACGTTCACCCGACTACGACGACTGGAGCACACCAACCCGGGATGGCTATAAAGGCTTGAACGGTGATATCATTGTTTGGAACCCAACCTTAGAGCAGGCTTTCGAGATCTCTTCTATGGGTATACGTGTCGACAAAACCGCCCTATTACTCCAATTGAAGATCAGAGATTGCGAAGAGCGTAAGGAACTGCAATTCCACAAAAGCCTGTTGGAAGATAAGATCCCTTTGTCCATAGGAGGAGGAATCGGGCAGTCACGCCTCTGCATGTTCCTGTTGCATTGCGCCCATATCGGTGAAGTGCAAGCCAGCATCTGGCCGGAGGAAATGATTGACGAGTGTTTGGCACATAACATAATACTTAAGTAATTGAAAATTGAAAGTTGAATTGTAAATCGCTTAGCGGAGCGCAGAGCAAAATGGATTGCTTCACTTCTCACTTTCAACTTTCACTTTTCAACTTTCAATTAACTAATCACTTTCACTTTTCAACTTTCACTTTTCAATTAAGTAAACTATGGCAAATTTAAGATTTAGTGCAGTAAAACAAGCTTCCGGACGGGAAGCGGTAGAAGTATCGGCACCGGCTCCTAAGGCTTCCGAATACTTCGGTAAGTATGTATTCGACAGAAATAATATGCGTAAATACCTGTCGAAAGAGACTTTGAAATTAGTATTAGGCGCTATTGACAAAGGCGAACCGCTGGACAGGCAAGTGGCCAACCATGTAGCTGCCGGTATGCGTATGTGGGCGATGGAAATGGGGGCAACACATTATACCCACTGGTTTCACCCGTTGACTGATGGTACGGCTGAAAAGCATGATGCCTTTATTGACTTCGACGGACAGGGTGGAGTGATTGAGGAATTCTCGGGGAAACTATTGGCACAACAGGAGCCGGATGCTTCGAGCTTCCCTTCCGGCGGTATCCGCAATACGTTTGAAGCACGCGGGTACACTGCCTGGGATCCTTCTTCTCCTGCTTTTATCGTAAAAGATACACTTTGTATTCCTACTATTTTTATCTCCTATACGGGTGAAGCGCTGGACTACAAGACACCTCTGCTCAAATCGATCGCTGCTGTGGATAAGGCGGCAACCGATGTATGTCGTTACTTCGACAAAAACGTTAAAAAGGTCTTTTCCTATCTGGGCTGGGAACAGGAGTATTTTCTGGTAGATAGATCCTTATATAATGCCCGTCCTGATTTGGCGCTAACAGGTCGTACGCTGATGGGACATGAAAGTGCAAAAAACCAACAGCTGGAAGACCATTATTTCGGTTCCATACCGACACGAGTATGCGCCTTTATGCGTGATCTGGAATACGAATGTTATAAGTTGAGTATTCCCGTAAAGACCCGCCACAACGAAGTAGCTCCCAATCAGTTTGAAGTAGCACCGATCTTCGAAGAATGTAATCTGGCGGTCGATCATAACCTCTTATTGATGTCTACCATGGATATCGTTGCCGAACGCCACAACTTCAAGGTGCTTCTCCACGAAAAACCGTTTAAGGGGATAAACGGTTCGGGCAAGCACAACAACTGGTCATTGGGTACCGACACGGGCATCAACCTCTTGGGAGCAGGTAAAAACGCGAAAGAGAACCTGCAATTTATCACCTTTGTTGCCAATGTGTTAATGGCAGTTTATAAGAATAATGCTTTATTGAAAGCCAGCATCTCATCGGCTACCAATGCACACCGTCTGGGAGCTAACGAGGCACCGCCTGCTATCATCTCCGTCTTTATGGGTTCACAGATCTCGGCTTTACTCGACGAAATAGAATCGAGCAAGGGTATCAAAGATATTGAACTCAGCGAAAAGACAGGTAAGCGTTTGTCATTGAATTACATTCCGGAGATTATGGTCGATAATACCGACCGTAACCGTACTTCGCCGTTTGCCTTTACCGGCAACCGTTTCGAGTTCCGTGCCGTGGGTTCATCGGCCAACTGTGCCGCTGCCATGCTTGCACTGAACACGGCTGTTGCCGGACAGTTGAAACAGTTCAAAGCGGAAACCGATGCCTTGATCGCTTCCGGTAAATCAGAAGAAGAAGCCGTCTTCCAGATGATTCGGATGTACATCCGGGACTCGAAAGCGATTCGTTTCGATGGCAATGGATACAGTGACGAATGGAAAGTCGAAGCGGCAAAGCGCGGATTAGACTGCGAAACACGGGTGCCTGTTATTTATGATGCCTATACCACCTCGCAAACGATTGACCTTTTCGCCAAGACAGGTGTCTTGAATGAGCGGGAATTACATGCCCGTAACGAAGTGAAGTGGGAGCAATATACCAAAAAGATTCAGATCGAAGCCCGTGTGCTGGGTGATTTGGCACTGAACCACATCATTCCCGTTGCCACCCGCTATCAAGGTCTGCTCTTGGATAATGTTTCCAAGATATTTGCTTTATATGATAAGGAGAAGGCGGCAAAGATTGCTTCGCAAGATTTATTGATTATCGAAGATATTGCCGATCACCTGAACTTTATTAAGAAGAAGGTCGATGAGATGGTGGAAGCCCGTAAGCAAGCCAATAAGATAGAAGATGAACGCGAAAAGGCCTTGGTCTATTGCGAGAAAATAGCGCCTTACTTCGATGAAATCCGCTATCATATCGATAAGCTCGAACTGACGGTAGACAATGAAATGTGGACCTTGCCGAAATACAGGGAACTGCTTTTTATTCGATGATTTTGCCCCAACTTACAACACCTAAGCTACACCCTAGGATCACCCTAGGATCACCCTATGCAGATCCTATTTGTAAGCATGGCTTAGGTAGAAAGGAGTCAGATTGACAGGTAGGATTTTAGGAAAAGTAGCAGAATGATAGATAATATTGATCTACTCTTTTCAGAATGATAGAAAAAGAGAGAAAAACAGGGTGAATTTAAGGCTCCTAAAAGAAGTATTTGGGGATAAGAAAGAAGGACATAAAGAGGTCATAAAAAGGAGATGAAGAGAACGGTTCTTCGATATGCGTATTAACGTATTGTCGAAACAGTATTAAGACAGGGTCGTGATACTATTAAGACGGGGTCGTGATACTATTAAGACAGGGGTAGAAACACCTTGACGTTTTCACCTTGATTTCTTTACCCTTCGGAAAGGGTTATTTGTCGCTCATAATAAGTAATATGGAAAAGAAAAAAAACAATCAACAGAACTTATACAATCCCGAGTTCGAACACGATGCCTGCGGTGTCGGACTGGTAATTGATATACACGGAAATAAATCGCATGATATAGTTGAAAAGAGTTTGCAAGTACTGGAAAACATGCTCCATCGTGGAGCTGAGAGTGCAGACAATAAGACGGGCGATGGGGCAGGCATTATGCTTCAGATTCCGCACGAGTTTATTCTATTGCAGGGGATCCCTGTTCCCGAGAGAGGGAAATACGGAACCGGTTTGGTTTTTCTGCCTCAGGATGAAGAACAAGCCAAGCTTTGCATGGATACGCTGAAGAATGTATTGACGCAGGAAGGTTTGGATTTACTGGCTGTACGTGATCTGCCTGTCAATAGTGATATTCTGGGCGAGATATCCCGTGCAAACGAGCCACTGATCAGGCAGATCTTTGTGGTCGATCAGGATCTTTCGGGCGATCATTTGGAGCAAAGGCTGTATGTCGCCCGTAAAAAGATTGAGAAAAACATTCTGCAATCAGCTTTACAGGATAAGCGGAGTTTCTATATCGTCAGCCTCTCCACCAGTCGGATTGTGTATAAAGGCATGCTCACATCGACTCAGTTGCGTGAGTATTTCCCGGATCTGACCAGTCCCTATTTCACGAGCGGATTGGCATTGGTGCATTCACGTTTTAGCACGAATACCTTTCCGACCTGGGATTTGGCACAGCCCTTCCGCCTATTAGGACATAACGGTGAAATCAATACCATTCGCGGTAACCGGTATTGGATGGAGGCGCGCGAAAATCTCCTGGGAGACTTTCAAATGAAGAATGATGAATTAAGAATGATGAATGATGATAGTGATTCTTCATTCTTCACTCTTCATTCTTCATTCTTAACTCCGATTATTCAATCGGGGATGAGCGACAGTGCTTCGTTGGATAATGTGTTGGAGTTTCTGATGATGTCGGGCAAAACACTTCCGCACGCTCTGGCTATGCTGGTGCCCGAAAGCTGGAATGATAAAAATCCGATTTCACCCGAACTCAAAGCGTTTTATGAATACCATAGTATCATCATGGAACCTTGGGATGGACCGGCTACGCTGTTGTTTACCGACGGACGGTATGCCGGTGGTATGCTCGACCGCAACGGCTTGCGCCCGGCCCGTTATCTTATTACAAAAAATGATGTCATGGTGGTAGCCTCTGAAGCCGGAGTACTGCCTTTCGAAGCTTCGGAAATCAGAGAAAAGGGGCGGCTTCAACCGGGTAAGATGCTGATGGTGGATACCCAGGAAGGTACAATCCAGTATGATGCCCAGTTAAAAGAAACCCTGGCGAAAGCCTATCCTTACGAAGAATGGCTATCGAAAAACCGTATTATTCTCTCTGATATTCATTCGGGAAGAACGGTAAAGCATAAGGTGGAGAACCAGTCGCAACTATTGCGAGCCTTCGGGTATTCCAAAGAAGATATGGAGCGGATTATTCTGCCAATGACTACCGACAGCAAAGAACCGATCGGCTCGATGGGGAATGATACGCCTTTGGCGGTATTGTCTGAAAAGCCGCAACGCTTGTTCAATTACTTCCGGCAGTTGTTCGCACAGGTAACCAATCCGCCTATCGACCCTATCCGGGAAGAATTGGTTATGTCGCTTTCGCTGTATATCGGCAGGCAGGAGGGCAATCTGCTTGAGCCCTCTCCCGAATTATGTAAAATGGTGAAACTGCAGACACCCGTTATCAATAACCGGGATTTGGATATCCTACGGCATTTGGGTTACAAAGGTTTCCGCACATTAACCATTCCGATGCTCTTTGATATAGACGGCCAGGCGGAAGAAAACATGGAGAAGGCCATCCGTACGATTTGCACCCAAACCGAACAGGCAGTAAACGAAGGATACAATTATGTCATTCTGAGCGACAAAGGCATAAATGCGAAGCAGGCAGCTATTCCTTCTTTACTTGCCGTTTCGGCGGTGCACCACCATTTGATCAATAAAAAGAAGCGGATGCAAATCGCCATTGTGGTGGAGACCGCCGAAGTGCGTGAAGTAATGCATTTCGCTCTATTGCTTGGTTTCGGGGCAACAGCCATCAACCCCTATATGGTCTTTTCTATCTTGGAGCATGCGGTCGACTCGCATGAGATCCAACTGGATTACCACACTGCCGAGAAGAATTACATCAAAGCGGTCAACAAAGGGCTGTTGAAAATTCTTTCTAAAATGGGGATCTCTACTTTGAGGAGCTACCGTGGTGCGCAGATATTCGAGGCGGTCGGGATAAGTCAGAAACTGTTGGATAACTATTTCCGTGGAATGGTGTCACGTATTGGAGGCATTGAGTTGGACGATATTGTCAAAGATACCCTACACGATCATTTCTCCGCGTTTTATAACCCAAACGAAACGGATGCCTTGTTGCAAAACAGGGGCTTCTATACCTATCGGAAAAACGGAGAGTACCATGCCTGGAATCCGCAGACGATTAGTAAATTGCAGATCGCGACCCGCCTGGGCGATTATGAGAAATTCAAGGAATATACGCATATCGTGGACGAGAAATCACATCCGGTCTTCCTGCGTGATTTCTTTACATACAAGCGTAATCCGATTGATATCTCGGAAGTCGAACCGGTTGAATCAATCACCCGGCGCTTTGTGACCGGTGCTATGTCGTTCGGTTCTATCAGCAAAGAGGCGCATGAGGCTATCGCTATCGCACTCAACAAGATACATGGACGTAGTAATACGGGAGAAGGGGGTGAAGAGCCCGCCCGTTTCCAGACCGGTGAAGACGGACTGAATCGCCGGAGTGCCATCAAACAAATCGCTTCGGGACGTTTTGGGGTAACAGCCGAATACTTAGTCAATGCCGACGAATTGCAAATTAAAGTGGCGCAGGGAGCGAAACCCGGCGAGGGAGGGCAGCTTCCGGGCTTCAAAGTCGATAAAGTCATTGCGAAAACACGCCATTCCATCCCGGGCATTACCCTGATCTCCCCTCCGCCCCATCACGATATCTATTCGATCGAGGATTTAGCGCAGTTGATATTTGATTTGAAGAACATCAACCCGACAGCCGAGATCAGCGTGAAGCTGGTCGCCGAAAGTGGTGTCGGCACGATTGCCGCCGGTGTTGCCAAAGCCAAAGCCGACCGTATCATTATCAGTGGGGCGGAAGGCGGTACGGGAGCCAGTCCGATCAGTTCGGTCAAACATGCCGGTATCCCGGGCGAACTGGGACTTGCCGAAACGCAACAGACCCTGGTGATGAACAACCTGCGTGGCTTTGTGCGCCTGCAGACCGACGGACAATTGAAAAGTGGTAAAGACATTATCGTTTCGGCATTGCTCGGTGCGGAAGAGTTCGGTTTCGCTACCAGTGCCTTGATAGTGCTCGGTTGTGTGATGATGCGTAAATGCCATCAGAACACCTGTCCGGTTGGGATAGCTACCCAAGACGAGAAGCTGCGGGCACGTTTCAAAGGGAAACATGAATACGTCATTAATTTCATGACATTCCTGGCGCAGGAAGTACGTGAACATCTGGCAGAAATGGGATTCCGGAGTATGGATGAAATTATCGGACGTAGTGACTTGCTCGCACTCAAACCGATGGAATTAAGCGAAAAAATAAGAAAGTTAGATTTAAATAAATCAATGTACTTCGCTGGTGATGGGAATGATATCCGCCATACCAAAAGCCAGGAACATAAAATCGATAAGGTTATTGATCGCGAACTTATTCGCAAGGCACAACCGGCAATCAAGACTGCTTTGGCAGTCGAGATAAAACAAACCATCACCAATACCGATCGCTCCGTAGGCGCTATGCTGTCAGGTGAGATTGCGAAGCATTATGGAGGCGCCGGTTTACCTGAAAATACCATTGGCGTAAAGTTCAACGGATCGGCAGGGCAGAGTTTCGGCGCCTTTCTTTCATCGGGAATCACCTTCCGCCTGGAAGGCGAATCGAACGATTATCTGGGGAAAGGCTTGTCGGGTGGAAAGATTATCCTTGTTCCGCCGACGAATGCCGATTTCGTTCCCGAGAACAATATCATTGTGGGCAATACTTTACTGTATGGCGCTACTTCGGGTGAGGTGTATATCAACGGGAAAGTCGGTGAACGGTTTTGTGTACGAAACAGTGGAGCCATTGCAGTGGTTGAAGGTGTAGGCGATCATTGTTGTGAATACATGACCGGTGGGCGTACCGTCGTATTGGGTGAAACGGGTAAGAACTTCGCCGCGGGTATGAGTGGCGGATTGGCGTATGTGTTGGATATGGACGGTACGTTCGACTCGAACTGTAATATGGAGATGGTCGAGTTGTCATTGATTGAAGACCAATCGGACAACCGTGAACTATTCCAACTCCTCTCGAACCATGTACAACATACGCAAAGCCCTCTTGCTAAAAGAATACTGAACGATTGGGACAACTATTTGAAACACTTCATCAAAGTAACTCCGATTGAGTACAAGAAAGTTTTGCAAGAAGAGAAGATGGAGGCGATTAATCGCAAAATTGCGCAGGTGGAACGTGATTATTAGTTAAGTGAAAGTTGAAAAGTGAAAGTTGAAAATGGATAGGGTTTCACTTTTCAACTTTCAATTAAGTAATCACTTTCAACTTTCACTTTTCAATTATTTAACTGTTTCTTCGTCGTCTTAACAATGCTTGCTAAAAGGCGAATCAGTTCAGAACAATCGGTATGGATAGAATTATAATCGGAAATAGAAATGTACTCACTGTCTTTCAACAGCATCAACCAATATCCGGTTTCATTGGCTTCTTTTAAGGAAATGTTCATTTTGTTCAGGAAATCAGGTTTGGATTGGGCATGTTCGGCTTCTCTGATAAGAGCTCCGATGGCAGTGCCACTTCTTAAGACTTGTTTGGATAGAACAAACTCGTTCTTTTCCGCACATAACCATTTGTATAGTTTTATGATCCGTAAAGCAAACTGGTAAGATTTGACAGCAACGATATTTTCCATGTAAGTATAAGGTTTTAGTTATATATAGGAGCAAAGATATACATTTTCAACTTTCAACTTTCAACTTTCAACTTTCAATTAAATAAGTATGAAGAAAGCATTTTTAAGTATACCGAGAAAAGAGGCAGGATATCGTCCTGTGATTGAACGAATAAATGACTACTCGGAAGTCGAGCAAACATTAAATAATGAAGACCGCATCCTACAGGCCTCGCGCTGTATGGATTGCGGGGTGCCCTTTTGTCATTGGGCTTGTCCGCTGGGCAACCTGATGCCCGAATACCAGGATGTCCTCCATAAAGGGAAATGGCAAGAGGCCTACTATATTTTGACGTCGACAAACAACTTCCCTGAGTTTACGGGACGTGTATGCCCCGCACTCTGCGAGAAAAGCTGTGTGTTGGCATTGACAAACGAAGCGGTTACCATCCGCGAGAACGAAGCGGCAGTGACCGAACATGCTTTCCTGGAGGGGTATGTCAAACCTTGTCCCCCGGCTACCCGCACCGGTAAGAAGGTAGCAGTGGTTGGTTCGGGACCCGCCGGATTGGCTGCTGCCGATATGCTCAACAGGCAAGGACATACGGTTGTTGTCTACGAAAAAGATAAGAAACCCGGCGGATTGCTTCGTTTTGGTATTCCCGACTTCAAGCTGAACAAAGAGATTATCGACCGGCGCCTGGCTCTGCTCGAAGCCGAAGGTATCACTTTCAAGTGCGACACAACGGTCGGCAAGGAGCTGAAGGTGAAGCAATTGATGGACGAATACGATGCTGTCTGTCTCTGCATAGGGGCCGGGCAACCGCGCGATCTCGCCCTCGAGGGTCGCTCGCTCAAGGGGGTGCATTTCGCTCTGGAGCTGTTGCGACAACAGAACCAATTGGTCGCAGGGATGGATATCCCGAAGGAAGAACGTATCTCCGCGAAAGGAAAACAGGTAGTGGTGATAGGAGGGGGCGATACAGGCTCCGACTGTGTGGGAACCTCGAACCGCCAGAAAGCGGCGAAGGTAACGCAGATAGAGATCATGCCTCAGCCGCCGGTGGGCTATAACGATGCTACTCCCTGGCCGATGTATCCCCAGATATTAAAAACCTCGAGTTCACACCTGGAAGGTTGCGAACGCCGCTGGAGTTTGGCTACTAAACGCTTTCTCGGCGAAAACGGGCAACTCATCGGCGTGGAGGTGGCCGAAGTGGAATGGAGTGTCTCGGCAGAAGGGAAAATGGAGATGAAAGAGACGGGGAAGACAGAGATTATCCCGGCCGATCTGGTGCTCTTATCGATGGGCTTTGTGCACCCGGTGCATGAAGGATTGCTGGATAAACTGGGTGTAGCCTACGATGCGCGTGGCAATGTCAAGGCCGAAAAACCCAATCAATCATCGGTTGCCAAGGTTTTTGTAGCAGGTGATGTGACCTTGGGGGCGAGTTTGGTGGTTAGGGCTATCGATTCGGGGCGGAGAGCGGCAGAGGCGATTGGTACGTTTCTGAAGTAGATAGGGATTTTTTTTGCCTAATTTGGGTAGGATTGTTGAAAATTGAAGTGTAAGCAGCAAGGGGTGATTTTTAGTTAAAATGAGTGCCTCTTGCTTACACTTCAAATGTTAACAAATGTTTACCCGCAGGAGTAATTTTAAAAACCCCTGCCATTTTGGAAAAATTCTCCCGCGGAAATATCAAAATGATATTTTGGGGTTGACTGAAAATAGGCTATTGAGGCGTATGCCCCAACCTCAAGAATGCGATAGTTTACGAATTATTCCGTACCTTTGCGTACGCAAACAAAACAAGACTGTTCAACATGGAAGAATTGAAGCATGAGTGCGGTGTGGCCATGGTCCGTTTACTGAAACCTTTGGAGTATTATCACGAGAAGTATGGTACCTGGATGTATGGACTCAATAAGCTCTACCTGCTCATGGAGAAGCAGCACAACCGCGGACAGGAAGGCGCCGGTTTGGCTTGTGTGAAGCTGGAGGCAAACGCCGGTGAAGAATATATGTTTCGCGAACGTGCTATCGGCACAGGGGCTATCCCGGAAATATTCGCGGCGGTTCACAGTCATTACAAAGACTATACGGAAGAACAGTTGAACGATCCCCTTTTTGCCAAGCGACATCTTCCTTTTGCCGGAGAGCTTTATATGGGGCATCTGCGTTACAGCACGACCGGCAAGTCGGGCATCTCTTATATCCATCCTTTTCTCAGACGCAACAACTGGCGGGCCAAGAACCTGGCCTTATGCGGCAATTTCAACCTGACCAATGTCGAAAATGTCTTCGAGGAGATCACCTCCATCGGGCAACATCCGCGGCAATATTCGGATACCTATATTATGCTCGAGCAGATGGGGCACCGGTTAGATCGCGAAGTAGAACGCTTGTATCAGCAAGGTGAAGCCGAAGGGTTGACCGGTATGGACATTACGCATGCCATTGAAGGACGGATGGATATGTCGAATGTATTGAAGCGTTGTGTGCCGGGCTGGGACGGAGGTTTCGTGATCTGCGGATTGACCGGTAGCGGTGAGTCGTTTAGCGTGCGCGATCCCTGGGGTATACGCCCTGCCTTCTATTATGTGGATGATGAGATCGTGGTGCTTGCCTCCGAACGTCCGGTTATTCAGACGGTGATGAATGTGCAATCGTACGAGGTGAACGAACTTAAACGGGGCGAATCGCTTATTGTCAACAAGGCGGGCGAGGTGCGGATGTCACAGATAGTCGAGCCGCAACCCAATCAGGCCTGTTCTTTCGAGCGGATCTATTTCTCCCGGGGTAGCGATGTTGATATCTATAAAGAGAGGAAGCGGCTGGGGTATACCCTGGTCGAACCGATCCTGAAGGCGGTCGATTATGATATTGACCATACGGTTTTCTCCTTTATTCCCAATACGGCGGAAGTGGCCTATTTCGGTATGCAGGAGGGACTCGACGAATACCTGAACAAACGAAAGAAGGAGTGGATCGCCGATCGCAACCATCTGTTGCAGGAGGAGGAATTGGAACGTATTCTCTCTATGCGGGTGCGTACGGAGAAGGTGGCGATCAAAGATATCAAACTGCGCACCTTCATTGCCGAAGGAAATAGCCGGAACGACCTGGCGGCGCATGTCTATGACATAACCTACGGAAGTCTTGAACCTTTTGTCGATAATCTGGTTGTAATAGATGATAGCATTGTGCGGGGAACAACCCTCCGACAGAGCATTATCAGCATCCTGGACAGGTTGCATCCGAAGAAGATCATCATCGTATCGTCCTCTCCACAGGTGCGTTATCCCGATTATTATGGGATTGATATGTCGCGTATGAGCGAGTTTATCGCTTTCAAAGCGGCGATAGCCTTGTTGGAAGAGAGGGGACTGACGCAGGTGATAAAAGATGTATATCATAAAGCGAAGTTGCAGGATCGCCTGCCGACCCATGAAGTGGTGAATTATGTGAAAGAGATCTATGCGCCGTTTTCGGATGAAGAGATCTCGGCCAAGATGGTCGAACTGCTTACTCCGCCGGAGGTGAAGGCACGGGTAGAGATTGTTTATCAGACATTGGAAGGGCTCCATACCTCCTGTCCCGATCATCCGGGCGATTGGTATTTCTCAGGTAACTACCCAACTCCCGGCGGCGTGATGCGGGTCAATCGGGCTTTTATCCAATTTATGGAAGATGAGTATTTACATAGGAGTGTTCCTTTACATATTTGATATTTAGAAAGACAAGTTAATCCTTGTCTTTTTTTGTACGTGATGGTATTTAGTAGAAACTTTAGCAAATAGAGAAAATGCAAAAAGACAAAGCAGCAACGCTGATCCTTGATGATGGTAGTGTGTATCAGGGATATTCGTTTGGTTATGAAGGACCGGTAACGGGCGAGGTGGTGTTTAGTACCGCCATGACCGGTTATCCGGAGAGTTTGACCGACCCTTCCTATGCAGGACAAATGATTGTACTGACCTATCCGTTGGTTGGAAACTACGGGGTACCTCCGCGTACGTTTAGTGCAAACGGGATTGCTACCCGGATGGAGAGCGAGAAGATCCATGCCAACGCCATTATCATAAGCGATTACAGCCATGAATTTAGCCACTGGAACGCAGTGGAGAGCCTCGGACATTGGCTGAAAGACGAGAAGGTTCCGGGTATTTATGGGATTGATACACGGGCGTTGACGAAGAAACTTCGTGAGACGGGAGTAATGATGGGGCGAATCGTCGTAGACGATTCTACAGTTGAAAGTGGACAGTGGACAGTGGACAATGAAGAGTTTGGGAATTACGGTGATGTGAATTATGTCGATGTGGTTTCTACAAAAGAGGTTATTACTTACAACGAAGGCCCTGGCAAGAAACGTGTCGTATTGATCGATTGCGGCGTGAAACACAATATCATACGCAGCCTTATAAACCGGGATGTGACGGTGATCCGTGTGCCCTGGAACTATGACTTTACTCAATTGGAATACGATGGCCTCTTTATCAGTAACGGGCCGGGTGACCCTGACACCTGTGTGGAGGCAGTCGAAAATATACGCAAAGCCCTCGACGGAGATAAACCGATCTGCGGGATCTGTATGGGAAACCAATTGTTGGCAAAAGCGGGAGGTGCTTCTATCTTTAAATTGAAATACGGACACCGCAGCCATAACCAGCCGGTGAAGATGGTTGGCACGGATCGTTGCTTTATTACTTCACAGAATCATGGTTATGCGGTGGATAACGATAGCCTGGGAAGTGATTGGGAACCCCTGTTTATCAATATGAACGACGGTACCAATGAAGGGATCCGCCATAAGACAAAACCGTTCTTCTCTTCCCAGTTCCACCCCGAAGCTTGTAGCGGGCCGACGGATACGGAGTTTATGTTTGATCTGTTTGTCGACACACTACATACCGGCAAACTGAATCTATTGAATAATCCCGCAACAGCGCCGAAAGAAACTCCCGCGCCCGGAAAGGTGAATAAAGTATTGGTCTTAGGATCGGGCGCTTTGAAGATCGGCGAAGCCGGTGAGTTCGACTACTCGGGCAGCCAGGCATTGAAAGCCTTAAAAGAAGAAGGGATCGAAACCATTCTGATCAATCCGAATATCGCGACGGTGCAAACCTCGGAAGGCGTGGCCGACCGGGTTTATTTCCTGCCTGTTACGCCTTACTTTGTGGAGAAGGTGATTGCCAAGGAACGTCCGGAAGGGATTCTTTTGGCCTTCGGTGGGCAGACAGCATTGAACTGCGGTGTCGCGTTGGAAAAAGAAGGTATTCTGCAAAAATATAATGTTAAGGTACTCGGAACCCAGGTGCAGGCCATTATGGATACCGAGGACCGTGAATTGTTTGTCCGCAAACTGGATGAGATCGGAGTGAAAACCATCAAGAGCGAAGCGGTGGAGAATATCGCCGATGCCCGACGGGCAGCTCGTGAACTGGGCTATCCGGTGATTATCCGCGCGGCTTACGCGTTGGGTGGATTGGGTTCCGGCTTCTGCGATAACGAAGAGGAACTGAATCTGCTGGCGGAGAAAGCATTCTCCTTCTCACCACAGGTATTGGTGGAAAAGAGTTTGAAAGGATGGAAAGAGGTTGAATATGAAGTGGTGCGCGACCGGTTCGACAACTGTATTACGGTATGTAATATGGAGAACTTCGACCCGCTGGGTATCCATACGGGAGAAAGTATCGTGATTGCTCCTTCGCAAACCCTTTCCAATGCGGATTATCATAAATTACGTGAGTTGGCCATCAAGATCATCCGTCATATCGGTATCGTTGGCGAATGTAATGTGCAATATGCTTACGACCCGGAAAGCGAAGATTATCGGGTGATCGAGGTCAATGCCCGCCTGAGCCGTTCATCGGCATTGGCATCGAAAGCAACGGGTTATCCTTTGGCTTTTGTGGCGGCGAAGTTGGGATTGGGTTACGGGTTGTTCGATCTGAAGAACTCGGTTACCAAGACTACCACCGCTTTCTTCGAGCCGGCATTAGACTATGTGGTCTGTAAGATCCCGCGTTGGGACTTAGGCAAGTTCCATGGTGTCGATCGTGAACTGGGATCGAGTATGAAGTCGGTTGGCGAGGTGATGGCGATCGGGCGTACCTTCGAAGAGTCCTTGCAGAAAGGATTGCGTATGATCGGGCAGGGGATGCACGGTTTTGTGGAAAACAAAGAACTGGTGATCGAAGATATCGATAAAGCTTTACGCGAACCGACCGACCGGCGAATCTTTGTGATCAGCAAAGCTTTCCGCGCCGGATATACCATCGATCAGATTCATGAGTTGACGAAGATCGATAAGTGGTTCCTGCAAAAGCTCTATGAAATTATTGAAACAGCGGAAGAACTGGAGAAATACGGTGAACTATCGGAAGTCTCCGACCTCCTGTTGCGCCATGCCAAGCAACAAGGCTTCTCGGACTTCCAGATCGGACGCGCCGTCTTTAAAGAAGAGGCCGACCTGGAACAAATGAGTCTTCGGGTACGTGCGGATAGAAAGAGTAGGGGAATCCTGCCCGTTGTGAAGCAGATCGATACGTTGGCTGCCGAATATCCGGCGCAGACCAACTATCTCTATATGACGTACTGCGGCACGGAGAACGATGTGCAATACCAGGGCGATCATCGCTCGATCATCGTTTTGGGTTCGGGCGCTTACCGGATCGGTAGCTCGGTCGAGTTCGACTGGTGCGGCGTACAAGCATTGAATACCATACGCAAAGAAGGCTGGCGTTCGGTGATGATCAACTACAATCCCGAAACGGTGTCGACCGATTACGATATGTGCGACCGGTTGTACTTCGACGAACTGACGTTCGAACGGGTGATGGATATCCACGAACTGGAGAACCCGCACGGGGTGATTGTATCGACCGGCGGACAGATTCCCAATAACCTGGCGATCCGCCTGGATGAACAACAGGTACATATCCTGGGTACTTCGGCCCGAAGTATCGACAACGCGGAAGACCGCGAGAAGTTCTCCGCCATGCTCGACCGGATCGGTGTGGATCAACCCCGCTGGAAAGAGCTTTCTTCCATGGAGGATATCAATAGCTTCGTCGAAGAAGTCGGTTTCCCGGTATTGGTACGTCCGAGTTATGTGTTGAGTGGCGCGGCGATGAATGTCTGCTCCAACCCCGAAGAACTGGAACGTTTCCTGAAGCTGGCAGCGAATGTGAGCAAGAAACATCCCGTGGTGGTCAGCCAGTTTATCGAATATGCCAAAGAAGTCGAAGTCGATGCTGTGGCCGATAAAGGCGAGATCGTGATGTATGCTATCTCGGAACATATTGAGTTTGCCGGCGTCCATTCCGGAGATGCCACGATCCAGTTCCCGGCCGAAAAGCTTTATGTCGAGACCGTACGCCGGATCAAGCGCATCAGCAAAAAGATCGCCAAAGAATTGAATATATCGGGACCCTTTAATATCCAGTACCTGGCAAAAGGAAACGAGATCAAGGTGATCGAATGTAACCTGCGCGCTTCCCGGAGTTTCCCGTTTGTGAGCAAGGTATTAAAGATCAACTTTATCGAACTGGCCACGCGCATTATGCTCGGCCTGCCGGTAGAGAAACCCGCCAAGAACGAGTTCGACCTGGATTATGTAGGGATCAAAGCCTCGCAGTTCTCTTTCAACCGCTTGCAAAAGGCCGACCCCGTCTTGGGTGTCGATATGGCCTCTACGGGCGAAGTCGGTTGCCTGGGCAATGATGTGTCGGAAGCGATCCTGACCAGTATGCTGTCGGTCGGTCAACGCGTTCCGGAGAAGAATATCCTGCTTTCGACCGGTACTACTAAACAGAAAGTCACGATGCTCGATGCTGCCCGAATGCTCTCGGCCAAAGGATACAACCTTTACGCGACAGGCGGAACTCATCGTTTCCTCGAAGAGAACGGTATCGCCAATACGAAGGTCTACTGGCCCAGCGAAGAAGGACATCCGCAGGCACTGGATCTGTTGCGTGAGAAGCAAATCGATATGGTAGTTAATATCCCGCGCGACCTGACCGCCCGCGAACTGAGCAACGGATACCAGGTGCGCCGTGCCGCGATCGACCTGAACGTGCCGTTGATCACGAATGCCCGCCTGGCAAGCGCCTTTATCGAAGCCTTCTGCACGCTGAGTCTCGATGATATTCATATCAAAAGCTGGCAGGAATATTGATTGGTAAAAAGATAGTGTACCGTGCTGAAATAGTGAATAATAAGCCGGTATTTGTGAATGACTTTGCACAGGCAATACACTAAATTCGCCTCCTATTAGCGATAATAGGGGGCGAGTTTTTTTGAGGCATACTCAAGTAATTAGGCCGCCGTAATTTAATAATAAACTCACTGTATCATGAAAAAAGTTATTGTGTTAGTTGCGGCTATATGCTGCATTCCGTTTGTGTTTAATTCGTGTGATAATGCGCTGACAGAAGAAAAGGGGCATGAAGTCATGCTGACAAAAGCAGATGTTCCCGAATTTGGTTATTGTGGGGAACCGTATGTGACTCCCCTTATTGCCGGCAAACAAACCCCGGTAGGAACGATTACGGTAGGGAATGATAAGGAAAATCTGTATGTGACCTATGCCTTGGATGCCTCCTGGAGTTTGAGCGATACCAAATTGTTTGTGGGTGATGATGCCGATATTCCGTTTAACGGTAATAATCCTCAAATGGGACATTTTCCTTATAAAACGACTCATTCTCCGGCAGTGAATACCTTTACGTATGTTATTCCTTTGGAAGAAATTTCAGCATGTGTGACGGTTGCTGCACAAGGTGATGTTGTTCCGCTGGAAGGAAAGAAGGAAAGTGCCTGGGGCGAAGGGGATGCGCTCGGAAAGAATGGCTCGATGAAATTTGAATACTGCGTGCAGGAGTGTATCGAAGTTCCGGCTGAACCGATCGATTATCAGACAGAATCCGCCTGGTCGGCAGGTGATCGTTATACAGAACAAGGAAACTGGGCAACCTTCACGGCTTATACCGGTGAGGAGTTGACGGTTCCTGTTATAGCCGGGAAGTCGATTGAAGTCGGTACGGTTACATTCTCTGAGGTAGTTGATGGCAATATCACGATTACAATCGCCTTGACCGGTGGTTGGGAACTGAATGCAAAGAAAACGGAAACCGTGAAGATCCAGGGATATGACGTGGCACCTTCAGGAAATCCGGCTCCGGGTCAGTTCGCTACCTATAAGGGAGAATCATTGGTTGTCGATGTGCCGGCGTCTGAATATTATGGCATCCACCTGGATGTACGATTGCCTATTTATGAATAAGGTATAGGCCAATAAAAAAGAGTTAGAGCAGTCAGCGTAGTAATATCTTAACTACGCTGACTGCTCTGACTCTTTTAAATATTTCTTTATGCCTCTTCCTTCGTTTCCGGTTCTTCTTTCTTAGCCGGAGAAAAGTCTGTTATGCCATTTTCAATTAACAGATTGTACCAGTTCAACAGTTTCTTAATGTCGTTGGGGTATACGCGGTCGCGGTCGTGATCGGGCAATACTTCCAGCATATAGGCTCTCAGTTCGTCTGGTTTGGCCTTTGAGGGCACAAAACCTACCTTCTGTCCGTTTTCCTTTTCTTTGACGAGGGTCAATACTTCGTGTAAAGGTTTTTCTTCCTCTATCGTATATATGGCGATATCTCCCAGGGAGATGATTTTGTCGGTTGCGTAGGCTGGTATTCTTTTTTTGTCGATTAAGGATTCAATGATCAACATATTTTTTCCTTGTGATACAAGTTTGTATAATCCGGGTCTGCCGGAAACGGATAAAATTTCTTTCAACATAATCGGTTTCTTTTGTGTTTAACTTTGAAGCTGCAAAAGTAATATAACTGTTGGATAAATAAGCAAACCGAAGGAGGAAAAACGGTTTACCCCTGGCGTATAGCTGCGATAATGGCTTCGGTTTGTGGGATAATGGCCCGAAGATCATCGTTGTAAATCACGTAGTTGGCTTTTTCTTTTTTTATTTCATCAGAAAGCTGGCTTTGTATGCGGCGTTCTACCTCTTCGCGGGAGACAGCATTGCGTCGGCAGGCTCTTTCGATGCGTAATGCCTGCGGGGCATATACCATCAGGCTGACGTCTACGATTCGGTCGAATCCCGATTCAAACAATATGGCCGATTCGATGGCAGCCAAGTCGCTCTCCTGTTGTTTTACCCATTGCAGGAAATGGCGGTTGACCTCCGGGTGGATAATGGCGTTCACCTTTTCCAGCCGTTCCGGATCTCCGAATATATGCGAAGCCAGGAGCGGGCGGTTGAGCCCTTCCGGGGTGTATAGCTCGCTACCGAACAGGGCGGTGAGCTGTTCTCGGATGATAGGGGAGGAGTCGGTCAGTTTTTTACTTTCTTCATCGGCGATGTAGACAGGGATGCCCATCACGCCTAATAAGGTAGCGACAACTGTTTTCCCGCTTCCGATTCCGCCTGTGATGCCAATCGTTTTCATTCTGTCCGGCGATCTTGTTCGAGGATAAACTCGATCTGCTCCGGAGAGATCGATGCCGAGCGTATCCAACCCGGTTGTGTGGATAAAGCGATGGAGGTGACTCCCGTCAGGTTCTGTTCCAGTTCCGAGAAGGGAACTAATATGCGGAAATCCTTTTCCGTCAGGTCGCGGAAGCGGCTCATGGGAACACTGGATACCACCTTGGCTGTAGGCGGAAACAGGCGTACGGTGAAATCGGCCGGCAGGCCTGTGACGGTGATTGGTATTTCCAATGTCTTTTCTGTGAACTCTTCGACAGGCACCGTGAGGGTGACCATCTCCTGGTCGAAAGAGACGCCGGGTTGTTTCTCCAGTTTTACCTGGCGGGTTGTCGTTTTGTTTACTTTGGTGATTTCCGTATAGGCCGTTTTTACCTCCGTGATGGAGTCGAGAATGGTTTCGGCAGCATATATATCCACCGTTCTTGGTGATATGATCACTTCGCCTGAGCGGTGGAAACCGGCAGAGGGCTGAATCCTGCCGTTGAAAACAATGGGCACCCTTTTCTCTTTCATACGGCTGTAACGGATCTCGAACGGTCCCGGTTCGAACCCGGTCAGCGAGGTGCTTGCCAATAATTGTTTGTAAATATCGGCTTCAATCTCTTTCCGCTCGATGGTGAGCTGTCCCTTTTCGATAGGCAGCTCTTTCAGATTGAGCTCGATAGGGTTGAACTTACGGCCAAACGAATAGTTGAGCAACACGCTTCCCTTGTCTCTGACCCGGGCGGTGACTTTGGTGGGTATCGTGTCGCTGAAGGCGATCTCGGCGGGCACATCTTTGTAGCGGATAGGGAGTGTGATCTCTATCTCATAATCCTGTTGCAGGCTCTGCAGATACCAGAAGCCAAACGATAACAGGACAAAAGCCAGGAAGATCAAGGTCTCTTTCCACTTCTGACGATGAAAAATGACCCTGATCTTTCGCTGAACAGACTTGAATGGTTTTTTATTCTCCTCAAGCCGTGACATATAAACTGTTTTTAATTATTTCTGTTGTGCGTCTTCCGTAGAGGCAAATACGGAGGTTTTGTCGATACGGATACGAACACCGTCGGCTATTTCGATCAGCATATATACGTCGCCAATCTCTTTGATCTTGCCATAGATACCTCCGGCAGTAACGACTTTATCGCCTACGGCTAATGCTTCGCGTGCTTTCTGTACGTCTTTTTGTCTTTTCTGTTGCGGACGAATCATCAGGAAATAGAAGATAGCGATGATCGCAACCATCATCAATAAACCTGACCAGGGGTTTCCTCCGGTGGCAGGCGCTTGTAATAAAATGCTCAATAAATTCATATTCATTTGATTTTTATGTTAATTCCATGCGGATAGTTACAAATGTAGGTATTATTCTTAATCTTTGAACAAAACCTTTTCTTTTTTTAACTCACCGATAATGGAATCAAGCACTCCGTTGATAAAGGTACCGCTCTTGGGGGTGCTGTAGTATTTGGCGGCATCGATGTATTCGTTGAGGGTCACACTCACCGGGATGGTCGGGAAATTCATGATCTCCGCCATGGCCACCTGCATAATGATGAGGTCCATTTGCGCGATGCGCTCTGTCTCCCAGTTTTTCAAATGTTTCTCGATGCGCTCACGGTATTCGTCCCCATGCAGGAGCGACTGCCGGAAAAGACGAACGGCAAAATCGCGGTCTTCCATATCTTTAAACATCGGAAGAAGCGTTTGGCTCTCGCCGGTCTGTTCTTCAAAACGTTTGATGGTCTTCAAGGTGAAGGTGGCAACAATATCGATGTCGTCGTTCCAGTAGATACTTTTCTCTTCCAGGTATTCTTCCACCATTTCATTGCCACAGATATGCTTTTTGAAGAAAGCGCGCCAGAACTCCTGATCGGCCTCATACGAATCGTTTGCGTCGTTGAGATAATCGGCATATAGATCGGATGCCAACAGGATATCTAACAGGTTTTTAATGAAATCCGCATCGTTGCTCCATGACAAGGAATGCTCTTCGGTGTAAGCCAGCAACTCTTTGTTTTTGGCCAACTGAGCCGCAAAACGATTGTCAGCGAGCTTCATGTTGGGATGCAGATCCGTTTCCGTCGGGCGCAGTTTGTGCTTGCGGTTGTCGAGAATACGTTGATGCAGATAGGTGATTTCTGTGATGAGGAGTAGAAAACAATGGTATAAGTCATACGACTTTTGCAGGCTGAAGAGCAACTCTTTTTCAGCCACTTTGAGGTCTCCGTTTCCGTTTTGGCAAAAGGAATAGACTATTTGCAAAACTTTGATGCGGATAAGAATTCTGTTAATCATCGTTTGAAGGAACTTCTTTTGTTGTTATCGCCGGCAAAGGTAATGAATTCCCCGATATTATTCGATATACAAAAAAAATTCTCACCCGCATGAGAAAAAATTCTCATGCGGGTGAGAATAAAAAAAAGGCACGATTACCTCCTTTGAATTCATTGGATGGCTTCGAGGATGACTCTCCTGTAGCTCTTCAGCAGATGCGCTCCGTCGTCGGTTACTTCGCAAATCACATGCATGGTTTTGCCTGCGGCATCGGTCGGTATAAGGAGGGTGGCGCGAGGGCTGTTTGCGTTTTCTATCTCGATCGAGCCGTTATAAGTTCCCGGTTCGGGCATGGCCCACCAGTGAAAACGGAGGTTGTCGCCGTCTGGATCATACGACTTTGAGGCGTCCAGCGTTACTGTTTTACCTGTTTGGGTAGCGATATGGATCGCTTCGAGTCCTTTTTCTTTGTTCACGATAACCACCGGGTTGCGATTGCCTTTTCCTTCGTTCGCCCAATCCATGCGTGCCGCGAAGTTGGCAAAGGTAGCGGGGTAGAAATAGTGTTCGTAGCGATTGGAAATCTCCTTGACGCGTTCGTCTACATTGGTATAGCAGGAGGTGATGCCGTCGCGGCTCATGCCCCATTCGAAATAGCCTCCCCAGCCGGTCTCTTTGCTTTCGCTCGGGTCGTGCAGCCCGTTAGGCAATACATGCAGGAAGGAGGGGGTGTCGCCCTCTACGCCCCATTTGTTCTTCGGGTAAATGCGTCCTAAGTTCCCATGTTTTTGGATGTGTGTGGCATACTCATTCCAGCTTTTCGAGCCGAGGTCGTTCTGATTCAACCAAGCGCTTTCATCCCAGATGAAATGAATATCTTTACCAAACTCCTTACGCATCCACTGGTGCGAGCTGAATGCGAAATTTTTGGCATCACCAATAGGTACATCCTGGTCGGTGATGGTGTACACACGCAATTTACGTGCAAAGGTCTTCGCCTCTGCCTCACTGCGTTCCTGCTTCACTTTCCAAAGGGCTTGCGCCAGGGTGTTGGCTCCTCCCCAGGCTAATACCCAGAGGGGACGATCGTCGGTTTCGTCGACCAGTCGGATAATGAAATCACTGCCGTCCGAATGATTCTCCTCACCCAATTGGGCAACGCCCAGTTCGAGGCTGCCATACATGGCGCGGCTTCTAAGGTAGTCGGGGCTTGGCCAATAGCCTATCATCTGCTTTTCCGATTCTTTCTCGACCGGAAGAAACGAGGTCTGCTCCGAACGTTTCATCAGGTTGGGCAGATCCTTTTCGTAGGTATCGATCACCGTCGTCAGACTGTCTTTCCAACTCTTTGGATAGGCGCGGCCGCTGCTGTTCCATCCGCCCGATACGATCAATGCTTCGATTTCATACAAATCGGCATGAACCAACAGCCGGATCATCGACTCCATATCATCGGGCTCAATGTCGCCCGGCGCAATATCGGTCAATACAACAATACGGGGCTTCAAGGAGTCGCTGCCGAAAACGGGCTTATTCTCCGTTGTGGCACACGATGACAACAGGAATATCATCAGTAGGCAGATGATAAAGGCAGGTTTGTTTTTCATGATATATTTTATTAGATATAATTTCTACAAATGTAAGCCTGCTTTCGGATTAAAACAACTTGAATTGGGGCTTGTTTAACTGTTTTCTTTTGTAAAATAGTTGTTATTTAAAAAAAAATTCACATATTTGAGCGAGTTATGAATTTGGGTGGGAAATAATAAATGTTAGCTGTCATGGAAGACTTGAACAAAAAATCGCATGTTGAAGGTGGCGACAAAGAGATCTTGTATTCGAAAGCCATTAAAGCCGGGAAGCGTATCTATTACTTAGATGTTAAGAAGAACCTGAAAGATGATCTGTTTCTGGCGATAACGGAAAGCAAAAAGGTACAATCGAAAGATGGAGTACAAGTAAGCTTTGAGAAACACAAGATCTTTTTATACAAAGAAGATTTTGAGAAGTTTATGGATGGAATGGGTGAAGTAATCAACTACATCAAACAACGGAATGCAGAAAAGGATCAGCTCCCTATCGCTGAAGAAAAAGGAGATGAAGCCGCTTCCGGTGATATTCAAATCGATATAGAATTCTAAAAATAAACAGCCAAAAAGGAAACGGGCTATACATGATCAGATGTATAGCCCGTTTTTATAGGTATTGGTAACCTATTTCTTTTGCATGGTGTTTAAGCCTGGTGGATTGCTTCTGTCGGACAGGCGTCAGCACAAGTTCCGCAATCGGTGCATAATTCCGGGTCGATAGCATAGATATCACCCTCTGAAATAGCGCCTACCGGACATTCGTCAATACAACTACCACATGCAATACAATCGTCGCTAATTACGTAAGCCATTGTTCTAAACTTTAAATTGATACTATAATTACTATTAATCGTACAACAAAAGTATGTCTTTCTTTGGAGATATAAAAATAGTAGGCGGTAAATTTCTTATTTCACCCTCTCTTTGCAATAACTTTTCGAGTTTTACGTTACTACTAATAAACTGTTGAATAGGTGAGAAAAGGACTCTTTATTCTATCTGTATTTCTGTTTGCTGTCGGATTAGCAAACGCACAGACCGAGCGGGTGAAGAACCAGCCCTATGCCGATATGAAATTGTATCATCTCGGTTTTCATGTGGGGCTTCATTCGCAAGATATGATATTGACCCATAGTGGTTTGATGGAGAACGGGGAAACGTGGTTTGCGGAAATCCCCTCCTATAATCCCGGCTTTAGTGTTGGGGTGATAGGCGATATGTATCTAAGCCCTTACTTCAACCTGCGTGTGGTTCCTACCCTGCATTTTGGTGACAAAACTTTTATGTTTCGTGAGAAAGAGACTGGCGAAGAGTTTCGCACGGATATACGTGCCAACTACCTGACGCTTCCGGTCAATATAAAGTATAGTGCTTTGCGCCTGAATAACTATCGTCCCTATCTGATCGGAGGGGTGTATGGGCAAATGGATATCGGTCGTAAGAAGGGGAATCCCCTGTTGATGAAAGGGTTCGATTTTGGTGTGGAGTTTGGTGTTGGATGTGATATTTACCTTCCTTTCTTCAAATTGTGTCCGGAAATCAAATTCTGTTTCGGTTTGGGCGATATGCTGGATAAAAAGCGTAGCGACCTGAAAGACGATCTCAATCTAATGAAATACACCAATGCACTCTCCAGGGCAAGCTCCCGGATGGTGGTGATTACCTTTAATTTTGAATAAATAGTTCGATATAGATATAGGCGGCGGGAATGGCTAACAGAAGACTGTCGAAGCGATCCAGCATGCCTCCGTGACCGGGTAATACTTTGCCTGAATCTTTCACTGCAAGGGTCCGTTTCAGTAACGACTCCACCAGGTCTCCCCAGGTGCCAAACACACTGACAACAATTGCAAATCCCACCCAGAAATACCAAGGCATTTCAGGTACGAACCAGGCAAAAGCCAGAGAAGAAAGGATGGCTGTAATACAACCTCCCCAGAACCCTTCCCAGGATTTTTTCGGTGAGATGCGCTCGAACAGGCGATGTCGTCCGAACAGGGAGCCTATCAGATAGGCACCGGTGTCGTTGAGCCAGATAAAGACAAATATCGCCAATACAAATAGAGGAATATGAGAAAACGCTCCGGTTGTATTAGGCATGACAGCCAGGAAGTTCAAGAGTGAAAGCGATCCGGCACAATAGGCCTGGGCAAAAAAGGAGATGCCCCAGTTCTTTAGCGGATTGGTGTCTTTATAGTAGAGTTCAAAAATAAGAATGAACACCAGAAAGGCGATATAGGGAAGGAAGACCATTTTTCCAAAAATCCCTTGGGCGTAAGCAAAGGTGGCAGCAAAAAGATAGACCCCCCCCAGGGTGTAGAACAGACGTTTGATGGGTGAGCTTACATAGTGCTCGGTGATTCCATAAAATTCCCATATAGTGAATCCCGTAATGCCACACAATAAGAGAAGGAAAGTATAGGGGTGACAGCATATGCCTCCAATGATGACGGCAACAAAAATAATACCTGTCAGGGCTCTTTTTATCAGGTTTTTCAGCACGATCGTTCCAATAGTGAATTTATTTCATGCAAATATAAAGAATTAATTCAAACAGGCTACGGTTAACAGCTTTATTACCTATAAAAACAAAAAAGGCACCTCCGAAGGGGCGCCTTTTCTATACTTATAGGTGATTAATCGAATAGGGAAGGATAGGAGGGAGGAGTCTTTTTATCCTTTACCTCGGGTTCCGGTTCCTGCACTTTGGGTTCCGGTTCCAATTCGAATGTCAGTTCCAGGGGTTGCTCTGCAGGGGTAATCTTTTCTTCCTGTACTATCACTTTCTCTTCTTCCACTACTTCCTGTATCTCTTCTACCTGCATCTCTGCCGGTTGTTCAATAACGGGCTCTTCCGGTTCGGGTGTAGGTTCCGTTACGATCTCTTCTTCTACAACCGGTTCTTCTTTCTTTTTCCGCGGAGCTCTCTTTTTGATAACAGGCTCTGGCGTGGGTTCCGGCATAGGCTCCGGTTCCGGCGTAGACTCCGGTTTAGGGTCAGGGGTAGGAGCAGGATCTGTATTGAATTTCACAACAAAATCGGCAAATTCCTCTTCCTCGGCAAGGGGGGCTTCTTCTATTACCTCCTCTTGCTCCATATGGGAATTGGTTTCTGCGATTGCCTCCGGCTCCATAACAGGTTCCTCTTTTACAGGCTCCGGATCTTTTGCAGTTTCAATCGATTCGGATTCCTGAGGCTCATCTACTGCTGCCGGTTCATTGATCGGTTGCTCTTCAGCAGGTGTTTCTTGAGGCTCAACAATAGCTGTCGCTTCTTCTGTTTCTTCTTTTTGAGCATTCAGTTCAGCCTCTTCTTCGGCTTTCTTTTTATTTGCCTCTTCCTGCAAAGCCATGATCTCCTGTGAGCGCGATACCCAGGCTCGTTTTCCGAATATATGTTCTACGTCTTCGGTATAGATCACCTCCCGTTCAAGCAATACTTGCGACAGTTTGTTGTGCCCTTCGCTATTGTCTGACAGGATTTGTTTGGCGCGATCGTATTGCTCGTTGATGATACGCTGCACCTCCTGGTCGATCAGTTTCGCTGTGTCTTCACTATAAGGCTTGGTGAATCCCCAATCCTGGCCGGTTGAGTCGTAATAGTTCAGGTTGGGCAATTTGTCGCTCATCCCGAAATAGACAACCATGGCATAAGCCTGTTTGGTAACACGCTCCAGGTCGTTGGATGCACCGGTCGAGATCTTTCCGATAAAGAGCTCTTCGGCTGCGCGACCTCCCAAGGTGGCACACATCTCATCCAGTAATTGTTCGCGGTTGGTGATTTGTCGCTCTTCGGGCAGGTACCAGGCAGCGCCCAATGCCTTGCCACGTGGCACGATAGTCACCTTCACCAGCGGGTTGGCATGTTCCAGCATCCAGCTTAGTGTGGCGTGTCCGGCTTCGTGAATAGCAATGCTTCGGCGTTCGTCAGCGGTGGTGATGCGCGAGCGTTTTTCCAGACCGCCGACAATTCGGTCGACCGCGTTCATAAAGTCCTCTTTCTGTACGAACTTCTTGCCTCCACGCGCGGCGATCAATGCCGCTTCGTTACATACATTGGCTATATCAGCTCCCGAGAAGCCCGGTGTCTGGCGTGCCAAAAATTCAGAATCGACAGACTCATCTATCTTAATCGGGCGCAGATGTACGCTGAAGATCTCTTTGCGTTCGTTCAGGTCGGGCAGCTCCACATGGATCTGGCGGTCGAAACGTCCGGCACGCAAGAGGGCTTTATCGAGAATATCCGCGCGGTTCGTTGCCGCCAGAATAATCACTCCGCTGTTCGATCCGAATCCATCCATCTCTGTCAGGAGCTGGTTCAGGGTGTTCTCGCGTTCATCGTTGCTGTTCATATTGGCGTTCTTTCCACGGGCACGCCCTACCGCATCGATCTCGTCAATGAAAACAATACAAGGTGCTTTCTCTTTTGCCTGACGGAACAGGTCACGCACACGCGATGCCCCTACACCGACAAACATCTCGACAAAGTCGGAACCCGACAGGGAGAAGAACGGCACATTGGCTTCGCCAGCAACTGCCTTGGCCAGCAATGTTTTACCGGTTCCCGGAGGGCCTACCAACAAGGCACCCTTCGGTATCTTACCTCCCAGTTCGGTATATTTGCCCGGATCTTTGAGGAAAGAAACGATCTCTTCCACCTCCTGCTTGGCTTCGGCCAGTCCCGCCACGTCGCGGAAGGTGACCTTTTTATCATTATCCTTGTCGAATAGTTGTGCTTTTGCCTTGCCTACGTTGAAAACCCCTCCGGCACCTCCTCCGGCAGCGCCCGACATCCTACGCATCATAAAGATCAGGAATGCGATCATCAATATAAAAGGAATAAGAGACAAGAGCGAGTTCCAGATGGCATTGTCGCCCTCCTCGAACCGAACAGGTGTTTTTATGCCATATTCTGCCACGACACTGTCGTAGAAATCGGTAAACTTGTCGGCAGACGGTATCTTTATGTAGGCTTTGGGGTTTACTCCCAAGTCTGTATTTCCTCCTTTGAAAACAAGGCCTAATTTATTGCTTCTGACAGAAGCTTCAATCAGATTCTTCTTGTTTAAAACGACTAACTTCTCGAAGGCATCCTCTTTCATGAGCTGCTGAAACTCCGTCCAATCCAACTCTTTGCTCGACGATGTCTCATTGGTCATTAACAAACCTGCCAGAACAATAAAGATAATCGCGTACATCCAATACAGGTTGAAACGCATGAACTTTGGCTTGTTGTTCTTGGGGTTCTTATTCGGTAATTTGTTGTTGTCTTCTTCTTCCATCTCTTTGTCTTGACTATTGTTGTTATTACAGCTTAATCCAAGTCAGGAACGGCTGTCAATTTGGCATCAGCCCATAAGGTGTCCAAATTGTAAAAGGCGCGTAACTCTGGCAAAAAGATATGGACAAGAACCGTGCCATAATCCATGCCGATCCACTGCGCTGCCTGATATCCGGCTACAGACAGGGGTTTTTCCTTTGCCTCTTTTCGGGCAAATTCCCATACCGAGTCTGATAAGGCCGATACCTGCGATGGGGTATTCCCTTCGCAGATCACCATATATTGGCAAATAGTGCCTGCTATCTTTGTTAAATCAACTGTTACTATGTTTTTTCCCTTTTTTTCCTGTAAACCGGAAACAATTGTGTCTACTAATGCTTTTGCTTCATCCATGTAATTAACCTTCTATTTTTGAGGTGCAAATATACTTTATTCTTTTCATAAAAGGAGCCAGTCCATTTCTAATAATGAAACAATCCTTCTGTTTGAAAAGTTGAGACAGTAAAAAAACTATTCCTATTTTTTGTTACTTTTCAAAAACTGCCTATATTTGCAGCCGAAAACAGGTAATTGTTCTATGGTGTAATGGTAGCACAACAGATTCTGGTCCTGTTTGTCCAGGTTCGAGTCCTGGTAGAACAACAACAAAAGCCGCTTAATAGCGGCTTTTGTTGTTTAAATATACAGAGAAGTAAAGGAGCGTGTTTCAAAAAATCCCCCCCCCCGAATCTCAACTGAAATCTGGGGGATCCTGATACTATTCAGAATTTAGCTGCTGCTAATTCGTTTCCTATAGCATGGACACTGGCCATTATTTTACCGTATTGCTTTTCACTTGCTTGTGCCAATCCGTTTTTGTATCTACGAAGTAACGAGGGGTTAATGCCTGTTTTGCGTGCCAACTCGGAGACATTCAAAATTGTAAAGTAATTAAAGAAAGATTGAAGATCGTATTTCCACTCAAACTCTATTTCGGGTGTATCTTTGCCTTCTTCCGCATTCATTGCCTTTATGTCATTATAGGCACTCAATAGGTCATTTTTAGCTTCTTCTGCCGTATCTCCATAACCAAGCAGTCCGAAACCGTCAAACTCCTGATCTGTATAACAGGAATAAAAGCCATCCGAGGCTTTTTCAATAACAAAAACTACTTTCATATTCTTATCCATTTTAATGTAAAGATAAAGTTCAAAATTATGAGATTCATTACCGAAAGAAAGGTTGGTCTTAAATCCCCGCCAACTTCCTGATTGATTTCTCTGTAGTCTTGGCAACCTCATGGCTGGCGTGCCGTGGTACTGGAAATCTCTTTCCGGTTATCGGGCTGAACCACATATCATGCTTGCTCCCATGTCGTACAAGAAAACAACCTGCAGCTTTTAATTCTGCAATCAGTTCTGAATACTTCATAAATAAGAAGAACTTTAATTTAACACCACAAATGTAACGATTTTGTTTCAATTAGGCAAGGCTATAGGTAAGACTAAATGTAACGTTTTTGTTCTTTTTAACATAGGTACGGTTTCTGGATAATTATTTAGATGTCCTAGTTCGTATCACCATCTCTAAAAAATACTCTCTGTGTTCTTCTTTGTCGGCAATCTGCTCAAATACAGACAAACAAATGACATCAGACTGCAGAGCTTTCAAAACGGCAATCTTACCGGAACGATCAAGTACAATAAACGCTTGATTATCAGATTTTGTCATGCTTGGGCATTTCACAACTAAATAAAAACCAGCAATATAAAGTGGTGTAAATCTATTGTATAGCAATTTGTTTATATTTTACTTATTTCTAATATCTTGGTAGAACAACGAAGAAAGCCGCTTAAATAGCATCTTTTGTCGGTTAAATACGCTGCTTTACTTAAATTAATGCTTCTTGTTGGTTCGACATACCTCTATTAATACCGCACTTTTCGTCCTTTTTTCGTACCTTTTTCTTACATTGCGAAAAATTGGTACGAAAAACGGTACGAAATATGGATAATGCAGTTTTACGCTATTTTTTTCGATAAGAAAAAGTAGCAAGCGAAATAACAACTGATCTGCTTCAAATCGATGTTAGAAAGATGGAAACTAAAAATTGTTTTAGTAAAGAAACTTTCATTCTGTGCTTACGGAAGATTTGAAAACATTTTAGATAAACTTGATCTGGATTTCGACGAGTGGGATGATGTGTCATTTATATGGACAAAATAGGACATGGGCAATACTACGCCTTTGAGGTGAAAGCATGGATAATGAAGGATGAGATAGTATTGTTGAGGGAGATGTTGTGTTCTCCGTAAGGTTGAAAAAATGCGAAAAGATGAGTGCCATTTTAATCAGCATCCATACAGGGTGATTTTTAAATTAAAGAAATGCTTGAGTATGATGTAGAGAAAGGAGTAAATTTATATATTTGTGTGCATGAGAAAAATTCTTCTAAATAGCAAGTTTATAAACATTGCAATTATAGCAAATGCATTCGTTGTTTTCTTTCAGGAGTTTAGCGATTCACATTTGTTCTTGCAGTATGTGGATTGTTTTTTTACAGCATTGTTTGTTGCGGAAGTTATAATAAAATCTATCACTTATGGAATTGGCTACTATACTAAGAGCAAACTAAACTTGTTAGATTTGTTTGTTATTGTAATATCAGCTATATCTATTGTTATAATGACATTTTTTGACTCTGAAGTTGTGAGTTTTAGTTTCTTGACATCTTTACGAGTACTTAGGCTATTTAAGTCTTTTAGGCTGCTAAAAGTAGTCCCTAATATGGATCAAATTGTGTCAGGCGTAAACAGAGCTGTTAAAACGTCATATGTTGTTGTTTTATCATTCCTTATATTACTTTTTATTGTCTCAGTGTTTACGTGTGCATTATTTAAGGATATAGCACCAGAATATTTTGACAACCCACTATCTTCAATTTATTCTGTCTTTCGTGTTTTTTCGGTTGAAGGATGGTATGAAATACCTGATATAATAGCTTCAAGAACATCTGTTGTTGTAGCATTCTTTTCAAAGATATATTTTGTTATAATTCTTTTCGTTGGAGGTATACTTGGGATGTCGTTGATAAACTCTATTTTTGTGGATGCTATGGTAAGCGACAACAATATAGAGCTAGAGAAAGAGGTTAGAAACTTGTCTAAAAAAATAGAAGAATTAACATCTGTAATTAATAACAATAAATCTAATTGATATGGACTTGAAAGATGTATTAAAGCAGTTATCAGAAAGAGCTGGTAAAGTAAAGGACAGCCTTCAAACAGAAGAAGCAACAAAGAACGCATTGATCATGCCGTTTATTCAGTCTTTAGGATATGATGTTTTCAATCCACTTGAAGTTGTACCTGAGTTTATTTGCGATATAGGAACAAAAAAGGGAGAGAAAATAGACTATGCAATCATGAAGGGAGATGACCCTATCCTTTTGATAGAATGCAAACATTGTAATCAGGATCTTAGCTTACATGACAATCAGCTTTTGAGGTATTTTCATGTCACAAATGCAAAGTTTGGAATATTAACAAATGGACTTCAATACCGATTTTATACTGATCTAGAAGTACCTAACAGAATGGACGAAAAGCCATTCTTTGAATTTAATATTCTTGAAATAAAGTCTCAGCATATCGAAGAAATAAAAAAATTTCATAAGGCATACTTTGATGTTGATAATATATTGAGTTCGGCAAGTGAGTTAAAGTACACAAACGAATTAAAGGAGATACTAAACAGAGAGTATGCAGATCCAAGCCCTGAGTTTACAAAATTTCTTGTTAAACAGGTTATGCCTGGTTCTATGGCTACGGCAAAAATAATAGATCAATTCGCTCCTTTAGTGAAAAAATCTATCGCATCTATTATTAATGATGCTATTTCAGATATGCTTAAAAATGCTTTAAATGCAGGAGTTGAAAAAGAGAAGGAAACTCCAAAAATTGAAGTGTTAAAAGAAGATGAGAAAAGTGTTGATAGTAAGATTGTTACAACGGAGGAAGAGCTGGAGGCTTATTATATTGTTAAGTCTATACTTAGGCAGACATTCCCATGTGAAAGGATTACATATAGAGATGGGCAGACATACTTCTCGGTTCTTGTTGATGATAATAATAGAAAGCCAGTATGTCGTTTGTATCTAAATTCTCCAACAAACAAGATGATTTCTTTTGTTGGTGATGATAAAAAGGAAATAAAAAATAAAATCCAATCATTAGATGAAATTTATAATTTTTCGAGCGAGATTATCGGAGCGGCCGGGAAGTTTATAAGTATAGATTGATATGATCTCTGTATATGATGAAAAAACTCCTTGTTTTTTTCTCCTATTTTACACATTGGGCTTAATCGATTGATCTATAATAGAATGCTCCTGCTACAACAAAGAAAGCCGCTTAAATAGCGGCTTTCTTTGTTTAAACACGCTTCTTTACTACTCTGTGTGCCTTCATATCAGGTTGCATGCTTTTCTTATTTCAGATTCACAAGATTATGGGGTGATCCCGTATATGGCCGGAAACAACAAAAATTCTCACGATGTTGTCAGGCGTTGAGAATTTATTCTCACGATTTTTTTGAGCCTGAGAAAAAATTCTCACCGGCGTGAGAAAAAATTCTCATGCGGGTGAGAATGAAAATAGCCTGTAGTTTTACGTTTTTAGTTGACTCTTTTTTGTCTTATCTGTACAAGCGGTTGACTCGGTTTACCGTTAGTTGTAAATTGGGTTTACCTTATGGAATATCGTACAAAAGGGGCCTTGTGTACAAATTTACACAAATACGTATAGAATTCACCGGGAAATGTGCTCGGGAAGGCTTTCTTTTGTAACTTGGAATAATAACATTACTAAAATCAATCTATCATGAAACACTATTGGATATGGGCTATTTTGTTATGTGCCTTTTCTGTTCAGATGAAAGGACAGGATCCGCGTGAGAGTCATTACTATTATGAAATGTTGAATCCGCAGCATGCCGTGAAACCCTTGGTGGAGGGGTATGCCGACCAACGGGTCGAAGAGACAATGAACCGGGGACTGGTTGCCGCCCAAGCAGCCGATGGGAAAGGTGTCTATCTGAGCTGGCGTCTATTGAAGATCGATAGTCCGAATGCTCTCTTTCATGTCTATCGTTCTGTCAACGGAAAGACAAAGAAATTAACCGGCAAAGCCTTGGCGACAACAACCGATTTTACCGATAAAACACCTGCTGCCGGTCAAGCCGACTATTGGGTAGAGTGTATAGAAGGGAAAAAGAAAACTGCGTCAGAAAAGATAACGGTAGAGGCAGCAAAGCTGCAGGCACCGAATTACCGGAGCATTGCCCTGAGAAACGGGGTGACAGCCGGTAAGGTAGCCGTGGGCGACCTCAATGGTGACGGCACCTACGACTACATCATTCGCCACCCGCATACCAATGTCGATCCGGGCGTGAAAAGCCCGAACGACGGCACCACCTATAAGATCGAAGCCTATCTGAGTGACGGCACCTATCTGTGGACAAAAGACCTGGGGCTTGGCATCGAGCCGGGTGTTTGGTACTCCCCGTTTATGGTGTATGATTTCGATGGTGATGGCAAAGCGGAAGTCGCTTTGAAGACAGCCGGTGATGACTACCTGAAAAATAAAGAAGGACGCATCTATGGAGGAAGCGAATACCTCTCGGTATTGGATGGTATGACGGGCGAAGAGGTGGCACGCGTCGACTGGCCGGAACGCAACGATCGCTACGGTAACCTGGTGCGTCAGAACCGTAACCAAATCGGTATGGCTTACCTGGATGGGAAGACACCCTGTATCCTGGCCGCGCGCGGCACCTATAAATTGATGGTAGTTGATGCCTGGCAATTCCATGATGGTGAATTGAAGCAACTATGGCATTGGGATAGTGACGAAGAGAATCCTGTCTTGCGTAGCCAGGGAGCGCACAATATGGTGTGCGGCGATGTGGATGGTGACGGACGAGACGAGATCCTGTTGGGAGCTTGTATGCTCGACGATAATGGAACCCTGTTGTGGTCGTCCGGTCTGGGACATCCTGATAAGGCCTATCTGACCGATATCGATCCCCAACGTCCGGGTATGGAGATATTCCTGGCTCTTGAACCACCTAAAGATAATGGATACGGCGTATGTGTGTTGGATGCCAAAACGGGAGAACGTGTATGGGGCATCGGGCATAAAACGTTTCATGTGGGCGACGGCATGGTGGCCGATATCGATCCGACAAGCCCTGGACTGGAATGTTTTGCCAGCGAAGATAAAAAGGGCGGTTCGACCGATAAGTATCTCCTGAGTGCCGACGGCAAGAAGCTGACAACCGACAACGACGAGGTGCCACCTTGTCGCAATTGGATCTGGTGGGACGCGGGACATATCCGTCAGATGTTCTTCGGTGATGATAATCGTTGGGGAGCAGAGTCGATGTCGAATGGCAGAAGCCAGTCGATCGGTTACTGGAAAGGAGAGAAGATTGCGGAAGGCATCATGGGCGATATCATCATGATTGCTGATGTGTTGGGCGATTGGCGTGAAGAGGTGATCACGGCTTTGCCGGGCGAATTGCGCATTTATCACACGAATATCCCGGCAAAGGATCGGAAAGTCACCCTCATGCAGGATGCTATTTACCGGAGTTATGTGTTGGAACGTTCGCAGGGCTATCCGCAAGCGCCGGTTCCTTCTTATTATATCGGAGAATAATCGGGTATAAACGTTTTGTTTACCCACACAAAGAAATAAAAAATGAAAGATAAAATGAAGATGCCGCTTTTATGGGCTTTGTTTGTATGTCTTGCCTTTTCGGCCTGTCAGCCAAAGGGTGACAAAGAGACTTTGCGCTATTGGCAGGGAAAAGAGAGAGAGCTTCGGTATCATCCGGAGGGAGAAGAGTTTGTGATTACGAACGGTACGAAACGGTTTACGCGTGCTATCTACGGCACCAATACCGGTTTTCGTTTCGAGACGAGTGACTTCCCGGAGTTTGGTCTCTATATGCCCCGGTTGGGAGGTAGCGTTTATATGGCGGTTACTACCCCGTCGGAAACGGTGTGGATGAAGGATCTGGCGTCGATCGAGTCACGCTTTAAGTCCGGGCAGCGCACCTATATCCTACGGGATAGTCGCGTGCTGGGCGACGGTGTCCTGACAGTCGACGCGGTAGCCCTGTCGGATGCCGACGGTTTGGTGGTGAGATATAAGGCAGAAAACCTGCCGGATGATCTGAAAATTGTTTGGATATACGGAGGAGCCAACAATCAGCGTTTTAGCCGGGAAGGCGATCTCGGGGTCGATCCTGAAGACAGCTTTTTTATCAAGGCGGAGAACTGCCAGGGTAATCAATATGATATGACGGGAAGCCAATTCACCATCAGCTATGCTACCTCAAACCGGATAACGGGAACTTTCCCAACGGGTAGCTCCCTGCGATTGGGCGACGCCCGACAGATCGATACGCTGCCGGAACTGTTGCGCTCTGAAGCTTCAGAGGCGCCTATTATGATAGCGGAATACCCGCTCACCTCTGATCCTTTTTATATCGAGCTGCATAACCCTAAGAGCCATGTGGATTTCACCTATACGGATCTGGAGAAGGCTTTCGATGATGGTGTGGCTTATCGCACACAGGTGTCTTCGACCATGAAGATCAATACCCCCGATCCGTTTATCAATACGCTTGGTGGTATATTCTCTGGTGCAGAAGACGCGGTATGGGAAGATCCGGGCTATCTGCATGGGGCTATTGGCTGGCGTGTGCCACTCACCGGTTGGCGGGCAGCCTACCTGGCCGACTTCTTGGGTATTCAGGACAGAGCACGCAGGCATTTTAATGGGTATGTGAATTCACAGGTGACGAATGTGCCTGTTACTCTTCCTCACCAGCAGGATCAAAAGTTGCATCTGGCAAGAGCTGCGAAAATATGGGGAACGCCCATGTATAGCAATGGATATATCTGCCGGACGCCGAATACGACTAATGTGATGCATCATTACGATATGAACCTTGTCTTTATCGATGAGCTGTTGTGGCATCTCAACTGGACGGGTGATATGGCGTATGCCCGGGAGGTGTTTCCTACGCTTCAGCGACACCTGGCCTGGGAGAAGAACACGTTCGATCCCGACGGTGACAGCCTCTATGACGCGGTTTGTTGTATTTGGGCTTCTGACGCTTTGCAATACAATGGCGGGAAAGTGACTCACTCGAGTGCCTACAACTACCGATCAAACAAAATGATGGCCGAAATAGCAGAGAAGTTGGGAGAAGATCCGACCCCATACAAAGTGGAGGCGGAGCGTATCCTTACGGCGATGAATCGGGAGCTCTGGATCGGTGAGAAAGGCTGGTGGGCTGAGTTTGTGGATGTGATGGGACATCGTATGCGGCACGACCGGGCAGCTCTCTGGAGCGTCTATCACTCGATCGATTCCGAAGTGCACGATCCGTTCCAGGCCTATCAGGCAACGCGTTATGTGGATACCGAGCTGCCACATATCCCTGTTCTGGGAAAGGGACTTGCCGACACGGATAACTATGTGGTGGCAACAACCAACTGGCAGCCTTATGACTGGTCGATAAACAATGTGGCCTTTGCGGAGAATGCGCATACGGCACTTTCTTTCTGGCAGGCCGGAAGGGGTGATGAGGCGTTCAAGCTCTTTAAAGGTATTATTTTAGATGCTATGTATCTGGGCTCGGGACCGGGTAATATTACGCAGGTCTCTTTCTACGACGCGGCTCGTGGGGAGCTCTATCGCGACTTTTCCGACCCGGTCTCTATGGGTGTCAGAGCGGTGGTGCAGGGTATGTATGGCATTGTGCCTGATCTGATGAACAACCGTTTGGTGATACGTCCGGGATTCCCCGAAGCGTGGGAGTTCGCCGATATAAAGACAAAAAACATGGCCTATTCCTTTAAGCGTACCGGTCTGAGAGACGAGTACACGGTGGAACCGAATCTGTTGAAGCAGGATGTTCAATTGATAATGGAACTGAATGCGTTAACAAACAGTGTGAAGTCAGTGCAAGTGAACGGCAAAGAGGTGGCTTATTCGCTGATAGAGAACGCAATCTCCTGTCCGAAGATTTGCTTCGACGCGGGAACGGCATCCAAATACGATATAACGATTGAATGGAAAGGAGAGAAGATCTCTCGTGAGCCGATCGCTGCCACGGTGGCTAATGGTGGTCGACTGGCATTGAAACTACCCTTCTCATCGGGTGATATCTATGATCCACAGGGCATTCTTACGGACGGACAGCTGGATAATGGGCTGTTGAGTGGAATGGTCTCTGCAGAGGAGGGACATCGCACACTGTTCGTGCGTGTGGCTTCCGGAGAGATGTCTTATTGGATTCCTGTTGATGTGAAGGTGGTCAAGGCGGCTGATCTGGTAAATAACCCTGACTCGGAAAAATTGGAATTTACACTTGTTAATCATAGCGAAGAGACCTTATCGGGTGATCTCTATCTGAATCACCAAAAGACGGATAAGAAGGTACATATAGCCGCAAACGGAAAAACCTCCTATACCTTTGATGCGCCAATGGCTTCGCTTGGAACCAATCTGGTGGAGGTCCGTTCGGGTGAAGAGATCCTCTATACGTTCCATGCCACCAACTGGAATATACCCTCTTCAGCCGATAGGGATTACCAAACGGTAGACATGCAGGCGGGCTTCAATGACCGGGTGCGGGATATCTTTGCCTATGATAAATACCTCACGCCTCGTTATGAATACACGACGCTTCAGGTGCCCAGCCAGGGCATGGGGCAATGGTGTCATCCGGAAAGACTCTCTTCTATTGATGACAGAGGACTCAGAAGCATAGCAGCGAAGAATAATAACCTCTTCACCATGCCTCAGGGTATACCTTTCGCTACGCCGGGAGGAAGCGATGAACCCAATGTGATGTTTACCACTCTTTGGGATAATTATCCCACCGAGGCAACCCTGCCACTCAGCGGAAAGGCATCGAAAGCCTATCTGTTGATGGCTGCTTCGACCTATCATATGCAGTGTCATGTACTTAATGGGCAGGTGCGTGTCTGTTACAAGGATGGCACCGGGGAGACGCTCGATCTGATCTTCCCCGACAACCTGCTTCCGCTCGATCAGGATATCTTCATCGATGGATGGGCCTTTAACTGCCCGCAACCTCGCCCGTGGCGGGTGAGCCTGAAGAACGGTGCCGTGTCGAAGTATCATGCCGGTGAACTGGGTGTGCCTATGTCGAACAACCCGATGTATATAGATGGTGGGATGGCAACCCTGCTCGATTTGCCGCTCGATCCGGAGAAAGAGTTGGAAAGCCTTACGATCGAAACGATTGCCAATGAGGTGATCATTGGTGTGATGGGTGTTACCTTGATGAAATAAGGAGATTGGGTATGAAGCTTTTTCTATATGGAGGATTATGCCTTCTGTTGGGGATGTCTGCCGCGTCGGCACAAACGGTTGACCTGTCGGCAAACTATCCCCGGGAGGCAATCTCCTCCTTTGCTGATCGGCTGGAACCGGTCGGACGGATCCTGGAGGATGATAGTTTGTATGTTTGGTGTTGCGCGCCTATTATGGGAGATGACAACAAGGTACATGTCTTCTATTCACGTTGGGAAAAGCGATATGGGATGAGTGGCTGGATCGGTCGTTGCGAGATTGCTCACGCGGTGGCTGATCAGCCGGAAGGCCCCTATCGCTATGTGTCGACGGTATTGGCCCCTCGTCCGGGCTATTTTGATGCCACGACCTGTCATAATCCGAGTATCTACAAGGTTGATGGGCGTTACTGGCTCTTCTATATGGGTACCTCCGATGGTAAGTTTGGCACCAAGCGGATCGGGTATGCGGTGGCCGATTCCCCCTGGGGACCTTGGGAAAGATGTGAAGAGCCATTATTGATGCCCGGGGAATCGGGGGAGTGGGACGATTACATAACGACCAATCCCGCTTTTCTGCCACATCCCAATGGTGAATACTGGCTCTATTATAAATCATGTAACAAAGAGGAATACCTGAATCAACGGATCAATGGCATCTCCGGCAACCGGAAATACGGGGTGGCCATGGCGAATCATATCATAGGTCCTTATCGCCGTTATGAGAAGAATCCGGTAGTCGACTTCTCCTCTTACGGGGAGAACCGGCAGGTGGAAGATGCCTATATCTGGTATGAAGCGGGTGTCTATAAGATGCTGATGCGCGATATGGGTTTTTATGATCATACGGTAGGGCTCTATTTTGAATCGGCGGATGGACTCAACTGGGGGGATCCTCAGATTGCCTGGTTCGGAGCAGAGCATTATTTTGAACAACCGCCTGCCCCTAAACACCTCAGTCGATATGGGCGGTTTGAACGTCCGCAACTGCTTATGATAGACGGCAAGCCGGCCTACTTGTTTTGTACGACCCAGGGTGGAAAAGGAGAAACAGCCTCCGGCTTTGTGTTTCGAATCAAACCGGAATAGAGGAGTAGGTGTTTCGATCGTGCTGATGTGATATAACAAAACAAAGCCCGCAGATATTATTTGATCTGCGGGCTTTGTTATATATATAATAGAATCTCTATCCGGAATTATCCATTCATAGAAGCAAGGAATTCCATATTGTCGGAGGTATTCTCCATACGCTTCTTCACAAATTCCATGGCTTCGATCGAGTTCATATCCCCAAGATATCTGCGAAGGATCCACATGCGATTGACGGTAGCGTCGTCTTGCAACAGGTCGTCGCGACGGGTGCTGGAGGCAATGATATCGACAGCCGGGTAGATGCGTTTGTTAGAGAGCTTGCGGTCGAGCTGAAGCTCCATATTACCGGTTCCCTTAAATTCTTCAAAGATCACATCGTCCATTTTTGAACCTGTCTCGGTCAGTGCCGTAGCCAGGATCGTTAAGCTACCACCATTCTCGATGTTACGAGCCGCACCGAAGAAACGCTTGGGTTTCTGCAGGGCATTGGCGTCAACACCTCCGGAGAGTACTTTACCTGATGCCGGTTGTACGGTGTTATATGCACGTGCCAAGCGGGTAATCGAGTCGAGCAGGATCACTACGTCGTGTCCACATTCCACCATTCGTTTGGCTTTATTCAACACGATGTCTGCAATTTTTACGTGACGGTCAGCCGGCTCGTCGAACGTAGACGCGATCACTTCCGCGTCGACACTACGTGCCATATCGGTTACCTCCTCCGGACGTTCGTCGATCAACAGGATGATCATATATACTTCCGGGTGGTTAGCTGCAATCGCATTGGCAATGTCCTTAAGCAACATCGTCTTACCTGTCTTTGGTTGGGCAACGATCAGTCCGCGCTGCCCCTTACCGATCGGAGAGAATAGATCGACCACACGCACAGCTGTTTTGTCGTATACCTTCGGCGTGCGGCGAGCTGTCAGCATAAACTTCTCATCCGGGAAGAGAGGTGTCAGGTGGTCAAAAGGTACACGGTCGCGCACCTCTTCGGGCGTACGTCCGTTGATGCGGTCAACCTTTACCAGCGGGAAATATTTCTCGCCCTCTTTGGGAGGACGAATCGGCCCTTCTACCACGTCGCCGGTACGCAGTCCAAACAGTTTGATCTGCGACTGTGATACATAGATATCGTCCGGTGAAGTGAGGTAGTTATAGTCTGACGAACGCAGGAATCCGTATCCATCGGGCATCATTTCCAATACACCTGTTCCGGTCAGGATACCATCGAATTCATAGGCTTTTTCCTGAGGTTGTTGTGGAGCGTTATTTTTTTGTTGGTTATTCTGTCGGGGAGTGGGTTTGTTTTGATTCGCCTGTTGCACCGGTTTCGATTCTTGTTTCTCGTCCTGTTGCTTTTTAGGCTCTGCTTTCGGAGTTGTAGAAGAAAAAGGGAATATCTGGTCGAGCAGGGATTTGGCATCCGGATGACGGAATACAACCCGCTTGTTATCTTCTTTCTCTTCTGTTTTATTGGCCTCTTCCGCTACCGGTAGTTCCTCTTTTTTCTCAGGAGCGGCAGGTGTTTCGCCTGTTGTTTCCGCTACCACCGGGGGCAACACCTTTTTGGGTTCCGGCCGACTCGCTTCCGCCTTGGGCATTTGCGCGACTTCCGGTTCTTTCTCTACCGAAGGAGTCGTCTTTGCCGACGGTGTATCGTTTTTGATTAATACCGGTTCCGCATCCGGGTTGCCCGGCATAACGGCAGCCGCTACTTTCTCTTTCTTCTCTATCCGCACCCGTTTTTTCTTTTCCGGTTGCGGGAGCTCTTCTGTCGCAGCAGCTTCGGCCTTCGTCGGTTGTTCCACGGGGGTCGGTTTGGTAACGACTTTTGGCTGCTCTGCACCCTTTTTAGGTGCAGGCTGTTCTGTGGCTACGACTGCTTTCTTTGGCGTTTTTTCTTTCTTCTCTGAAGACTGGTCGCCCTCTTGCTTCTCCGTTTTGGCCGCTTTGGCTGCGGTTTTTTTCTGTGCTTTCTTTTTGGCCAGATTCTCTACCTTCTTCGCCTCTTTTTCCTTTTCTTTCTCTACTTGGATACCGGCTAAAGAGATCGCTTGTTCGTCTAAGATGCGATAAATCAGCTCTTCTTTCTTAAAACTGCTGACTTTTTTAATACCTAACTCTGTAGCAATGGATTGAAGTTCGGGTAGAAGCTTCTCATTTAGTTCTAAAATGTTATATTTCTGCATAATTTGGGAAGTGAATAACTTTTGACGTAACGTATGTTTTATTCCGGATGGAATCACACACGGCGCATGTTTATCTCATTAATTTTGTAAATGCGTTGAATTAAATTATATCTTTCGTGAATGCGAAGTTTATTAACGTAACGATTTGTTAATAATACATCAGCGTGGTAAGATGGTGCAAATGTATAAACTTTCTTTATAATACCATGCTACTTCACTGCTTTTTTTTCACTTTAAGTACCTGTTTTGTGGTCGATTCCACCCGAAAACGATTATCCGTTCTTTCTCCGACAATCCAGAGAACATCGTTTCCGGAACATAATAGCCAGGCATTCTCTTTTTCAAATCGGCTGTATTTATTATTGGAGAAATAATCGCTTAGTTTTTGCTTGCCGGTCATGCCGAAAGGGATAAACCAATCGCCCGTTTGCCAGCGGCGTAATTCCAGGGGAAAATGAACCTTATCGGCATCAAACCAAGCGCAATTTTTATCTTTTTCGATACGGGTCTCTGTTGTATAAACAATCCGGTGGAAAGAAAGTTCAATAGGAAGATGTATTATATCGTTTTCCGACAAGATCTGAAATGAGCTTTGAATAGTTTCTTCTTTCAAAGGTGTCAGAAAGAGATCTTTCCTGTCTTTCAATAACCGATGGGTAGAGGAGAAGAATAGTTTACCGGATTCTTTCTCCAGGGAAGAAAAGATTTCGTGCACTTGTGTGCGGTTGAACTGATAGGGACGCAACAATTCAAAGAGGATTGTCTCCGGCTCTTTATAACACAATAAAGCGGTGATCGATAGTTGATGGGGGGCAACAAACACCTTTTCATTCGCCTCCTCCACCACTTGTCGATAGATTGTTTCTACGGCAGATATATTTTCGGCTGTCCGTGCGATCGCTTCGCGGACGGAGGGGTTTTGTTCTTCCATCAGGGGAAGGATGCGCAGGCGAATGAAGTTGCGCATATAGGCGTCCGACAGGTTGGTATGGTCGGTCATGTAGTGCTGCTGTTCGCTCTCCAACCAGGCGACGATCTCCTCCCGGCTGATGCCCAGAAGGGGTCTTATGATATGCCCGTTTTGGGGACGCATACCGCCCATTCCCCGGATGCCGGTTCCTCGGATCAGGTTCATGAGGAGCGTTTCCGCATTGTCATCACGGTGGTGTGCCACGGCAATGGCATCGGCTTTCAGCTCCTGTCGTTTTTCTTCAAACCAGCTATAACGCAAATCCCTCGCTGCCATTTCGACAGAGAGGGAATGTGTTTTCGCATATTGATGTGTATCAAAATCGATTTTGTAAAAGGGAACGGATAAACTTTCCGCCAAGCGGTGCGAGAATGCTTCGTCGCGATCCGATTCTTCCCCGCGTAGATGGAAGTTGCAATGAGCTGCAAAGCAGGTATATCCTAAACGCACTAAGATTTTCAGCAGCGCCACCGAGTCGGCTCCGCCACTGAGTCCAACCACCACTCGGCCTCCTTCTGGCAGAAGCCGGTTGGATAGGATATAGGTGTGAACCGCTTGTAACAAATATAGATTTATTCTACTCCTGCCAGTTCCGGGTCGATCATGATACGACCGCAGTACTCGCAAACGATAATTTTCTTGCGCAGCTTGATGTCCATCTGCTTCTGGGGCGGAATTTTGTTGAAGCAACCACCACAGGCATCACGTTGGATATAGACCACTGCCAATCCGTTGCGTGCTCCTTTGCGGATACGTTTGAAAGCAGTCAATAGTCGAGGTTCAACCATGGCTTCCAGCTTTTTCGCTTTTTCACGCAGCTTTTCTTCTTCCTGCTTGGTCTCAGAGATAATCTCTTCCAGTTCGTTTTGCTTCTGTACCAGGTCACCACGACGGCCTTCCAGGTTTTCAGCTAACTGGGCAATCTCATCCTGTTTTTGGTTGGCCAGCTCTCCGAATTCACGGATTTTCTTTTCGGCAAACTCAATCTCCAACCCTTGGAATTCGATCTCTTTGGTTAAGTTGTCGAATTCGCGGTTGTTACGAACATTATCTAATTGTGTCTTGTATTTTTCAATCAAAGCGGTAGAATCGGCTATTTTGTTCTTTTGGGCTATAACCGACTGGTCGTATTCTTTTACATCCGTTTGGTAGTTGCTTAAGCGCGTTTCCAATCCGGCAATTTCATCTTCCAGGTCCTGCACTTCCAAGGGCAACTCACCACGAAGTGTTTTAATCTTATCAATTTCAGTCACCATCGTCTGAAGTTGATACAGCGTAGAAAGCTTCTCTTCAACTGTATATTCCTTTTCAGCTGATTGTTTCTCTTTAGCCATGCTATAAATATTTTACTGGGTTTGAATTAACATTCGATAAATGAAGTGCAAAGGTAGGGAATTTTTTGGATATCAAATCAAAAAAGATCTCTTTTGTACAGACCTCTGATTCATAATGCCCGATCACTGCCAGTAAGATTCGGTCTTCCACATCGTAGAAGTCGTTGTATTTGGCTTCGCCGGTAATGAAGACGTCAGCCCCATAGGCGATAGCATCCTTGATCAGAAAAGCTCCGCTTCCTCCACAGATGGCGACCTCCCGGATCGGTTTATGGATTAGGGGCGAATGTTTGACACAGGCTACATTGAATAGGTCCTTTATACGTCGCAGGAAGAAATATTCGTCTTCCTCTTCGGGTAGTTCTCCTACCACGCCTGATCCGGCCTGCTCCCAGGTGTTCTCTAACGAATAGAAATCGAACACAGGCTCTTCGTAGGGATGCACCGAGCGCAGGGCGCGCGTCACTGCCATCTTCTTATAGGCTGGTAATACGGTTTCGATGCGTGTCTCATTCTCGTAATGCACTTTGCCTATCTCCCCTACAAAAGGGTTGGCTCCTTCCTGGGCGCGGTAGGTACCGTCTCCGTAGAGGTTGAAGCTGGTGGAATCGTAGTTGCCAACATGGCCTGCACCCGCCTGAAACAAGGTGTTACGCACCATATCAGCGTAAGGCGTAGGAACGAAAGTGACCAGTTTCAAAAGACTCCCTTTCTGCGGACTCAAGATGCGGATATTCTCCAGACCAATCATTTCCGCCAATCGGTAGTTGACCCCTCCCTGGGCATTATCCAGGTTGGTATGAGCGGCGTATATCACCAGGTCGTGTTTGCAGGCCTTTATCATACAGCGCTCTATATAGGTGGCACCGCGCAGTGACTTAAAAGGCTTAAAGGCCAGCGGATGATGGGATATAATTAAATTACATTCCCGTTCAATCGCTTCATCAAGAACCTCCTCCGTGACATCCAAACAGAGCAATGCTCCGGTAGCTATTTGATTCACATCGCCAACCTGCACACCGGCATTGTCGAAGTCCTCTTGCAGAGGAAGTGGAGCAAACAGCTCAATCTCACGAAGAATATCCTTAATCTTTATCATGTTTATTTTTTACCTGCTTGTATTATTTTTACTACGGCCTCTTTGCCGAAGCAAACCCCCTTTACTATACCCGTGCGAGGCTCGCTTCCCTCATTCGAAAAAACTGTGAATTGTACTGTCTGAACACTTGTTGGCAAATCTGCTTTTGTTGATGCCATCAAATTATCCAATATGATCCAGTCGCAGTTTTCTACATAGGCTTTATTCATGCCATTTGATTCAAACTTCACGTAAACTACCCCACCATCGGCACCGATCGTATACTCCTTCTGTTCCGGTTCGATATAGGCATTTACCACACTGTCATCATCACACGCAAACAATCCCAACGTTAAGGAAAGGATCATAAATAAACTCCATACTTTCTTACACATAGATTTCATTTTGTTTAAATATAAAATAGGTTTTAAGGTTATTCAACAAACAAAGGCTATAAATAGTTCGCCTTTGTTTGTCCTTATTATATCACCTTTTCTTTTTGTTATTATTTTTTATTATTCTTCCGGCAGCTCCACTTTCAAAAACAACTCGTCAAGCTGAGCCTGGTCGATCGGCGTAGGCGCGTCGAGCATCACGTCGCGACCGGAATTGTTTTTGGGGAAAGCGATGCAGTCACGGATAGAATCCAAACCGGCGAACAACGACACCCAACGGTCTAAGCCGTAAGCCAATCCGCCATGCGGAGGCGCTCCAAACTTAAAGGCGTTCATCAGGAAGCCGAATTGTTCTTCCGCTTTCTCGCGGGTAAAGCCCAAGAGTTGGAACATCTTGTTCTGCAACTCGCTATCGTAAATACGAATAGAGCCACCTCCTACTTCCACACCGTTGATGACCATGTCGTACGCATTGGCACGTGCCGCAGCCGGGTCGGTCTCCAACAAAGGAATATCCTCTTTCTTCGGCGAGGTAAACGGATGGTGCATCGCATACAGGCGCTGATCTTCCTCGCTCCATTCAAACAAGGGGAAGTCGACGATCCAGAGGCATACAAACTTATTCTTATCGCGCAAGCCTAACTGACCGGCCACTTCGAGGCGAAGCTCACACAATTGCTTGCGCGTCTTCATCACATCGTCGCCCGAAAGGATCAATATCAGGTCGCCCGGCTGAGCGTTGAAGGCTTTTTTCATCTCCTGCAACACCTCCTGCGTATAGAATTTATCCACACTCGACTTCACATTCCCGTCGGCCTCCACGCGGGCATACACCATGCCCTTGGCACCGATCTGCGGACGCTTCACGAAGTCGGTCAATGCGTCGAGCTGCTTGCGCGTATAGCTGGCAGCACCCGTAGCACAGATACCCCCCACATAGGCGGCATCATCGAACACCGCGAAGCCATGTCCTTTCAGGATATCCATCAGTTCCACAAACTGCATGTCAAAGCGCAAGTCAGGCTTGTCGCTTCCATACAATCTCATCGCATCATGCCACGACATACGTTGGAAAGGCTCGTTTATCTCCACGCCCCGGATAACCTTGAACAGATGTTTCGACATCCCTTCGAAAAGGGTTAACACATCCTCTTGGTCGACAAAGCTCATCTCGCAGTCGATCTGCGTAAATTCCGGCTGACGGTCGGCACGCAGGTCTTCGTCGCGGAAACATTTCACGATCTGGAAATAACGGTCGAATCCGGATACCATCAACAACTGTTTCAGCGTTTGCGGCGATTGCGGCAAGGCATAAAACTGTCCGGGATTCATACGGGAAGGCACAACAAAGTCGCGCGCTCCTTCCGGTGTGGAGTTTACCAATACGGGCGTTTCTACCTCCAGGAAACCATGTTCGTCAAGGTAACGACGCACTTCGAATGCCATCTTATGACGCAGCTCCAGGTTGGCGCGCACCGTATTGCGGCGCAAATCCAAGTAGCGATATTTCATGCGGATATCGTCTCCGCCATCGGTTTCGTCTTCAATCGTAAAAGGAGGCGTGGCCGCCCGGTTCAATACCGTCAACGTCGAAGCGATCACCTCGATCTCACCCGTAGGTATCTGCGGGTTTTTGCTCGAGCGCTCGCGCACGGTTCCGGTTGCCTGGATCACATATTCGCGTCCCAATTTGTTGGATTGCTCACAAAGTGCAGCATCATTCTCCTGATTAAACACCAACTGGGTGATGCCATAACGGTCACGAATATCGACAAATGTCATTCCACCCATTTTCCGGGTCCGTTGTACCCAACCGGCCAATGTCACTTCCTGTCCTTCATCCGACAGGCGAAGTTCTCCACATGTTTTTGTTCTATACATATTATTAATGGTGTATTTATTACTTATTGACGGCTCTCTATTTTTGTCGATAGAATGCCCATTATCTGTATCATCGGCAAAGATAATCCCAAGTTGGCAATTATTCTTATTTTATGCGAAGAAAATGCGAATAAGCGCCTCTTAGGAATGGATTATGTAGGCTCTCCATCCCCATTGCTTTTTCTTTTTGTCGAAGGATTTGATGGCTTCACCTTCAACCAAGTCAGCATCTGAGAGAGTGTATTTCTCACATAAGTTTGCCATGATAAAGACATCTTCCACAAATCCGAACTTATTTGTTTTGGATATTCGAATCTTGCCCTTAAAGTGTTTTATATACTGCTTGTGGAGTATTTCATCTTCGCCCTTCGAAAGAGTTGCCAACTGACAGAAACCACTCTCTTCTCTCTTTTGAAATCGAACTCTCAGAATATCCCCAATAGCTACTTTTTTAAGAAATCGATCATACTTGAAAAAGCCATTCCTGCCATCAGAGGTAATAAAATTCAGCATTTTCTTATCCGGATTCAGATGAGATACCATTACATTCTCTTCTGGAATGTCACGAAAAAGAATCGCTTCAGCTGTTGGTGCATACTCTTTGTATATGAATTTATTATCTCGTTTTCTGCTTGCAGATCGATACCACTCGGAACGTTGATAGGAGAGTAAGCTGTCGGATATTTTCCAATTTTTCGATTTACGTACTTCTATTATTTTATCAATCTCGGTTCGTGCCTCGTTCCACATTTTTCTCTCGATAAGCAAGGGCACTATCTGGGTTCTTAGATTAACAGTCATCTCATCGGGTGCAGGACAAAGCAGTCCTTTACAATAGCAAGCAAATTGTATGTCACCTTCCGAAGGAAAAGCCTCCGAGAGAATCTGCCAGACCCAAAAAGCATTTTGTTTCTTTTTTGCAAAAGGAAGTATGGCAGACAATACATTGTTTTGATCGCCCAATGCCAACAATAGTTTCGCTCTATAAAAAGAGGGATATTGATATTCGGGATGATTCTTTTCTAATTCCTCCATCTTTGACAAGAAAGCAGTTGCTCTCTCTTTGTTGAATGCTATTCCCCCCGATATATTCTGTCTTGGTAATAAAAGTTTCGCATAGCTGATATAGGCTTGTTCAACTAAGGCTATCATCGGTTTGCCATTTGGCATTTTCTCTTCTGCATAATCTTCGGGTCGAAAATTCTCAAAGCCCCACCAGTCGGCGAAAGTCAGATAATTGTCAGTATCTTTATATATTTTGTGAAACAGATTAAATAGAGAAGAATAGACTTGAGATGGTTTGGAAAAGTGAAATGCTTTTACGGCAACAAACAATTGTTCCTTTTCCTCCGGTTGTAATTCTCTCTCTTTCATCAAAGCAAAGCCCATTTTTACCATCAGCCAACCGATGTTGTCAAAAAGCAATTTCTCGTCTTCAGGCAGCTGTAATTCGGCTAATGCCTGCAAGTTTTCGCAAAAAGCCTGCAAGGTAGCTGTTGCACAATTTGATTTGGCGTATTCATAATAGACCCAACTGAGATTTCGCTTTGTCCAAATGTTGTCGGGTTCTTGTCTATACTCAGCAAGAGCAAGTTCAAGCGCTTTTTCCAATTGCCCTGATTGTCGTAATTCTTTGATCTCTTTTCCCGGCATAACTTTAGCACTTTAATAGTTCGATTAATTTTTGAAGTTTTATATCTTTCTCTCCTATATCTGATTTGGGATTCGCTATGGTAAAGCCTTTTTGGTTTTTATAATAAAACTGTATGTAAGAGAACTTTCCGCTTGTTCGAAAGAAATACATCACATAATAATTCGAAGGATATTCAATCACATTGGTGATTTGAACAGACAAGTCGGCACAGGCAGAGTCTATTTTCTGATAGAGCGAACGAAACAGATCTGTCGAAGGCTGATAGGACAAAGGAATATATAAATGACAAGGTTCATTCAGTAGCTCTTTTAGCCTCTTTACATCATCCGTGTCATTTGCCAACACGACAACATCATTAAATATCCCCGACTTCTTATGGTATAAGTCTATCTGAATGTGTTTTGATTCATAAGAGAAAGTGTATCTTTCGTTATACTCGAACGATTCTATTGTGTGTATCTTAAAAGGAGTACCTTCCAGTTTTTCTAAGATTTCGCAATATTTCAAACGTTTAGCGATAGGGGTATTCTCGGCATGATAAGGCGTGGAATAAAAAGTAGAATCCTGATAATAGGCATCACTCACTGTTGAAGCAGTGAGTATAGGCGTAAACGACAAGCTTTGGAGACCATCAATATGAGGCAAATTAGCCCCTATTAGTTTATTTCTGGCTCTTGTTGTAGCAGTGTAACACCAACGCAAAGCATCATCGAAAAGAGCGGCTCTGCCAGCGTAATCCACATAAACCATATCCCACTCTCCCCCTTGTGCCTTGTGGCAGGTGATGGCATATCCATATTTCACTTTCAAGGCATTGATATAAGGATCTCTTTTTATTTTCTTTTTAAACTCGTCAGAACCTTCTTTAAAGGGTAATCGTCCGTTTTCTACAGTCTGTTTTTGTTCCTCGTTGAAGCGTATGCAGAAATCGATGTAAAGCGCTTTCATTTCATTCGTATCCAAATCTCGCACAGGGGAATCTATCAAAGAATCAATAATCTTACAACTGATTTCATTGTCATAATGGGGAAGCCTAATCTTAATATCCCTAAAGACAAGAGTTATTATTATTCTCTCTTTACTGATTTTGTCGTAGACCGGAACCTTCCGAGTCTCTGTTTGTGTTGAGACATCGACTACTTTAGCCATATCTCCATTATACAACTCGATGTCGTAGGATGAATAATTGTTATTGTTTATCAAAACAATATCTCCGGGAACCACCTCTTCGTTTTGTGGAAATATTTTTTCTCTAACAGCTCTATTATAGGTGGATGCCATAGCGTTTGAGTAGGTGATGACAACACCATTCCCTACTTCCGGTATCGGAAAATGCGACACGTAGTCCGTTGCAATTTGTTCGGGTAAAATTTCCGTTATTTGACCGCCGGGAGTGATGATGAATTTATTCCTCTCTGCGGAAGGTTTTTTCAGAATTTCACGAATAGCATTCGCCTGCTGTAATATTTCACTTTGATCTTGTTGACGGAAAACTGTTTGTAGAAGAGCTGACTCAACCGCAATATTTTTTTCTAAAAAATAGTTTTCATCCAAGGCTCGTGAACTTGTATCTGTGACAGGAGGTAACTGGGCGTCATCTCCGATAAAGATTAGTTTTGATTCGTTGTTTGATAAATAGGCAAATTCAATCAAATCGGTTAATAATTGACCAGATCCGAAAGTGAAGAGTTCATTTTTGGTCACGACATCTGAAATCATAGATGCTTCATCTACAATCACAATTTTACTATCAGATCGTGGAATCAATGGATAGTAGTAATGAAATGTTTTTAGGGAAACGTCAGGATTCTCCACCTGTTTGGATTCCAGTCTGTCAAAATCATAGATTCCCCTATGTATCGTGGTTCCAAAACCGGTTTTGTCTCGGAGAATTTTTGCTGCACGCCCAGTGGGTGCGAATAGCTTAAATAGTTTTTTCTCTGCTTGCAAGAACTGGATGATTTCTCGGATCAATGTTGTCTTTCCCGATCCGGCTGCGCCTTTGAGAATAAAAACTTGCTGCTTCGAATCATTTAGGAATGACTTGATCCTGGATAAAGCTTCTTGCTGATCGGTTGTAAGAATAGGTTTCATTGCTTCTTTTTATGTAGGAGCGGTATATCATCGGACCTCTCCAACTATTGATAGGCACAATATAAGCAAAACTACACTTTAGCTTTGCGAAATGAGGTGTTAAAAAATATTTATATCGGGAGGTTCTCAGCGTTGAGCATTTATTCGTAACTACTCAGCCCCTCTCTGTCCAACTACACATTTTGCAATGTTCCACAAAATTGTTCAAAGACGAAGGGCAATTTGTTGGCTGACCATGCTCAGCCAACTGGTCGAGCTTAGTCAGTCAATTGGTCGACAGTGCTCAGCCAACTGGTCGACCATGCTCGGCCAACAAATACTCCTGCGTGCTTAATTTGATGACAACGACATGACCTGGCTTTTTTCTAAAATGTAGAATCGTAAATATTTTGTCGGTTGGGGAAATTTTCCTCAAAGTATTCTCATTAATAACTATTTAGGCGAATGAATAAAGGTTTACTTTGCATGTGTATAAAATAACGATAAAACCGATTAAGACAAAAATAGAAAAAAGTATGAGTATTGATGTTATTGCCAACGACCATGTATTGGGTGACTTAAACGCTCCGGTAGTGTTGATTGAATATGCTGATTTCCAATGTCCTTATTGTAAGCGTGCTAGTAATGTGTTGCGCGAGGCAAAGAGAATCATGGGAGATCGTTTGACTATCGTATTCCGTCATTTCCCATTACAAAAGTTGCATGCGCATGCAGTGCACGCGGCTATTGCCTCTGAGACGGCTGGCGGACAAGGTAAATTTTGGGAAATGCACGATGCTCTTTTCGAACACCAGGATCAGTTGGATGACAGTAGTCTGGTTGAGTATTCGCGTGAGATAGGATTGGATGTGAGACGTTTTGAAATGCGTTTTGGTGAAGATCCCTATTTTCATAAGGTAAACAGGGATTATGAGTCAGGGTTGCAGCATGGTGTGGACACGACCCCAACCTTTTTTCTGAATGGAAAGAAATATGAAGGCGACTGGATGTCTGATCGCTTTATTGACTATCTGCAGACATTGGCAGACGAGCGAGAACAGGTAGCTCAATAAGAGTACACAAGTAAAACCTTACTATACGTTCCCAAACCGGAAAATAGCCACAGGGCTATTTTTCGGTTTTTTTATAGGGAAGTCGAAGTTATCAATCGGAGGAGGTTTATCGGATCACCTTCTTTAGTGCTTCTTGCACAAGGCGTTCCATAATTCGGTAAGCCTCCAGGTTAGGGTGTACCCCATCGGTTGCGTATTGGGTGGGCAGTCCGCCCTTTTCGTCTGTCAGGGAGGAGTAATAATCGACATACAATAATCCGTTTTGTTCGGCATAAGCCTTAATCATCTCATTTAGCTCGACGATCAACTTGGCCGGTTCTATCTCCGGGCGCCACCCGAAACGGGTAGCCGGCAGGACGGAACACAATACGGGTGTTATTTGGTTGACTTTCGCTAATTCAACCATGGATATGATATTGCCTAAGATATGTTTGTGAGATATGTAGCCGTTGTTTTGCGCGATATCGTTTGTGCCGGCCAGGATGACTACTATTTGCGGATGTAGATCGATCACATCCGGACGAAAACGTACCAGCATCTCAGAGGTGGTCTGTCCGCTGATGCCCCGTCCGGCATAGTTGTTCGCTGTGAAAAAGGCCGGGTCTTCCCGTACCCATCCTTCGGTAATGGAATTTCCCATAAATACTACTTGGGGTGAAACTGTCACCTCTTTATTGGCCTCCGCATAACGACTGAATTTTGCCCAGTCTTTCTGTTGCGCACTAAGCGACATGGTCATTCCGAAAAGGAGAGAAAGGCATAGGCATGTGGTAAGATTCTTCATACTGGTTGTTTTTTTAATTTTAGATAGGATACAAAACTAATGAATTTTACTTGCAAACTATCGCTACTCTTCTGTATACCTCTTTGCGAATGCGAACAATTATTTGATTTATTTGTTATGAATAAGTCTTATCCCGCTTTTTTTGATAAATTTGCGGAGGTGTATAGACGATATGATATACGGTGTACGAGACCGTGTGTCAGATTAAACAAGTAAAAGAAGCAACGATACGAATATTGCGCAGGTCATGACAATTTTTATACAGGAACATCCGTTCTTTTCCTTGTTTTGTTTGCTCCTCATACTGCTGTTGGGGTATGTGGCTTATGTTTTTCGCAGATACCGGCGTCAACAAAGGGAAGATGCTCAAACGACTAACACTTGGATGAGTCAACTGCTACATTCCATCCCTGATACGGCTATTATCTACGATTCCGATCTGAAAATTATTAATATCCTCAATCCTTATAAAAATCGGCTTTTCGAGGGCGATGTATCACTGTATATTGGTGCGTCAATTTTTGATATGGCGCAGATCAGTCCCGCTTTGCGTGATTCCGCTGATAAGATTACGGAATATGTTGTGAAGACGGCCGGTACGGGAGAAACGTTTCAGTTTGAATACGAAATGAAAAATGAGACCGGGGTCTATTACTTCGAAGCGACTACCGTTCCGTTTGTAAATAACTACGTGATTTGTTTTACCCACGATGAAACCAAGCATATCGCCGCCCGTAAAGAGGTCAATCGCTTAAAAGATTTTTTTCAGTCGATTGTGGATAATCTGCCGGTTGGCTTGTTGGTGAAAGAGATTACCAATGAATTTCGCTTTGTATTCTTTAACCATCACCTGCTCGATTTCTTTGGCGATAAGGTGGTTTTCGAATTGGGTAAGAACGAACTGGAGAGCAATGACCCACGTGCTGCAATTTATTATGCAGAAGATGAGAAGGTCGTGGCTAATGGACAACCTGTCTCCTTTGAGCGTGTCTCTCTGAATGCAGAAACCGGATTGCCGGAGCGATGGGAGGTGACCACCAAGAGCTGTTTTGCCAACTCCGACGGCAAAGAATACCTGATGGCGGTGACGGTGGAGACCACCGATATACAGAAACGGGAGTTTGAGTTGGGTAAAACGAAAGATGCGTTGGCGTTAGCGCTCGAAGCAGGCAATGTCTCTGCCTGGTATTATGATTTTCCCAGTCGGCAATTCAAAACCCTTTATGGAACAACTCTTTCGAAAGACGGGAAGAGCCTGGAAGAGATACAGGCGCTGCTTCATCCTGATGATGTGGATAGCTACTCCAAGAAGATGAATGCCCTTCTGTCGGGGAAGGTAGAGAAGAGTAAGCATGTCTACCGCTTTATGACCCAAGAAGCCGGTTACCAATGGTACGAGGCCTATGTTATCAGCCAGAAAGCTGAAAAAGAGGGAGTGCCTCCGCGCGTGATCGGTACAGAGAAGAATATTACGGAAGAGATACTTCAGCAAAAAGAATTGATCGATGCCAAGTCGAAGCTCGAATTGTTGCTTAACTCCTCCCAAATCATCCCCTGGGAATATGATCTTTTCGATGGGAAGATTACCTCAATCAATCCCCAGGCTTTTGAAGCCAAGGAGTATACATTCGAGGTTATTCGTAACTTTATTCACCACGACGATCGTGTCCTGTTGGATAAAGCAATAGAGGCATTGATCAATGGCAAGGAGAAGATTGTTCATTTCGAAATACGTCTGACCGGTGAGGAAGAAGAGGGAGAGGGGGTACGCTGGTTTGCCTATACGGCTTCCGTTACCGAGCGTGATGCAAACGGCAATGTCTCTATGATTATGGGCGTTAGACGCGATATTACGAACATAAAGATGACCGACGAACTGATTGAATTACGCGAAAAAGCCGAACGTTCCAATCGTATGAAGAGTGCCTTCCTGGCTAATATGAGTCATGAAATACGCACTCCGCTCAATGCCATCGTTGGATTCTCTCAGTTGATGATGCAGGCTGATGACCGTCAGGAGCAGGAAAGCTATTATGAGATTATTGAGGCGAACAATGAGTTGCTGTTGCAACTCATCAGTGATATTCTCGATATATCTAAGATCGAAGCCAATGAATTGGACTTTATCTATTCCGGTTTTGAGGTGGCCTCGCTGTTTCATACCCTGGAAAAGGTTTATCGGGAAAAGGTCAAAGAGGGTGTCGAGCTCGTTACGTTGCTCCCCGATCGACTCTGTCTGATCTATTCGGACAAAAATCGCCTGACACAGGTTGTCTCCAACTTTCTTAGTAACGCTATTAAATTCACCACCCAGGGCTCCATTACGATGGGATTTAGCTATGTAGAAGGCGGTCTGCGTTTCTTTGTGAAGGATACCGGAAAGGGAATCGACAGCGAACATCAAAAACAGGTGTTCGACCGTTTCTCTAAATTCGATTCCTTTATTCAAGGTAACGGACTGGGATTGTCTATCTGTCAGTCGATCGTGGAACACCTCGGTGGCGAGATCGGTGTTCATTCGCAATGGGGTGAAGGATCCGAGTTCTGGTTTATGATCCCCTGTGATCCGGTGCTTCTCTGAAGCGTTTTGCCCGGATGTCACCTATAGAGAGTGTGACGCTTTCTTCCAACGATTTTTATTCATTCTTTTTGTATTTCTCCTGATATTCAGAAGGAGAGATGCCGTATAGCGCTTTGAAGTTCTTGGCGAAATAGGAACGGCTGCTGAACCCGACCTTTTGAGCTACTTCGGATATATTCATATCGGTATCTCTGAGCAGTTGTGCGCCGACCTCCAACCGGATATTACGTATCAGATCGATGGGGGAAAGGCCGGTGGCTGATTTTACTTTTCGGTAGAAGTTCGCTCGGCTCATGCCTAATGATTCGTATATCATCGATATATCCAATTCCTGGTTGGATATATTAGCCTTCACAAAATCGACATACTGGCTGAGGAAATTGTTTTTCTCTGTCGTGGCGTCAATTTTTATATGAGCCAAGGTGTTCGATAGCGTAGGCTTCTCCGCGTGGAGACTGCGGTTTTTCAATAGGTTTTTGATCCGAGCTTTCATTAAGGTGATCTGGAAAGGCTTGACGATATAGTCGTCCGCCCCGGCTTCAAGTCCCTCTTCAATCTGGGAGGTCATCGATTTGGCCGTTAATAAAATAATAGGAATCTGCTTGTAGATCTCTGTTGTTTTGATCTGCTTGCATAATTCTATTCCGCTCATTTCGGGCATAATGACGTCGCTTATCACCAAATCAGGCATTTTCTCCAAGGCGGCGAGTGCCTCTTTTCCGTTTGTGGCGAGTAGGATCTTGTAGTCGTCTTCCAATTGAAGCTTCATGTACTGGAGGATTTCCGGATTGTCGTCGACAAGCAAGATCGATTGTTTTTGCATCGTTTCCACTTTGTCGAGCAAGAGGTTGATTTTTTTCTGTGTCTGTGTGTTCGACTGAAGAACGGCGACCTCCTCTTCGGGTAGGGAACTCTGATTGTCTGTATCGGGCAGAAGAATGATAAAGCGACTGCCTGTGTTTTCGGAACTATCTGCCCAGATATATCCTCCGTGTTGATTGATGATCGACCGGGTGAGGCTCAATCCGATACCTGTTCCAGGTGACTGCTGGTGTAGGTCGTTCTGAAACCGGTAGAAGGGTTCAAATATCTTTTTTCCTTCTTCTTGTGTAAAGCCCTTTCCGGTGTCGATCACCTCTATCAAAATATAATCTTTTTCGTTGATTTCTTGTTTTATCTTTTTGCTTTCCGACGGCACAACCGGTTTCCCGATCCGGCTTGTTTGCGAGATGCGCAAATAGACACTTTCACCGGAGGGGGTGAATTTGAATGCGTTTGACAATAGGTTATAGAAGACCTTTTCGATTTCGATCTCGTCATACGTGGCATAAAAGGTGTCGGGGAGATTGTTCTCCAGTATGAAACGAATGTTTCTCTTGTTGGCAACAGCTTCGAATGAGAGATATATTTCACGGATAAAGGCAGACAAGTTGATCTTTGTCTTATTCAGCATGCTTTTCCCGGCTTCGTATTTTTGTATGTCCATTAGGTTGTTGACCAGGAGAAGCATTCTTTTACTGTTTTTATTCATCAGAAGCAAGGATTGTTTTACCTCCGGAGAGAAGGATGGGTATTGCAAGAGCTCTTCCAAAGGGTTGATGATAAGCGTCAGGGGTGTGCGAAGCTCATGAGCAAAATTGGTGAACATACGGATGCGTTCTTCATGCAACTCTTTCATCCTCTCTTGCTCTTTTTGTTTGAAACGCATCTCCCGTTCGCGTTCATGCCGTCGGTGTTGATATCGATAGGTTAACATAGCGGCAACCAATAAAAGCAAGGCGTATAGGCTGTAGGCCCACCAACTTCTGTATAAAGGAGGTTTAACTAGAATATGCAAAACGGTTTCATGTGGGTTCCATATACCGTCATTATTGGATGCCCGAACGCGGAAAGTGTAGCTGCCCGATCGAAGTTTGCTGTAATAGGCCTCCCGTCGGTTGCCAACCATATGCCAGTCGTTGTCCGCTCCTTCCAGTTTGTACATGTATTGGTTACTTTCCGGGTGTATGTAGTTCAAGGCGGAATAGGTAATGGCTATGTTGTTTTGCCAGGCTTGGAGCGTAATGGAATAGTCGGTCGGGTGGTTGGCCTTCGGATGGGTTCTTTTCAGTTGATGAATAATGTCTTCATGGTTATTCGTCACTAAGGAGGTAATATAGATCGGCGGAATGGTCGGGTTTTGTTTGATCTGTTGCGGGTTGAAAGCCAATATGCCTTTGCTTGCCGGGAAATAGATGGTTCCGTCGGAGGAGACCGATCCGGCATGGATGGAGAATTCCTGTGTGGGCACCGACGCTGACTTGACGGGATAGAACAGGTCGTCGTTCTTGTTCAACCGGAAAATATCACTCCCGCTGGCCACCCAAAGCTCTTGGTTGTTATCCAATACAAGGGAGGTGATGTTGCTGCTCGTGAGGCCCTCTTCCCGTTGGTAGTGTTTGACGAAGGAGAACTGCCGGTCTAATTTGAACAAGCCCCCCTTTGTCGTGGCTATCCATATCCTATCGGAATCCCGGACAAAGGAGGAGATGGTGCCCAGTCGGTCGTACTTGCCTAACGGCGGGAGCTTTTCGTTTAATGTTTCGAGCGTTTGTTGTTTTCTGTCATACAGGTAAATCTCCCCCCGAAGGGTGCCGAAGAGGAATACCTCGGGCTGCAACTCCATAATGGTGGTCACATACGGAAACGACTGCTTATGACCGTTTGCTACAAATTCATTTGTTCTACGACCTTTCCTGTCGATCATCACCAGATGGCTGTTGTTGTTTGTCGGGATCCACAAGTTTTTTTTGCTGTCGACATACAGGGTGAAGATATCATTCTCTTTCGAATCGAAGAGGAGGGTATATTTCCCGGTGCGTATGGAGAAGACATAGACAGAACCAAAGTGCGTGCCGCAATAAATAATATCGTCTTCAATCCGGATGGATTTGATGATGTTCAATTCGTAGTTCCCCTCTTCCGGATCGACAATCGGATATAGTTGCTGCTTGCGTGTGCGGGGCTCATAGAAAAGCAGGCCGGCACCTTCTGTGGCAAACCACATATTGCCGTTTTTGTCTTCCTGCCCCAATCCCATAATGCCCGCATATTCACTGGGGGTGATATAATAAATGGATTTGTGGTATACACTGTAATAATTGATGCCGGCCGAGTAGGTTCCGATCCATAGTGTTTGGTCTTTATCGACGAACATGGAGTGAATGGAGTAGTGACTCAGCCCGCCCTGGCCTTCGATGTTCATATAAACGGATGAAATCTGATCGTTGATTTTATCAAAGATATATAACCCGCTGAAGGTGCCTATCAATAGCGAATCCGGATTGAGGAAGACAAGCGAACGCACCCGGTCGTTGCCCAAGCCGGAGTTCTGCTTGGTGTAATGAATGAATGTTTTCGTTTCCCGGTGGTATCGGCATAAGCCACTCTCTTCGCTTGCCAGCCAGATGTATTCCCGGTCGAAGGAGATCTGGGTAATGTTGTTGGCGGGCAGAGTGGTGTTGTTCCCCGACTCCGGTAGCCATTGCTCGCGCAACGTCCAGTCTTCCGTATAAATAAAAACACCTTCCGTACTTGTTCCGATATAAATATCTCCGTTGGCATCCTGTGAGACAGCGGTTATGGTCGAGCCTATTTCAGGTAGATGCATGAAGTAATCGGCTGTTTTGTCGGAATGACAGCGGTAGATGTGAGAATAAGAGAAAAGATAAAGCGCTCCATTGGTATGCGAAAGGAGGTGGCTGGTCGATTTGTACGGGTTCTCCGGGTTGATATCCGAAGGCAGAAAGCGGGTGATCTCCCCCGATACGTAGTCGATGCAGTTGAAACCATAGCTGGTAGCCACCCATATGTTCTTATTCTTGTCTTGTGCAATGGCTTGGATATAGCTATCGGATAAAGAGAGCGAGTCGTTAATCACATTTCGATACACTTTAAACTCGTATCCGTTATACTTATTCAGACCGTCGCGGGTGCCAAACCAAAGGTAACCATCCGCGTCCTGGAAGATGCGCCTGACGGATACTTGCGACAATCCATTCTCGACTCCAAGATGGGAGAAGAAGAAATTCATGCTCCCTCGCGCAGGGAAGCTAAATAATAGAAAAAGAGCCAGGAGATAAGGCATAAAGAGCTTGTTCATAGTATGATAGTTTGGGCGTTTTCTATAGACAAAGATAAGAATAGTTTTCAAAATGAGATGAATCTATCCTGTTTTGAGATGTTTTTCTCTGCGAATAATCGTTCGTCGCCGTAGCTTTGTATGATAAACACATCTAAAATGTCAAAACTATGATCAAACGAATGCTGAATAGTCTCCTTGCCGGATTATTCTTTGTGACAACTCTTTCCGCCCAGGGACGCGTGGTCGAACCGTTCAATAATGGATGGTCGTTCAAAAAGGCTCCCGCAACGACCGAGTTGAGTGTAAACGTCCGTACCTGGAACGCCGGATGGCAGCCGGTGCATCTGCCACACACCTGGAACGCCAAGGATATGCAGGTGGCAGCGGCCAACTTCTATGAAGGAGTCGGCTATTATAAGAAAACCTATCGATTGCCCGAAGCCTGGGAAGGGAAACGATTGTTTCTGCACTTTGAAGGTGTCGGTGCCTGTGCGGAAGTGTATGTAAACGGTGAACTGGCCACTGAACACAAAGGCGGCTATTCTGCTTTTGCCTGCGAGATCACTAAGTTGCTCAAAGCGGGAGAAGAAAATGAGATTATGGTGAAGGCCGATAACAAAGCGCGTCCCGACGTGATTCCGGTCAATCACCACCTGTTTGGTGTCTATGGCGGAATCTATCGTCCGGTCTGGCTGGTGGCTACCGATCCGTATGCCATCTGCGTAACCGACAACGCCTCTTCGGGTGTCTATATCACGCAGAAGAACGTTTCGCGCAAACAGGCAGAGGTTGAGGTGAAGGTCAAACTCGATAACGGCACTCTGCAACCAGCGCCCGTTACATTGAAAAACACAATCTACGACCAATCGGGCAAATTGATCAAGACGCATACTCAGTCTTTCGATCTCTCTCCGCAAGGCATCCGCAGCTTTACCTCTTCGTTTACTATCAAAAATCCTCATCTGTGGCATGGACGTAAAGATCCTTATCTCTATAAGGTGGTTAGCCAGCTGATTCAGGAAGGAAAAGTGATCGACGAAGTGGTTGAACCGCTGGGGTTGCGTCATTACGAAGCCAGAGCAGGCGAAGGCTTCTTCCTGAACGGCGAGAAATATCCCATGTATGGTGTCTGCCGTCATCAGGATTGGTGGGGATTAGGCAGTGCTTTGCAGAACGAACACCATGACGCTGACCTGGCAACGATTATGGACCTGGGAGCGACCACCGTACGTTTTGCCCACTATCAGCAGTCGAAATATCTCTATTCCCGCTGTGATACCTTGGGATTGATCATCTGGGCGGAAATACCTTTCGTGAACCGTGTCACCGGACAGGAGGCAGAGAATGCCCGGAACCAGTTGCGTGAGATGATCCGTCAGAACTTCAATCACCCTTCTATTTATGTGTGGGGATTGCATAACGAAGTGTATCGCCCGCATGAATACACCCGCGAGTTGACCCAATCGCTTCATGACTTGGCTAAAACAGAAGACCCCGATCGTTATACCGTTTCGGTCAATGGTTACGGGCATATGGATCATCCGGTCAATATGGTGGCTGATATACAAGGGATGAATCGCTATTTTGGCTGGTATGAAAAGCGATTGCAGGACATCGAACCTTGGGTCGAGGGCTTGGAAAAGAACTATCCGCATCAGAAGCTCATGCTTACAGAATATGGGGCGGATGCCAACATCACTCATCAAACGGAATACCTGGGCGAATCGCTCAACTGGACCAAAGAGTTTTACCCCGAGACCTTCCAGACCAAGACGCACGAATACCATTGGAGTGTGATAGCAAACCACCCCTACATCCTGGCCTCTTATCTATGGAATACGTTTGACTTCGCCGTGCCTATGTGGGAGCGGGGAGGAGTGCCCGCCCGCAATATGAAAGGGCTGGTTACCTTCGATCGCAAGATAAAGAAAGACTCCTATTTCTGGTATAAAGCGAACTGGAGCGAAGAACCGGTGCTTTACCTGACACAACGCCGTAACCCCGACCGCGAGAAAAAGATCACCTCTGTCACGGTCTATTCCAATATCGGCACTCCTACGGTCTACCTGAACGGGGTGGCATTGACGGGCATCCGACAGGGCTATACCGAGGTGCATTATGTTTTCGATGAAGTTACCCTACACGATGGCGTGAATGTGTTGAAAGCGGTGGCAACCCGCCGGGGCGAAACCTATGAGGATCAGATCGAATGGAATTACAGCGGTGAAAAGAAGCGCGAAGCAGACACCTATACGATCAAAGGCGAGCATTGGGGCTTCTGATGCTTCTCCTCTGTTGAATAAATCTAAAAAAAACGGAGAGAGCTTATAACAAGCACTCTCCGTAACATGATTATGCCGGATCTACGGCTATCCCCCCATTCATATATACGTGTATATACTTTTAGGTTCTCAATTATAATAAAACTCTTTTAGTTCGTTTTGCAAACGCTGACGGGCTACGAATATGCGGCTTTTTACCGTTCCCATCGGGATATTCATTATATCAGAAATCTCATCATATCGGTATCCGCTAACGAATAGAGCAAAAGGAGCTTTCATATCTTCGCTCAATCCTTCAATAGCGTTGTTTATTTCATTCATGTCGATACATCCTTCCGGAGAATCAAAGCCGGAATGGCTGATGGTATCTACATTATATACATCAATGCTGCTATCGAGAAATGTATTGGTACGAACCACACGGTTGTAATTGTTGATAAAGATATTGCGCATAACAGTCATTACCCAACCCTTGAAATTTGTGTTGTCGGTAAATTTGTCACGGTTGTCGAGCACCTTAAGTGTGGTGTCTTGCAACAAATCCATTGCGTCTTCTTTGTTTGCGGTTAAAGTGAGTGCAAAGCTGAATAGATTATCCTGCAATCCTACCAATTTGGTTTGAAATTGAATCTGTGTCATGTTTTTCCTAAAAAATCGCTGTTATTATTCCTTATTTTCTTTGATCTTATCGCTGATCGATATGCAAATGTAGGAAGAGGCAGGTGGGAGGAATCTTTTTTCGTTGTCTTTTTTGCTTTTAAATCGTAAGTAGTTGCTTTTTCTTGAATTTATCGGATTTTTGAACAGGATTTACAACTTGTTCAAGTTGCAGATTCCAACATTTTCAACTTTGTGATTACATTTTTCAAGCAAACGGATAAGGGGGCTAAACATAAAAAATGTTTTTAGCGATTAATATTCTGTTTATATGCTTATTTTTGCCTTATGCCGACAGGAAATCCATCTCTGCCGGCTTGTGTGCAGCTTGTTTACAATCAATCATAAAATAGAAAAGAACCATGGAAACAAAAAAAGTCAACCGAAGAAACTTTCTCCGCTTATCGGCCGCGGCCGGTGCCGGTGCTTTACTGGCTCCGGGAGCCAAAGCGATGTCTCCTGATAAAACAACAACTCATAAGAAAGCAGCTTTCCCAATGCGCAAGCTTGGACGCTCGGGTATTCAATTGCCTATTCTGAGCATGGGAGTGATGCGTGCCGACAATCCGAATGTCGTACGGGCAGCCTATAATTCAGGTATCAAGCATTTCGACACTGCGCATGGCTATCAAAACGGACGCAACGAAGAGATGCTGGGTAATTTCTTCAAGGACAAACCGCGCGATAGCTTTTATGTAGCAACCAAAGGACGGACACGTCAATATCCTTATACCGATTCGTTTGAAAAAGAATTCACGGATATGCTCGACCTGAGCCTTTCCCGCCTGCAAATGGATTATGTCGACTGGTATTACGTGCATGACCCCAAGAGCGTGGAAGAGATTAAAGATCCGCGCTTGATCAATATCCTCAAGAAATTCAAGGAAGAGGGAAAGACAAAATATGTAGGCTTCTCAACACACGCCAACAAACCGGAATATATCGATGCCGCTATCGAAGCAGGCATATACGATGTGATCCTGTTGAGCTATAATTTTAAGTTGGATAATCTGAAAGCGACTGACGAAGCGTTGGCACGCGGCGTAAAAGCGGGTATTGGGTTTGTAGCGATGAAAACCATGACCGGTGCGGTGGAAGATGCCGAAGGGAATAAGAAGATTAATGCGCAGGCCTGCCTGAAATGGGTATGGCAGAATGAAAATATCACTACAGCTATACTGGGATTCTCGAACTTCGACGAATTGGATGAGTGCCTGGCAGCGGTTGAGAACATCGAACTAACTGTTGGTGAAAAAGAATACCTGGCGGCTCTGTGCACACAGGAAGGGGTGTTCTGTCAGCAGTGCGGTAAGTGCCTGGAGCAATGCCCCGAGCATCTGCCGATTCCGGATATGATGCGTGCCTATATGTATGCCTATGGTTATAAGTATGCGCAACTCTCGAAAGAGACCCTGGCGGATCTTTCGCTGCCGGATAACCCGTGTGCCAATTGTGAATCCTGCAAGGTGACCTGCGTTTCTGGCTTTGATGTGTCGCGCAAAATTGCCGCCATCAATCCGGTTCGCACTATACCCACCGAATTTTTAAGTTAATCACTGCAAAGAAAAAGCTAATATGAAATATCGTTCGTATGTGTTAAGTCTGGTAAGTAGCCTGATTGTTTTTTCTCTCTCTGCGCAAACGCCCCAGGAATTGAAGTCCTGGTTGCCCTCCATACCGGGCTGGGAAATCAACGAAGAGATAGAGGTGTTTGATCCGGATAATTTGTTTGACCGCATCAATGGGGCGGCGCCTCTTTTTATTGAGAACAATTTCAGGGAAATGACCAGTGTAGAATATAAAAAGGATAAGGACTATATCACGTTGCAGATCTACCGCCATGCTTCACCCGAGGATGCCTTCGGCATGTACGCTTCCGAGCGTTCTACCGAATTGGCTCATTACCCGATCGGCGGCGAGGCGCAGGGCGATCCAAGTAGTCTGTTCTTTTTTGCCGGTCATATATATGTAAAGATGTGGGCCACCTCGCAGGAAAATCTCGAAACAGTGTTGCACCAGATCGGAACCGGCCTGGCCGAGCGTATCGATCCGAAGGCAGCTTATCCGACGATCCTGCGATTCTTCCCGGCGGAAGGGAAGCAACCCTACTCCGAAGCCTATATTACCTCCAATTATATCGGGCATGAATTCCTGAAACAGATCTACCTGGCAAAATACGAACGGGAAGGAAAAGCCTTTCAATTGTTTGTGATCGATGGGAATTCTGCAGACGGAGCGAAGGATATCTTGACAAAATATTTCACCTTTGCCCGGCAGCCATTGGAGTTTGCGGAAGGCGCACTCGTGATAAAGGATCGGTACAATGGTGATATCCCAGCTATCTGGAAAGGGCGCTACATTGTGGCTGCCTATTCGGAAAATGGAGAAGCGATCGCAGGCGTAGAGGAACTACTGAAATCTATTGCCGCTGCCTTCCCGGATTAATCCAACTCAACGACCGTAACACCGGCTCCTCCGAACTGCACATGCTCGTCGTGGTAGCGGCGGATGCCGGGCACGGAATGCAGATAATCGCGAATCAATTGCCGGAGAATGCCCGTTCCGGTGCCATGCAGGATGCGTATTTTCCCGGCGCCCACCTGGATGGCGTCGTCCACAAAATAGGTAACGGCTTGCAATGCCTCGTCGCCACGCATACCACGCACATCGATCTCCTGCTTGAAATGGATCTTTTTCTCGTGCATACTATCGGTTGTCTGGCTGCTGACAAAGGTGCTTTTCTGGATTTCTTTCTTGATTTGCCCTTTGCTTACCTTCTCCAACTGATCGAGCTTGACGGTGCTCTTGATCATACCAAAGGCAACCATCGCCTGCTTGCCCTGCAATTCTAACACCGTTCCGGCAGAAGTCTGTCCGCGTAGGCGCACATTGTCTCCGACAGCAATGACCTCTTTGTTAAATTCCTGCTTGGCAGCAGCCTTCGGTTTCTCTTTCTTTCGCTCGTTTCGCTCTTTGATTTTCGCCATTTTACGGGCGATCTTATCGTTCTTTTCCTCCTCTTCAGCCGAAAGCACCGAGGCTTTGAACTCATCCAGCGCTTTGCGCGCCAGGCGGGTCTGTTCTTTCTCCGCCTGCGTCTCTTTGATCTGACGGATGGTATTTTCTATTTTGGCATTCGCTTCGGAGATAAGGTGCTGCGCTTCCGCTTTGGCATCCCGCAGAATCTCCTTGCGTTGCTTGTTGATGGCTTCCAGATCCTCTTCGTAGCGGGATGTGATATCTTCCAGTTTCTTCTCCTGCTGGCGGATATTCTGCCGTTTGCTCTCCCAATAGCGTTTGTCGCGGACAATATCCTGCAGGTATTTGTCCATATTGACATAGTCGGCGCCCACCTTTTCGGAGGCATCAGATATAATATCTTCGGGCAGACCAATCTTCCGCGCAATCTCAATGGCAAAAGAACTGCCCGGATTGCCTATCGCCAGTTTGAATAAAGGTTGCATCTGATGGCGATCGTAAAGCATCGCCCCATTGACTACTCCTTCGGCCTCCTCGGCAAAATGCTTGAGGTTCTGGTAGTGGGTCGTGATCACCCCGAAGCTTTTCCGCCGATTAAAGCGATCGAGCAGGGCTTCGGCAATGGCTCCACCTATCTGCGGTTCCGTTCCGCTACCGAATTCGTCGATCAATAAGAGTGTCTTCGCCTGGCAGTTGCGCACGAAATGCTTCATATTTGTCAGATGCGAACTGTAGGTACTCAGGTCATTCTCAATGCTCTGTTCGTCGCCGATATCGATAAAGAGGTTGTCAAATACCCCGGTATGCGAATTCTCATAGAGTGGAATCAATAGGCCACACTGCAACATATACTGCAATAAGCCGACCGTTTTCAGGCATACCGACTTTCCCCCGGCGTTCGGACCGGAAATAATCAGTAAGCGTTGCTGCTCATTGAGGGTAATGTCCAGCGGGACCACCTCTTTCCCCTGCTTTTTGTGCGAGAGGTAGAGGAGCGGATGAATGGCATGGTACCATTCGACCTCCTGCTTGTCTTCCATTTGCGGGCGGATTGCATTGATCTGATCGCCAAATAGCGCCTTGGCGCGTATGAAGTCGATATCCCCCATAAAAGAATAGGAATGAAGAATGTCCTGGATATAGGGGCGCACCAGATTGGTGAACGCAGTTAGGATCTGTATGATCTCCCGGCGTTCTTCTCCTTCCAGCTCGCGGATGCGGTTGTTGGCCTCCACCACCACTTCGGGTTCGATGAATACCGTTTTCCCACTGGCCGACTCATCGTGCACGATCCCTTTTATTTTGCGCTTATAAGCCGGCGCAACCGGTATCATCAACCGCCCGTCGCGCATGGTTGGTGCTACATCCTTATCGACCAGTCCTTCCGACTGTGCCGAGCGAAGAATGGACTGTAGGCTGCGGGAGATGCTGTTCATGGTCGACGCCATCTCTTTGCGGATGCGGGCCAGCTCAGCAGAGGCATTGTCTTTGATGCGTCCGTATTTGTCGAGTATATGGTCGATCTGTGTGATCAGTTGCGGAAACACACTGATGTTGCCCGCCAACGCCGAAAGAGCAGGATACAATACTTCGGCCTCTTCATCTTCCGGTGGCCGGAGGAAACGGATGATTTCATGGATGGTCTGAAGCGAGCGCTTGAGATCGAACAACTCTTTCTCGTCGAGCCAGGTCCCTTCCGGGCGAATGCGTTGCAATGAATAGCGCACATCGAAGAAGTAGCTTGCCGGAAACTCCACGTCGCCCCGCAGGATGCGAAGGAACTCTTCGGTTTGCTGCAAGCGGGTCGTAATGGTTTCGTAATCGGCAGAAAAGTCCATGTCGTGCACGCGTTCTTCGCCGAGCGGACTCAAACATTTATCGGTAAGCAGACGACGGATAGAATCAAATCCTATCTTCTGCTCAAAATTATGTGGATATATCACGTGTGTAAAGTCTCTTATTTATTTAACTTCGATTGTTACGTCCGTACGCACGGTAGGACGTATCAATACTTCTTGTTTTTCTTTCCCTCGTCGGAGAACGAAATTACAGGTGTTGTTGCCTGATAGATTGATATAGGGTGCAAAGTAGTAGAGATAAGCGAAGGGTGCCATGGCATTGCCGCGTTGCAGTGCGTTGGCTACCTGCGTATATTTGAAGCTATCCCAATACATGCAAAACTCAAATCCGTTAGCATCCTTGAATTGAGTTTTCGGGTCGCGCAGATTCATCGTGTTGGTGATAAATCGTTTATAAGCGCCGGTCAGCTCTTCGGCTGTATGATTCATGCGCTGGTTACCAATGCGGTCGACAGTGTCGCCTACACGCACTCCGGCAGTATAAGCCGGTGAGTTCGGATCGACGGCAGCTACACGGTCCAGTTGGTTAATATCATACTGCAGTCCGGTGTAATTGTAGGTTTTCCGACTCACCGTAAACGGCACGTTCCGACTATATTTCACATACGGATACTGCATCAGCATCAGCGGGATATGAATTCGCGCGTAGTCTTCCAACCGGTAGGAGTTTTCTAATAGCTCATGCGCCTCACATTCCCAAATAACCTGTCCGGGATTAATCCGAAGATCCACTAGACGAAATCCAAACTGAAGCAAAAACTCCGCCTCCGATTCTGCTGTTTGATGGTTCAGGAAAGGGAGATCGATCATGCGGTTGTAATTCACGTCGTAACGCGAGATAACCTCTTTGTTGACTATCACTTTGCTGGGACCTTTATAGTTGGGATTCTTATCGAAATAATAGAAGGTCTCTACTCGAACCTCCGGTTGCTCGGGGTCGTAGATCAATCCCTTTTGCGTCAATTCCTTTTCAATATATCCGTTGATGGCAGTCTCCATATTGCGGTTGCTTTCGTCAATGGCCGAGAAGGTGAAGGTAGAAAAAGCACCAAAATCGACCGGGTCGGGCGTTACGTTCATTTTGAACGGACAGACAAAGCGACGTTCACTGGTGGTCTCCAGGCTGTACATATTAAAGGCAATCGCCAACTGCTCCTCTGTGATGGCATTCGGTAGTTTGCAATCTTTGCGCACCACCACCTTTTTCTGCGGGTTGGAGATCGAACGGATGGTCAATGTGATCTCGTTCTTGTTTGCCGGGTTCAATAGCTGGTTGAGCTCCGTCTCACTCAGGTTCACCGTAGGCACATTGTCGATGGCTTCTACGATATCCCCTTGCTTGATACCCGCCTGTTCGGCTGAAGAGTAGGGGACAATACGGGTGACGATCGGGAATCCGGGACCCCAGTTCTGACTTTGACTTATTTCATACGAAAAACCGATGCGGCAGATCTGTTGATTGTTCTGAGCAAAGCCGATCAGCGAGAGAGCCAATAGGGCTATGGAGAAAACTATTCTTTTCATATCCGAGTAAGAATCTTATAATACGTAATAAAAGGCAGGCAACAAATACTTTTTGTGGCCTAAATCAAAAACAAAGGTAAAGATATTTTTCCTCTTTTTTAGGCCTGTCTGAAAATTCTCACCCGCGTGAGAATTTTTTCTCACCCGCGTGAGAAAAAAAATATCAGAAAAAAAAGAGATATCCATTAGGTGTATGGAGGGGGTAGTTCGTATTCATAGGTGTAACGATCTTATTTGATAATATGAAGAGAAAGGTTTTATATTTTATATTATTCCTGTCCTGCTACGCGGGAATCCATGCTCAACCCTATACCTCTAAGGTATGGAAGGCTGATCTGGGGAATGGTATGTACCGGAATCCGGTACTCTATGCCGATTATGCAGATCCGGATATAATTCGGGTAGGCGATGATTATTTCATGACGGCATCGAGTTTCAATTGTGTACCGGGCTTGCCCATATTACATTCCAAAGATTTGGTTAACTGGCAAATTATTAATTATGCCCTGAAAGATCTGTATATGGAGGGAGTAGAGCCTGTGGGATTCTTCGATAAGGCTCAACACGGACGTGGCGTATGGGCGCCCTGTATCCGTTACCATAACGGGGAATATATGATCTACTGGGGAGACCCGGATTTCGGTATCTATGTCGTGAAGACCAAAGATATATACGGCAGATGGGATAAACCTATTCGGGTACTACCCGGCAAGGGACGCATCGACCCAAGTCCACTTTTCGACGATGACGGGAAAGTTTATCTGGTACATGCCTGGGCAGGAAGCCGGGCCAGTATGAACAGTGTGATGACCCTTTGTGAGATGAATAGTGATGGTACCCGCGTGATAGGAGAGGAGGTACTGATCTATGACGGCAATGACGGTGTGAACCATACCGTAGAAGGGGGCAAATTCTATAAAAGAGAGGGCTATTATTATCTATTGGCACCGGCAGGTGGTGTGGCGACAGGATGGCAATTGGCTATGCGTTCTAAACATATCTATGGTCCCTACGAGGTAAAGACTGTATTAATACAAGGAGATACGGAGACAAATGGTCCCCACCAGGGCGGATTAGTCGATACACCCTCCGGAGAATATTGGTTCCTACACTTTCAGGACAAAGGAGCTTATGGGCGTATCAGCCATTTGCAACCTGTGGAATGGAAAGAGGGATGGCCGGTGATTGGGAGAGACACCGATGGTGATGGTTGCGGAGAACCTGTACGAACGCATAAGAAGCCGAACGTGGGACGTAGTTATCCGGTAGAAACTCCGGTGGATAGTGATGAGTTCAACGAGCCAGCCTGGGGCAAACAATGGCAATGGCATGCCAATCCACAACAGACATGGGGATACCCGACACCATACGGTTATATACGCCTGTATGGGCAATATTATCCGGATAAGTATACGAACTTTTGGGATATACCGAATCTATTGATGCAGAAATTTCCGGCACCCGAGTTCACGGCGACGACAAAGTTATCCACCATACTGCTGAATGAGAATGATAAGGCCGGGCTCATTGTCATGGGATGGGATTATGCCTATATAGCCATCCTGAAAACAGCGGACGGGTACGCGTTGGAATATAGTACTTGTAAAGATGCGGAACAAAAGACACCCGAAACACTTCTACAACAGATTCCTTTGAAAGATATCCGGGTAGAAGAACGATATAATTATAAAACACCTATACCCTCGGCAGAGATCTATCTTCGGGTGCATGTGGATAAAGAGGCTGTTTGTACATTCAGTTACAGCTTGAATGGGAAGAAATATCACCCGTTAAAACAATCCTTCAAAGCACGACAGGGGAAATGGATCGGAGCCAAGACAGGACTGTTTATCCTGAATGACCGGAAAAACACGTCACGTTCATGGGTAGATGCAGATTGGTTCAGAATAGAAAAATAAAAATAAAATATAATATGATGAAAAGACTTTTATTTACTCTTAGCTTAGTTCTTTTATGTTTCTCTTCCTGCAGTCAGAAAGAAACAATATCAGACTTTGATGTCGATCAACAGCTGGAATACTGTCACAAACAGGTAAAGCGGACATTGGATATGATAGGCGACACAACACGTATGCCCCGTAATGTCTTACCGGGACAAACTGCCTGGAACCTCGTACCCGTATCGATAGGCGAATGGACGGTTGGTTTTTGGCCGGGCACCCTATGGTATGCCTACGAAGCAACGCAAAGCGAGGATATCAGAAACCATGCCGTTCATTATACGGAGTTATTAGCTCCTCTGACTAAGGAATCACCCTATGATCATGATCTGGGCTTTCAACTGTTCTGCAGCTATGGAAACGGTTATCGTTTGACAGGTAATGGATCATATAAACAGATCCTATTGAACGCAGCGGACACATTAGCAACTCTGTTTAACCCGAAGGTAGGCACTATCCTTTCCTGGCCCAGAGAGGTAGAGCCGAATAATTGGCCGCATAATACGATTATGGATAATATGATTAATCTGGAGATGCTCTATTGGGCGGCCAAGAACGGAGGGGATAAAAAACTATATGACATAGCAACCTCTCACGCGGCAACCACCATGAAGTATGGCTTCCGAGAAGACGGTGGCAATTATCACGTAGCAGTATACGACACCATTACCGGGGATTTCCTGAAAGGCGTTACTCACCAGGGATATGCAGACAGTACACTCTGGGCACGCGGACAGGCATGGGCGATCTATGGTTATACGATGGTTTATCGCGAAACAGGGGAGCAGCGTTTCCTGGATTTTGCGGAAAAGGTGACCGATTTATACCTGAATCATTTACCCCAGAATGAATATGTTCCCTATTGGGACTTTAATGCCCCGAATATACCCGACGAACCTCGGGATGCCTCGGCAGCAGCTATTGTTGCCTCCGCACTATTAGAGTTGCAGGATTATGTGAACGATCCGGAAAAGAAAGAGACCTATAAGCTGGCAGCCGTTAATATGTTGAAGGAATTATCTTCCACCCAATACCAAAGCCATGAGAAGAATCCTTCTTTCCTATTACACTCCACGGGGCATTGGCCTAACAAATCAGAGATAGATGCTTCTATTATTTACGCGGATTATTACTATATTGAGGCGCTTTTGAGATACAAGGCGTTAACAAGCAACTAATAGTAATATGTTTTCATAAATAAAAGAAGTAAGTATGACAAAAAAACAATCTTTTTGCCTTCTTATATGGCTATTGTTCTCTTTACCGGCCATAGCACAGGAATACCCTAAGGCTATATTCCCAGGCGACTATCCTGACCCAACAATCGTACGCGATGGAAAAGACTATTACATGACACATTCTCCCTTTTATTACATGCCAGGCTTTCTGATATGGCATTCACAAGACCTGATGAACTGGGAGCCTGTTACTCGCATTATTCCGGAATATAGGGGTTCCGCTATGGCACCCGACTTAGTAAAGTATAAAGATCGTTTTTACCTTTATTATCCGGCGGCCGGAACCAATTGGGTGGTTTGGGCAGATGATATTCGTGGACCTTGGAGTAAGCCGATCGACCTGAAGGTAGGCAATATTGACCCCGGACACATCGCGGATGCAGAAGGAAACAGATATCTGCATCTATCCGATGGACATATGATACGCCTTACGGAAGATGGCTTGGCCACTGTTGGCGAATCAGAGAAAATCTATGACGGATGGATATACCCCAAAGAATGGGAAACGGAAGGGATGTGGCTTGAATCACCCAAACTAAACTATAAGGATGGTTATTACTATATGACTACCGCCGAGGGTGGCACAGCCGGGCCTCCAACGAGTCACATGGTTGTTTCTGCCCGTTCCAAAAGCCCCATGGGACCATGGGAAAACTCCCCTTATAATCCAATCGTGCATACCTATCACGCGTCCGACAACTGGTGGTCGAAAGGACATGGCACAATCATAGACGATGTGAATGGTAATTGGTGGGTTGTTTATCATGCCTATGAGAAGGGTTATCATAGTCTGGGAAGACAGACATTGATAGAACCAATCGAGTGGACAGCCGATGGCTGGTATCGTACCAAGGCAGAAGCCACACCAATCGTGCCGGAAAAACCGGTTAAACACGGGTTAGTACTCTCAGACAAATTCGACAAGCCAACACTTGGCTTACAATGGACATATTGGAAAGAATATGCACCCCAGGCGATAACAATTAAGGATAACAGTCTCTTCCTGCGGGCAAAAGGGAAAACACCGGCGGATGGGCGCAAACTCCTTATTACCCCAACAGACAAAACCTATGAAACACAAGTGGAGATAGAGGTGACTAACGGAAATAAAGCCGGATTGCTTTTATTCTATAATGAAGAGGCATTTGCCGGTATCGTTTCCGATAATAAGCAGTTTACAATCTACCAAGATGCCAAAACGGCCAAGACTATTCCTCATAAACTGGGCAAACATTTCTTTCTAAAGATATTGAATCAGGGAAACAACTGTACATTCCTGGCAAGCCAGGATGGAGACAACTGGCAAACCTTGGCGGAGCAGGTCAATGTTTCGGAGATGCACCATAATAACTACAAAGGCTTCTACGCATTGCGTCCTTGCCTATTATCGACCGGCAAAGGAGAAGCTAAGTTCCGTGATTTCCGCTATAAGAATGCTATCCCCACCGAGCAGGATATGAGTGCCTATTTGATGGTGTACCACCGGGACGAAACACATGGGCTTTATATGGCTTTGAGTGCGGATGGATATAGCTTTACCGGGCTGAACGAGAATAAACCGGTTATGGCAGGTGACACCATTGCCGATCAGAAAGGGATTCGTGACCCTCATATCTATCGCGGACCAGACGGGGCATTTTATCTGGCCATGACAGACCTACACGTGCATGCTAAAAGAGACGGACTGCGTGAGACGGAGTGGGAGCGTGACGGGGCTGTATATGGCTGGGGGAATAACAGAGGATTGGTATTAATGAAATCATGGGATTTAATTAACTGGAAACGAACCAATATCCGCTTTGACCAATTGTCGGCCGCATACAGTGAGATCGGTTGTGCCTGGGCACCCGAGATCACCTATGATGATGAAAAAGGAATGTTAATGATCTACTACACCATGCGATTTAAGAGCGAGCCGAACAAATTGTATTATGTCTATGTGAACGATGAGTTTGATCGCTTAGAGTCTATACCGCAGCTTCTATTCGAGTATCCGGATAAAAATGTGTCGGCCATAGATGCTGATATCACAAAGATTGGCGATACCTACCATATGTTTTATGTATCACATGACGGCGTACCCGGCATCAAATATGCCACTTCAAAGCGGATAAACAGAGATTATCACTATGATCCGCGCTGGTATGATCCGGAACCTAAATCATGTGAGGCACCGAATGTATGGAAGCGGATAGGAGAGGAGAAGTGGGTACTGATGTATGACGTGTATGGTATTTCGCCCCATAATTTCGGCTTCAGCGAGACTTCAGACTTTGTACACTTCAACAACCTGGGACGTTTTAACGAAGGAGTAATGAAAGCGACCAACTTCTTGCCCAAGCATGGAGCGGTTATTCATCTGACCCGTCAGGAAGCCGAACGATTGGCGAAGCATTGGCATCTCGATATGCCTTTCAAATAAATAGAGACTCTGTACGAAGAAATAGGATTTATGCCCTTAAGGACTGCGTGTTCTTAAGGGCATTTTGTTGTTTCTTTGTCCAATTCTTTGACAAGAATGTCTAATTATTGGACACTGTAGGAATAAGGTGGCGTTGTGTAATGTGTTGTATGTTAAGTCGTTTCGTTGTTTGGCATATCCTTTGCTTATTAGTTGATAGAAAAATAATGGAACAATGAAAAAGATCTTACTTACATTCATTTTAGCTGTACTTCTTTCTTCCCTATTGAAAGCGCAGGAGCAGCTGTGGACCATGGAGGCCTGTATGCAATATGCCGTTGAATATAGTCCGGCAGTGAAACAAAAAGAGTATCAGGAAGACACCTATAAGGCAGAATATACCTCGGCGATAGGCAATTTCTTTCCTTCCTTAGATGGATCGGTTGGGGCGGAGTATAATTTTGGTCGTGGGATCGACCCGGAGACCAATATGTACACCAATACCACCTCTTTCTATAATTCCTATCGAATCAATGCCAATATGCCTTTGTTTAGCGGGGGACAATTGGTGAATACCTGGCGACTCTCCAAGGTGAATCGCCAAATAGGTATGAATGATGTGCAGAAGGCGAAAGATGACCTGGCGTTGAAGGTGATGGTGGCTTTTGTTGATGTAGTCTATTATCAAGGCACCAAGCGATATGCAGGTGAGAAGCTGGAGGAGAGCAAAGCGACGCTTTATAAATCCGAACGCATGAACGAACTGGGTCTGAAGAGCAAAGCGGATCTCGCTTTGGTGGAAGCCCAAGTGGCGGAAGATGATTATAACCTCACTCGTCAGGAGAATCTGTATAATCAGGCGATGGCCAGCCTGAAGGAATTAATGAATTATCCGCAAGAGGATCTGTTAGCGGTAGATACGGCGGTCGCAACGGTCGATTATCTATTACCCACTGAATCGGTAGCCGATATATATACACTGGCCAGCGAAGCCAATCCAACGGCTCTGCAGGCAGAATATCAGGTGCGGGCTGCCAAAATGAATCATCTGATACAGAAAGGACGTTTCTTCCCGACGATCTCTTTGTATGCCGGGGTGAACACCACCTATTTTGAGCAGTTGAATAGCGATCGGGAGACCACACCGTTTAAGGATCAGTTTAAGAACAACCGGGGAGAATGGGTTGGCGTAAGCCTTTCTATCCCGCTGTTCAGTCGCTTGAACCGTTTGACCGATGCCCGTCGTGCGAAGAACAACCTGCGCATTGCCGCCGAACAGCAGACCGAGGTGTTGCGCCAACTGCAGACCGCTATTGAAAAAGCGGTATTGGACCGGGAAGGATATGCCAAAGAGACCTTTCAGATGGAGAAGAAACAGGCGGCAGACGCTATCGCCTATCAGCAAACGTTGCGCAAATATGAAGAGGGTCTGATGAGTCCTATCGAGTTGCAAACCAGCGCGAACGCGCTCTTGATGTCGCGAGCTAATCTCTTGCAACGCAAATTGTTGTATCTCTTGAAGTGCAAGGAGGTTGATTATTATAAAGGAGTTCCACTAATTGATAATTGATAGTTGATAATGGATAATGTTTCCTATCAATTCTCAATTATCAACTATCAATTATCAACTGTCAATTAAATTACAAAGCCATGGATATAAAATTAGAAAAGAAAAAAGGAATACAGAAGAAGCATATCCCTTATATAATGGGAGGCGTTGTTGTTCTTCTTTTACTGGGTTGGATCATCTTTGGAGATCACTCTTCCACTTTGCGTGTCGACGCAAGAGGCGTTAGCGTAGGAAATGTAACCCGCGATATGTTTAATGACTTCGTACGTGTCGACGGGCAGGTGCAGCCTATCACGGTGGTGCAGCTTAGCCCGCAGGAGGGTGGAATCGTTGAAGAGCGAGTGGTAGAAGAGGGCAGTCAGGTGCGGAAAGGGGATGTGATCGTCCGTCTTTCGAATTCCAGCCTGGAATTGTCGATCCTTACCTCAGAAGCTAATCTGACGGAACAGATGAATATCCTGCGTAATACGCAGATCACCATGCAACAGCAAAAACTGGATAACGAAAATACCAAGTTGCAGACCGACCTGGAGATGGCTCGCTCCAAACGTACCTTCCAACAATATGAGAACCTGTATGCCGAAGAGTTGATCTCGCGTGAAGAGTATCTGAAGGCAAAAGAGGATTTTGAATTTTCAGAACGGAAGAACAAACTGATCACCGAACGTATCCTGCAGGATTCGATCTACCGCTCGTTGCAACTCGATCAGATGGAGGAGAACGTCGAGAGTATGCAAGAGAATATGCGCCTGATCCGCCAGCGGAGGGAGAACTTGAATGTACGTTCGCAGATCGATGGCGAACTGGGATTGTTGAATGTGGTGCTTGGGCAGAACATCTCCGCCGGACAGATGATTGGACAGATCAACGACCTGTCGGATTATAAAGTAGAAGCCATGATTGATGAACATTATATCGACCGGGTACGTGCCGGTTTGAATGCGACGTTTGAGCGTCAGGGCAAAAGCTTCGGTCTGACTATCCGCCGTGTATTCCCGGAAGTGCGCGAAGGTAAATTCCGTACCGAGTTTCTGTTTGTCGGCGAACGTCCGGATAATATCCGCAGCGGGCAGACCTATTATATCAACTTGGAACTGGGACAGCCTACCGAAAGCGTGATCATTCCGAAAGGCACCTTCTTCCAGCATACAGGAGGCAGTTGGATATTTGTATTGGATAAAGAGGGTAAAAAGGCCCATCGCCGCCAGATCCGTATCGGCCGTCAGAATCCGCAGTATTACGAGGTATTGGAAGGATTGGAACCGGGTGAGCGTGTGATCGTTTCCAGCTATGAGAGCTATAAGAACAATGAGGTGTTGATTTTGGAGTAAGTAGGAGAAAGTCCTTAAAGTCCTTAATGACCTAAAAGTCCATAGTAAAAAACTAAAAAACAAGAAAAATGGAAAATCTACTAATCATATTTCGTTCCCTTTTCAAAAAAGGACGTAACAACCTGATAAAGATATTATCTCTGGGCGTAGGGTTGGCCGTTGGCCTGGTGTTAATCGCAAAAGTCTATTTTGATCAGTCATTTGATAATTTCTTCCCCGAGACGGATCAGGTTTATCAAGTACAGATGAATTTCAAAATGGGCGATGCCGATCCGTCCGAATCGAACCATACGAGTGGCGGGCTTGCTATCGGATTTCGGGAAGACATATTGGAGACGATGTCTGCTTCGCGCTTTACCGTCTTAAATAATGGAGAACATTTCTATACCACCGATGGTGAAAAGTATCGTTCCGATATCATCATGGCCGACTCTTGCTGGTTTGATATATTTCCTCGCAAGATGCTGGTAGGCAATCCCCGGGAGGTGCTCGCGCGTCCGATGTATGTGTTGATATCCGATGAGATAGCCGAACGGCTCGGTGGGGCATCCGTGGCGGTGGGGCAAACGATCTGGATCGATGGGAATAAAGGAAAGAACCTGACGATCGGTGGAGTGTTTGAGCGTTTGCCTTACAATACGCACCTACGCTATGATATGATTATCTCTATGGAATCCATCTCCAAGTTTATGTGGGATGGCACGGAGAACTGGTTGGGTAATGAGCGCTATACGACGTATGTGAAGCTTCGTCCCGGTACTTCGATGGAGCGTGTCGAAGAAGAGATCGATGATATGAAGAATAAACGTCTGCCGATGGAAGAGATCAAAAAGGTGGGCTTGGAATTGAACTACCTGTTAGTGCCCTTGCATGATATCTATTCCGGAAGTAAAGAGGTGAAGCAGATGTCCTGGTTGCTTGGTTTGTTGGCTTTCGCTCTTTTGGCAACGGCGATATTGAACTATGTGTTGATTGTGATCTCCTCTTTGGTGAGCCGTTCGAAAGAGATGGCTGTCCATAAATGCTATGGCGCATCTGAACCCAATATCCTTAAGCGAATGTTGGTAGAGACCTGTGTGGATCTGTTTGCCTCTCTCTTGTTGGCTGCTGTGTTGATCTTTGTTTTCCAGGGCAACATAAAGTCGTTGTTGAATCAGGAAATCAGCGTGTTGTTTAACGCGCAGAGCCTATGGGTGTTGGCGGGTGTGTGCGTCGTGGTATTCCTTGTCTCCGGACTCTTGCCTGGCTATCTGTTCTCGCGCATACCGGTAGCTGCTGCCTTCCGCAATTATAGTGAGAACCGTCGTTTCTGGAAGCTGGGACTGTTGTTTGTAGAGTTTATCGCTGCCGGATTCTTTGCGGTATTATTGTTGGTGATCGTTCGTCAATATAACTTTATGGTGAATGACGATACGGGATACAATGCCGATCAGATTGCCTATTGCGAGCTGTCGGGCGTGAATCGTGAGTTGCGTCAGAAGGCGCTTGATGAGGTGGGTCGTTTGGCTGAAGTGGCCGAAGTGAGCTCCGCATCCTCTCTATTGTTCTATGGAGCGTCGGGCAATAATATCGCTTTGCCGGACAATGATACTGATATGTTTAATGTAGCAGACCTTTATTTTGTAGGGAATAACTATTTTGACATGATGCAGATTCCTATTATCGAAGGACGTCTGTTCCGTGAACATGGAGCTGCCAATGAGGTGATGGTGAGCCGTAGCTTTGCCAATAAGATACTGGCATACGTTGATTGGACCGATGGTGTCATAGGGAAAGAAATCCTGATTAGCGAGCATAGCGAAGAGGGTGGAACCTTTACCATTTGCGGCGTATATGAAAACATTCGTATTGGCGCGATCGGTATGGAAGACACACGGCCGAGTATTATGTTTAGCGCAACCACTCCAGCCAATTATATGCAGATCAAATTTCATCAACTGACAGCCGAGAGTATGAAGGCGGTGGAAGATCTGTTGGTTCGTTTATTGCCCGACAAAGATATTCAGCTCTATTCTTACGAAGCAGAACTGTTGAATCGTTACAGTGACTCCAAGCGTTTTCGTGATCAGGTGTTGATCGGTGGATTGATTACGCTGATTATCTGTCTGATCGGTCTCTTGGGCTACACCAGTGACGAGATGAACCGTCGTCGTAAAGAAACAGCAATCCGCAAGGTAAACGGAGCCACTATCATGGATATCCTTCGTCTGTTTGTTACGGATATATCGCGTATTGCCTTGCCAGCCCTGATCATAGGGGGGATGGGAGCTGCTTTAGTCGCGAGCCGCTGGATGCAACAATTCCCGCAAAAAGCCGATGTCTCTATCCTTACCTATCTTTGCTGTGGCGTGGTGGTGTTCCTGATTATTCTTTGCGCAGTTGCCATAAAGAGCTTCAAAGCCGCTGTCGATAATCCGGCAGAAAGCGTGAAGAGCGAATAGGAAATAGTTGAGCGTTCATAAAAAAAGTAGCCCCGAAAGAATCTCTCTCTCGGGGCTACTCTTTTTATGTGATGGCGATCTCTTTTAGGCTAATAGCAATCCGGCGGCGACCTCTTCGGCAACGGCTTGGCCGCGAAGTGCTTCAACAATGGCTAAACCGAAGTTAAACACCAATCCGGGACCACGTCCTGTGATGACATGTCCGTCCGTTTCCACCGCAGCATCGCTGACAATGGCTCCGGTCAGTGCCGATTCAAAACTGGGATAGCAGGTGGCGCGGCGCCCTTTCAATAGGCCTAATCCCCCTAACACCAAGGGAGCGGCACAGATAGCAGCTACGATTTTGCCTTTTTGATCTTGCGCGACAAGCTGCTCTTTCAAGGGCTCGAAAGCATTCAAGTTATTGCTGCCGGGCATTCCACCGGGTAATATTAAAGCATCTGCGGCCGATAGATCCGCCTCTTCATATAACAGATCGGCTACAACACCCAAACCGTGTGCACCCTCTACCATGCGTTCTCCTGTGATCGATACAACGGTTGTTTCAATACCACCGCGTCGTAAGACGTCGATTGTTCCAACGGCTTCCGTCTCTTCGAAACCGGTTGCTAAGAATACAAAGGCTGTTTTCATATACTTTTGTTTTTATGGTTGGTTATTCGCGTTTTAATTCAAATTGTATTTGTAGGTGATCGTTCCGCTTTGGTTGTCTAACCCTTGAATCGCGTTAAACTTCGTGCGTCGTGCCGCTTCTATAGCACTCTGGCGTATGGAGGCATTTTCAATCGTTGTACCTTTGCCTGTGCGGGCATCGATCACATTGCCTCGCGGATCTACCACAATATCGATCACGATCTTCCCTTCCACATTGGCGTTGTAGGAGGGGCGTTGCAGACCTCCTGCGCCGATGGAACGCCCTTTCAGATCGAAGCTCCCCCAGCCGCCGACGCCTTCATTGGCGCCCTGATCGCTGTTGCCGAATGGATTTCCCTGGTTACCCGTTCCTGTCGCGGCATTGCCCTGGCTGGTACCTTCCGTACTGCCCATACCGAAAGCGCCGGATATGCGGTTGCTGATCTCCTCTTCCTTTTTGCGTTTCTCTTCAGCCAGGCGTTGGCGTTCGGCCTCTTCCCGGCGCAGTCGTTCTCGTTCTTCTGCTTCGCGGCGCTTGCGCTCCTCTTCTTTTTTGCGTTCCTCTTCCTGTTTGGCATTCAGGGCAATGCTCTCTTCCAGATCCTGCGTGATCAGCTCTTCTTGCTGACTCTGGCTGGGTGTAACGGGGGTAGGAGGGGGAATCACCGGCTCGGTTGGTGTTTCGCCGGTATAACGCGGCTCAAAGGTGCCTGCGGCCGTATTCAGATTACCGAAGTTGACCAGAATACCTTCCTCTTCTTGCGGTATAACTGTTTTGAGCACCGTAAACCAAAGAATAAGAAACACAATCAGGTGAAACACCAATGTGCCGATCAAGCTATATGTGTTCTCTTTTGTCAATTTCATATCCTTCTATCGTTGCGGGCGAGTAGCCAGCACCATTTTGAAGTTGTTTTCATTTGCGATATTCAATATCTTCACAATCTCCCGGTAAGGAACTGTTTCGTCGGCATAAAGGGCGACAAACATATCCGGCTCTGCCGTCTGACTCTCCTGCAGGAAAGGGGTGATCTCGTCGAAAGAGACCTGGCGTTCGCGTTGATTGCCCGCGGCTACGAAATAGTTTAGATTGGCATCGATCGTAACGCGTGTCAACGGTTTTGCCGCTGTCTGCTTTTGCGATTGAGGCAGGGTGACTTTGATGGCGTTCGGAACGACTACCGTTGATGTGACCATGAAAAATATTAATAACAGAAAGATCACATCGGTCATCGATGCCATGCTAAAGTTTGCCTCTATTTTTGTTCTTCTTTTTAAAGCCATAGTCTTTTAGTTGAAAGCATTCTTTCTGTTTAATTCGCCGGTTCATTCAATAAATCCAGGAATTCCATGGTGCTGGCTTCCATTTTATTCACCACGTTATCGACTTGTGATACCAGGTAGTTGTAGGCGAACAGGGCAATAATACCTACCACCAGACCTCCTACGGTAGTCACCAAGGCTTCGTAGATCCCTCCCGAAAGGAGTGTCACGTCAACATTTGTCCCGGCATTGGCCATGTCGAAGAAAGCGCGTACCATCCCGGTAACCGTACCCAGGAATCCTAACATCGGAGCGCCTGCCGCCGTTGTTGCGATAAGCGGGAATCCTTTCTCGAGCTTGGCTACCTCCAGGTTGCCCACATTTTCGATCGCCACCATCACATCGTTCATCGGACGCCCCAAGCGGGAGATACCCTTCTCGATCATACGTGCCGATGGAGTATCTGTGGTGCGGCAGAGGTTTAACGCGGAATCTATTTTTCCATCATGGATATAATCTTTGATGCGGTTCATAAAGCTTTCATCTTCTTTCCCGGCCTTACGGATCACAAGCAGACGCTGAATAAAGATATAGATCGCCAATAGCGAGAGAGCTAACAGGACAATCATAATCCAACCTCCCTTAAAGGCCAGGTCTATTATATTTATTTCTGCTTCGGTCGGAACGGCTATGTCCGTAAACTCCGGCAATTGTTCTGCCGCCTGTTGCCCTAAGGCTTGTAATGCAAATAACATACTCATTGTTCAGCTTTCTTATTTGATTGTTTTTATAATGATCGATTACTTGAGGTTATTCCCTAATTGTTTCCGGTATAATGTGATTGTCTCTTTGAGTCCGAAATACAAAGCGTCGCATATCAAGGCATGCCCGATAGACACCTCTTCCAGCCAGGGGATCTGCTCGTGGAAGTAGCGTAGGTTCTCCAGGCTCAGGTCATGACCGGCATTCAGTCCCATGCCTAACTCTTTCACCAGCTTGGCGGCCTCCACAAAAGGGGCTACGGCTTTCTCCCTGTTTTCCGCATACTGCGCGGCATATGGCTCCGTATAAAGCTCAACCCTGTCAGTCCCTGTCTTAGCCGCCCATTCCATGTTTTTCAGATCCGTGCCGATAAAGATAGAGGTGCGGATGCCTTTCTCCGTAAACTGATCGACCAATTCGCTCAATAGATCGAAATTGGTTTTCGCATCCCAACCGGCATTCGACGTAATAGCATCCGGCGCATCCGGCACAAGGGTGACCTGTGTCGGCTTTACTTTTAATACAAGATCAATAAACTCTTTGGTTGGATATCCTTCAATATTGAACTCGGTTTTAACAACCGGTTTTAAGGCATAGACATCACTGTAGCGTATGTGTCGCTCGTCTGGACGAGGATGAACTGTAATCCCTTGGGCGCCGAACGCTTCACAGTCGATAGCTACCTTTACTATGTCCGGCATATTCCCGCCACGTGCGTTTCTGATCGTAGCAACTTTGTTTATGTTTACGCTTAAATTTGTCATTCTTTCAAGTAAAATCCTGTTTCTTTCATTACATTTGTGGCATATAAGATGCGCTTCGGCCATACTAACACAAACGTAGTGACAAAAGTAGTAGTATTTGCTAAATAAACAGAATAATGTTGTTGAAAGATTTCATAACAAAAGATATTCCCGTGTTAAAAAAGTCTGATAGTGCAGCTTATGCCCTTGCCTTGATGGATGATTGGAAAGTCAGACAATTGCCCCTGCTCGAAGGGAATATCTATCAGACGTTGATTTCCGAGAAAGATCTGTTAATTCTACCTGACACCAAAGAAGAAATAGGAGACCCTGTTTTGTTTGCTCCCGCCATAGAGGAGAATGGGAATATCTATACCGCTTTGGCACTGATGGGGCGCTATGGCTTGTGTGTGTTGCCGGTGGTAAACCAGGAAGGCGTTTACCTCGGAGTGATTACCCGCGATAAACTGGTCGATGCCATGGCTGAGTTAAGCGGTGCTCACGTGTCGGGCAGTGTGATCACACTGGAACTACTGCCGCAGGATTATGTGCTTTCGGATATTGCACGCATCGTGGAGTCTAACAACGCGCATATCATCAACCTCTTATCGACAACAGACCCCAATACCGGTCGCATGCTGATCACGATCAAGATCGACCTGGATGATGCCTCCCCCGTTATCCGCAGCTTCGAACGCTTCAATTATACCATTCTCTATCACTTTATGGAACAGGGCATGGTGGATGATATCCTGCAGCAGCGGATGAACGAATTGCTTTACTATATGAATATGTAACCCGCCCAAACACCACAATGCCATGATGAAAGTAGGGATTTTTGGTAGCCATTACCTGTTGGAAAAGCAAAGCCTCATAAAGCGCCTATTCGAAAAATTGCGCCAATTGGAAGCAGATGTCTATGTCGATGAGGGCTTTTTCCTGTTTCTTACCGGAGAAATGCGTTTCACCCCTTCCATAGCCGGCCTCTTGCCTGAAGAGGGACCGCTGGCGCTGGATGTGGCTCTTAGTATTGGAGGGGACGGTACCTTCCTGCATACCGCCGCCCGTATCCATGCACAAAACATCCCTATCCTGGGCATCAATACGGGGCGCCTTGGCTTTCTGGCCGATATTGCTGGGAACGATGTGGAAGATACCCTGGATGAACTGTTCAAAAACTACTACCGCATTGAAGAACGTACGCTTCTTCAGCTGGTGGCAGGGGAGGAGCTGGCTACCGGCTTTCGTTTTGCCCTGAATGAAGTAGCTGTCTTAAAACGCGACACCTCTTCCATGATTACCATCCATGCCACCCTGAATGATGAGTTTCTTGCTTCTTATCAGGCGGATGGGCTGGTGGTGGCTACACCGACAGGTTCGACAGCCTACTCCATGAGTGTGAACGGCCCTATTATCGTGCCGCAAAGCAATAGCTTTGTGCTTAGCCCCGTCGCTCCTCATTCCCTGAATATGCGTCCCTTGGTTATTCCCGACTCAACGCTGATAGGCCTGACGGTCGAAAGCCGCAGTGATAGCTTTCTGGTTGCCTTAGACGGACGTTCGGAGGTCTTTCCCGCCGGCGCTTCGTTGCAGATTGTCAAGGCGGATTATACCATAAAGATCATCAAACGCTACAACCACACCTTCTACCAGACTTTGCGCGAAAAGCTTATGTGGGGGGCCGACTCACGGAACAAATAGTTTTTCTTTCATAAATTCAGAAGGCGACTTACCATATTCTTTCTGGAAGCAGTTGGAAAAATAGGCGGGAGAAGAAAACCCTGCCTGAAAAGCTATTTCATTGATGCGCATATCTCCGCTTTGCATCAGTTCGAGGGCTTTCCGGAGACGCGCCATGCGTATCAGGTCGACAGGCGTTAGGTTGGAGATCGTTTTTACCTTGCGGTAAAGACTGGAATTACTCATCCCCATCTCCTGTGCTAAGGTCTCTACGTTTAACGCTTCGTTTGTTAAATTCTCTTCGATATAGGTGTTGAGCTTCTGCAGAAATATATCGTCTAAAGCCGATAGGTTGCTCAGGTTGAACAGGCGTTCCGTATTTCTTTCAATGATGCGTAAATTCTGTTTTACCTTTTCGTTGCCTTCATTTTCAAGAAGCATTTTCTCCAACGGCTCTTTGATCAGGTTCAAAGGAGTGCGAATCTCCTCTTTGATAAAGGTGGAATATTGCACCTTGGCATGATACAGTTCCTTTTCTTTTTCTTTTTCGAAAAGTTCTTGTTTCTCTTTCTGTCGGGCAATCAGTCGTTTCTGTTTGTGCCGGTAGAGGGCAATGATGGCTGCAATCACCAGGCCTGTATAGAAAATATAAGCCCAGATCGTAGCCCAGAAAGGCGGGGTGATGGTGATCGGTATGTGTTGCTCATTGTCCTGCCATAGATTGCTGCTATTCGTTGATTTCACCCGGAAGGTATACTTTCCGGGGGATAATCCGGCAAAGGCAACCTCTCGGGTATTCCCCAGTGTGACCCAATCGGTATCTGCCCCATCCAATTTATAGGCATATTGTATCGATTGAGGGGATGTAAAGGATGGCGCAATAAAAGAAATTGTAAAAGCCGAATGGTTATAGGGCAGTTTGATGGTAGATTGCGCATCCAGGAGATATTGTTTTCCCTCCCGTTCCCTTTCCCTTTCCGGAATGGCGATCTCTTTGATATAAAGAGGAGCTGTAAAGCTGTCTTCCCGGAAGGTGCGCGGATCAAAAGAGATCATTCCATTTACGGTACCGAGATAAATCGTGCCGTCTTTTGCTTTGTAAGACGAAGAGTAATTGAACTGCGCCTCATGCAGTCCATCAAAATGAGAATAGGTACGGATGGCGTAGGTCTCCGGGTGGAATCTGACCAATCCGTTTGCTGTGGTGATCCAGAAGAGGCCGAAATCATCCTCTACAATTCGGTAGATAACGTTGCTGGGCAAGCCGTCCGATACGGTGAAGTGAGTAAAATCGTCTTCCTCCGGATGATACAGGGAAAAGCCATAGGCGGTGGTTATCCAGATACGCTTGTGAGAGTCTTCAAAAACAGAAGTGGTGTTGTCGCTTCCCAGACCTTTCGCTGGAGTTGCTTCCGATCGATACGCCCGTATTTTATCTTCCGACCGGATATATCGGTAGATGCCGGATGAGGTGGCCACCCACACATCGCCGCGACTGTCTTCCATGATCTGCCGGGTCAGAACATGAATGTTTTGCCAGCGGGTAAATCGATCTTTCTGTTGGTCGTACAGAAAGACACCATTAGAGGCGCCTATCAGCCACTCCCCCCGGCTTGTCTCTTGGAAGCATAAGATAAAGTCACTCGAAAGGCTATTGTGTGTGTTGGCTCGGGTATATCGTTTGACGATTTTCCCGGTAGGAATATGTAAGAGGTCTATGCCCGTATTGAACGTGCCGATCCATAAGGTGTCGCCTTTGGCATACAATCCGTGGATATTGGTGGCCGATAATTTACGGGTCGCGTGGCGGAGCGAATAATTCACCATCTCATCCGTTTGCGGATCATAGCGATTGATCCCGTTATCTTCCGTGCCGATCCATAGGTTTCCGTACCGGTCGGGACAGATCTCCCGAACAGCATTCCCCAGCATCCCCGGATGGGTCTTCTCGGCCAGGTAATAGCGGAAGGAGGTATTCCGATTGGGCAAATAATTGATTCCTCCGAAAAATGTACCGGCCCAAATGCCCCCTTCCCGGTCTTTGGTCAGGGAGTAGACCGCATTGTCGGAGATGGTATATTCATTGACCAGCGATTTGCGCAGGTTGACTACCGATCTATCTAATATGTTGTAGATATAGATGCCCGATTCGGAGGCAATCCAGTAGGTATTGGCCTGGTCGTGCATGATGAAACGCACATAGATATCCGGTATAAGGGTCTCTGTTTGGTTTGTTTTGGTGTGGTAAAGTTTGAGCCCCTCCCTGTTTGTTCCGATCAGTATGCCGACATCAGGCACTTCGCAGAGCTGAAGAATAGTGGTTTGCTTCCGTCTCTCTTCTTCCGTCAGGACAGGATATCTGGCGAATTGCTCTGTTTCCGGTTTGAAAAGGTAAAGCGCATGTGCATCGGAAAAGAAAGGCTGGCCTTTGTTCGACATGCCTATTTGGGTCGGATAGAAGCCGGTCTCATCCGGCGTATAGATTTTAAACGTTTGGTTGTTGGGATTATACCGGATGATAGTTGCTTCACTCCGAAACCAAAGATTCCCTTCCGCATCCTCTTTTACCATCGAGAAGGTTTGGGAGGAGAGATCGTTCTTGCCCGGAATAATCAACGGGTGGAAAGAGTTTGTCTCATAGGTGTAATAGCAAATGCCTCCATTTGTACACACCCAGATCCGGCCTTTGGAATCTTCAAAAAGACAATTTGTGCGATCATTTGGCAGCCCTCCGCTTCCGGCTGTTGAGGCATTGAAACGGAAAACGGAAAAAGTATGCCCATCAAAACGATTCAATCCATCCTCCGTGCCAAACCACATAAATCCCCGGCTATCTTGCATTGAGCAGTACACGGTATTGTGCGAAAGACCATCTTTATTAGTATAATGTCTGAAATAGTAATTGTCTGCCGCCTTCGCCGTTAAAGGTGCTATTATGCCTGAAAGAAAAATAAAAAACAAGTAGATACTCTTCATAAGAGAAAACGGGCTAATAAGTTCAGAAACAAAGCTACGAAAATAGTTTTTATATTTTCTGCTTATGCAAGATTAGTGAAATGAATTGACGGATTATTGAAAGTTGTACGTTTTTGACATCGACTATCTTTGCCCTATCAACTTAAAGAAAAATAGCATGAAACGAAGCGTATTGATTTGTACCGCACTGGCTCTTACGATGGCAGTGCAGGCTCAATGGATTCCTGTTGGGAATAAAATAAAAACCGATTGGGCAGAGAAAGTAAATCCACAGAATGTATTGCCGGAGTATCCGCGTCCCCAAATGGAACGTGCCGAATGGCAAAGCCTGAATGGGTTATGGGAATATGCCATTCAGACGAAGGGGAAAATAGAACCCGCCTCTTTCGATGGAGAGATCCTGGTGCCTTTTGCGATCGAATCGTCGCTGTCGGGCGTACAGAAAGAGGTAGGTGAGAATAATGAACTTTGGTATAAGCGTGAGTTCAGTGTGCCATCGGCTTGGAAAAATAAAAATATCCTCCTGCATTTCGGCGCGGTCGACTGGATGGCGGATATCTTCGTGAACGACATTCTGATCGGTTCGCACCAAGGGGGGTATACGCCCTTTTCTTTCGATATCACTCCTTACTTAAGTGCCAAAACAAAGCATAAACTGGTGGTTCGTGTATGGGACCCCAGCGATAAAGGCTATCAGCCTCGTGGCAAACAGGTGGCTAATCCCAGTGGCATCTGGTACACGCCGGTGACGGGTATCTGGCAGACCGTTTGGTTGGAGCCGGTGGCGGCTGATCATATTACCTCCATCAAGGCGATCCCCGATATCGACACCAATACCTTGTCGGTTACGGTCGGCGCCTCTTCCTGCGATCCGTCTCAGCTTGTCGAAGTACAGTTGATAGAAAAGGGTAAACTGCTTGCTTCTGCCCGGGGGCTTGCCGGGAAGGAGTTGCGCCTGGGGGTGGATAATCCAACCTTGTGGGATACCGAAAACCCTTATCTCTACGATATGAAGGTATCGCTGGTAAAGAATGGCAAAGTGATGGACAGGGTAAACTCCTACACCGCTTTCCGTAAGATTTCTATCAAGCAAGATGCGAATGGCATCATGCGTATGCAATTGAACAATAAGAACCTCTTCCACTATGGTCCGCTCGACCAAGGATGGTGGCCTGATGGTCTGTATACGGCGCCAACCGACGAGGCATTGCTTTTCGATATCTTGAAAACCAAAGAGTGGGGCTTTAATATGATCCGTAAGCATGTCAAGGTGGAACCGGCTCGCTGGTATTATCATTGCGACCGCTTGGGTATGCTGGTGTGGCAGGATATGCCCAGCGGCGATATGGGCAATCAGTGGCAGGCTCATGTCTATAACGGCGGTACGGACAAAAAGCGCTCCGCTGCATCCATTGCCAACTTCTACCAGGAATGGAAAGAGATCATGGATCTTTGCATTTCGAACCCCTCCGTTGTGATCTGGGTACCGTTTAATGAAGCCTGGGGGCAGTTTGATACCGAAAAAGTGACCGAATGGACAGCCGCTTACGACCCTTCCCGCCTGGTGAACCCGGCAAGCGGTGGCAACCACCGTGCTTGCGGCGATATCCTCGATCTGCATAACTATCCCGGCCCGCGTATGTTCCTTTCCGACCCGATGCGTGTGAATGTATTGGGCGAATACGGCGGAATTGGTTTGCCCCTGGAGGGACATCTCTGGCAGCCCGACCGCAACTGGGGTTATATTCAGTTCAAGAATAGCCGGGAGGTAACGGCGGAATATGTCAAATATGCCCGCGAACTGAAAGAGATGATCCAAAGAGGTTTCTCCGCCGCTGTATATACGCAGACCACCGATGTAGAGGTAGAGGTGAACGGCCTGATGACCTACGACCGCAAAGTGATGAAGATCGACGAGGCAGCGGTGAAACGTATCAACCAGGAGGTGATACAGGCGTTGTCGGAATAGATAGGTTCGATCAGGATGCCAACATCGTACAACGCTCCTTGGGAATCAAATCGGAGGAGAGGGGAAGGAGAAAGGAGAAGGGAGAGGGGGAAGCGCTGCATAGCAGCGACCTGTATCCAGCCCCGTGCGTGAGCGCGGGGGAATAGATCGTGCAATCAATAGCGCCGCGTAGCGGTGCTATATGACTGTATTTATGAGGTGTTACATAGCACCGCTACGCGGCGCGTTTTTGTTTATCCCTTTTCCCCGCGCTTCCGCACGGGGCTGTATACATATCGCTGCTATGCAGCGTTCCCTCACTCCAATTCCTTTCCCCCTTTCTCCTTCCAATTTTTCAAAATCGGAAGAAACCATTTTGTCAAAAACGCCCGAGTATTTTTCCGAAAACGGCGGGGTGTTTTGAATTACCCGTAGGGGTAATATATTTTAACATATTTTATTATAAAGGCAACTGTTCCGCCATTCCAAATAATCCCTACTGAGATTCCTTCAAATAATCGTTTTTTTACACTTGTTTGTGAGTCAATAAATGACATACAATAGGCTGTTATTGGCTAGTAACCAGGGATATAGTGCCTCCGCACTACCTAGGGACTACCTACGTACTGTCTATGTACTTTTTACATACTTTTTATATAGTTAGTATGTAGGCACTACGGAGACACTACGGAGGCACTACGGAGGCACTCCCTAGGCACCCCCTAAATACTATTAAAATGTAAGCTGATCGCTCTGAATACAGCCCGATTTCTCGGTCTATTCCTAACAAAAAGAGTCTTATTTCGGGAAATTGGTTACTTTTTGATAGTGAGAAAAAGGTGAATTTTAAGCCTCATTTTATCAATTATTAACATATGACCTGATTCAAGGTCACTACTTTCGGGTAAATAGGAAAAGTGTGGGCTGGTCGGATACTTTTGGCATATCATTTGTTATATTTATAAATAGAACATCAAAAAGAGAGATATGACATTGCAAGAGATAAACAGAGCCTATGACCGCATTGTCGGTTCGTTGGACAATAAAGAGTTGAAAAATGCCTTCGTGTTTTTGCATGGGCTGATCTCCGGCATACAGGAGTTTAGCTTTTTGGATAAGCTCAATGAGCTGCAAGAGACCTATTCGTATATGTTGCGATACCGGGCGGAGGGCTTCAAGGATCCGATGCAAGAGCATATCTATCATAGCTTATTGGCCTCTACCTATAAACTGGCGGATCGGGTGAAACACAAGGCGTTGGCCATTGAGTCGCCCTTGGTGTATTACAGCAAAAAGCGCTCTTTACAATTGAACCCTCCGGTCTCTTTCGATAATCTCTATGACATGCTGAAAGGCAGTAGCGAGGTGGTAGGGCAGGAAGAGGTGTATGAGGCGGCGTTGGTTCGATTGTATGAGAAAATCTGGCTATCGGACTTCCTGACGCTGGAAGATAAAGCGGCTGTTCATGCCATTTTGTCGGATTTGTCACTGCCTTCGTCTACGGGCTGTCAGGTGGTATCGGCTCTTTTCATGGGACTGCAAATGTCGTTCGATGCGGAAAAGATGGATTTGTTGTTTGATGCCTGCGAGTCGGCCGACGAAGAGGTGCGTGTGCGGGGATTGATCACCCTATTGCTTACCTTATACACCTATCGCAAACGTATCGACATATATCCGGAGGTGGGCAACCGCTTGGCTGCGCTGGCAGAGGGAAACCCTGGTTTTACTTCGGCTATCCGCACGATCACCCTGCGTTTTATCCTCTCGCGTGAAACGGAGAAGATCACCCGTAAGCTGCAAGAAGAGATCATTCCTGAGATGATCAAATTGAGCTCGAAGGTGGGGAATAAAATCAACCTGAAAGACTTCACCGCCGAACCCATGAGTGAGGAGATGAATCCCGAGTGGGAAGAGCTGATGGGGGATAGTGCCTTGGGCGATAAGATGCGCGAGTTTGGTGAACTACAGCAGGAGGGGGCCGATGTGATGCATTCGACCTTTGTGCACCTGAAGAGCTTTCCTTTCTTTCGCGAACTGAATAACTGGTTTCTGCCTTTTATGCCTGAACACTCCTCGTTGCAGAGTTTCGCGGGAAATGAACAAAAGGGACATGCTATGCTGGATACCCTGGCAATGGCCTCGTTTATGTGTAATTCCGATAAATATTCGCTCTACTTCAGTATGATGCAACTGCCTGACCCGCAGCGGCAGATGATGTTCGACCAATTTGGTGGGCAGGCCTCCGAGATGATCCAGCAAGACAAAGAAGAGATGATCACCAACCGGGGGAAAATAGAAATTGTCACCGGGCAATACATACAAGACCTGTATCGTTTCTATAAATTATATCCGGGCAGAAGGGACTTTGATGATATATTCACCTGGACGCTCGACTTTCATAACCTGCCGATTTTGCAACCCTATATATCCGATGTCGATAGCCTGACTACGATCGCGGAATACTACCTGCGGAAAGGCTATTACGCTGATGCGTTGGTGATCTATAAGCGGTTAACGGAGAAGGATCCCGAAAGCAATATCCTGTTCCAGAAAACAGGCTATTGCCAGCAAATGATGGGGAACCAGGAAGAGGCGTTGGATGCCTATCTGTTGGCGGATATTCTGCATACGGGCAGCCCCTGGCTGATTCGTCGTATTGCGGGATGCTATCGTGCACTAAAACAGCCCGAAAAGGCGCTTGCCTACTATCAACGCTGCGAAGCCTTGAAGCCCGATGATCTATCTGTTCAGATGAATATCGGACATTGCCTCCTGGAGATGCGTCAGTACGATGAGGCGTTGAAATATTACTTCAAAGTGGATTACCTCGACACGAAGGGGCATAAGGCGTGGCGACCGATTGCCTGGTGTTCTTTCCTGACCGGACGCTATGACCAGGCACTCAATTATTACAAAAAAATTATGGATGCCCAGCCTATTATGCAGGACTACCTGAATGCCGGCCATACGGAGTGGGCCTTGCAACATGTGAAAAACGCGTTGGGCTATTACAAGGCGGCTGTCATGATGGAAGGGGGTAATTTCCAAACCTTCTATGATCAGTTTCAGCAGGATATCCCCGACCTGCTTATCGCCGGGATTGAAGAAAAAGAGATCCCCCTTATGCTCGACCAGCTGAGGTATATGTTGGAGGAAGCCAATTGAGTAATTGCGCGGAAAAGGTGAATTAATCACAAAAAGCAATGAAATTCAAGTAAGAAAAGGGCTATATGTCGTTTTTTCTCTATATTTGTGCCTAGAGCTAATGAATTTACTCAAAGGTTAAACATAAATTATTATCATGAAAAGACGAGACTTTTTAGCAGGCACCGCTTTGCTCGGTGCCGGTATTCCACTTGGCGTTGCGCCACTAGCCCTATCCTCTTGTGAAGGTAAATCCGCTTCCGGTTCTAATGTAAAGGCAAAAACCTCGGAAGAATTAGGCATGTATTCATTTGTAGAGATTGCTCCTGATGGCAAGCCGCTGAAGGCTGCGCTGATTGGTTGCGGTGATCGTGGAACTGGTGCAGCGACTCAATTTCTTAAAGCAGGTCCTAATGTATCTATTATAGCCTTGGCGGATGTGTTCCCCGATCGGATGGCGGGATGTCGCAAGGTGTTAAAAGAAAAATTCAATAATGAAGTGCCTGATGCCAATTGCTTCTTAGGCTTTGATGCCTATCAGAAGGTGATGGCCATGGGGGATATCGATGTGGTATTGCTCTGTACGCCGACCCATTTCCGCCCCGTGCAGTTCAAGGCGGCTGTAGAAGCAGGAAAGCATATCTTTATGGAAAAACCTTGTGCGGTAGACCCAACGGGTATTCGCACGGTGATTGCTGCGGCTAAAGTAGCTACCTCCAAAGGGCTTACTGTTGTAACAGGTAACCAACGTCGTCATCGTCGCGACTATTGGGAGGCCTATATGCAGGTACAGAATGGTATTATTGGTGATCTGGTGTCTGCCTCTGCCCATTGGGATCAAGGCGCCTGGTGGAACAAACGCAAACGCCCCGAATGGAGCGATATGGAATATTGCATTCGCAACTGGTTTAATATCAAATGGCTAAGTGGTGACCATCTGCTCGATCAGGCTATCCATAACATTGATATCGCGACCTGGTTCCTGGGCGAACGTCCTGAAAAGGCTGTTGGTTTTGGTGGGCGTGCTCAACGCCTGACGGGTGACATCTATGACTTCTTTAGTGTCGACTATTATTATGCCAGCAACAAACGCATGTTGGCTACCGCTCGTCAGATCGACGGTTGCGAAGGTAATGTTTGCGAACGGGTATATGGCACAAAGGGAGTTGCTCTGTTGAACGACCGCAATGATATTAAGATTATCGACTACAACGGAAATGTGTTGTGGCAATATGATTATGAGACGAAACCAGTAAAGAACCCGTATGATCAGGAACATGTTCATTTAGTAGAGTCTATACGTTTGAACAAGAAAATTAATCAGGCTGAGGATCTGGCCTATTCTACGCAAGTAGCCATCCAAGGTCGTGAAGCGGCTTATACAGGTAAAGGCATTACCTGGGATGAGATCATGGCCTCTAATCTCTATTATGGACCGGAAACCTATGAAATGGGTGCGCTTCCGTTCTATAAAGAGGGTGAAGCTCCTGTGCCGGGTAAGGCTCCTAACGCTCCGGTTATGTAGTTCTTTCTTTTAGCATTCATTAAATACATTATTACTCATGAAAAACCAATCAAAGAAGGTCTCCAGAAGAGATTTTTTAGGCATGTCGGCATTAGGGCTGGCGGGTCTGACTATTTTACCCAGTTGGACTATCAATGGCGTTCGTATGGCTCCCAGCGATCGTGTTGTGTTAGGCTTTATCGGTCTTGGCCGACAGAGCATTTCTGACTTTAATAGCTTCAAAAATTGTCCGGGTATCCAAGTAGCTGCCGGTTGTGATGTGGATTCGATCAAAAGAGACCGCTTCAAAAAGGTAGTTGGCGAATGGCAAAAATCCATTAATATGCCGGAACGCTGTGATCAATATGAATTCTATGAAGAACTGCTCGAACGTAAAGATATCGATGCGATATCCATTGCTACGCCTGACCATTGGCATGCATTGAATGTGATTCATGCCTGTCAATCAGGAAAGGATGTTTATTGCCAGAAGCCTCTTTCGTACACCATTACGGAAAGTATGGCGATGGTAAAGGCTGTACGCGATAATAACTGCATCCTGCAAGTAGGAAGCCAGCAGCGTTCAAGCAAGGAATTTCAACAAGCTATCGCCCTGGTACGCAGTGGCGCTATTGGAGCGATCAGCAAGATCTATGTGCGTATCGGTGAACCGCCCGCACCTTTCAACCTGAAAGAAGAGCCGGTTCCTCCTCATATGAACTTCAATCAATGGCTCGGCCCGTTGAATAGTCCGGTGGTACATTTCAATAGTACGATGTGTCCGCAGATCTCCTATCCGGAGTTGAGAGAGAAAGGCGAATGGGCTACTTGGCGTTATTACCGTGAAACAGGTAATGGCTTTACCGGCGACTGGGGTGCGCACCACTTCGATATTGCTCAGGCTGCCATTGGCATGGACGGCTTAGGCCCGGAAGAGTTTATCCCGGCAGGATACAACGGCACGAAATACGCGACATTGAAATATGGTAACGGTATTGTGATGACCGAACAACCTTTCCGTGAAGACAGTGAACATGCTAAAGGCATACAGTTTATTGGCAGCAAGGGTTGGATTAAGGTGGCCAGAGGCTATATCGAATGTTCGGACTCCTCTTTGTTGAAGAAATCGGAACAGAAGATCGGTGAAGGTGTATTTGAAATGAGCTCTCCGCATATGCAGGACTTTATCGATAGCGTGCGCTCACGGAGAGATCCAATCGCTCCGGTAGAGGTGGGTAGCTCAACAAATATCCTTTGTTGTTTGCTCAATATTGCCTACGAACTGGGACGTCCGGTGAAATGGAATCCGGCTACGCAACGCTTTATTGACGATAAAGAGGCGGAAGCTCATCGTCTGTATTGGTACGAATACCGGAAACCGTATACGTTACCTTATTGGAAATAATCATTAATTGCAATCATTATGAAGGTGAATAATAAATTCTCATACCTCTTTTTAGGAATAATGACACTCTTACTAAGCTGTTCGGGAGCAACGAAAGCCGTTGCTGAGGGCAAGGATAAACCGTTGGAAGTGATGGAAATTGCCGCTGATGCCCTGAAAGGCAAGAAGGTGCTCTATGTACATGGTGGCTGGGATGGGCACGAACCCATTCAATGCCGTGATATCTTTGTGCCTTGGTTGAAAGCAGAAGGTGCCGAGGTGTTTGAATTCGATAACCTCGAATGCTATGAAGACGCAGAGTTAATGGGTAAGGTAGATCTGATCATTCAGCACTGGACCCAGGGTACAATCTCGCGCGGACAGGAAAGAGCGCTGCTCACGGCTGTGAAAAGCGGAATAGGCCTGGCCGGATGGCATGGAGGAACGGGAGACTCTTTCCGGAATAATATCGAGTATCAGTATATGGTCGGTGGACAATGGGTAGCTCATCCGGGCAATGTGATCCCTTACCGGGTGAATATTACCGATAAGAAGGACCCGGTAACTCGTGGCTTAAGCGATTTCGATATGAAGTCGGAACAATACTTTATGCACATTGACCCCAATGTAAAGGTGTTGGCTACCACTACTTTCAGCGGTGAGCATAACGAGTGGATCGACGGTGCCGTTATGCCGGTGGCTTGGAAAAAACAGTACGGCAAGGGACGTGTATTCTATTCTTCCCTGGGACATGTGGCAAAAGACTTTGATGTGCCCGAGGCTTTGGAGATTATGAAACGCGGTATCCGCTGGGCTGCCGAGAGCAAAGAGAAAGGTGCGGAGCCATGGCTTTCGCCTATCTATAAATAAACGAATAGAGATTCGCTTACGATAAACGCAAAGACGCGGAAAACACAACCTGGTGTTTTCCGCGTCTTTGCGTTTATTGTTTATCGCTTTATTGCTTACCGATCGGGAATATAGGTCTCCATCAGTTTGGCATGAGGCGAAGGTATAATTGTGATCGTCTGCGTCTCTGCCGGGATTAAAGCGGTTTGTCCCTGGTGAAGTAGTAACTCATAGCCGTTATTATCTTTCAAAACCACCGTGCCCTCCATGCAGATATAGATAAAGAAGGAATCATGGATTGCCACTTCACGCTGCATCTGTGTGTCCAGATCCAATAGATTGGTTACGAAATAGGGACACTCGGCCAACGGTACGGTTTCGTTGGTTGTGGCCTTGTAATGCGTCTTGGTGTCGGGGTACCAGGTGTAATCGATCGCATCCTTTGCCAAAGCGGTATGTAGTTCGCGTTCGTTTCCTGCCGCGTCTTTCCGGTTATAGTCGTAGATACGATAGGTGATATTACTGGTCTGTTGGATTTCGGCGATGAAGCAACCGGCTCCAATGGCGTGTACACGTCCGGCAGGAAGAAAGAAAACATCGCCGGGCGCTACCGCATACGACTGAAGCACCTCCATCAGGGTGTTCTCTTCCACTCTTTTTACATACTCATCCTTATCGATTGACTGGGAAAAACCGGAGAGCAATTTAGCCTGTGGAGCTGCTTGCATGACATACCACATCTCTGTCTTCCCGAATGAATGGTGACGCTCCATGGCCAACTTGTCGTCGGGATGTACCTGGATCGACAGATCATCACGGGCATCGATAAACTTAATCAATAAAGGGAAAGTCTCTCCAAACCGCTCGATCACCTTCTCTCCGGAGAGGCGCGCGCCATAGGCATGGATCAGATCATCTAAGGACTGACCTTCCAACTCACCGTTTGCCACCACGGAATAATTGTCTTCCACATGGGAGATCTCCCAACTTTCACCTATTCCCTCCTGGATAGGGGTGATTCCCTTAAAGCGGCAAATGTCAGAGCCGCCCCATATAATGGATTTCAATATGGGTTTAAATATAAACGGATAAAGCATATGTAGTTCATTAATTAATCTTTCTCAATACCATGCCCGAACGCGCCGGGAGATACAGTTTCAGCCACTCTTTTTTCTCTTTGCGGTAGAGCGGATCGAAGTTTGTCAGGTGATGGATGGTATCGTCAGTCAAGCCAAAGCCTCCAAAACAGGGATCATCCGTATTCAGGATCACCTCATATTCGCCCTGCGGACATAAGAATCCATAGTCGGTAAACGACTTGTCCGGGCTGAAGTTGAAGACAAACAACAGGTCTTTGCGCATATAGGCCAATGTCTGATCGCCATCGCTATCCCATATTTTCTGAATAGGGGTGTTCTGGAAATTCTTTACGCTTTTGATTACCTGAAGCATCTTTTTATCAAAATCACCCAGGAAGTGGTACTTCAGTTTCTGATCGTCGACCAATTCCCACTGACGGCGTGCATACTTATGCGACCAACCGTTTCCTTCGCGTGGGAAATCGATCCATTCCGGGTGCCCAAACTCATTACCCATGAAGTTTAGATACCCACCGTTCATGGTGGAGGCGGTGACCAAGCGGATCATCTTATGCAACGCCATGCCGCGATCGACTGTGAAATTGTTATCGCCCACCATCATATGCCAGTACATCTCCGAGTCGATCAACCGGAAGATAATGGTTTTATCGCCCACCAAAGCCTGGTCGTGACTCTCCGCGTAGCTGATCGTTTTCTCATCGGTGCGGCGATTGGTTGTTTCCCACCAGATCGACGACGGATGCCAGTCTTCATCCTTCTTTTCTTTGATTGTTTTGATCCAGTAATCGGGAATATTCATGGCCATACGGTAATCAAAACCGTAGCCTCCATCTTCCTGCTTGGCAGCCAGTCCCGGCATACCGCTCACCTCTTCGGCAATGGTAATGGCCTGTGGGTTGACTTCGTGTATCACTTTGTTGGCCAATGTCAGATAAGCGATGGCATCGCCATCCTGATGTCCGTTGTAGTAATCGCCATAATTCATAAAGGCTTCGCCCAAGCCATGGCTGTAATAAAGCATAGAGGTGACACCATCGAAGCGGAAGCCGTCAAACTTATATTCCTCCAGCCAGAACTTACAGTTCGACAACAGGAAATGAAGTACCTCATTTTTACCATAATCAAAGACCAGCGAGTCCCATGCCGGATGCTCCCGGCGTGCTCCCGCGTGGAAGTATTGTGTGTAGGAGCCATCGAAACGCCCGAGTCCTTCGACCTCATTCTTCACCGCGTGGCTATGTACGATATCCATAATCACGGCGATGCCCATCTCGTGTGCCTCGTCGATCAGTTGTTTTAATTCCTCCGGTGTGCCGAAGCGGGATGAGGCAGCGAAAAAGCTGCTTACATGATAGCCAAACGATCCATAGTAGGGATGCTCCTGAATGGCCATGATCTGGATCGCGTTGTAGCCATCCTCCTTGATACGAGGCAACACCTTACGACGAAACTCATCGTATGAACCCACCTTCTCTTCCGAGGTGCCCATGCCGATATGACATTCGTAGATCAGAAGCGGGGATGTGTCGGGTTTGAATTTCTTTTTCTTAAACTGATAGGGTTTCTCCGGCGCCCATACCTGTGCGCTGAATATCTTCGTTTGCTCATCTTGCACTACGCGGCGTATCCAGGCCGGAATACGTTCGCCTTGACCGCCTTCCCATTCCACCAATAATTTGAACAAATCGCCGTGGTGCAGTTGGTCAGCCTCCAGACGGATCTCCCACGTCCCCCCCTCCTTAGGGATCATTCGGTAGGCCTCTTCCTTTTTCCATCCGTTGAAATCGCCAACGAGATAGATCGCCGTCGCATTTGGTGCCCATTCACGGAACACCCAGCCGTCAGCTGTTTTATGTAATCCGAAATAAAGATAACCGGAAGCGAATTCCGAAAGAGTTTGTTTACCGTTGTTAGTCAAGGATTTTTCTTTTGCCATTACATATGCATATCGTCCTTCTATGGCACTTTTGTAAGGACTTAGCCAGGGATCATTTTTGACCAGGTTCAATGTATCCATCTTTTTTGTTACTTGGTTATCCTGCAAATATAACACCAACCGGATGATTTTCATTCATTCGCGTTCAATAAAAAGTTGTTTCTTTGTGGAAAGAAAACAAATTTGTTGCGAATAAGATGAAAGAGAGAATCATAAAACGAATAGGCCAGTCTCTATTTTCTTTGATATTACTTCTATCTGGTGTCCTGTTTACATCATGTGTTTCTTCCGGTATTCATTTTCCTTTGGAGGAGACAATTACGCCGGAATTGATGCCTTTGCAAGGGGTAACATCCCCCTTCCGGGTGGAGGTGAAGCAGCCTTTTCTATTAATCCAGAATGGCTTAAATCAGCGGGATAGCCTGTTTCATGTATATGATCTTACGAGTTATGAACTGAAACATGCTTTCGGTCGGGTAGGAGAAGGACCTGATGAATTTGTGGGGCCATGGATGTATTATTCCTCCCTTTCGGATCTTCTTATTGGGGATTACGGAAAAGAGCAGGTTTTTCGGTATAGTCTCGACGAGGCAGGTATGCCAACCTTAAAGGGTAGTAGGCGTCCCCTCTTTGAATACGGTACCTCGAATGCCGCTTTTATCAATGACTCTTTGTATGTGATGGATGCTATGTTTGCCGCTCCAAGCCTGTATCTATTGGGTTTCGACGATGCCTCTCCGAAGAAATCATGGCCGTATCGAGATCCCAACCTATTGGATTATTACTCTGATCCCAATGCCGGCAATGTGTATGCCAACGAAAATCGTATCGTACTCTGCTATGAATTTAAGAAGCAGATAGATTTTTTTGATACAGAACTCAATCTGTTGCATAGCGTGGTGTTCGACTATGAGCGTCCGGCAGATACGACAAATGATGGCGATGTAAAAACGAGCTATGCCTACGGCTATATAGGTAAACGCTATTTCTATGCCCTCTTCTTTGGCGTTTCCTGGAATGATCACCGGAATATCTATGACTCCTGTGGGACGATCCTTGAGGTGTTTGATATGGATGGCAATCCGGTTGCCCGTTACCGGCTCGATGGACGCCGTCCGTCCGGCTTCGCTGTCGATGAAGAAACTTTTACGCTCTATAGTGTGGGAGCTGACGGTGAACCGGAAGATTATCTCTTGGTGTATAAGCTAAAAGGCCTTTCCCCTTTGTTTTGAACAAATTTACACGTAAATGTACAAATGTACAGGAACGGAAGCAGGTAAGAAGCGTACTTTTGTTTTCCTTGAATATAATTCATAAAAAACAATACGAGAGATGAAAAAGTACACTTATTGGTTGCTGTTGTCCGTTTGCCTGTTATCGGGATGTGCCGAAAAGGATGTGGCGACCGACTGGCCGGAGATTACCCGGGAGATGAAACCCTGGACACGTTGGTGGTGGTTGGGTAGCGATGTGGATTCGTTGGGTCTCACCTATAACCTCGAAGCGATGGCGAAAGCCGGCATGGGGGGGGTAGAGGTGACTCCTATCTATGGGGTGAAAGGACGTGAGACGCATTATCTTCAACATTTATCACCCGAATGGATGTCTATGTTAGCCTTTACGGAAGCGGAAGCCGAGCGTCTGGGCATGGGCGTAGATATGAATACCGGTACGGGGTGGCCATTCGGTGGTCCTGATGTTTCGATAGAGGATGCTGCTACCCGTGCCATTTTTCAACGATATACGTTAGCAGGTGGCGAACGCCTGAAGGAGGTGTTTGCCGTGAACGATCGGCGTCAGGCGGCTCATGCACGGTTAGATAAACTGATGGCCTATTCAGCCGGTGGCGAAAAGCTGGATCTGACAGAACGGGTCACGGCTGATGGCCTTCTCGACTGGACGGCACCAGAAGGTGAATCCTATCAATTAGTCGCTTTGTTTATCGGAAAAACCCGCCAGATGGTTAAGCGCGCTGCACCGGGTGGCGAAGGCTATGTGTTGAACCATTTCGACAAGGAGGCGGTTATGCGCTATTTTGGTAAGTTCGAGCGTGCCTTTAAGCAATATAACACCCCAATTCCTCATAGCTTCTTCAATGACTCGTATGAGGTGTACGGAGCAGACTGGAGTGATGCCTTGCTCGATGAGTTTGAGAAACATCATGGCTACCGCCTGCAAGATTATTTCCCCGAGCTGTTGGCTAATGGGGAGAATGATACCTCTGTACGTGTGGTGACCGATTACCGGGAAACGGTAGGGCGTATGTTGAAAGAGAATTTCACCCAGCCCTGGGTGGAATGGGCACATGGCCTGGGCGCCACGGTGAAGAATCAGGCACATGGCTCACCGGCAAACCTGCTCGATCTCTACGCGGCGGTGGATATTCCCGAATGTGAAACCTTTGGTAATTCGGATTTCGATATTCCTTTTCTCCGGAAAGACTCTATTCGCAAGGTGAACGATGGCGATCCGACGGTCTTGAAGTATGCCTCTTCGGCGGCGCATGTGACGGGCAAGCCCTATACCTCTTCCGAGACATTCACCTGGCTGACGGAGCATTTCCGCACCTCGCTCTCGCAATGTAAGCCGGAGATCGATCAGATGTTTACTTCGGGTGTCAATCATGTCTACTTCCATGGATCCACCTATTCGCCACAAGAGGCGGCTTGGCCCGGTTGGAAGTTCTACGCTTCGGTTGATATGTCGCCTACCAATACGATCTGGCGCGACGCATCGTCGTTCTTCGATTATATCACACGGGTGCAGTCGTTCCTGCAGGACGGTACGCCTGATAACGATTTCCTGCTCTATTTCCCGGTCTATGATATCTGGAGCGAACAGCGTGGTAACTATTTCACCACCTTCGCGATCCATGGGATGCGCGAACGATTGCCGGAGTTCTGCGGTGGGGTGGAAGAGATCATGCGCCAGGGATATGACCTGGATTATATATCCGACCAGTATATTCAAAACACGACTGTCGAGAATGGTCTGTTAAAAACCATTGGTGGAACAACCTATAAAGCCTTGATCCTGCCTGCTGTTCAATATATCCCGTTGGAGACGATTGAGCAAATCCATCAGTTGGCCAAGAAGGGGGCAACCATTATATTTATGGATCAATATCCTGTGGGTGTTCCCGGACTGGCACGCCTTGAGGAGCGTAAGGAGCGTTTTGAGGAGTTGATGAAGGAGTTTCCGGCGGTGGACTCTTTCGGTCAGGTGACTATGCAGTCGCTGGGCAAAGGTAAGATCCTGACTGGTAAGGACTATGCCGATGTGTTGGCGCATTGCGCTGTGCAGCAGGAGGTGTTCGTGTCGGAGATTGGTGGACAACTGATTCGTCGTCGTCATGCGGATGGACATCACTACTTTATGACACTGCTACAGAACCGCCCGGTCGACGGCTGGGTGCCTTTAGGGGTTGATGCCCGAAGCGCGATGTTCTTCGATCCGATGACAGGAAAGAAGGGACGTGCCGCCCTGCGCCGGCAGAATGGTCGGACGGAGGTCTATATGCAACTGCAACCAGGTGAATCAATCCTGTTGAAAACATTTGCGAAAAGCGTTGTTGATGCAGAGGCATGGCATTATTATGAGCCGACGGCAAACGAGCCTATTCGTTTAGAAAAAGGCTGGACGCTTCGCTTTCCGGAGAGCGATCCGGTTATCTCGGAAAACTATACATTGGACGCTTTAGGTAGCTGGACAGACTTGCCGGGTGAGGATCTAAAACGAAACAAAGGAACCGGTTTGTACAATATTACCTTTACGTTGGAGAAAAAGCCGGAGAGCAACTACCGCCTTGACCTGGGTGATGTGCGGGAGAGCGCGCGTGTGCGTGTGAATGGACAGGATGCCGGTACCCTGTATGCTGTTCCTTTCCGAACCAATATTGGTGATCTGCTTCGGGACGGTGAGAACACCATCGAACTGGAGGTTACTAACCTGCCGGCCAACCGGATCGCTGACTACGACCGTCGGGGTGTGGAATGGCGTATTTTCCATGAGATTAACTTTGTGAGCATCACTTATCAACCAACTCAATTCGATATCTGGGGCATCGTGCCTTCCGGACTATTGGGACCGGTTACTATTCAAGAAATTAAACAGTTTGAACCATGATACGAAAAATCGCGCTTGTAGGGCTTTGCCTGGGGTTGAGCTTTCCCTTTCTAACGGCTCAGAAAAGCTATTTCAATCCTTCGGATCTGACCACGGTCGGTACCTATTATTATCCTGAACACTGGGATGAATCGCAATGGGAACGCGACCTGAAGCAGATCAAATCCTTGGGATTCGACTTTGTGCATTATGCTGAGTTTGCCTGGGCACAACTGGAACCATCCGAAGGAGTTTATGACTTCGCCTGGCTCGACCGAGCAGTCGATCTGGCCGCTAAGAACGGACTGAAGGTGATCCTTTGTACCTCTACGGCTACGCCGCCGGTATGGCTTGTGCGGAAACATCCCGATATCCTGATCGAGAACGAAGACGGTACCCGGAAAGACCACGGTTCGCGCCAGCATCCGTCGGCTTCCAATAACTATTACCGTCAATACTCGTTGAAGATGATCGAGAAGCTGGCTGCGCATTATGCGAACGATAAGCGTGTTATGGGGTGGCAGCTCGATAACGAGCCGCGTCCTTTCCAGGATTATGGCGCGGACGCTCAGCAGCGGTTTCGCGATTTTGTAGAAAAGAAATACGGAACGATCGAGGCTGTTAACAAAGCCTGGGGAACAGCCTTCTGGAGCCAGGTCTATAGCAACTTCTCGGAAATCAATATCCCGCGTGTCTCCCAGCAGTTTATGAACAACCACCAGACGCTCGACTATATGCGTTTCTATACCGAAGAGATTGTCAGCTTCCTGGATGAGCAGGCGGCCACGATCCGCCGTCAGGTGGATCCTTCGCAATGGATCACGACCAACTACATTCCCGAATACTCGGACGGACATCTCCGCAAGAGCGATGAGTTGGATTTTCATTCCTATACGCGTTATATGGTGTTTGGGGAGAACTACGGGATCGGACGCAAAGGCTATCGCCTGGGACCGGTGGAGCGTATTGCCAAGGCAAACGACTTCTTCCGCCCGATCGATGGTGTCTATGGGGTGATGGAACTGCAACCCGGACAGGTCAACTGGGGACAGATCAACTCCCAACCGCTGCCTGGCGCCGTGCGCCTCTGGTTGTGGCATGTGTTTGCCGGGGGCAGTCAGTTTGCCTGTACCTATCGTTATCGCCAGCCTATCTATGGAACGGAACTCTATCACTACGGGATTGTTGGTCCTGATGGTGTGACCCCGACGGCAAGCGGTTTGGAATACGCGCAATTTATCAAAGAGATAGCTCAACTGCGTAAGGCGTACGACCCGAAGGCCGGGAATCCGGCCGCTTACGAGAAGCGGCGTACGGCGATTCTCTACAACCACGAGAATACCTGGGAGATGCAACGCAACAAACAAACCATTGCCTGGGATACGGAAAAGCATATCGATAAATATTACGATGCCCTGAAGTATATGGGCGCTCCTGTCGATTTTATTGACGAAGGCGATGACTTTGGAAAATACAACGTGATGATTGCTCCGGCTTATCAGTTGATCGATGAAAAGTTGGTAGAGCGTTGGACCGACTATGTGCGTCAGGGGGGCAATCTGGTGTTGACCTGCCGCACAGGGCATAAGACCCGCAACGGACAACTTTTTGAAGCACCTTTCGCTGCGCCTGTCTATCCATTGATCGGTGCAAAGATCGACTTCTATGACCTCCTGCAACCCTCCGCACCGGATCATGTCCTCTTTGAAGGGAAACAATACCCCTGGGTGACCTGGGGAGAGGTGTTGATCCCTGAAAAGGATACGGAAACCTGGGGCACTTTCCTGGGTGATTTCTACGAGGGACGGCCCGGTATTGTCTACCATAAGCTGGGCAAAGGAACAGTGACCTACGTCGGTGTCGATTCGCAGGATGGACAACTGGAAAAAGAAGTATTGAAAAAACTATACGGACGTCTTGATATCCCGGTAATGGATCTGCCGGCCGGTTTGCATATTGAATACCGCGATGGTTTCGGCATCGCTGTTAACTATGCTGATAAGGCGTATACGCTACCTCTGCCTGCTGGAACGAAGTTCTTGATTGGTGGCATGGAAATACCAACTGCCGGCGTATCGGTATGGAAAGAATGACAAATCTATAATTTACAGTATGATAATTATGAAACGAATCTTATTATTATGTGTGGCTACGTTGTTAGTCTGCCCAAACCTCGTGTATGGACAAAAACGCACCGACGAAGAGGCTATCCGGGCTGTGGCCGACAATATTCTGAAACAGCCGGTAACGCAGTTTGTAGGCGTAACGACGAAAGAGGTGTATAACAGTACGAAAGAGATCCCTAAGGGCGAGGACGTGAAATTCAAGAGTCCGCTGACCGAGTGGCATTATTCCAACGGGGTGTTGGATATGAGCATGATCCGCTTGGGGCAGTTCCTGAACGAACCGAAGTATGTCGAGTATGCAAAACATCATGTGGCTTTTGCCTTTGATAATTACAAATATTTTCAACACACCTTCCGTAACGATCGTCGCCACTGGTATTGGCCGTTTGGGCAGTTATGGAACTTCAAAGAGCTTGATGACTGTGGTGCCATGGGTGCTGCCGTGGTGAATGTGTACGAATTGGATCCTCGTCCGGAATATCGCGAATACATTGAGAACGCCGCCAATCATGTGATGTACGGGCAAGATCGTCTGGCGGACGGTACGCTTTGCCGCACCACACCCCGCGAGATGACCGTTTGGGCAGACGATGTCTATATGAGTGTCTCTCTTCTCTCGCAAATGGGAAAGATGACCGGGGATGTGAAATACCTGGATGAAGCCGCTAAGCAGATCATTCAGATCACAGATTATCTCTGGTGTCCGGAGAAAGAGTTGTTCTACCATGGCTATTATACGGACAGGAAACGCAACGGGGTTGCTTTCTGGGGACGGGCGAACGGATGGATCACCGTGTCGATCACCCTGGTGTTGGATGTGATGTCGGAAGATCATCCCAAGCGGGCAGAGTTGATGGCGCTTTTAGAGAAACAGATCGTAGGGGCTTCCCGCTATCAGAATGCGAATGGTATGTGGAACCAATTGCTCGATAAGCCTGAATCGTATGATGAGTCGTCGATCACCGCTATGTATGTGTATGGCATTGCCAAGGCGATCAATAACGGATGGCTCGATCCTGCCTATCGTCGCATAGCGGACGCAGGCTGGAAAGCGCTGAAAGAGACGCAGATCACGGAAGATGCTAAGTTTAGAAATGTATGTGTAGGAACCGGTATCATGGACGACCTGCCTTTCTATTACAGTCGTCCGGTCGGTGACAACGAAAAGCATGGCCTGGGATTGATTATCGATACGGCCATTGAAATGATAAAATTGCAGTCGAAGACTAAGTAGTCAAGTAATCAGAGTAGTCAAGTAGTCATAATCATTTTAACTACTTTGACTACTCTGATACTGCATAATTAAAAGCGTGCCGGATAGGCCAGTAATTGATACAGAAGGGTACGAGCCATGCGCTCTTGCCCTTTGTTGTTTGGGTGCAGGCGGTCTGTCTCGGTATCCCGGAGGTAGATAAGCTGTTCTTCTACCATGGGGTTGATGCCACTCACTGCGTTGAAATCGATCACAGGTACGCCCCATAGATTGCCGGCTTCCCGGATTGCTTCCACGTAGGTGTCGATGTATTCGCCATAGGCGTTCTGGTAGTTTTCGTCGGGTTGCACGTTGGTATCGCCGAAGATAGCTGTCGAGCGGTGGAGCGGTGTCAATAGGATAATCTGTTTGTCGGGAAAATTTTGTTTGAGCCAACGCAATCCGATATTGATTCTTCCTTTGTAGGTGCTGTCGGTGTAGTGGAAGCTGCGCTTGGTGCGCAATACCTCCTGCTTGGGGTTACCACGGGCGGCCATCACCATCTCCTTTGTCTCGGCGTACCAGCTGCCGACAGGTATGCTCGCGTTAAAGTCATTTGTTCCCAGGAATACGATGATCGCGTCGACCTCCTGGCCGTGCTCTTTCAGTAGGCGTCCGCCCTGGTTGGGTACGTCGTTCCATTGGCGTCCGCTGATGCCGTACACATAGGAGGAGATGCCCAGCCATTCCTCCAGCCATTTCCAGTAATTCTTGATGGTGCCTTTGTATAGATTCGGGTCGGTGATCGAATCACCGATATAACCAACCCGCATACCTGCCCAGGGATGTTTTATCATGCCATCGGGCGAAACTACTCTTTCCTGCGCCTGTAAAAAACCGATAGAGCTGCTTCCTAACAATAGCAGGAGGATAATCACTTTCTGTTTCATACTCTTTTTCTTATTGCGGAGAAACTGTTTTTTCGTCTATCTCTTTCAGCCAACGCTCAAAGGAGGCCTGGAACTCGTTCTTATACTTGAATGTATCGCGCCATCCCCAACCATGTCCACCAGTCGGATAGATATGAATCTCGCAGGGTAGCTTATGGGCTTTCATCGCCCGGTAGAAACGGATGCCGTTTTCGGTGGGCACAGCCGAATCGTCGTCGCTAAAGGCAATAAAGGTCGGCGGGGTATTAGCCGATACGCGCAATTCGTTGGAGAAACCAGCAATAAGTCCCTCGCTCGGGTTCTCGCCGATGAGGTTTCGGCGCGATCCGCCATGGGTATATTTTTCGTCCATGGTGATCACCGGATAGATCAAGGCAGCGAAGTCGGGACGGTTCTTGGGCGAAGTGAAGTGGGTCGCCGCTGTCGAGGCGAGGTGTCCACCGGCCGAGAAGCCCATTACGCCGATCTTGTTTTCCGCGATATGCCAGGCTGTGGCCTGTTTGCGGGTGATTTCAATGGCCCGTAAGACGTCTTTTGCCGGGATAGTGAAATTGCCTGCCGGCATCCGGTATTTCAGGATAATGGCGGCAATGCCCCGTTCATTGAGCCAGGCAGCTACCTGGTGCCCTTCGTGTTGCATGGCCAGTCCGGAGTAGCCTCCTCCGGGACATATCACCATCGCTTGCCCATTGGCTTTCTTCGCCGCAGGCAGGGAAATGAAGAGACGTGCATCGGTCACATTACTGAATCCGCCGTCGGGGCGAACTGTTTCTTTCAACTCGGTATGTTCCGGCGTACCGCCGGGCCATAACTCCAATTCGATTTTCTGTTGAGCGGAGGCCATAAAAGCGGCACCTAACAGACAGGTAATAATCAATGACTTTTTCATGTGGATAAACTATTATTATTTTATTATTTCAAATTTAGTAGGGCTCTGGCGACAATCGAACAAGGCACTGATATAAATGATTTGATCTTCAATATGGTAAACTAATTTATAGTTTTTGTGTACTACCAAAGAACGATAGCCTTTTGGCTTTTGTTTTAAGTATTCTTCCATAGGCCCCATTTGGGGATGTGTGGCTAATCTCGCCGCAGACTTTTCAATTTTATGTGCAATTCGTTTGGCAGCATTTACCCCTGCGGTTTCAAGAATATGGTTATAAACCGCATGGAATTGTGAAATAGCATCTTCTGTCCAGGTTACTACCATGTGGTAATCTGCTTTTTCAATTCCTCATGCGAAATGACTCTTCCGGCTTTTATATCTTCTTTGGATCGCTGAACCGCTTCAAAGAGTTCTTCTTGTGTATGAGGTACGCCCGGTATATGTTGAACGGCAACTTCCGTTTTTTCGTTTGTCAGGTGAATGGTTTTGCGAACGGAAGGCTTCATGTTGCGTATCATACTCATCAGTGTACGACCCGCTTCGCTATTTTCATCAAAGGTGATTGTTGTCATAAGATTCCCTTCTTTTTTACAAAGATAGTGAAAGCTGAAAGCAGAACCAAGCTGGCTTGAGTTATGCTGAGGCGCATCCTATCTTATGCAAAAATAAAATAATTAGAGGAGAAATAAAACTTATCTCTCCTCTAATTATTTTTCTATTTATCTGATACGAAGGTATGGAATTATTTCAACCCTGCCTTTTCTCTTTCGAGTACCGCCATGATGAAGGGACCGACCACTTTCGGGTCGTTGGCGCGTACCAGTTCGTTGATGTAGTAGTCGTAGTCGCCTGAGCGGTTGTTGCTTCCGCCGAGGCCGGCTACACCGCAGGCTTTGGTGATGTTCATCAGGCCTTTTTCGTCGAACTCGACAAACTCATCGAGGAATCCGGCAAAAGCCTTTTCGGCCACCTGGCGGTAGGATTCGTCGATGTATCCCAGACGAACTCCCTTCGAGAGGGCGTAGATGAACATAGCCGAACAGGTCGATTCGAGGTAGTTGCCGGGATCGCCGCTGCGGTCTAACACCTGATACCAGAGCCCTGTTTTAGGGTCTTGTATCTTTTTCAATTGCAGCGCTATGTTTTGCATGATGGCGATGGCCTGATCGCGTCCCTTTTGGTCGACAGGGATAAAGTCAAGCGCATCGACAATGGCCATAGCATACCATCCCAGGGCGCGTCCCCAGACATGTTTAGATTGTCCGGTCACCGGATCGGCCCAGAACATCTGGCGGCTCACGTCGCAGGCATGGCGATAGAGGCCGTTGGCCGGGTCGTAGGTGTGGCGGGCAGCCATCAGGATCTGGTTGATTCCGTCGGCGTAGTCGTCGGGACGGTTATAGCGCGAAGCATATTCCACCATAAAAGGAGTGCCCATATAAACACCGTCGAGCCATACCTGGTTCGGGTAGATCTTTTTGTGCCAGAATCCGCCGTCGTCGTTGCGCGGATGGGTGGCCAACTGGCTATACAATAGGTCGAGCGCTTTCTTCACCTTCTCGTCGCCGGTCAGGTCGTAGAGCTTGAACAACATCTTGCCGCTGTTCAACCGGTCGATATTGTATTCCGATAGACGGTAGGTCTTGATGGAGCCGTCGGCCTGGATCATCGTGTCGGCGTATGCCTTGGTGTAGTCGAGGTATTTCTTGTCGCCTGTGCGCTCGTAGAGTTGCAGGAAAGCCTGTAATTCCAGTCCGTGGCAATAGTCCCACTTCAGTGTACGCTGGAAGTCGAGCTGCCATGATTCGGGGTAACGTTTCATCTCCGAGTCGGCGATGCGGATAGCATATGATAGGGCATCTTTCGCTTCCACCTTCTCTTCGTTGGGAGTGATGCGAAACCAGTCGACATCCGCCCATCCTCCGTCGTTTGTTACGATGGCCGGACGGCTACAGAACATACCAACCTTGGCACCGATCCATTTTCCTTCGCGTGCCTGGAAAGGAGCGCCCAGGGGCGTGTAATGGCGTCCGTTGGTGCTATAGGAGAATTGACACTTTGCGTTAGCATCGAAGGTAACACGCAGGTTGATCCAGTCACCTGATACCTTCACGCCTGCTTCCGCTGTCTCTTCGCGGCCTTCGTCAGCCTTGCGACATACAACGGGTGAAAGCATGATACCCTCGTTGGTGTTTTCCAGAACGATGCCCGCGTAGTCGCGACCCATCACGATGAGGCCGGTGCGTTCGCCCTTGTATTTGTCGGAGGGTTGGAAGCGCAGGCGCATAGTGGCCGTAAAGGCGGGCGCTGGTGTTTTTTGTAACAATAGGTTGGGCGCGTCCCAGAGGCTCTTGGCCGGGGCTGTAAGCGGGTAGGAGTAGAGGCGAAGCTGGCTGTTGGCCGCGTCGGTATAATACCATTTCGGATTTATATTGGCATGCCATTGCCATTGTAGTCCCAGGCTGTTGGCGTCGAACTCGTCGCTCTCTTGTGGGGTGCATATTGGATAGGTGTTGCCTACGTCCGGTTTTTTATAGCGCATGACCGGTTGTCCGCAGCCATCGCCGTCTTTATCTTCGCCAATCACCGGCCACCCCTTTTTCCAGGCCATCGGTTGCAGGTGGATGATGCGTCCATAAGCGCCTACGTCCTGGAAGTGTATGAACCAGTTCTCGCCTTTAGGCGTATCCACCCAGGCACCCTGGTGCGGGCCGTTCACAACCGTTTTTCCCTGTGCCATCACGGTTTTGATTTCGTAAGGTCCGTAGGGATCGGTTGATCGGAGAGCTACCTGCCATCCGGTGGCAACGCCACCTGCCGGAGCGAAGATATAGTAATAACCATCTTTCTTATGGAATTTAGCCCCTTCGATGGTCGGATGTTTTTCGTGTCCGTCGAAGATAATACGGCTTTCGGTAATGGCTTGGGTAGCCGATGCGTTGAGCTCGCACACTGCCAGTACGCTTTTCAGTCCTGCCCGGCTGCCGGCATAGGCATGTGCCAGATAGACCCGTCCGTCGTCGTCCCAAAGAGGAGATGTGTCGATAATGCCTTTTCCGGCCTTCACCAGTACTGGTTGACTCCAGGTGCCCCGGATATCACTCGCGTAAGTCATAAAGGCTCCCTGGTCAGGATCACCCCAAAAGATATAAAACACACCCTCGTGGTGGCGGATACAGGGTGCCCATATCCGGTTGCCATGCTGAGGTATTTCCGGTATATCTGCCGGTTCCAAAGCATAAGGGATGGCGGCATTGATAATTGTCCAGTTTACCAGGTCTTTTGAATGCAGGATCTGCAAGCCCGGGATGCAGTTGAAACTGGAGGAGGTCATATAATAATCATCGCCAACCCGAATCACATCAGGGTCGGAATAATCGGCATACAGGATAGGATTCCGGTAGGTGCCGTCTCCCTGGTCGGCAGTCCATACCGAAGAGAGAGAACTTTTTGACTGAGCCTCTGCCGCCCAGCATCCTGCTAGCAACGATAGGCTTAATCCGAAACGGATAAAAAATCTTTTCATGATATCTATTTTATTTGATTGTTATTTTTACAGGATGTTGCAATTCTTCCTTCCAGCGGCGCACATAGGCAAACCACTCTTCCGGCGTCTTATAACCGAAGGTCTCTTTCATGGAAGTGAAACTGATATGGTAGGTGAACGATTTTTCGCCTTTTGCCTGAAGGGTATAGAGATAATTAGCTCCGTCGGCCGCTTTCTCTTGCACGATCTCCTGCGGTAGACAGGTGGCCAGTCCTACCGTTTCTTTGGCATATTTGATGGTGTCGTTTACCGGCCAGTCGTGCCCCCAACAGGCTACCAATCCCTTGTCGTCATAGAATGATTGCGAACCCTTGATGTTCTGCACGCCCGCGCAGAACACCTCTTCTTTTAGCGGACGGTCGAAACTTACCCGTACTTCACAGTCGCGGTGTCCGGCATAGAGGATATAACGTATCTTCATATGGAGGAGCGAGCCTTGGTATTGCCAGTTGTCCGCGTCTACGTCGACCACCGTACGCACCGGTCCGCCCGCCAGTACCGTTTCCGTACGCCATTCCACCGGTTCGATATGGTGTGCTTTCTTTCCGTTCCAACCCTTCAGGGCACCCAGACCACCGCTACCGCTAACCCGCAACACATCGTCGCCGAATCCCTGCGCCAGCTGTTCGTCGTTTGGATAGAACTGACAGGCTTCGATTTCAAAGCCTTTATTGAATTTTCCGTAGATATCTACCGTTTGTTTCTGGTCGAAATAGATGCGATAGGCCACCAGCTCCGACTCGAAAGCCGGCCCGTGGTGGTGCAATAGGTTATAGACATTGCTGCTGCCGGGTATGGTCAATGAACGAATCGGCTGATGCTTTCCTTTATCACCTCGCATAAGCATCTCAGCAAATACGCGAGAAGGGTAGGGGTTCTCCCTTTTTTCGGCCGAGAGACTGATCTGCAACGTGCGTGTAGCTCGTGCCGGGATGTCGAGTACGAATGAGAGTTCGTCCGGTTGCCCGTCACTGTCGAAGTCATCTATTTGAGATGGGATCTCTATATTGCCCTCTTTTACGACAACCGACTGAATGGGAAAGGAGGCCTGGAAGTCGGCCAGGGAAATCGTCACCGGCGCATCTGTCCGGTCTTCCGCCCAAGTGTTTTGAATCTCAACGGAGCATGTTTTTTCTTGCGCCTGAATGGATGCCACAGGAAGAATCCATGCGATCCCGGCAAATGCCGTATAGCGCATAAATGATTGGAGTGTTTTCATGTCTATGGTGCTACTGATTGTTCAGTACGATACAAAAGTAGGGGAATCATCGCTTCCCGGTGTGTATATTCTGACCGTTTAGGTGTATTTTTTGTTCTCTTTATATTCGGTTGGGGTCATGCCATATTTCTGTTTGAAGCACTTGCTGAAATAGCGCGGGTCGTTGATTCCCACCATATAAGAGACCTGTGAAATGCTGTATTCGCCGGTCTCAATCAGCTCGGCTGCCCGTTTTACTCGCATCTCCCGGATAAATTCGATGGGCGCCAGTCCGGTCAGTGCTTTCAATTTTTTGAAGAAGACCGAACGGCTTACGGCCAGCTCCTGAACGAGGTCTTCGACCACCAATTCGCCATTATCCATATTCTTCTCCATCAGCTCCACCAGCCTGTCGATAAACTTCCGGTCGTTGGGTGATATCTCCTCATTGGTTACCGGTTTTTCTTCCTGCTCGCGGGTGACGGGGGTGGTCAGGTTGGTTCGATAGAGCTCTTGTAATTTCTTATGTTGAACCAATAAATTATCTACTCGCGCCTTCAGGTAGGTAGAGCTAAACGGTTTGGTGATGTAGTCGTTTGCTCCGTACTCCATACCCTCGAGTTTGCTCTCCAAGGTGGTCTTGGCGGTCAATAGAATAATGGGGATATGGCTGGTGGTTAGGTTCTCTCTTAGTTCACGCGTTAGCTCCAGACCATCTTTATCGGGCATCATCACATCGCTGATGATGATGTCGGGCAGGAGGCTGAGAGCCTTTTCAAGTCCCTCTTTCCCGTTTTTCGCTTCTGCTATGCGGAACGAGGAGGCAAAGATGGTCCGTAGGAAGGTGCGCAATTCGCCGTTATCCTCCACCAATAGCATTACACCCCGCGAAGCATCTGCCTCTTGGTTCCCTGCCGGAGAGGTGTTGTTTGGCTCCGAGGTGTTTCCCGTTTCCTTTTCGGTGTCCGACAAGAGAGAGTCTTTTAGTATGAATTCGACCGACGCGTCGTAGTGCTCTTTCCCTTTCAGGAAAGCCACCTCGAAGGTGCTTCCTTCATCTAATATTGAATCGACAGAGATGGTGGCTCCGTGCATCTCCACCAATTCTTTCACCAGCGAGAGACCGATGCCCGAACTCGACTGATTGAACAGGTTGCGGTCGACCAGGTTTTCGAAGCGGACAAAGAGAGACTCTTTCTTATTGGCGGCAATGCCAATGCCCTGATCCTGCACGCCGATCGAAATATGCTTTTCGTTTTCCAATACATAGACCCGGATCATCTTCCCCACCGGCGTGTATTTGAAAGCGTTCGACAACAGATTGAATATGATCTTCTCCAGATGATCCGCGTCGGCCCATAGGTAAAGGGCTTTCTTTTCCGACTCGAAGATAAAATCGATCTGATGTTCGGTCGCCAGGGCTTCGAAGTTATCCATGATCGTGCGGATAAACGATTCCAGTTCGATCTGTTCGACCTTCATCTTCATCTTCTTGTTTTGTATCTTACGGAAGTCAAGAATCTGATTCACTAAGCGCAGCATACGGTCGGTATTCTTTTCCACCAGTTGAAGCTGTTCGCGGGTCTCCGGTGCCAACGTGTCGTTTTGCAGAATATGTTCGACCGGCCCGGCAATCAGAGTCAGTGGGGTACGCAATTCGTGGGAGATGTTGGTGAAGAAACGTAGTTTGATATCCGATACCTGTTGCTCCACCGATACTTCGTGCTTTAGGCGATAGATCGTGAACAGAATATATACGGCAACAAAGATAATGCCCAGAATCAATAGGACATAGAGGGCATAGGCCCAAGGGGTTTCCCAGAAAGAGGGTAGGATGGTGATCGGCAGTCCCCGATCGTTTTCGACCCACACGCCGTCGTTATTGGTTGAACGTACTTTGAAGACGTAATCGCCTTTGGGTAGGTTCGTATAGGTGACCATACGCTGTTTGTCGGCCAAGGTCCATTCGTTGTCGAATCCCTCCATAATGTAGGCATACCGGATATTCTCCGGTGCTTTCATATCCAATGCAGCGTATTGAATGGTCAGGATATTCTCTTTATGTGATAAGGTCAACCTGGGAATCTCATCCAGCACTTGTTCCAATATCTTGGAACGTCCGGGTCTGATCTCTTCGTTGTTGATTTGCAAGCGGGTAAAGGCCACCGGGGGAATAAAGGCACTTTTGGAAATGGCTTTGGGGTCGAAGGTGAGCCATCCGCTTCGGGTACCGAAGATTAGCTTTCCATCTTTTGTCTTAATGGAGGAGGCCTCGTTAAACCCGGCTCGTATGTTCAGAATACGGTCGTTATAATTATCGGCTCTCTCTTCCGAAGGTATGAATTTGCATAAGCCGTTTTCTGTACTGATCCACAGATTCTTATCGTCGTCTTCGCGCATAGAGAGCAAGATATTGCTTGGCAGGCCGTCTTCCATGTTATAGGTCTCGAAGCGGGCATTCCCCTTTTCGTCGACCGATATCAGTTTGTTTAATCCTCCTCCGAAGGTTGCCAGGTATAGGTTTCCGTCGGTTGTTTCGGTAATCCAGTAAACGTCATTGTGACTTAGGCTTTGCTTGTCGGTTGGGATTCGCACATGATGATCGAAACGGATCTCTTCCGGCTGTGTGAAGTCCTCCGGGAACGAGATGGCGCCGGAGGTGCTCCCTACCCAGATGTAGCCTTTCGAATCGGTTGTAACGAAGCGCACCCGGTAGCAGTCGTCGATCGGATAGCCTTTGAGGTTGTTTTGGTGGTTGATAAAGACAACGGAGCCATCTTCCCGTTCTTCCATATAATTCAGGCCTCCTCCAAAGGTGGCAATCCAGATACGTCCATGGCTGTCTTCGTGGACACAGTAGATGTTATCGTCGCTTAGGCTATACAGGTTATTCGGATCGGAATGATACTGCGTGATGCGGTAGCGCCCCTGCTCCTCCTGTGCCTTGTAGAGGCCATCGCCTTTGGTGGCAATCCATATATTTCCTTTCGAATCCTCATAGATATGATAGGCTACGCCTAAAGAATGATCGCCGTTCTTGGCAAAGGTACCTTCCCGAGTCAGACATCCCAGGAAGGTGCCATTTTTCTCATATATCCGGATCTTTCCATCACGCAGTCCCATCCATAAGCGACCATGGTTATCTTCGTAGAGCGAACGCACATCGTTACTAAGCGATTCGTATGACAAAGGATGTGGCATTTGCAGATGGAAACGCTCGGTTATGAATGATATCTTCTCCAGGCCTTTGGAGTGAGTACACATCCATAGGTTGCCTTGGCGGTCCGACATAGCCGCGTGAACCTTGTTGGAGAAGCGCCAGTCAGGCGCGCCCGGTTCGTTGTGGAACGGTATCAGACGGTTCTTCTCCCGGTCGAAATAGGAGAATCCGCCATTGAAGGGGTGCACCCAGAGGTTATCGTTTATGTCTTCAAAGATGAAAAAAGCGGGCTGTGAACGATAGGCACTACCGTCTTCCACAGCCAATACCTCCTGTTTGATTTGTTGGGTGGAGGGATTGAAATGGGTGACTCCCCGGATATTCTCCAGGTCGAACCACACCTCATTCTTTCTGTCGACATAAACAGATAGGATATGATCGCCGGGCAGATTGCGGTGAGTGGCATGTGTATAGTGCTCCTGGTGTCCCGATTGTGTGTCGTAGGTATAGAATCCATCCGTTCGGGTTGCAATGATCAGATCCTTATCCGAACAGGAATTGATAGAGATAATATCCGATTCGGTATCAAATTCTAAGAGACGGAAACTATTGTTCTCTTTCTGATAGAGCCATACACGCCCTTTGCCTGATCCGAAATAAAGATAATCATCTACTTCCCGAAAGCAGTAGAATGCCTGTTTTTGTCGGCTTTTCGACGACTGGGCATCCATGAAATAGAGTACCGGCAAGAGCGAATCAGGTCGGATCATGCCGATGCCGTTGTCCGAAAGCAACCATTCATTGCCCTCGCTGTCCTGGCGAACGGTGTAAATAGACATAGAAGGGAAGAGCCCGGATTGGAGCGAAAAGACTTCGGTCGATAAATCGTGGCTTACCGAATCGGTGGTGACCCGGATGGCCCCCTCTTTTTCGGTTAGTAGCCAGATGTGACGATCGAGTATGATAATAGAATCGACCGTCGCATAACTCTCTTTGCCCGATGCAGGTACCTGTTGGAATATCTCTGTGCGCGGATCGAATCGGTAGACTTTACTATCGTAGGTCAATGTCCAGATATAGCCATATTGGTCTTCTGCAATATGGTCTACCCGGTTATTTACCAGTCGGATCGCATTGTCTTCGCTGGCTTTGTAGGTCTTGAACGTGTATCCGTCGAACTTGTTAATCCCGTCCCAGGTGGCAAACCACATAAATCCTTTGTGATCTTCAATGATCTTCATCACCGAATTTTGGGAGAGCCCCTCTTCCGATGAGTAATGGGTAAAGGTAGCCTGCCACTGCGCAGACGCACTGATAATCAATGAAAATAAGACAGTGAGAAGAATGGTAAGTTTTCTCATGATAATTCGACTATGGCTTCACCGTACAATATTACAACTTTTTAGCCAAATAGTCGGTATCTATTATCTACAACTTTTCGCTGAGGCGACGAATGAAATCCCTCGAGGCGGCGAATGAAATCCCTCGATTTTTTTATTCTCACCCGCATGAGAATTTTTTCTCACGCGGGTGAGAATTTTTTTTCTGTTATTGTTACCGTTTTTCTAATACGACGGTTTGTGGGTCGGTCAATGGGTTCCAGTTGTCGTTGCCCGCCATGATTTTTTCGATGGTGTAGTCATCTATATTGCTTATTTGTTGGGCAAATGGGGCACGTACCGTCGCAGGCTGGGCGCCCTCTCCCGTGTTTTGATACTCGGCATAATAGATGCTCTCTTCGGCATGTTTTTTATTCCAGTTGTGCCATCCTACGGGTAGGATATGACTTCCAAGCTGGCAGCGGATAAAGACTGCTTTGGCATAATCACGCCAGGGACGGGAGAGATAGACCTTATCGACACCTTCGTCGGCGGTCAGTTGACAGTCGAGGAACACATATCCATACGGATGTCCTTCGGGTGTGGCCGGGGCGGTTACGTATCCGTTCCGTTTGTTATGGATGTGGCAACGATTAAAGAGAGCTGTTGACCATCCGAAAATGAAATCGACAGACCCTTCGATATAGCACTCCTCGTAATATTGGCGACTATTCATGCCATAGGTATAGAGTGTGTCCTGGAAGCCCAGGAAACGACAACGTTTGAATACCGTGCGGTCGCCGGCAACGAGTGCGGCAACGGCTTGTCCTACGGGACCGGAGCTATTCTCGAAGGTAATATTCTCCACATAGAGGTTATCGGCATAGAAATAACAAGAAACCGAGCCGGAGGTAGATTTCTCTTCTCCAAATAGGTTCTTTTTTTGTGCGAAATCGTCATAGGTGATGGTGGTTCCTTCTTCGCCAAACAGGGAGACATTGATTTTGCTCTCCGGAATGATCAGTTTCTCTTTATAGATACCTTTCCGGATCAGGATGCGGGTACGCGCCGCTTTCCGGTAGTCGGGCACAGCGTTGATAGCCTCTTGCACGGTAAAGAAATCACCGGAACCATCTTGCGCTACCACAAAGTCGTATTCCCGAAAGAAGGGACGCATCTCGGGGATGGCTTCGCCCAGCGACTTAACAGCCATGCCGGCAACGACTTTTGCTCCGGCCACATTCAGGTGTGTATTATCTTCTTTCCCATCCGGGCAACAGGCCAGGGTGTTTTTGGGTACCCACATGAAATATTGTCGGGTTGCTTCATCGCCCAATGGTTGTATCCAGTCGTGCGTTTGCTGACACAGATCAATCAGGAGAGTATTGGTTTCGCGTGCTACGTTTTTGGTAGCTGTGATATAGTCGCCATGCGTATCTTTCAATAATCCGTTCTCATCGAACTGACGGCGTACGATCGAGGTGAAGAGCACCGGTGTTCCCCCTTTGGCACGTGTTTCGGTGATGAAACGTTTGAGGTTGGCATCGAAGGTGCTTCCCGGCTTTGTGTAGCGGTCTTCTCTTGTTTTCTGGTCGTTATGTCCAAACTGAATAAAGACGTAATCACCCGGTTTTACTTGCGAGATAACCGCGTCCCAGCGTCCACTGTCTATAAAGCTTTTGGTGCTTTGTCCGTTGACGGCATGGTTGTCTACGCGAACCTCTTCCGAAAAGAATCCGGGCAGTACATGCCCCCAGCCACGTTCCGGGTTTCCCCCTGTCAGGTTTTTATTGGCCATGGTCGAGTCGCCAATCATAAAGATGGTGAAGGAGGGTTTAGGTGCGAAAGCCAGGAGGGGCAATAGAAGAGCCACACAACAGAAAAAGGCTAAGAATTTCTTTGTTCTCATTTCGTATTGATTTATTGTTTATTTACTATTTATTCTGACCCGTAATATAGGAGAGGAGGTGTTGAAAATAACCATCAGATAAGCCTCTTATCCTCCACAAAAGTAAAAAGAAGTTTCTTTTTGGCAATAATGCCCCGAACCTTTCAGAAAAAGGTCCGGGGCAAAACCCTTAAAAAACACTATTACCTACTAATAATCAATATCCGGGATTCTGATCGGCAGCCGTCAGTTGATCGTTGGCATCGATAGCCGCTTGCGGTATCGGCCACAACAGTTTCTGTCCGATTGTAGAAGCCGCGTTTCCTTTCAGATGCGGGTTGTACAGGTTATTGTATTCGATCAGTTTGCCTGTACGACGAAGATCCATGCGGCGATAGCCATTACCAAAGAGTTCGCAGGCTGATTCTTTCAGGATAGCATCGATGTCAATGCTGGTGGCATCGGCCAGACCTGCACGCTTACGTATGCTGTTCAAACGAGCCAGAGCAGCTGCGTTGTCGCCTTTCTTCAGGTGAGCCTCAGCAGCTACGAGGAAGATTTCCGGCAAGGTGATGATATGCAAGTCGCGGAAGCTCTTTCCGGCAGCGTAGAACGGGTTCTTGCTGTCGTCGAACTTTTTGCAGGGATGAATAGCCCAGCTCTTTCTTTGCGATTCTTCGAAGTCATATTTCATGATCAAGCCACTGGGGTAATCTTTCAAGTCGGCCATATATGTTGACATCGGTTCCATCTGTGCTGTTTTGTCGGTCTGCGGAATCACAAACGTATTAGCGCGGTTTTCCGGATCTTCCGCACGCCATGCAGCAACAGAAGCCTCGTCGCACTCCCAGTAAGCCGGATAGTAAACACCTACTAATTTGCCTTTCGCTGAATTTCCATTGTTGTAGAAAGCAAAGTAATCACCCAGAGGCTTACCGTTTTCTTTGAAGCCATTTGCTGGATCCCACATTTTGCTCACCAACAGCGTTCTGAGGAAAGTAGCGTCATAACGTTTGTCACCTTTCTCAAACAATCTCAGGGTATGCATCAAAGGAATGAAGTTAGAAGAACCGTTTTTCATACCTTCTTCAGCACCACCATAATAGTTTGAATAGAATGACTGCCAGCGGTTACCGGCATCAGCATCGTGTGAACTGGCTTGATCGTATTCGATGTCGAAGATAAATTCAGCGTTGTCATCGCCAGAGCGGTCAGCAGCCCAAAGGTCTGCAAATTCGGTTGTCAGCGAGCGTCCGCCAATCACTTCATCCGCATATTTAGCTGCTTCAGCGAAATAGGACTGGTTGCCTAAGTCCCAAGCCGCAGCCAGGTATGTCTTAGCCAACAGGGCTTTCGCAGCTTCGATGCTTGCTTCACCACCTCCTTTGGTAGCAGAAGAGGCCACCAAAGCGTTGTTAGCTATCACGCTTTTCAGTTCGTCGATGATATAGGTATATACCTCTTCGGCTGAGGCGCGAGGATATCCTTTTACAGCTGTTGCCGCGTAAGAGGTTACTAAAGGCACACCGCCAAAGTTGTTTACCAACAGATAATAGAACATCGCGTTGATGAAACGACCCTGGTCTATCGCTTTTTGTTTTTCAGCATCACTCACACTGGCTATATCGGCATAATACTGAATAGCCAGACAAGCGCGGATACCGTCATAACAGTCGACATAGAATGTTTTTACCACGCCGTTTTCCGGGGTGAAGTTCGACCAGCGATGATGCGCCGCGTCGATATCGCTACGACCATCCTGATAGAGGTCTGTGCCGGCATTGAAATAGGTGGTTACGTTGGTGCTGTTGTAGATATCAACCAGTTGGGCGTAGGCATCGTATACGAGCGATTGAAAGCCCGAAGCTGTTGAGAAAAAGTCGGAGTCCGTTACGGAACTCTTATTGTCCGGAGTGAGAAACTCATCACATCCCGCCAGTGTCATGGTTCCAACCATACACATAGCATATATTATTTTCTTATAGATCTTCATGTCTTTTGTCAATTAATATTATTAGAACTTAATATTCGCACCAATCTGATAAGTAATGGAAGCGGGTCCACCATTGGTCAGGTTTGCACTTGCCCATTCCGGGTCGAATCCTTCATAGTTTGTGAAACAGAACGGATTGAGCACATTTACATACAAACGAAGATGTTTAACCATCACTTTGTTCATCCATTCTTTGGGGAATGTATACCCCAGGGTGATATTCTTCACTTTCACAAAAGAGGTATCATGGTAGCGTACGGCTGCACTACTGCTGCTGAAGTAACCACCACCGGTCTTTTCCGTGTTGTTCGGATAAGGGTATTTACCGATATGGGCTGTTGCCTGTGTCGTTACATCGCCTGTTACCGGATCCAATACCGGAGTGCCTGCCGGGATATAGTAGTCGAAGCTCATCTTCTGACGTCCGCGATCGCCGTAATTCTGGAATTGTTCGTGGAAATAACTGCGAGACCACTGTCCCTGTTTGGTGTAGATCATAAACGAGAAGTCGAAGCCTTTGTAAGCTACAGTAGAACTTAAGCTACCGGTCCATGTCGGGTCGGTGCAGGCGAAGATCTGTTTGTCGTCTTCATCGATTTTTCCGTTGTTGTCCCAGTCGTTTACAGCCATCTGGCCTTCATACCATTTCAGTTTCTGACCACCGGCGCCAAAGGTATCGTATACCTCTTGCAATGTATAATGACGGTCGCCATCCTTTGTTTTCATGGTTACACCATCTTCGGTAATGATACCGGCAGACGTGTAGTCGCGCAATACATTCAGGCGTTCGCCGATAAACCAGTTGTTGGCGATATCGTCTCCGTTGGGCAGCTCAGTGATCTTGCTCCAGTTGCGGGCAAAAGCCAGGTTTACATCCCAGGTGATGTTGCGGTTGCGTACCACACCCAGGTTCAATCCTAACTCAATACCCGTATTGCGAACGGCACCGATATTGGTCGTGATGGAGCTTTCGCCTGTTTCCAAAGGAACAGTCGCTTTCATGATCTGTCCGTCAGACAAACGACGATACGCGTCGGCTGTCAGATTGATACGGTTGTTAAACACCGCGAAGTCGAGACCTACGTTGAATTCTTTGATCTTTTCCCATACCAGAAATCTGTCAATCAAGCCATTGGCATAATATCCTTGGAATTCACTTCCGCCGATGGTCGTGTAGGTCGGACCAGCCGCAGAAGAGGCCGTAGCATAGTCACCTACGTTGTTGTTACCGGTGATACCATAAGAGAGGCGTAATTTCAAGTTGTCTAACCAATCTACATTGTTCAGGAAGTCTTCCTGTGAAGCACGCCAAGCAACGGCTGCTGATGGGAACCAACCCCAACGATTATCCGGAGCAAAGCGAGAAGAACCGTCAGCACGCAGGGTTACTGTTGCCATATAACGATCTTTGAATGCGTAGTTCAAACGAGCGGCAGCCGATACCAGAGAAGACTCTGTATAGGTTGAGTTGATTGTCTTCGTACCTGATCCTTTTCCCATAGCGTGGAAAGAGAGTTTGTCGTCAGAAATATTGGTTACCGATTGTGTATAGGTTTCTCTGTTGGTAGAATACAAAGAGAACATACCCATGGCATTGATTCTGTGTTCACCCCAAGTCTTGTTGTAGTCGATTTGGTTGTCCCATGTCCAGTCCAGACGGTCGGTGTTTACAACCGAACCATAATTGTATTTCTTGTTCTGGAAATAAGCGGTTCCTAACGGATATGTTTCGGAAACCCCTGTTCCCATGAAGATACCCTGACGTCCGTGGTAGAAGTTCGGAGAGAAAGTAGTGGTAAAGCGCAGTCCATCCATGATGTTGAAGCGCAGATACAGGTTACCAAATACATGGAATTTACGGCTTTCGTTCTGATAAGCATCGATATCGAAGTCAACCAGCGGAGAAGGAGTAGAGGTCAGTGACATCTTACCTACCTTAGCCGGGATAGCCAGCAGGTTACCCTCTTCGTCCCAAGGAGAAACTACGGGAGCAAACCAGAAGGCATTATTATAAGGAGAATAAGCATTCGACGTATCCGTGATCCAGTCGTTCTGTACATCGTATACCAAGTTCATAGCCATACCGGCTTCAACTACCTTAGACAATTTGCTGTCGAAAGATCCTTTGATATTGATACGTTCATAGTCATTCATTTTGAACACGTTCTCTTCATTCTGATAACCAACGCCCAAACGATAGTTGGTCTTTTCGGAAGCGCCGCTCAGGCTGAGGAAGTGGTTCTGTTGAGAAGCCGTCTGCAATACCTCGCTTGCCCAGTCGAAACCTTCATTGTTCATCCAGCGATTATGCAAAGGAGAGCCTTTCCATTCGGTTCCATTCTGGAATACAGATTGAAGGTCGCCGTCGCTGATTGTGTATTTGGCACGTCCGTTGGCATCGCCTCCTCCCAGTGTGTAACGGGCAAAGCGATAATTCATCCACTCGGTAGCGTCCATGAAGTCCGGCATACGGGCAACTTCACGAATACCATAATAACCATCGTAAGAGATTTCTACTGGTTGCGATTTGTTCTGTCCAGCACCGGTACCTTTGGTAGAGATGATGATCACACCTTCAGATGCGCGTGAACCATAAATAGCCGTTGAAGAGGCATCCTTCAATACGTCGATACGTTCGATATCTTCCGGGTTCAGGAAGTCGATAGAAGAAACGACCATACCATCAACAACATAAAGCGGACCGCTTGTGTTGTTGATAGAAGCCTGACCACGGATCTGGATGCTAAACTTACCGTTTGCACGGCTGTTTGCCTGGGTGATGTTTACCCCCGGTACAGATCCCTGCAAAGCATCTTCTACGCGAAGAGCACCGCGAGCGCTGATCTTTTCGGAAGAAATAGAAGATAAAGAACCGGTTACGTCGGTCTTTTTCATCGTACCGTAACCGATAACCACTACTTCGTCCAATGCTTGTGAATCTTCACGAAGCGTTACATTAATAATGGATTGGTTACCTACCGCAATTTCCTGAGGCATGTAGCCGATGTAGGAAATAGATAAAACAGCGTTATCCCCTACATTAGTGATAACGTACTCACCATCCAGATTGGTAATGGCACCGTTAGTCGTTCCTTTGACTAATACGTTGACCCCAATCATCGGTTCACCGGTCGCGTCTGTCACAGTACCCGTTACTTGACGTCCCTGGGCAAAAGCAACCACACTGAGAAAACTCAATAGGAATGTAAAAAATCCTTTGTGTACTTTGTTTACTTTTTGTCTATTCATGATAGAATTGATTTATAAATTAACTAATCATTAGCTGCAAATGTATGGCGCTTGCGCTGGTTCGATGTTTACAGATTGTTCATTTATGTGAAATAATTGACTGAAACCAATTTTTCCACATCAAAACCAAAAAGCAAACATCTTTACCAATTTCTCTCTGCAAAAAAACAAATATTCACCAAAACTGCAAATCGAACGCTTTAATATTGCATTTGGAATAAAATAATTAAACTATACAATCGAATACACATGAAAACAGCATCTATTCAACTATGCTCTTTTTTCTTTGCCGGAATATTGGCATTCACGGGGTGTCAAACGACTCCCGGATCGACCGCGGCCACAGAGGACTCCCTGGCCGCTTATTTTGATCATGTACCTTTCTCTATAGAGGCTTTCGAACGCCCTGCTTTTCCGGATCGTTCGGTGAATATCATCAATTATGGCGCTGTAGGCGATGGCATAGCCATGAATACGGAGGCGATCAACCGGGCCATTCAAGAGCTGTCGGCCAAGGGTGGGGGAACGGTGGTGATACCTGCCGGGATCTGGCAAACCGGCCCAATTCAGTTATTGGATAATATCAACCTGCATGCGGAGGCGAACGCGCTTGTCGTTTTCAATCCCGACAAAACGCTTTATCCCATCATCGAAACCTCTTTCGAGGGGTTGAATACACGCCGCTCAACCTCGCCTATACACGCGCGTGACGTACAAAATATTGCTATTACGGGCGAAGGGGTGTTTGACGGTTCGGGCGATGCCTGGCGTTTTGTGAAGAAAGATAAGATGACCACTGCTCAATGGCGCAAACTCATTGGCTCCGGAGGGGTACTCAATGAAAAGGGTGATATGTGGTTTCCCAGCGAAGAATCGTTTCGCGGGTATAAAACGAGTGATATGTTTAACAATCCGCAAGACCTGACGACTGATGCCGAATGGGAAGCGATTCATCATTGGCTGCGTCCGGTACTGGTGAGTCTGATCGGTTGCAAAGGGGTTTTGTTGGAAGGTGTAACGTTCCGCAACTCGCCGGCCTGGGGTATCCATCCATTGATGTGCGAGCAGTTTATCATGTCGGATGTCAAGGTATTCAATCCCTGGTATTCACAGAATGGTGATGGACTGGATCTGGAATCTTGCAAGGATGCATTGATCATCGGTAATTTGTTTGATGTGGGCGATGATGCGATCTGTCTTAAATCGGGAAAAGACAAAGACGGACGTGAAAGAAATGTGCCCTGTGAGAATGTGATTATAAAAAATAATGAGGTATTGCACGGACATGGAGGTTTTGTTGTCGGCAGTGAGATGTCTGGTGGTGTGAAGAATATCTATGTGTCCGACTGTTTGTTTATGGGCACCGACGTGGGGCTTCGCTTCAAGAGCACCCGTGGCCGTGGCGGTGTGGTAGAGAATATATGGATTGAGAATATCCGGATGACCAATATTCCGACCGAACCAATCCTGTTCGATCTGTTCTATAGCGGTAAATCAGCCCTGGAAGAGCTGGAAGAGGGTAAATCTATTCAGCCAGCCTTGCCTGCTGTAACAGAGGAGACTCCTTCATTCCGTAATATATCGATCCGTAACGTCACCTGTAAAGGAGCGCGCCGTGCAATGTACTTCAATGGACTCCCCGAGATGAAAATCCAAAACGTTGCCTTGGAAGATATCACGATCACCGCCGATCGGGGTATTGAATTGATCCATGCCGAAAATGTTTCGGTAAAGAACGTGCATATCAATGTAAAGGAGGGAAAAGAATTATTGTCACAGCACACCAATCAACTGGTTGTCGATGGGCAGACTATGCCTGACTCAGGCTCGGAACCCTTGTTGTTGATGCTTGGCAAATAATCGATTTGGTAACTATTGCACTTACGCCTCGTTAACGATCCATTGCTTGAATTCCGAAGCTTTGTTTTTGCTGATATAGATCGGTTCCGGCGTGTCGATTGTTAGATTCACAAGCAATCGGCTGTCGAACCAGATGGTGATGTTTTGAACGCTGTCACGGGAGAGGAGGAATTGCTTGTTGGCACGAAAGAACTTCGCCGGGTTTAGCTGACCTGATATCTGTTCGAGGGTCTTGATATAGGGGTAGCAACTGCCATCTTTCATATAGATCTTGGTATTCTTTTCGGAGGTATAAAAATAGGCTACCTCGTGGAGGGCAATGGGGATTAATTTGTCTCTTACCGGAATCAATAAGCGGTCTTTATAACGAGGTGAGGGATTGATTTGCGTCATTCGGGTGAGGTATTCAACCACCTCAATCCTTGTCCACTTGCTGAATTTATGCAAGGCACGGGTGAGCTCCTCTGCTTTGATAGGTTTAAGCAGGTAATCCACGCTGTTCACCTTAAAGGCTTCAATCGCATATTCGTCATAGGCAGTCGTGAAGATAATGGCTGTATCGACCTCTATACTGTCGAAAATAGAAAAAGCAGAGCCGTCGGAAAGGTGGATATCCATCAAGATCAGATCGGGAGCCGGGTTGGTTTGCAGCCATTTGATAGTTTGAGTAATACTTTCCGTATTGCCAACCACCTCGATGTCGAGATCTATTTCAGCAAGGATATTGATCAGGTTCTCGTATGCAACAGTTTCGTCTTCTACAATCAGGATTTTCATACGATGTTATTTGAGTGGTAAGTAGACTGTATAGGTGTTTCCGTCGTCTTCGATGCGGATCTGTTTGTTCATAAGCAGGGCGAAGCGGTTTTCCAGATTCTTCAATCCGGTCCCATTGGTCTCCGAGGGAGAAAGTTTGGGGTATACCGGGTTGGTAATCACCAGTTCGTCGTCCGGGTTGAGGTAGATGGCGACCTCCATCTTATGCTCGCTATCGATCGTATTATGTATGACGATATTGTCGATAAGAGGCAGGATAGACAATACCGGTAGTTTGAGATTCTGCTTTTCCGGGCTTACATCGATGTTGAAAACAAGCTTATTGGCAAAACGAACCTCCATCATATAGCGGAAGGATTGAGCGAATTCCAGTTCATCGGCCAGGGTCACCAGTCCTTTCTTATCGCTTTGTAGGATATAGCGGAAGACATCGGATAGTTTGTTTACAAAGGCCAGGGTGTTTTCATCCTCTTTCTTGCGCACCAAGGCTGTCAGGCTGTTCAATGAATTGAAGAAAAAGTGCGGGTTGATCTGATTGGCCAAGGCATCGCACCGGCTTTGCAGGTTCTCGATTTTCAGTTGTTCGATCTCCTGTTCTTTCTTTCGCTGCACATGATACAACATAAAGACATGCCCTACAAAGGTGCAAACAATAAACACCACAAAGAACTGGAAGAGCAGTATGCTGCCAAATCCACACATTTTTCCGTGCCAAAGGCACATGAAAACCACAAACAGGCCGTAGGCAACGGCGGTAATGGCAAACGTTCTCCATGCCCGCTGCTGGAAACAAAGGTTTTTGATTTTATTCAGGTTATAGATCAACAGCCCCCATATCAACCCAACAAAGAAGAAATAACGGATAAAGAAGAAAGTCCAATGGGAGGCACGTTGCGCTTCATCAAGAAAACTAAGCTCCCAGGGAAGGCAGGCAATGTCCGGATAGACAATAAACACCGCACTGACAAAGCTGATCAGACATAATTTGAAAGCACTATAATTATCTAATATTTTCATGACACATCTTGTTTTTACAAAGATAACATCCTAATTAGATTATTGTACCACTTTTACGCAAACCATTTTAGCCTGGTCGCGGATCAACAGTTTGCCGTCGGCCAACGCGATAGGCGCCCAATTCTGTGTGCTACCACCCATGCGTGCCATCCCTTCGCCGGCACCGCCTTCGGTCAGAACATCAGCTTTTGAGATCATCTTAAAGGCTTCCGGGCTGGGTTCTATCAGATAGAGCGTCTTCAGTCCGTCGGTTGCCAACAGTAGCCCATCGGCCAGGATCATGCTACCGCGGTCGAAGTTGGGATTGCGTCCGGTCTTCCATTTGATATTCCCCTCCATATCCATACAGACAAGCCCGTCGCGTTTCTGATTTGTACGATACATGGCGTAGAAATGTCCATTGTGGTAGAGGGGGGGCTTTGTCTGGTCGCCGAACTCCAGTGTCGTAAAGAGTTCGGTGGTGTCGAAGCTGCCGTTAGCCTTTTTGTTTATCTGTATCATGGTTGCTCCACGCTCGTATCCTCCGATAATCAGTAGTTTGTTGTCTGCAGTAACCACCGGACAGGCTACGGAGATATGACAATCCCAGTTGCTGTATTGCCAGAGTGTTTTGCCGGTATGCGGATCCAGTCCGACCACATTACCTTTGGTCACTTCCGCGTCGCGGTTCTGAAACGTATTGGTAGAGGAGGTGAGCCATACGACCTGATCTTCCCCATGGATCTTCAGAATCTTCGGGCTCACATAGCTTTCATTGCCGAGATTAGGCGTTTTCCATACTACATCCCCCGTTTGTTTGTTGTAGGCCACAACACCCGCTTCGGGAGCTTGTGAAGCCACAATAAGCAGATCGCCGTAAAGCACCGGACATTGCGAAATGGCCCATAAAGGAATTGTTTTGCCACCGAAATCAGTCCATACGTTTTTCTTCCACACCGGCTTTCCGGTTTTGACGTCGAAGCAATAGAGGTCGCCGTAAGGACCACAGGAGTACACATGGCGATCGTCGACTACCGGCACACTCCGTGAACCCGGAAAAGGAATGTCTCCCGGAGCGTCATAGCTGTATCTCCAGAGCTCTTCTCCGGTCTGCAGGTTGAAGCAACGCATAATATCCCCCGTTTCCTCATCCCGGTCGAGCAGATAGGCTTTGCCGTTTTTCACAACAGGCCCACCATATCCTACGCCTACCTCTACCGCCCATAATACTTCCGGACCTTCTTCCGGCCAACTTCTTAACAATCCTTTCTGGGGTGATTTGCTATCTCTGTCGGGGCCGAGGAACTGAGGCCAATCCTGCGCCTTGATAGACGGGCAGAAGAACAAAACAGAAGCGATAACTACTATACAAAGAGACTTCGTTTTCATGTGTTGTTGTTTTTATATTATAAATCCATTTTCTTCAAAAAACCTTTTAGCGGCAACATAATCGAAGTTCAACCATTTGCCTGTGATCAATGCCTTATCTCTGGGAATAGCACCCGTTTCGATGACCACCACATTGGCGCCGCTTTGTATGGCCAGTTCGGACGCCGGATGTACACATATATGTTCTACTGTTTTGCCCCCCGACAGGCGTAGTACCGCAATCATTTTAGCAATTTCTTCATCGCTCAACCGGGGCATTTCCCCCAAGGGGGTGCCCTTCACCGGGATCCGAGCCATAATACCTGAGATACACACCCCGTATTCGAGCGAACACAGAAACCGATTAGCTATCTCCTCATAACTATGCTCTATGCCTACCGGCTCCACCAGATGAATTAGCTTTAGAGGCGATTGTTTTACGGCGGACAAAGTATCCAGCCGCTCTTTCGTTTGGAAACGGGTATCCACGCCCTCCCGAAGCCGTATCGCATGATACACACCCTCTACGCCATGTGCATGCATTCGATTGGCCGTTGGAAGATCAAACTCTCCTACGTTGACAACAATCTCGTAATCGCCCGCGACTTCCTGGCGAATCGTCTGCACATAATCCGTCAGTGTGTCTAAGGAATAATACTGCGTGGTGCGCAATACAATAAAATGAACCTGGTTGTCTACATATTCCTTTACTTTTGCCAGTATCGCAGGAAGTGTATAGATCTTTTCCGTCTCAATCAGTCCCCAGGCTTCGCCGAAGGAGCAGAAGTCGCAGTTGGCAGGACATGGGGCATAATCGAGACCGATGGCTCCCCACATATATGCTTTGTTGCCGGTAAGCAATCGTCCTGCCTCATCCGCTTTCTTTCGTAAGTAAGAACAGGCATCCGAGGAGGTATTGATCTCCAGCAAAGCTACCACCTCCGGCTTACTGAGTGTCATGCCAGAAAGGGCTTTTTGGAAAGCGGCATCAATTCTTTTATACATAGCTTGCCGGTAAACTACAAAACCTCATCCAGTATCTTACAGCCCGAACATACCACCTTCGGGCAAAGGGTGAAGAGAAGGTTCTTTTCCATAATCACCTTCATCTCTTCCGGGTTGCTCAGGTCGTAACCAAGTATTTCTTTGCACACCACACTGCCGTTCTCTTTCGCAAACTTGTTTTCGAATTCCATCTTTTTGGCAAGGAGTCTGTTCTTTTCATCTGTTGCGCCTGGTTCACTGTATCCATATTTCAGACCCAACGCCATTAAAGCGCCGGTAACACAACCACAGGTACGTCCACCCCACATGCCACCTCCAAAGGCGGATGCGACCCTGAGAGCCTCATCACTATCTATACCTGCTTTGTCAGCGGCATATCCCAACACAATCTGTGAACAATCGATCCCCTGTTTAAACAGATCCGAAGCGATCTCTTCTGAAACCTTGTCAATTTTCATAATAAATAAGCATTTATAATTAGTAAATGGAATGATTTATAGCTATGATAAAAATAGGACAAATTCAAATTTAACCCCTTCTCTTTCCCGTTAAAGCGAAAAAAAGAAGGGGCAAAACGAAAAGAAAAGGGGGCTGATAATCAATCTACCGGCGGCAGATAGCCAAATTCCCTAAGCATATTCCAGGCAGCGGCAGGCGTGAAGCCACGGCTTTGTTCGGTGTGGCTGTCGGTATCGCGTGGATTGGCGCCTACTTCGGCATATAATTGGTTGACACCCGCCATAAGAGCGGCCTGGATGGGCTCATGTACGTTCATGGCGCGGGAGGGATCGACCACGAGATTGGTCACGGCAACAATCTTTGTCAGTTCGGGCGCGGATATTTGTCCCTGTTCATACAAGGGAGTCCCTTTCACGGCTGTACGGCGCATGGCGGCCATCACACCGATATTCAATTCTTTGGCACGAAGGATCTCGGCTGTTATCTCTTCATAGGAATGTTCGGGACCTATCGGCTCGATACAGTAATAGAGCTCCAACCCCGCCTCCTGTATGGCGCGAAGGGTTGCCTCGCGCTCTTTGGGATCGGCCATTGTATCGATGCCTTCGCGCAGGCGGTTGATATGGTAGGCACCGGTAAATCCGGCCTCTTTCAGTTGGAGAGCTGTTTGCAGATCGAAATCACCGATATTGGCTACTAATCGTTGCCCCTTTCGCAATAACAGTTTGACGGCTTTGCCTACCGATAGGAATTTATCCTGCGGATAATCAGCGGTGGTCATCAGAAAGAAATCGTCGAAATAGCCCTCCTGCAACCAGTTCAGTTGTGAACAGATCTCGCCGGCCGTCTTTTCCCATTGAGAGTCCATCGAGTAATGGGCGGCTCCCATAGAGCAAAACTTACAATTGATCGGGCAGGGCTCGGCATTGATTCCGATCTGGGTAAACACATACCCGCGGTTGCCGAATTTCTGCCGCGATCGATCGTTGGACACGGCAAGCAATTCAAAGAATTCTTTGCTGAGAACCTCTATACGCAACAGGTCGACTATTTCGCTTTCAGACAAATGAAAGTCTGTTGATTTAATTTTTTGTAGTGCATTCATCTTGTAAATATTTAATTAAATTATCCGGAGCGAAATATCATTTTGTCAAAATCGCCCGAGAATTTTTCCGAAAACGGAGGGGTATTTAAAATTACCCGCAGGAGTAACACTTTTTAACGTATCATATTGTAAAGCAAAATCCCCTTTTTGCTTACACTTGTGTTTTTCGTTTATCGTCTCATTCTTGAAGAATTTCCCGGACAGATTTCCGGATAAAGACAATCACTCCTATTACAAAAAAGGCGGCAAAGAGTCCCGCAAGCAGCCACACCCATACGCTTGTATGCACAAAGTTGAGGCTTACGCCAACCAGCGAACTTATCACCCCGGTGGCAATGGCGTACAGCGGAACCAGCCGGTTCTCGCGGTAGAGAAGCTCTTCTATCTGTAGGTCGGTAAAACCTAGCGTACGGTACAGGTCGATTTCCGGCCGGCGCATGGAGAGGTTTTTACGAACGACAATAATAAAGCTCATAATGCCCAACAGAAGCCCTAATCCGCCCAAGGTGAGGAAGATGGTCAGGTAGGTGTCTGTTACGGTATTGAACTGGCGGAGGCGGTCGTTGGTAGTCGAAACCCGCACGCCATATTCGTTTAGTGCCTGTGAGAGTAGGTTTTTGACCTCTTCTTTCTCCGTTTCATTTACTTTCAACAGAAACACCTCGCTCCCCGTTGTTTCGGGCCAAATATGTGAAAAATGGCGACGGTCAACCAGTAGATGTCCCTGGAAAATGGAATTGGAGAGTGTGCCGGCCAATTGTATGGCGATACTTTCTCCCCGGTCATTCTCATAATGGAGGGTATCGCCGAGGTTCATCATCAATCCCCAGGTTAATACGGTTGCATCGATCAATGCCGGATAGACCGAGTCGGTCGTTGTTTGCATACGTTCAAAAACCTCATCTCTATCACTTGACCAGATGTTTTGTTCGATCTGGAAATCGCTTTCCAGTAAGCCATTCATATCGACACCCAATACGGTCGGGGTGGTGACCCTGTTCAGGTTCAGGCAGCTCGCGTCGTCTGCCCCGTAACGGAGACATTGCAGGATTTGCGCATCCCCCGGCAGTCCGGTCAGCGATAGTTTTTCTTTTCCTGCCGCTGTTGTCATATTATGATATACGGGGACGCTGCTTTCGCACCAGAGGGAATAGCCGCCGGTGCCGGTTCGTATCTGCGAGCTATCGGCAAAACCTTTGCGGTTGAGACCGACCGAGAAGACAATAAATACGCCGGTCGAAAGGGCAAAAAAGGATAATAACGCCTGTTTGCGGTTAGCCAACAGGGCGCTCCAGATCATTTTGCCGGCGTGGAAGTGGGCCGTTGAGGCGGATCCGTTTCGGCGAATCAGGTAGTCGCCCCATAAGGCAGCGGTTCCGATTAGTATAACTCCCGCCACCACAAAAAGAATAACATTGTGCAGGAAGAACAGATTGATCACGATCATGCCAATGGCCAATAAGGATGCCATGTATTGTGCCCGTGCGGTGCGGGGTGGTGACGATGGTGACGGTGACGACAGTGACGATGGTGATGGTGACGACAGTGACGATGGTGATGGTGATGGTGACGACGGTAGAGACGCAATGCATTGCGTCTCTACGATGGACGCGGTGGGCACAACGGTTTTTTTGATTCGCCACCACAATAATCCCAAGGAAAGGGCAACGCCTATAATAAACCCGATAAGGATAGTCATCGCCCCGGGATACACGGCAAAACCATCCGTATGGGTGGCTCCTTTCCATACGTTTCCAAGCAACCACATGATCAGGGTGGTATATAATAGTCCGGCGATGACACCCACTAAGGAGGATAATAAGACAACCGGTGCCGCTTCCCTCCAAAGTATCCGGGAAATCCGTTGGCGGCTAAAGCCCAGCGATTGCAACAGGGCTATCTCTTCTCGCCGTTGCCAGAGCATCTCGGAGAGCGGAACAAACATCAACAGTATGGCCGACACAATGATAAAGAAGCCCAATGCCAGGAACAAACTGGCAAAGTCAACACCGTTTTTTGCGGCGTAAAGTCCCGTTTCACGCGGATGAATCACCTGAATGCCGAACATCTCGGCACGAAGCGCCGATAATACGGGGCTCGTATCGTTGATTCGCAGGGCGGTTGCATTGCCATAGGCATTGCTCCAATCGGTCGCTATGGCATCGTAGGCAATAATTGCTTTCGGAGTAGTCCGATAGAGTTCCCAATATTTTTCATCTTCATCGGTGATCCGGTCCATATCGATCGGCAGGTCACTGTCCCAGTCTGTACACCGTTCAACATCCGACAGGCCGGGGAAGTCGGCGCTCAGGGTCTTATCTTCCTGCAGGGCGGCAAGCGGAACGATCTCTTTTACGCGTAACTTCACCTTTTGGGTCACCAGGGTTTTCAGATCTTGTGAAACAAAATAGCTCACCTCGATATGGTCGCCGGGTTTGGCTTGCAAGCGTTTGGCCGTGTAGTCCGAAAGGATGATCTCCTCTTTCCCTAAGGTTTCACCCTGAAAGCGATCCATCGCCGTCACGAAGGAATAAGGAACAGACACGCCCTCCCGCTCGATGGAATTGGCCAGATAGGAAAACAGGCGGTTGGTTCCGGTGTTCTCCCTCATAATAGTACTGGTCACCTCTTCGGGCAGGAAGACACGGTCGGAGAGGATTTCCGTGAAGCCTTCCCGGGGGTTGACAGACAATCCGGACATACGGTAATTCCATTCGTGGTTCAGTTCGTCGGATGTGATTTCTTTAGGCGTAAGTATCAGGTTTATTTTTCCGACGGTCTCCATGGCCTCGGCCAGCTCTTCACGGTTCACAAACAGATTGAATGGGATGGTCTGCTCATTCTTCATACTGAGATTCCCTCCCTCTTCTGCCTCGACAATGCCTCCGAAGTCTAAGCGGAGGCTGGTGGTATAATTCTCTGTAACAAATAGCGATCCCGAAGGTATCAGCCCCGTAGCCGGCAAGCGGAGTATGATTGTTGAAATAGCCTCTCCGCCCAGCTCTTTTGCCAATGCCTGATTGGGCTTGGCGGTTCCTTTGGCGAGTGAATATTCGTCGGTTCCCCACACAAAAACCGGGATTAGTTTGCCATTTTGAGCGATAAACCCGTTGGTAAGTAGAAAGCCTTTGGCCGACTCTCCCCAAAGCGAGGCATCCAGCCAGGCTTCGTCCATAAATGAATTTCGGGAGAAGATAATGGTTTCCGTATCGCCCAACCGCTCATTTACTCTGTTGACAAGCGTCGTGCGCACCGAATCGCCTACCACCAGACTACCGACCATAACGGCAACAGTAATCAATACCGCGATGGCCACCAGTCGGTAATAGCGGGTGAAAAAAGAGATATTGGCTCGTATCAGTCTGGAGAGATTCATTGCAGGATGCCTTCTTTTAATGTAAACGTACGATGGGCAGCGGCCGATGTCTCATCCGAATGGGTCACCATCACAATGGTTGTTTGCAGGCTTTTGTTGATCTCGGTCAACAGACCGGCCATGTTCCGGGCGTTCTCTGTATCGAGTTGTCCGGTCGGTTCGTCGGCTAATAACAGTAAAGGCTTCATCATCAAGGCGCGGCAAACGGCTACACGGCTTGCTTCTCCGCCCGATAAGGTATGTGGATACTGCTTGGCTACGGATGCGATCCGGGTTATTTCCATCAGTTGGCGGGCATAGTCGGTCTCTTCTGCCGTCGCTTTCGCTTTGGTTGCCAACGTAGGTAGTAAGATGTTTTCCAAGGCGGTAAGCTGTGGCATCAGGCGATGATCCTGAAAGACGAAACCTATCTGCCTGTTTCTTATTTCCGCATGGTTCACCATGGCTGTCTTCATTTCGAATCCGTTCAATCGGTAACTACCCGAATCGGCCGGCAATAGCGTGCCCAGAATGGACAATAAGGTCGTTTTGCCGGAACCGGAGCGACCTTTGATGGCTACAAATTCGCCCTTTTCTATCTCCATATTCACATCACGAAGCACATGATTCAACCGGTTTTCACCGTCGCGATAGCTTTTCTGTATATTGGATAATTGGACTAATGGCATAGTGTGATAAATTATTTATTTTCTTTTCCAAAGCAAAGTAATGTCCCCTTTGCTGTTAATATCATGAAATGATCCTTGATAACGGCAGGCGATCCGACAATCTGTTCGCCGGTATCGTATTCCCAAAGCAATTCGCCATTGTCAGCATTCAGGATAGAGACGATGCCCGTCTTGGTGCATACAAGTATCTTGTCCTTGCATACCACCGGAGAGCTTTCGCCTACATTCCCTTTCAACATATACTTCCAGTTCAATTTTCCGTTTATACGGCTGATGGCATGTAGATACCTGTCGCCGGAAAAGAAGTAGAAGGCATCACTTGAGATGGCCGGGACAGAGACGAACGATGCGTTTTCGCTGTCTTCGGATATAATCTTTTTGTGTCGAATGATCTTCCCGTTTTCAAGCATTAATTTGTAAATGTTTCCGGAGTAATCGCCGATGTAGCAATAATCGCCCATGATAGCCGGAGAGGCCGGCACGTAGGCTTCCAGCTGCAAGGAGTCGGTCTGGGTGCCCGTTTTGCAATCGATAATGCGCACCCAGGCATCGCATCCCCCGAATATGACATGGTTTTTCCACAAGGCGGCAGCGCCGTTGAGGTAATAGCCCGACTCGAATCTATTTAGTACTTCGCCTGTCTTTGCGTCGAGACAATAGAGCCAATTATCATAACTGCCGAACACAATCGCTTTCCGGTCGGCAAACTTCAACAGATTGGGCGAAGCGGATATCTGTCCTTCCGTTTCATAATTCCAAAGAGTCTCTTTCCGAGCGAGTGAGATGGCTGTCATAAAGCCATCGATTCGCCCGATATAGAGCGTTGAATCGTAGATCATGGGAGTCGCTTCCACGGCTGTTTTGAGATCGTAATCGAAGCATAATTGCCCATTTATATCAACTCCTTTTATATGTCCTCTTTTATCGCTCCAATAGGTAGTGCCGTTATCTACGATAGGCGAAGAAACAGTACGGGCTTCTCCTTTGTAGGTCCATTTCAATACCGGTTTCGAAGGAAGAGATGTCTCGGTATGTCCGCTCAACGCAGGGTCGCCCCGGAAAAGTTTCCAGTCCATACTGCCCGAATCGGAAGATTCGGTTCCGGACGTGCAGGCAATCAATAGACAGATTATAAATATGGATAGTAGCTGTTTCATTTGGCTTGTTGTTTTAAGTAAATGGCTCCGGTGGGGCATAAATCCGCCAGTTCCCGGCGGATGTTTCCGCGGTTCTCTTCCGGCAAGACGACTTGCATACCAAATCCCCGATCCTTGAAGGTAAAGCCGTTGTCGCTATTGTAGACACAGAGGCCGCAACGAATACATTTTGCCTGTTCAAACCACAGGTCTCCGGCGATATGTTGTTTCTTCATTACCGGAAGGGTAGAAGAGGCATCGTAGCGTGGACGCTTGATCCCTTCGGTGGTGGCGTAGAGGCGCAGTTTGCAACCCGAGCGTCCGGCACAGGCGCAATGCAGGCAGCGGGATGGGGTGGTGACTGTTTCTTTCAGTCGCTCCTTCTCTTTGGGAGTGAATCTGCCCAGGCGGGAATAGAAGGTGTTTTTGTCATTCTTCACCGAGTTGTCTAACCACCCCACCGTCGCAAGCGACGGTCCACCCCCTCCTTGGGAAGGAGGGGAGCTGAGGATAGTTTTTTCTACCACCTCTTTGATAATCGCCCGTATCGAAACCGACGTATCGATCGATCCCCTTCGACATGCCTTTTCACAAGGGACTTTACAGTTGTCGCAGCCTATTTCAGGAAGTGCAAAAGCAGATGCAATAAGCTGATAGGCCTTTTCGTGATCTCCGGCATCGTAATGGCTGAGCATACGTTCCACATCTAATCCTTTCGGGCAAACCATCGAACAGGGCGCTTCGCAATCGGCTTTGTGGTCGCTTAATAAGAGTTCGAGCGAAAGGGTGCGTATCAGTTTCACCTCATCACTCTCCGTATCTATCTGCATGCCGTCGGTCGGGTAGGTGGTGCAAGAAGGGATTACCTGCCCGTTGGCACTGTTTCTGACAGCGCATACCATGCAGGATGACTTGTGGCGTGCCCCCGGGGCATAACAAAGGGATGGAATGGTATATCCTATGCGCCGCGCTGCCTCCAGGATGGTTTCGCCTTCCCGGATCTCTACCGGTATATTGTTTATTGTTATCTGCATAATGGAACCTTTTTAATGGCATCGTAACTGCATTCATCGATACAAAGACCACATAATACACAATCCTGTACGTTTATCGTATGTATCTCATAAGGAGTATAAGGAATGGCGTTCACCGGACAGGCTTTGGCGCATTTGGTGCAGCCAATACAATCATCGGTAACCACATAGTGTACCATCTCTTTGCAGGTGCCTGTTTTACAAAGGCCGTTCACATGCTCTTCGTATTCATGGCGGAAGTATTTCAACGTGGTAAGAACCGGATTCGGGGCTGTTTTGCCCAGTCCGCAAAGAGATGATTTCTTTACGTTCAAAGCCAGTTCCTCCAGTTTGTCAATATCTTCCATGGAGGCTTTTCCGCTACATATTTTGTCCAGCATATCGAGCATCCGGCGGATCCCTACCCGACAGAAGGTGCATTTGCCGCACGACTGGTCGCAGGTGAAGCTCAGGAAGTAGCGTGCCATATCGACCATGCAATCATTTTCACTTAATACCACCAATCCGCCCGATCCCATCATGGCGCCCATCTGGTTGAAAGCGTCGAAGTCGACCTGCACATCGCAAAGATGAGCCGGGATGCACCCGCCCGACGGGCCACCGATCTGTACGGCTTTTAGTTTCTCGCCGCCTTCTACGCCACCGCCGATCTCTTCGATAATCTGATTCAGTGTGATACCCATAGGCACTTCAATCAGTCCGCCGTGGCGGATCTTTCCGGCTAGGGCAAACACTTTGGTGCCTTTACTACTTTCAGTACCTATTTTAGTATAGTGATCAATATCGTTACGGATAATATAGGGAATCTGACTCAATGTCTCCACATTATTCACAAGCGTGGGTTTACCATGCAAACCTTCTACGGCGGGGTAGGGCGGACGTTGTTTGGGAAACCCGCGTTCTCCTTCGATAGAAGCGATCAAAGCCGTTTCTTCCCCGCAGACAAATGCCCCGGCTCCCTCGAATATGGAGATATCAAACGAGAAATCACTTCCGGCAATGCGTTCGCCAATCAGGTTCCGCTCGCGGCATAATTCGATAGCTTTTCGGATACGCGTTACCGCCAGCGGATATTCGGCGCGGATATAGAAGATACCCTTATTAGCTCCTACCGCATAACCTGCGATAAGCATACCTTCAATGATACGAAACGGATAGGACTCCAGCATCATCCGATCCATAAAGGCACCGGGGTCGCCCTCATCGCCGTTGCAGATAACATATTTCTCTTTTTGACCGGAGGCGGCAACGATTTCCCATTTCTTCCCTGTTGCAAACCCGCCACCACCACGGCCGCGGATACCACTGGCAAGGATATTGTTTATCACCTCTTGTCTGTCGGGAGTTGAAAGCACTTTATGGAGCCCTTTGAAACCACCGTGTCCGATATATTCCTCGATATTCAATGGAGCAAGAAATCCATATCCCTCGGTGGAGATATGTTTCTGTCCGTTAAGAAAGCTATCGATCACACCGGTTCGTTCCTCTTCCGGCTTCCAGATCACATTGTCCCAGGTTATATCCGTATGGAAGGTGTCTATATGATTGAACAGGTTGTTCTTCAATCGTTTCAACCGTCCGGCCGGTTTGAAATGATGGTGCAGTATCTCTTTTATTTCGGTTGCCTTTACGTTGGGATAGCGGGTGATTGTCCCGTCGGGCAATACCACATCGATCAGAGGCACTTTGTTGCATACGCCGACACAGCCGACCGGTTTGATATTAACATCGATAGCCAGATCGTTGGAGGCTGTTTGCAGTTCTTTATAAATATCCGCCGATCCGCTTGCCTGACAGCATGAACCCATGCCAAGACGTATCTCGCCGGCAAAAATCTGCGGTCGAGACGCAATGCGTTGCGTCTCTGCGTTTTCTTGTGTTGCCAGGAAATCTTCGATCACCTCGTTCACCTTTCCGGGGAGCACATGGCCATATATCTTTTCGTCGATCTGTACCACGGGCGCTAACGTGCAGCAGCCCAGGCAGGCTATCTTTTCGATGGAGAAGAGTTGATCGGAAGTGGTAATGGAATCCTCTTCCATTTTCAGTTCGCGCCGGAAAGAATCATACACATTGCCGGCACCTTTCACATGGCAGGCCGTTCCGGTACATACTTTGATCAGGTGTTTCCCGTAAGGGATATGGCGGAACTGGGAATAGAAGGTAGAGACGCTGATGAGTTGCGCCCGGTCGATCTCTGTCCGTTCATAGATGCGCTCGATCGCCTCCGACGGCAGGTAGCTGAATTCCTCCTGCAAGGCCTGCAACAAAGGAATAATAACCTGTCGCGATGTGCCGATACGATCGATGATGGCATCGATTTGTTGCAGAGACGCAATGCATTGCGTCTCTGCATTTTGTTGATCCGTCAAACATTGCGTCCCAACGGTTATATTATTTTCGCAATTGCAAGCCATATTAATTTGCTGATACACAATAAATACTCTTTTCAGTCCGCACGACAATCTTACCATCGGTAAAGGCAGGAGTCGCAAAGGTTCTCTCCCCGGTTTCAAACGAATCGATCAGGTTGAACTCGTCGTTGGCGGAGAATATATGCATCTTTCCGTCGTTACTGAACAGGTATATTTTACCTTCTGCTATGACCGGGGAAGAATAGAATTCGGTGTTTAGTTCGTGTTCCTTACGCAGTTCCCCCGTTTGTGTATCGAAGGAGACGACCACCCCGTAGCTGGTTGCCAGGTAGAGGTTGTCTTTGGTGGCAACGGGACTGGACACTTCCGGCAGGTATTCGCTGCTTTCCCAAAGGACGCTTCCGTCGGCTCCATTGATAGCTACCAATTTGGCATATTCGCTTGCACCGAAGATAATACCGTTGGCACTGCAGGCGCTGGAGCCTACCTCGCCGCTAAGGCATTCTACCCGCCAGAGTTGTTCGCCGGTTTGGGGGTTATAACCCGTAATAGCCGGATTCCCCATCAATACCAGTTGCGAAGTGTTGCCTACGGAAGCTATGATTGGAGAGCTCCAGGTTACTTTCTCCGTGCGGTTTTTACTCCACCGTTCCGCCCCCGTAGCCAGGTCGAATGCCATGACTTTCGGGGTGTTTCGGTTGTCGTATTGCACGATAACCGTCTGACCGAAAATAAGCAGGGAGGAGGCATATCCGTAGTGATTATCGGGAACGCCCAGGTTTTTGGCCCAGAGTTGCTTGCCTTCCATATCGGCACAGATGATATCGCCTGTGGCAAAGATAGCGCAGACCTGGTTTCCGTTGGTAGCCACCGTTGAGGCTGCCAGCCCGGTGTCTTCCGTTGTCTGAGGCATCTGTGCCGGTGAACCCGGAATATTGGCAGCAGCCAGCGTCCATAGTTTTTTACCTGTGGTGAGATCATAGCAATAAAGCTCGCGCGCCTCTTCATCCGCACCGGAGAAGAATACCCGGTTTCCGCTTATCACGGGGGAGTTATATCCCCTACGCGGCACCTCCTGTCGCCAGGCAATATGAGTTCCATTGCTGAGATCCCATCGTGCCGGCAGGCCTTTTGCCGACGAAATGCCGTTGGACTGATTCCCACGGAAGGCATGATGGGTCACTTTGGAGATAACAGGCTGCGGAGCTGCTTCGACGGGTGCTTCTGCCGCTTCAGCTTCTATATCCTGAGAGGTAGTCTCTTCTGTTATGATTTCATTCTCTTCTTCCTCCGCCGGAACATCCGGCGTAATTTCTTCTGCTGCTACCTCCTGAACCATCGCCTGCTCATCGGTATCCACTGCCTGAACGATCATCTCGGTCTCTTTGTTTTCTTCCCCACTTGGTGGTTTCTGAAGATAAGGAGAAGTCATCACTACCATAACAAGTGCGATAGCCGCCAGTCCGACCGCTGCCCAGACAACATATTTCCGGGCTTGCGTTTTAATAGCCCATTCATCGATCGGGTCGATCTCTTTGCCGGGGATCTCTTTCTCATGGGCAAAATAGAAACGGGCAGAAACAATAAATACCGCCAACATACCCAACAGGATATAAACACCTGTCATCAGATGATCCATCCGCACGAAATAGGCTTTCCGCGCCAATAGATCGAGTTGGCGGATCTGCTGCTGCAGAGCCGGATTACCGGCCTGTTGGTCGTTCAATGCCTTCAATGTCTCTACCACCTCCGCCTGCAGAGGGGTGGTGCCTCTCACCTGGAAATAGTTGGTGATCAACATAATCGAGAAGGTGACAATAAAGATGGCCGAAACAATGGCTATATTTCTGAGAATCGCTTTCTTCATGTTCATATTTTATTTTGCGGACAATAGCTGAAACATTTGCCACAGGCTACGCAGGCGGCATGATCTATCTCATAGAGTGTGCGGGTGCGTTTGAGGGAGAGGCTTATCAAGGTTAGGCCGATCACCAACCCGATCAATGCCCCGGCAATCGCGGCATAGAGTCTGAAATCAGCCTGCACCGCGTTGTATGCTTCCGTTAGCTCTTCCAATGTGCCTCCCTGCCCGTAGAAAGCTTCGAGCTCTACCGAGAGGATATCCTGCGGATCGGCTTCGTGTTGCATCACCATATCATAGAGTTTCACCTCTTTATGCACCCGGCTAAGCTGGCCACTGAACGACTGCATCAGAAAAGCCCCGACGGCAATGATCAACGGCAGGACGATGCAGTAGTGCATAATTCGTTTCACTCCCTCCAGGCGGGTCTCTTTCACTTTATTGTCGTAGGGCGCCCGGATGGCATCCACCGGGCAGGCATGATGGCAAAGCTCACAATTGATGCAGGGCTTTTGGGTGATCTCCACTTTCCAGATCGATACACGCGAGAAGAGGCTCAACAGCGCACCGTATGGGCAAAGAAAACGGCAGAACGGTCTTCCGATAAAAACAGAAGTGACCAACAATAAAACACCGAAAAGGATAAGCCCAATATCTCCGCCCAGGCGGAATATGCCGATAAAAGGGTCAAAACGGCAGATGATAAAGCTGCTGCGGGTGACGGCATACAATAGGGCAAAAATGAGGTAGATCCAGGGAATCATGCCCAGTGCCGTTGTGACGGCTTTCGGCAATCGGTAGTTTTTTAGATTGACCAATTCCTGCAAGGCGCCGAACGGACATACGCCGGCACAGAACACCCGGCCGAAAAGAAAGACAAACACCACCGGAAGCATAAAGAATAAGAAAACGGATATGGGTAAAATGTAGCTGTTGTCGACCAATGCCAATGCCACATTCTGAATAGAACCTATGCTACAAACGCATCCGCTGCGAAAAAAACCGAAATAAGCGACCGAGATAATAGACACCCAGATAATGGGTTTGCGGGTGCGCTTTCGGATGACTGCCCATGCCACAAAGCTCATCAATGCGATGAGGAGAAAAATGTCGACCGCAGTCCACAAGGCCTCATCCGGGATAGGATAGGTCATATCCGGGTATTGGTATCCCGACTCAAAATCGGGTTTGGGAAACCTGTTCTGTGCCATAGCTAGTGTAGGCAGTAAGAGGAATATGGAGGTAAAAATCTTTTTCATCATGAGTCCTTTAGTTTATAGGCAACGCTCAACGGCACACGCGTGATGGCATTCGATGCGCATACGGTGGCAATCTTACATTCGTTGCAATCGGTACACAGATCACACTTGATCTGCAGGTAGAGCGAACCGTTTCCGAACGAACTGCAGCCTTTCACACATTTTCCGCAGCCGTTGCAGAGGTCTTCGTTGATCGTATATTCAAAATAGGGATCTTCCACATATTTGCGTGTGATGGCTCCTGTCGGACACATCAGGTTTTCGGCAGCCGTATTGAGTTCCTTGACGTTGGAACGATAATAGCCGCCACACAAATCGCAGTACCCGCATACTTTATTGGCATGGATACATTTCACGGCCGATATAGGCAATACGCAATGAGTCTCGCAGCGTCCGCACTGGGTACACTTCTGCGGGTCGATCTGCCAGTAAAGGCTAGCCTCTTCTCCCCGTGCTTTCCCTATCAGCCCGCCGGTAACAGCCAGGATGCTTCCCCCTGCCACTGCCGACCCGAACAGCCGCAGAAACCTCCGGCGTGCTATGGGGCTGTTTTTATGTTCGTTCTTTTGCTTCATAATCACACACAAAAAAAACGTGTAAACTTTGGATATGGGTTTACACGTTTTTGTTTGGTATGAAGAATGGGATTACTGCTCAAGAAACTGTTCTAGTTTCAATGGATCCTGCCGGGTGTCCCAAACTGCAGAGATAAAGACACCTGTATTATTTGTATGATAATATAGTTTGTAATGCTTATATGCAAGTATTGAGCGATATGTAATATGGCTTCCTGTTTCTTCCACAATCATTCCTAAAGAAGGGAAACGACCCAACTTATCGGCTGTTAACTTAATCTCATCTCTTATTTTACGGGCAATTCGTGTACCTGCATTTTTTCGATGATAAAGGAAAATATCCTTCAAATTATCAAGTGCTTCAGACTCCCAATAGACTACCATGATTTCATTTCTTCATCAAGTTCATCAGAAGAAATAAAGAGTCCAAGCCGATGTTGCTCTTCCGCTCTCCGCAAGGAAGCCATACGCTCCTCATGGGTATAGGGGAGACCGGGAATACGCTCGAAAGGTAAATTATCTATTATACTCTCCAGTTCTTCTGAATCCAAATCCAAGTCTTTTGCATCCAAAACAGTCATCGGTTCCTGTAATGTCGATATAATATCTTTATGTTTATAGAAAGAGTTATTTCTATCTCCTTCATATTTAATCAATAAAGAAATGATGTCATTCAACAGCTCCTCGTTCTCCGTATTGAGTATTTCGCGTGCCAGCATGGCTTTTTTTGCTTCCAGTTCTATTCTATCCATAATCTTCGTTGTAAGTTTGGTTACCAACAACAAAGATACGAATAAAACGTGTAAACCAATATGTCAAAGAACACTTATCTTCTCTCTGTTACACAGAGTTACATATTATATTGTTAGTCCTTTTCGCAGCGGGCAATTGTTTACTCCGCAGACGGAACAGGCTGTTTTTGCGGCCAGGGTGTTATCGTACCGGAAGGTGGATATCTTGTTTTTTCCGGCAATGAATAGTTTGTCGTCTTGTACTTTTACATCGTATGCCACATTGCCTCCTCCGAGGGCCTTGCTGTCGAGAAGAACGCTCCGGAACTCTCCGTCAGGGCTGTAACAACTGATGCGCGGATTCCCTTTTTCGGAAGTGATAAGCTCGCCGGAAGCGGTGTAGGCTAAACGAGCCGGATTACAGCATCCGCAGAACATGCCCGCCGCATCTCCTGCCTGCCCGAAGGCGGCGATATATTCACCGTCGACGGTGTAGCTTTCTATCTGATGACGTCCGGAGTTGGAACAATAGATCACGCCATCGGCATAGGTGATATCAAACGAATAGCTGGGAATGATAAAGCGATTAGGGCTTTGAATAAACCTCCGGAAACCGCCTTCCAATGTGTATTGGCAGATATTCTTCGCGGCTGCATCCGTGACGAAAACAGCTTCGGGGGTGACTGCCAAAGAGCAGTAGTCGGACTCATCGCTACAGGCTTCCCAGTTGCGTATAGCGTCACCGGATTCGTTGTACACTTCGATACGGGTAGGAAACAGGAGGTAGATCAATCCGTTTGCCACAGCGATATCGCGCAGGTGACTGTCTATGATAAAGTTATTCAATAAGGCGCCATCCTGTGCATAGATATAGAGCAGACCGGCAGCGGCGGCGATTAATTTGTCGTCATACAACTCAAAGGCTTCAATCGGATCGGGCACCGTGAATGCCGACACCTGTCGATAGGGTGATGTCCCGGTTGTTTCACGCGAGGATGCTGTCCCCACCTCCGCCAGGTTGGGGTTTCCCCTTTTCGTCAGCAACAGAGCCGAAACGCCCAATATGCTGCCACCTGCCAGGATCGAGCCGCAAAGCTGAAAAAACTCTTTTCGTGATATTGTATTCTTCTTCATCCTATCCGATTTTAAGACATTTAACCACATGGGCATCCCTGACGATCAGCCGTCCGTCGGCATAGGCTAAGGGCCCCCAGGCATCGGCGCCGTCCATGATGCGTTGCTTCTTAAGTAGTTTTAAATCTCGTTGGCCGACTTCATACACATAGAGTTCTCCATCGTCTTTGAAAACAAAGAGATGGTTGTTGATCATCAGGTAAGGACCGAGGCCGAAACGTTCGTCGGCAGCCGATGTCCAGATGGGCGAGCGCAGGTTGGAAGGAGAATAACAGACCAATTTGCCCCGATGCCCGCCTCCATCTTTTGGCATCACGCTGATGATCATATTGTTGTAGAATATCGGTGTCTGTTGCTCGCTGGATAAACCTTCATTGGGTTTGTACTGGTCGGTCACCGTAGCCGTCCATGCGTTGCCCGAACGGTCGACCTGCAAAAGTGCGCCTCCGGTGCCGTAACCGGCTACCAAAAAGATCTGATTTTGGGAGACCTGGAGTGGGGAAGGAGCTACGACCGAAGGCTGCCATTTGGAGGTGTTCCACAAAAGAGTGCCCCGGTCATTTTCCTCTGCCGACACGCCGCATACACCGCCTACGCCTATATAAACATAGGTACTCTTGCCGCCGAGCATCATCGGCATGACGGAAGAGTGCGACATTTTATATTTCAATGTGTTGGGCGTAGTCCAAAGCGTTTCTCCTGTCTGGCAGTCGAGCCCGGTCAATAAGACCTCTTCGCCGGCAGGAGCCAGGATAACTACACCGTTGTCTACCCGTGGGCATTGGCCGGTGTACCAGAAGGGAACTTCCGTTTTGTATTCTTTTTGCATATCGAGCGACCATTTCATGTCGCCTGTCACCGGATCGCAACACATCACATGTCCTTCGGGGCCGATGGTGATGATATAATCATCGCCAATGGCCGGAACCGTACGCGAGAAACCATGATTGCGCTTGATCGGTACACGATACCAGCGGCGCCATAGTTCTTGTCCCGTTTCTAAAGAGAAACAACGGAGAGCGTCTGAGTTGAGCTGTTCATTGTAATCCAATAGGTAGACCCTGCCGTTATAGATAACGGGAGCGGCATGCCCTTCCCCTGTCTCTATGCTCCACATCTCAGGGTATGCCTCTTCGCCCGTATGAATGATATCGTTTGTCTGAATGATATTGTTGGTTTGCTCTCCCCGGAAACTATTCCATTTCCCTGTCAGGGAACCCATGTCGGCACCCTCTTCATACTTCATAAAGAATTCACCGATCAACACATCGTCGGCCTTCCGGGCGGTTCCTTCGGGACGATTGTCGGCACCGGGAGCCTGGATAGTAAGATCTTCATAAGGGGTATACAAATGCCACCCGATGATAAGACCGGTATATAGAAGAACCGTAAAAACGGTAACGATCATTACTATCCTGTTTTTCTTCATATAGACAAATATGGACAGAATCTTTTATCCTTTTTTTGTTTTTGTCGTGAAATGGAAAAATCAATGGGTAAACACGAAATGTAGAGGCGCAATGCGTTTGCCAGTAGAGGCGCAATGCATTGCGCCTCTACGAACGTATTTTATACGCCATCAACGTATCTCCGTGACGCACATACATAACACCTTGGTAGATTACCGGATGTGCCCAATGCTGTCCGGTACCCAGGGTAATGGAAAACTGGCTGATGATTTCAAATTTCTCCGGATTGGGTTTGACCAAAGCCATCTCTCCCTTTTCGGAATAGCAATACAACAGGCCGTCGGCCGCAATGATATTACCTATTGCTATATTGTTGTCGGAATACATGACTTTCCCGGTCTCCCAATCTACACAATGCCAGTGTGTACGATTGCCGGAACCATAAACCTGATCTCCAACTTTCATCATGTGACCAAAGCCATGTGCCAATTCTTTTATTTCCCAGACAGGCGATACCTTCCGCCCGCCATCGGTCAGTTGCAACATAAGAGCCCCCTGTCCATAGCCGCTCATAAAGAGCAATTTGTTGTCACTATAGACCGGCGTATTAGGATGTTCGCTGAAGCGGTTTGTGTGATCATACGACCAAAGCATTTTGCCATTTGTCACATCTAATCCCAGAATCTGATCGCCCATCATAATGACCACCTGCGGCACCTCCTGGTCGTCGAGAAAGATTGGCGTTCCATATCCTGATATGCCTTTCATGCCTTCGGAACTCCAGATGATATCACCGGTTGCTTTATGCAATGCCAGGACATTATGTGTGGGGCCTCCCGGTGCGATGATCAATTTCTCACCGATGATCAACGGCGGCCCGTTCCATCCATGCTTGGTGTTTTCAGCGCCATAATCGGCTGCGTAATTCTTTTTCCACAATAGTTTCAAGGTTTGCATATCGAAACAAAACAATTCGGCAATGCCGCTTACGACATATACTTTCCCTTCGTGAGGAATTGCCGTGCTGCGTGTGCCCGTGAAGTTATCGCCGGTAAACTCCGTGCCATATTCCACCTTGTTCAACAGCTTACCGTTCATATCCAATACATACAGAAACCCTTTCGCATCGGTAAATCCGGTGACAAACAACTTCCCTTCGTCTATAGAAACGGAAGAGAATCCGAGATCTAATCCATCGAAATGCCAAAGCAATTCAGGACCTTCTGCCGGCCAGGACTTCAATAAGCCGCTTTCATTGTATACGCCCGTATGGTCATTTCGCCAACCGATCTGTGCCTGTGCGCACAGTATGGAGCTTGTCAATAAAATGAATAAAAGACTCTTAAGAACAACTCGTTTCATGATCATGAGATATTAAGTTTATATTTCTTCAATGCATTCAATACAAAGGTAATGTTATACATCTCTTCCGAGTACCACAAACGGGAGAAATAGAGCCCGATCGGTTCAGCACGGAACAACTCGCCGGCCTGGTACATCTCGTAAAGGTAGTTGAAAGCCCGTTTCATTACTTCGCTGTCCGTTTCCGGGTAAGATGCCAACGCACTCAAGGCACGGGCGGTCAAGGTTACTTTCGAAGGAACATCTTTGGCACCTCCCCATCCGCCGTCGGCATTTTGTGTGGCAAGAAGATAGGCTAAGCCTTTACGCACCATCTCCCGGGCAATCGGATCATCACAATCGGAGAGATATTCGACGGTCATAGCTGTGGCATATACCGGTGAGCGTTCATCTCCGGCATCCTGATCGCCAAACCAAAGAGGTGTCCAGGATCCATCTGTTGCCTGTATCTTCTGCATCCAGCGCAATAGGCGCGACATACTCTTCCGGCACTTCCGCTGCAAGTCGGCAGGCAGTCTCTCCATCCACAACTGAAAAGCCAGGAGCGTATGGGCGGAGATATCGGGACTGCTCCGGTCGAAAGGCAACTTGCCCCAGCCTTTGCAGAAAGTAGGCATACCACCGTCGCTGTTTTGCAGATCCAATAGCCATTCGATGCCTTTCCCTACTTCGGGACAGTAAACGCCATCGAGCAGTATATGTAAGGCCACCAAGGCACCGGAGGTGTCGTCGGCATCGGGAGCCGCCCCCGGCAGGTCGGTCCATCCCCAGCCGCCCTCTTTGGCTCCGGTGAACGAATGCTTGTGGGTAAATGCGTTTTGGCGGATCAGCATGGCCAGCTCTTCTTTCTCCGGAAGATCATTGCCCAAGGCACGTACACTTAGAGCGGTCATCCAACTGGCCAGGTCGGTATCGATCGGCCACGAGCCGTCGTCGCGTACCGTATCGATGAGGAAGCCAACCCCTTTCTGTGTCGCTATATGTTGGCGATAGCCCGCACCACTCATACACATCGCCACAAAGGCGGTAAGCGGAGCCGCTTCCAGGAAGCCGCCGTTCACTGGCTGAAGCTTTTCGAGCACCTTGAGTGATTTCGGGATAAACGATTCGCGGATGGGGGAGAGTATATTCTTTTTCCCTTTGCGGTGGCGCAGGATACCCACGGCAATAAGTGCCGGAATAGCATAGCTGACCACGGGTAGTTGCAGGAAGCGGAAAAACCGTTGTGGCATCACCGCCAACTCAAAAGGCAGTTGCGGAATCTTATCCCAGCTTGAGATGATACCGGCCAAAGCACACATCACCAGGATGGGTGCAGAGAAGGTCAGGTCGGTTCCGTAATAATCTAATACTCCCCGGATAATATGTTGATCGGTATAGCCTCCAAATCGGTCAGTCAGATAGTCTTTGGCCACCTGTGGCGCTTTCCCTACGGCACAAAGCGTGGTATAGCTGAGCAGCGTTGCCGTCATATTCGAAGGGCTTTCGATGGTATCACCCCAGGATCCATCCTCCTTCATCGTTTCGATCAGCCATGCGCTTCCTTTTTGGATATACGGAGCATACTTCTCTTTGTCTACAGTATGGAGCGCAAAGACAGACACGGATGTTGATATAGCGCTCGACGACAACTCTCCTCGCCAGATCTTTCCGGGCATCCGCTTCGCCAATAGCTGCTCGCGTAAAACCCCAATCATTTCATCTATCTGCCCTCTCTTCATTTTATTTATCAACTATCAATTATCAATTATCAAACGTCTATCGCTCCCAGCGCCAACAGCCCATAAAAGGTATATTCCACATCACTCTTATCCTCTAATAGGGTCGCCGAGAAACCGCCCGACTCAAGCCAATGTGCTTCTATAAACTCTTTAGCTGCATATCTTGGTTTCGACTTGTAGCAATTCAATATAAAAAGCGCAGTCGCCGTAGACAAGAGGTCGGGCAGGGGAGAAGCCTCTGCCGCCGCAAAGCCTCCGGACGGGGCTTGCCGTTTGCGCAGGGAGTCTATATCCGGGTTTTCCCTGTATCCTTCGAGTTGCCCTTTGATGGCTAAGGCGGCAGCCGTTGCGTTGGTGGTGGCTGTCAGTCCGTCGGTCGTATTCATATATCCGCCGGTAGGGGCTCGATAGGCTTCCAGTGAATGTAACATCTCTTTGGGGTCTTTGATCCGGTTGCCAGTGTCTTCCAATAAAGACAACCAGATAAACTGTGTATAAGGCGATTGCCTATCGTTATGCGGCAGACCGTTGAAATCCGCTAACGGTTTGATCTCTGTGGCGAAAAGCGAATGAATCCATAATGAGATCTTCCCCTGATCTATCAACTGCCGGATCATACGGCAGCGCATATAGGCCGCGTAATGGATCAAATCCAGCCTCTCCGGATTCAGGCTCTCCAGGTAACGACTATTCTTTTCGGAATCGGAGGGGATATTCAAGACATACGATAGCATCTGTCCGAAAACCGTGTAATACAAATCGGGCTGCCCGCTTTTATTCCTGAATGCTCCGTTGTCCATACGTTGTGACCGTACAAAATGACTTATCCGTTCGAAAGCCTCATGGGACAATTGCTTTTTGCCCTTTAGAAGTGACTGAAATAATCGTATGGACAGGGTCTCCTTCATCGGTATGGACTATTTTAGAATACGTTGAGTCACGCGGAAAAGTAAACGGCGGAGTTCCGTGTTTGGGATTCGGTGCAAAGTCTCCAGGGCTTGCCGGTGATATTGCTTCGCCAGTTCGCGGGGATGGTCGATGGAGGTAGCTATGCCGTCGTCTTCCAGATCATCGAGTAGCTGGTAAGCAATGCCCAAAGCCTCCGCGTAGTCATGTAGGTTGTCGATGAGCGATTGATCGCCTCCGGCGCAGAGTACGCCCATCGCCAACGATACGTCGAAGGCAGGCACGGTCTTCAGGCGGAATACCTCCAGTACAAAGTCGGCCGTCAACGCCCCCTGTGTCGCGGTCCATTCCAATTCCATCCCTTGTCCGCGGCAAAGGTCGGCATGCGCCTTGGCGGCCACCTCGATGAGCGCCATGTTTCCACAGCGTGCCAATAACAGATAGCCATAGCCCAATAAAAGGTCCCCCACGTTGATGGCAATGGCTTCTCCATATAGGGCATGCACCGTTTGTTTGCCGTAGCGTGTGGAGTCATTGTCTTGTATGTCGTCATGCACGAGAGAGGCCTTATGGAAACACTCGACCGCGATAGCGGCCCATTCCACCTCTTTCGGAATCTCTTTTTGACCATTCAATGCCATATAGGTCGCCGCTAATAGGTAAGGCCGCCAGCGTTTGCCCTCTCCGCCGATCCATTCCCGGGCAACCCGTGACGTGAGGTCATCGGCAGGCGATAGGAGATTAGTCAGGTTCTCCATGGAGAACCAGGCATCCAAGGTCGACTTCAGATACTCGTAGTCCAACAGATAGACCTCCTTCTCCGACCGCATCCCGATCATCTCTTCGACATAGGCATAGTCTACGGTCGTGTCCTTACATCCTGTTTTGTTTAGTGGGATAGCCAGTCCGGGAACCGCATGGTTAATCAATAAAGGAAATGCCTTCTCCAACGAATCGAGGCAACTGACCCCGATCACCGTATCGACGACCCGATTCTCGATCAGTCCGATCACCGAGGTAAACCCTTCGGCCACCAGACTCATCATGCCGAGCTCGTCTGCTTTATCTTGTAGATTGGGAATGGAACAATGATTACAACGGTGGCATAATAGTCCGAATTCGTCGACATCAGCCTGGCATTTTGCTGAGTTACTCAGGCATTTTGGTAGTAAAAGAATACGTTTGTCGTGTGGGATAGCAGCCACCGTCTCCCGCCATACGCAATTATTTATCTCAACCATGATCCAGCCTTTCACCTCCGGGTCAAGTCCTTCGTCATGGATCAAACGATCGGATAGATTGGATAGATCGTTCATCGAAAGCGGAGGACCTAGTCGTTGACCACTGACAAACTCATCGATTAGACTCCGTAAGCGTGTCCGCTCGTCGTAGGTCTGTGGAACATGATATATCTGTTTGTTATCCATAAGCACCAAAGCCAAAGAAATACTTTTTCTTCACCATTTTATAGAACACATTCTCTTCCGGAATCTCCTGTCCCTGCTGGTTATGTCCGGCCGTAGGAGCCATTTTTTTATATTCTTCAAGAACCGATCCTCGGCTTGTTGTGTCTGTTGCGTGATGTTTCTCTAAGAAATCGACCATCATCTGCGGATCTTCCAATAAAATGCATCCGCGCGAACTCTCGGCTGTCATCTTGCGGAACTGAGCCAGAAACTCGGAATGCTCGAACAACTCCGCCAGGTTCGATCCATCCTCGTTGATATAATCTTTGGCCATCTGGATGGGTGGACAGAACTCCAGCGCCCCCGAAGGGGATATGTGATGGCTCATGCCCGTAGCACCGGGACAGAGCGCGTTGCCTTGGGCATCCCAATAGGTCTCGATAATAAAGAGCGGCGCGTCTTTGCGTTGCTCCACAATAAAGCGGCGAAAGGCCAATACCTCCTCTTTGTCTAACGCATTCGCGCGGTTGGGGTCGGCACCCACGGGGCGGTAGAGATAATACCATAGATAATGAGCCCCTTCTTTGGCGATCAGCTCGATATAGGCGCGGTTCACCAGCTCATCATAATTGCTCTTGCAGATACTGGCGGCGGCTCCGAAGATCAGTTTGGCTTTCCGGCAGGCACGTACACCGGCCAATGTCCGTTCAAATACATCGCTTCGTCCCCGGCGGGCATCGCTCTCCTCTTTGAGTCCTTCGATGCTGATCAATGGGGTTACATTGCCCATGCGTTTCAGCCGCATAGCCACCTCTTCGGTCAACAGGATGCCGTTGGTGAATAACTGGAAATAACATTCCGGATGTTTCTCCAATACATCCAATAGTCCTTTATACATCAACGGTTCGCCTCCTAAAATACCGAAGAAGAAAGAACCTTTTTGCTTACAGCTGGTGATGATACCATCTAATTGCTGTGTGGTAAGTGCCTTTCTGCCTCCTTCCGACACCCAGCATCCGCTACAAGCCAGGTTGCAGCTCTCGGTCACGGATATCATCACAAAAGCCGGGAAAAAAGGCTCGCCCTTCGCCTGTCTCTTCTCGAACCGGCTGATGTTACGCATACTCTGCCATCCGAAGTTGTACATAAACTTCCATACCAGGCGCGGCGCACACTCTCTCGGTACGCGGAAGGCAGCTTTGGCTGTGGCTATATAGTCTTTTATTTTCATCGTTTACTCTTTTTTTTGTCAGCGAAACGCTCTCACGGCGTTGTTGCAGGCGCATCCGTAGTCTTTCGCGATACATTTTGTCCATCTCTTCCGGGTTGAAGCTCTCTTCTTCCGCCGTCCCTCCATTGATAGGCGACTTCTCGTATTTCGGAAATATAATGGCTTTACTGGGGCACATCCTGGCACAAGCGGGACAGTTGTTTTTACAGTTTTGTGGATTCACCACCTTCACCCGTTTCTCCTCCACGGTGTACACTCCGAAGAGGCAGAAGTCATGGCATTTTCCACATTCAATGCAGCGTGTTTTGTCAAGCACCGGATACCAGGCGTCTGTTCCCTCTTCCACCGGGAAGGCGTTCATCTCTTGTAGGATATTCTCTTGCTCCTGCCTGTCTGTTGTTTCTTGTGTGGAAAGGTTAAGCTGCGATAATACCTCACCGGTATCACCGTTGCGTAAGCCGAAAACAGCACCCCCTTCCAGCCCTAACCAATCAAGATGGGATTGTATCACCCGCGTATGGCAGGCAAGAATAACGCCCGAAGCGATCTCTCGCATTTCATCAGGCGCTGTTGACACCGTCTTGCACAGATCGGCTACCACCGTCACCTCATAACCTTGTTGTTTCATGACCGCCGCTATTCCGGCTACTTTGTCCTTGTTCATGAACGAGCGCGACGCACAGGCGCAAACCGTCACTTTTTTATGTAGCATTTATCTCTTTTCTATTGTGTTAATCGCATCATTGCATGATAATCAACGCTAATATGCAAATAATTATTCGAACCCATATCAATTCCCCCCTCCAAAAGGGAAAAATGAGGGATAAAGGCGAAAAGAGAATAAGGTTTTTTGTGGCGACAGTGAGACTGGACTTTTTTACAGAATAAATTCCTGCATCTTCTTTTTCAGAAGCCCTTCGCCATAGCCCATCCAGCTTTCAATGATCTTGCCTTCGGGCGAGATGATGAAGTAGTTGGGTATTCCCCTCACGCCGTAGTGGAGTTTTATGCCGTTATCTCCTTTGAAATCGTTGAGGTTTGTCCAGGTGATGTTCTTTTCCTTCGATATTTGTGTCCAGATCTCTTTGGTATCTGAACTGATGCTGACAATGGTTAATTTGTCTTTGTAGGTCTCGGCGATCTCTCTCATCTCCGGAATGGACATGATACACGGACCGCAACCACTCGACCAGAAATCAAGCAGGATATATTTGCCCTTGTAATTCTCCAGACGGCATAGGTTTCCATCCACATCCCACATGTCCATATCGGCCATCTCATCGCCAATACCCACCACCTTCGGCTGGTTCAGGCTGAGATAAAGGGACTCCCCAAGTTCGCTCTCCTTCAGATCATTGGGCATATCGTCGTATAATGCCTGAAACAGGTCTCTCTCTTCATCCGATACGGTAGCAAACCTTAGCCGACGGGCGTATTGATTCAGCTTATTCATCCAGACATCGCTATAGGTTTTATGTTCGCTTAACATAGCCATTTCAACGTTCTGTTGAAGAATCGTCAAGGAGTCGTTGAGGGCATACAGCGTGTTGATTTCTTCTCTGAATTCCTGACGTCGTTCGGGCATGACATCTATGGAATCGAAATAGGCATACGCTTTTGTCATGGCTATTTGTGAGTCGCGTACATATTCTCTGATGCCATCGTTGTATCTGTTTAGCTCTTTTTGTAGCGGGTTGCGGCTTGCCACCTGCCATGTGCGCAACAGTTTGTCTTCTCCGGTGATCTTTACTTTGTCACCCGGCGATACCCACAGGCTTAGCCAGGTAGGAGGGAAGCCGGCGGCATTACTCATAATAGCCAATTCCCGGGTGGTTTGCAAGATAGAATCGGGTAAGAGGAAAGTGAATGCCCCATTAATCACGGTGTCGTTCACCAAGGGATTGAACATGTTCCCTTGGAATTCATATAACGTGATGACAGCATTGTCTTCCACCCCTTTCAACTGGCCGGTGATGGTAACCATATTACTTTTCTCTTTGCATCCGTATAACAGACAACCCATAAACAGAAATAGGAATAATTTGTGTATCTTCATGGTAGATAATGTGTTTGAGTAAGACAAAGATAGAGATATAATTTTCTTTTGCAACTATCATTTTTTTTGTCTCCCGAAATTTTGTTGCTGAAGCGCATGGGCAAAACTGTCGAAGCGCATCAGCAAAATTGCCGAAGCGCTTCGGCAGGCTTGCTGATGCGCTTCGTCTATAAAAAAGTCCCTGGGGAAAAAACTTTGCAGGGCTACGAAAGCACCTGATAGTAGGGGTGAAAAAGAGTGATGTACCATTTGTTAGGTGTTTTTTTATAGGTATGTTTGTAGAAAAATAAAGAATGGAAAATCGAAAGATATGGAAATAAAAAATCTTCATACAGTCTATTTCAGTGCGACTAACACCACCCGGCGCGTAGTGCGACATATTGCGGCGCAGATGCCGGGGCATAAAGAGGAACATAATATCACCGGAGTGACTCTTGAAACGGATATCGTGATGGACTCTTCCGATCTGTTGATCGTGGGGATGCCGGTTTATTCCGGGCGTATTCCGGCCATAGCCTTGCCGGTGCTTAGCAGGTTCAAAGGACATGATACTCCGGCTGTGATTGTATGCGTTTACGGGAACCGTGATTACGATGACGCCCTGCTCGAATTGAACGATGTGGTCGAAGCGAATGGATTTAAGGTGATTGCTGGTGGGGTATTTATTGCCCAACATTCGATCTTTCCAAAGATAGGCTTCAATCGTCCGGATGAGAAAGACTTAATATTGATCAAAGAGTTTGCTGAAAACTGTCGGGATTTGCTTGCCGCAACGCCTGATATAGCCCTGTTGCCGGAGATTACCCTTAAAGGCAACCGTCCTTACAAGGTGCCTGGTAGTCTACCGCTTCACCCTAAAGGGAATAAAGACTGTACTGAATGTGGCACCTGTGTGAAGCTCTGTCCCACACAGGCGATTGCTCCGGAAACGCCCCGTAAGACTGATAAAGACAAATGTATTGCCTGCGCACGATGCATTACGGTCTGTCCGGTACATGCGCGACAATTCGGTGGGGTGGCCTACAAGATGGCTGGATCGATGTTCCTCAAATCCTATTCGGCACGTAAAGAACCGACGATTTTCATAAATAGATAAGCCGAACAATTATCAGTCATCACATATAATAGCTAAAATAGGTATGGATACGAATTATAGTAAAGTGTATAAAATGTCTTTTGCCCGTGTCTATCCGATGTATATCCAGAAAGCGGAGAAAAAGGGGCGTACCAAGGCGGAAGTGGATGAGATTATTTTTTGGCTGACGGGTTATGATGAACAGGCATTGCAACAACAGATCGATGCAAACAGCGATTTTGAGACCTTCTTTGCCCAAGCACCTCAGATCAATCCGAATGCTTCTAAAATCACCGGTATGATCTGTGGCTATCGGGTAGAGGAGATCGAAGAGAAGCGGATGCAACAGATTCGCTACCTGGATAAATTGATCGATGAGCTGGCCAAAGGAAAGGCTATGGAAAAGATTTTAAGGAAGTGATGAGATCAAACATCTTTGAGTTCCCAGTTCCTGAAAAATAGAATATTTTCATTGCATGTATTCTTAAAAAAATGTTCCGTAAACAAGACCAGAGATCGTTGCCATAATAATAACCAACGTTACATAAACAATGGTCTTTTGTGTACCCATCACTCCCCGTATAACGAGCATATTCGGCAGGGAAAGCGAAGGGCCTGCTAACAACAGAGCCAATGCGGGGCCTTTCCCCATGCCGGAGGCAAGCAATCCTTGAATGATCGGCACTTCGGTCAATGTGGCAAAGTACATAAACGCTCCTGTGAAACTGGCGAAGAAGTTTGACAAGAGAGAGTTCCCGCCAACTGCCCACGCAATCCATTCATTGGGTATCACGCCTGCAATGGCTGTATTGTCGTGGGTTGAGCCAAGCAGGAAACCGGCTGTTACCACACCAATAGCTAAGAGCGGCATGATCTGTTTGGCAAATCCCCAAGCCGATAGAGTCCATTCGCGGTTTTCCGGGTCATGCTTATCCAATAACGTCATAAGCGACAAAGAAGCAATACCGACCACCATAGGTACGAGCGGAGCCAGTTTCGGGTTCGAAATAAACAGACTGGCTAATGCTGCCGAACCGGCCGTAACAACAACTCCCGCGATGACCCACTGCCATTTGATTTTCAGAATGGCAATAAGTGAATAAGCAAATAAAAGAGCCAATACTCCTGTGATATGCCATTTGTAAGTAAATAGGTAATACCAAACGCTTGACGTGTCATCCACTGCCGGAGCGCCCCAGTTAGCAAAGACCAGTATCAATACCAAAATAAAGAAGTGAAACATCGTTTGCGACATCGGGCGTTTCGCCGGAGGAACAGTGATATTCATCTGCTCTTCCTTTTTTACCTTTTCCTCTTTGCGGTAGATAAATGCCATAATCAGACCGATAACAACCGAAAAGAGAACCGCGCCGATCATACGAGCCACGCCCATCTCCGTTCCAAGGATACGCCAGGTAAGGATGATCGATAGGATACTGATGGCCGGACCGGAGTAGAGGAACGCAATAGCCGGTCCTAATCCTGCTCCACGCTTATAGATGCTGGTAAATAACGGGAGAATGGTACAGGAACATACCGCCAGGATTGCACCCGAAACGGCAGCAACCGTATAGGAAAGCCATTTCTTTGCATTGGCTCCGAAATACTTCAATACTGCACCCTGACTGATAAAGACGGCTATCACGCCGGCAATGAAAAAGGCAGGCAGGAGGCACATTACAACGTGTTCTTGTGCATACCATTTTGACAGGTCGAGTGTGGCATCAATCGCTGTCATCAATCGCTCGCTACCTAAGGGAAGGAAAAACACCATAGCGAAGATAGCGATCATCCAGAATAGGATTCTCAATTCTTTTTTAGTTTCCATTTGTCGTTTGTTATACGCCTAACAATTTACAGATCTCATTCTCGGAAGGCACATGCCCTTTGATCTTCACTTCGCCGTCAACGACAATTGCGGGCAAGGTCATCACGTTGTATTTCATGATTTCCATAATGTCTTCCTGCTTGGAGAGATTGATATCCAGCTTGTTTCCCTCGATTACCTTCTTTACTGTCTCATAGGTTGTTTTACATTTGGCGCAACCTGTACCCAATACGATGATTTCCATATTATTTCAATTATAAATTACGAATTACGTTTTTTTATTGTTATTTGTATTTTCCCTATAATTTTGCAAATTTCCTCAACATCCCTTAGTAAGCTATCAGCTTGTTCTTGGTTCAAATAATCAGTTGCTAAAAGTAATTTCAACCAATATATTGTTTCTCTAGATTCTTTGTATGCGATAGAAAGTTTTGATAGAAAGTCTTTTTCTGATTGTCCGCCGATAGATTCTTCTACATTTGCACCAATAGAAGTTCCGCTCCGTAGAACTTGTTTCGATAAAATATACTCTTTTCTTTCTTCACATAAGTATTTATATAAATTCACTATTCGTATAGCGAAAGCAAATGATTTCTCTTGTATAATATTATTATTCTTCATAAATTGTTTTCGTAATTCGTAATTATATAGTACAGCCCTACCGCGATAAACACGGCAGCGACAATACGCTTAAACCATTTTTGAAAGATGTTCATTTTATTATAGAACTTACCAACGTTGCTGACACTGTATGCCAATAACCACGCTATGACTATGACCGGGAGCCCTGTTGCAATAGCAAATACGGGAGGGAGTAGTAAGCCCGATGGGCTGGCAATGGTCAGAGGAATCAGGCCTCCGAAGTAAAGTACTCCGCTGTATGGACAGAAGGCCAGTGCAAAGACTAATCCAAGCAGAAAGGCATCGAGATAATTCTTCTTTCCTTCTTTCTGTTCAAGTTTGGATGTTAGCTTTCCCATTCCCGGCATATTCCATTTGATGATGTCGAGCATCAGAATCCCGATAACGATAAGTATTATGCCCAACCACATACCACCGATATTTTGTAATAGACGGGCGACCTGAAACTGGCTTGCTCCGAAATAAAAGATAAGCCCCAACGCCGTATAGGTAAACATTCGTCCAAGGGTATAGAATAAGCCATTGAACAACACCCGGTGTTTCTCTCCTATATCTTTGCTCAGATAAGCCGTTGCGGTGATGTTTGTTGCCAACGGGCAAGGGCTGATAGCAGTCATCAAGCCCAGTAGGAAGGCTGTTAGTAATGGCCAGTTCGATCCGTCGGCCAGGGTTTGCAAATAATCCATCATAACCTTTTATCGACTTCGGTTTTGATCAGGGCAGTCAGTTTTTCGGGACTATTCAACGCATTAGCAAATGCCTCTTTGGTAATTTCGATGTGGTCGTCTCCTTTAGCAATGATGAGCGCATTCCAGGTTACTTCGTATTTCTCTACAAGCGAATTGTTTTGTTTCTCCTCAGTCTTTACTTCTATAAACTTCACCTGAGGGTTCTTCGCGTAAAGTTCCTTTATGGTCTTTTCTGTTACATTGCCTACCGCAATACAGGTTTTGCAGCGTTGTTTGCCGTGGAAATAGTAAACATTTACAGAAGAAGCATCTGTAAGCTGTATTTTGGTCTCCGCCAAACCGGATGAATCCTGATTGCTTTTGTGTGTGTTACCACTGCAAGCGGCCAGTAGTAGGACCAGTAGTCCGAATAGAATACTCTTTTTCATATAGATTGTTTTTAGAATTATTGTTTAACTAGTATCTTCTTGTTCGTTGTTCGTAATTCAACGAATATATTGGGTAAAAAAAATAGCTATCAACAGCAACCTTTTGAAACGCCTACGCTTTTAATAAATCCACCTAATTGTTTCTCTACCAAAGCCCAGTTCTCTTGATTGATACAATACTTAACTGTTGGAGGTGTAATCTCTCCCTGTATCAAGCCTGCATCTTTCAATTCATTCAGATGCTGGGACAAAGTACTTTTGGCTATGGGGAGCAACTCCGACATATCCCCGTGAAAACAACAGGTCTGATTGGCAAGCATCTGAAGTATGGCAATCCGTATAGGATGTCCCATGGCTTTAGCAAAACGCGCGATCTGTTCCTGTTCCTTGGTGAGTTCTTGTTTTTGCATGATTATATACTTTTCAGTTCGCAAATATACGAATAGTCTTTTAATTCGCAAATATACGAACAGTTTTTTGTTGTCATATTGACTTGTATAAAATGATCTTATAATACAATTCATTTTTTGCACCGGAATTCTACTGTCCATGCCCTTCGACAATAAAATTTCGGTGCATAACTTCGATCAAACCAACACTTCTTACATGGCAAGTCCAAGTTCTTTGACTGATTTCAGATAGTCTTGCCCTTTGGTGTTTATTTCGCCTTTGGCATAGACACCAGGAACGATGGCTTATTTTCCAGATATTCCGATTGTACTCTCTTTGGAAGCTTTTTCAGTACTTCTTTTATGGAGTGACGGATCCAGTATTTGACGGTTTCGTTGTTCATGTCGCCATTAAGTGTGATGCTGTTCCAAAATTTCTTATTAAAATGCCAGGCCGGTTCAACGCTGTGATAACGCTCCCGTAAATCAATGGCTTCCGAAGGGTCGCATTTTACGGTTATCTTCAATTCCGGGTCGTTTAGCGGGATGATAGCAAACCACTTATCCAATATCCTGAAAATAAGGTATTCCTCTTCGAATGGCATATACTCCGTAGCCTCTTTCAGCGAAAGACAATATTCTCGAAGTTCTTCTATATTCATCGCCGTATTATTATAGTGAATACTATAGTGATTCCCGGGATAAAGATACAGATTCTCTCCTGATATCTTGTGGACACATTTCGCTATGTTTCTTTGTAAAACGCCTCTTTTTCTGACACTATGATTTTTTTAATAAAAACAGAAAAACAGGAGCAAATCTGTATCTTTGTAACAAAAACTTTATAGCGAGTAGAAAGAATATCAGCTCCATTTTTATTCGCCTATGATATTGACTAATAAACAGTAATGGCTATGGAAGTAAAAGTATTTATTGACAATTACAGGGAAGCGTTCGGAGAAAAAGCCGAACTTCCGATAGCGTTTTGGTATTCCGATACCCCGCTTGCCGATACCGAAAAGATAAACGGTTGTTTCTTCAAAGGGTTGAAAACAGTAAGAGAGGGAAATCCCATAAGTTTGAATGCTGAAGTCATTGGTTGCGGAGGAGGAAAGTTCTATACCGGATTTACGGAAATGCCCGAACGAGTACCCAACTTCGTTTCGCTGAAAGAAAAGTATAAAAAGACGCCTGAAATGGTGGTTGAGTTTATAGAACAACTCGGCGTACCGCTTACCAACCGGAAGTACCTGAATTTTGCCCGAATCGACAGGATTGAAACGTTTGACGAAATGGAAGGCATCTTGTTCCTGGCAACCCCCGATATACTCTCCGGCTTGACGACATGGGCTTATTTCGACAACAATTCGGAAGATGCGGTTACTTCCATGTTCGGCTCCGGCTGTTCGGCTGTGGTAACCAATGCCGTTGTTGAAAATAGCAGGGGAGGAAAGAGAACGTTTATCGGACTATTCGACCCTTCCGTTCGCCCTTATGTAGAAGCTAATATTCTAAGTTTTGTGATACCAATTTCCCGGTTTAAGGAGATGTATTACACCATGCGGGAGAGCAGTTTGTTCGACACGCACGCATGGAAGAAAATACGCGAGCGGATAAATCTTGAATAGGTGTTTTTTAGGTATTTTTGTAGGCAAGAAACAAATACTAATAACATAACATGGAAGCAGCCTTTATTACACTCAACAAAGAGAATATCGGGAAAGAGCATATTTGCTGTGCCTTTTCCGACAAAAAGTGTAAAGACAGCTACGAGTTGAAAAAGGAGTGGTTGAAAAAGGAGTTCGATAATGGGTATGTTTTCAGACGCTTGGACGAGCGCGCAAAGGTGTTCATCGAATATACTCCGGCAGAAAAGGCATGGGTTCCTGTCAAGGCTCTTGATTGGCTCATGATAAACTGCTTCTGGGTGTCGGGGCAATACAAAGGGAAAGGGTATGCCAAAGCCCTGCTTCAAATAGCCATCGACGATGCAAAGCGACAGGGGAAAGAGGGTTTGGTGACCGTTGTCGGGACGAAGAAGTTTCATTTTATGAGTGAAACTAAATGGCTTATCCGGCAAGGATTTGAGACAGTACAAACACTCCCTTACGGATTCAGCTTGCTCGCATTGAAATTAAAGCCGGAAGCCGATACCCCATCATTCAATGAGAGCACCTTAAGCGGAGAATGTCCCGATAAAAATGGCATCGTGGTCTATTATTCCAACCGTTGTCCGTTTACCGAATACCACATTCAAAATTCATTGCAGGAAACGGCACAGAAAAGAAATCTTCCGTTGAAGATCATCAAATTCACCAGTATGGAAGAAGCCAAAGCTTCTCCTACTCCGGCAACTATATTCAGCTTGTATTATAACGGGAAGTTCGTTACTACCGACCTGAGTACTTGTATGGATAGCCGATTCGATAAATTAGTGAAGGTATGAAACATCTTTTTTCTGAATCCGCAATATGGGAAACGACATCCGAGTTTGTTGCTTCGGATGGGACAATCTCTCACGCAAAGGGGGAGTCTGTTATTTCTGTTAGTGAACAGGAAATAGTAAATGAGAGTTGGGCGCAATTAGATGAGGTAAGAAGAGTGAATAACTATAAGATTGTTCCGGTATCTTCGTCAATGCTTCTCTCGGAATCGCTCAATCCCGAGCTTGGCAAACAAACCGGCGTGTTTCATATCGACAGAAATACGGTATTTTCTAAATTTAAGATAGAAGAAAGCTCTCTGAACGGGTTTGAAATTATCCGAAGAGAAGAAAATACTTGCTATGCACAAGGCGCCCTCTATGACAATGATACGCTTATCAATAGTTGGACAGCTATAATGAATAAAACATAATATACTCTGTTATGAAACCAAAAGAAATACTTGAAGAATGGATAATGCTATTTAATGCCGCAGATGCAGAGAGTATAGCCGATCTCTATCACGACGACGCGGTAAACCATCAGGTAGCAAACGAACCGGTTATCGGAAAAGAGGCGATCCGGGAGATGTTTCGCGCTGATTTTGCTGTGCCCGAAATGGTTTGTATCCCTGAAAATCTGTTCGAGGACGGCGAGTGGGCTATTCTCGAATGGCGCGCCCCGCTGGGGCTGCGCGGATGCGGTTTCTTTCACATTACAGACGGAAAGATTAAATTCCAGAGAGGATATTGGGATAAACTGACATTCCTGCGCCAACACGGTTTACCAATACCGGAGTGAGAGTGCGATAGATCACGCGAGATAAGCGCTATATCCACTAAAAGATTTGTGATCTCACAAATTATACCTATTTTTGCGCATTAAAAATTTAGAAACACCATTCACATGTAATTAATATCTAAGTTAATAGAAGCGTTGCCGGCAAATCTTTCGCGAGAGGCCATTGACAACAACTTCATTCTGTACGAAATCCAATCGTGTACAATTAAAGCTTAGATATTATGTAATCCACCTCATTTTTAAGACCGTATTTGTTCAATGAGTTTAGCTTATTGAACTCTACTTGTTTATTCCTAAAAATCAGTAATATCCTCAAAAATAAATCATAATATGAATCATAGAAACTCCAATATTAGAAATCAGGAAGGCTCGGGAATGCTTCCTAATTTGCCTCCGGGCTCTATTCTTCTGAAAATTCGTGATTATCTGGAAGAGTCCAATATTCCTACATTCCGTTTTCAGCAACTTGTAAACTCCTTACAACATGGGCACGAGAGATTTGAAGAGATCAAAGAGTTGCCCAAACCATTGCGGGAGCAACTGTCGGAATACTTCGGGCAAACTCCGCTTCCCCTAAAGATTGTAAAAGAACAATCCGCAGAACAAGTCAGAAAGATACTGTTTGAAACCCGGTCAGGCGCTCAAATAGAAACAGTTATGTCGCAATATCGGGCAGGATGGACATCCATGTGCGTATCCTCCCAATCGGGATGCGGATTAGGCTGCTCCTTTTGCGCTACGGGAACTATCGGTTTGGTTAGAAATCTGACCGAAGACGAAATATGCGGGCAGATTTTTCATCCGCATTGGCAAACGCTACCCGACAGCATTGCATTTATGGGTATGGGTGAAGCTCTTATGAATCCTCATTTCTTCAATTCATTGCAAATTCTCACCACTACTGGTTATGGCGGAATATCTTCCCGCAGGATAACGGTTTCGACCGTTGGCGTTGCTCCCAAATTGGAGCAACTGGTAAAAGAATACCCGCAGGTCAATATTACCCTGTCGGTACATTCTCCTTTTCCCGAACAACGGGCGGAAATAATTCCGTTGGAAAAGCGCTATTCATTGACTGAAAATTTATCTATCCTTGACCGATATACATATACCGTTCGGCGAAAAGTTTATCTGGCATATCTGTTAATCAAGGGTGTTAATGACACTAACGAACATTTGAATGCACTTGTGAAGTTGATAAAGTCTTGTTCAAGGCCAGAACTATTTCATGTGAGTGTAATCCCGTACAATGAATCTTTCAAAATGGATTCCTTTTACCAAGCTCCCGCAATGGACGATGTTTTGATATTTGTTTCTCAACTGAAACAACATAGCATTCATGCAACTCGCAGACAGCAGTTCGGTGCTTCAATAGATGCAGCATGCGGACAACTTTATGCCAGCAATCTTTCGTAAGATTTTGATCACTTATTTTCTTGTCAAAAATTAAGAGGGTGTGTCAAAAGTTTCGCCTCGTTTGAATGAAGTTACAATCTGTAACTTTGTCAAAGAACACTGTGACTTTTGATACACCCTCGTTGATACGAATCACGATTCTATCATGATTTGCTCTATTCTCTTGTAAACTCAAACAACTTTCCGCGTTGTCGCAAGTAAAGTTTTTGATTCTCCGGATCGAACTCCCACTCACATTTAGCTACCGAGTTGCGGAATATGCGCTCTGTCACGGCCTCCATCATAAGAATAGGTTGCCTGTGCAATTCAACCTTCAAATTTTCCCCATCGAGGAATACTTTAAGCGAAATAGAGGGTTCCTGACAAGAATACGTCCCCACATACCGCTTGAAGAGAGTTAGATCAACCTTCTCTCTATTTACTTCAGGGAATCCAGGAAATTCAAATTCGGCATCGTAAATAATAGCTGATACATACTTTAGCAATTCTCCTCGCGTGATGCTTTTACCGTTTAAAGATAACGCAATTGATAAGTCATCCTCGGGATTGTACAAAGCCAGCGAACTTGTTCCGAACGTATCTCCTCCGTGACCGTAAAACACCTTGCCCGAGGCATTAAACCGCATCAAGCCTTTCCCAAACGTCTCTTTATCCACAGGCTGCATATCTGTCAGACTTTCGCCCGCTACTAGTGTAGAATCAAATAGAGACCTTATAATGACGATCAAGTCCAGAGGAGTAGAAACAACATCGCCCAAGCCTGTTACATTTGGAAAATAGAAATCTACCATTTCGCTCCATTCTTTGCTTGTGTTCAGTTCGTAAGAAGGAGCAATTACCGGATCACAGTCCTTGCCAGAGATCGTCAGTCGGAGGTTCAGTGGTTTTACAATCCTTTCTAAAAATACCTCTGGGTAAGGTTTTTCATATTCTTTTTCGATTATTTGCATTAACAAATAATAACCAGTGTTTGAATACCTGAATTTGTCGCCCGGTTCAGAAGCTACCCCTTGCCGTTTTATTTCATTAAATATATCTATTTCCTCAACCGGTTTGCACAGCCAATACAAGAGACTGTCATTCTTCACTGCATAATCCTGTAATCCGCTGGTGTGGCTCAACAAGTGGGCGATAGTTATTTTATCAGCATTGGGTAGGTCTGGATAAAAATGTCCCAGCGTATCTTCCTGCGTCAGTTTACCCTCTTCGCATAGTTGATAAATCATAATGGCCGTTAGCATCTTTGTGACCGAACCTATTCTGTAGCCAAGAGGTAACTCCCCCGCAGGAGTACTGTGTGTAAGAGTTTTTGGACCAAACCTACGCTGATATAAGGTTCGACCACCCTGATCGATAGCGATTTCTCCCACACCTTGGTTAGAATGTTCTATGTGATCAAAAAGCTTATTTAGTTTTTGAACATTAATTTCCTGTGCATAAACAGATACTGAAAGAAGTATTGCAATAAATGAACTAAAAAAAGTTTTCATAATTCGATTATTTAAATTTATAATACATAGTAATACTATGTTTGTTTGCAAAAAAATCACTTTTTGAAGCGCTGTCGTATTCTCATTAAAAAGGTAATAAGAAAATAAAGGCATATAGAGAGTAAAAGGACTACGGGTATAAACCAGAAACCCAGTAATTCCTGAGTACCTTCAATCGTGGAATCACTGAATAATCCGATATAAAAACGGTTTTCCCCCTTGAATACTCCAATATTTCCGGGAAAGAATATTTTTGCTATAGCTAGAAAGGAAAAACAAAAAAGTAACAGATACAATATACTGAAAGCTACGTATGATAATCCGTTTGAAATATTTAAAGACAAAGCTTTAATTACATGCATAGGGTTGAATGTATGGGTTGCCTGATCCATTTTCTTGTTAGCGATAACCGGAGGTAATATCTCCTCGGGGGCTCCTATGCGTTTTATAATTGCCAGCAAATTAGACATTTCACCATTTTCCTTGTTTTCTTGTATATATTCGTAGATGTAACTATTAAGTTCCATTAGTATATCTTCGCGGTCTTTATCCGACAAGGCTTTTGTTGTTCGTTTTACCCTTTCGATATAGTCGAGGTATATCTGGTTAGCATTTTTGTTGTCAAACTCTATCAGTCTCATTTGGATATCTTTTTGATTGATTTGTCTAAACTGTTCCAGAATTCACTCATTTCGTCGAGTGTCGCTTTTCCAGTTAAAGTAAGTGTATAATATTTCCGAGGAATTCCAGATTGTTGTTCTACCCATTTGGAATCGACTAAACCGTCTGTTTTAAGTCGGTTTAGCAACGGATACAATGTGCCCTCTGCAATATCGATAGCAACCTGTCGAGATATCTGATCGATAATCTCATATCCGTACATTTCCTTATCCTTTAGAAGATTGAGAAGGATAAAGGCAAGAGTACCTTTCTTTACTTGCGACTGCCATTTATGGAGGAATTCTTCGTTCATTCAGCAAAAGTATATAATACATAGCAATGCGATGTATTATGCGATATAAATAATGTTAAATGCAGCTTATTTTGTTTCGCTGAGGAGATAACAAAATAAATAGTAGAGGTAAGGGTACATCCAATAATGGAATGTTACACATGTTCTTTGCTTTTTGGTTTGTAGGTGCAAAAAAAACAGCAAATCAGCACATTAGATACCATTTCGTTTGCTTTTTTTGTGTCGAAAAAAAAGCATATGAATGAACATAGAGAAATATGCTGTAAACCGCCGTTTTTTGCCATTTTTACAGGGTTGCCCTAAAAAGAAAAATCCCTGAAACTGTCTATGTTTCAGGGATTTGCTTTGTTTTGTTAGTCTTATTAAGTGGTGCCACCAGGAATCGAACCGGGGACACAAGGATTTTCAGTCCTTTGCTCTACCAACTGAGCTATGGCACCGTTGTTGCGCGGTTTGTGCGCTTTCAAGACGGGTGCAAAGATAGGTATTTATTCAGAATATGCAAATGAGGAGATGGATATTTCTACTCATTTAAAGGAGCTCCATCCCTGGGCCTTGAGTTCTACTTCGCCACCGTCACGGCCAATGATGTAGTTGCCTAATTCGGGTTTCGTGACATAACCGATCACGCGGATACCGCTTTGTTCTACAATCAGGTCATGAGCGGTGAGGGGCACTGTGAACAGAAGCTCGTAGTCTTCCCCGCCATTTAAAGCTACGGTGTAGAGGTTCAGATTCATTTGTTCAGCCATAGCGGCTGTCTGATAATCGATCGGGATTCGCTCTTCGTAAATACGACATCCGACCTGGCTTTCTTTTGAAATATGTAAGAGCTCGGAGGATAATCCGTCTGAAATGTCAATCATAGAGGTCGGAACAATTCCGATCTGATCAAGCATCTCAATAATGTCCTTACGGGCTTCCGGTTTCAGTTGACGCTCTAACAGGTATTCTTTGCCTGAAAAGTCGGGCGTGAAATCATGCTGATCTCCGAATACTTTCTTCTCGCGTTCTAAGAGTTGAAGCCCCATATAGGAAGCGCCTAAATCGCCGGATACGCATATCAGATCTGTCTCTTTCGCTCCTGTGCGGTAGGCGATTTTGCCTTTTTCGCCTTCCCCGATGCAGGTGATGCTGATGGTCAGCCCGGTACGCGACGAAGAGGTGTCACCTCCAACGATATCCACGCCGTAAATATCGCAAGCCAGCTTCAGGCCACTATAGAACTCATCCAGGTCCTCCACGGAAAAGCGCTGCGAGATGCCCAAAGAAACGGTGATCTGTTTCGGGTATCCATTCATGGCGTATATATCGGAAAAGTTGACGATCGCCGATTTATACCCCAAGTGTTTCAGGGGCACATACATCAGGTCGAAATGAATCCCTTCCAATAGGAGATCTGTTGTGACCAACACCTGCTTCTCTTTGTATTCGAAAACGGCGGCGTCGTCGCCAACCCCGGTGATTGTACTGTTATTCTTGATTTCTAAACGATCGGTAAGATGGCGAATTAAACCAAATTCGCCTAATGATGCAATTTCTGTTCTGGTACTCATACTAATTTTTAATCAGGCAGACCGTTTCTGAGAACGGTTTCAATATGTTTTAATAGGATCTGGTCGAAAAGAGTTTCTCTTCTTCCGGTAAAGAGGACGGATATCGGCAATGAATAGAGTGACTTTTTCCATTCTTCCGGTAGGTGTATGTTATTGCGCATCCGGGCCGCATCTTTCTCTGTTACAATGATCAACTTCTCTTTACAAGGCATATTTTCAAATAGCGTATTCAGTTTCTTGAAGTCGCTTTTTGTAAAATCATGATGATCCGGGAAGTGTTGTGAAGTAACATGGTGGGAGTATTTCTGTATCTCCTGTTCAAAGAGAGTCGGATTGGCAATTCCCGAAATAGCCAACACATCGTCATCCCGGCGGATATCTCTTAGCATACGAGGCTTAGCCTCTTCAAAGACTGGTTGTAGGTCGTTATATACCATGCGAGTGAAAAAGACCTTCTGATGAGCCAATAATTGAGTATGATCTTCTATAATCCTGTATTCGATCGGCTTCATGTCTTTCGGACATTTGGTGACAACGACCACATCCGTTCGTCTGGTTGCCCGGATCTTTTCCCGTAGACGTCCTGCCGGCAATAGCTTGTCGTGGTAATACAGTCTGTTATAGTCTGTCAGGATAATAGAAAAGGAGGGCTTGATATAGCGATGCTGAAAGCCATCATCCAACAAAATAACCTGGGGGCGTCTGCTCTCTTCTAAAGCTAATAGTTTGCGTACGCCTTCGCGTCTGTCGGCATCTACCGCCAAAAGCAAATCAGGGAATTTCTGCATGATCTGGTAAGGCTCATCGCCTATCTCCTCGCTGGTGCTCGATGCATTGGCTAATAGAAATCCGGATGTTTTCCGTTTATACCCGCGGCTCAATACCGCCACACGATACTTCTTATGCTGTAACAGGCGAATGATATACTCTATATGAGGTGTTTTGCCGGTGCCGCCGACTGTCAGATTGCCCACGCAAATAACAGGAATCGGAAACTGTTCGGATCGGAGTATTCCCCAATCGAACAGTTGATTCCTAATCCCTACTCCTAATCCATAGAAAAAGGAGAAAGGCATTAATGCGTGATTAATCTTTATGTCATTGTCTGTCGGCATCAATCAATTAGAGAGGTTGCATATCATACGGAAGTCGCGCTTGTATTCCATCGGTAGAACGAATGGTCCGGAGCTTGTTCAGATAGTCCATATCTTCTCCCCAAGCGCTTTTCAGGATGGAGAATTTGATGTCTTCCAGTTGTTTTTCCAATAGGCTGCTAAAGAAATCTTTCGATCCGTCAACCGTTACTAACTGATAGTCGGGCACTTCTGCCAGTTCAGCAGCGATCTCAATCGCTCTTTCCAGTCCTCCCAGCTCATCTACCAGGTTGAGGCCCAATGCTTGTTCACCGGTCCATACACGTCCCTGGCCAATGGCGTCAATCTCTTCTTTCGTCATGCCGCGACCTTCCGCGCAGCGGCCGATGAACAAATCATAACCTCTTTCGACGTAGCCTTGCAGGATATGTTTTTCATCTTCATTGAATGAACGAGAAAAGTCACCGAAGTCGGAAAATTTGTTTGTTTTTACTACGTCTGTTGTTACGCCCACTTTCTTTAACGTGCCTACCGGTTTGCGGAATAATCCGAAGATACCGATAGAGCCGGTCAGTGTGGTCGGTTCGGCTACAATTTTGTTGGCAGCGCAAGAGATATAATAACCTCCTGATGCGGCCATGCTACCCATGGAAACAACAATCGGTTTTTCTTTTTTCAGTTCAACCACCTGATGCCAGATCTGTTCGGAGATAAATGCGCTTCCCCCCGGAGAGTTTACGCGGAACACCACAGCTTTGATATCTTCGTCGTCTTTCAATTTGGCTAATTCGTCTCCGATCTTCTGTGTAATCAACGATTCGGTATTGAAAGGAGAAGAACTGCCTTCCATGATTTGTCCTTCCGCATACAGGATGGCAATCTTTTCTCCCTTTTTCTTCTTGGTTTCTTTTATGTTTCTGATCTTGTCAACCCCTGCGGTTTTCAGTTTCTTTCCGGTTTGTCCCGCCAGTTCTTTCACCTGCTCTTCGGCTTGACTCTTAAACATCAATTCGTCGATCAGACCGCATTCAACCGCTTTCGACGGATCAGCGAATACCAACCCCTGGTCGGCAAAGTGGTTGATGTCGGATACGGAAACACCACGGCTTTCGGCCATGCCGGTGGAAAGGTTTTTCCAGGTAGAACCGATGTATGATTCGATTTGTTCCCGGTTCGCGTCGCTTAATTTGTCGAGGATATAGGGTTCAACGGCTCCTTTGTAGGTGCCCACTTTAAACACTTCATATTCTAAACCGACCTTTTCGGCCAATCCTTTAATAAATATGTTTTGAGAAGCCAGCCCGACTATATTCACCATGCCTTGGGGGTTCATGTACATTTTGTCGGCGACAGAGCATAAGAAGTAATTTCCTTGTGTATAATTATCACCATAGGCAATGATGAATTTACCACTTTCTTTGAAGTCAATCAACGACCGGCGCAAGGCTTCCAGGTTGGCTGACGCTGTCGAGAGAGAGCCGGCTTCCAGGTAAATGCCCACAATGTTATTGTCTTCTTTTGCTTTGCGGATACTTTCCTGTATAGTCATCAGGGAATAGGATTGGTTATCGTCTCCCAAAAGCGAGGCAAAAGGGTTTTCAGTCGACTCACTGTCTGTAATGGATCCGTTTAATGAAATTTTGAAAACGGTCTGCGGTTTAGCTACATACACAGATTCACTACTGCTCATACTGCCAATCATAGCAATCATTGTAAAGATTGATATGAATATAACAAGAGCTAATGCGACGAACACTCCCAGTGCCGAAGCAAACATCATTTTAAAAAATTGTTTCATACGCTAATACGATGGCTAATTTGTTGTGCCAATTTTTGTTGTTTATTTAAAAGGCAAAGATAATTAACATATTTATAAATAGATAAAGCTTTTTAGGGTTTATTTTTGATATTATGCCAATTAGCCATGATTTTATCCCGAAACTCTTCCATTTGTTCATCATCGCAGCAAACTTGTCCGTAAATATCTCTTAAAACAGGAACAGAGATCTTATCGAAATCTTCCCGGCGGGGCGTGATAAACAATCCGCCCATATCGGCAGCTCCGGGACTGGTGAGGATCTGCTCTTCTCCTTGGGCGGCATATTGCCAGGGACGGTGCGCCTTCCGAAGGATCAGGGCAATTTGCCACATTTCGTTTCTATAACGGCAAAACAGATTCATATCCGGCTCTTTGCCTTTGTTTATAGCGTCACAAAGAAGACGGAAAAAGGCTTTGGCTTGCTCTAACGACTTGGCTCGTATCACAAATCCGTTTCGGGCATAATGCGTCAGTAATGAAAAGGAACCCTCTTCTGTCTCAATCAGTTTGTTTTCCCGGGAGGCGTGCGCGACTTCTGTCTCTTCATCTAAGGGCATCTCATAGCTGGATACAGCCTGGAAATGGGCGTGGTCGGGAGCCGAGGCGCCGCTCTTTGGCCCATTGTAGAAGAGGGTGTATTGGTCTAACCTCCGGCTTATCTGCAGGAAATCATCCAAACGCGAGGATATCTCCTGTGGCTGATGCGCCACGGTAGGAATGGTGAAATGCTCCGTGAAGATAGGGTAGGGGTTGCAGAGTAAAAGATATTCCTCCTGCAGCTTGAAAGATAACTTGATCTGTTCTTTCGGCAGGTGATGCGGGCATAGGAAGCAGGGTCTTTTCCCAATACTTTTCGCATCTGTTTTGGCTCCGCTCGACACGATGCGTGCGGGGTTGTATTGCGTACGAATCGTAAAGCCTCCCAGGTCATAGGAGCGTGTCTCGACCGATCGCAATGCACGGTAGTTGGCCTCTGCTAAGGGCCACCGCTTTAATTGTTCCTGCAATAGCCGACCGGCTTCTTCCGAAGAGAGGGTGGTAAACGCATTTGTCATGACATTATCTCCCGACGAATATCCAGTTCACAGGTACGGATCCAGTCTTTGTAGTAGTTGTAGCTGTTCGCCTTTTCTACATCCAACGAGGCATCCGAATTATCTTCCCAACGGCGACACAGATAGAGCACGTCGTATATACGTCCTATCTGGTATTCGCGGCTGATGCGCAGGCCGATGGCATAGTCCTCGCCGTAGCTGGTGTTAGGCAGGTTGAGCGACCGTAACAGGGGCGTAAAGAAGGCGCGTGGAGCACCCAATCCATTGATACGAAGCGCGTTGTTACGTCCGTTTTCCGGTGTCCACTCCCGGTGATCGATAATACCCGGCGGGATCGTTTGCATCTGAAAATCGGTCATGCGATAGCTACCGATAACCATGGCGCATTGTTGTTCGTAGAACGCATCCACTATTTTCTGCAAGGTGTCGTCGCCGCTATAGACATCATCGCTATCGAGCTGCACCGTAAAACGTCCGCAGGCGCCATGGTGTATGCCCAGATTCCAGCATCCTCCGATGCCGAGGTCAGTGCGTAGAGGGCGTATATGGATCAATCGCTCATCGTTTGCGTAGCGTTCGATGATTTCCGTTGTCCCATCTGTCGAGTGATTATCGACGATGATCAGGTTGAAGCGGAAAGAGGTTTTTTGCGTTAATACCGACCGGATGGCGTCTTCGATGGTACGCACTCGGTTGCGCACGGGGATAATAACCGAAGCCTCCGTCAGGAAGATCTCCTGTTCGAAATCGATACGTTGGAAAGAGGCAGGTAGAAAAGCGCCGATCTGTTTCAGGTGATCCGTGCAGACCGTTTCCATCTCTATCTGCGCCTCCCGGTTGCGCGGGTCGACGTATGAGAATTGGTTTTCAGCAGGTGATTGGGTTGTATCTGTTTTTACGGTATACAGATATTCAGGAATACGCAAGATCTTGTATTGTTGTGATACCTTCAGGCGCAGGTCGTAGAGCCCGGCGTACTGGTAGTTGAGTTCCATGCGTTGCACCGCTTTTTGCAGGGCGTCGGAGCGATAGAATAAAACAGAACCGAACTGAAAATCATCGCGCAGGCTTCCTGTCTGATAGGCGATTGTCGGGCAATTCTTTCGTTCTCCGTTCTCTTCCGTATAGTAATCCGAATAGAGCATGCCTGCCGCGGTATCCATGGCAATGCCCATAAAACGCTCCAAGGCAAACAGGCCCGTCTCCAGCGCGTGGGACGCCGTATACAGGAGGGTAAACTCCGTTGTCGCGTAGCGGGCGATGGTGCGCAGCGTAGTGGTGCTTTTCAGGTCGTTTGTATGAAGCACAACGGCCTGCTCAATCTCTTCTGCCCGTGTGTTGTCGGTCAACAGATAAATCCCTTCTACCAGTGGCGACCGGCGAAGATTCTCTACGGTGGCTCGGGCAGAGGCTTTATCCCGGTATATGAGGAAGCAATTTATTTTCATCTTGTTTTGTTTTTTAGGGAGTAGCACCGGCCATCCGTTCAAAGCTGTATAACACAACTTTCCGGCGCACATCTTTGATCACGTTCGGACTGGTTGTAAGCAGCTGAAACCGGTACTGGCCAGCATACTTTTCCAACACCTTTTCCATATCCGGCTCAGCCGAGAGGAAGAATCCTGTCTGGGGCTGATCGTTTTCGAAATTATGGAATAGATTGCCCATATAGAAGTTCAGACCGTACAGGTTGCGGTATTCCAATAGGTTGTTCATCACATAGACATTATCTTTCTGCAGCGGATAGTCGTGCATGATCTGCCGGGCAAAAGGTTTGGCAGATCCGCTGCCCTTTTCCGCTTTCATAATCACGCCATCGATCAACAGGTTGATGCAGAACATCAGGCCAAAGGTGGCATACAGTATCTTGATGTTTATTTTGCGGGAAAGCTGGTAGTAGACAATGATAAGGGAGGCGGTCAGAGCCAGAAGAATCAGGATCGTGATGATGCTTGGGTGAACAAGTTGTTGCGTAATCGCTTCTGTAGTGGCCAGCATAGAGGCCTTTTGGGTGAATGACGAAACGATTGCCATCGGATCGATAATCCGGCAGGTGGTCAACAATAATACCAGGGTCACAACTGCCGTTAAGGCCGCCATGAAGTGAGCAAACACGCGGGTCACGCGGGTGCGGTATTCCGTCAGATAGAGCATAAACTGCGCCAGGAAAAGAGCGATAAAAGGATAGGCTGGCATCAGGTAGACGCTGCGTTTGCTGGAAGGTATCGAATAGAAAAACACGACACACACCAAAGCCACCAGGCTAAACAGAGTGATCCTGTCCATCGAACGGATCTTTTTCCATCCGTCGAGGCAGATTTGCTTGAGGGATTTTCGGGGAAAACGGATCTTCATGCCAAACAAAGCAAAGAACGCCAGTATGGTCCAGGGAACAAAACCGGCAAGCAAGGTGACAATATTATACCAGGCACCATTCTCATGTCCCAGTTCATAATTGATATTCGGTGTATTCAGATGGAAGAAACGTCCGAAGTTCTCAGCCAGTACCACATTCAGGAAGTCATCGCCTCCCTGCCTCCAGGCAGCTACATACCACAACATAGGCAGGAACAGGGAAGAGATGCCTATATAAATCATTGCTTTTATGACGGTCAGGAAGCGGTATTTGTTTAACATTAATAGATAAACAAAGAAGATAAACAAAGGCAAAACGATGCCGACCGGCCCTTTGGTCAGCATGGCACAGCCCAATAATATGGGGATAGCCACCGGTAGCCCCTTCAATTGTTGCATCTCTTCCCACCGGAAAAGCTGTATAAGCCCGATCACCATAAAGGTGGTCAGGAGCATATCGACCCGCGTCGTCATGGCGCCCCGGTGTATCTCTATACAGGTAATCAGGATGGCTATTGTCAGAAATACCTCTTGCGATTTTTCTCTTCGTTTGCCAAAGAAACCTAACAAGAAGCCTATCATGCAGGTAAATGCGATAGCCGATGGCAGACGCGAAGTAAATTCGGAAACATAGCCCTGCGGCAGAGAGCAGAGAGCCATCAGCCAGTGTGCCATCGGAGGCTTATAGGCAAATTCATCGGCATAGGTGGTCGGAAGAATGAAATTCCCCGTCTCCAGCATGGATATGGCTACGGCCGCTTCGCGAGGTTCTCCTTTGGTGGCGAAATCGTTCATGGCAATCCAAGGTAAAACCGATAAGATACAAACAAGAATGGTCAGTGTGACAGGCCTTTGCAAATAAAGGTCCTGAAGAGAAGATGTGCGCATAATCCTATTTTGTCTAAATTTTTTTTGATTAACATTCGTTTCCCTACACAAAAGAACGGATTTTTGGCGATTAAAGCCTTATTCATACGGAATTTTTATTCTGTTTGAACCCGTAAGAAATACTTACAAGTTGTATAATTGTGCTCAGGAAAAATCTTGCTTAGAAAAATTCTCACCCGCGTGAGAATTTTTTCTCATGCGGGTGAGAAAAAAAATGAGCGCTTGTCAGGAGCGTTTTGCCAGGTGTTTTTTGAAGCATTATTGGCTAAGATTTTTTTGTCAATCTATTTATATCTAAATTGCGGCTGTGTCGTATAGTTGTAACTAAAAAAACATTTGTGTATGAACCTGCTTTTTCGTTATGCGTTTACTCGTTATATGTGGCTGATTTCGCTATTGGTTGTTTTGCCACTCAACCTGTTTGCTCAGTTGGATGCGCCGCATTTCAAGGTTTTTCAGTTTCCGGCAAACCAGATACCCCGTATCGATGGTCGTTTTAACGATTGGGATATGGTGCCCGACTCGTATATTGTGGGAACCGAAGAATTATGGGACGATTCCGGTAAACACCCGGGACTGAATAAGGAATCGATTGATGTCAAGGTGAAAGTGGGGTGGGTGAAAGGCTTTAATCGGCTTTATTTTATGTATGAAGCCTACGACGATTATTGGGATTTTACGCATGATGATTTGCACAATGATATATTTGAACTTGTGGTGGATGGCGATCTTTCCGGAGGTCCCCATATTGCCCGGTTCCATCCGAATAAAGAATTGGATACTTGGGATGCCTATTTCTCGTTCCAAGGCGTACATGCGCAGAATTACCATATTTTCACTCCTCCCGCTTATGGAAAAGACTGGACATTGGTTTGGGGGAGTCAGCCCTGGATCAAAGAATTGCCTTATGCGAATGCCGCTTATAGCTATGATTTTAAGTCGGGCGAACCGGGTGTTTTACGTCTTGAGTTTTATATTACCGTGTTCGATTATGCCGGCAATGAACCTTCGCAGGCGATTGAGTCATCATTCTACGAAAATAAAAATATAGGTCTGTGTTGGGCCATTATTGATTATGATGATGTCAATAAGAAGGGCAAAAACAACGGATTCTGGAACCTCTCGAAACACCATACGATGTATGGCGAATCGTCACAGTTGCGCACCTTTGATCTCATGCCGTTGGAACCGGCGTTTAAGAAACCGGTCATGGCAAAGTGGGAACATAAAATCGTCGATATGCAACGTCGTTTGGTGGCCTTTAATGACCTGTCGGAAGGAACGATTACCCAATGGAAATGGAGCTTTGGCGATGGCAATACCTCCGACAAGCAGCACCCGATTCACGCTTACGAACGTCCCGGCACCTACATCGTCACCCTGGATGTCTCCGGCCCGGAAGGCGAAGACCGTGCCACACGGGTATGGGATGTGGTGGTGAAATAATCGGAATTCATATTTTTGCCCGCCGAATGTTTACGCGTCTGTATGGTGTCAACTTTTATAGTAAACAGTGACAAAAAGTGACAACCAATTTCAGGATAAGTCAGCCGCCTGACTGTCTGCTGGCCGAGCATGATGAGCCAGTTGGCTGAGCCCTGTCGACCAATTGGCTGAGCATGGTCGACCAATTGGCTCATCATGCTCAGCCAACAAATCCTCCTACAGCCAATGACTTCCCCTTTCAAATATTCCCTTCTTCTTTTTCTTTATAATAATAATGTATACCTTCCCTGCATAAGCCTAACCTTGCTTCATAAGCTACACCTTCTTTCCGTCGTCGAAGACGCCGTACGTTGATAAACCCCATGTGTAGCGTAGCGGAGCATGGGGCATGTCAGCTGTAGTGCCGGAGGCCTCGAAGAGGTCGGACTATTATATGGCCCCACCTCTTCGAGGCCAAGGAAGGAGGGATGTGTTCGGCCCCATGTTTCCGCTACGCTTCACATGGGGTTAATCAACGTCATGCGTCTTCGACGCCACAAAGCCTCTATTCCCCTGTATTAATTTTCCCATACTATATATACATCTCTACGTTGTTTCCCCCTTTCCCTTTCCCTATTTTATTTTTTTCAAAAAAGTACAATTTGTAATTCTCAATCTTTCAACGGATTAAAAATAATTTATGAAAAAGTATGAAAAAACTTCCGAATAAATTTTGTTTTGTATGTTTTATAGCACTATCTTTGCACCCGCATTGGAGATAAGCAGCGTGCTTGTTTAGATGCGAAAAGTTCTTTGAAACAATTACATAATCAACAAAGTAGTACAAGAAACGCGTGCACTGTATGTATTTATATGTATAGTGTACAAAGAAAAGAATTAGCTACCGTCAATAATCATTTATATAATGAGCTAAGGAAAAAAAAAACAAACAATTTTGACAACGAAGAGTTTGATCCTGGCTCAGGATGAACGCTAGCGACAGGCTTAACACATGCAAGTCGAGGGGCAGCGGGTATTT